>CAWEHF010000025.1:0-101390 GCA_963808695.1 uncultured Acidobacteriaceae bacterium
ACTTACAACAAGAGCAGCAGACAGCAACTAGGAAAGGACGGTCAGGGCCTGCATTCTCATAGCCCGAACATCCCCATATTGCAGAGCGGTCCCCCTCAGATGTCCCGCTGAGGGAAACCCATCTCCGCGGACCACTCTATCCGTTCATTTTGGAGGCATTTCTTGTGTTTGCATGTGAATTACATGTAACACGCAATGATTATAAAAGATTTCTGCTGTAAACCCCTTTTCAGACGAACGCGCTATCCAGGAAGGTTATTGACGTCGTCCCAATTCATGTTTGCTGTGCGGCGAAATGTTGCTGGAAAGGCCAAATCCTAACCACCGGGCGCCGCAACCCTCAAGTTGCGGCGCACTCTCTGAACCTGCGGCGGGGTCTCCACCGGAGATCCCGCCGTTGAACACATCTGAATGGCTCTTCGAGTCACCGCATCCAGATAAACGGAGTGCCATTCGAAGGAGTGCTGATCGCATTGACCGTGGCGGCGATCTGGAAACGAGGAATGGATCATGCGGAAACTTCAATGCGTGGTAGTCGGTACCGCACTGCTGTTGATGTCTTTGAACCTCTTAGCCTCTACGAAGAATCGCCGTGTCGGAACCGTTGACTTTTCCGGCGATCCTCAGTTTGATGCCGATAGCATTTCTGCGAGTGGTCCTAATCATTGGCAATGGCTGTCCTTTCCGGGCGGCCGGCTGGTTCTGAATCCAAGTCCGGTAGATTGTTCCCATATCCCGCCTCCTTTAGCGAAGGACATCCCACTCAATCTTGGTGGCTGGGTCGGGACCAAGACTATCAAGTTACTGAGCATCAGCCATGTGCTTGTGAGTACTTCAGCAAGCATTTCTGCCCCCGCGACATCTCTCAGCACAACGTGGTTTCCATATAGGTTTACTTTTGACGCAGACTATCCAAACAACATTCAGCTGCATGGCCAAGATTTCTTTGTGGATGAAGAGTCTTCTCTGATCCGGGATTTGGCTTTTACGAGCAGCGGCGATGCGACTGTGGAACTCGGGGGTGTCTACGAATCGACTGAACAGGCCAACTGGATCCCTGCCGATGGCATGCTTGTTGTATCCTCGCCTGATTACGTTTATGCAATGAAGTTCGCCCGTATCGTGAATGGGCATGCAATGCCATTGCAAGCGGATGCAGCCATACAGCCGAACGGGTACGCGCTGAGAGTTAAGTTGGAGCCGGGAGCGTCGGAGATTGCGATAGGGTTTGGGTTTGCGACACGTTCGGAAGGGGAAACTACCGCAATTGTACGAGCCAGGCGGTGCTTCGACCAGACGATTTCAAATTCCTTGGCACATTCCAGAGCGAGGATCGAAAGCGATCTTCGCCGTGTCCCTGCTCCGCAGAAATGGGGAATCGAAGCCGGCGGAGGGTCGGGCGGTATCACCGCGGCACAACACCGTCGGGCCTACTATGCTGCCTGGGCCTTTGTTATCCAGGACGTAGTCCATAAACTGCCGGAATCGTCGTTCGCCTACGACCAGCTCATGACGGGTAAGCCGTCGCTCTGGAACGAAGGAGACCCGAGAGCGCCAGGGACTGCTCAATGGGATAGTGTGCTGGGCTATCAGTGGCTTTGCTATGTCGATTGCAAAGCCGCGTGGTCGGCATTCTCCGGGTTGATGTCGCTGGTGGAGCCCAATGGGGCCATTTCGGGAGAGTCCCTGCCCTCACGAAAGGCACAAACCGCATGGATTCTCTACTCCAGAACGCACGACAGGGCACAGCTTCGGCGGATTTATCCCGCGCTAAGAAAAAACCTCCTATGGGAGGAGGAGAATTCCCGCTGGATCTACGGGGACTACAATATCACGGACGAGATCGCACACAAAAACGAAAAGGACTTCGAGTTTACGTCATCCTGGATTTATGATGCCGGCTTTGCGAATCTGATCTGCAACGAATTGGGAAACTCGTCGGATGCGCAAATGTGGCGGGGTAAACAGGCCAAAATGGCTGGGAAAAGCAAGACTTGGTTCTTCTGGGACCCATCTGAGATTCACCAGAACTTCCCCTTTGCAAATGACAAAGGCAATTCTGAGGCTGATCAAGGTAAGCTCATAAAAGAAATCACTCAAGCTATTGCTGTAATACAGCAATTCTCTCCTGACATCAGAGAGCGCCTAATAAACTATTTCAATCAAGGCTTCCGTCCAAATCAAAATGGCCTGGGATTTGAGGGCGACTTCAGGTATCCCAATATGGACCTGACCGCATACGGGCTTATCGACATCAAGCGAACAGATCAAGCTGTCTCGCTCATCACCGGTGTATTACGGGAAGGTATCCGAGCTGGAACGTTTGCCGAAGCTGACAATCCGGATACGACTCCAATTGCCCAAGGGGTTGAGGAATCCTTGTTCTCGCCATTGAACATCATTGAGTTTACATGGCTACTGAACGGGTGCCGCTACGACAATGGAAATCCAGTCTACGTTGACCTCACGGGCAAATCTTCTCAAAAAGGAGATACCTAACAAAGCCGCTGTTCGCTAGAGCGGTTTGGATGATGTGTCGCCGTTCTTGAGTCAGCAGGGTTCGCGCTATATTGATCGGATCATCGTTCAACCTATCTGAGTGAATGCGGATTCGCGCTGTGTTTGCTGGTCGCCCGGAACGATTGATGTGGCGTGAGCAGAACGTGTGAAAGTGGAGTATGGAAACGTGAACCAAAAGAAAGGCAAGATCGTGAGTCTACGCAAGTGGCTGGTAGCCGTGGGACTGATACTCACATTTGGTATACAGGAGCTTGCAGTCGGCCAGACGGCCGATGTGAGGTCTGCACAAAGCGGCAGATTCGATTTGGGGGAGATCGGAGCCAAAGGGAACGGAAACACCTTGGACACGCAGGCCATCCAGACTGCCATACGCTCGGCCAATCAGACCTGAGGCAGAACGGTGGCGTATCCTCCGGGAACATATCTTTCGGCGACATTCGAGTTGGTGAGCAAGGTGACACTGGATGTTGAGGCCGGAGCACTGATTATGGAAAGCGGAGATATGGCGCAGTATGGGTTCCAGCGGAGCTTTGGCTTCGGACAGAACTAGGGCGCTGATTCAACGGGGGTGGAATCAGGGAATAGGGTCGGCTTGATCGTGACGCGGAATGCAGAAAATATAGGGATGATTGGTCAGGGCATGATCGACGGCAACAGCGGCGCCTTTATCGATCCCGTTAAGGCGAGTTACGTGCTCGACTTCGATCCGCAATGCACACGCCAAGGAAAGAGTTTTACGGATACTGTGCTTCAGACCGGCGACACTCGGTGATGCAACCTTCGGCCAGGTCCTGGGAGTTACCGGAAATCGTACTGGCCAACTTGGCGCAAGAGTTGAGTGGTAAAGGCCAGCCAAGTAAAAAGGGCGTCAGCGTAAAGCCGCCGCCTTCGATTTTCTGGCATTCATATCGAATAGGCAGGTTCATTGGGTGAAATCGGCGCATAACGTGCAGGATTAGACAATCTCTTTCTAGAAACTGCCCTAGGGGAAAGCTCTCGAGGAACGATACTAAGTGAATTTGATCCGCCTTTCGTAAACGGTGAATTCAGAAACCGCGGAGTAAGATGGACCCGCATCACGATGCCGAGGTTGAATGGGGATAAAGGATTCTAGAGGAATCATGCTGGCGGCTACGCTGTCTTTTGCCGCTACCTTGTGTGCGCAGAGCACGCAACTGTCTTGGGTGATTGGGCCGTTTACGCGGCCTGCAACGGGCAATCCAGTGATCACGCCGCGTCCCGCGTCCACGTTTATGGATCCGATCGTGAAGAAGCCGATCCAGTGGGAGGCACAGCATACCTTCAATCCTGCTGCGATTGTGCGTCACGGCAAGGTGTATTTGCTGTATCGCGCTGAAGACAATACGGGCGAGATGCAAATCGGCGGGCACACTTCGCGACTGGGCCTGGCCATCAGCTCGGACGGCATTCACTTCAAGCGACGTGCGACGCCAGTGTTTTATCCGGCCGGTGACGACCAGAAGACGCACGAGTGGCCGGGGGGAGTCGAAGACCCGCGCATCGTCGAATCGGATCACGGCGTGTATGTCATGACCTACACGCAATGGAACCGCATGACATATTCGGTGAGTATCGCCACCTCGCACGACCTGGTGCACTGGACCAAATACGGGCCGGCGTTTTTGACGGCGCTTGGCGGCAAATATGCGCATCTCAAGTACAAATCGGCGGGCATTGTGACTGAGCTGAAGAAAGGCCGCCTGATCGCAGCAAGGATCAACGGATTGTACTGGATGTACTGGGGTGAAGGCGCCATCCATCTGGCCACGTCGAACGACCTGATTCACTGGACCCCCGTGGAAGACGTGCACGGCCAGCCCGTCGAGCTGCTGCGGCCGCGCGAAGGTCACTTCGACAGCACGTTTCCTGAGACGGGCCCACCGCCGGTATTGACGAGTGCGGGAATCGTAGTGATTTACAACGGCAAGAACGCGGCGGTGGGCGGCGATCCCAATCTGGGGCCCGGCGAATACGCAGCTGGGGAAGCGCTCTTCGACGGCAAAGACACCGGAAATCGACTTATGCAGACCGCCCAGCCGATGCTGAAGCCGGAACTGCCCTTCGAGAAGACGGGGCAATATGCCGCTGGCACTACGTTTGCCGAGGGACTGGTTTTCCTCCACAAAGAGTGGTTTCTTTATTACGGGACCGCGGATTCGTTCGTAGGCGTTGCCATTGCATCCGCGAAATAGTGATTACATTTTGGCAAAAGTTGATCGCTGGGATTGTTCCCGGTAATCCCGGCGTGTTCGTCCCGAGTCTGATGGAGCGGTTCTGAGAGAAGGAAGAGATCCGACGCGAAAGACAATTAGCATGGCATTTCTGAGGATGAATCTGATGATGGTAGGAGCAATCTTGCAAGGCTGTCGCATATCTCGATGCGCAGTTCAATGTCGAAGGCTCCTGCGCCGGCGCCCGAACATTTCGTCGCGATACGCGACAATAGCAAGCCCGCTTTAACTACATAGATATTGGCTCTGGCATGAGTACGCTCATCGGGTCAGTCGTTGCCGGGCTGTTTCTGCCGGTGTCGGGCGTCTCCTTGGTGATCTGGATTCTTGCGTTCATGTACGTCGCGGCAGCGGTGATCAGTTCGATGCTGCGACTTCCCGGAGTCAGGGCTTTGCGGTACTGCAGCGCTATTCACACATAAATCGGTTGTTTCGCATCGGAGTTGACATGAACCCTGAGTGACGGTTCTTTCAAGCTGACCCGTTGCGCAGGCATATTCCCTTGTAGGAGGGCGATGATGAACCTTAAGAAGTTATCGATGGCCGCGGCCGTCTGCGTTTTGTTTACTGGCATGGCGAGGACGCAGGAACCGAATGCACTCACACCACAGGAGAAGCAGGACGGATGGCTGTTGCTGTTCGACGGGCACGATCTGAAGGGGTGGCACTCGTACCTTGAGAAGCAAACGGGTAGCGACTGGTCGGTCGTTGGCGGTTCCATTCAACTGAAAAAGACCAACCAGGACCCAGAAGCTGACTTTGCCGACATCGTGACCAACGCCGAGTACACAAACTTCGATCTCAAACTTGAGTGGAAGGCGCAACCATGCATCGACAGCGGTGTAATGTTCTACGTGCATGAATCTCCCGAATACCGCGACACCTATGATACCGGCGTCGAAATGCAGATTGCGGATTTGGCCTGTACTGTTCCTGACAGCCGCATCCTAATGGAGCGCTCCGGCGATATCTTTGACATGATCTCTGACAAGGTTGAGTGGGTGAAGCCGGCCGGAGAGTGGAACCAATTTGAGATCATCGCGGACCACGGTCACCTTCAGCTCTTCCAGAACGGGCATGAGGTCATCGACACGCAATTGTGGGATGACAACTGGAATCGGTTGATTGCCGGAGCAAAATTCGCCAAAATGCCGGGCTACAGCAAGTACCACACGGGACACATCTCACTTCAGGGTACCGAGCCGAAAGGTGATCCGGGAGTGAAGATTTCGTTTCGGAATATCAAGATCAAGGAACTGTAGATGCATGGCACGCCGTTGCCGCGGGCGTTGGCTTCATAGGATGCCGAGCAGTCGGCGATAGTACGAACGTGAATCGCGTCAGTTCGCGCCAGAGACCACGAAATCCCCTTCGATGAGCGTCGCAGATCCGTCCTCACCGGTGGCCCGCTTGGGAGTCCTGCTCATTGAGCATGCACCAGTTGACGTAACCGCAGCCGCCTATTCCTGGCGGGTTGATCTCCAGCATGACCCACTTCCGCTTCACCGGGCCAGGCTCAGAATGCGTTACAAATGCGCTGCAGTGGTCCTGCGAATCGAGCATTTTGCGGCGAAGGGCCCGAATTGCGCCGTAGAAAATGACTTATGAAAAGCGATCTTGCACAACGCTTTAGGCACAACCCCATTCTCAGACCGGCAAATCGGCGCTGATTCTGGTAGCCACCCGGGGGCAGCAAGTAGCCGCGACAAACGGGGGAACGAAAGTCGATCTACAGAGTAGCCGGCTGGCCGAGATCGTGGCCGTCGCCTGAGCCAGTCAACCCCGACCAATAACCTTCCTGAGACACGTCTGATTCAGAAAGTGCGAGAAAACTGGATGCTACATGTGTATCACATGTGAGATGCAATGATTTGTGTATGTTTTCTCATGTAAGCCCCTTTTAGGCCTGTCAGCGAGAGCGTACGTTGAACCATCTCAAGAAAGGGTCTCAGAATGTGTGCAAACTGATTGCTCCTCAAACAAACCCAAACAAATCAGTTAGTTCCATTTCGAGCCGAGTCGATCAAGAGCTTCGGGATCCCTTTCAGAGTGTCCGTGGCGCAGAGAGAGCAGAAAGATCAGAACCGGTTTTGAGGCATGAGGGAAGCAGAGAATGGCAGGCTCGCAGATCTCTCAGAAATCACAATGGCCAGCAAAAGGTCTGGTCACACTTGCATTGATTCTAAAGGAGGTTCGAGTCATGAAAAGATTCGTGTCGCAAATCTCAGCAGTGCTGGCAATTCTCCTTTGTACCGGAGCATTCGCTTACGGCCAGGCTGACAAGGCCACCATCACCGGATTTGTTAGTGACTCATCTGGGGCGGCCGTACCAGGGGTCAAGGTGGTAGCCAGGAATACAGCTACCGGAGCGGCCTTCAACACCGTTACAAACGAAGTCGGTATCTACAACATTTCAAGCCTGCCCGCAGGCATTTATACGGTCCAGATGGAGCAAGCTGGATTCAGAGAATACTTGCGCCAGGACGTTCAGCTCGTTGTGGCACAAGTTGCACAGATCAATGTCCATCTCGAGGTTGGCGCCGTCGATCAAGTCGTTACCGTAAGCGGTGCTGAGCCGCTGCTGGAAACGGAGACGTCCACCGAGGCGACAGGATTGCAGGAGCAAGCGATAAGGGACCTGCCCCTCAACGCGGCCGGTGGCCGCGACGCCCTGAACGTCCTCATACAGTCTGTTCCCACGGTAAGCGGCTCGGCTGAGACTATCAGCAACAACCTTACGCTTCACATCGCAGGTGGTCAGATGGTCTCGTCATCAATCTATATTGACGGGGTCGAGGCGAGTTCTGGGTTTTTTGGAGACGTAGCGACTCCCGGCCTGGATGCGTTGCAGGAAATGCAGGTTCAGGCCAACGGCGTCTCGGGAGAACTGGCGGAAACAGGTAGCGGTGTAGTGATGTATGAACTGAAGTCCGGAACTAACAAATTCCACGGGAGCGCCTTCGAATTCTTACAAAACGAATTTCTGAATGCGAACACCTGGTCCAACAACCAATTCTTGGCCGCGTGCGGTCCTTCCGACACTGCCTGCACGAGCCAGTACGTGCGCCCCCGGGATCGCTTCAATGATTATGGGTTCAGTGCCGGCGGTCCCATCTGGAAGAACCATACCTTCATCTTCGGAGACGCCGAGTGGTACGCCCAGACGGATCACAGGCTGTTGCCTAATTCACAGACCGTGCCGACCTCCCAAATGCTGACCGGGGACTTCAGTCAGTTGCTGACGGACGGGGCGCAACAGGGAAGTATACCGGATCCCAATAATCCTGGAAGCGCATTGATAAACCCCTGCACGGGCCTGCCGTACCAATACGGCCAGATCTTTGACCCTACAACACAGCAACAAGTGGGAGGTGTGACGTGTGCTACGCCATTTCCGGGGAACATTATTCCTACGGGTCGTCTCAGCACGGTGGCACAAAAAGTGGCTGCGGTATACACAAAGTACTACCCGCCGACCAACAGCAACATCTATGACAATTTCCCAAGTATGCTTTCTAATACCCCTGACGAATCAAAAAGAAACATCGATATCAAGCTGGACCAAAATTTTTCAGCGGTTCACCATCTCAGTATTTCCTATGACTACGCGAAGTTCTATGGTGAGAATGTAAACGGAGGGTTCTGGTATAGCCTGGGAAGTGGTCCATTTGACTCTGGATTTGTCGGGGATTATTGGTACAACACCGCCCGGATAACCGACAATTACTCCTTCACTCCGCAACTTCTGAATACTGCCGCCATCGGCATAAGTCAGCGGTATGACGTGGAGCACCCACATGCCTCAGTCAACCCGTCGGATTATGCCTTCAATGACCAGGGCAGCAAGGTATTCCCGGAGTTGAGTTTCCAGGGATCGAATGGGGTCGGTATGACCAGAGTCAGCACTGAAGTGTCTGATTACTACAACTATAACGCGTGGCATCTTCAAGACACCGTGACCTGGCAAAAAGGGCGGCATAGCTTCAAGTTCGGAGGGGCGTTCGTTGCTGATCTAATGAACTCCGCGTGGGGCGGCAACGATCAAAACTACAACTTTGTCAACGATACCGGTGGTCCAACCTCCGCAGGCCTGGATAACTATGTAGGGAATGGGTTCGCCAGTTTCATGCTGGGGAACGTGCAGAGTGCGGCCGAGCAGGTTCCAAACGCAGCCTATCCCCGCCAGAAGAATCTTCAAATGTTTGCCGCAGACGATATAAGAGTTAACCCGAGACTGACCTTAAACCTAGGCCTGCACTGGGACTATTATTTCCGCGGCCATTCCGGTACGGGTCAATGGACGAACTTCGACCTCACCGCCCAAAACCCGCTCTGGGCTCCTTACGATGGTGCCTGGACGTTTGCGACAAACAGCGGGTTTTCCTTCGATAAGAATGAATACCCCTTTGAGTTTGGCCCCCACGTCGGGGCAGCTTATCAGTTGACCAGTAAGTTGGTGGCCCGCGGCTCCTATGGACTGTTCTATGATCCCCTGAATTCTCTCGCCTCGGGTTACTCAGACTATTACCCGCCCAACGATAGCTGGTTCTGGTTTGGAACCAACAGCGTGCCGAACACCATCGAAGGCTCGATCGCCTTCAACTTGGACGGTGGATATCCCGGGCAAACGCAGTATCTCGCGCGCAGCATATCGCAGACGAATATCGGGAATTTGGGTTATCTCAACTACAACGGGCCCGACTACCTGAAACTCGGTCATGTGCAGAACTGGAGTGTGGGTGCTGAATATGAGGCCGCCAAGAATGTCCTTCTTGAGGCCAGGTACATAGGGCACCGAGGAGGGGGCTTGGCTGATGAGTCAATGTCAGTCTACAAGAACTATCCGAGCTGGAGTACTTATCAGCCCCTGCTGCTTTCCGGAAATATTTATAATGCCGTCACGAACCCAGCAAGTGCTGCAGCCGCCGGCGTGCCGTATCCTTATGCCAATTTTAGTGGGCCGGCATACGCCGCTATTTCGCCATATCCGCAGCTAGCCGCTCAAAATGCCGACGTTTGGTCGTGGGGCGACTCGAGTTCGCAAAGCGCCGTCGATGCCTATAATGCCTTCGTCGCTGAGGTGAAGACGCGGAACGCACACGGGTTAAACGTTGATTTCAGTTACGTATACTCCAAAATCACGGGGAGCAATCTTGGTGGTGGCGACTGGACTACGTGGGGTTATGGTTACCAGAGCTTTGACGATATCGCGGCCTCCAAGAACTGGGTGGAGGGATATGACCAGAGGCATGTTGCGAAAGGCTACATAACCTACGACTTGCCGTTCGGCAAGGGTCGACAGTTTCTAAGCCAATCCGGATGGCTCGACGAGGCGGTGGGCGGATGGACCCTCGGATACCTGGCCAATTATGCGAGTGGGCTTCCGGTCGGCACGGTCAGCTCCGCATACCAACTGCCCTTCTATTACAGCACTTTGAGGGCTAACTTTGCGAATGGAGCAAATGCTAACAATCTGAAGAACCATTTTAACGGGCACTTGGACGTGATCAACGTCAATGATCCCAGCAACCAGGATTTCAACCCCAACCTGTTTACCTCTCCTACTTTAGGTACGTTAGGCAACACGCCGTACATCTGGGATCATTGGCGCTCTTTCCGTCAGCCGAGCGAGGATATGAGCCTGGTCAAGCATTTCACCTTCAGCGAACAGAGGCAAATTCGGGCAATTTTGCGTGCCGAATTCTACGATGTCATCAATCGCCACTATTTCAACCCCCCTGACACGGGTCTCGCTGATGCAACCTTCGGCCAGGTCCTAGGAGTTACCGGAAATCGTACTGGCCAACTTGGCGCAAGAGTCGAGTGGTAAACGCCTTCCAAGTAAAGATGGCGGCGGCGTAAGACGCCGCCATCGTTTTTCTGGCAATCATATCGAATAAGCAGGTTCATTGAGAGTGAAAAACGAAATTACGTTCGAGACTCGACGGCAGTTTTTGCGCACTACCGTGGTGGGCAGCGCGCTGACTTGGACGGTGCCGGCGTTTCTCGCTGACAGTGTTGCCGCATTACACAGCGAGGCCGCTGATTCGACTACGCAAGTTGCAGACAAAAACGCACCGATTAATCTTAAGACCGACGGCGCTACGAACGCTGTTGGCGTTTCAAACAACACGCCGAAATTGACTTGGACCTACGACGGAAAGGATTCCGAAAAAGGCTTTCAGATCATAGTATCGTCGTCTTTGGAAAAATTGAAAAGCAATATTGGCGACATGTGGGACACCGGACATGTGTGGCAGTGGGACAATGACGGGACTCACGCGAAAAGCATCGCTTTGTACACCGGAAAACCGCTTGCGCCGGGTGCAACCTATAATTGGAAGGTCAGAACCTGGGATGGGGGGAATTACTGGATGAACGGCGGCGACGCGGCAAGCCCATATTCGACGCCCGCGACTTTTTCCATGGCCGTTACGTTGGTCTCTGCTAAAGATGAGCTTAAGGCGAAAGTATTCGGCCCGTTTCTGGACGCTCTTTACGCCAACACTTATTGGAGCATAGTTAGCAGGGTGACGAAGAACGGCTACAACAAGGAGTCAGGCCCGGAGAACGGGTACCCAGGCACATTTGCTCGAAGTACCGGCGGCGCAGCCGTTGCCGCTTATCTTGCGACCCGCGATTATGCAACTGCTGAAAAGTCTCTCCGTTACCTGCTTCAGGCATCAAAGGATGCGGGTGTAACGCGCGCTCCTCATAGGGTCATGGAATCGCCGGCGATGCTGGAGATGTACGATCAAACCGACGGGAACTATCATGTGGTCAATTACTGGGCTAAATACCTTTCGCAAACCGGTGATGTTGCGATGGAAGGCGACTTTTATGAACTCATAAAATCGTTTGCGAACAGTGACCTGAACAGTAAGTTCTACAGCACAAATTACGAGCTGCTATGGAACCCCAATCTCGAGCATAGCAGGGAGGGAATTTATGAACATACCTATGATCTAATAGCCAATATATTTGCGGCAGAAGCATTACGGAGCATGATTCCTATCGCGCGGCGCAGAGGGGATGTCGCTAGCACAACTCTATGGACCAAGTACCTGAATCACATCCTTAACGGGATAGCGGGCCATAAAGGGACGCTCAAGGCCTTGCGCGACGGCCTGGGAGTGTACCGCGAAGAACTTTTGTATGGAGGGTATCCTTCCAGCATTGATACGGTCAATCAACCATCTCCAGCGACCCAGCCAACGCAGAACATCTGGGGAATATCCTGGGTCAACCTTAGTCCTGTCGCAGTGGGCGAAATCAGTTCACCGGTAATTGACAAGATTATGCTCCGTAATACTGTGAAGGTGTATGAACGGCAAGGTAGTTTCATGTGGGGTGACTATCGCGTTTTTCTCACCAATTGCACGCCAGGTTGGTCGAATTGCACTATTCCTCCCAACGGCGCTCAATATGCGGTAATCGGCAAAGGGCTTGCTTGGGAAATGGAGATCAACCGTGACCTACAGCATTGGAATAGGTTGAACGAGTTATGTAGTTTTGCGGAAACACAGACGACGACACCATTATTTCCAGAGAATTTTCGGTATCCAAGTGGTCATGGGGACATGGGCAATCTGGAGCAGGCGTCTTGGTGGATCTGGGCAATGACACATTTGCGAAACGATCTATGCAAACTCTACGGCGGTGATTTTCAAAACGATACGGTGGGAAGTGTTCCGCTAGGATGGACCGCTGAAAGTGGTGTTTGGGAGGTGTTCCAAGAACCCATGACCTCCAAAATGGTCAGAGCCGCTCCAGTCAAATCAAACGCAGTGCTGTGTGTCGGACAAGCAGACTGGGCCGATTACAGTGTGACCGCCGATGTCAAGGCGCAGGCTCATGATGAGATGGATGGAATGATCGGTGTCGGCGGCCGGTGGTCGGGACCGGCCAACTTTTATGCATTGCTTTTCAACGGTAGCAAACTTGGCCTATATAAATATGCTGGCGATAGCCAACCGTCCGAGTTGGCGGCAGTGAATTTGAAGCTTGTCGAAAATAAAATCCAAGTAATGAAGATCAAATTTTCGCGCACTACAATCAAGGGTTTCTTGAACAACGAACTTGTTCTTTGCGTGAAAGATACTGCAATCAAATCGGGGAAAGCTCTGCTTTTGGCGCGGAAGGACGACGCGTTGTTCGACCGGGTACTAGTTAAAACGGATACTGGAGGAATCGAACTTGAAAGCGAAAGGTCACTGGCCTTCAATCGGCCAGCGTCAGCGCAGTCGGGAAAGAATATCTCGTCGCCCGTTGACTGGTCCGAAACATTCTGGATGGCAGGCCCATATCCGCAGTGGTGGCAGGTTGATTTGGAAGACATCTTTGATGTCAACAAAATCGTCATTAGATATTGTGTGGACGGCCGATATTACCATTACACCATCGAGGCCAGCCTTGATGGCAAAACTTGGTGGCAAGTGGCCGCTAAGGCCGACAATGCAGTCGCAATCAGTCAAGGCGACACCTACAACGTGCAGACAACCTGCCGCTACTTGCGGGTGAATATGATCTACAACTCCGCCGACAGCGAAGTGCAAATTTCCGATTTCCGGGCCTACGGCAGGCATCATATGACCGGGTCATTGTTGGCTACGGGTTGATTGAAAACCACTCATTCAATTGATTCACGGAAACAGGATGACGATGAAACGCACATGAAGGGATGAAACCATTGCTATGCCAAGCCTAAAGAAAGCCAATCCCGGCGAAGCGACCACTTCCGTCGTGTCAAAGTCCGCATCCCAGCGGATTGTATCGCTTGATGCGCTGCGCGGCTTCGACATGATCATGATCCTGGGAATCGACGAGCCGTTGGTTCCCGCCATTGCGAAGATGTGCCACAACCGGTTCACCAGTTGGCTTGCTGTGCAGTATGAACATTGCGCATGGATAGGCTTTCATTTCGAAGATCTCATCTTTCCTTTGTTCCTTTTCATGGCGGGAGTATCGATGACCATTTCCATCAGAAGGACGATTGATCGCGCGGGGCGCTGGGTTGCAGTAAGACGCATATTCCGCCGTGGCGCTCTGTTGGTGGCGCTTGGCATCTTCTACTACGGCGGCCTTTCCCAAGATTGGCATGAGGTGCGCTGGTTTGGTGTTCTGCAGCGGATCGGCTTGGCCTATTTGTTTGCAGGCCTACTGTTTTGCTTTTTCAGATGGCGAGGTCTTCTGGCCTCTTGCATCATCATACTCATCGGCTACTGGGGCCTGATGACCTTCGTGCCAATTCGCGACGTCCATATGAGTCGTAGCGCGTTCGAGCGGATCGCGCAAGCCCAGGGCATCCAAATAAGAGACATCCGCGACGAAAAACGAATCTTCCTCCAGATCCCGCGCACGGTGAGGGGCAAATACGAACCTGGGTATAATGTGGATAGCCAATTTGATTTCCAGTACCTTCCCGGGAAACTATGGCTCGATTATAGCGATCCAGAAGGCATTCTCGGCACAATTCCAGCTATTGCTAGTTGCCTGCTAGGCGTTCTCGCCGGCCTGCTTTTGCGAAGCGGAGAATTCAGCGACCGGGTCAAACTGGCTTTGCTGACCGGCATCGGCGCGGCGTGCCTGGCACTCGGCTTCGTGTGGGGGCTCCAGTTCCCGGTGATCAAGATAATGTGGACCTCGTCCTACGTCCTTGTGGCAGGAGGATACAGCTTCCTGCTCCTTGCCGCATTCTGGTGGATTGTCGATTTGAGGGGCTGGAAGCGGTGGGCTGTGCCCTTCATTTGGATTGGCGTGAACCCCATCACTCTCTACATGCTGTCGAACATTGTTCCCTTCGATCGTATCGTCGGCCGTTTCATTGGCGGGCCGATAAGCGGGATTCTTGATGCGCACATCGCTACGGGCATGGGCACCGTTGCGATCGCAACGTGCTCAATTGCTCTCATTCTGCTGTGTGCCTGGTTTTTGAACAAGAAGCAGATTTATTTGCGAGTTTGAAACAAGAATGGCATTTCGTTTACACCCAGGGGGGAGTCCCTGCTGCAATTGAAAGTTGACTGGCGGTTCGACCCGGTCCTGAGATGAGGACTTCGAGCGAGTGGCGGCGACGATTTCGAATCCCAAGTATCTGTCTCCTGCCGATTCAGTCGGCTTTTGCGACGCGTGCCATCGGACATAGGCCGACGTGGCGATAGGGATGCCTGCGAACATGGAAGCCGCGGCGCTTTCAGCCTTACGTGAGCGTTACGTCAACCCCAAGTTCTACTGATTGACTGCAATCCAGAACTGGTTGTTTGCGTACGCACCGAGCGCCCAATTCTCATTGATATTGATATTCAGTGGGCCATACGAAATGCATGTGATTGCTAGTGATTGCTAGTAATCTACTTCGCGTTATACAAGAGGAAGATATTTCTTAAAGTGTGAGCTCTCGCGGACAGTGGAGAGAGCGAGCGGATAATAATAGCGGGCCGGGGTGGCGCTGCACTAACTTCGAAGCTTGTGCAAGATATCGGGCAGAGCACACGCTTCAATGCAAGAACTCGGTTCCGGCTCGGTTTTTCGAGGTATATGGCTGAATGCAAAATGCTCCAGGACAAGCCGGTCCAAAACTGCATTCTCATAGTTTGGACAGTCTAAGCGTCTCGGCAAGTGCAGAGCGGAGTAGCCAGGTGGTCCCCTCAGATGTGCCTCTCAAGAAAACCCGATTCCCGTGGATCACACAATCCGCTGATTTTGCTTGCCATTTTGTGTGAAGGAAAGTGAATCACCTGTATCATGCATTGATTCGACAAGATTTTCGCTGTAAATTCCTTGACCGAGGTGAGGGGCCTGCAAGATTTCCATGGAGAAACGCACTCAAATCAAGATATGGCTCCATCGTGGGCGGAGCAGTGAACGAGATCTGTGATTCATAAAGAAGAGTTGTAGAAGGAGGAGTTGATGACGAAAGTCGCATTCGTCGCTGCCTGTTTTTCTGTTTTCTTCCTTGGCGTTGTCTGCGCTGTGCCTCAGCAGCGGGCTCCGGCGACCCCGCTCATCACACACGACCCGTACTTCAGCATATGGTCTGCAACCGACAATCTTACCGACTCTGACACCACTCATTGGACCGGAACGCCACAGCCCATAACGGGGATCGCGCGAATTGACGGGAAACCATTCCGCTTCATGGGTCACGACCCCGATTCGATCCCTGCGATGCAGCAAGTCAGCAGCTCGATCATGCCAACGCACACTTATTACGAGTTTCGCCAGGGCGGCGTAAAGTTGGAACTCACGTTCTTTACTCCTGCGATCATGAGTGATCTGAATCTGCTTTCGCGTCCAGTCACCTACCTGACGTGGCGCATCCGTGCGATCGATGGAACGGCGCACAGAGTCTCGGTTCTTATCGATGTCGATCCGGTAATTGCGGTCAATGACAGAAGCGAACAGGTTATTTCATTTCGCAACCACACTGCGCATCTTAATGTGCTTTCTGTCGGATCGCGCGATCAGAACATCCTCAATCGCTCGGGGGACAATCTCCGTATCGATTGGGGTTACTTCCATCTCGCAGTTCCGCAGGATGAAGATTCGACGTCGGCGGTCGCTTTCGACCCTGAAGGGGCCTTTGTATCTCAGGGCAAGCTGCCGGCGAGCGACTCGATGGGGCAGCCTCTACCGGCCGACTCGGCCCCGCATCTTGCGACGATGTTCGAATTAGGCTCCATTGGCGCTGAGCCGGTCGAGCGCCACCTGCTTGTCTCTTACACGGAAGGCTATGCCATTCAGTATCTGCAACGGAACCTTTTATCTTACTGGCAACGGAACAACATGCCGGTTGAAGAAATGCTCGATTCCGCCGAGGTAGAATACTCCGCCCTCGAAGGGCGTGGTAAAGCATTCGATCAGGAACTGGTTGTAGATTTAATCAAGGTCGGTGGCGAACATTACGCAACGATAGCAATCCTCGCGTATAGGCAGACCATTGCCGCTCATAAGCTAGTGGCCGACGTAAATGGCGATCCGATGCTGTTTGCAAAGGAGAACTTCTCAGGCGGCTTCATTGCCACGGTCGATGTACTCTATCCGTCTGCGCCATTTTTCCTCTTTTTCCAGCCGAAACTGCTTGAAGCACAGCTTCTTCCAGTGTTGGAATACTCAGCCCTTTCTCGCTGGAAGTTCCCATTTTCCCCGCATGACCTCGGAATGTATCCCCTGGCCAACGGGCAGATTTACGGAGGCGGAGAGAAAACTGAGTTAAATCAGATGCCCGTCGAAGAGAACGGCAACATGCTAATTCTCGTCGACGCGTTGGCGCGGGCCGAGGGCAACGCGCATCTCGCTGAGCGCTATTGGCCGCAGCTTACAACTTGGGCCCGATATTTGAAAGAAAATGGTCTGGATCCAGAGAATCAACTCACCACCGATGACTTTGCCGGTCACGTTGCGCACAATGCCAATCTTTCAGTAAAAGCAATCGAAGCACTAGCTGCCTATGCCGACCTCGCCCACCTGCTTAAGCTGGAAGATATCGCGAAGGAGTACAACACCACAGCCAAGGTCATGGCAGAGAAATGGGTTAGCCTGGACCAGGAAGGTGACCACTATAAGCTGGCATTCAACAGCCCTGACACCTGGAGCCAGAAATACAATCTGGTGTGGGGCCAGATTCTCGGCTTTAACTTGTTCCCTGAAACTGTTCGCGATTCCGAAGTCGAATTTTACCTGACCAAGATCAATCGCTACGGCCTTCCGCTGGACATCCGTGCCGATTACACGAAACTGGACTGGTCGATTTGGACCGCTACACTGGCATCAAATCGAGAACAGTTCAACGCAATCATCGATCCAATCTATCTGTGGATTAACGAGACACCCAACCGCGTCCCGCTGACCGACTGGTATGACACCAAAACCGGAAAACAACTTGAATTTCAAGCACGCAGCGTGGTTGGTGGTGTCTTTATGAAAGCTCTCTCCGATAAGCAGATCACGGCAAAGTGGCGCGCGGACAGCGCCCAACAGTAAAGCTGGGCATACAGGGGTCACAAGAAGCGAGAGGAATGCCTTGATCAGTCGATACCGGGGACACCCCCGTACAACTGCCAATGGACGATTGCCTTGTCGTACGCGAGAATAGCGGTCCTATCCGTTCCAAAAGGCTGCAGCAGCTTCATTAACAGAATGGTTGAACCGCGACTCTCACGCGGAACCGGCTAAAGCCTCAAGACTTCGGCAACGGCCCAGACTGAGATCCGGCGCACTCCGGGCTGCCTTCTTGATCTTGGCCAGGCTCAATCGTTGATCGGTCAGCCTTCCTGCAGTGGGGGCTCGTTAATCTGGCGTGGTCCAAACAGTACGAAGATTGAGAGGTGACGGGGAACCGTGGTGTTACTTATGGGGATACTTTGTACCGGATTTCTGTGCAATTCCCTGCAAAAGGTCGCAATGCTATCGTCAGATAGATATGCATGATAATAATGTAGTTACTCTTTGTATTGCGACTCTGTGCGCTTTCCTGCAAGTCTGTCAAAATAGGACTCCAAATCCGCCGACCCTTGCGGTCATGGGGTCCGCCCCCCCCTTCTGGCACCGAACTTCAGTTGCAAAACAAATCCCCAAATGGAGCGCAGATGCGCGCCAATGCCAGCCATGTTTCATTTGCTCGGCGACGGGTGCTGAATGTCTGCGCGCACGATCTGAATGCGCTCGTCGCGTTCAACTCGATCGACGGCTCCGTACGTGCTGAATCGACGAATTGCTATCTGATGCACCGCGCAAAGAGACTAGCGCAATAGAGATAGCGGATTCCGGCAAAAATAACTTCGTGTAAGTTCATGCTTTTTTTATACCTGTACCTTCATGCTGCATTTAACACCGCTGCAGGTTCGACTTCGAGGGGAGCCGCGCGTTATTTGTGCGCATATGTGCAGCCCCTTAAGGGTTAGTTGTTGCCGCAACAATTGAGGTTCGCAAGTGTATGGCGTATTTGCGTGTTACGCGCAGCGCCACGCCGCTGGGGAAGTACTATCTGCTTCCGGGTTAAGTCAGTAATGACTTAGGTTCCGAAGTCCTCCTCCGCCTTATGAACTACCTACAGATGCTTTACGGCTCATTTATGTGAATTCACGTGCAATAGGATCTGATATCGAGGCACAGGTGTCAGCAGACCTCGAGACAGGGAGTCTTTACTTATTTCGCTCCGGAGTTCCCGCTGAATGATTGGCGGCATCGGGGGCGGCAGAACAACCGAAAGGACTGATGCTTCTGGATTTAAGGCAAGGACTTATCCATTCATTCTTCGCTGAAAACGAGAGGTAAACATGAGAAGTTGCATTTGGAAGGCCATGACGCTGGCGGTCCTTATCGCCGGCACGAGTCGTGCCGCTGTGGCACAGAGCAGTCCGGCAACACCGGCTCAAACAGAGCTGGTGGCACACACCGATCTCCCGGCGGCCGACACGAAGGGAACAGCATCGAAGACATCGACTGGCTCGACAGAAGCGCAAGCGCGTTTGACCGTAGATCAGGAGATCGATCTGCTGAAGGCGCGAATTGCCGAGCTGGAACAACAGGTGAAGCAGGACCACGCGGCAACCGAGCAAAGCAGGAGCGATGCTGCGGCGCTGGAAGCTGCGGAGCACGATCTGGTTGGAAACAAGCCCGCAGCGATGATGAAGGCAGCGGCCCCCACAACCGCGTCGACGGCAACGCCGGCGCCCACTGAGCAAGCTGCTACGCCTGCCGCGCCCCCACCGCCCGATCCGCATGCGCCGGCATTCTCCGATTGGGACTGGACTTGGCTGAACGGCAACCCGCGTAACAAGGATGTGGCGTACGACTCGAAGTTCTTCACGCCGGAGATTCGAACCGATATCACCTACAACTACGACTTCAACCGGCCAATCGACGACACCATGAGCGGATCGAGCGAGCTGTTCCGCACCAACGAAATTCAAGTGGAACAGTTGGGCCTGGGCGGCGACTTCCACCTCGATCATGCGCACGCGCGCTTCATGACGCAGTTCGGTATGTATTCCACGGCGACTATCCGCAATGACGGCAGCTACTCAAAAGGGCAGTGGGATATTGCGGATGCCGACCGGTATTTCTCTGAGATGTACGGCGGCTACCAGATCACGAATGTGATGCACGGAATCAACCTGGACGCCGGTATCTTCATGTCGTATATCGGTCTGTTCAGTTACTACAACTTCGATAACTGGGCCTATCAGCCTTCTTACGTCTCCTCCAACACTCCGTGGTTCTTCGAGGGCATCCGCATTCAGCTCTTTCCCACCGAGCACCTGAAAATCGAGCCCTGGATCATCAACGGCTGGCAGTCTTACGGTTCGTCGAACTCGCGTAAAGGTATAGGCGGACAGCTCAAGTGGACGCCTTACCCGTGGATGAATGTCATAAGCAACAACTACGGCCTGGGCAACGATGACCTGGGCGTTCCGGGCCGCGAGCGCGCCCACACCGACAACAGCCTGGAGATCAAGTACTACGACAAGCCGAGAAGCAATGGGATCGATAAGATGGCCTTCAGCTTTACGGGTGACGTGGGCTGCGAATTCGGCAACGGGGTACAGTGCCACGGAGGCAAAGTGGGAGACCCAAGAGGCCCGAAACAGAGCTTTATTGGGTACATGATCTACGACCGCCTCTGGACCAACAAAGACCATAATGGGTTTACCCTCGGCGGCGGCCAGATCAACGATCCCGGAAGATACCTGGTGCTGCTGCCGCCGATCAACGGTGAGTCGGCCTCGTCGGATGCTATCAACGCGCCTTACTTCACCGGCAACCCCGGCGACCCGTTCAAGGCATGGGACGTCTCGGCGACCTACGATTACATGCCGGTCGAGTGGCTGACGTGGCGCTGGGAGTACGGCTACCGTCATGCAAATGTTCCCTACTGGTCGGGGCACGGAGGCATGACACCGCCTGCATATCTGGGTGCGGCCTACGGCGCCAACAACGGAAGCCCAACCGAATTCGCCTGCATGGACGGTTCGACAGTCGCGCCGCCTGCCGGCCAGTCGATCGGACAGGTTCCCAACAATGCAGATGGATTCGGAGCGCCCGCCTATGTCTCCGCTTATTGCGGCACCTCACCGAGTGCTGTTCACGGCGGCGTCTGGTATCCCGATCTGCGCAAAGACGAGCAGTACGTCGACATCGATCTGATGGTAAAGTTCTAAGCTGACATGAGGGCCCGGACCGCATGCAAATCAGTCATATGCGGTCCGGGGCTCTGATGCACACTTACACAAATCACATCGTTCCCTCATAAGTGCTTTATCTCTTAAGGTGAAAGCGCCGGATGCTGTATTGTCTGGCGCTCTTTCTTTATGCACGGGAATTGCGCAGAAGTGAAAACCTATAAGGACGCCATAAGTTCATCCACTAAGTCGGCTGTGTATTCATGCCTCCTTCACAAGTTTCCGTCCATGCTGTCTTCATGAAGGAGGTTACTGGATGCGGAAGGTGCAATCGGCAATTGCGTGTGCAGCCGGAATATTGATTGTCAGCGTAGTGTGCTCTGGCCAGCCCACTTCACCCAGCTACAACCATGCGGAACTGCGGAAAATGATCAGCGAAGCGCATACCGCGGCGCAGTACAAAGCACTGGCGACTTACTTCAGCTCGCAGCAAAAGAGCTACGAGCAGAGGGCGGCTGAAGAGAAGCAGGAGTGGGAACGGCGCAGCCAGGTAAATGCGGCGCTGTATCGGAAGTACCCGCGGCCGGAGGATTCATCGCGAAACCGTTATGAGTACTTTGCTTACGAGGCGCAGCAGATGAACGCGCAGGCAAGCCACTACCAGAGACTGGCTGCGAGCGTTCAGCAGTGAGACGGGAGAAGCAAGCGGCCCGTGGCGGCACGGGCAGAAGAGGCGCCGGGAGCCGAAACCCAGCAAGTAAAACTGACATGGCCTCACGAGAAGTCGGGCGGCTGAGTGACCGGCCGGCGCTTCTGAGGCCATTGGATTCTTTGTAACTTATTTATGTTTCACTAACGCTTCTATCACTAGGATCTTGCCTTGAAAGCTCTTAATCTGGCCACGTCCGGCATCATGAAGATTTCAGAAATCCTGGGTGATCAGAACAGGTTTACACGCAAGCAGTTTGTGGGCCAGAGCCTGCTGGGGGCCTGGGTCATTGCGCTGCTGACGTTCGCGGGGTATACGCTTCACTTCAATCCGGCGCCGGTGGGGTTTCTGTTCCTGCTGGTGGTGGTGTGCGAATCGATCCTGGCCGGATTTTGGCAAGCGTCGATTGTTTCGGTTCTGGCCTGCAGTTGCCTTGATTACTTCTTCTATCCGCCGCTTTTCCACTTCACGATTTCTAATCCGCAGGACTGGGTCGCGTTGGGAGCGTTTGAGATCAGCGCGCTGCTGGTGAGCCGGCTTTCGTCGCGCGAACGGATGAACTCTTTTGAGGCGCAGTTGCAGCGCACTTCAATGGAGCAGCTTTATGAGCTGAGCCGGAGCACCCTGCTGATCAACATGCATGAACAGCCGGGGCCGCAAATCGCGCAACTGATTCAGAGAATCTTTGGCATGGAGGCAGTAGCCATCTACGACGCCAATTCGGGAACCTGCGACTCGGCGGGGGCCTGGCGCGACGAGGACAGGCTCCTTGCCCGTGAATGTTTTGTGGAGCAGACCGAGGGTCAGAACAAAAGGACGGGAATAACGCGGAGAGCGCTGAAAGTGGGCGCCAACTCAGTTGGAGCAATCGTTGTGAGGGGGAACATGGGGTCGCTGGTGGCGGATGCCCTGGCTTCGCTGACGGCAATCACCCTCGACCGGTGCGTTTCATTCGAGAAGGAGAGCCAGATTGAGGCGGCACACCAGACCGAGAGGCTGCGGGCGGCGGTGCTGGACTCGCTGGCGCATGCGGTAAAGACGCCGCTGACCGCGATCAGCACGGCCAGTGCGGGGCTGGGCGAAGTGGGCAATCTTAACCATGCACAGCAGGAACTGGTGGGGCTGATCGAAGACGAGTCGAACAAGCTGGGCGAGTTGAGCACGCGGCTGCTGCAGACAGCCAAGCTCGAGGCCGAGAAGATCAGCGTGGCGCAGGATGAGATCCCCGTGGGAGAGCTGGTGCAGATGGCGCTGGAAGAACAGCAAGGGAGGATGTCGGGGCATCCAGTTGAGGTCGCTGTAGCCGACCCTTCGTTGACCGTGAGGGGCGACAAGGATCTGCTGTCGATGGCGCTGGCCCAGTTTCTTGACAATGCCGCGAAGTACTCATTTGCAGGCACTGCGGTGAAGATAGCTGCGAACCAGAGCCACTCTGAGGTGCTGCTTTCAGTGCATAACTTCGGGCCGACGATACCAATTGCCGACCGGGAGAAGATCTTCCAGCGGTTTTATCGCAGCGAGGGGGCGACGCAACTGGCGGCTGGAACGGGAATAGGTCTTTCGACGGTGAAGATGGCGGCCGAAGCGCATCACGGGCACGCGTGGGTGATCAGCGACGCGAATGAAGGGACCACGTTTTTCCTGTCGCTGCCGCACAATTGAGGAGAACGAGAATGAATCGCGATGCAGGCAATGTACTGATCGTGGACGACGAGCGGTCGATCCGGCTGTCGTTGCGGACGATTCTGGCGAATTTTGGATTCGACATTGTGGAGGCGGCGCGCGGCGAGGAGGCCCTGGCGCTGGTGCGGACCGCGCAGTTCGACGCGGTGCTGCTCGACATCAACATGCCGGGGATGGGCGGCGTGGAAGTGTGCAAGATGATCCGGAAGGTATCGCCGCGTCTGCCCATCATCATGCTGACCGTGCAGGGCAGCGAAGACCGCAAGGTTGAGGCGCTCGATTCCGGGGCCGACGACTACATTACCAAGCCATTCCAACTGCGCGAACTCACGGCCCGGCTGCGCGCGGCGGTGCGGCGGAACAAGGCTCTGGAAGACACCGAGTCGCCGATCATGATCGGCGAGGTCATGATCGATCCGAGCCGGCACCTGGTGGAGAAGCGCGGGCAGGCGATTCACCTGACGCCGAAGCAATTTGAGCTGCTGCACTTCCTGATGGTGCACGCGGGCAAGCCGATTCCGCATGCCAGGCTGCTGAGGTCGGTTTGGGGACCCGAATATGGAAACGAACTCGAGTACCTGCGGACGTTCATCCGGCAGATTCGCATGAAGATCGAGGACGAACCAGGGAACCCGAAGTACCTGCAGACGGATTCGCACATCGGCTACCGGTTCAGCGATCGCGTTTAGTTCGGGAGTGATGGTGGACGCGGTAGGAATCGAGTTATCAACCGAACGTATTTTCAACAACATGCAGGTCAGCGGATGACACCTTAGACCGTGCAAAGCAGCGTAAACCCGATAAACAGAGCGCAGATAGAGCGCGGTTCCCCGGCCCATATGTTGTAGGATTCCCTTTTGAGGTAGGAGAACATGTCCGTCAGGGTTTATGAGAATGCTTTAGAGCAAGCCAAGAATGATCTTAATTGGGTCACCCGCGAGTTCGAGAGATTACGCGTTCGGAAAGAGCTGACGGAAAAGCTCTTGGATGTTTTAACGCCATTAATCTCAAATCTGAATCCTGCCGAAGAACCCACTGTATCGCCTGAGGCTGTTGCACCTGAGACTCCGCTACCTCCAGTAGTTTTTCCATAAGAGGGTTGAGCCTCGCGGCGGCCCTTCCAGCAAGCATTCGACACAAGCGCAAGAGATGGCCCGCTTGCCGCGCAAGCGCCCCGCCCTGGCCCGCACCGACCAGCGCCGGAGGAGAGATTGTATCTCCCGGATACATTGGTGCGCTGTAGTGGATTTCAGGCCCACATTTTGCCCGCTAGGTGGAGCGCAACACCTTTTGCCTTGCCCGCCCTAATTGGCTGGCCACTAGGGCTTTGTGGTGGGGCGCTCGACGGCGTCGCCTTGTCCTGGTCAGTAAGCCGAATTTTGAAGTTCGTGGACGGCCCGAAACCAGTCCGTTTCGTGATGGCCGTGGACCTGACCACGCTCGTTCCAAAAGCGGTACGCGAGCCCGGCGACATCTTCGTGGGAGATGGATCCCCCGTTTTTTCTTGCGTGGACGTTCGTCTCTTCCACTTCCGGCTGCATCATGGGAGTTGGAGCTTCGAGCGGGCCAGGTTTGGGTTCTGAAACGTCCACCAACAAAACGACCGGGGATTCCTGTGTGGCCGCTTCTGTAACTGGGGATTCGGTATTCGAACTATCGGAAACCGTGGCGGGGATTGCGACTGAACCGGATTCATGAACCAGAAGCTTTAACGGCTCCAGGAGCTTTTCAAGCAGTTCCTTCCTGCGGGTCAATCTCTGTATCTGTGCGTTGATTTCAGCGATCTCGTTCGTCGCATGCTCCCGAGCAATCTGATAGCAGTTGGTAGACATTGATTCGTTCCTCCGGCGGATCATACGGTAGATTTACGAACGGCAGGTAGTGTCCTAACTCTGCGTTGCTGCGTTGGTGGCGGCCTTGAGAGGTAGGGCCGCCACTGGATCATCCTTCAAACGGGAGATATGGAGTGTCGCCGTATCGCGGCAGTGATCGGTTGAGCATCTGGATAAACTGATCCCATGAGTCTGAGGCGCGCATCAGTGTGGTGACGGAAGCAAGATGCTCGCGCAGTTTCGGATGGCCAACATCCTCCGTCAATCGTTGAAACAGCTTTTGCTTAAGTCGCCCCTTATTCGAAGCAGTGCTCTACCGGGTGAAGTCGGCGTCTGCCAACGCATACGTGCCCATTCCGGCGATGAGCCAGTAGCAATGGGCGTGATAACTGCCCGACTCGGCGCCGTAGAAGTACCACGTGTAGGAAGCCGTGCCGTTGCGCCATGGCGAGGTCGATCCCCCGAGTTCCTGCAGGTGCCCGGACGGGAAGGTGATTTGACAGCGGAAATCAGCGGAGCCGGTTCCGGAGCTCCCTGTCACGGTGTATTGGATTGCTGTGGCTTTGTCCGTTGGCCACGTTTGGATGGTCCCGGACCCGGCTGGATTGCCTTGTGCGCTTGCGAGTACGCAGGTCGCCGCCGCCAACGCGAGCCATTTGCAGGTTGTGCGAGTGGAGTGTGGCTTGGGCATGTTACGACGCTCCTTTCCAGGGTCGACAGCGTGAGCGATTGTAACGTGAGCGATTGTAAGTGGATCGTGGGAATGAGCAGCTTAGGTGGCCGGAATCCCACTCCTCCGAAGGATAGCATGATGCTCGATTCAAGGCCGCGTGTGGAACTAGCCGCAGAACTACTCCCGTAATGACCGCCGCTTTGATTCCAGTTTGCACTGGCGCTTGATCCGGCAACAAAGCCCTGCCGTTCCGTTTCCGTGGACACCATGAAGTACTGTGCGGAAGCCCTGTCCAGAGTAAGCGTTACTGGAACTTTCTTTTCACGAATGGCTGCTCCCGCATGCTGAACGCCGAAACCCCGATTGCCAAGGTTGCGAAGATCGTAGGCTGGAGCACGTCCACAATGGTGCTCATGGCTGCCCGGTACGGTCACTTCTCTTTGAATGAACTGCGGGGCGCGGTGGAGAGCATCAACGGGGCCGGAATTGAAGCGGGGTCCTTGGTAAATTCCCCGGTATCGGAGAATCCCACTCCAATGCAGCGTCCTAACTAATAGATTTAATGGTGGACGCGGTAGGAATCGAACCTACAACCTGTCGGTTAAGAGCCGAATGCTCTGCCAGTTGAGCTACGCGTCCAGAAGGATGGCGGCGAACCGCGCGGCAGCCTTGCTTTGCGCGCGAGTTCTGCGGGGCAAAATCGCCTCCGCACCTTGATGAGTTTAGCATAAGCTCGACCGGTTTCCCAACCACTGCCTGGGGCAGGGTGACGTCAAGCCGCTTGTGTAAAAACGCGGAGGGTGCGATTTTTCCATTCCAGGTTGAATCTCTGGAAGATGGAGTAGATGATGCGGTCCACGGATTGCACGTTGACGAAGCAGACCATGGGCCGGGTTCTTCGGCGAACTTCGACGAAGCAACGTTCGATGATGTTGGTGGTGCGCAGCTTGCGCCAGAGATGCTTGGGAAAAGCGAAGAAAGCGAGCAGCTCGGGCAGATCGCGCTCCAGTTGCCTGACCACGGAGGAATATTCGCTCCGCCAGCGACGGCAGAAGGCGCGCGCGGCAGCCTCTGCCTGACGGCGGCCTTTGGCCAGATAAATGGCCTGGGCGTCGACCTTGACGGCGTCGTAGTCGCGCTTGCGCACCTTCTCCAGGATGTTGCGCATCTTGTGCACCCAGCAGCGCTGGTGGGTCGCGCGCGGGTACACGGTTTGGATGGCCGCCGCCAACCCGGGACATCCGTCGGTGACGACCAGCAGCAGCTTGTCGCCCCTCAGGCCGCGCCGGTAGAGATCGTTGAGCAGCGCCTCCCAGTGGGCCTGGCCCTCACCTTTGGTGCGCAGAAAGCCGAGCAGTTGCCGAGTGCCGTCCTGGCGCACACCGTAGGCCACCAGCATCTGCACGCACTGCCGTCCTGCGGGCCGGCGCACCTTGAGATTTACCCCGTCCAGGAATAGATAGGCCCACTCGTCGTTCAGCTTGGCCTGATGAAACTGCCGGACGGCATGGTCCAGATCGCGAGCCAGGTTGGAGACCGTCTGCGCGCTGACCGTCTCGCCCGTCAGCGTGGCCACCACACGGCCCACCTGACGCGTGGAAATGCCGCGCAGAAAGGCCTCGCGAATCAGCAGCGCCACCTCCGGCGCCCGGCGCTGGAACTTGTCCAATCCGGCGGGAAGGAAACCCTTGTCCCGGGTGCGCGCTATGCGCAGCCGCAGGGTGCCGAAGCGGGTCACAAAGTCCCGCTCGTAATAGCCGTTGCGATAGCCCGCCGCCACCCTGGGGCCGCGTTCGTACGACTCGTAGCCCATGTACAGATTGCGCATCCGCTCCGACTCCGCCTCCAGAAAATGCTTCCAGGCCAGCCGCGTCTTGGCTTCCAGGTCGCCCCAGAAGCTCTCCTTCAAATCACTGAGAAAGTGTTGGAAATGCTCGTCAATCGAGATAATCTTCGCCATGGGGTGTAAGTCTCCTTTTCGGAATCGGCTTTAGCTCGTCAGGCCAAAGCCAACTTACACCCTCCTGCCTTTTACACAATCGAATTTACGTCACCCTGGGGCAGCCGCTCGGTGTTCTGAACTTGCATTGCCGTCCCTGGCAGGGTAAAGCCCGCGAAGATTTTCCTAATCTTTACGGCACGGGTAAGCAGCTTGGTGAAAGAGTGGACCTGCGCGCGCGAGAGGCAGCAGGGGCTGAACAGGTTGCGGAAAAAGGCCTGTCGCCGAAGGAATGTCGCGCGAAGCATCCCGCAGGGGCTGAAGAGGCTGCGGGAAAAGGCATGTCGCCGAATGAAGATCGCTTGATTCATCCCTCAGGGGCTAAACAGGTTGCGGAAAAACTCATCAAGCGCGGCTCAACGTGGAAAAAACATCCCTCAGGGGCTGAAGCCCCAACTCATTTTGCTCGCTTTATCGGCCCGGCTAAAGCCGTGCCCTTGTTACAAAACAGTCGAGGGGCGAGTTTTTCCGCAACCTGCGAAGCCCCGCTCAATTTAATGGCTTTGTTGGCACGACCGAAGCCGTGCCCTGATACATGGCCCCGGGGGCACCCTCGGGTCGGCGAATCAGCGGGTTGGACGCGTTTCGCGCGTGGTAGCGAGTTAGCGTGCGCTGATGCGCACGTTGGCGGGGTGGGGCTCGTGGTTTCCCAGGTTAGGCGCAAGAATCCGCCACGGCGGACGCCGAACCTCATTCGGCAACCTCAGGGCAGGGTCCAGAGCGCCCGGGGTCGTGGCGGGGTGAGACTGGTGGTCTCCCGGGTTCGGCGCGATGGAATCAAGATGCAGGTCCTTCGGCTACGGTCGCTACGGCGACCTCCGCTTAGGAGGGGTACCCGGCTTTATGACGATGTTCTTTGGTTGTGGGATAATCGTCGCACGTTTGACCCAAATCTCGCTTCCCGGGAGACGAAGCCTGATGGCTCCAATCGGCGCACCAGCTTTTTACCAGCAAAGATATAAAAAGATCCTGGCTCGACTTTTCCTGCTCGTTGCGCTTTTGAGTTGTGCGGCCGATGGGGCTGCGCAGCAACAGACCTCTCCTCCGATCCAGATCTATGGCGGGTATTCGCGGCTCTCCAACAGCTTTAATGGAGTGCCGGGTTCGCAGAACGCATTGAACGGGTGGAATGGCGGCGTGGTCTTTCAGCCATGGCATCATCTGCGCTTCAAGATGGATTACTCGATGTACCGGGGGACGAATGCGGGCGATCCGCAGCACGGTTTTTTCATCATGGGCGGCGGGCAGTACGAGGCGACGATTCACCGCGAGCGATTCTTTGCCGAGGCGCTTGTGGGCGAAGGTGGACTGAACGGCACCTGGTACAAAGCTAACGCCACCGGATACAAGAACGGGAATACCGGCACGATTGCGTCCCTGGCCGAGTTTCTTGGAGGAGGGATCGACACGCCGATCAGCCGTCACGCGGCGCTTCGTGTCGAGGGCGGAGTGCAGCACTCGGGTTTTGTGCCCATCGAGCCGCTTCCAAGTGGCCGGCCGTATCATGTCGACGGCATCCCCAACTACTTTGGGCGCTTTTCGGTGGGGATGGTCTGGATGCCGCGGCTGGGATCGGCCCTGCGGCCGGCCCCGGAGAGCTCGTCGAGGACGCCGGTCGAGAGCGAACTCATCTTCGAGGGCCAGAATTCGCTCGGTCACTTCCATATTCTCGCCAACTCGTGGTGGAGCGATCTTTCCAGCGGCGGCATTGAATACGACCGCCATTCCTGGGGCAATTTTATCGGGGCGCGCGTGGATTATTCGGCCGAGATTCTGCCGGTGCTGATTCTGCGCCAGCCCAGCAAGACGGATATCTGGGGCAATCGGCGCAGCACAACGCTGGAAACCGTCCCCGGGCTGGGCATTTCGCCGCTCGGCATGCGCCTGCTTTGGCGCGACGGAACGCACTTTAAGCCTTATTACAATGTGAAGCTCGGCATGACGGGGTACACCAAGAAAAGTTTCTCTCAGGACGCCGCTTACGAAAACTTCAGCCTGGATCAGAGCATCGGCATTCAATTCCGCCTCAGTGACCGCGTTGACTTCCGCGCCGGGTTTGGCGTCTTCCACCAGTCCAATGGCTTTGTTGTGCCCAGCAATCCGGGCCTTGACGAGATGAACTACAACGCGGGCCTCAGCTATCACCTCGGCCATGCGCGGGCCGGGAATTGACCCCGGCTCTGCTGCTTTTGCCGGAATAACTTTTCAGGGCATCAAGCGGTTTTTTCGATGCGCCTGGGGCACTCTTGAGTGCGACGGAACGGAAGGGGTTCCTTGACACGATCAAACGGGGCGCTGATTCCATTTCTGCAGCCTCGACAGGACGTGCCGGTTAGGGGGCTTTTCCCCGAGAGGAGATCTCATGTTCGCGTCAGGCCGTTTGGTTGCGGTTTTGAGTGTGCTGGCAGTGTGCGTGATTGCGGGGAGCGGAGGCGCGCGAGGCCAGTCCTGCGCCGTGAGCTCCGGTCCTGTGGAGGAGCCTTGCGCACCGGTTGAGAGTTTCGCGGGTGCGCCTGCGGCGAATCCACCTTCGGCGGGTGCGACTTCGGCGGCGATGCCGATGGGCGGCGGCAAAGAGAGATCGAACGTGGCTCCCGCGGGCACCTCGCACCAGGATCCTTTCTCGCGGATTGGGATTGGGGCCAACGTCTCGCCGCTGGGGATCGGGATCAATGGAACCACCGTTCTTTCCGATTACTTCGACGCGCGGCTGATGGGGAACTACTTCAGCTACACAAGCAGGCAATTCGAGGTGGAAGGTGTTCAGGCGTCAGCTAACCTTCATCTGGCTTCGATGGCCGCCTCGCTTGACTGGTACCCGTTCAACAGCGTGTGGCGGCTGAGTCCCGGCGTGATGCTTTACAACGGCAACCAGTTTACAGCGAATGCGTTGGTCGCCGGGGGGACCAGTGTCACGATCGATGGGAAGACGTTTTACTCCGCGTCATCGAACACTGCCACGGGCGCGACGCAGCTGTCGGGATCGGGCACTCTGGGGCTCCATCCGCGGCCGATCGCGTTCACGGCGGCCGGAGGGTTTGGCAAATTTGTGCCGCGCTCCGAACGGCACTGGTCGTTTCCAGCGGAGTTCGGAGTGGTATTCATGGGCGCGCCGACGGCAAACGTGACAACCAGCGGGTGGGTTTGCACCGACAAGGCGCAGAAGAATTGCAGCGACATCAGTAATTCGACGAATCCTGTTGCGATGGAATTCAATTCTGCGCTGCAGGCCCAGCTCGCGAAATGGCGCAGAGACGTGGGCCTGGTGGTTGTGTATCCGATGTTTTCCTACAGCGTGGTTTACAGCTTCAATATTCGCTAACGCGAGGGAGCCGGCGGGTAAACAATTGGGTTGAGGCGAGGCTGGTTGCGGCCATCGTACACTGGAAGCACGGGACTCAACATGAAGAAACTACTGATTGGGGTGTACGCCGGGATCACGATCCTGTTGATGATCTGGGGGTATTACCAGGCGGTTTACGTTGCGCCCAACGACGCGATGCAGGGCGAGATCTTCAGGATCATCTACTACCACGTGCCGTCGGCGGCGGTTGCGTTTGTGTTTTTCGCCATTTCGCTTGCGGGGTCGATCGGGTACCTGGCGTACCGGCAGAATGCACCGGTTAAGGCGCAGATAGCCGATGCGTGGGCGCTGTCCGGGGCCGAGGTGGGCGTGGTGTTCTGCACCGTTGTGCTGATTACCGGGCCGATCTGGGGCCGGCGGGCGTGGGGCATCTGGTGGACGTGGGATGCGCGGCTGACGACGACGCTGGTGTTGTGGCTGATCTATGTGAGCTACCTGCTGCTGCGGCGGTTTGCCGCCGGGCCGCAGATGCAGACGCTGGCCGCGGTGCTGGGAATCTTTGGCGCGCTGGACGTGCCGATTGTGTACATGTCGAACCGATGGTGGCGGACGCAGCATCCGGCGCCGGTGTTCGGCGGGTCGCAGGGGTCGGGGATGGATCCTTCGATGTTGCCGGCGTTTTTCTGGAACATGGGCGCGTGGTTCGCGTGGGGAATGTTCATCCTGATCTTGAGGTTCGTACTTGAGCGGCAGCACCAGAGGATTGCCGCGGCAGAGGCGCAGGCGGCGCTGGAGGCATAGGAATGGATCAAGCGGCGATTCTCGATCATCAGTTCCGGGTTGCGGCGTACGTGGTGACCTGGGCCATTCAGTTGAGCTACCTGGCATGGCTGGGCTACCGGTGGCGGGTGCAAAAAAAGCAGGGGCTAAGGGACTAGGGACTAAGGGACTGCCGACGGAGTTAGCCGCGCTTGAGCGCGTATTGGCTTGGGGTGTGGCGCACGTTAGCGGAGTTGGCAAGCTGGCGAGTCAGCGCTGAAGGCAAGCCTTTCATTTTCAGTCAATTAAATTAGACGCACCAGGAGATCCCTCCCCGGCGACACCCGCCAGCCGCGCTCGCGGCGTTGGGTGAACGTTACCTTCGTTGCAAGGTCATATAACACTTGAATTCAGGGGCTTAGGGTGTTTGTGGGATGGAGAAGTATCTGAAAACGAGACATGATGACAGCGTGGATGGCCGCAGGCTGTCCCTCCCAGGAGTGAAATGCAGTGCCCCCGATGTTGATAGCTATGATTTTTGTTGTGGCAATGGCTGCTCCGGCCATTGTGGCAGTACGATACACCGTCAAACCCAGGCGAGAACTCGCGCTTGCGCACGGTCCGGCTGGACGGCATACCCGTTCGGGTGAGGGCTCCATGGTTCTTCCGGTTCGTGATCCTCAATCCGTTTCGACGGGCCGGGAGGCAAAGAAGCTGACGCTGATGCTGGCCTCGGCGAACAAGCAGCAGCAGGCAAGCGCGTTGGAGCACCAGGTGGACGATACGATCGATCGGCTCATCCTCACGCGCTAGGGCCCGTTGACAGGCCCTGGGGCAGGCTGCGCGGCTGAGGCGTTCCCCCACAAAATGCGTGGGCATATACTTCGACGGCCCATTGGCCTGCCTTAGCCCTGACCTTCAAATCCCACCCCCCCAAGCCCCTGATACCAATTGCCCTTCGTGCTGAAAGACGCGTAGACTGAGGGTTCCAGGGGGCGTCATGCTGGTAGTGATGAAGGCGCAGGCGACGCCGGAGCAAATCCAGACGGTCTGCGCAGCGATTGAGGGGTTGGGGTTCCGAGCGCATCCCCTGCCCGGCGCAGAGCGTACGGCGATTGGAATTACCGGAAACAAGGGCGAGGTGGAGCGGGGCAATCTCGAGTCGCTGCCCGGTGTTTCTGAAGTGATTCGCGTTACAAAAGCCTACAAATTGGCCAGCCGCGATGTGAAGGAAGAGGACACTGTTGTCCGCTTCGCGGGGACAGATGCGGCAATCGGCGGCAAGGAACTGGCCGTGGTGGCCGGCCCGTGCTCGATTGAAAGCCGCGAGCAGGCGTTTGCCATTGCCGGACAGGTTGCGGCGGCGGGGGCGCAATTCTTTCGCGGAGGAGCGTACAAGCCGAGGACCTCACCGTATGCGTTCCAGGGGCTGGGGATTGAGGCGCTGCGCATCATGGCCGAGATCAGAGAGCGGTTCGGGCTGCGCATCGTGACCGAGGCGCTGGATTCGGAGTCGCTGGAGCAGGTGGCCGAGTGGGCCGATGTGATCCAGATTGGCGCGCGCAACATGCAGAACTTTTCGCTGCTGAAGAAGGCGGGACGGCTGCGCAAGCCGGTGATGGTGAAGCGCGGATTGAGCGCGACGCTGGATGAGTTTCTGATGGCCGCCGAGTACGTGATGAGCGAAGGGAACTACCAGGTAATTTTGTGTGAGCGCGGGGTGAGGACGTTTGCCGACCACGCGCGGAACACGCTGGACCTGAGCATTATTCCCGCGCTGAAGAAGGTAAGCCATCTGCCGATTTTGATTGACCCGAGCCACGGGACGGGACGGCGCGACAGCGTGCTGCCGATGGCCAGGGCCGCGGTGGCCGCGGGCGCCGACGGCGTGATGGTGGAGGTGCACAACCATCCTGAGGCGGCGCTGAGTGACGGGCCGCAGTCGATTTATCCCGAGCAGTTTGCCGGAATGATGAACGAGCTTGAGCAGATTGCCCCGGTGGTGGGGCGTACCTTGACACGCGGAATTCGAGTGAGCGTGCCGGTCGGCTAAGGCTGTGCTCGATATTGATTGATGAACTCTTCCCTCTGTTTCCTTCTATTTTCCTCATCAATCGCCAATTTCCGCCGCTCTTGAATCCCAGAGAGCTTTCCTAGCTGGTAGAGGAAATAGCCTTGCGATGCCAAGCAGAAGCCGATTAACAGAGCGACCAAAATTGCTAGATCATCCCCAGGTCGAACCCAAGGCCCTCCTCGGCCACGGTAGGGGTTCTCTGTGAACCCCCAAAACGTCAGCGCGAAAAAGTGCAGTGGCATGACGAGCAAGATTAATACCGACGGCAATGATGGCGATGTGGAATTCGTTGCGAGGTCGGCATCGGAGCAATAAGAACACCTTCGGACCGTCCTGTTCACCCAGACATCCAGATATGCGAGGTTGAGGGAGTAGAGGATCAACAGCAAGAAGGAAATCATGCTCAGCATTCTATTACCACTCCGAGGATGTGTTGCAGTCGCATTTGGATGTCCGTGTGCGAATCTGCGAAATCCGCGGCGAGACGAGGGGCAGTCTAAAAGCAATGGTGGAGTCGCTATAATTGGGCTGGAGGGTTGGCTAGCATGGTTTCGTTCGCCGGTGTCTTGAGCAGCATGAGGAAGGCGTTTCCCCTCTTCTCCTATGGAGAGCGCCATATCGACGAGTTTCTTGGCACGTACTCTTTCGACCGGGACGGGGTGAGACAGCAATGGGAGATGTTTGGCCGACTGTCAAGAAATGTCCTTGAGTTCTTGCAGACCGATTGGCCGTCGCTGAGCGAACGCGAGCGCTTGATATTCTGTCGCCTCCAAATGGCGCCACTTTGGGAAAAGATCAAGCGGATCGAGAACACCTACGAATGTTATGGCTCGATTGTGGCGCGGCACTCATCATAGGACAGCCCCGCGAACGCCATGATGAAGGCAGGGGCACCGAATTGGAAAGCCGCTCGAACGCCATGAACCCGAGGATAGCCGCGCCAGCCCACTTTTTCGCCCTCAGCCTGCTGGCCCTCACCGCCTGCCAGCCGCATGACTTTCCGCAATACCCCGCAAATTATCGTGAATATGCTTACGTGACCAACCAGGGCAGCGCCACGGTGACTGTCCTCGACGTGGTGAACGTGCGTTTGGACCGCGAGCTGCCGGTGGGACCGAACCCGGTTGCGGTTGCGGCAAGCCCGGCGCGGAACGAGGTTTATGTTCTGAACGCGGGAGTGCCGGGCGGGCAGGGTTCCATCTCAGTGATCGACTGCGAGCACAATGCGGTGGTGGCGACGATACCGGTGGGGCGCGATCCAGATTCGATCGATGTGGATGCCAGGGGCAAGCTGGCCTATGTGGCGAATCGCGGATCGAACTCGGTATCGGTGGTCGATCTTGAGGCCAGGCGCGCTGTGGCGCAGATTGGCGTGGGCGAAGAGCCGGATGCCGCGAGCCTTTCGCCAGACGGCAAGACGCTGGTGGTGGCGAACTGGGGCGGCGATTCGGTGACGCTGATTGACGCCGGGACGGGAAAGCTGCGGGCCGTGGTGGAGGGATGCCCGGGCGCGGTGAGCCCGGTGATCCTGCCCGATTCGTCGAAGGCGTTTGTCGCGTGCTCTGGCGGGCGCCAGGTAATGGCAATCGCGCTGGCCAGGCCCGATGCGCAGCCGGCGACGCCGGACAGACTAGAGGCGCTGATGGATGTGGGACGCGCGCCGGTGCATCTGGCGCTGAAGCCGGATGGCGGCGAGGTGTTTGTTTCGAACTCGCTGTCCGATTCGGTATCGGAGATCTACGCGACCACCGACGAGGTGGGCGACACCTACATGATCGGCGAAGACCCGGTGATGGGGCTGGTGTCGCGCGACAATGTGCTCCTGTACGAGGCGAACCTGCACTCGCCGGACGTGACGGTGTACTCGATTGACGATGGAAAGCGGATCGGGTCGCTGCATGTGGGCGATGGGCCGACGGCGATGGCGTTCTCAGGCGCGGGACACCTGCTGTTTGTGGTGGATTCGCGGTCGGACGAAGTGGCTGTGGTGCGCACTGCGACGCGGTCGCTATTCACGATGCTGCCGGCGGGACGGAATCCGAGCGCGATCGTGGTGAAGGCGTTCAAGGTGGAGTGAGCGAGACGGCGAGTTGGCAAGTCAGCGAACGATCAGCTTTTCCTGTCCCCCATGCGCGCCACGCTGAACTGCGCGCCTGCGAAGAGAATCAAGCCGGAGACGTAGGCCCAGAAGATCAATCCTACCGAGATAAAGAAGGGGCCATAAAGCGACTCAAGGTCGAGGTGCGGAAGCACAACGACAAAGATGTACCGGGCCGCCAGCCAGACAATGCCGGTGATAACGGCCGTGCGCACGATGGATCGTGGGTGTATCCGCCGGTTGGGCAGCAGCCAGTAAATCGCGAAAAGGAAAACGACGATGGCGACGCCGGTGGTGATGGCGAGGATAAGAGAACTTAAGCCCTGGAAAGCGAAGTTGTCGACGTGGTGAAAAAAGACCAGGGTGAGGGCCTGATCGGCAACCGCGTTCAAGACCACGCTGGCCATGCCGAGAGCGACCATGAGAATAGCCAGACAGAAGGCGACCAACTGGTTCATCAGGTAGTTGCGGCTCTTGGTCACTCCCCATGCCTGGTTGAGCGCAACCTCAAGCGGCAGAAAGATGCCGGTGCAGGAGATGAGGATCATGACCAGGGAGAAGAGCTGCGTGCCCTTGTGGTTCACCATGGGCATCACAGCATCCTTAAGGATGTAGTGGACGATCCAGTTTGGCTCTTTGGTTGCCGAGGGGAGGAAGTAGTTCACCATGTCGTTGACCACGCTGACCATGGCCTGGGAGTGAAAGACTGACAGCGCCAGCGTGTACAGCAGCACCACAAACGGGATAAAGGAGAGAATGGCGTTAGCCGCAACGCTGAAGGCGAAGGTGTGAACTTCGCTGTCGAGAAGATAAACGATGAGGGCCTTGCCGTCGCGACGCCAGCGATACCACTTGGACTTGCGAGCGGATTCGGAGACGTCAACTACGCCGGCGGTCTGAATCTCAGACGAGCCGGCAACGGGTTGAAGTACTTCAGCCACTGATTCGATCCTTTTTGGGTGGGCGGGACGAGGCCGGCGTGCGATTTACACTCAAACGCTAAAGAGGATTTGTCCTCTTCAGGATAGTCCTTTAGACGGGAATCTCGCCTGCATGTCGGTACGCGCCTGTATTTGGTGACGCGGGAAGGCGTTGCGGAGTTCAGTTGGCCGGATCGTGCCGATTCAGGCGAGTTAGCGCCCAGCGCGCGGCGGAGCGCAGACCTTCGTCGGCTGCGTCAGCCCAGGCAGCGATCTGCGGGATGAAGCGTGCAACACCGCTGTTGCCCATGGCGACGGCGATGTTGCGGCGAAATCCGTTGAACCCGGTGTGGCGGACGGGCGAGCCGTTGAAGAGTTGTTCGAAGGATTGTTCGTCAAGCGACGCCAGCCAGTCGAGCGAGGGATTGATCAGCTCGGGGCGGGGCGAGAGGTCGGGGTCGACTGCGATGGGGCCGCTGCGGCGTGATTTCGCATTCCACGGGCAGACGTCCTGGCAGATGTCACAGCCGAAGACCTGGCGGCCGATGCCGGGCATGAGCGATTCGTCGATGGGCCCCTTGTGCTCAATGGTGAGATAGGCGATGCAGCGATTGGCATCCATCTGGTAGGGGTGGTCGAGCGCGTTGGTGGGACAGGCCTCGATGCAGCGCGTACACGATCCGCACCAATCCGGGAGCTCCGCTCTTTGACTCTTTGGAGCAGATTCGAGGGACGTCAGCAAAACCGCCAGAAACCCGAAGGAGCCGAGCTTGGGATGGATGAGGCAGGTGTTTTTGCCGGTCCAGCCAAGGCCCGCGGCGACGGCCAGCGAGCGCTCGACTACCGGGCCGGTGTCAACGTAGGCGCGGGACTTGAATTCGCCGAACTCGTAATGCAGTCGGGATTCGAGTGTCTTGAGGCGCCTCAACAGCACCTTGTGGTAGTCACTCGGCACCCGCTTGCCCGAAGAGTCGACACGGCTGGACCACGCATACCGCGCCACCCAGCCACTCCGCCCACTCCGTGGGTTTGACTCTTTGGACGAGTGCAGAGGCGAGTTGGCGCTTCCGGTTAACGAACCTTCCTGCTCAGGCGTTGTAGTGGATAGAGGCTCCGAGGTTGAAGCGTAGCTTGAGAAAGAGACGATCGCCGAGCGGGCCCATGGAAACGGCGTTTCGACGCGGGCGCGGATGAGGCGGCCATCTTCAGCCACGCGTTCCAGGTAGCGCATGGTTGCGGCGCGGCCGGCGCCGATCCAGCCGGAAAAGCGGGATGCGTCGCGTTCGGTTTCAGGGTAGGGCAGGCTGACGAGGCCGGCCTCAGTGAATCCGGCCTCGAGGGCGAATGCGCGGGCGCGGCCACGTTCCAGAGTCACGGGAGCATCGCCGGAGGGGTTCATGGGCGGAATTGGATGCAAATGCGACACGGAACCTGCCGAATGCCCGCTGCGTATACCTGATTGCTGTTCATTTGCGAACGCCGGAATCGAAAACGCACAGGCCGGCGTCCTCAGGATTTTGGCAAGGCACGATTTTCCCCTTGCATTTTCAAGGATATCGCCCCCCAGGGCAGTTTGGCCCCGGGTGTGCAACAAGAACAGGCAAGCGGGCAGGAACGAGAAACTCGGGATGCCCAGGGGCGCGGAGGCAACCGCGCAAGGGAGGTAGATATGAACAAGCTTCGGTTGAACACAACTGTGAGGGTTGCCAGCGAGACGACCGAAATCGTCCGTGGGCAGGAAGAGAAGTTTCTGGAGCAGCTTGAGCCGATTGTCCGGATGCATTCCACCGAGCTCGACCTGAGCCTGGTGGAGCGGATTGACGCGGCCGGAATTGCGGCGCTGATCCGGCTGTATTGCGATGCGATGCAGGCGGGACGGCGGTTCACGGTCCTGAACCCGAGGCCGCATGTGCTCGAGATTATGTCGATTGTGGGCATTGACCGCGTGCTGATGGCGCAGACGGCTGAGAACGCGCGGGGAACGGCGCTGGGGATGGAGCTGTCGGCGGCGTAGATTTCGGAGGCTGGCGCTTACGAGATCAAGAAGCAGGTCCTTCGACTCCGCTCGCCGCGGCGACCTTCGCTCAGGAGGAGTAAAGCGTAGAATCGACTCACTCCCGCCTTGAAAGTGGACTTTGTGCAAGCCAGGCTGCATTTTGCAATTGCATTGTTGATCGTGCTCGCCGCGCCGCCGATTCCCGCCGCGGCGCAGGATGCGGCTTCGGCGAAAATATTCCTCCAATCCGCATACCGGCTTTATGAAAATGGCGGCAAGGGGATCGATTTTACAGGTCCCAAGGCAAGCACCTATTACCATTCCACTTTGGTCGCTCTCATTCATGCCGATATAAAGGCGAACGGTCCTGACAATGTTCCCGCGATTGATTTCGATCCGATTTGCGGTTGTCAGGACTGGGATGGAATATGGGATCTGAAGATCGACGTGAAGGCAGAAAGCCCCCAGCGCGCGCAAGCGAAAGTTTCATTTTCGCTATTCGCCCCCAAAGACCGGACGAAGGACTCATTTCGAAGCCTTGAAATCACCCTGGTTCCTGAACGCGGCCAATGGCGGATCTACAACATCGTCGATCAATCTGATCCCAAAGCGCCCTTCGATATGAGGAAGGCGCTTGAAGAAGACATCGCGAGCTTTCGCAAGGGCCTCAAGTAAGTTCCCGCGATGCGGGATTGGAATTTCCTTCCATCTGCGCGTGGCAGATTACGACGTGATTGCGTCCGCAGGGCGGCTCGCCGCCGGCGAGAAACTGCCTCAAATGACGACGTGTCGCGCACTTTCGTTATTACATGCAGCGAGATTTAACGCGCGGATGTGACGAAATGCACAGGCAATCGTATACTTGAGACGCTATTCGTATTTGTGACGACATGCCGCATGGCGGCGCAGTCCGATGTCTGGATGCTGCACGCACGCTCAGAAATACCCTTTCAAAAGGAACCGTTGAGCCTCTGTTCGCAATCCCTGCAAATCGAACCGCCCCAGCGCAAATCAAGAGATGGAGGCTTTATCCATGACGCAGGGCGTTTTGGAACAGGCGCCGGCCAGCAAGGCAGGCTCAACTAAAACTGAAACCAAGTATGTGTTTTTCTTTGGCGACGGCCATGCCGACGGCAACGGAAAGATGAAGGATGTGCTGGGCGGCAAAGGCGCCGGCCTGGCCGAGATGACCAATGCCGGATTGCCGGTGCCTCCCGGATTCACCATCCAGACCGAGGCCTGCCGCGAGTACATGCGCGGCGCGGTCAGCCCGAAGATCGACATCGAGATGCTGCAGGCGCTGGCGAGGCTCGAAAAACTGCAGGGCCAGAAGCTGGGAGCGGGCGAGAATCCACTGCTGGTGAGCGTGCGCTCGGGCGCCAAGTTCTCAATGCCCGGCATGATGGACACGATTCTGAACCTGGGCCTGAACGACAAGGCTGTTGAAGCGCTGGCCAAGCGCAGCAATAATCCCCGCTTTGCATACGATTCTTATCGCCGCCTCATCCAGATGTTCGGTGACGTGGTTCTGGATGTGCCGAAGAAGAAGTTCGAGCACATCTTCGACGGCGTAAAGGCCAAAAAGAAGGTCAAATTCGACTACGAGCTGCAGCCCGACGCCCTCAAGGAAATCATTGTCGAGTACAAGAAGCTGGTGAAGAAGGACACCGGGAAGGATTTCCCGCAGGATCCGCTCGATCAGCTCACCGAGGCGCGCAATGCCGTGTTCCGCAGCTGGCAGAACGAACGCGCCAAGACCTATCGGCGCATCAACAACATCGACGACTGGCTCGGCACAGCGGTCAACGTGCAGGCCATGGTGTTCGGCAACCTGGGCGAGAACTCGGGCACGGGCGTGGGCTTTACGCGCAATCCCGCAACCGGCGAGCACATGTTCTTCGGCGAGTACCTGATGAACGCGCAGGGCGAAGACGTGGTTTCCGGCGTGCGCACTCCGTTGTCGATCAGCGAGCTCGAAAAGGCCATGCCCAAGGTCTACGAGCAGCTCAAAGACATTACCCGCCGCATGGAAAAGCACTACCGCGACATGCAGGACTTTGAGTTCACCATCCAGGATGGCAAACTCTACATGCTGCAGACGCGCAACGGCAAGCGGACCGGTCTGGCCGCGGTGCGCGTGGCCATCGACATGGTGCGCGAAGGCCTCATCACGCAGGACGAAGCCATTCACCGCGTGGAGCCGAATCAGCTTTACGATTTCCTGGTTCCGCGGCTGGTTGAGAAGGGCGAGAAGATTGAAGTGCTTGCCACCGGGTTGCCGGCGTCGCCGGGCGCGGCTGTGGGGCAGATTGTGTTCACAGCCGAGGAAGCGGTCAAGCAACACCAGAACGGAGCGTACAAGTCGATCATCCTGGTGCGTGGCGAAACCACGCCGGAGGACATTGCCGGCATGGAAGTGGCTGACGGCATTCTGACCTCGCGCGGCGGCATGACGTCGCACGCCGCAGTGGTTACGCGCGGCATGGGCAAGTGCTGCGTGGCCGGCGCGGGCGACTGCGTGGTCGACGAAGCGAAGAAGGAACTGCGCGTCAAGGGCAAGACCTTCAGGCAGGGCGATTACATTTCGCTCGACGGCACCACCGGCCGCGTAATTGCCGGCAGGCTCAAGACGCTCGACGCGCAGCCGGACGATCCGGACCTGGTCAAGTTCATGAGCTGGGTCGACCCGGTTCGCAAGCTCAAGATTCGCGCCAATGCCGACATTCCGCGCGACGCCAAACAGGCGATGCTGTTCGGCGCCGAGGGCATCGGACTTTGCCGCACCGAGCACATGTTCTTTGCAGAGGACCGCATCGAGCACATGCGCTCCATGATTCTGGCCGATAACGAGAAGGACCGCCGGGCTGCTCTCAAAAAGCTGCTGCCCATGCAGCGGGCCGACTTTGTGGGCCTGTTCAAGGCCATGGGATCGCTTCCCGTCACCATCCGCACCATCGATCCTCCGCTGCACGAGTTCCTGCCCAAGCGCGAGGACCTGCTGGTGCAAATCCAGCACCTCGTCGACACCAAGCCGCGTTCGCCCAAGCTCAAGGAGCTGCGCACGCTGCTGGCGCGCGTTGAAGAGCTGCATGAGCAGAACCCGATGCTGGGCCTGCGCGGATGCCGCCTGGGCATCAAGTTCCCCGAGATCACCGAAATGCAGGTGCGGGCCATTATCGAGGCCGCGGTCGCGGTCAAGGCCAAGGGCGGCGAACCGCATCCCGAGATCATGATCCCGCTGGTGGGCTCAATCGAGGAGATGCGCAACCAGACGGCGATTGTGCGCAGCATCGCTGAGCAGATCTTCAAGGAAAAGGGCGCAAAGGTGGACTACATGGTGGGAACCATGATTGAGCTGCCGCGCGCGGCCCTTACCGCGGACCAGATCGCAGAAGAGGCGGAGTTCTTCAGCTTCGGGACCAACGACCTGACGCAGACCACCTTCGGCATCTCGCGCGACGACATCAACAGCTTCCTGCCTGCGTATATCAAGGCCGGCATCTTCAAGCAGGATCCCTTCGCAACTCTTGATCAGGCAGGCGTGGGCCAGCTCGTCAAGGGCGCTGTGGCCAAGGGACGCAACACGCGGGCCAACCTCAAGGTGGGCATCTGCGGTGAGCATGGCGGCGATCCCGAGAGCGTCAAGTTCTGCCACCGGATCGGGCTGAACTACGTTTCGTGCTCGCCCTTCCGGCTGCTCACGGCGCGGCTTGCCGCGGCGCAAGCGGCGCTTGAAGACAAGCTGAGCGGTGGAGTCCACACCACCAGCTAGCCAGAACCAGGAAGGACAAAAACAAATGGGGCGCGGCCATCGGCTGCGCCCCGTTTGTTTCTTGGGCTGGCAGCGCAAACGCAGGCTCTCAGGAGAATTAGGCAAGAGATCGGCAGAATCGGGATAACGTCCTGCGTTCTCTTCTCTCTACACTGCAGTTGGAGAGAAAATCATGAAAAAACGAAACCTGGGAAAAAGCGGGTTGGAAGTGTCAGCACTGGGCCTCGGCTGCATGAGCATGAGCTCGGGCTATGGCCCGCCGGCCGACAAGGGCGAGATGATTCAGTTGCTCCGTGCAGCCTATGACCGCGGCGTAACGCACTTCGATACGGCCGAAGCCTATGGGCCGTTCGTGAACGAAGAGCTGGTGGGCGAAGCGCTCCAGCCGATTCGCGACAAGGTTGTAATTGCCACGAAGTTCGGTTTCGACATCGACCTAGAGACTGGCAGGCGCAGCGGCGGGACCAATAGCCGGCCCGAGCACATCAAGGCTGTGGCGGAGGCTGGCCTAAAGCGCTTGCGGACCGAAACCATCGATCTCTTCTACCAGCACCGGGTCGATCCTGACGTACCAATCGAGGACGTAGCAGGAGCGGTCAAAGAGTTGATTGCTCAGGGCAAGGTCAAACACTTCGGCATGTCGGAGGCCGGCGTTCAGACCATTCGCCGCGCGCACGCGGTCCAACCGGTGACTGCTGTACAAAGCGAATACTCGCTGTTCTGGCGTGGTCCTGAGGCCGAGCTTCTGCCCACGCTGGAGGAGCTTGGTATCGGATTTGTGCCGTTCAGCCCGCTTGGCGCCGGGTTCCTCACCGGCAAGATCGACGAGAACACCAAGTTCGACCCAACCGACTTCCGGAACATAGTGCCCCGCTTCTCGCCCGAGGCGCGCAAAGCCAACATGGTTCTTGTCGACCTGGTCAAGGCCGTCGCGGAACGCAAGGGCGCAACGCCGGCACAAGTCGCGCTCGCCTGGCTGCTGGCGCAGAAACCGTGGATCGTGCCCATCCCGGGAACCACTAAGCTGCATCGGCTCGAGGAAAACCTCGGTGCGGTGGACGTTGAGCTGACTGAGAACGACATCAAGCAGATCGACGAAACAGCTTCCACGCTGAAGCTCGAAGGCGCCCGTCTTCCTGAGGCTATGTTGAAGATGACCGGACGCTGAGCGCTTCATTGAGCGCCACAATCCCCGAGTCACTCATCGAGCGCGGCTGAGAACTCCGCATTTCGCAGCCCTCACCTCAGCGCGTTACGTGGAGTGCGGATGCGCCAGGTAGTGCTGCCTGAGCAGATCTTTTCCGTAGTCGTTCCCATTGGGCGTTCGCACCACGCAGTGAATGTGCTGCTGGGTTGGCTTGTTGGGGTCGGCAGCGAATTGAGCGAGATTTGCGGGACGCTGGTGATCGAATTCGATGAGGATGACCGGGCTTTGCACGCGGTAGTAAAAAGTGCTGTCGGGTTGCACGCCGCCAATCCAGGTGAACCAGGTGTTATCGAGATGAAGGTCCACTTCATCCATCTTGACGCGCGTGTGCCCATCATCCATGTTGCTTACATACAGGTTGATCAGGTCGCGGAGGCTTTGCCGCGCCGGGGCCGTCAGATCTTTGGTCCGCAGCCCTGCGTAGTCGATGACCACGTTGTCTTTGAAGGCCTCGGTCAGGTTGTTGTTGCCGGTCTTGGAGAAGTTGAGGATGGCCTGGTTGCGCTGATCGGGCGAGAACGAGTTGAGCAACAGCAATCCGTCGTTCTGCTCCTGCTGGAGAATCTCAAGGCCTTTGTATTTGCCCGAAGGGGCGCGCACCGGTTCTGAGCCAATGAAGAGCGGCGTCATGACCACCTGGTCGCCAAGCACAAAGTAATTCACGATGGCATGATGGCCTTCGAGCTTCCAGCCCCACGGTTCGGTTGCGGAGGGTTTGCCGTAGATCTGAATGAAATAGATCCACTCGCCCAGGAAATCGTGATCGCCCGACAGCTCGGCCAGGGTCTCGTTGAGCCGCATGATGTTTCGCGTGAGCTCAAATCCTTTGGCGCTGAGCGCTGTGCTCATCAGTCCGAAGGCGGCGTCACGCTGCGCCGGCGTCATCTCGGCAAAGCAGACTCCCTGCCGGGCGTAGAAGTGCTGGTTCATCCACTTGCGCCATTCGATGTCGTCGACCGGGTACATGGTTCTGGAAAGCTGCAGCGGCGTGAGAGTGGCGATGAAGCGCTCGGCCGCGTTCCGCACCGGTTCAGTTGAAACACCCGTGGGTTTGATCTCAAAAAGACCCGGAAGAACGTCGCCGTTGGTGGTGATTCCCTTGAATGGCGGGAGCCCCTCGTTCTCGTACCGCTCTGACACCTGGCGATAAAGCTCCGCAGTCTCGGAAGGGGTTTGAGGGCGCTGCTGGCCGAGCGCCCAGGGCGCGAAGAACGCGGCCGGGATCAGGGTAGAGAGGAAGTCGCGGCGCGAAGGCACGCGCGGGTCGTGATGGTGAGGGTGGTGATGTTTGTGGGTATGCACGTTGACCTCGGCGGGGAAGTGACGGAAGAATACCACGGCCTTCGCGCCTCGGGCGATGAGTTTCTGGCGCCGGAATTGGTATCCGGCCCCAGTTCCCCTACGGCGTGTGGCCCACCCCTGAATCAACCATCAAGAATGGGTGCCCCATCCTTCGCGTATTCTGCGAAGGGTGGGAACGCACGAACCTCGACCAACCTCGGCCCGAACTCGAAGCTCGGTTCGCCCAATGGCCGGACCACCCATCGAGCGCGGCTGAGAACTCCAACTCTTTTGAATGCCGCAGGATTCGCAGGAAGAAAAGGAGCTTGCTGTCTTGCATCCTATTTCCCCTCTTCGGCGCATAATCCCTGTATGAGTGGTGCAGCGGCTATTCCCGGTTCCTCGATCTCTGCGGCCAGACACCGCCCCAATCCGAAGAAGACCCTCGGGCCTTGCTAAAAAGGGGTGCCCTTTTTAGCCGTGAAACTGTGGACGCAATGGAATCAATCACTTAGAGACAACCCCTCCACAGTCTCACGGTCGGCAATGAAACTCTGGCCCTGATCCCATAGCTCTCGGCAAGAAATGCCGGCTAGTTGGAGTTGCCGCCGGGCGCGTAATAGCCGTCGCGGGTGACCACGATGTAATCGTCATTCTTCGCCTTGAGCGCGATCTTGTGGTACGCGCCGTCGTTCTCCACCTGATCGGGCGTGTAGCTGAGCAGATACTGGCCGCGGAGCTCCGAGGCGATCTGGTTGTAGATGTCTTCGAGGTTGTCTTTCTTCTTGGCTTCGAACCAGCGTGCGCCGGTGCGCGTGGCGAGATCTTCCATGATCTTTTTGCCGTCGACCTGCTCCTGCCGGGTGGGTCTCTGTCCTCCTCCTCCGGGATAACCGCCGCCGGGATAGCCTCCGCCTCCGCCCGGCCAGCCTCCGCCCATGCCGCCGTGACGGCCTCCTCCAGGAAATCCGCTATCGCTGCGCTCCTGCTCGCCTTTGAAGTAGATGGTGTAGACGGAGACGTTGGCGTGATCGGCGGCATCGATGGCCTCATTGAGGGTCTCTTTGCTGCCGCGGTCGACGCCGTCGGAGAAGACGATGAGCGCCTTGCGTCCGTCTTTGGGCTTCATGAGCTCGTCTGAGGCGAGATAGACGGCGTCGTAGAGTTGCGTTCCGCCGCCCCCGTGTATTCCGCCGCCGTGGCTGCCGCCGGAGCCGCCGCTGCTGCTATCGCCGCCGGTTTCAGGTCCCTGGGGATTGTTGTGCTCGGCCGTGGTCGGTCCCATCTCGCCGAGCTCGCGGTGGAGCTTATCGCGGGCGTTGGTGAAGTCTTCGAGGAGCTCGACCTCGCGATCGAAGTGGATGAGGAATGCCTGGTCGCCCTCTTTGGCGTTTTTGGGATCGGCGGGAAGCATGAGATCGACGAACTTGCCGGCGGCGGCGCGCTCGTTGTCCATGGCGGCGGAGACGCTGCGGCTGGTGTCGACCAGGAGACCGCAAAGAAAGGGCAGGTTGCTCTGGATGGAGAAGCTCTTGATGACCTGGGGACGGTTGTCTTCAGTGAGCGTGAAATCGGCAGCGGTGAGGTTGGTGACGAGGTTGCCGTGCTTGTCGCGGACGGTGACGGGAAGGAGAACCTCGTTGGCCTGAACTTTGAGCGTGGCCACGGGGCGATCGCTTGCGGGGGTCTGGGCGGGTGCAGGCGCAGCCAAGCAGGCGGCGAGGGCAAGGGGAGCAGCAAAAGCGAGATAAGGCGAGATTCTCATAGGGATTTCCTGCTGAATACTCTGACAGCAGTTTAGACGGCTGAGCGGGCGGAGTGTTGACCGGGGATGGCCCGGGCGAGCAAGGGAGATGTGAGGGAGATTACGCAGGAGGAAGGGGTTGAACCAAAGGTTGTGATTCAAGGCACATCCAGCAGGGAAACAGAGGCATATATTATCAGCCGTTTCTGAGGGGGTGGCATATGGGTAGTCTGATTCGGCTCCTTGTCGCCGCCGCGCTGGTTACCGTTGCAATCATTGTGGTTGCAGTGGGGCTGGCTACAAACGATGCGGCACTGGCAGCGCCAGCGCATTTGATTGTATTTATTGGGCTCGTGGCACTGTACCTGCTGCCGACCGGTATAGCGCTCTACCGGGATTGTTCGGCAAGAGGCTGGATCGCAGCTTTGAATATCCTGCTTGGGTGGACGCTGTTTGGATGGTTTATCGCTCTGGGCTGGGCGGCTGGCGGGAAGATTCGCCCCGTGAGTCATGTGGTTTCCGGCTCGCATACCCATCCTGTTCCGGGGCATTGAGTGATTGAAGGTCGCGGTAGCGTCGATCTATGCTTCTAAGTGACAACAACCTAAGTGTTGTTGGGCCGGCGGGGAACCGTGTGAACATGCCATGGAGGCGGTGCGGACATTGAGTCCGGCTCGCAACCGGCCCCGGTACTAAAGCATTCAGCCAGAACGCTCAGCGCCGGCCGATCCGTACCCCCCGATCGATTCCCGCCGATGCTGGCCAGCCTGTCCAGGGCTGCTCTTCCTCCTTGTTCGACAGAGTGGAAGCTGGATCCCGCAATCGCAACCCAGCCAATCTCCAGGCAACATTCTCAAATGGAAGCATGCACACGCATCCTTACGATGGTGCCGGCAATTGGTCTACGGCGCTTCTGAGCAAGCGATCCTGCCTCCTTTTTGGCACAAGTAGCGATAGACTCTTTGGGTTGGCAGAGATCCCCGCAAGAATTGGAGATGTGCGTGAGGAGAAGATTTGCTGGTGAGTGGGCGGGTTTGGTTTTGAGTTTGTCGCTGTGGGCCGCATGCGGAACAGGTGCGGCTATTCGGGCGCAGGATGCGCCGGGGCTCCAGTGTCCGCCGGAGCCGCTGCCGGTGTTCTCGGCGACGCTGGATGGGCGGCCGCTGGAATTGCATGGATTTCGCAGCGGGAGTTTCGCGATTTTTGCGGAGGCCGGTCACTCGGAGATCGTGATTCACGCGGGCTTCGATGTGCGATGGGTGGACGTGAGGCCGCTGTCAGCGCAGGTTGTTTATGGAATTGGGCCGAACCACCGCGATATCCGCGTAGCGATCAAGGATGCGACTCCGCTGACGGTCGAGTTCAACGACGACCTGGGGCAGGTGGTGCATCTTTTCCCGTACAAGGCGGAGGAAGGAGACGTGCACGTGCGCGGACCCAGGGTTCACTACTTTGGGCCGGGAATACACGAGGCCGGGCTGATCGAACTCAAGTCTGATGAGACGGTGTACCTGGCGGCGGGGGCGTGGGTGAAGGGGATGATTCGCGCGCGCGGGGCGAGAAATGTGTCGATCGTGGGCCACGGCGTGCTGGATGCGTCGGAGAACGCAAAAGGAAACGGAGGCAACGAAGGACAGAGTCCGATTCTTCTGGAGGAAACACAGGATGCACGGATCGAAGGCATTACGATCTTCAACAGCCATGAGTGGACTGTGCATCTGAGGCAGGCCGACAGGACGCGGATCGACGGCATCAGGATTCTGAATCCGGGTGAGTGGAATGGAGATGACGGCATCGATATCGATTCTTCGAGCCATGTGACGGTGGAGAACATTTTCGTGCGTACGGGCGACGATTGCGTGGTGGTGAAGAACATGGCCGATGTGGAGACGCGCGACAACGCCGCTCTGCGCTGCATCCTTGAAGCGGCGACGGCGGAGTTGGCGAATCGCGGGAGTAGCCCGGACGGGTGATTGTGTCAGGAAAACGATTGGAGTATCGTGGGCAAAGTGACGAAGTGGATCGGCGACGCGCCGTCGCCGAGAAAGTGACGCAATATGGAAGTCGCCGTAACTTGTGGCGTCGGCATAGCCGTCCTCGCGATCGTGGTCATCATTGCGGCCGTCCATTCGGGTAGCCGCACCCAGGAGGCCGCGGTCGCGCTGAGCCCCTCGAAGCTCTTCTGGACCGTCGTCGCCGCGTTGTGGGTCTTCTCCCTCTCGGCCGGGGTCATTTACGCCATTATCTATTTCATCGTCGTGATCTCGACGCCGCTTCACCCCTGAGCGGGGTCACGCTCTCTGTGTCCATCGCGCCTAAGTTGCGCTGTTCGCTTTTCTGCGCAGCCTCGCGCGCGCCGACAATCCGCACACCCTAAGCTGACCTCACTCCGTGGTGAGAGGCACCGCGAACTTCTCGATCGCACACCGGCGGTCGCAGAAAGGATCGCGGAGAGCCAGAGCAGCCGATCCGTGGGCGCGTACTGACCTCCGCGCCCCGCCGGCCTTCACGCGGAGGAGAGGCCGCGATGAACGCGCAGCAGCACGCATTCCTGAAATTGGTTGTTCCGCCGGCGCAGGCCGCGCAGAAGAAGTGGGGCGTTCCGGCCAGCGTGACCTTGGCCCAGGCCATCTTCGAATCGAGCAACCACGACGGGTGGGGCCAGAGCCAGCTTGCCCGCGAGTACGAGAATTACTTCGGCATCAAGGCTGAGCACCTGGCCGACCCGAACACTTATGTCGAGCTGCTCACCGATGAGTACGTAAATAATCGACCCGAAGATGTCGAGGCCAAGTTCGAACGCTACCCGAGCATCGCCGACAGCTTCGACGATCACGGGCGGAAATGGAAAGACAGAATCACCGCGCACAAGTTCCTGACGTCCATCTCTTGTTCAAAGCGCCGCGTTTCGAAAAGGAGGGATCGGTACCGGGCGCCGCCCGGCGGCCCACGACGGGATACGATGCGCCTACAAAACCCTTGAATGCCGCTTCCTGGGCCAACGATCGAAGGACAGGGTCCAGGTGGAAACCCAGGCTCCAAAGGGAGCCCGCTTGATAGGAGCGCTCAATCGACCGGATTGCCTCTTCGGTCTCATCCAGTCCCAGGTGCGTGAGTGCAATCGCGTAATGGGCGGTGACGTTGGCGTGCGATCGGCGGCTCTCGAGCAGTTCCAGCGTCCCACGCGCCTGCCCCTCGTTTCCATTGAGACCCCACAGGTACCCGAGCGCTCCGCGGGCAACGTAATTTCCGGGATCTTCCACGATCAGGTTGCCGATGCTGTCAATCGCTTCATGCCTGGGAAGGCATTGAACATAGGTAAGCGCTTCCACAGCGCCGATAGGCGGACCGAAGCTGCCGCTTTGGCGAGTTTGGGCGATGTGGTCCAAGACCTCGCTGTAAGACACGGCGAGGTACTCACTCCAACTGTGAAGGCCCAGCGACAAACTGCTCAACGGGTTTTGCTGCGAAGCCCTAAGCAGGAGATCAGAGGCGGTCTCACAGTCAGCTTCGGCAATGGAAAGAAGCGCCCGGCCGACCAGAGCGTGTGTGGTTACAGGAACATCAACCAGGACTCGCCCGAAGAGCATCCCGGCGCTCTCCCATTTCCGATGGCAGATCATATCCAGCCAGGCCTTCGCACAAATTGCCTCATTCAAGTGGGGATCGATCTCCAGAGCCTTTTCGGTCGCCGCTTGTGCAGCCGTGTATGCCGAACTCAGGCTGATGTTGCCGATCATGCCCTGTGCGATGAGTGCATGCGACAGGCCTGCGAACGCCTCTGCGTTACCGGGATCCAGATCGATTGCCTCGCGGAACAACCGGGCAATGGTGTGGAGGTTGCCTGCTGTCAGGAGCGTCCACATCTTGTACGCATCCGCTGTCAGCGTTCGCGATCTCGACTTCTCGGAGGACCCGACGAACACGGGCATCTGAGTCCGTGCCCTCGGCTCATCGTCGATCCGCCTGGCTGGCATCTGGACCAGCGATGGCTTTGCCGGCTTCTCGAAGGACGGATTCGCACGCTGCTTTCGGAACCAATCCTCGATCTCATCGGAGTATGCAAACACGCTTCCGCTGTCGCCTCCCAGATGGTGGACGGGAAGACCGAGTTCCGCATGCCAACGCTGCGCAGTGCGGGGGCTGCGCCCAAGGCCCTGGGCAATTGCCTTCCAACTGTCCAGCCTGGTTCCCCGAGATCCTTCACCCTCTGACGAATCGTTCACCGAAACAGCCTCGAAACACGCGTGATCGGCCCGGTAGGGCGAATCGGTATCCAAAGTGCTTTGGGGTTAATTAAGCATAGCGCCAGTCTACAGGCGCCCCATAGCCCCATAAGCGGATTCACAGGCCCATAAGCAATCGCCGCAAGGTTATTTACGTACGCCCCTTTAGTAAGAACTTACAAACGTTAGCAGCCATTTCATGTCGGGCGCGTTCTGAGAAAAACCAGTCCAGAACGGCGCCGTGGCGTTAATTGGCGACGATTGTCGCTCTCTGACAGCTCTTTGCGATGTGCGGAAATGAAGTAAAGGCTTAAGATACTCCTAATTTTAAAACGCTTCAACTTGCTCCGTACTGCTGGCAATTCTACGGCAAGCATTTGGGCAAATGGTGACTTATCTCTGCTTGATTTTTGAGCTAGTGTGCTAAGTCACAATGGCGAAGCCTTGTGATGGCGGTCACTTTTCCCCTGGAAGGAAATAGGCGGACCGGCCAATTCCAGCCTTCAGAGCGCCAACTTCCTCAGGTTTCGACCCTGAACACTGGGAGCTGCTGTGGCGGACTCGCATTTCTCGATCCGTGATTCCACCGAACACATGGCGGCCATGTCCGGTGTCCCGTTTTGCGACAACGATGAGGAGCGTGCATGGTACGCCGCATTCACGACGCCGCAGGGCGAGCGCTCGGTGGTGAGACACCTCGATGTCTATCAGGTAGAATCCTTCCTCCCCACGTTTGAAACGACTCATGTATGGAAGAACCGTCAGAAAAAGAAGATCATTCAGCCTCTTTTTCCGTCCTACGTGTTTGTCCATGTGAGCAAGTCAGAGCGGCGTCTCGTCTTCCGCGCGCCCGGCGTCCTGAGGCTCGTGGGCGGAAACCAAGGTCCGATTCCGATTCCCGCGGCTGAAATTGACCTTCTCCGGTCTGACGCATGCAGGAATCGCCTCGAGCCGTTCGACGAACTTGTGTTGGGCGAACGAGTGCGGATCAGGCATGGGCCCATGCAGGGAGTAGAAGGTACTCTTGTGCGCAAGAAGAATTCTCTCCGCTTTGTGCTCTCGATCAGCCTGATCAAGCAGCATGCGGCGCTGGAGGTAAGCGCCGAGGATGTTGAGCCAGTCAGGAACACGGAAATAGTAAAAACGTAAGCCAGCGGGTGTGCAAGATGGTGGGCTCTTCCCGAGCGTCCACCCTGCCGTGCGCAATACTGCGTCACCTGCCTGGCAGGCAAGGCCAAATGACTCGAAATCAAGACGGTCTGGCGATACCGGACCGGATCATACGCGCGGCAACAGCGCTCTTCTCCCGTCGGGGATACTACCAGACAGGGACTCGGGAGATCGCGCGTCTGGCGGATATCAGCGAAGTCACCCTGTTTCGTTATTTTAGACACAAGGACGATATCTTCATCGCGGCACTGCAGGCGAGCTTTGATTCGGTGGAATCGCGTCTGAACATGCTCAGCCGGGGAATTGACGGCCGCGCTCCTGAAGAGGCGCTGCCAAAGATCATCAACCTGCTGGTGGACATAACCACGTTTTCACCGGAATTGCTCCAATTAGCGGGCGTTGCAGTTCTCGAAATGCGGGGAAGATATCAGGATATGTGCTGCCATCTGCTGGCTCCGCTTCTTACCGCAATTGCGAGCTACCTGAAGCTCAACATTGAAAATGGCAGGCTGCGCGACCTAAACCCCTCCATCGTGACTACGGCGATGGCAATGACCATCATCGTGCAGCCAGAACTCTCAAAGTTCATAGAGGGCTGCGAGTTGGTCAAATTAAATGGGCGCGAAGCGTTCGAAGAGTACTCGTCGTTTTGGCTGAAGATCCTTTTACCCCAGAAATCAGAACTTGTTCAGAAGCCTGAATTGATCGAGGATCGCGTCCTTTAGTTTCAAGTATTCTCCCAGCGCACACCGCAACTTTGCACACACATTTAAGAGTCCAGCTATGGCGGAACTCTCTCGCCCGGAAGCGCTACTTAAGCGACGCACAGCCGGCCTCACGTCTGATTCTGTACAGGGTCCTGACGCGGGCTTAGCTTTGGGGACATCCATCCGGACAATGAAGGGGATGGTTACCAGGTTCCCGCGCACCGGCCCGCCGCTGAACTGCCTTCGCAACACTCAACCAGTGAAAACGGGAGTTCTCTCGTAACGTGAAGCAGAGAGCTGGGATGAAGAAGAGCCGGTTTAAAGAGCAGCAGAACATCGAGGTTTTGAAGCAGCGCGAGGCCGCAAACCGAGACTGAGAAGTTCCAGTTATCGCTGGATGAGAAAAGCGGGACGGGGCACAAAAGGGAGACCTGGGCGCTCAAATTCGCCGGCACGATTACAAAAATCGCCAAGTCACGGTATTTGGGACTGTTCTTAATTTCACGCCTGAATGGGAAGAGATTAGGAAAGGGGTGAATTCTGATGGATTCAGAGCATGCTCAGATTGCGTTCGCCTGGGGAAGTGCGTAACTCATTGCTCGTCGTAGTTGTCGGACCTGCCGATGCCCAGCGCGCCGAAGATGGCAACTGGGAAGAGCAGCACAGCGAGGATCCCCCGCAGAAATCTGAATGTTTTCATGTTTTCTTAACGCTATTTTGCATTGAAGGGTGTCAAGAGGGTGTTCCGATGCAAGGCTGCCCTTGAAGCCGGAGTGTTGAGGTTGAGGCTGGCATGGAGACGGTAGAAGTTGCAGTCATGCAGCCGGAGAGTGTGGACGGCGTTTGCCGGGGCGAGCCACGCTGACCTGAAAGCGATAACCCGGAGCACCGCACGCCTGCATTGACGGTAGCGGCGCACCCATCTGGCCGCGGTCCTGGCGCCGACCTCAAAGCCGCCCGTCGCCGCTTTCAGTTTCGCTCCCTCGATTGTCCCCATCCTGGCCATTTGCGCTCGATTCCGAACCTTGGTGTGGGCATGCTGGTGGCAGCTCGTTCGATCTCCTCCCGGAAAACCTGATTGCACGACACAATCGGCTGCTCTGGGAAAAATCGAGTGGACGACTTCCTGAAGCATCACACCTAGTGATTATGAACGGTGATCATGGACGCAGCGTTAAACCTGGTACTTTAGGCGCCGCGGGAGAACCACCCACGGAATCGCTTATGAAAATCTCAAAGCTGCGAACCAGACGACCTCTCCAGCGCAGACAGCGCTTGAAGCGAGATTAAGTGCAAACCGGCCAACATGCTGCCAGGATAAAAGGCCAGCATTGATCGACCTGCATTTCAAGTTATTAGATAAAAGAGCCTTGCCGGCAGAAGATGTAGAGCACTTGTATTTGGGAAGCTGTCGTGCTCCTCGCCTTCCAGTTCACCATCCCCAAGACTTCTCTTACTAGAGCGAAGCGATGAATGTCAAGATTCTAGGCAGCCGCGGGATACCGGCCAAGCACGGGGGATTTGAGACGTTTGCCGAAGATCTGTCTTTGTTTCTGGCGAGTCGTGGGCATCGGGTCACCGTTTACTGCCAAATAGCTGCGAATCAGCACCGTACGGAGGACGTTTGGAACGGGGTGCATCGTATCCTCATTCCCGCCGCGGACCATCCGCTGGGGACGATCGAATTTGATTGGAAGGCGACGTGGCATGCTGCGGAAAGCGGCGGGGTGATCCTGACCCTCGGATACAACACCGCGGTCTTCAACCTGATTTACCGGCTGCGACATGTTCAGAACGCGATGAATATGGATGGTCTCGAATGGAAGCGAAAGAAGTGGACGGTCGCGCAACGTGCATGGCTCTGGTTCAACGAGTGGGCCGGCGCCAGACTCGCCAATCATCTCATCGCCGATCATCCTGAGATCGCGAGGCATCTCGAGAGGCATACCTCGGCGGCTAAGATTACCACGATCCCTTATGGCGCCGATGAGGTCATCGCGGCGCCAAGCGAACCACTCAGGTGCATGGGGCTGAAGCCGAAGGGATATTACCTTCTGATTGCGCGTCCGGAGCCGGAAAACTCAATCCTCGAAATCGTTCAGGCCTTCTCGTCACCGGCAATCTCAGTACCATTGGTTATTCTTGGTGACTACTCCAGCAAGAGCCGGGCTTACCAACGACAGGTAATGGATGCGGCGGGTCCAAACATTAAGTTTGTTGGTCCGATTTACGACCGTGAGATCGCTCGCTCGCTCCGTTTTCATGCGAGAGCCTATGTGCACGGACATCGCGTAGGAGGCACGAATCCATCGCTGGTGGAAGCGCTCGCAGCGGGAAACCCGATCATCGCCCACGACAACGTGTTTACGCGCTGGGTGGCGGGCAACGGGGCCAAGTTCTTCAACGATGCAGGGGAATTGATAGACATCGCTTCATCTTTGGAGCGGGACCCCGGGCACCTTGCGACGATGGAGTTGACCAGCCGCCGTCGCTACCACGAAGAATTTACGCAGGAGAAAATACTTTCGGCATACGAGGCACTGCTGATTCGCGTCGGACAACGGGGTTCGCAGTAAGCCGAGAAACTGCAGCTATTGTTGCCTGAGAGAAGCGGGGAAGGTCAGCGGCCCCGGTGGCCGGCGCGGTTCATGTCGTTTGCAGCCACGTGCGGTGTCACATTTGACTCTCGCGCCGTGCGCACCGAATCTCTCCTGTTACAGGCCTTGTCAGCACCCACAGTGATGCGGCGGGAACGGCCCATCTGCTTGTTGCGGAGCATGAGCAGCGCTCGCAGGATGTACTCCGGCGCAATCAACGGCTGCACTGAGAACGCATACTGCGTATCGAACTGAGGGCGCAACGCAGCACGGTGCCGGTGACCTTGCGCATTTCGAGCACCGGATGATGCGAAGACACTCGCTGCTCCAACGACACATATCTGAACATCCCGTCCTGAACCCGCTCGTCTCTACGCGTACCTGCAAGATGAATGACCCCGGTGCATTGCCGCAGACGGTGTACCGATTTCAACGGAGTAAAAAAGCGCGTTGCAAATGCTTCCTGCAAAAGTTGGATTGGAATGCCGCGTCTGAGCAAAGAGCAGGTACCGACCCGACGCCGTAACGCGACAGGCTAAGTGAGTCGCCAAATTCCATAACCGCCCAGGTTTTACACCAGACGCGAGGATTTCCAGAACATGACCGATCATTATTCAAGACCAGATAGCGCGAATCAACAACTACTGGATTCGCAGATGTCAGCACAGACGACAGGTATCAAGGAAGAGGAATCCCTGCGCAATCTGGTGCAAATCGTGCGGAAGCGAAAGGCTGTAATCATCATTGCCACATTCGCTGGTTTGCTATGCGCTTTTGCCATATGTCTCCTCTTGCCGGATGAGTACACGTCGACATCGACCTTATTGATCAATAAAGATACTTCCTCCGGTCTCGATCTGGGCTCGCTTGCAAGTGTTGCCTCTTCCCTTGGCGGTGAAGACGATCTTAAGACGGATCTTCAAACTCACGCGACTCTATTGCAGAGCAATACCACGGTTCTCGAGACAGTTACCGATCTGGATCTGCAAGACAAGCCGCCCTATCGCTACCATCCAGGCATATTCGGATGGAATTCGAAGCTGAAAGCGGAACGTGGGCTCCCGTTCAATAATGCTCCTGCCACGCGGGAGAGAATCCTGAAGATATTTGCCAAGCGCCTCAATGTGGAGCCAACGCAGGACTCGAGACTAATTACGGTTGCTGTTCGCGATAGAGACCCCGAACAGGCTGCGCTTATTGCCAACAAGCTGGTTGAGGTCTACATGCAAGAATACCTGCGAACTCGATTCCAGGCGACAGCCGATGCGTCCGATTGGCTATCTTTGCAATTGGACAGCCTGAAGAAGCAGGTAGAGGATTCGCAAACGAAACTTTCTGACTATGAACGAAAGACGGGTCTCAGCGTTTTGATGTTGGGGTTGAGCGCCGGTGATAGCAGTGGCGGAGGCACGGGGGGCGGTGGAATTTCCGGTGGCGTGCATATTCCGCAACTGGACAGACTTGCCGCACTGAACGCAGAGCTCACTGCCGCGGAAGCAGATCGAATCGCAAAGGAAGCCATCTACAGGCTGACGCAATCGGAAAGTCCCGAAGTTGTACTCGGGTTGAGCAGCAGCGGTCTGAGTACGGTAGGGACAGGGTCCTCGGTCTTTAGTGGAGGCAATGGTTTAGGTCTGCTTCAGGATCTACGCCGGCAGGAAACGGCGCTCGATATGGAGTACGGAGACGCGGCCACGAAATACGGCCCCCGTAACCCGCACCTTGGGGAATTAGAAGCGCAGCGCTCGGCGCTTGACATGCAAATTCATCAGGAAATGGAGCGAATCAAGGCTCGTGCACAGAATGATTTCACAGTCGCCCAGCAAAACGAAGCAAGTATCCGGCTCGAGTATAACAAGCAGGAACAGACAGTAAGCCAACTCAATGACAACACTACACAGTTGGAGATTCTAGCCGCAGAAGCAATTTCGAGTCGAGCGTTATATGAGGATCTGTACTCAAAATTGCAGGAAGCGAATGTCGAAGCAGGAGTGAAGGCAACCAATCTCATACTTGCCGACCAAGCGCGGCCGGCCTCGACTCCAACCCGTCCGGACTGGCTCAAGTACCCGGCAATCGGATTCGCTGTTGGCCTGTTTCTGGGCTTTGCAGGAGCCTTTGCATGGGACAATCTGGATGACAAGATCACGACCACCGAACAAATTGAGCACATTTCGGCATATCCGGTGCTTGCCAGCATACCTGAAACCCGACCCGGCGATCGTGTGTCGCGGCAAGCGGAAAGCGGATCACCGGAAAGAAATCTGATCGCAGATCCAAGGATGATTTTAAGCGAACCTAAGGCTGTCGTTTCAGAAGCTTTTCGCAGCCTGCGGACAGCTGTTCAGTTATCGTCAGCGGGCAAGCCGCTGCAGATCCTTCTGGTTACCAGCACAATCGGAGGCGAGGGAAAGAGCACAATTTCCACTCATCTTGCCGTTGCTTTCGTACAGCAAAACAAGCGGGTTCTCCTGGTCGACGCCGATATGCGAAAACCCACCCAGCACGCTCTTCTCGGCCTGAAAAGAACATCGGGACTTAGCGAGGTGTTGGCCGGAGCTGCTTCGTTTGAAGAAAGCGCCTCACCCGTCGAAACGATTCCAGGACTTTGGGTCCTCACTTCGGGGATCCAGCCTCCGAACCCCGCGGAACTGCTGGGTTCCGCCAGGTTTGATGAATTGTTGGCGACAGCCCGCAAAAAGTTTGATTTAGTCATCTTAGACAGCCCCCCGGCGCTCTTTGTCACCGATCCCATCATCCTGACCACAAAAGTGGATGGAACCCTGGCCATTGTGCGCGCAGGAAAAACCACCAAACCCGCTATAGCGCGCCTTTCCAGATCTCTTGCACAAACAAAGGGCCGCATACTTGGATTCGTGCTGAATGGAGTCGATACAAAATCAGCGGAATACTACTACTCGTATGGATATTACGGAAAATCCAACTATTACGAAAGCGAGTCGAAAAAGCCATGATGTACAGATTCGTCCCTGCATGTCTAATCGCCGCAATGTGCATCGCCAGTCTCGCGATGGCGCAGAGTTCTGCAACGGTGGCGGTGGGCGCCTCGTCGTCCCCGGGGCTCGGAATTACTGCTTCCGCGCCTCAGGTTTCCGCGGTCGGCGCTGCACGTTCCGCGCTTACGGGAACAGGTCCCACCGCAGCTCCAGAAGATATTGCCAGGATCCATATCGCGCCCGGTTTTCTGCTGAACATCAGCGTGTTCGACGAGCCGGACATGACGGTGGATCTGCCTGTGGATGCTTCTGGAAATATCGCACTCCCGCTCACCGGGACCATTCACGTTGGCGGCGATACGCTGGGCGAGGCGCGGCAGGCCATCGAAGCCGATCTCATATCGCAACAGATCCTTCGCCATCCCCAGGTTACGGTGAACATCGACCAGTACGCCCCGTACATTGTGACGGTGCTGGGCGAAGTGCAGAGTCAGGGCCGGATTCAGTTGCTTGTGCCGCACAGCCTGCTCGACGTTCTTTCTCTTGTAGGGGGCGAGACGCAGCTGGCGGGCGGCGAAATCCTGCTGCGGCACATGGTGGACGGAGTTGCCAAGAGCGATATATACAAGTATGCGCGCACAGGCGACGGATCCTCCATCGCGCACGTGATGGTTCACGATGGCGACACAGTGACTGTGCCCCGCGCAGGCATCGTGTATGTGCTGGGCGCGGTGACAAGGCCCGGCGGCTACGTAATGCAGGAAAACGGAAAACTGGATGTCGCCCAGGCGCTGTCGCTGGCCATGGGCACGACACTGCAGGCCAAGGTGGGTACGATCAGGGTGCTGCGCAGAAATGCCGATGGGACATGGTTCGAAATACCGGTCAGTTACAGCGCCATCGCCCGAGGTAAACAGATTCCTCTGCCCCTCCAGGCGCAGGACATTGTCTACGTGCCCGTTAGCAAGCCCAAAGCCATCCTCACGAGCGGCGCCTCGATCATCGGCGAAACCGGTTCCGCGGCCATTTACCTGGTGCGATAGTCGGAGACTGGCGGCAAAGGCCCCTGCGCCTGCAGGCCCAGGACATTGTCCACGTCCCGGTCGACAAGGCGAAAACGGTCTTCGCCGGCGGCGGAGGCGTCATCGGGGAAGCTGCCTTCATGACGGTGTACGCCGCAAGGTAGCCGTCGTCATCGCTCGGCCGCCGGAGCGCCCAGATCACGCGCAGGTCAATTTATTTCGCAGGCAGGTTATTCTATGCGCTCCTATGCTCAAACGTTCTTCCCGGCACGCTACTGGCTGTTTGTAGTGTTCGGCGTGGGAGTGCCGGGATTTACTCCATACACCAGCGGCCAGATCGTTGAACATGGAATTGTCACGCCGCAGTCGATTGCGGAGATCATCCTGTCCTGCTCATGCGGGATGTTCTTCTTTGCCATGACGCTTTCTGGGGGAAAGGCGGTTGCGGCGCCTGCCGGAGCGCCTTCCGGCAGGTGAAGCGTTCGCAGGAGGCGTTGTTCATCTTCCTGCTACTTATTCAGCTTGTACTGTACGCTTGCGGCAACATTATTCTTGGCACCCAGTTCACGGACATCGGTGCCTTGTTCGTCGTCTGCGTCATCTGCGCTCCTGAACTCTACCTCGCGCATCGGGCCGGGCCCGAAACAGCTCGCCTGGTCATGCGTGAGCCCGTTGCGCAACTGGAGCAGGTATGAAAGGTTTAGCGACATGGGTTCTGCTTCTGTTGGGAGGCTACGCCGCGGTATGGCCGCCCAAGCCGCCTCTCGACAACAAGGCTGTGAATCTCAGCCCGCCCGAGGCGGGAATTCCCGCGACATTCTTCGGCGTCAACATGGACCGGCACACCTGGGACGAACCTGTTCCCCCCCCGGTCATCCACTCGTGGAGATCAGGCGATACCGCCTGGTGGAAGGTCGAACCGCAGAAAGGTGTCTGGAAGTTCGAGCACTCCGACAAGACGGTCGCGGACGCGGCGGCGGCGGGAGCCGAAGTGGATTTTATTCTGACCTCGAGCCCGACCTGGGCGGCCTCCCGGCCCGACGAACCGGTGGGTCGCACCTATTACCCCAATGGGATACGATCGGAGCCTGCCGACCTGAATCAATGGGCTGAGTACGTGCGCACCGTCGCACAGCGATATAAAGGACGAGTACACCTATACGAGACATGGAACGAGCCCAATACCTCCTTCAGCTATAGCGGCGATGTATCCCACATGGTTGCCCTATGCCGGGTCGCCCGCGACGTGCTGAAAAAGGTGGATCCGGGAATCACAGTAATCTCACCGGGCTTCTCGCCCGAACAGAACCTGCAGTTCGTGCTCGATTTTCTGACCACCGGAGGAGGGGAATCCTTCGATGTTTTTGGCTACCACTTCTACACCGAGGCGTCGACCCCGGAGCAGCAGGTAACCCTGTTTGAGCAACTTCAGAGCCTGCTGCACCAGGCCGGCATCGCGCAGATTCCGATCTGGAACACGGAATCCGGCTATCTCATTCTGACCATTCCCGAGGCGAGACGTCAGAACGCCGCGGAGTTACCCAAATATCCCCATGCCCTGTCGCAGCAGGAGGCCGAAGACTTCCTGGTGAGGGCCTACGTACTAGGATGGGCGCTCCACATGCAACGCTTCTTCTGGTATGCATGGGGAGACAACCACTTTGCATTGGTGGACGATTGGGGCCAGACCCGGACTCCGGCGGTCACAGCGCTCCAACGGTTGGCTGAGACGCTAACTGGCGCGACCATGCTTTCCTGCTCCAGGGACAGCCGCGGCATATGGGTTGTGCGCTTTCGCAGCCCGAAGGGCTCGCCTCTTAAGATTGTGTGGAGCGATTCGGGCGAGCAAACCATTTCGATCCCCACGGATTGGCAAGTTTCACGCGTGCAGGACGTCATGGGGAGCGCCGAGAAGCCGCATTCCAGCCTTGCAGTTTCAGGAACTCCGCTCTTCCTCGATCGACCGTAACCACTCTGGCCCCGCCGACGTTAGCTTATTTCCTGCGAAAAATGGTCCAAACAAATGGGGCCAGCATCTCAACCAAGAGAAGATTGGATTCCTATGTCCTCAACGATCATCGGCGAAACCGGCGCGGCGGCGATTTACCTGGTGAGGTAAAGTTACAGAACTATTGAAGCGTGCTGTAAGACGGTAGCTGGCAGTGGAAACAGAGGAGCCGAATCTCGTGCAACCTATTAGCCGACGATTGTATCCCGTGCGCTACTGGCTGTTTGTGGTCTTTGCAGTAGGTGTGCCCGGCTTTGAATATTTTGGCCCCGGAGGTCGTGCCGCAGAGCACGGCCTGTTTACCGACCAGGCGCTGGCCCAAATCGCCCTGAGCTGTTTCTGCGGCGCGTCGCTTTTTCTTATTACATTTTCAAGCGGAAAGGCCATCCAGGCGCGCCCTTTGGCGGCTCCCTTGTGGCCCTATGTATTCCTTCTTTGCCTTCTGATCGTGACAAGCATTCTATCTCCCAAGGACAATCTCCTCCTCAGCCTGTTCCGGCTGGGAGAATGGATTGTCGGAATTTTGTTGTTTGTCAGCATTTATACGCGGGAGCCGGTTGAGTCGGCGCCGAGCCTTCTCGTGGATTTGATCGGCAAGATATGCTGGATCAGCATCGCCATTGTCTGGGTTTTCGCCGTCGTTGATCCGAAGATAGCATTCAATGCGATGGACGAAGTTACAGGTGCTGTGCAGTACCGCCTAGGAGGCATCGTCGTTCATCCCATCCGGCTGGGAGTACTCACGGCCATCGCGTTTTGGCAGGTCTTTTTCTTTGGCAAGAGGCGCTGGCGGTTCTTCGGGTGCGGCTTCGCTCTTCTCACGCTCTTGCTCTCCTATTCCCGCATCGCGTGGCTGGGATTCTTCGCTTCGGTTATGCTCTACGTGTTCACGCGCAAGGGGACAATGTTGCGCGTGGCAACTTCGGCAGGGATCGCCTTGTCCGTTCCCCTGCTGTTTTCGTACTCAGACAAGATGGTGAAGTTCCTCGGGCGTGGCCGAGGGGAAAACAATCTGGCGACGCTTTCGGAGAGAACTGAGATTTGGGGAATGGCTCGAGCGGCTATTCAGCGTCGACCCTGGATCGGATATGGCTTTATCGACGGAGTAAGGAATGTTATGTCGCGCGTGCACCAGGTAACATGGGGAACGCCCGCTCATTGCCACAACGAGATGCTGCAAGCGTTGGCGAGCGGAGGAGTGGGCGCGCTCGTCCTGATCCTGTTCCTCTATTACCGGGCATGGCGCACCACACTTAGGCGATGGCGCCGTTCCCCGGTAGGATTCCTTCTGGCTGTGATCATGATCCAAGTAACGTTCTTTGCCATGGGCGGCCCCTTGCTGACCGTGCAATTCTCGCAGCTCGGCGTGTTGTTCGTCATTTGCTACATTTGTGCTCCCGAGCTAGGGCGGAATGCGGCGTTCGACCCGAGTCGCGGCAAAAGCGTGATTGCGGGACGAAGAACAGAAGTTGTTTCAGTGTGAAGCCGCACGGCTTAGAACCGGCAACGTTGAGCCACCTGGTTCTCAAGGCTGCGCGTTCAGGAGCCGTACTTCGCACACCACTGGCAGGGGTACTGTCAATGCTTCCGTGCGGCAGAGGACTGGAGACAAGCGTGAGTGCGGTTGAAAAGTCAGCCGCCCCGCTTTCGACGCAGGGGCTCTCAGTCAGCGGTTTGGACCGCGACGATCTGCTTCTTCTGACTCTTCATGTGTGGGAAGGGGCGTCTAATGGCTGAAAGGCCAAAATCATCGCGGCAGTATCTTCAGGATCTTGAGAGCCACTCAAGCGTCTGTGCAGGGGCTCTCTCCCGGCACGATAAAACCATGTATGCCGTCAAGAGTGAGATCGCAAGGTCCATTCGATATTTTGCACCAAACGCAAGCAGCCTCCTGGAGGTGGGCGCCGATGAAGGGTGGCAGACCCTGGTGTACCGTTCCGCGTTGAGTAACCCGACACGCACGGTAGCTTATGACTGGCAGGACCGTCTTCGGGACAATGTGAGGGAAGCCGGAGTCGAGTTTCAACGGGTGGACATTGAAGTGGACGACTTCCCTGATAAGGACGGCTCCTTTGACCTCGTTGTCTGCAATCAAGTACTTGAACATATCAAGAACATCTACAGACCGCTCACGGAGATGCATCGTGTTCTGAAGGACGGCGGCCTTTTACTCTTAAGCGTTCCCAATATGTGTGCTCTCCACAACTGCGCATTGATCCTGTTCGGGAGGCAGCCAACAACGATAAGCCTGTCTGGATCGCACGTGCGCGGCTACGCCGTGCACTCCATGTCCAGGTTTCTGACCGGCAATGGACATTTTCGACTTCGCAAGCTCATTGGATTCGGACTCCACCCCTTTACCAGCGCGTCGCTACCGGGATTTCTCAAAACCTATTGCCACACGCCCCTCTGGGTGCTTCAAAAACAGCTTGCCTCCTCTTCGACGTGGGCCGAAGAAAGAGCACGGGACTTCACTACCACAAAATTCTGATGCGGTCTGTCCATCATTGGAGAGCAAGGAGCTCCGGCCGTCGCCCCTGCTCAACGATGTGCTATCCAATACGGGTGCTGTCTCGTTATGCTGGCTGCGGACGTCCGGGGCGCGAGGGGAAATGAAGTGACTGAGCTTGCTCGAGCGGATCGTCCTCAGGGGTTTCAAAGCATCCTCGAACGAAACGGCTGGCTGTTGTCAGACCAGGTTCTCGTATCCGGCTTTAACTTTCTTACGACGGCGGTTCTGGCCCGGTGGCTGGGCATCCATGCTTTCGGCGTCTACAGCGTCTTCTATATCGTACTGTTTTATCTGAATTCCATTCAGCTGTCTCTGATCGCAAGTCCCATGATGACGCTGGCGCCGCAATTAGAGGGCGCCAGCGAGAGGCCGGTGTTTTTGCGGGGGATGGGGACCTGCCAGTACCTCTTTTCCGCGGCCTGCTGTGGCGCGGTTTTGTTGCTGCCGGCGGCAGAAAAGCTGCATCTGCTTCGAGTCCGGATTGAAAGCGGCACGCTGATTGCCTTTATCCTGACCATCCTCTGCTTTCAAGCTCAGGACTGGCTGCGCCGTTTCTGGTATACCGGCGAATGCGGGAAGAAGGTTTTCTTCAATGACGTGATCAGCTATGCCGGCCAGATAGTGATTCTGGCAGTTTTGTGGCTCGCACATGCGGTCACGGTCACATCGGCGTTTTACGCAATTGCGCTGACGTCGCTGGCCGCCTTTGTTGCGGGCGCCCGGAAAGAGGATGTGTGGGGAACGCTCGAAGAGGCGTGGCGCGCAGCGCGGAAAAGCTGGCCCATGGGGCGCAGCCTCGTGGTGGCAAACCAGTTCCAATGGCTGGGTTCGCAAGGAATCCTGCTCATTGTTGCCTTCATGGTGGGGGTGAATGCCGCCAGCGGAATGCGCGCCGCGATAACCCTCGTCGGCCCGGTCAATATCCTCTACCAGTTGCTTGACAATGTGATACCCGTCCGCGCCGCCAGAGCATTTCAATCTGGAGGGCGCGCCGGCCTGTCAAGGTATCTGCGCCGCTCCGGAGGGATGCTGGCAGCGCTCGTCGCGATCATTTTACTGCCTCTCGCCATCTTCGCCCGGCCGGCGATGGCACTGGTCTTCGGCGGGTCGTTTGCGCCTTACGCGCATCTTCTTGCCTGGCAGGCCGCCTACACCATGCTGGCGCTGGTTTATCGCGGGCTGCAGTACTATCACCGGACCATGGGGACAGTCAGCATCCTGGCGCACTCGGCGATGGTGGTTTCAGTGGTGAGTGTTACTGCCTGCGTTCTATTGTCGCGCCATTATGGCGCCACCGGCGGAATGGCGGCGCTGGTCATAGGGCAAGCGCTGAATGTGATCGTACCGTTGTTCGCCGCGAGAGCCGGCAAGATCGTGCCGGCAACAAGATAGGTGATTCCGGATGAAATCCCTCAGCAAAAAGAATGAGCTTCTCCGCCTCTGCCGGACGATACTTACTGGAATTCAGTGGACTGACTCAGAATCCGCGTTTGAATCAGGAAGTGGCGGAGAATTGTCTGGGGGTATACCGAAATGAGTGAAAAGCTGCGCATTCTCCTTTCCGCTTATGCATGTGAGCCGGAGAAGGGCTCAGAGCCGGGCGCGGGCTGGAATTGGGCCCTCACGCTTGCGCGCCTGGGCCACGATGTAACGGTTTTGACGAGGGAGAACAATCGCGAGACGATTGTCTCTTCAGTGGAGGCCCGGGGGCTTGATAACCTTCGCTTCGTCTACTATGACCTGCCGTTATGGGCCAAGTGGTGGAAGCAGGGAAGGCTGGCTGTGTATTTCTATTACCAGCTTTGGCAGATTGGCGCCTATCTCAAGGTCCGCAGGACTTTCGATCGCCACGCGTTCGACTTGGTGCAACATATCACCTTCGGGACATTTCGATATCCGTCATTTATGTGGGGACTCGGGTTCCCGTTTATTCTCGGACCTGTAGGCGGTGGAGAGACTACGCCGCTCCTTTTGAGGCAAAGCTATCCTCTGCGCGGAAGAATCGCTGATTCATTGCGCGCCCTGTCAACCTACCTTACTAAGTACGATCCGCTGGTGCGGCAGTGTTTTAGACACGCAGCAGTGATTTTTTGCGCGACGAAAGAGACGCTGGCTTGTGTGCCAATGGCAGAGCGAGGAAAGTGCGCCTTGATTCAGCACACCAGCTCGACTGCGAGGGTGATTCAGCATGAGCCATCCGCGAATCCTCCAACGCCGCGCTTCCTCTATGTAGGCCGCCTTTTCTATTGGAAAGGGGTTCAGCTTGCGCTTCAGGCATTTGCCCAGATGCTCCAGGCGCATCCAGAGTCCACATTGACAATTCACGGCAGAGGCCCGGAGCGAAGGTGGTTGCACGCGATGGCGGAGCAACTGGGGGTCGCCGACGCAGTGAACTGGTCGGAACGGCAGGTCACAGAGGAACAGCTTTTCGATCTGTATCGAAGGCACACTGCGTTCATATTCCCCAGCTTGCACGACTCTTGCGGCGCCGTCGTCATGGAGGCCCTTGCGCAGGGGCTACCGGTCATCTGTCTGGATACCGGCGGACCGGGACAGATACTTCCGAATGATTGCGGTTTCAAGGTACCTGTTGCGCATCGCAGCCAGGCGGATGTGGTTAGCGACTTGGCGGCCGCGATGAAGCAGTTTGCCGAAAATCCCGATCTTCGTGCAGAGATGTCGGCCCGGACTCTCAATGCGGCAAGGGAGATTACGTACGACAATGTTGTATCTCGCGCCTACCGGCAAATCCAAGACACACTGCGGAACGCTTGAGGCGGGGCAATCAACCTCTCTTCAGTCTGCGTGCGGCTTCCAATTCACTCCACGAAGCTGGTTCCTTTTTGCGCGCTTCCGCCTCACTCCGCAGCCCCGCCGACGTCTGGGCTGAGAGCCGGCGGATAACCACGCGCACATTGCCGAAGCATTCGAACGGACAAGAAGAGATGTGGGTGAACAGAATTGAGGTTGAAAGCTCTCCGGAATCGCGGGCGATCCAGGCCGTGTATTCCGGCGCGCGGCACCCGGGCACCGAGACGTACAGTGTTCTTGCCGTGGGACGGAAGGGCGAGATCCGCTGGCTCGTCGATCAGCGAGCGCGCCGAATTGTGGGCCAGGTGTTCGAGGCGTGGAGGCCTTATTCACGCCTGAGCCGGGCAGCCTGGATGGTGCTGCGATATGCTTCAGGACTTCGCGTTCTGCGCTTAATACCCGGCGTGCATCGGATCTCAATCCCGGCTGCTCAATATGGGGCGTGGATCGAATCCTGTCCGCAGCTTAAAGGGTGTGCCCCGGTTGTGTTCATCGGCAAGCCGAGCATTACTGAAAAGCTCACTGTGTTTCTGGGGGATGGCTCAGGCAAGATTGCGGCTGTCGCCAAGCTCGCACTCACTGCCGCCGCGATGGAGAGCATCGACAATGAAGCATATGCGTTGCAGCACCTGCGCGAAGTCATTCCTGGAATTCCTCCACTGCTATCAGTCGATTCCACGCGGGGAGTGTGCATTCAAGGCTGGGTGCGGGGAAGAAGCGTGGGGCGGGGTCTTACTGAGAAGCATCTTGCCCTTCTTCTCAAGCTACCTCGAAGCGGGCGAAGCGTCTCGATGCGTGAAGCCTGGAGCGCACTTATCAAGAGCATGCGCCCCGAGCACAAGCGCATAGCCGAGGCTTATCTGGCGCAGCGTGAGTTTTGCGGCGAGCTTCGCATCCTATGGGAGCATGGCGACTTTGCGCCTTGGAATATCAAGAAGTCTCCCGGCGGCAACCTGGTTCTGCTCGATTGGGAATACGCCTCTGCGAATGGACTTCCGCTGCTGGATCTGCTGCATTTCTTTTACCGGCAGCAGTACCTTTTCCGGGATATGGGAAGTATCCCGAGGGTGATGGAAGCTAACCAATTGGTCAGGAAATACTGTCTCGCCTTCGAATTGACGCAGGAGATGCGAAAAATGCTTGCGTCGTATTACCTGCTGCGCAGCCTGCGTTATGAGATTCCCAGCTTATCGGGCGAAGATACATACGAATCATTCGTTGCCAGGCAGCTTGAGCTTCTCCAATAACCGGCCCGGCTGTGAAGATAGCGGCCACGAACGGGATGTGGCCTCGCAGAATCAGCCGGATAGGAGTGTTACCAATTCCATCTTGGTTCAGTATTGTGGATACTCTTGTGACCATTGAGCTAGTGGATTCAGGAGTTTTGTAATTCGCATAGTAATGAAAGTTGAGGATGTCAAATGTACCCACGCCACCGGACGCAAGATAGTTCTGCATGAACGAAGTTCCGAGTTTCGGGCAGAAGGAAGGAGATGTAAATGTGATGGTTGGGTCGATCGCTTTGAGGGCTGTGTAAGCGGCCTGGCAGAGCGCCACCATGTGGTTTACATCTCCAGTGTAGGAATTGGACAAGTCTGGCTCATTCCAGCGTTCGTAGTTGTGCACAATTCCCTTGTACCGCGTGGCGATGGTCTGCACGTAGGTGATCCAATCCTGAATGTTAGCTGCTTCTGCGCTTACTCCAGAAGGCTGCCACGGCTCAGGAGCGGGCTCAGTGGGCCGAGCAGACGCCCAAGTGGGCGTAGTGGTGAAAACCAGCTCCAGTTGAGAGCCGTTTGCCTTCGCAAGTTATACGTCGTTGTCGAGGATAGAGAGAGTCCAGCCGCCCTTTGCGGGCTCGACGCGCCACCAGCTCGAATCGAAGTCTCTGGAAACCGGCATTGGGGCGTCTGGCCATGGCCTAGCGCCGATATTGACCGCAGATATGGCGCCAAAATAACTTGCCGGAATTACCGGAGCCGCTGGTCCAGCCTGAACCGAAGCGGCCTGCGTGTTCACATTGAGGGCGCCACCACAACCGGTTGCAATGAACAAGCACAAAGCTGACAGAACTGGCATGGCCCACCTCATAATCCCTCCGCGCGCGGTCGCGGAACATGTCCTGAGACGCGCTAGAGCAGTTCTAATTTAAGTGTTTACATAACCACAAGACAGGAAGTAGTTCGAGCACTCTTCTGAAGAGATGGAGTCGAGCAGCGTTCCGATTTCCTGCCAGAGGGCGTCGACGTTCCGTCTGGCGGCTTTGCGGAGCAGGGCCTTGAGCTTGGAGAAGAGCTTTTCGATGGGGTTCAAGTCGGGGGAGTACGGTGGCAGATAGAGGAGTGTCGCCCCGGTGGCGAGGATGGCCTGTTCGACCCCGTCTACCTTATGACTGCCGAGGTTGTCGAGGATGACGATGTCTCCCGGCGTGAGTGTGGGACACAAGACCGAACGCACATATTCCACAAAGACCTCTCCGTCCATCGGCCCTTCGATTACCATCGGCGCGGAGATCTTCTGATGCCGCAACGCACCCACGAAGGTGGTTGTTTGCCAGTGACCGTACGGCGCCGAGCCGACACATCGGCGCCCCTTCGGAGATCGGCCGTAGGCGCGGGTCATATTAGTGGAAGTCCACGTTTCATCGATGAATACGAGCTTTTCTACGTTCATCGTGGGCAGCGCCTCCAGCCACGCCTTGCGTGCCAGTTGCACGTCCTGCCGATCTTGCTCGCTGGCGTGCAGCGTTTTTTTTGAAGGTTAGATTCCATTTGTTCAGCTGATGCCACAGCGCCCCGACTTTGATCGAAACCCCTCGTTCGGCCAGCCGGTCACAGATTTCCACCAGGGCCAGATCGGGCTCGGCTTCGATCCAGGAGCGCACTGCCGACTCCAGGCCGGCTATACGGGAGCGGCGATGGCCGCCGATCTGAAAACTGCTGCGCTCGCCCGTCTCCCGGACTCGATCGCGCACCTGGTACACCCAGCCCCGGCTGATCTCCAGCCGCCGAGCAATGTGCGTCGGTTTTTCTCCGCGCTCCAACGCCCAAAGCACACGATCCCGCAAATCTTGTGAATAGGATTGCATCTCCGCCGCCCCTCAGCCGGCGGAAATATTATCTCACGAAACTGTGTATACTTAAATTAGAACTGCTCTAGAGGGCTAATCGGTCAATTTCCGGTTAGCTTAAGTGAGTGATCGATTGAGAGTCAATGGCAGTAATCTTCGGCCTGTCCTTCCGTCATTTGTAAAGCTCGCGACTGAATTGAATTCGGACAAACAGGTGAAATAAATGTTCGATGCACTGGCAACTCAAGACATTCCCATTCATTGCGTACGGGCAGGAGCGGATCGCGTGCTGGCGCTGTTTGAAGCCCTGGAACGGGAATGCGGGGCATACTGCGTCCTGAATGGCTACGATACGCTGCCCGAGGAACCTCTATCGGATATCGATTTCATGGTGTCGAATGAAGACTTTGCGAAACTACCGGCGGTGATTGCCTCGGTTGCAGAACGATCGAACATGTTTTTCGTACAGTTTGTCCGGCATGAGAACTCCGCATGCTGCTATATCCTCGCGGGCCTGGAGGGAGACTCCGTCGCCATCCTGCAGGCAGACGCGACGGGCGATTACAAAAGGCACGGGCGGATATGGCTCAGAGCAAGCGATGTTCTGGCGCGCAGACGAAGGCATCCTCGTGGATTCTGGATTCCCTCTGCGGCGGATGCCTTCGCGTGCTATTTGGTCAATAGGATAGAAAAGCAGAGCTTTCTACCGGCCCACGGTGAATATCTCTCGAGACTTTATCGGGAAGATGCAACCGGTTGCGATGCCGCTGTCGCGCGATTGTGGCCGGCAGCGGCAGCAGCGCTTCTAATCCAAGCTGCCAGGGAATGCAATTGGGCGCGGGTGGTGAATGAACCCCGCCGGTTCGCGGAAGATTTGAACCGTCTACCGCGACTTTACGTCAATCGAAGTGAAATCACACGAGAGTTATTGCGGCGTGCACGGCGAGTTTTGCAGCCGACGGGATTGCTGATAGCTTGCTATGGCCCTGACGGCGCGGGCAAGTCTACGGTGATTGAGGGCATTCGGGTTGGGATGCGAATGTGCTTTCGGCAGACTGATCTGTTTCACTTGCGTCCGGGCATCTTATCAGGCACTCAGGCGTCTCGTCAGGCTACCGCGGAGCCCCACGGAAAGCCGAACCGGGGGTATTGCGCGTCGGCTGCGAAATTGCTGTTCTTGTTTCTGGATTACTCGCTTGGATACTGGATTCGCATCAGGCCTTTGTTGGTACGGTCAGGCTTGGTTATTTTCGATCGATATTTTGAAGATGTAGTTGTGGATTCCAGAAGATTTCGCTACCGGGGACCGGCATGGCTAGCCAGAGCCGTCTCCCGGGCTGTACCCACACCAGACATTGCGCTCATATTGGATGCGCCTGCGGATGTGATTCATGCCAGGAAACAGGAACTAGCCGTCTCCGAAATCCAGCGGCAGCGTGATGCTTATCTGGAAATCGCCCGCCACTCGAGCGGTGCGATAAGAGTGATTGACGCTTCGCAGCCACTGGATCGTGTTATCGCGCAAGCGTGCCGCGAACTAATCTCATTCCTGGAGGCCCGCACTTATGGGCGTCTTGGCATCGATCGTGAGGTGTCATGATATGGCTGCCGAATCAAGCCGACACACGATTCTATTTGTTCACAACAGCAACGATCTCTACGGCGCCGATGTCGTGCTGCTGAACCTTATCCGGGGCCTGGACAGAAAGCAATTCCGCGCTATCGTAGCTCTTCCCGCGGATGTTCGGCACATCAACAGGCTTTCAGCGAAGTTAGAAGCACTTAAAATCCCTTTCTATTTTCTGCCCTTGGGGATCATTCGGCGCAGATATCTCACCGTCCGCGGGATTTTGCGATTATTGGCCGATCTAGGGCGCGGGATCGTGGCCCTGAATTCCTTGATCCGGCGGGAGCGTGTCGATATTGTGCATAGCAACACGCTGACTGTGATGGCCGGACCGATTGCCGCCCGGCTGTCGGGTCGTCCTCATATATGGCATATTCATGAAATTGTTTCCACTCAGGGGCCTTCGAGGAAAGTGCTGCATTGGATAGCCGCGCACGTAGGAGGTCAGCTCGTAACAGTCTCCGACGCGGTGCGCAAACATATCTTGCTTGATCAGCCCCGGGCGGGTGCGATCATCAAGACGATCCACAACGGGATCGATCTGTCACCTTTTCTGGAGGCAGAGAGTGGGACCCGCGTGCGACAGGAATTGGGGATACCGAATGAGGCGCTGGCGATAGGAACGGTCGGAAGAGTGTCACATCTGAAAGGGCAGTTCCTTTTTGCCGAAGCTGCTCACAAGGTGCTCGCACGATACCCAGACGTCTATTTTGTCGCCATTGGCGGCGTCTTTGACAATGAGTTTCACCACATGGCTGCCCTTAAAGATCTGGTCGCGTCGCTCAGCATAAAGAACTTCAAGATATGCGACTTCAGAGAGGATGTCGCAGCGGCGATGGCGGCGTTCAATGTGTTCGTTCTTCCTTCTATCCTTCCAGAATCATTTCCAACGGTCATCATTGAAGCTATGGCTTCCGGACTGCCGGTAATAGCGGCGGAGACCGGAGGTGTTCCGGAGATGGTTGTTCCCGGTAAGACCGGAATACTGTTCCACCCCGGCGAAGTGGATGAACTTGAATCCGCCATTCTGTGTTTGATTCGCGATGAAGCAGCACGCAAAGCTATGGGGCTAGCCGCGCGAGAACGAGCTGTCGAAGCGTTTCGCCTGAGCCGGTTCGCCCACGAGTTTGAGGAATTGTATGGTTCACTCCTCTCTGAAACAGAAGAGCGTCCGATCGCTTACGCGGAACCAAAGATCACTTCTTTTGGGAAGCGATAGCTTTGGCCGCATCGTTGATATGCTCTGCGAGCCTCTTCGGCATATTTGTGAGGAGCTGAACCCTCGCTACCTTCGGATCGTCAAATAATTGCGGGAGTTTCTTCTCCGCCCGAGTTCTCTCGCTCGACTGCTGCTGCGATTTCTTCTGGGGTGACATCTTCCCTGACCTGCACCTCGCCGAGGATCGGGTATGCGCCGCTGACTTTCGAGGAAAAACGCGCGTCGATTCCTTCCAGCTCCAAACAGCCGGGTAGTCTGTTTGTTATTGAACCTTACCCGCTCGCAGATGCTTACCTTAACAGTGCCCACAGCGCTCGGAATCCAATGCTGGGATTTCCGGGCAAACGAATGAACAAATTGCGACGAAATCGCCGCAGCGTAGTTCAAATGTAGTTCAATTGGCGGGAGCAGATTTGGAGGGCTTTACAAATCAGGAAGATAGAAGTGATTTGGTAGCGCTACCGTCTACCGAAAACATTGCATAACTCGTTGATTCTAATAGCAAACTTATTAAGAAAAATGCGAAGTTGCCCCCATAGTTGCCCCCATTCTAATTATTTTTTCACTCAATGAGGGCCCATTTCGACCTTACAATCTCGAATCGGTTACGGGACGCGCAGTTGGGCGTATCCTGACACAAAACATCCCCCAGTGGAGGCACCATGAATGACGATATACAGGGTCTCAGACAGATTCAAGAGCGGTTATTGAAGCTCGAAAAGCAGAACCGCACATTGAAACAGGCTGGAGGCGCGGTACTTGTTGTCGCATCCTCACTCTTGCTCATGGGACAGACCGCAAGAACGAAGCCTGTGCAGGCCAGTCAATCGAACACTGTGGAGGCAAGCCAATTCATTCTGAAGGACAAAACGGGTAAAGTGCGCGCAACTTTCTCGATAGATGAAAGGCCCGATAATTCCGGGCCAGTGCAACTCGTTTTCTACGATGGTGAAGGTAAGGAGAGAGTAAGGCTTAATTCAGGCGTAGTGCCTTCAATGACGGGAGGTACACTGAGTCTCGCAGACGAGAAAGGGAAAGGTCGGGTTTTTATATCGGCCAGCGATGCCCTTGGACCCTCGCTCGGCCTGGATGATCCAAAAGGCTTCCCAGTTACCCTGCTTTCGACAGGTGACGCGGTACTGCCCAACTTGGAAGCTAAGAGCGTTTCCCTCAAGGACACAGATGGGAACATACGCGCACGATTGTTCATGTCAGAAAAGATCACAACCACTGCTGGGGAGCTTATGCCGAATCTTCCTTGGACCCCTGAGAACAAGAACGCACCTGTAACCATTAGTCCATCTCCGACCCTGGCTTTGTACGACCTCAAGGGTAAGGCGCGAGTCTATGTGGGTGGGGACGGGAATATCAGTGCTCAGATCATTGGTGTATCCGATTCGCAGGGTCACACGCTTGGTTTGCTTTCGGGGGTCGATGGTTACGGTGCAGCGCTCTCTCTGAGTAACGGGAAAGGGGAACAAAGGCTGCTTTTGGAGCCGGGCCATTTGGAACTGTCAGATGATGTGGGATTCAAGTCGAGCCTTGGCGTGACAAAGGAGTTGGTAACTCTTCGAACGGGCGAAACCCATCAGACATCTGCGGCCAGTCTGCTGCTCTTCGACAAAGAACAGAACGTAATCTGGAAAGCGCCATGAATCACGCGGCCTTAGTTTGTAACGTTCACCCCTGAGGAAGTTCCTCGCCATCATTGTCCCAGCCTCAAGGGCCACGGCGGAAATGATCTATTCTCCACCCCCAGCGCACGTTCAATCTGCCGAGCGCGGGGCCACCAATTCATTCCTTTGATTTTGAATACCAGTTCTTCAATGATGCCCGTGCCGCCTAGTTTCTCGTGGATGGCAGAGCTGGTTGGCTGTCTTTCCAGGGGAATGCAGTAGTGGAACATAAAGCGCAGACGCATATTGGCCGTTTTGCTCTCGTATCCCGTTCGGGCTGTGCGGCTTATGGTGACGCACCTGCGTACCTTAATGGGGGGCTATTTGCGTCACGGTTCAAGGCGGCCTGAGAGGGCGGAAACAGGCTCGCAGAGGCTCAGAAAGCCTCATTACGTGGCGGCGCAGAGTCGATTAGGCTTAATCAGTCAAAATCGGCCCTAATCGTGGTTGCTCGTGGAAAATCGTGGCAAATCAGGCTTTTTCGCGCTTACGCGCCGTACCCTCCGCTCCGGCATCCGTAAAGGCTCTCCGCTTCGCTCCGTCCGCTGCGCGGCGCTTACGCGGCCTTGACCGATGCCTCCGCTGCGGGTGATTTCCAGCTATGAGAAAAATGGATTTTTCTCATGTTCCACATGACCAGGGCGACGACTCCCGGCTTTCGCCGGCACAGCGCGCCGCTGCTTTCACTCCGCCCGTTCCCTTTCTTAGAGTCGGAGTATTATCTTCAACATAAGGTGAAAGGGGGTAAAAGTCCCGATGAAAGCCTTAATTCCATCTTTTTTCCTGGTGCTGCTCTGCTCCGCGTTGACCGCGCAGAACCCCGATACGCCTCAAGCCCCACCGCCGCCGAGCTATGCAAATTACACGATCATGCTGGTCAATCCTGTCGCCAATGCTGGCGCGGTGGTGCTCATGCACACGCCCAACAACGGCCTTCAATACGTAGATGTGAAGCAGATTCAGGCTGCTCTAAACAATGGCTATGTACCTGTGCGCTCCGCCGAAATCATCGACGCCATCAATTATCTGCACGCGGAGAATGACCGTCTTACCGCAGAGAATGCCCGCCTGAAAGGTCTCCCGGCGACGCCTGCTCCCGTGATAGTCTTTGCACCGCAAACCCAGCCAGCCGCTCCATCACAAGCGCAGATTGAAGCGCAGCAGCGCGCAGAGGCCGCCGCCCGTCGCCAGCAAATAATTCAGTCGTTCATGATGATGCAGAACGCGAACCGGCCCCAAACTCAGAACCTAAATGTAAACGTGACAGATTGCACGCGGTACCCTGCTCTCTGCGTCAGATAGATATAGGTTCCATCCCATTTGACTCAATTGAGACACTTCAAGAGCCACGGCGGAATCGTCCCTTTGATTTGTAAGTCTTCCACTCAGGGGACTCGACCCAATCTGCGCCGAACTTTTCCATAAGCGCCACTCTGAATTTAGCCGTCGCCACCTTGTCTGCGAGACTCGTCCCCTCTGCTCTGTGACCGTCCACCGACGCGCGCGCGAGGTTGTCCCGAAACCTGCGATCTACGCGTTTTCCCAGGAACATGTCCACCATTTCACCAGCGGCGGCAAGTTCCCGATGCCGTTCCAGCAAATGCAACAGCTCTCGGCTCATAATTTTTCTTTCTTCACATACCCCAACTCGCCAGCCAGCTCTTCAATGCGCGCCGTCATTTCCTCGTCTGTCATGTTTTCAACGTTTAGCTTGGCTTCAATCGGAAGTGATACCTTGCCTTCCAAGCGGTCCATAATCTCCCGCGCGGCGGCTACGGCGTGCTTGCCCTCGCCTGATGCCAGCGCAATAAGGGCTCTCGCAATACCTTCAGCCTTCGAATCATCCAAGAGCCGTTCCAAAGCCGACGTGACCGGCCTTTTCTTGGGTCTGCCCCCAGGGTTGCCAGATTGTCCAGGCTGCCATTTCCCAGCCTCCATTACGGGCGTCAGAGATGGCTTTCGCGTGTTTTCTTGCGTGTTCTGAGGCTGTTCGTCCATTAGCTTCCCCCTTTAATCCAACCTTACGGTTGCGTCGGGCCGGAATCATCGTCGGTGTCACAGAGGCAATGGCAAAAGGCGATCCCGGCCAGCGGCTTTTTGCAGGTGCATTTCCGCTCCGGGTAAGCTGGTTTGTCGTCTCCCGTCGGGACAAATTGAATCAGAATTGCTGGGTGACGTTTTGCCCGGATTTGCGCTAATGCGATAAGCTCCGCTTCCATCTCTTGCCTCGTCATAGTCCCCTCACGTCTGGATATGCCGCCGCATCGTCTTTGAGAATCAGTCCCGACACCAGCAGCGTCCCCTTAACCTCGCCTATCAGAAAGCCCAGCTCCGCAAGCAATGCCGCGAACGTCTCCCGCGTACATGGAACTCCGCCGCGCGTTTGCTCCAACTCACAGAAAGCAAGATGCAGGCACACCAGACCGCCAAAGGCTCGCTGGTGGAGCGCGCATTGGGAATCCAACCATGCGACAAACGGCGCGCGCCATGCTTCGGGATCGTGGGGAGTGACCGCAGGGCGGTTTTCGAGCAGCCGGATAATCTCCCGCTTGTGCTGTCGCAACTCGTCCACGATTGGCAGCGCGGCGGAGTCCGGCGCAATCACCAGCGAATCACCTTCAATTCGCATCTGCCCGCCATTCGCTTTTACAGCCTCAATCAAATCCAGGGCCGCGCTCATAACCAAAGCTCCCGTTGTTCCCGCAGAGCCGGAACCGCCGGAACTGCCGGAACTCCTCTTTGTTCATGCGGGTTTGAAGGGTTCCGGGCAACGTCCCCGGAGCCGGAACCCGGAACCGGGCCGGAACCACTTTCCGCCAATGATGACGCGGAAAGTTCCGAGGTTCCGGCAAAATCGGGGGGACGGGGCAATACCGCTTCCAGGCATCCTCAAACGCATCCAAGCGATACCCCTGCAGCTTGTCAGTCCCGATGGAAACCTTTTGAGGGCGGATGCAATATCTGGCAAGCTGCTTCGCCAGATCGTTTGGCTTGAATCCGCTTCCCCGGTTCCAATCGGCCCACGGTCTCCCCTCAATCTCGCAAAGCCCAGCGGCAAGCTCTTTCGAGAAAATCTTGTCTGCCTTGCGCTCTGTGAAGATGGAGCGAATATCCGTAAGCAGCGTTACTCCGGTGGACACGTTTTCGCTCTGGTTCCCCTTCAGGACCGATACCAGCGCGGATGTGAGCCGCTGAAGCCAGTCCGCACCAGCAGCCCCGGCAATAGCAAGTAGAGGCTCGGAAATATCGTTCTGGCGGTCCCCCAGGACTTCAATCGCAACGGGGCGGCTTTCCTCAAGTTGGCGCACCAGGCCGCGCGCCTTCCATGTTTCCAGCCGCGCGCGGATTGGTTGCGCGGACTTTTCCGTTTCCCTCTGCCGAAATGGCTTCACAGTCTCCGTGTCAGTCTTGCGCCGCATCTCAATCGCAATAGAACGGCTGGAAACCGTTTCCGGCAACTTGCCAATTCCGGCAAAGCACTTCGGACAATACGCATTGAATTCGCGCAGATCGTGATTCTTGCCGTCCACCTTGTAGAACTTCCCGCCCTTGCGAAACCCTTCATTCAATATCCCGCGTATCGCTTCGGCGTATTCCTTGTCTCCGCTAAGTTGCGCGTCCATCTCGTCAAGAAAGATGGTGGGGTTCTTCGCATCAATGCAACGCACCAGCGCGGCGGCCGTCATGCCGCCTGAGCGTACCGGGTTAAACGCCAGTGCTGCCAGCGTCTCCATGAGGCGGGATTTTCCGCACTCCCGCTCTGGTGCCGTGATGTGAATGTACGGCGTTGTCTCCGCCGCTTCAAACGTCCATGTGTGAAGAATCCAAGCTGCCAGAATCACCGCTTGCTCATCGGAAACAATGACGTACCGCCTAACCCATTGTTTGCAGGTTTCGAGCAGCTCCGCCGTATCGTTCTCAATTACTCTTTGCAGTCCCAGCGCGGCGGCAATCTCCGGCCCGACTTCATCGGCAGTCACACCAGCGAGCGGGTCGCGTTTGGGAAATACCCCGTCGAGCAAAAATGGCGTATCTCTCATGCCGCCGCCCTCGTCTCGCTCACCGTGAGCGCGGCGGCTTCTGCTTTGTGCAGTTGCTCACAGGCATCGTGAAACGTGCGGGTGAGCGCGTCCCCGTCCGGCGCATCGTCCGCCATGCGCGCCAGCTTCGCCCCCAGAGCGTTGACAATGGCTTCCCAGCGTCTCGCCTTGTTCCAGGCTTCGCGCTCGGCTGTCCGTGCCGCGCGCTCCCGTTGCTCCTCTACCGTGCGCTTTGCGTCAAGCGCGGCAAGTTGCGCCGGGGACGGCGGCGGCCCTTGGAACAAATCGCGGCGGGACAGCTTGAGCGCTGCGAGAATCTCATCCGTGGCGCATCCTGCAAAGCAATGCAGCAATATGCGCCCATCCTGCCCATTGGCAATGCTCAGGCTAGGTGAACGGTCACGATGAGCGGGGCAGCGCGCCTGAAAGCGATTGCGGCCCACGGCGCGCCCTTCCACCAGCGCGGCAAACTCGGCGGCGGTCAATTCTTCGCCGCCTGTCCAGCTTTCACGCGGGCCTCAATCCAGGCATCAATTTCCGACTCTAGCCAAGCAACGGCCCGCGCCCCTAGGCTGTAGGAGCGTGGAAACTGTCCTGTCTCCATGAGCCTGTAGATGGTTGCGCGACCATAGCCAACGCGGTTCCGAACTTCTGCAAGACGCAGAAATCTCATGGTGACTCCATTCGTAGTTGGGAAATCATCGGAGTAGCGCCGATCACCGCTTCCCGCTAATGCGTCGGGACCGCCACGATGCGAGAGGACGCGCCGTGCCATGCAGAAAACCCGTGACGCGACAGGCGCAAGGGTGCGCACTGAAGCCGAATGAACACACAAAAGCGCCAGCGCACACGGATGCCCGGCATGTCGGCTGGATGGCCGAATCTCTAATTAGGAATTGTGAGTGGAAAAATCCGGGAGTCAGCGGGTCTTGGTTGTCTCAGTAGTTGCGTTAGACGCAAGAGTGGTAGGGCTGCGGTGAGTCGCCAGATGCTGCTCCCGTCTACCACGCCGGGCACTGGCTCCCCGTGGTACCCATCGCAGTTTTATTCTGCGATCCGGCCAGCCGGGGCTTTGAAGCAACTTCTTGGAAGATGCGTTCCGCTCATCTTCTGAAAGACACTATACAACGCAACGGGGAATCATTGGAGGTGGAAAACACGCCCCGAATCGCCGAAAGGGAACCTTATCCGGCAATACCGAAGTTGCCTACGATCACGTTGGACGCTTCCCCAGCCTTGAGGCTGTCCAGGTAATCGGCCCACCGTTGCATCATGCGCTTGCGCTCCGGCAGAAACGATGTGCGATTGTAGGCGCGCCCGTTCGCGTCTTTCACCGCGTGAGCCAACTGGTGCTCAATCCAATCCACGCGGAACTTGAGCACTTCATCGGCAATGGTACGGAACGATGCGCGGAATCCGTGCCCAGTCATCACATCGGCTGGAATCTCCATGCGCCGCATTGCAGCTAACACCGCATTGTCCGACATGGGACGTTTGGCACTCCGCGCGCCGGGAAATACATACTTCCCAGTTCCGGTGAGCGGGTGCAATTCGCGGAGAATCCGAACGGCCTGTTTGCTCAGGGGAACAATGTGGTTCGGGTGCGTCTTGGACGCGACATAGCGCCACTCTGCATTGTCCAGATCAATATCCTTCCACTCGGCCTTGCGCAGTTCACCAGGCCGCACAGCAACCAGCGGAGCAAGGCGCAATGCACAGCGGACAGTGAGAGTGCCGTCATAGGCATCCAAAGAGCGCAATAGCGCGGCAAACTCTGCCGGTTCGGTTACGGCGGCGAAGTTGGTTTCTTGAACCGCAGCGAGAGCGCCGCGCAGATCAGATGCAGGATCGCGCTGGCAACGTCCCGTCGCAATGCCGTAGCGAAATACCATGCCGCTGTACTGTTTGGCACGATGGGCGGTAAACGCCACGTCCCGCCCCTCAATGCGGCGTAGCACCATCAGCAACTCAGGCGCCTCAATCTCGGCAATCGGGCGGCTACCGATGTACGGGAAAATGTCCCGCTCAAACAGCCGCGAGATGCGTTCCGCGTGCGCCGGTACCCATACAGCAGCCTGTTTTTCTTGCCACTCACGCGCAACGGCCTCAAAGGTGTTCCCCGTCTGGTGAGCGGCGCGCAGTTTTTCCGCCTTGCGGTTTTGGCTAGGGTCTACTCCATCCCGCACCAGTTGCCGTGCATCCTCAGCGGCTTTGCGCGCGACCTCCAGAGAGACTTCCACGGTGTTTGACCCTGCGGCGGTGTAGACGCCCAGGGACAGCCGCTTTTCCTTGCCGCAGATGCGGTACTTGAGCCGCCACCACTTCCCGCCGCTGGGGGCAATCTCCAGATACAGGCCGCGCCCATCAAATAGGCGAAGTGTCTTTTCCGCGTCCGGCTTAACCTTGCTGATCTTGAGGGCTGTGAGGGGCATCTCGAAAAGCCTCCTGAGTGGATTGGGGGCAACTCTTAGAACGGTTGCCCCAGTTGCCCCTAATGTTGCCCCCAGTTGCCCCAAGCTGTCAATAGCGCACAAAAGACACTATCGGAAGAGGTTTCATTGATTTTATTGGAGTTAGATGGAGATTGGAGACTGTATGAGACGTTCTTGGAAGGTGTTTTGGTAGCGCTACCGGGAATTGAACCCGGGTTTTAAGATTGAGAATCTCACGTCCTAACCCCTAGACGATAGCGCCACACTATGTGGGGAAGCGACCGAAAGGCCGCTTTATTACTTTATCAAAAATTGGCGCAGGGGCCAAAGTGCGCAGCGGCCAAAGGCGATTCAGCCGGTCAGCGAGTCAGCGAGTCAGCAAGTTAGCGAGCCAGCGAGCCAGCGAGTCAGCGGGTCGGCGATCCCACCCCTAGCCGGAAAAACAAGAACCCGGTACCCAGAGGGTTCCAAGGTGGGGCGCCCGGGCACCCGCGAGTTGGCGAATTCGCGCGGGAGGGGCGATCGGAAGAGGATTCGCGCCCTTGGCGCGATAAGGCCGCGCCCAGGATGGGGCACGGAGTGTGCTGTTTTGCGGCGAATGGGCTCGGGATCACCTACCGAAGAAGGTGTGCCAGAGGTTTTTGGCGGCGAGCCAGAGGACGGCGAAGACGATGAATGCTATTCCGATGATAAGAGCGGAGACGGAGAGTACAAGGAGAAGGTCGATGCCGTTGACCAAGAGGACGAGCGCAAAGAGTCCGATGAGGACAAGAATGGGGGTGAAGATTTTTTCGAAGGTTCGGGGCGGCCACTGGGGCTGGGCTGTCTCCATCGATTCACTCCTATAAAGCGTGAACGAGAGACTGAAGCAGGTGCGGAATCAGATGCCGAGTTTGCGCACTTCGTCGTTGTAGTACTTGCGGTAGAGGATTTCCCACTCCTGGGAGCCTTCGAGGATGATTTTACGCTGATTGGCGATCTTGAGGCGGGCGGCGGTGTCGATTTTTGCCTCTTCAGTGAGGAGGGTCTCAAGAGCCTTGCGGGCCTCCTGGCGGATGGTATTGCGGTCTTCGAGGAAGCCGACCTGGTCGACCTCGGCGAGGGTGTCGGCGACGGTGTGGGCGAGCTTGTTGAGCTTGTCGCGGCTGATTCTCATAGCACCGCCTTGTATTTGCGCGCGAGCTCGTTCTTGACCTTTTTGAACATCTCTTGATATTGGGCGCCGGATTTGCGCATCTCCTCGGAGTAGGCATCGAGGATGACGCGGACCTCTTCGTTGATGCGGTCTTCGAGGGATAGCTCCTCGAGTATGGCCGCGTTGACGCGCTCCTCGGTCACCTTCAAGTCGCTGGTGGTGATGAGTTTGGCGTCAATGAGGTTCTTGACCGTACGGCGGGCGAGATACCCGATGTAGTCGCGGGAAAAGATCATTGGTTAAAGGTCAGGATAACGCATTGGGCATAGCGGTGTCACCGCTATGCCCAGGGATCAGGGGTCAGCTGCGGTGGGGGCAGGATTTGGCGTTGAGGCAGGAATCGGCGATACGGAGGCGCTCGACGGGGCGGCCGGCGATGAGGTGCTCAGAGACGATCTCATCGGCGTCTTCGGGTTTGACGCCGCCATACCAGACGGCGTCGGGGTAGACGACGACGGTGGGGCCGTGCTCACACTGGTCGAGGCATCCGGACTTGTTGATGCGGACGCGGCCGGCGAGGCCGGCTTCCCGAGTGAGTAGCGAGAGGCGTGCGTGGAGCGGGCTTTGGCCGTCGGCAGTGCAGGAGGGACGGGGCGCGTCAGCGGGGCGTACGTTGTGACAGACGAAGACGTGGCGTTCGAAGAGGGGCATGGGTTAAGGATAGCGGAGCCAGGATGGGCGAGTCAGCGAGTCAGCGAGTCAGCAAGTCGGCGAGTCAGCGTGCGCTGGCGCGCACGTTGGCGAGTTGGCGTGGGGATTGGCGCTTTCCCACCCTAGCGACAAATACAAAGACGTCGCGAGGGTGGGGCACCCCGGGTAGGTTGGGCATCCAACGTTTTGGCTTGTTGAGAAAGTCGAGTGTGCACCGGAGGTGGTGCGGTTTCCACAATCCTGGTGCGCGGGGTGGGTGCATCTGCGAAAATGAGTGCTTGACGGTATGAGCACAGACAACCTTCTCTCTCTGAAAGATGACATGGTGGCCTTCATCGAGGGCCACGGGCTCAGGCGGCTGCCCGGTTACGTGACCGAAGACATCCCATCGATTCTTTGGGAAGACCACGCCAATCCCGACTCATGGAAAGACTTTGTCGAGATGGCCAAACACGTGGGCGCGCCGTTTGTGACCTTCAGCGAGATGGCGCTGGAGCGCGAAGAGCTGGATGCGCTGATTGAAGAAGCGGGGGAGATGAACTTTCCCGACGAAGAGGCCACGGAACTGGTTGAGGCAAAGTGGCTGCGCAAGTACTCGGGGATGCTCGGCTATATCCAGCTCGGGTTCGTGTACCAGGGGCTGGTGTTTCTGCACGAGACCACGACGGAGTGGTACGAGCGATTCCAATCGCTGCTAGAAGATATCGAGAGCTTCCAGGACATCGTGATCGACGATGTGAATACCGACGACGAGGAAGAGTAGGTCGAGTTGGGTACGGGCGGCAGCGAAGCGAAGTCGATTCGCGCGCCGCGGCGCCAGCGCTGGATGCTGGCTGCGCCGCACGGCGATGCTGCGTCGGCATTGGCGCGCGAGGCGCGAATTCCCGTTGTACTGGCTGAACTGCTGCTGGGACGCGGCGTGACGAGCGTCGCCGAGGCGCACAGATTCCTGAATCCCGAATACGAACATCTGCACGACCCGAAGCTGATGCTGGGCATGAGCGCCGCAGTAGAGCGGCTGGAGCGCGCGATTGAAGCGCGCGAGCCGATACTGCTCTACGGCGACTACGACGTGGACGGCACGAGCGCGGTAGTGCTGCTGAAGACGGCGATCGAGATGCTGGGCGGGAGGGTGAGCTTCCATGTTCCGCACCGGCTGCGCGAGGGCTACGGCATGCAATCGAGCGTGCTGGAGGCGGCGTACGCCGAGGGCGTGAGGCTGGTGGTGACGGTTGATAACGGGATGCGCGCGGTTGCCGAGGCGGAGACGGCGAAGCGGCTGGGGCTGGACCTGATTATTACCGACCATCACCTGCCCGACGCGGGAGACGCGATTCCCGAGGCGTGGGCAATTCTGAATCCGAACCAGAGAGGATGCAGCTATCCCGAAAAGGGGTTGTGCGGAGCGGCGATTGCGCTGAAACTTGCGCAGGCGCTGCTTGCACGGCGCGATCCGGTGCGGATGCGGGAAAAGCTGCTGCCGAGTTTTCTGAAGCTGGCGGCGATTGCGACGATTGCCGACGCGGTGCCGCTCAAGGGAGAGAACCGGACGATTGCTGCGCTTGGACTGCGCGAATTGAGAAGGCCGGCGGGAGCGGGCTTGCGCGCGCTGTTCGCGGTTGCGGGGCTGGATCCGGCGTCGAAGGAACTGACGGGATACGATGTGGCGTTCAGACTGGCTCCGCGGATTAACGCAGCGGGGCGGATGGATGTGGCTAGCGAGGTGATTGAGCTTTTTGCCACGCGCGACACTGCGCGAGCCACGGAACTGGCGAACAAGCTGGAGCGGCTGAACCGGGAGCGGCGCGATACGGAGGCGGCGGCGCTGACTTCGATTGAGGCGCGGCTGGAGACGGATGCCGAGTTGTGTGAAGACCGGCTGCTGGTGGTGGATGGGGACGGGTGGCACAGGGGCGTGATCGGGATTCTTGCCTCGCGCGTGGTGGAGAGAACTGCCAAGCCGGCGATTGTGGTGAGTGTGGAGGACGGCGTGGCGCACGGGTCGGGGCGGTCGGTGGATGGGTTTGTCCTGCTGAGTGCGATTGAGAGCTGCGGGGATTTGTTTACGCGGTTTGGCGGGCATGCATTTGCCGTGGGGTTTGCAATGCCGGCGGAGTTATTGCCGGAGTTGAAGCGGCGATTGCGCAGCTACGCCGATGCGCACCTGGCGGCGCATGAGCCGGAGCGGGTGGTGAAGATTCAAGCCGAGTTGCCGCTCGATCGCATTACTCGGGTTCTGGCGGGATGGATGCGGAAGCTTGAGCCGCTGGGACATGGGAATCCCGAGCCGGTGTTTGTGGCGCGGGGCGCGCGCTTGCTGGCGGGTCCGAGGATCATGAAGGAACGGCATCTGCGGCTGGAGCTTGCACAGGAGCCGGCGAACGGTGAGACCCGCGTGGAAGACGTGCGGCCGGGCACGAGCGGCGCGATACGAGCGGTGGGATGGGGGCTGGCCGAGCGCGCCATGGAGCTGCGGCTGGAACAGGGAAGCCTGATCGACGTCGCGTACCGGATCAGAGAGAACGATCACCCGGACTTTGGCGGGCTGGAGATTGAGATGGTGGATGTGAGAAGTGCAGGGAATAGGGAGTAGGGAATAGGGAATAGGGAACAGGGCCTGGGGATTAGACAGCGTCTGACGAATCCTGATGCCGCGGGTCTTGAATCAGGGCGTGGCTTCACGGGCTGCTGAAAAATTCGACCTTGGGCCGTTTTGTAACAAGGGCACGGCTTTAGCCGGGCCGATAAGGTCCATAAAAAGATTCTGGGGCTCTAAGCCCCTGAGGGGATCCTCCTTCGCCTGTCGGGTGCGCTGGGCCTGTTCCGAGCGGAGTCGAATGATCCCGGCTTTGGGAAATGGGAACTGCGAACCTCGACCCACTGATAACTGCCAACTCTCGTTGCAGATAATTACCAACCCTAGGTGCACAATGGTAGGCAGAAGGATCGGGAACATGATGAGAATCGCTGTCTCCGTCACCGGCAAAGACCTGCAAGAGAGTCTGCTTACTAAAAAAACCTTATGGGGCTTTGAAACTGTGGGACTGTGGCCCCAATGGAATCAATCGCTTGGCGGCACGGGGTTCTAAAGTTTCACAGTCCGGCTGTGAAGCTGCGCTCCTGATCCCTTAGTCCTTGGCGAAAAATGGAGTCCAAAAGAGAAGGCCCACGGATTGCCGTGGGCCTTGCCGTTTGCGGGTGAAGAATCGGGGTGTTAGCGGCCTTTCCCCCCACCTTCGGGCTTCTGATGGCCCTGAGGCTGAGGCTGCGGGTGGGGCTGAGGGTTAGGCTGCTTGGGCGGCGGAGCGTGCTGGGCTTGGGGCTGCGCATGGCCCTGTGGCTGCGCGCCCATGTCGTGGGTGCCCTGAGAGCCCTGCGCGCCCATGGCGTGGGTGCCCTGAGTGCCCTGCGCGCCCATGGCGTGGGTGCCCTGAGTGCCCTGGTTGCCCATGGCGTGGGTGCCCTGAGTGCCCTGGTTGCCCATGGCATGCGGTTGCGGTTGCGGAGCGGGATGATTCTCAGCCGCGAGGGGATGAGCCACAGACACATTGGGAGGATGCCCGTGATTGTTGTTGAAGTAGGCGCCCTTGTCTGACTGGGCCGTATGTTCGTGTTGAGACTGGAACGTTGTTGCCGCGACGTGCGGCTCGTTGCTGTAGGTGCGCTCCTGAGCCGACATGGGGTGGTTGATGCCGCCCGGGCCGCCGCTGTAGGCAACGTGATTGTTGTTGACGATGGTGTTGTTCACAACGACAGTGCGGTCAATGTAGGTGGTGTGAATGATGGTAGTGTTCACATTCATGACCGCGGTGTTATAGGCGAACCCGCCGCCGCGCCATTCGCCACCGGCGAAGCCGATGCCCATGTAGCCGAAGCCATAGTTGACTCCGCCGTAGTAGCCGACGTGGCGACCCCAATAGCCGGGATGCCACATGTAGAGGCCGCCGCCCCAGCCCCAGTAGCCGGGCGTCCAGAGCCCGCCGATAAAAGGAGCCGGCACCCAGGCGCCGGGGACCCAGTAGTAGCCGTCAGGGCCGTAGGCCCAGTATCCGGGGGTCCACATAAGGTTGGGGGCGGGGCAAATAGGCTGAACGTAGACGGGCATGACGGGAGGGCCAAAGTTGACGCTGATGAAAACCCCTGCGTAAGAAGATGCGGGGATCAGGGAGACTGCAAAAGCCAACAACATGAGCCGCATCGAGCGAAGGAAACGCATAGTAAAACCTCCTCTTTCAGTTTGTCTCATTTCAATTTTCAACGGGTGAATACCCCGTGTCATTCAAGTTGAACCCTTCACGGGCAAAGAAGTTGCACGAAGGTTACTGGTCGATACCCAAGTGAAGTATGAACCGATAATTAGTTGCTACGCAAGGGCAAAGAGTTGTTTGGAGGCGGAAAAAAGGCGCGGGAACCCGCGCCTTTTTTCCTTAGTTGAGATGCCGGACCATGGACCGGGTTAATAGCGATAACTCAAACCCATACCAAAGACCTTGCGAGCCTGAAGGTTGACCGGTGCGGGGACGATTGGAGGTCCGGCACTGGGATAGTAGGGGTTTGGAACCCAGATGGAACCGATGCTTCCTGCTACCTGTCCGATACCGATGTCGAAGGAGAAGTGAGCCTTGTCTTTCTGGGTGACGCGCACGGCATAGTCAAGCGTTGTGGGCAGATGGGCACTCATGGGAGCAAACTGAGTGGCTGCGGGCGGATCAACCGCGATAAGCTGCCCGAGCGCTGCATTGAGCAGATTATTAAGATTGACCGAAGTTCGCGGTTCCTGGGTGAATCCGGCTGCAGGTACGGCCACGATTCCATGGCCGAGAGGCAGTGGGATACCGAGGCCGCCGAAGAACCGTCCGCCAAAGCGGGTACTCTGACCGCCAATGCCGAAGATGGTGGCATTTGTGGCCTTCCAACCCAGATTCAACAGAAACGGCACAGGAGGTTTTCCCCAGGTCTTCGTAAGGGCAACGTATACGTCGCCATTGGTGTAGGACTTGTCTGTGCCGGTAAGAATTTTGTTGGCTGCACCTGAAACAAAGTGGTCGTTGGTGCGGACTACGCCGCCGATCGCAATTCCAGGCGTCCACGGGCCGAACTGTCCATCCTTGATGCCTACGACCTTGCCATGGAAGATGTTCATGCCGGAGTAATTCCAGAGGTTGCTGAGGTTGAGCCCGGTGGTCTCGTTCCCTTGTTGATGAACACTGCGCGTGTAGCCGACCTCGGCATGGTTGGCGAAGCCCTCGGTGATGTTGAAGGTTTCAATGTCGCCAATCACGGACGAAGCATCGATGAAGTGGAAGCCGACTGCGGGGTGCGAAAATAAGTGGCCTTTGTCGGTATAGACCACATAAGCAGTGGGAGTGATAAACCCTCCCGTCTGGCCCTCGAGGGTTAGCTGCTGCGCGTGGATTGTGAGGGCTGCGAGAGAGGTTATAGAGAGGTAAGTGCAGGCGATGAGCCTGCCGATCGTTTTTGCGTTCACGTGCGGTCTCCGATAAAGGCGGGATGCCGCCTTTGGGGGGATTATGGAAATCCCAATCTCTTTTAACACAAGTGCAATACGATCGTCATGCTGGAACCCTGAATCGATTGGAGGGCCGTTCGCGGCACAGATCGGCGGCGCGAAGGATGGAAACCGCGGGTGTGATGGACAGTTGGAGAGAAACGCATCTTGAAAGGGTCTGAAATCGCAGTGGTAGACTTCGTGCATGCCGCACGGATTCTTTATCACGCTGGAAGGACTCGACGGGTCAGGAAAGACCACGCAGATCAAGCGGTTGGAGGCGTGGTTGACGAATCGCGGCCACGCGGTGACCACGACCCGACAGCCGGGCGGAACGGAGACGGGAGACCGGATACGCGCGGTCATATTGGATGCGCGGTCAGGACCACTGGCGCCGATGACCGAGATGGCGCTGATGTTTGCCGACCGGGCGCAGGCGATTGACGAAGTGATCAAGCCGGGGCTGGCCGCAGGCAAAATTGTGCTCTGCGACAGGTTTACAGACTCGACGGAAGCCTACCAAGGCGGCGGGAGGGAGATCGGTTCGGAGGTGGTGCTGGAGTTGCACCGGCTGATCTGTGGAGGACTGCAGCCTGACTTGACGCTGCTGCTGCTGCCGAGTTTCGAGGCGTCGCTGAGGCGGGCGAGGAGACGGAACGACCGCGTAGAAGCGCAGACGGGGAAGAACGAAGGACGGTTTGAACAGGAGCAGGACGAATTTTACTGGCGAGTGTGGCAGAAGTACCGGGAGATTGCGACGCGTGAGGCGGATCGCGTGGTGCTGATTGAAGGCGACCTGACGATTGACGAAGTACACGAGCAGATTGTTGAGGCGGTTGCAGAGCGGCTGCTGACAAAGAGGCGGAGCGGGTGAGGTGCAAAGCTGGGGCCTGAGGATGATGAACAAGGGGCAGTGTCAAAAGCCGCAGGTATCATGCGAGGGCGCAACTTGTTGAAAACAGAATGGAAGCGAGATATTGAGAGCTTTGCAGAGAATATTGCAAGTTTTCGATAAGCTTAGAACATTCACGGCGCAACGGAAGACAAGCCATAACAATGCCGGACGCGCCCACGTATAACGCGGGTTGGATGGATTGATGGGCTGAGACCGGGAAGATTACGCACCGAACTGAATAGCAAACGAAGGCATGGCCGAAGGGCTGTGCCTTTTCGTTTTTGAGCCAAAAACGACAGAGCGGGCGGGATGCGCGAGCTCGAGCGACGCCAGTGAGGTTGGTTATTGCGGTCGAGCGGCGCAGGCTCTGAATCGGTTTCGCGAGGGTTGGCAGCGGGGTCGGGGAACAAGGAAGGTGCACGTGAGGGTTGGAGAGCAGTTGAAGGAGATTTGGCGGCAGGCCACCGGGAACGGCGCAATACGAGCCAGCGAGCGGACGCGGCAGATGGATGTGGCAGCCGAGGCGGAGGCGGCACGGAAGACATTGGCGCTGCCGGCGATCCTGAGTCCGGTGCACTTTCCCGGGAGACATTTGCCGAAGCCGACGCCAGCGAATCTGCGCAGGTTTGCGGAAACGCCGCTGGTGAGGCGTGCGATCAACGTGATCAAGGATCGCATTGCGGCGATGGATTGGCAGGTGAGGCTGCGGCGCGGGGTGAGGCCGGAAGATGTGGCATTTCTGCCGCGGAAGCTGCGAGCGCTGCGCCGGACGCTGGACGAACCGAACCAGGTGGACAGTTTCAGGACGCTGATGGAACAGGCGATCGAGGATGCACTGACGGGCGGTTTTGGGGCGATTGAGATGGAGCCTACGGGGGATACCGAACGTCCGGCGATGATGTGGGCGGTGGACGGAGCCTCAATCAGGATCAATGCCAAGTGGGACGGGAGCGATGACGCTCCGCGCTATGCGCAGGCGGTGCCGGGACAGCTGGAGTCGAGCGCAGTGGAGCTGCGCGACAGCCAGTTGATTTACATCCGCATGAACCCGCGCAGCTTTACTCCGTTCGGTCTGGGGCCGCTGGAAGTTGCGTTTGAGACGGTGAACCAGTTTCTGAGCGCGCATCGATTTGCTGGCAAGCTGGCGGCGAATTCGGTGGCCCAGTATGCGCTTTGGCTGAACGAGGCCACACCGGCGCAGCATGACCGGTTGATCCGGTGGTGGCAGGACGAGATTGAAGGGACGGGACGGGTTCCGTTGCTTTCGACGGAGCAGAAGCCCGAGGTGCTGCGTTTTGCGCAGGGAACGGATGCGGATCTGCGGCTGGCGTGGCAGGAGTTCCTGATCAGGATGGTGGCGAACGCGTTTGGTTTGCCGCCGCTGATGCTGGGACTCGAAGCCGACGTGAACCAGTCGACGGCGTCGGAGATGGCGGACGAGGCGTTCCGTGGAGCGATTTCGCCGCTGGCGATGCTGCTGGCGCAACACATTACGCGGGATCTGTTTGGGAAGTGCATTGGCTGGCCGGAGTTTGAGTTCGCCTTCAATGAGCTGACCGCGCGGGACGAAACGACGGAACTGGCGATTCAGGTGCAGTTGCTGCAGGCCGGAGTTTTGACAGTGAACGAAGTGCGAGCGATGAGAGGTTTGGCGCCGATGGAGCAAAACAGGGACTAGGGACTAGGGACTAGGAAAACAGCTCTCAGACTCTTTTGTGTTTTTGCGGGAGAGTCTGGAAGTGAATTTTGGTGTGCAGGTGGTGCAGGCGGCGAGCTGCGAACTGGCTGCTGAGAGCTGACGGCTGAGACCGGAATCTGGGTGGAGAAGACATGCGACTGGAAGCGATGGCGGTGCAGTTTCCTCATGTGGAAGGTCATCCGAACAGGGTGCCGTTCGAGGGAGTGCTGGCGATGGTGAACGCGCCGAGCGACAAGGCGCCGGCTGGCGCGCGCGGGCACCGGGTGATGTTGACGCGCGACGCGGCGGAAAAGGCGCTGCCTTCGCTGCTGGGAATGGCGGTGGATTACCGCCCAGGCTGGGACGGGCACGACGCGCGGCGCAAGATCGGCCTATTAACGGAAGCGGACGTTCTAGGGCAGCGGCTGGTGGTAAAAGGCTATCTTTACGCTCGCGACTTTCCCGAGGTGGCCACGGCCATTGAGGCGCACGCGCCCGAGGCAATGGGCATGAGTTACGAGCTGGCCGATGCGCGGGTAGAAGATATGCGGGCAGATATCTGGAAGTTGACTCGAGTTACCTTCACCGGAGCAGCCATTCTGCTTCGCGAGAAAGCAGCTTACCGGTCAACGAGCTTTCGGATGGCGAGTTAGCCGCCATACGCGCCGGCAAGCGAGCGAGTCAGCGAGTCAACAAGAAGGCTTCGCGGAGCGAAGCCTCTTTTGTTTGGCGAGCAAGCGCTGCGATGCGCGGCATTCATGGGAGAAGGAAAGGAAGAGCATGGAAAACAACGGACAGGAGTTGACGGAGCGGCTTGAAGCCGCAACCACTCAGCTCGAAAAGACGATGCGCTGGCTTGAGGAACGTGCTGCAGCCGCGAATGCGCTTTCAGGCGAGGTGGAGAGAATCTCAGCAACGGTGGAGCAGAGCCGCCGTGAGACGGAACTGGCAGACAAGCTGGCCGCCGTTGAACGGGAGCTTGCCGAGTTGAAGGCCGCCGGCGCACAGAATGCTCTGAACCCGCTGCGCAGGACAATGCCGGCGGGGACTGCCGAGATGCTTGCCAAACACGGCATTGGCGACGGGCCGGTGGACGTTCGGGCACTGGACGCCGCGCTGAGCGGCCTGAGCCTGGAGCAACGGATTGCAGTGAAGACGCAGCTGCTGCGGGCAGGGGCGATCGCGTAAATGCAGTGATCAGTGGACAGTGGTCAGTGGTCAGTTGTTCGTGCTGAGGCTGGCGTCAACTGTCCACTGTGCACTGTTCACTGACTACTGAAGCCGGGCGCTCTGCGGCCGGCGAAAAGGCAACGGCCCCATGGAGGGGGCGGAGAGTATGAACGCAGCGTTTGCAGACATTCATGCGGCGGCAGATTACATTGGGCCGGGCGCGATTGAAGTGCCACTGTACCAGACGGAGATCTTCGACATTTGCCGCCGTTCGAGTCCATTTGGACAGCGCATCAAGCAGGTTCCGGCGACCGGCCATCCTTCGCGGTTCTTCGAGGAGACGGCGATTCCGAATCCGAGCACTGCCGGCTTCGTGAATCCGCGGAGCATCAATCCGGCAGTCGTGAGCCCGACGCGCATTGAGTTGAGCGTGCCCCTGAAGGCAATTGTGGCGCAGATCAACTACAACCTGTTCGACATTGAGCTGGGTGACCAGCAGAAACAGTTTGCGTATCTGCAGGCCAAGGATCTGGTGGATACGGTGAGCGGCGTGATGGTGACGCACGATGTGGCGCTGTGGCAGGGGAACGACACCAGCCTGAGCGCGCCGACGACCACGCAGTACATGGGCTGCGCCGCGCAGATTGCCGGCGGCGGCAACAGCGTGACGGTGACCACCTCGATGAAGATCGTAGATACGATCAAAACCACGATCGCGCAGATGTGCGCCAACAGCGGCTATCATGTGCGGCCGACCGCCATCTACGCCAACCCGGTGCTGCTTGACCTGATCGACCAGGAGATGAAGACCGAGTACAACGTGGTGCTGAATACCGATCAGATCACGGCCGGATTCCGCGTGAAGATGCTGTCGACGCAGGCGGGCGACATTCCGTTGATCCCCGACTGGAGCCTGAGCTACACGGGCACGCCGGGAACGGGCAATGCAGTGCTGCCGGCATACATCGTGACCGAGGACCTGATCGAATACCACTGGCTCGGCGATCCAACGCCGCGCATTTTCCAGCTCGGCCTGCCGAACACGCTGACCTACCAGTACGTTGCGGTGAAGTTTGGCGCACCGGTGGTTAAGGGCGCGAATTTCGCGCACTACCAGGTTCTGGTCCAGAGGTAAGAACGACCGTGTGCAGTTGTCAGTATTCAGTGATCAGTTTCAGATTACCGGCGCCCTGTGCAGGTTAATAAGTTCCGGTATTCAAGGCTGATCACTGACAACTGATAACTGACAACTCTGAAAGGACAAGTTATGGCCTATCTGCAGCCAGCGGATTATCCCAATTACGGGCTGCCGCCTGGAACCACAGCGGACTGGATTACGGCGGCAACAGCTCTCATCAACAGCTACTGCAGAAGGCCGGACTTGAATGTCATCCAGTACACGGAACGGCTGCGCATAACCGCCGGCGTTCAGACTGTGCACTTGAGTTATCTGCCTCTGTCAGCGCTGGAGCCCGCCACAACGCCCTTGGTGGGAATCGAGGCGCGATATGCGAAACCGCGCCGCGGAGAATTACCCAATCTACCGATGCTGGAGATTGCCTATGTATTTTCACTGCCTGGGCAGTGGAGTGCGATCGATCCGAGCCAGGTGGACTTTGACCCCAATACCGGCGAACTGACGTTGCCCTGGAACCTGCTTGGATTGCCATACAACGAAGTTCAGGTGACTTACACGGCGGGACTGGAGACAATCGGGGACGACGTTAAGTCAGCCTGCACGCAGATTGTGCGCAACGCTCAGGCAACGCCGGCGCTGAATGCGAGCATGAGCAAAATCGACACGATGCAGATGAAGTACTTTTCAAGTTCGCTGATCGACGAGACGGTGCAGGCGTGGCTGAAGCCGTACGTTGCGAACAGGCTGGGGTGAGCGATGAGCGATACGGCGCCGCGCAATCCGGTGGGAGCACCGCGGATGCTGGCCGATGCGTTGTTGCGCAGCGTGGCTGGAACGACGGCCCTGCTGCGGGTGACGGGAGCAAATGCAGATACAAGCATGTCGGAAGTGGGGCTCTTGCCGACGAACTTTGCGGAAGTGACCATCAGCCCGGTGCTGATGCGCAAGCTGCGGCCGGCATGGCAGGAGGGCGGAGAGTCGAAGTGGGAGCTGCTGGTTTCAGCCAACGGTGTGGAAGGCCAAGTGAGAGCCCTCGACATGGCATCGGCGCGGGCGTTGTTCTCAATGACGCTGGCAGTCACCGTGAACGGACAGGATTACCTGATCGAGTCCATCGCATCGAACGAGGCCTTTGGAACGGTCTACTTATACCGGTTGTTACTGCGCGAAGCTCGGCAGCAAGCGCTGTGAGATCAGAGATCAGGGATCAGGGACGTTCCGAGGACAGTAAGTTCTTTAAGCGCACAGCAGGTTGATGGGAGCAGACATGCAGAATGCGAAGGATTCGTTTTACATGGCGTTGCGGACGAGATTGGCGACGGTCAATCCCGAGCGGGGCATTCTGCTGCGCGGCGCGGTGAGACCCGGGATCCTTGTCGAGGAAGCCGAAGCCCCCATGAGCCAGCTGCCGAGCGACGTATTTGTGCTGAGATGGCTTGGGCTTGGAACGGATAGCGACCTGCCCGCGACGATGGCAGGTGAGCAGTGCGAGATCATCTACCAGACATGCGGCACGCAGAGCTTCGGCGGTCTTGACCGCGGCCGCTCGCTGAGCGAGATGGATGAGGAGCTGCTGGCGATGATCGCGCCTTATCACACTCCGAAGCTAAATTTCACAGCCACTCCTCCGGCAACTATGTTGACGCAGGTGTTTTGGGACGAGCCAGCATTTGCGCCGATCGCGATTCAGCGCGACCGGCTGAGCCGGACAGCAGCTGTGTTGGTGTACAGCTACCAGGAGCAGGGAGAGTAAATGTCAGCGACATGGTATCAGGCGCCTGCACCGGTGGCGCGGAGAGTGCGCGCATTTTTTGCGCCAGTGAATCGCAGCGCGCAGACACCGGTGCTGTTCGATCCCGCGCAGCAGGGCCGATTCAGCCTGGATGCGCCGCCGGCCCCATGGATCAGCCTGGGTTGGATTCAGAACTTTTTACGAAAACCGCTGAGCAAGAGCGCGCCTATGCTGACTGGAATTCCGGCAGCGGCCCTGGAGCAGGTTCGCGAGACGCTTGAAGCGCAGGTGAGTTGCGAGTTCTTAAGCTGGACCAAGTTGACGATGGCGCTGGCGACCGGCTCGCAGCACATGAACGTGCTGGCAGCGGCGAGCGGCGCGGCAGCTTCGGCGGATGGCGCCCAGGCTGTGCCGGGGGTAACTCCGCAGAGCGGATCGAATGCAACGCAGATCATGTTGGCTGAGGCCGACGCTCAAAAGTTCCAGGCCGGATCGATCGTTGCGGTTGATGTGGACAACACGGGGCAGACGGGATACGTGGGCTCGCCGGTTGCAGGCGCGTACGTGAGGCAAGCGATCACGGACGTGGATTACGTGAGACGCGTGACCTTTAATGTTGCGCTGGTTTCGGCGGTAAGCAATAGCGGACTTACTCTAGCGGAGCCGCTGCCCGGCGGCGTACCTGCTGCAGGATCCAAGGTACAGGCCGTGGCGGGATTTGTGGATCGCGAAGGCGGCTGCTTCTACCAGGAGTGGTCGGCTCTGTTTGTGCTCGAAGGCAGCCAGGGAGAACGGATCTTCTTCCATTATCCCCGGCTGCAGGCTGCAGTTGGCGCGGAAGAGACGGTGACGCCACTCAATAGCAAAAGCCAGAATGGACAATCGCGCGTCCTGCTCAACGGGCGGTTTGCCGCGCTCCCGGTTACCGATCCCCTGGACAACGAGCGGGTGGTTTGTTACCGCAGCTTCTTGCCAGCGGCCAACGCGCTGGCGTGAAGAAGAAGCAAGTCAGCGAGTCAGCAAGTCAGCGAGTCAGCGAACCCGCACGACTGCGAATAGGCAATGGATGTCTGAAGAGAAGATATGAAGATCACAATCCAGGGACAGGACTACACGGCCGCGCTCGATGCATCCCGTCCGCTGACGGTTGAACGCAAGCTGAATGAGCCCTCGGTGTGCGAGCTTTGGCTGAGCCTGCCCGCCAGCAACAGTTTACCGGCTCCGGCGCGGTATCAGACTCTTGCGATCGCCGGAGATAACGGGACCACTTACTTCACGGGTTACATTGCAGTAAGTCCGCTGAGTGAGTATGCGGGGGTGGGAGTAGAAGGCCCAAGATACAGAACTGCGATTCAGGCGGTGAGCGATGAGCTGATCTTGGACCAGTTACTGATGCCCCCGAGTGCGGGAAGTTCAGGAGAGACTGCCGGAACTCTGATTGCCTCGCTGGTTAGTCACTCCGGATCGACCGCACTTTCAGCGCAAGGACTCACGCTCGACACCAGCGTCAGCAACTTTGTTCCCGAACCTGGCAGCAACTGGAGCCGGCGCGCGGGCCAGGTTGCGAGCATGGCGCGCGCCGCTTACAGGGCGCTCAATGCCGCGATCTCACTCTCACCGATCCAAACGCAGGTGCACCCGCTCAATGAGACCGACGGCAGCCTGAATTTTGCAAGTCTTGCGTTCACTGCGAGCGTGAAGCGTGCGTTGGCCAACGATGTGACGGTGTGCGGAGAAGATGAGCCGGTCGCGTACGTAACTGAGTACTTCCTGGGCGACGGAATCACGACAACCTTCAATCTGGCTGCGGATCCGTACTTACTGTCGAGCGCGAAAGCAAGAATCATCAACGAGCTGTTTAATGAGCCGCAGATCAATCAGACCGTGTGGAGCCTATCCGGCGGCCAGGGTTACCTGAACCTGGGGCCGGCAGGTCTGTCCATGAATGGCGGAAACGGCGTGGACGGCCAGACTGCGCTGACGTGGATAGATGCGGTAGAGATGGGTGGAACGCTTCTGCTGGAGGCGAGCGGCGTCGTTCTTTCGCCGGGCAGCACGGGTGTTGTCGCGGGATTCTTCAGCGGCGGCGCTGCGGCAGCCGACTGCATTGCGGGCTTTCAGGTAACAGCACAGCAAGGAACCGGCACAGTTAGCCTGCAGCCGTTGATTCAGGGCTGCGCGGCAGGAACGACGTTCCCGGTCAATCCGCAGAACAGCTATACGTTGCGGATTCGTGTGCGCTGTCCGGAATTTGAGCGGTCGCGCGCGATGTATTACGCCTTTGGCGACAGCGGGCCGATCTCGGCCGGCGGGCAGGGTGTGCCCGCGCCGTGCTCGATCCAAATGGAAGTTCAGCAGTTTGTGAACGGCATTGGCGCTACTCCGGTGACCGTCTACAACGGCTCACTCGCAAACCTGCCCGGGGTTTGCCAGGTTGTGGCTGCCAGCAGCATTAACCTGATTGGCTCGATGCGCGCGTTGGATCTGAATAATCTTGGCTCCGGATGGGTAGTGAGCACGCCGCCTAACGGGACTGCGTACACGCGGCGCATTGGCACAACGGCCGAGCAGGCTGAGTGCCACGTTGAGAGCAGCGGGAAACTGGCGTTCTACACGGGGTATGTGCCTGTTGCCGGCGAACAAATTGGAGTAAGTTATCGCACGATTGGCAGGGCCGTAGGGCGCGCGGTGAACACGGCCAGCCAGCAGGCGCTTGAGCAGGCGGGATCGCCTTCGGTGTCTGCCTGGATCGGATCGGTAACCAGTCCTGCGGCGCGCAGTTCGGCCGATTGCCGGAATGCGGCGTTGGTGATGGAGCAGGCCGGGGTGAGTGTGAGCGCGCTGTGGAGCGGGAGCTACAAGGGCACAGGCGCGAGCTTTGCGGCAGACGTGTGGCCGGGCGACGCGCTGCAACTGAATGCCCCATCGGCGAATCTGAATGCCCAGGTCGTGGTGCGGACAGTGAAGCTAAGTTATACCGCAAGTTATCCCGACTTAGTGACGTACGATGTTACGTTCGCCAACGAGTGGGCGGACGACTTAGCCATTAAGACCAGCACGCGAGTGCCGGAAGATACCTTGTTACCCGCGCCGGTGTCGCCGACTGTGCTCCAGAACCTGAATGGGCTGACGGTGACCACGCTGAATGGCAGCACGGTGACGGTGAATGCCGGGGCTACGCCTCCCAGCGGTGGAGGATTCGAGATCAGGCTGAGGGATTTTGCGTTTATGCCGGGTGAAGATCCGACCCTGGTAATGCGCGGCGGGCAGCAGAGCCTGACGTTCTCGCGGGTGTCGGCTGCAGACCGGTTTTACATCAGGATGTACGAAGGGTCGACTCCGCCGAACTACTCGGAGTTCTCCGCGGCGGTGTTTATCAATCTGCCGCTGAGCAGTTAACAGTGGGCAGTGGACAGTTGCCGGGAGGCAAGATGCGAGCGACTGCCGATCGTAATGTGGAGTGCGGCAGATGCGGATGATGAATGAATTCGAGGCGCAGGTGCTGAGCGATCTGAGCGTATTGAAGACGCAGATGTCGAGTCTGATGGGCGACGGCAATGGCGGAAGGCTTGCGGAACTGGAGCGGCGCATGGATAGGCACGAGCAGAACTGGCAGCGAGCCAAGGGATTTGCCGCCGCAATGAGCGTGCTGCTGGCGGTGATCGAAGTGGCCTTCGAGGCGTGGCGCCGCCACTGAGCCGGAGCCGCGCCGGGCTTCGTATAATCTCCCCATGAGCGACCAACCGCTGGTAGGCGTAGTAATGGGCAGCAAGAGCGACTACGACGTGATGTCGGCTGCCGTAGAGATTTTACGCGCGCTTGAGATTCCGCATGAAGCGCGGGTATTGAGCGCGCATCGGACCCCCGATGAGCTGGCTACATGGGTTGAGACGGCGGCGCCGCGGGGGATGCGGGTGATGATTGCCGGGGCCGGCGGCGCGGCGCACCTGGCCGGCGTCATTGCGGCCAAGACGCTGATGCCGGTGCTGGCGGTGCCCATTGCTTCCACGCCGCTCAACGGCCTCGACTCACTGCTGGCCATGGTGCAGATGCCGAAGGGCATCCCCGTCGCCACGCTGGCCATCGGCAAGCCAGGAGCCGCCAATGCGGCTCTGTTTGCGGCCGAGATTCTGGCTTTGAACGACGCGGCCTTGCATGAACGGCTGGCCGCGTGGCGCGCGGCGCGCGCGCAGGAAGTGCTGGAGCAGAAACTGCCGGAGTGAAGAGCGCGCTCGAAGCGGAGCGGCGGTTGTAGCCGGCGACGGCGCTGGAGGCAAAAAGCAGGCTAAGGTGGATCGAGTATGGTGCTTTCCCACCCTTGAAACGGAAAAGCCGTTTCAAGGATGGGGCACCCTCGTTTGAGATCGATTTAGCTGAACTGATCCGCTTTTTCCCAGCGCTTGGGGCGGCGGTTTTGCTGCAGAATCTTTTTGCGCAGGCGCAGAGATTTCGGCGTGACCTCGACAAACTCATCGTCGGCGATGAACTCGATGGCCTGTTCGAGATTCAGCGTCTTGTACGGCACCAGGCGAATCGCGTCGTCAGCCGTGGAGGCGCGCATGTTGGTCATCTTCTTTTCGCGCACCACGTTCACATCGAGATCGTTATCGCGCGAATGCTCGCCCACGATCATGCCCTCGTACACATCCACGCCCGGCCCGACAAAAAGAATGCCGCGCTCCTGCAGGCCGTTCAGCGAGTAGGTGGTCGTGCTTCCCTGGCGGTCGGCGATGAGCGCGCCGGTGGGCCTCTGCGGAATCTCGCCCTGGTAGGGAATGTAACCGTCGAAGAGGGAGTTCATGACGATCGTCCCGCGCGTTTCGGTGAGCATCTCCGAGCGCAGGCCGATGAGGCCGCGGCTGGGCACGCGAAATTCCAGACGCACTCGGCCCGAACCGTGATTGTGCATCTTGGTCATCTCGCCCTTGCGCGGGCCGAGCTTCTCAATCACCACTCCGGTAAACTGCTCGGGCACATCGATGGTGAGGTGTTCCACCGGTTCCAGGCGCACGCCGTCCACAAGCTTGGTAACAATTTCAGGCCGGCCAGCCATCAGCTCGAATCCTTCGCGGCGCATCATCTCAATTAGGATGGCAAGCTGCAGCTCGCCGCGGCCGAGAACCTTGAATGCGTCGGGCGATCCGGTGTCTTCAACACGGATGGAGACGTTGGTAAGCAGCTCTTTTTCAAGCCTCTCGCGCAGGTTGCGGCTGGTTACGTACTGGCCTTCGCGTCCGGCGAAGGGCGAAGTATTCACATTAAACTGAATCGCGATGGTCGGCTCGTCAATTACGATCAGCGGCAGCGGCTCGGGATTCTCGAGGCTGGTGATGGTTTCACCGATCGTGATGCCTTCGATGCCAGCCACGGCGACGATGTCGCCCACGGTGGTCTCGGTGGTCTCGATGCGCTTGAGCCCGCTGAATGTGAACAGCTTGGTGATCTTGGTCTTGTAGAGTGTGCCATCGCGACGCGAGATATTCACCTCGTCGCCCACGCGCAACGTGCCCTGAAAGACGCGGCAGATGGCGATGCGGCCAAAATAATCGGAGTAGTCGAGGTTGGTGACCAGAATCTGCAGCGTGGCCTCTGCATCACCGGTGGCCTCGGGAATCGTGTTTACGATTGCCTCAAACAGCGGGAGCAGATCTACGCCCGGCGTGGCGGGATCGGTGCTGGCTGTGCCGTTCTTTGCGACAGCATAGAGCACGGGGAAATCGAGTTGGTGTTCGTCGGCATCGAGATCGATGAACAGATCGTAGATCTCGTTCAACACTTCCTGGGGGCGCGCGTCGGGCCGGTCGATCTTGTTGATGACCACGATAGGCGGCAGCTTGGCCTCAAGCGCCTTGGAAAGCACATAGCGCGTTTGCGGCAGAGGCCCCTCGGCCGCATCCACCAGCAGCATCACGCCGTCCACCATCTTCAGCGCGCGCTCTACTTCTCCGCCAAAGTCGGCGTGGCCGGGCGTGTCCACAATGTTGATTTTGCCGCCGCCGTAGTTGATGGCCGTGTTTTTGGCGAGAATGGTGATGCCGCGCTCGCGCTCGAGCTCGTTCGAGTCCATCACCCGCTCGGCCACCTGCTCGTTGGCGCGGAAGGTTCCCGCCTGGCGCAGCATGGCGTCGACCAAAGTGGTCTTTCCATGATCGACATGGGCGATGATGGCGATATTGCGTATCGTCTGGCTCACAGGTGTGAATGTCCTTTGCTCTGAGTGCGGCCGCGGGCGCAATTAGGAAGATGAACGCGCGATGAAAGTCCGCGCAGCGCGGCTGAATCTATTCTATCAACTCAGCGTGCCGGCCGGGTTCCGGCCCCTCCGATCCGCACCTTTCGCGACTGCGCGTGCGTCAACCTTCAATGCCCGGCGCTATAATCGCAACCGCACGCCGAACGCCGAT
>CAWEHF010000026.1:0-102637 GCA_963808695.1 uncultured Acidobacteriaceae bacterium
ATGACCAATCCGCCCTTTGGCGGTGAAGAAGAACGCGGCATCTTATCGAATTTTCCTGAAGACAAGCAGACAGCGGAAACCGCGCTGCTCTTTCTGCAACTCATCATGCGCAAACTTCGCCGACCCGTGGGAGGAGCAAAGGGAGGCCGCTGCGGGATGGTCGTTCCCAATGGCGTCCTCTTCGGGGATGGCATCTGCGCGCGCATCAAAGAAGAACTCTTGAAAGAGTTTAATCTTCATACCATCGTCCGTTTGCCGAATGGCGTCTTTGCGCCGTATACCAGCATCCCAACAAATCTCCTGTTCTTTGACCTGACCGGCCTAACTCGAAGAGGTCTGGTATTACTGGAAGCCGTTACCCGAGGGGCGCAAGAACTACACGAAAACTGCCCCGATTCAGTTTGAAGAGTTTGCCGATTGCCTCACGTGGTGGAAGAAACGTGAAGAGAACGACCGCGCCTGGAAGGTCTCTGCCGATGATTTGCTCGCCAGTGGATGCAATCTGGACCGCAAGAATCCCCGCGCGCAAGAAGACATCGCGCACCTGCCGCCTGATCAGCTTGCCGCCAGCATCCTGAAGAAAGAGCAGCGGATTGCGGAAATTGTGAACAACATTCAAGCCCTTCTCGGTAAGGCGCACCTATGAACTCACAATGGCCCACAGCAAAACTGGGCGACGCGCTGCGGCGGTCAGAAGAGGCTATTAAGCCAGCCGTCGAAGCTGAATACCGCGAGATAACAGTGCGCCTTTGGGGTCAGGGTGTGATTCGAGCGAGGGCGTGTCACCGGAGCGTCCGTATCGGGGCGACGCTTTGTTGCTCACGCAGGGCAGTTCATCGCTTCACGGATTGACGCGCGCAATGGCGCGATGGGGATCGTGCCACCTTCCTTGGAAGGAGCGGGCGGGCCACAAACTACTTTCCGTTGTTCAACGTAAACACAGCGCAGTTGGAGGCGGCTTTCCTGGGCCTGGCTCTGCCGCACATCTGGATTTGTGGAGTTATGTCTACGCGCAAGCGAAGGCACAACAAACAGGGTTCGCCTAAAGGAAGATCGGTTCCTCGCGCTAAATCTTCCATTGCCACGGTTGGCAGACCAGCGCCGGATAGTGGCGCGGATTGAGGAGTTGGCCGCGCGCATCCAGGAAGTGTGGAACATTCAACACAAATCCGAAATGGAGGTCGATGCGCTGATCCCAAGTGCGACCGCGTCACTACTGGACGACGCGGGCTGGCCGATCTCCTCCGCTTAGTGGAATCCTGGCAGAGAAGCCACGCAATGGGCTTGGTCCGCAACGGGAAGTCGATTCGGGCGGACGCGAAATGCTTCGCATCAATGCCGTATCGAGTTCGCCAACCCGCTATGTTGATATGACCGCAGTGAAGCAGGTAGAAGTGGCAGAGGAGATCGCAACACAATTCGTAATTCGCCGTGACGATGTCTTCATTGTTCGCTATAACGGCGATATTAATCGTGTTGGGAAAGCCGCTATTTACAAGGGGGACAACGAATCACACATCGTGTATCCCGACAAATTAATTCGGCTCCGTTCCGATTCGAGCAAAATGATTCCAGATTTTCTGGTCTTTGCATTGAGTTCGAGGACAGTGCGAGCACAAATAGAATCGCTTGGGAAAACGACGGCAGGCAACATCGGGATAAGCGGCGGCGACGCTCGGTCGTTCATAATCCCCATCCCGCCTCTTCCCGAACAGCACAGAATCGTAGCGAAGTTGGACGGGTTGCGGGCCGAAGTAGATGCACTGAAGCGCCTTCAAGCCGAAACCGCCGCCGAACTGGATGCGTTTTTGCCGTCCGTGCTGTCCAAAGCCTTCGCCGGAGAACTTTAGACAAATCGTAGTTTTGAAGCTGAAGCCAGTATTTTGCGGAAAGGGAAATGAAGTGGATTCCGCGACGCGTTTGGTCAGAGTGTACTTTTCACAGGCCAATTTGCGGTGGAACGAAATCGGGCAGTCCGGCCAGTTCCGGGTACTTCTTACCAGCACGGCGTCTACCTTGACCGTCCAGTTCTTTTTGCTCCTCTGCTCCCGATCCACTCAATGCGCTTGACAGCAACTTTACCGCCTCTTCTACAGAACACTGATTGACGGTGGAGAGATGCGACAGAATCAGCCCCATGATTTCATCTTGAGGTCCAAGTCTATATGCGTTTCCAGCATGGGTGACAGCATCACAATTGGCGCAGTGAATCTCGAATCCAATAAGGGTTGTATCTCGCTTGAGTCGTCGTATTGCCACTTGTCATGACAAATCAACCGATCACCATTTGAACCGCACAGGGAGCATCGATTATTAGCGTGCGCCAGAGCATCAGGTCGAATCTTCTTCTTCCAAATGCCGCGTGAGCCGAGCATTCGGTAGGCACTCCGGCCCCAGAGGGGAACAGGCACCAGTTCCGGCGCTAGCAGTGGCGTCTTCTTCGGTGATGCGGCAGAGACGGTGGTCCGGTTAGTTTTCCTGCTCGTCAGTCCGAGGAACTCGAAAACGCCGCGAGTAAAGAGGTAATTGCACTTACCGTCTTTGGCAGCATCGGGCATCGTTTTGCTGAATGCACTAAACGGAAAGGAACTGTGTGCCCTGAGATACAGATGGGCCGCTTTCCACTCAGATTGACGAATGCGTCTTCCTTGTCCTACTTCCCGCCCTTTTTGTTTCGGATCAGATAGACGAGCGCCGGTTCACTTCGAAACGGTACCCGGCCCCTTCACGATGTACGATCCGATCTTCGTTCCCTTGGGGATGGCAAGAACCTTTGAGAATGTCATTCCATGATTATGCTCTCAGAGGACTGTTGACGCGGGAATAACCGCTACTCCTTCCGACTTGCTTTGCGGTCGGAAAGTCTCGGACAAGAGCCGAACCACATCGGCTAATGTCGGCTCGACCTCAATTGGAGCAGATCGATTGCGCCAATACCGCTCGACCGTTCGCTTGCTGCAATCATAATGCTGAGACGCGCGTTGCTTGGCGATTGTCATTGAATTACCGGATCGATGCAAGCGAGCGATAAAATCCAGAACTTCATTCACTTCGGAAGGGGTGAACTCTTTCGGGCGTCCGGTCCGAGGCGGCGGAAACGATGCGGCAAAGTCAGTCGTGAAGGATTCCAGCGCCATTCTGGCAATTTGAGAAAGGTTCTCAATTGCGACGAGAAATGCTCCCTCTTCAAAAGGGGTTTCGAAGGAAAAAGTGTCGAGCTTGGTCCGTAATTCCTCAAGAGGGCCTCACCGACTCGGAGGAGCGAACCAAAAAGGCCAGTCATCTTGATCACAACTCGGATTCCTTCCTCATAGGTCGCTGCGCCAGCGTCACGAGACGCCTTTTCAATTCCGGCAACTATCTTGTCACGAATATCTGGGTTCGACTTTCCCTCCGCCAAGTCTCCGGAAACCATTTTGGCACACCTGCGACAAAAGTCTCGGATTACCGTTGATTCGTTTTGTGCCAAAAGTCCTTGAGGACTTTTGGGTGAAAACTTGGGCGCTAAAAACAGTGCCCTGATTGTTTTGGCGGACGCATCACCGCAAACTGGCTTGGGAGTGAACCTATGAAGCGAAAACGGAATCCGGCAAGCGAAGGCGACGACTTCACCTTTCACGGCTCCTATACAGCCAAAAACAGGCTGAGGCAAAGGCCAAGAAACGCGATGGCTTCGTAATCAGCCGTGTGCCGCGTGGAATGCGGAAGCGCCGCTACATCGTGCTCACTCATAGGGTGCCATTCTGATGCGCTTCTTCAATCACCGTCGGCATGGACACATCATTGGCTCGGTCTACCTGGTGCATTTCGCGCGGCGCTATCGCGGTGCACAGCACTATCTAGGCTTTAGCACAGACATTCCCGCGAGGGTCAAGGCGCATCGAGCAGGCCGTGGCGCTCCTTTACTGGGTGCTGTAACGAAGCGTGGCATTACCTGGCGGGTGGTCTGCATGCGTGGAAGCGCAAGGATGGCTATTTCGAGCAGCATCTGAAGCGCAGCTATGCCCTGAAAGACCTGTGCCCAGTTTGCAGCGGGCCGCAAGCGCACAAGCGGGGACACTGACATGCATATCGAATTGCAGGATGTGACTGACACCAGAGCGAGCAACGGTTCTTGGACAGCTCCGACCCGCGACTTATACGGCACGTTGCGCCCTGTGAAACGGCAGGCGGGGACTTCTCTTCCCTGCCTGCCGGTAAGGATGCAAAGCTGTCCCGGGAGTTTGAGGGCTGAGCCCCTCTTCGGGCGCGGAGCGCCCGTGCCTTCTTCACTTGACGAACTACAGATTAAACGTGACACGCCGAAAGGCCGGAGACGCTACTGCGGAGCGTATACGGCACGTGGGGTTTCGAAGACCAGAGCAGGGCAGACGCGCTTTTGCCGGGTTGGGTGCAAGTGTTGGGACTGCTCCGGCTGCGGACCGCGTAGGGCATCGATGTATCGCATTCGGATCGGTAAGGCTGCGGAACGCCACCGTTTGAATAAGCTCCTTACGCTGACGCTCGACCCCTGAGAAACTGGTGGGGAAGCGATCCACAAAATACATTAACGAGGTGTTCGCAGATTTCCGTGTTTATCTGCGTCGGCTCTTAGGACATTCGCCGACATATATTCGAGTGCTGGAATACCAAGAAAACGGGACCGCTCACTTTCATATTTTGCTCAATTGCTGGCTTCCGCAAGAGTGGATAAAAGGTGCTTGGTCTGCCCTGGGCGGCGGCATAGTGGTGGATATTCGACACGTGGATGTCCACTGCATTTCTCACTATCTTTCGAAATATCTCTCAAAGCAAATGCTGATGTGCGCACCAAAGGGTGCTGGACGTGTCACCACATCCAGAGATATTCGACTTTCTCCAAAAACCTCCGTCGGATTTCGAGTGTGCATTTTCGCGCATTCCAGTTCTCAGGCTGTTCGACGTACATCGCGCGCGCGTGACCCTAATCATCCCGGATGCTGATGGATATTTGATTGCGTTTGAAACATCCGAAGTGACACGAGACTCCGAAACGTGTTTTTCGCCGTGACGTTCATACATGTGCTCAGACTCCGAACCTTTTCCGGGATTGTTCCGGTGAGAAATAGGGCTGACGTTCGGACACATGCTCAGTGTCAGAACCTTTTCCGGGATTATTCCGGTGAGAAACGGGGCTGAGATTCATTCACGTGCTCAGACTCCGAACCTGTTCGGGAGGGTATTTCGGTGATAAATCCGGCTCATGGTCTGGAAACGTGTTCAGTGTCCGAACCTCTTCCGGGGATTGTTTCCGTGAGAAACGGGGCTGAAGTTCGGACAAGTGCTCCCAATCCGAAGCTTTTCCGGGAATTGTTTCGGTGAGAAAAGGGGCTGACGTTCGGACACGTGCTCGGAGTCGAAACCTTTTCCGGGGATTATTTCGGTGAAGAATGATGCTGACGTTCGGACACATGCTCGGAGTCAGGTGACGAATTTGATGAGCAATGGGAACGACGATTATCGACGTGTTCAGTGTCAGGCCCCATCGGATGACGATTTTGATGATCAACAAGGGATGACGTTCATCGACGTGCTCAGACCCAGGCCTGTCGGACGACGATTTTGATGATCAAAAGGGGATGAATGGGATGAAAACAGTTCAGCTATTGACGAGCAAGCGAGTCGCCGAGATGTTGAGCATCCCCGAGGGAACGCTTCGCTATTGGCGGAATGTCGGAATCGGACCTGTATGGCACAAGCTGGAGGGGTCCATCCGGTATGATGTGGACGACGTATCCCGATACGTCGAAAAGAACCGTCGCATTCCTTCCGTGCGGGCATTCATGGAGGAGCACGATGGCTCTCAATCAGCGAGGCGAAATCTGGCACTACGATTTCGCAATGGACGGGCGACGATTTCGCGGCTCGACCAACGAGAAAGTCCTCTCGAAGGCCCGCTTGATCGAACTCATTTGATGAGTGAAGCGAGACAGCGAAAGCTGAATGTTCATCGCAGGACGCTAACGCTGACGGATTTCTCAAGCGCTTCCTGGATTGGGTCAAATCGGCACGACTGGAACCCGAATCCCGAAAGAATTACGAATCAGGTTGGAGAATGCTCTCCCAAACCCCCATCGCCGCAATGCGCATGGCGCACATCACGACCGACCAGGCCGAGGCACTCCGGTTCGAACACTCCCCCGCGAATGCGAACCGGGCGCTCAGGACCTTAAGGAGAATGATGGAAAGCGGAAGAATGGGGAGCGATCACGGCGGCACCCCGAATCAAGCTCATGAAAGAAGAGGGACGCTCCGCAACCATCGACAGCGAGGCGGAAGCCAAGCTCCTTGCGGTGGCCAAAATAGCCACTGCGCGACGTTCTCATCATCATGCTCGACTCAGGGATGCGCCCAGGCGAAGCCTTCCGCATGTGTTGGGGGGAGATCGCCTGGAATCACGGAACGATTTTCATTCCGCGCGGGAAGACGCCGCGATCCCGGCGCTACATTCCGATGAGTGATCGAGTCATGGAGGTGCTTCGATTGCGGCGGAAGGATCAGGAACAAGGCTGGGGTTCCGCTCCGATTCGAAGCCCGGCCACTTGACCACGGTCGCCACGGCTTTTGAGACGGCACGGGCGGAGGCGAAGTTATCGAGCGCAATAAAGCTCTATAGCGCCCGCCACACGTTCGCTACGAAGATCATGGGGGCAACGGGCGACCTGTCGCTGGTCATGCGCGCCTTGGGCCATACCAACGCGCAGACGGCCATGATCTACCAGCATCCGAGTCTGGAACGGGTGCGCGCCGTGGTGAACGAAAATCCATTGGCCGCACGCCAGACACCGAGGCCGTTTCTGGTACGTCACAATCACGTCACATGCACCAAAACCGGGGCATTGCCTCAACCCGCAAGTTGTTGATTCTATGGTGGGCCCGGAGGGATTTGAACCCCCAACCAAGGGATTATGAGTCCATTTTACGACACATTGCATGGTTCTGCACACTCGCGCAATAATCCGCACATCTCCTTTACTTTCAACACATAGGACATCGGCAAAGATTGCACGATGATGCACCAACCAGAACAAAATCCGGAACGAACATGCACCAAAACATGCACCAAAACGCCCCAGTTTACTGGTCTTGATTGATCTCGAACTTCTTCCCGCATTTGGGTGCGGTGCACGCATACATGGGTGTGCTGAGAGATCGTCCTATTGGCCTTTTTCCCCTTCCATTTCATCTCACTCCTCGGAAGGTTACGCAGTTCAGCGGTACAGGCAGGGCAGAACTTTACATCAGGCTGTGGACCACTGACGTTTGCCATAGAGCGCGATTCTAGCATGCACCCAGACAGCAGACACAAGACGGCCCCGAAGAGGACATCCTCAGGGCCGCGGTCAACTGTGGGTGAGGAACCCCGCCAGGAGTTCCTACGTGGGGCCGACATTCCCGGAAGTCGACAGGGTCCACAAAGACATCGGCGTTGATCGTTACAAATCGGAGCAGCAAGACTTCCCCTGTTGCCGGAGAATTTAGATTTCGCTAAACCTTTGACGACGGGGTATGCTGAGACGCAATGCGATTCCTCCACACCTCCGATTGGCAGATAGGCGAGGCGTTCCGCTTCGTCGACGACGAGACGCTCGCAATCCTCCGTGCGGAGCGGCTTGAGGTGGTCGCACGCATCGGCCGCCTCGCTATTGATCATCAGGCGCCGATTGTTCTGGTCGCAGGCGACGTCTTCGACGGTGTCCATCCAAGCATGGAAACGCTGCTTCGTCCAATCGAACGGATGCGGCAGTTCCCACAGGTGGAGTGGCATCTGATCCCGGGCAATCACGATGCACATACGGGAAACTCACCTTGGGAGCGGCTGCTTCTCCAGTCATTGCCTGGAAACGTCGTGATCCACATCGCGCCAGAGCCTCACACAATCCTGGGCGGCGCCGCATGGATCCTCCCGGCGGTCCTAACTTACCGCCACATGAGCAGCGATCCCACTGAAGCCATGGACGCGATGATGACACCGCCTGGCGCTCTGCGTATCGGGCTCGCCCATGGATCGGTGCGCAGCTTCGGCTCCAGCGACCAGAGTACACACAATCTGCTTGCCCTCGACCGCGCGAAGAGCGCCCAGCTCGACTATCTGGCGCTTGGCGATTGGCACGGCATGCAAAAGATCGACGATCGGACCTGGTACTCCGGCACTCCAGAGCCGGACGGGTTCAACCTCGGCGGCGCAGGAGGCGGCCAGGTCCTCCTGGTCGAACTGACCGTCGGCGCGCTGCCCAATGTGACGCCCCTTGAATCTGGAAAGTTCCTCTGGCGCAGCGAACATGTCACCTTGAGTTCGGCAGAGGATATCTCAACCTCGAGGCCCGAATTCGCACACTGCACTCCGACTTGAGCCGCGTTCTCTTGCAGCTTCGGGTGGAAGGCACCCTCGACCTTGCCGATCGCGAAATCTTTGAGCGTAGCATCCACACGGGCCTTGGCAGCGCCTTGCGCTACCTGAGGCTCGAAGCAGACCAATTGTTCGCAAAGCCCTCGATCGCGGACCTCGAAGCCATGGACCATGTGGGTTTCGTGAGGGTCACCGCCGACCGCCTCGCAGCACTCGCACAGGATAGTTTCAATCCACAGCGGGAACTGGCCGCCGAAGCACTCCAGCGGCTGTATGTTCTGCATATGCGCCAGGGAGCAGGGGCCTGATGAAGATTCGTTCTCTCCGCCTCGAGCATTTTCGCAAGTTCACCGATCGAGTCGCCCTGAGCGGATTTAGCGATGGAGTCAATGTTCTCGCGGAGTCGAATGAATTTGGGAAATCGACGCTGCTGGCCGCCATTCGTGGCGTGCTCTTCGAGCGCTATGTTTCAAGAGCCGCAAGCGTAACCCAAATGCAGCACTGGAGCAACAAGACCTCGCCCATCATCTCCCTCGAGTTCGAGCTTCCATCTGGTCTTTACAAGATCGAGAAGCGCTTTCTGCACAAGGAACCCTACGCCCACCTCACGATGCCTGACGGCGTCATTCATCACGATGAAGCGGCAGAAGAGCATCTCCAGCGCGTTCTCAACTTCACCCAGGCGGGCAAGACCGGCTCGAAACCGGAAAACGTCGGCATGTGGTCGGCACTTTGGGTGACGCAAAGAGAATCAGTGGATCAGCCCGGCCTAACCGACTCAGCGCGACAGACCATCCATGGATGTCTGGATCAGGAGGTCGGTACCCTCACAGGCGGGGCTCGGGGCAAGAAGCTACTTCTAAGCGTCCGAACCGAACTCGCGAAGATCAGAGACGGAAATAAGAAGCCGTTCGGTAGGCACAAGGACGCGGTCGCGGAACAGGTTGCGGCACAACAGGCGCTGCTACTCTTGCAAGGAAGGCAGCAAAGACTCACGCAGGATATCGTCGAGTTGCAAGGAATCAAGGGAAAATTGGCCGAAGCGAGCGCCGGTGGCGAGGAGCTTCGGACCAGCCAATTGCTCGGCGAAGCCCATAAGATGCGAGAGGCCGCGCAACGGTTCGAGGATAAAGAACGGACCGCGCTGGCCACACGGCAGCTATGGTCGGATCGTGTAACCGCTGCTCAGAGGGAGGTCGAGCTCCGAAAGGAACACGACGAGACCCTGAAAGGTGTCTCAGACCGGATAGGGAAGTATTCGGCAGACGAGGCGGCCACGAAGACCGCGCTACAAAAAGCAGAAGAATCTTTGAGCCGGCAGCGAGAACTTCTCCAACAGGCAACGACTGCTTACGATCAGGCTGGGAAAGCGCTCCGTGAGGCAAGAGCCGTCGTTGATCTCGCAACCATGGAAGCGAATCTGCAGACGTTCAAGGACCGCGTGACGCTTGCGGACGCTGCGCAGACGCGCGTCAATGCACTTGCCGCTAATCTTGCGTTGCTCTCTGTCACGGAGCATGAGATGGTCCGACTTCGTGAACGCGATAAGCAGCTCCGCAAGACTGAGGCCACTCTTGAGGCACAGGCGACACATCTCACGCTGACGCTCCTCCCCGAGGCTGCTAGTCTTGTGCAGGTTGACGGCAAGCCCGCCCCGACCGATCCAATCTCGCTGATCCAGGATGCGGTTATCAATATTCAAGGTGTCGGCGAAATTCTCATTCAGCCAGGAGTCCAGGACCGGCAAACCTTACTGGGCCGCCAGATCGAAGAAACTCGCCAACTGCGCGAGGCCCTCGATGCGCTGTCCTGCGCCAGCCTGGAACTGGCCGAGGAGAAGTATGCAGCGCGGGTCCATTGCGAAGGTGAGCTGGCCCAGGCCCGCAAGGAACTTGTTGTCCATACTCCAGCCGATCCGGCGCGCAAAATTGGCCAAGGCATTGAGGCTCTTCGCAATTATGTATCGGTTATGGGGATTCGCCTTGCCGCGGAGATGTCGGCGGCGGGATTGAATCGCCTGCCTGATATGTCGGATGCGCAGGGGACCCTTCGGGAAGCTGAAGGCATCGAACGTGAATCATCTGGTGAAGTAGCGGTGGCGCGAGCGCCTCTCGTCGCTCTTGAGGCAGACCATACCGCGGCGGTTCTTCTCCAGTCGCAAGCCGAAAACCAGAAAACGAACGCCCTGAAAGAGGAGCAGAGGCTCATTGCAGAACGAGGGGTACGTCTCCAACAGGAGAGTACCGAAGCTCTAGCGGAGAGGCTTCGCACTTCTCGGGAATCGCTGCTTTCCCAACAGTCGGAGATTCAGACAATCGAACTATCACGCCCGGCCGAGACAGTTGCCATGCTGGAGACTCGCATAGAGCGCCTCGACAAAGCGACCAAGGAATATGCTGCTGGCCGTCAGTCGATGCAACAGCGGCAGGCGGTCTTGAAGAACCAGATCGAACGTGAAGAAGGCGCGAGCATCGAAGAACAGGTCCTGGCCGCGCAGCACGCAGTCGACCAACTCGACCGAGAGGTCGACCGCTATCAGCACGAGACGAAGGTTCTCGAGCTTCTGCTTGGAACCCTTGAGGAGGCTGAACAGGCTGCCAAGGAGCGCTACATGGCACCGATAGTAAAGCGGGTCACGCCCTACCTCCAGACACTATTCCCGGGAGCTGCAATCGACTGCGATGAGCAGTTTCAGATCACAGGAATCATCCGGGAACTGCAGCAGACGGAGTCATTTTCTGGTTTGTCCGTGGGGACACAGGAGCAGATCGCAGTCTTAACTCGCCTAGCCTTTGCTGACATGCTCCTCGAACGGGGACAGCCAGCGATGATCATTTTGGATGATGCTCTCGCTTACTCCGACCCGGGACGAATGGAAGTAATGTTCGATCTGCTTACGGAGGCTGCTAAGCGGACACAAATCCTGATTCTTACGTGCCGCGGAGAAATCTTTACACGTCTCGGCGGAAATCGTCTGAAGGTTCTTGCGAACTAGTCCGCTAAGGTCGCGCATGGACCGCCGGCGACGGCCAACTAGGAAGTTAGAATCGGTAACGCTAAGTCGGCATGGCGACTGGAATTCTGCGACTGCCGCCAATCTCGGCCCCGAGGAGTCTCCCCGGGGCCTCGGGCGTTTTCCGGGAGTAATCCATGGCTGGGAGGGTTTTGTGCTGCCCAGGCCCCTAAAAGCGAGGGACCTGGGACGCCCGTCAAGTGTAAAGAAATGGTGGGGCGAACCTTACGTTCCTGCATAATCAGAGATCTGTGCAACTAAAATTGGCTGGTGCAAGGAAAACCTACAACTCGCTCCCTGGCTCGCCGCGCGGCGGACTGGGTTCGGTTGAAGTTGGCTTCGCCGCGTTATCGAGTGGTCTACCTGGCCTACTGGCGCGCCAAAACCCATCCGTGGCCAATAGCGATTGGCTTAGGATCAGTAACGGCCATGGTTTTGGTTGTTTTGTTCAGGTCCCGACTGGCCAAAATCTTGGTTATCTTAGATCCGGGGCTCTCGGCCCAGTTGTGCATTGGGGTTGGGGCGGCACTGATAGGCCTGATTGCGGTTGTCTTCACTCTCAGTCTATTTGTGATTCAGCAAATCTCAGACAGGTCCGTTCCAGGCATTCTCCGTGAATATGCCGCGGACGGGAAAACAAGGGCCATCTACGCGACGCTCTCTGGGCTAGCTGTCACCTGCCTTTTGGGAGTTTCGATTTCCCCCCTGCATTATCCAGTTCTGGCGTTTACGTTGCCTCTTTCTTGCGCGATAGGGAGCTTGATCTTACTTTCGGTCCTCTTCGAGCGCGTCGCATTCCTTAGCGACCCGTCCAACATCATCGTGCACATTGCAAGAACCGGCACCCGAGAATTGAAAAGACTCCGAAGGGTACAAGACGAGCTCCTTAGATTCAATCCTGACCTCAAGAATGAGGTCGATCCCTTCGGTCGACAAATAGATAACATTGGGCTTGCAGTTGCGACGGTATATGCTAAAGCTCCATTCCTAACAAGGCGACTCGCGAAGTCCCTCACGGACCTCCACTCGTTGATGCGCCACTTCAGCACCGAGCAGCAGTACAGTCTTCTCGGTGAATCGAGTAACGCGGTTGTGAGTGTACTCGGTGAATACGTGCTTCTTCGCGGTTCGAGCCTAACTATGGCGAGCAGCATCCACGCCATGATGGGGATGGAGTTGAAGTGGGACGCTCTCGTCGTTAATTCGATTGATACGTTGGCAGCCCTGATCCGGACAGCAATTGAGACCGGCGATACGCAACGAGCACAAATACTCCTCAAGTCTTTGGCTTGGCTAGCCCATCGCGCGATTGAAACGGGTGCACAGAGTGGCGCCCCTGATGAGCACCCGACGGTCGATTTCATCAACGGCTATCTAACGACCGTGTTGCAACAAGGGGTTGCCAAGAGAAACGTAGATGTAGTGCTGACGTGGAATGATTCTCTGCTACCGGTGGCGGCTACACTTGCCAAATCAAAATACGCTTCGAGTTTTCGCATTTTGACCGAAGCATGGCTGCAAGCGGGAACATTGGCAGTTTTATCGCGGCAAGCGATCAGCGCTACTGATTGTGCCGGAACTCTGCTCAAGCTCATCGACTTTTTAGTCCAGCAGCCGGATCTCGCTCACTACAGGCTAATCAAGGACATTCGCGACAAGATAACGACGCTCTGCGAAGCAGAGGCTAGCTTGGGCGCAACAGGCCAGCCCTTAGGTGCAAAGCTCAGTGCATCCCCCGATACTCCGATTCGGATTGCTCTGTCCGGGGTCGCACCGATCTCATTTCACAGCATTCATGCCCGCATCATCAACCAAGTGGTGACCACGTACCCCGACGAAATGCACGAGTCTTGGGATGATGCGATGGTGATGCTGAAGGAGTTCAACGACGCCCTGTGGATGCGGTTCGAGAGAATCGGAAAGGCATCGCTGACCGGCACCGAGTCAGTCCTATTCAATCTCAACCAAGCAGCATTCGCTATAGGGAATCAGTTGCTCTGGCTTTGGCACCAAATCGAAGAGATTCCTATGCCGAACCCCGATCTCTATGCGATCGCTGATGGCGAAGAGAGGGTCAGGGTCGCGGGACGTCTCCACAGAAGACAAGAATTCAAGCAGAATGGATTAGAGAAGCTGTTGTCCTGGCACATAACTGCCTTTTACAGCCGTTGCATAACGCTACTGCCGGCGACCGCAAACGATTCCGACCTGCGCGGGTGCCTCGAAAGCGCAACTGCGCTCGGAATTCAAGCTTTTGGTCTAGGGCTGTCGGAACTGGCCGTTAGCACGGTCGAGACCGTAGGCCGATCGTGCTCAGCAATGCTCAAGCAGGGAGGAATCACGAAGCTGGTCGACAACTGTCGAACCATCTCGATCCTGCCTGAGGTTGGACTAATCGCACTCCATGAGAATGATGGCGATATGGTCACGGCGATCGAAAAGGTCGTTTATTCGCTGTTCGCCGAAGCGAAGGAGTTGGCGGACCAGCAGCCAGACGCGTTCCAGAACTGGAGTGCCCCCAATCGGCTCATCCTTGAACGTCTGGTTGAGTGGGCAAACGGAGAGAACCCGGATGGGCTATTTGGCGTGCGTTATCAAGCGTGGAGGCCAACCTTCACCCAGGAGGAGGCGCAAACCTACCTACAGACGTGGCAGGGTCTGCTCGTCTGAGCGAAGTTGCTCACGACCGGTGTACGAGATTTTTGTTCCGATCACCGCGCTAGGCTCCTCCACCAACATTATGTGTGCGGCTCGAAACCGTGCGCCGCGGAAACGACAGGGTTGGTCCCGATAAGCGTGCAACTGGCCGCCCTTGGCCAGACAGTCGGCATGTGGCAAGGTTTTTCCCGAGGGCTTGGCTTTGCTCCGGGCGGATCACGAGCAAATCAGAGGTTGAGTCTGAGTCGTCGCTAAACGAGCGGACCCCAGTAGATTGCTTTGCACAAACGGGAATACACTTGTTCTGATTGGATAATTACCTCATTTACACAGAATTCCCACAGCTTCCACACCGAGACATCCCGTGCCGCTCCGCTAGACTTTCGCCTCTTGTTCGCCTATCCTGTCCCCATGCCCCGTCAAGATGATCGCCACCGGGTGTACATGTCGTTCCAGTGCCGCTTTGGCTGGCATTGCCAGTTCATCGAGGAAGACTTGAAGACTCCCCTGCCCAGGAAGCTGCACTTCGCTTCACCGGACAAGGTCGTCGAGTTGGTTGAGCGGGGCGGAGGGTTGTCCAACCTGGAGAGCCGACAGGCGCTAGACCAGGCGATCGAGATTGGCAGAGGCGGGGTATTCCTAAGCCTGACAGCGGAACAGTACGCCAAATTGAAGGGTTGATTTCCAATCCGGATAGGTGGGGTTACTTGTAGCATTCATTCCCGATTGAAACAAGTCATTTGTAATGATACGTTTGCACTCTTCCAAGAAAGCCGCCTCTATTTCCACAAGTAGTGGAAATCTGGTGCAGAACAGGCCGGACAAAGCAACCGAACTTGATCTTTGATGCCGATTTCCGGATCAGTCACTCTCTTTGCTTACACAAAGTCTACGCCCCACATTGTCGTGGCGTGCAAACGGTGCCGCCGGGATGTGCCCGCTGGGGTTTTTGAGTTCCCCTTTCAGTCCATCGTGGTCACCTGGCTTTTGTGTGGAGAGCAACGCCGGTACCTGCCATCTGAGGTGCTGCTGGGCCAGCCGAATCACTTACATCTGCCCGTTACAGGAAGCCCAAGCGAAGGGGATTTTGCTAGAGTGGACGGATAGCATTTGCCAGCCAAGGGATGTTTCTGAACGGAAAGTGGGCAGCGGGAATGGGGAGGCAATTCGCGCAATTGACAGGTGTGGCAAGGGAGCAAAGGCCCGATTATGGAAATTGAGGCTGCACGGCTTCCTATCGGGCAGAAGGTCGCTCTGCCAGGCCACTTCGACCAGGCCGTGACGCTTGAAGGCGTTCGTCCTCTCGGGAGAGGCTTTGAATGCCGTGTCCGCTTGGCCGACGGCTCCCTTGACGAGGCCGTGATCTCTGAAGAGGAAGCCCAGATCCTCATAGGCGACAGCGGCAGCAACGAAGCGACAACAATAATTCCAGCCGACGCAGACCAAGTCCGCCTCTTGATCGAATCAACCCGGATTCGCCTGGCCTATACACACGATCCTCACTTCGCCGTGAGCCTTTCTGGGATTCGGACCTTACCCCACCAGATCGAGGCGGTCTACGAGAAGATGCTCCCTCAACCCCGCCTGCGCTTCTTGCTTGCGGATGACCCCGGCGCCGGCAAAACGATCATGGCTGGGCTGCTTATCAAAGAGCTGAGACTCCGGGAAGCCATAGAGAGAGTCCTCATTCTCTGCCCCTCGCCACTGACCATTCAGTGGCAAGACGAGATGCTTCGCTGGTTCGGAGAGTCCTTTGACATCATCTTTTCGGCCGTGGACCAGCAGCAGTTGACCAACCCTTGGCAGCGCAGCAACTTGGTTGTGGCTTCGATGGACTACGCCAAGCAGGACGACGTGCGAGAGCGCGTCTGGCAGCAGCGATGGGACCTCGTGATCATCGATGAGGCCCACAAGTGCAGTGCCTATACCAAGAAATCTTCTACCCGCGGAGACGAGGCTGAAAAGACCAAGCGTTATCAACTCGCCGAGAAACTGACCGCCCAGGCCGACCACGTTGTGCTTCTCACGGCAACGCCTCACCACGGAGACGACGACCGATTCGCGCACTTCGTCCGCCTGCTGGACCCTGACCTCTTCCCGGAGCCGCATCGCCTAGCAGAAAAAGCCGGGGAAATACGCCGAGACATTCTCCGGCTGGGACCGGATTGTCCCTGGGCGCTTCGCCGGCTTAAAGAAGACCTCAAGGACCTGAACGGGCGCCGTCTGTTCCCCGACCGCTTCGCTCACACAGTCGCTTTCCGCCTGAACCGGGAGGAGTACGACCTCTACAAGGCTGTCACGGCATACATAAATGAGTTCCTGCCACAGGCGAGCGGTAAGAAAAAGCACAGCGTAGCGCTCGCTAGGACCGTTTTCCAGCGCCGCCTGGCCAGTTCGACGATGGCGATTTACGAGTCTCTGGTCCGTCGTTTGGACAAGCAGAAACAGCTCCTCGCCGATCTCGAAGCCCTTCCGCCAGCCTTACGCTCAAAGCGCCTGGCCCAGCTTCAAGGCCACCTTCCCGACGCAGAGCAGGATGAAGACGATCTCGACGAAGTCCAGTTGGACCTGCTTGTCGATGAAACAACTTCCTCCGTCGAACTGGACCAAATCCGTACCGAGATCGCCGCCTTGAGCGAGGTCGTTGCCCGTGCAAAGCGCCTGAAGGATAAGGGGCCAGAAGCTGACTCCAAACTTGGCGCACTGCAAGCGTGCCTGAAGAAGGCCGAGTTCCACGAGTTGAAGGACGGCCGCGGCAAGCTGCTTATTTTCACGGAGCACCGGGATACACTCAAGCACCTCAAAACGCATATCGAGGCATGGGGCTACTCCACCTGCGAAATCCACGGCGGCATGAACCCGCATGAGCGCAAACGAGCGCAGGAAGACTTCCGCACCGCTCGTCAAATCTGTATCGCAACGGAGGCGGCCGGCGAAGGAATCAACCTCCAATTCTGCCACCTCATGATCAACTACGATCTGCCGTGGAACCCGACCCGCCTGGAGCAACGCCTGGGTCGCATTCACCGCATCGGGCAGCCTCTTGAATGCCATGCGTTCAACTTCGTCGCGACTGAGTCCGAGGAAGGCCAGCCCGTCATTGAAGGGCGCATCCTTCATCGTCTCCTGGAGAAGCTCGAACAAATGCGCACCGTCCTCGCTGATCGCGTCTTCGATGTTCTCGGCGAAGTGCTGTCCTTGAATGACGTGAACCTTCCGGAGATGCTGCGCGAAGCGGCCCACGATCCGCGCCGCCTGGACGAGTACCTCGACATCATCGGAAAGGTCGATCCTCTACGCCTCATGCGCTACGAGCAAGCCACCGGCATCGCCCTGGCCCGAGCCAACGTGGACTTCTCCGGATTCCAGAAGACCAACGTAGAGGCCGAAGAGCGCCGCCTGATGCCCAGCTACGTTGAAGACCAGTTCATTAGGGCATCCAAGGAGATTGGCCTCAAAGTTGAGCCTCGGGCGGACGGCCTCTGGCGAGTGGAGCATGTCCTGGCCGACCTGCGATCTGAGCGACTTCAAACCGTCCGCAACCTGGGCAAGCCGGAACCAGCCTACCGGAAGATCACGTTTCACAAGGAGGACCTCGAACAGAATCAGCATATTGACGCGGTCCTGCTCGGTCCCGGCCATCCGCTTTACTCCTCCATTGATGAGAAGCTGAACGAGCGGTTGGCCTCACTCGCCGGCGCCACAGCATTCTTTCTTGATGCGGCTGCCGACGCGCCATACTTCATGCACTTCTTTGAAATCTCCATCCGCGGCCAAAACACCAAGGGTGTGCTCCAGGCTCTCTACGGTGAACTTGTCGCCGTCCGTGAAGAGGCAGTCGCCAACCAGCCGGAAAGATTCTCGATCATTCCTGCGGATGTGCTGCTCGACCTGCCGGTCCATCCATCCCCGCCAGCAACGATAAGGCGATTCGATTCCGGCCCCGCCGCCGACTTCCTGAAATCCTTCTACCAGCAGGAGCGCCGGGAAGCGTGCCAGAAAGAGCGCCAGCACTTTGTCGTGGTTTGCCGTGATTATCTTGAAAAGTCCTTCACTGCCCGCATTCGGGCGGCACAAGATCGGGTTATGTCCCTGAAGGCTCGCGAGACCTCCGCACCCGAAGTAGCCCTGGCGCGACAGCGCGCCGAGAACGATCTTGCCGACCTGCAGCGCACGCGGGCAGAACGGCTCGAGGGCTTGAAACGCCTGGAAGTGGCTCGTCATGGTCCATTGCGGCATGTCGCCACTGCTGTCGTTCTCCCCGCGACCGCCGAAGGTGTGCCCGCTCCGACTGACCTGCTCGATGACCTCGATCCGGAAACGAAGCGCAAGATTGAGCTGGCTGCTGAAGATGTTGTTATTGCCCACGAGACGGGGCGCGGGTGGGAAACAGAAAGGGTCGGGCACTTGAAGATCGGATTCGATATTCGCAGCCTCGGCCCCGCCGACCCGCAAACCGGCTTCCGCGATCCGGTTAGCGGTGTGCGCCGCATCGAGGTCAAGGGGCGCCAGAAGGGTCAGCCCATTCGTCTCACGACCAACGAATGGTATAAGGCCCAGCAGCTTGGAGACTCCTTCTGGCTCTATGTAATCTGGAATCCGCTGCAAGATCCTGATCCAACACCCATAATGATTCAGAACCCCGCGAAGCATCTTGAACACGCGGCAAAGCCGGTTGTGTCAGCCCGTTTCTATGACATCCCCGCAGAGTCGATCCTGGACGCGGCCGGCAAGCAAAGGAAACTGAATCTATGACCGACGAACGGCGACTGATCGAAGACTACCTCCCAATTGTGGCCATTTCAGCCGAAGCCAGCCGGGAGAAATCGGTCCGCAAGGGTCACATTTCCACGCTGCACCTTTGGTGGGCGCGTCGGCCCTTGGTTGCCTGCAGGGCGGCCGTTTATGGCGCGCTGGTACCTGCCTCTCGATTTGTTCCCAACGGCGGATCAGATGAAAAGAAGAAGTCGCTGGGTCGAGCTAACACCGCAAGGTTCGTGAAGGAACTCTGTCAGTATCCCGGTGGGCCGCGAGCAATTGAGGAGGCACAAAGACATATCCTCATTGCTCACGCCGATCGACTGACGCAGGAGATAGCCGACTGGAAGACCGGCATTCTGGCCAAGCCTGGATGGATTGAAGAGTTCAACTTTTCCGGTGCAAAGGTTTCGATGGAGGACATTACAGCCGGACGAGCGCCACGCCCGCGTGTCCTCGATATGTTCGCGGGCGGCGGATCGATCCCATTCGAAGCCTCGCGCCTGGGCTGCGACGCCTATGCCCTCGACCTGAACCCTGTTGCCCACATCATTCAGCTTTGCTCACTCGTCTATCCACAGACTTTCGGCCATCCAGACGCGACTAGTAAAGGTTGCGCAACAAGTGATTCGTGGGCTGGGCTGGCCCAAGAAGTGAGAAAGTGGGGAGATTGGGTGTTTGACCGGGTAAAGGCCGAAATCGGTGATCTATACCCTCGCGTTCCAGACCCCGACTACAAGGCCACCAGCCAAAGGGCACTGGCGGCCCAATGGAAGAGCAAGAACCCTAACGACGTCTTATCCGGCTACATGACTCCCTTGGTTTACCTCTGGACGCGCACAGTTACTTGCCCGAACCCATCATGTAGAGCGACAATCCCTCTCCTAAAACACACTTGGCTGTGTAAATCGAAAGGGAGGTATGTTGCATTCAAGATTGTGCCCAGGCGACAAAAGAAGAGTCTGAGTTATTTGGTCGTCGAAACATCCACCCTGCAGGAATTGGGCTTTGATCCTGACCTTGGATCAGCGGGCGGCAATGCGACTTGCCCATTCTGCGCCACAGTTGCCGATGCGGCCTATGTTCAGGCTGAGGGCATAAAGAAGCAAATTGGGACTCAGCTGGTCGTGACGGTATGTGCGCGGATGAATGGTACCGGCAAGGTATATATCTCCGCTGACGACCTTCAACTCAATATGGTTCCAGATCTAGCTGAAATTCGATCGAGATTAGAGCGACTGTGTGCCCGAGCGAAGATCACGACGCCCACTGAGCCCATCGGTTCAATTAGGCCATCGCCAAATGCTCGGGGTCTTTCAGGTGTCACGCGACATGGCTTTACTAACTTCGGCGACTTATTTTCTCCGAGGCAACTGCTCGCAATTGCGAGTTTTGTCGCAGGTATCCGGGAAGCCGAAAAGGAGATGAGGAAACTCGGCTATCTTGACGAATCTGTAAGGGCAGTCATCAGCTATTTGGCTGCGATACTCGACCGCTTGGCCGATTTCGATTCGTCCTTCTGTGTTCACAATTATCTTCGAAGTAGCGGGGTTGCCCATACATTCGGGCGACACGCCTTGGCGATGGTGTGGGATTTTGCGGAAACAAACCCATTCAGTGAAGGGAGTGGAGGATGGGGTACTGAAGCAATATTTGCAGCCCTCTCGTCACCTGACTTGTCAACCATGAGCCCAGCAAATGTTCAGCGCGGCTCCGCAATGAATTTGCCTTGGGCGAACGAGCGCTTCGACGCTGTGATAACCGATCCGCCGTACTACGACAACGTACCCTACGCAGACGTTTCAGACTTCTTTTACGTTTGGCTCAAACGAACCGCCGGCCATCTCTATCCGGATCATTTTGCTACGGAACTAACGCCGAAGAGATCTGAGGCGACAGCGCTCGCATCGCGACATTCCGGTGACATGGTGAAGGCCAACGCAGAGTATGAATCTTCAATGGCAAAGTCGCTTCGAGAAGCGGCTCGGGTACTAAAACCAGATGGCCAACTTGTCATGGTGTATGCCCACAAGACAACTTTAGGATGGGCCACGCTGGTCGAGGCTCTCCGCAAGTCTGGCTTCGTCGTTACTGAAGCTTGGCCATTAGATACAGAGAAGCCCGGAAGACTTGTGTCCCAGGACGCTTCGGCCCTTGCGTCAAGCATTTTCCTCATTGCCCGCAAACGCACGCAGTCGTCGAGGCCTGGCAACTACGAGGTGGATGTTGTTCCCGAGCTCGAAGACACAGTGCGTGAGCGGGTAGAAACTCTCTGGGAAATGAAAATCTCTGGCGCAGATCTCGTGATCGCTTGCGTCGGAGCCGGCCTGCGCGCTTTCACGAAGTATTCCCGCGTGGAGTACAGCAACGGCGAAGAAGTTCCGGCCGAACGGTTCCTGGCCGAAGTCGAAACGGTCGTCCTCGAAACCATCCTTGGAAAGCTCTCCAAGGCTGTTGGATCGAAGAACGGCCAAACGACCCTTGCCGGTCTCGACCCTGCTACAAGGTTCTATGTTCTCTGGCGCTATACCTACGGTGCGGCGGAACTGGATGCTGGAGAGGCAATCATCTTCGCGAATGGGGCACATGTGGAACTCGATGGCCATAACAGTCTCACGCAAGGAAACCGCGCTCTGCTGCAAAAGAAGAAGAGCAAGTATTATCTGCGCGACTACACTGAGCGCGGCAATGAGAGCACCCTTGGCCAACCGGCGGAAGACGGAACTTCAGCTCCTGCTGTAGACGCATTGCACAGACTCCTATGGCTCCTCGACCATAAGCCGCTCAAGATACCGGAGTTCATGAGTGAGGCCAAGCCAAACGTTGAGCAATTGCGGTTGGTCGCGCAAGCGCTCGGTGGTCCGGCTTTGAGTGGAGGCGAGCTTTCTGATGTCTCGTCTACTGCCGAACAATCGGCTCTTGGCAAGTTGTTGGCGAACTGGAATGCGGTGATGGTTGGCAAGGCGGCGGTGGAAGAGCGTCGCACTGGACAACAGCCGCTATTCAAGAACTAGGGGAGTGACATGAGCAACAATCCCAAACCATGGATCGAGTCAGTGCATCTGCATCCCGATGTGCTAAAAGAGAACGCTGAGACCGACATCTTCGCCCTGGATCTCGGCCCGCTGGCCGATGGGTCAGGCACAGTCGCGCCGGTTTACCGCGATGCCGAATCCTTCTTTCGCGCTTCCTATGTGACCGCAGGACTCAAGTCACTGCTCGATGAAGTGTTGAAACGCCTCGCAGGCAAAGGCGGCGCGCCTGTGTTGAAGCTGATGACGCCCTTCGGCGGCGGCAAGTCCCACACCATGGCCGCGCTGTTTCATGCGGCCAATAGCCGGAAGGCACTGGACGTATTGCCCGAGGCGAAGGGGCTGGAGAGCCCCACCGGAGTCCGGGTCGCCGTGGTGGACGGCCAGTTCTTCAACGCCCAGCAAGGCAAAGAGTCCCAGGGCATTCGGCCGCTGACATTATGGGGTTGGCTGGCCCTCCAACTTGGTGGAAAGGCCGGATATGAGACCATGTGCGCCAACGACGAAGCGCGTGTCTCTCCTGGCGGCGACGACCTTGTCAAACTATTTAGCGACAAGCCGAACCTAATCCTGTTGGATGAAACTCTCGAATATCTGATCAATGCAGGCGGCGTGAAGGTTCTTAGCACGGATCTCCGAGAACAGACTCTCAACTTTCTGAAGGAACTGACGGTGGCGGCAGCCAATGCGCCTCGGACCGTAGTCCTGCTGGCCCTGCCGTCAAGCCAGCCGAGTGAGACGCTGCAGCATGGGCAGCTTCTCCAGACCCTGGACCATTTTGTGGGGCGGAAGGACACGCTGCGCGAGCCGGTTGAACAGGACGAAGTTTTCAAGGTCATTCAAAGGCGACTACTGGAGAAAATGCCCGATGACGCTGTTGCCGGCGCCGCGGCGTCTGCGTTCCAGCAAATCTTCACACAGATGCGGAAAGCATACGCTGGGAACGCGGCGGAGGAGCAACAGGCTGCCGAAGAGGGCATCCAATTGCGAGACAGGATGCGGCTGGCATATCCATTCCACCCTGCCCTGCTCGACCTGATGCGCCAGCGGTGGGCCTCCCTGCCGGAGTACCAACGGACACGAGGCGCATTGCGGTTTCTGGCCGCTTGTTTGCGGGCGCAACACAAGGCAGGTAAGAGCGGAGTGGTACTCGGCCCCGGCGACGTGCTGCTCAATGACCCGGAGGTCCGGCGGGCTTGCATCAAAGAACTCAGCCTGATGAACCGGTATGACGCCGTTTTCCAGGCCGATCTGGTAGGTTCAAACTCGCGCGCTGGCCAAATCGATAAACTGAGGGCGAAATCCAACCCCGCAGAAGTGGGAAAGGGGTTTGCCAGCCGACTGGCCACGGCAATCTTTCTATATTCCTTTGGAGGCTTGCGTCGTGAGGGGGAAAATACAAAGGAAGTGCTGCCTCCGGGCGTGTCCGAGTCTGACCTTCTTTCAGCTTGCGTCGGCCCAGACCTCGACAGCCTCACAGCGCAGGCGTGTTTGGCGGAACTCAGACGGGCATGTTTGTACCTTCACTTTGACGGCGTGCGCTACTGCTTCAAGCAAGACCCAAATGTCACGCTCCTTATCGAGCAAGAAGCGGATGCGGTCGCGCGGGATGAGGCCTCAGTAACCGCAAAGATCAAGGAGATGCTGGAAGAGAGGCTCGCAGGCCATCACGCTGCGATCGCTTGGCCGGTAGCGTCCGGCGAAATCCCTGACGAAGAGCCCCGCTTTCAGATTGCGTATTTACCTCTCGACTTTGCCACCAAGCCACCATCGGAGAAGGAAACCACTGCGCACGAATTCTTGGAGAAGTGCGGAAGCAAGCCGCGGCTATACAAGAACGGCCTTGCACTTGCGATTCCGGCCGCCGATCAGACAGAAAGTCTGCGCCGCGATATCCGCTACTTCATCGCAGTTGACCGGGTCAGCAAGAGTGCCAATCAGCATAACCTTACCAAGGAACAGAAGGACGAACTTCGCGAGCGCAAGTCCACTCACGAGAGTGCCGCCGAGTCTGCCTTTGTGAAACTGTACCCGGAGGTTTGGCTTCCCAAACTCGACCAGGGAAAAATAGCCGTCGAGAAGCTCTCGGCAGGCGGCCGGCCTCTCCAGGCGACCGTCAACGCTAAGCGCATGGCCATGATCTTTGAGCGGAGCATGGAACTCCTGACATCAGTGCAGTCTCGTGTCTTCTCGACGCTAAAGTCGACAAAGATCGTCGAACTCTTCAAGCTCGGAGAGGATCAACCGCCTCGGTTGGGAATACGTTGCAGCGAGGTCGTCAGTGGCTTCTACTCGTTCCTTGGATTCACCCGGCTGACAAACAAAGAGGTTGTTCAGAAGGCAATTGCCGCTGGTATCGAGAAAGGCGACTTCGGCTACTTCAGTGGGAGCGTGCCGACTCTCGATAGCGCTGGAAAGTATCAGGTCGCCCGGCTGAAGGTCCGCTTCAATGTTCATGTTTCAGATGACGAGGTTGACCTGGACTCAGGGTTCCTGATGCTGCCTCAATCCATTCCGGACGAGGCCGCCACCCAAGCAGCTTCGGCACCCATTCCGCCGGGCACGACGCAGTCGCACGACGAACCCACGCCAAGTCCTGAGCCTGCAGCTGGCCCAGGCCCAAAGGCAGCGACAGAAAAGGTCTTCCAGGTGAGCTTCACAGCCGACCGCGACAAGCTATATTCCGCATGGAATGCGGTCGCAAACCTCGCCGACATTGCTGGTAAAGTTGAGGTCAGCCTACGGGCTGAGTCCGAAACAGGGTTTGACCAGAGCAAGTTGCAGAACGGGGTCATGGAGCCGCTGAGAGAGGCTGACCTGATTGAGTAGAACAAATGGCGCACCGCACGAGATCATGAGTCCTGACGAAGAGCACGACTGGAAAGCAAATGGCGTGATCTCCTCAGGCGCATTGTCCGTATCAGTCTTGAGACGATGAAGATCGTAAACGCACTGCCCGCCTTGGAAGAGGCGGAGACTGTGGCCAATGCAAAGAAATGAGAGGGCACTCGGTTCTTTGAGAAGAGTTCCGCCGTGCCAACAATAATAGGAGGACACCTTTGAAACCGTCCATAGCCATTGCGATGTTGATGACAAGCCTTGTGGTGGGCGCAGCCCAAGAGCCTGTACCCGAGCCGGAGTTTGCTGAGGTGTTCGTGGCGCTGGATTCCGGCAAGCTGATTCCCCTAGAGCGCCAAACAGCGTCCGTCCAGGGCGGCGGTGGCGGTTTCATAGTGGCCAGCGCGAAAGCCGCGTATGTTGTGTCCGGCAATAAGTCTCCTGTGAGATTCCATTCAGGGAAAGCTCTCGACTTCGTTGTTCGCACTGCGATTGCATCCACAACCGTGGACCCCAGTACCGTGTATATTCTTCGGAAGATGGAGAGCAAGAAGAAGACCCGCGAGATTGTCTTCTCGTCAGGGCACTTCTACCCGGGTGGCGGCTCAATGAATACAAACTTGGCGCAAGGATCACTCCCGGTGACGTTCACCAAATACGGAGCATCATCGATCAAGGTGACGACTGGGGCACTTCCTGCGGGTGAGTACGCCCTCAGCCGGGCATCCGCGCTGGACGTATTCTGTTTTGGTGTTGATTAGTGTCATCCCCAGGCTGGCTTCCCGACGGCCCGACGAAGGTCCAACCGAGAGCAATTCACCGCCTTGCCGCCATTTCCCGTCATCTACTTTCAGCCAGTGTTCTGCAACAAAGGCTATCGTGCTACAAAGTCCGGGAGGACTAAATGTGTGAATCCTGTTAGCGCGCATCTAGTCCGCAGTTGGGGCCCGGAAGGTATCGGTCGGCATATGAAGTGGAGCGCCAATGCCGCCGAGCGAGCTGTTTCAGGGGGAGGCAGAAGACGCCATGGCATTTCAAGTTCCAATCACAGTTAAAGAGGCTATCGCCAAAATCCATTCGAAGACATACCTGCTTCCGGCAATTCAGCGCGAAGTGGTGTGGGATACCGCGCAGATAGAACGCCTTTTCGATTCGCTGATGCGTGATTATCCGATCGGTTCGTTCCTGTTCTGGATGGTGAAGCGGAAACAAACAGGAAAATACCAATTCTATGAGTTTGTTCGCGATTATCACGAACGCGATCACAGCCACAACTCTAAGGCTAACGTGACTGGCGAGGAGGACATTACCGGTATTCTCGATGGGCAGCAGCGTTTGACGGCGCTTTACGTCGGTCTGCGAGGATCCTTCGCGTTCAAAGCACCTCGCAAGCGATGGGACAACCCGCAGGCGTTTCCGAAAAGGCATCTCTATCTCAACTTGCGAGGAGCGTCGACGGACGAAAGCCGCGACTTGTTATATGACTTCCGCTTCCTCACGTCGAAAGAAGTTGAAGATGCTGGGGAGGATTGCTACTGGTATCGCGTCGGCAACGTGCTGGACCTCAAGACTGAATATGAGGTCAACAACTACCTGATTGATAAAGGTTTGATGGAGGATCGGAAAACCGGCCAGTTTGCCAACCAGACCCTGTTCAAGCTTTGGACCGTCATTCACAAAACTCAAGTCATCAACTATTTCTTAGAGGAAGACGAGCAACTCGACAAGGTTCTCAACATCTTCATCCGAGTGAACAGCGGCGGAACGATCTTGAGCTACTCTGATCTGCTCCTGTCCATTGCAGCTGCCCAGTGGACAAAATTAGACGCGCGCGAGACGATCACCGCTTTCGTTGACGAGCTAAACGGAATCGGCAACGGTTTCAATTTCAACAAGGACTGGGTACTAAAGAGCTGCCTTGTTCTGGGTGACTTTACGGATATCGCGTTCAAAGTCGACAACTTCAATAAAGCCAACATGCTCAGGATCGAGAAGTCCTGGGAGGAAATCTCTAAGGCTCTTCGGAACGCTACACTCCTGGTCTCGGCTTTCGGTTACAGCCGCGAAACGCTTACTTCAAACAATGCTGTTATCCCGATCGCTTATCACTTGCTCCAGAGGGGACTCCCCAACAATTTCGATCAGGCCGGCAAGTACTCCACCGACAGGAAGAGAATCCAGCATTGGCTGACTTCGGCGCTGCTAAAACGCGTCTTCGGCGGTCAACCGGACAATGTACTTCGCCCAATCAGGGAGGTTCTGAAGGGAGTGTCTGAAGAATTCCCGCTTACGGGTATTCGGAAGAAGTTCAAGGGCACAACGAGATCCTTGACATTCACCCAGGAAGATATTGAATCGCTGCTCGAGTCCCGGTACGGACAGGGCTACGCCTTCTCGGTACTCGCACTCCTCTATCCGACTCTCGATTTCCGGAACACATTTCATATCGATCACATTCACCCGAGGTCACAATTCACAAGGGCACGGCTTACCAAGCGCGGCATCTCCGCGGATGAAGCGCCCTTTTATTTGGACCACGTGGATCTGCTACCGAACCTCCAACTGCTTGAAGGCATTCCCAATCAGGAGAAGAACGACTCCGATTTCGACGACTGGTTGAACGAAACCTTGAAGAACAAACAGGGTCGGCAAGCTTTCATGGATAGGAATTACATCCCTGACGATGTCGATCTCCAGTTCGACAATTTTCCAGAATTCTTTGATGAACGAAGAAAACTAATGTTTGATGCACTATCGAAGCTGCTCAAGCCTGGGGATGAGTAAGCTAGCCTCCGCTGGCAGTGACGCGAGTGTCATGTTTTCTTGCAGCAAAAGTTGACAACTGCATCACTTTCTGGCTGGAACTCGTTCAAAATGAAGACATGAGGTTGCTCTGGGCCAATCCTGTCCGGTAGAGCGTCAGGAAAGCAAAAGGGGCCTGGTTCTCAGGCCCCTCTCGTCGTCTTTCGTTGTCGGCTATGCGACCGCCGTGGTAGGCGTCCGCACATCTTCCGTGGTGGCCCTGAGCGCGAGTAATCCGAAGCGGCCTTCGGCGGTCTTGTAGAACAATGTGCCCTTGCTGGCACGTTTGTAGAGCATCTGATCCAGGGTTTTGGCCGGCTCGATTCCGTAAGTCTTCTTGATAAGCGCGCGGATCTCGTCCGGTGTCTTCTCTTCTCCGTTGAGGTTGAGTAAGACGACCCGCGCCATTTCTAAGCTGTTGGGTTGTGCGTTCGGTGAATCCTTACCATCCGTAATTGCCGATAAGGTTACAGTCTGGGGTGAGTAGACCTGGGGTCGGGTGCTGATAAACCCATCCAGGTCCAAACGCGCTTGAAGCGCGGCATTTAAGGCAGTCTTGTACCTCTCCAGTCGAACGATCTGTTCGTTGACTCCTGCCAGTTCCTTCTCTAGTGCCCCGGTGGCTTCTTCTGTCATATACTCTCCGGCGACCAGTTCTCTGGTCTGATTGGATTAGAGCATAGAGTCCTATACTAAGTCAAATACCCTATTGCATGATCGGCGACTGGAGTCTTGTACCCTTCGAGGGTTCAATCTTATACCGAGTAGAATCTTGAATCGATGCGGGTTTAATACCCGCCGCGATGCGACGGTTGCTGCGCACGACCTCGTGCCAGAGCCCCATGGCGAAGAGGACCGCTATCAGAGGGATCGGGATGTAGGGACACACGTCGAGAAGCGTCTGCCAGGTACCCATGCATGTATTCCGTGAGATTCATAGAGACAAAAGACACAAAACAAAAGACATAAAACCATGAGAGTCAGGAACAAGAAGGGTAAATATGCGGGGCTCTCGCCCCTATCTAGTATAGGAACCAGATCAACGGGTAGACTTGGCAGGCCAATAGAGAGGTGTGACGCCGTATTCTCCGACTTCAGTCTCTTCAGTGCTAAACGCGAGCTTGGCGCCGTTGTCGAGGTAGAGAACGGGGTTGTGGGCGGTACCTCCTTTGCCATCGGAGAAGGAGTTGAGGTGGAAAGCGGTGATTGTACGGCCGACGAGCAGCCGAGCGTTTGCGATAGCCATAGTCCCTCTTGAGGGCAAAACCCCGGAAGCGCATCAACACCACGCGTGGCGCCAATCCACGGCCGGGGTCTCAATCAAGGAAATTCAAGTCCTGGCCGGCCACAAGACGATCAGCATGTCGGCCCGCTACGCACACCTCTCACCAGAGGTCACAGCATCCGCGTCAGAGCGTCTCGTGCAACCAACAAGCACTGCCTGACAGAACATGCACCAAAACATGCACCAGAAGAAAATGGCCTCCCATTTGTGGAGGCCATTTCTATTTTAACTTCTTTATTTCTAGTTGCTTAAATGGTGGGCCCGGAGGGATTTGAACCCCCAACCAAGGGATTATGAGTCCCCTGCTCTAACCGTTGAGCTACAGGCCCTTCAATGACTTACGGACGCTGCTCCCACCAATGTAGCGGATACTGTAGCGGGTGGCAGTCGTTTTCGGCTCGATTACGGCGAAATCGCCGGACAGTTGAAGCCGCTCGAAAGCCCGCTCAACTGCCTCCGGGGTTGGATGGATGTACCGCTGCGAAACCACGATGCTGCTGTGACCGGCAATCCGCATGATGGTAAAAGCATCCACTCCCGATTCTCCAAGCCTTGTAAGCATTGTATGGCGTAGAGAGTGGAGTACGAAATCAGCCGGAAAGAGCGCCCGCCGCTTCCCTTCGATCTTGGGAGCGCAAGCGTCCCGGTGCAAGTGATTGATTGACGTTCCCAGGTACGGGTTGCCGTCCCGGTTGGCAAAGACAAACCCGCTCACCTTGGACCCTTCCCGCTCCCGGAGCATCGCAGCCGCCCGGTCTGTGAGCGGGATAACCCGGCGGGCATTCTTGCTCTTGCCTTCCCTCACTCGCAGGAATCCGAATCGAGCGCCATTGACCGGCGCAAGCGTAATGTCCGCCCATTCCAGATGCAGCGCCTCTCCGATGCGCAACCCGGATTCCAGCATCAGGAGTGCAATATTGCACAACGGTTGCGGGCAAGCGGCAAGGTAGATTTCCTCTTGCTTCCGGGAGAGAACGAAATCCCGGACCCGCTCCCCAGTGAGTAACCGGATTTTCGGGACGCGCTGAATCTCTCTCCACTCATGGGCAAGCCTAAGCATCCGGCGAAGGGTAGCAAGCTCCCGGTTGACCGTTGCAGGGCCTACAGCGGCGCGGCGGGCCACCACGTAGCCCTCTATGATTCCCTCGTCTATCCGGTCGAGCCTTGCCCCGGCAATGGGCGGATATTCGAGCAGCCGATTCAGCTTCGCCGCGTAGAACTGGACTGTCTGAGGCTTGTTCTCATGGCGGGCTTCCACATGGGCGATGAATCGCTTGGCAATGGCTGAAAACATCGGAGCGGCCTTGCGCGCTTCGATTCCCACTTCGCCTTTAGCAAGGGCGGTACGCTTTGCCGCTTCGATCTGGCGGGCCGTGCGCGGGTTCCCCTGTTTCGTGCTCGCCTGAATGTGCTCCCCGTTGAACAGGAAGTGATACCAGTACACGTTGCCGCGCTTGAAAATGCTCATTTGCTTTTCCCCCTTGCCAATCGCAATGATCGTGCGTTCCGTTCCGGTTCTTCGCTCCGATATTTCCTCATGTACTTGCGGCGCTGTTCTTTGAACGATTCGCCCTGGGCCGCGTCCCGCTTCCGGCACCTATCCCCGCAATACTTCTGGTGATCTGTCACCGCGAAAAACCACTTCCGGCATTCCGCATGGCGACAGCGGCGAATCCGATGTACCGCGTTTATGTGGTCCATGAGCCATGCAACCGCCACGCACTCAGGTTTCGCGCCTTCGCTCGCCGCAAGAAACTCGAAACTAACGTCAAAGCAAGTATCAGGTTCCGCGACATACCGGACGCGGGGAACGCATCTGTATTTGGACACTCGCGCGTAGAGTTCCTCCATGATTTCGTTTAACTCTGCATCCAACGCTTTCCAGTCGGGGCCGAGACCCGATGCGAGCTTAATAGCCTGATCCAACTGAATCACCCGTTGACAGGCTTCAACTACCCACGTGACGCGCTCTGTAACGCTGCTAGGCTTCCCGTTCAATAGCCGGATGAGATTCTGATCGGCCCACCTGGACATTGCACTTGGACTCAGGCCGGATTGCACTATGGTGCGCTTGGCAGTCTCGGCCGCGCTGAGTGTCTTGGATGTCTGTAACGGACGCGATGTGATTCCCATACGCATATCACAATAACACTAGCCTCCCTTTGGATGCAATGCAATTCTTTTGGAGTGGTTTGGAGGATTTCCCATGAAACGAGTGCTCTTGAGTGTCGAAGAGGCAGCACAAAGGCTGGGCGGCGTCTCCCGGTGGACGGTTTACTCGTGGATGAGCCAGGGACGGCTACGCAGGACGAAAGTTGGCAGCCGGGTGATGGTTGCCGAAACCGACTTAGAAGGGTTCATCGCTTCATGCAACCCGGAGCCTGCCGCGCCGGACCCGGCAGAGCGAGCAAGCTGACAGAGTACATCGGGCCGCGCACAGGGCAATCGAGGGCGTGTTCAGCACAATGGAAAGGCCCACGCGGGAACGTGGGCCGGAAAGGTAAATCTTGTCTACCCGAAGTGTAGCAGAAGAATTCAAAGAGGCCCAAGTAAAACCAAGCGAACCGGACGCCGGCAGAGATCCCGATCCAGTCTGCAAGACAGAGAGCTTTATCCGGCGCTTCTGCATTCTGCCAGGAGCGGCCTATTTGCCGCTGGCATTGTGGACCGCTGCAACTCACGTCTCGGATGCGTTCGGCGCGTTCCCGTATATCGCTCTCACGTCCCCGGTGAAGAGATGCGGCAAAACCCGCGTGTTAGAAGTTCTGGAGCTGCTGTGCGCGAAGCCGCTACGAATCACCTCCGCCAGTCCAGCTTCGATCTTCCGTCTGATGAAGGACTCTCCGACACTGCTCTTAGATGAAGTTGAGCCGCTGCGAAATGCCAACCCGTCCGAGAGCACACAGGTAATCCTGTCGATCCTGAATGCCGGACACCGAAGGGGCGCGACTGTGACACGTTGCGAAGCCAGCGGAAAGGATTGGGAACCAGTCCATTTCCCCGTGTATGGCCCCAAGGCATTCGCGGCCATCGGCAGACTGCCCGACACGCTCACGGATCGTTGCATCTGCATTCCCATGCAGCGAAAATCCGCATCGCAGACCGTCGCTCGGTTTTTGTTCGCAAAGACACCTGCCGAAGCGGAGCCGCTTCGCAACACCGTCGCAGCGTGGGCGGAATCACGCCTCGATGCCGTCCGCGAGTCATACGAGAGCATGAGCGATCTTGATTTTCTTGAGGACCGGGAAGCGGACCTATGGATGCCGCTTTTCGCTGTGTGTGCAGTGGCCGTGCCGGGTCGCGTCGATGAACTGAAGAAATGCGCCCGGTTGCTCTGCGGCGCCAAGGCCGCCGATGATGCGGAAGACTCTCAGGCGCTCAAGCTGCTGGCCGATGTGCGGCGCGTCTGGCCGGACGGCAAGCCGCACGTGCTGACTGCCATTCTGCTCGATGCGTTGAAGAGAATCCCCGATAGCCCTTGGGGGGAAGCGGGCCGGGAATTGACCCCAAGGGGACTGGCCACGATGCTCCGCCCTTTTGGGCCAGCGCCCCGCCAGGTGCGGGCGGACGGTGGAGCAACGGGCAAGGGATATTTGCGCTCGGAGTTTGACGGGCCATTTTGCCGCTACCTGCTGTCCAAAAACGCTGAAACTGAAACATGCGAAACAACCCGCGCAAACATTGGCGACGACGCCAATTCCGATACCGAAACAGAGAGCCGAAGTTTCGGATCGAAAAACTCGCTGAACCCCGCATGAATACTGCATTGTTTCGCCTGTTTCGGGTGAAATGAAGTTGACGGCATGAACGAACAAAGCGCCGGAGCCTCACTAGCGGGCCTGTAGCAGCGGCCAACCATGACACCATCCGCCGCGTTCACCCCGGCGTCTACGCGGCGCATCGGCGGACAAGACGCGAATGTGGCGCAATCATTGGGCGACAATGGCCGAAACAGAGAGCATCATGTGGCACGATGCCGAACCGTAGCCCCGGACTCGCCGATGAAGCGCGAACCATCGCAGACATGCTCTGTGGCGAACATCGCGCATGGTTCGGGTTTACACTGAGGCCAGAAATGGGAAAACCCCGCTGGCAGGCGGGGCCTCTGGTGTGGTTCTCTCCAATCACATCATGGAGTGGAACCATGTCGAAAGTCAAACGAGCTTGGTGCCCATCTTGCGGAGCTTCCCTAAAAGATTCTCACGTTACTTGCCCCGGTTGCAAAGCCGCAGTCGTGCGCGATTATCGACCATTTGACTGCGCTTGCGGATTCACGCTTCTGGCAAGCGGACGGTCCGAAGTGTATTGCAGAAAGTGTGGAAGACCTCTAGCTCTGCGGGATGCGGCGTAGAACTTCCCCACAGTAGCGACAGGCCGTGGGCGGGGCGCATGGATTATGAACCGACATATCCGCGACGCTGCGCTCGCAGTTTGGGCACGCGCTAACTACGCCATGCCCGCACCTGTCACAAAAAGGGGGAACCTCTGCATCCGGTGCGTCTCCGTACACTTCGGGGCAATCTGCATTCGAGCAGATTGCGCGATAGGGAACGTCAGCCATTATGTTTCCCTCCGTGTTCATTGCGCCTGATAATGCTTGGAGTGTCATCGACTCCGCGTACCGTCCACGGATGCGAAGTAGTCGGCTAGGGACTACTTTGAACCCGCAACGAATCCCGCCAGAACCCATCCGATTGCGCGAACCGCGCCCCAGGGGATGAAGAAACCAAGGATGGGGAAGAGCGCAATCAAACAATAAAGCGATGCGGACGGGGCCGGTGTCGGATAAACGGTTTGGCCGTCCTCAGTCTCGATGGACGCAACTTCCCGATTCTCTGTCCAGTGGATCGTTTTTATTCCGCCGCTGTCCACTTCGCAGGGGTCGAATTTCTCCCAAGGGGCTTTTACGGCCGCGAGGCAATAGGGCGCATTCGGATCAAAGTGGCCCGGCGCAGGAATTGGGTTTCCATTGTCGTCAAGGTAGGTCTTCGCCGGCGGCAGTTTTTCCTGTGGGGTCTGATATTTCTCCCAAGGCCCATGCGCTGACTGCGCGGTGATGCCAAACTCACCCTTGCGGGCGTACTCCACAACCGAGGAATCTGCCAATTGCGTCCACCGCAGGTGGTCCGCGCTCTCGCGCATGGTGGATTGCAATTGAAAGTACGAGACGAATCCGCCGAGAATCGCCCCCGCCACTCCCAGGAGCAGGGCCAGCCGCCGAGTTCCTTCTCTGAGATTCATCGCTGCCTTTCCGGTTCGACAGACTTGACCCTTAACGTTCCCCGCCCGTCTGATAGCAAGTGAATGAGATCATGCCCTTGGTACAGCGCCAGCTCACCGCCTTGTACTCTGTCTGCACTTTTCGCCCGTAGAATGTGACCTTCATGTTATGTTCCGGCCCGTCGTCACAGGTAACACCAGACATGGCATACCCTACCGGCTTCCCCAACTGCGCCGCGCCAGCCGCATTCAGGGTCATAGAGAAGCATTCCTTGCTTTCTCCTACAAGCCAATTGCTTCCGGCTGTAATCACCGTATCCTCACGGTGGGAAATCCAGCCCACCGAATCGAGCCCGTCATACCCGCCGACGATCAAAGAGACGATAAAGCCCAAAACGAGAAAGCCGAGAATTAAGGAGCCCCACCCGGCTGCGGTTTCTTTGAGATCATCACTCAAAGGCTTTCGCGCTGGGCTGCCCTGTTGTTCGCCCGCCGTTGCCCAGCCATGCCTGAATCCCGCCACAAAGCCGCGCAACCCGTTTGGAAGCCCGTCCATCATTCCCTTCGAGTCCTCTTGTGAGGGCATACCGCCGCCTTTCCGAGCCAAAGAGTGTATGCGCTAAATATAGCGCAAAGGCTAATTCGATCATGGACGCATGGCAAAGGACATCTGTGCGGCAACGGGGGAGCGGATCAGGAAGCTGCGCCGCGCCCGGAACTGGCGGCAGATCGACCTTGCCGAGCAGTCTGGCGTCCACGAGGTCCACATCTCAGACCTTGAACGCGGAACCCGCGAGCCGGGGCTGCGCACCCTCAGCAAAATCGCCTCCGCTCTCGAAACAACAATCTCGGAACTGCTGAAGGGATTGTAACGCCGCCCGGTCCATCGGATTGAAAACGAATCTGCCGGGCCTGTTTGAGCGCGTCTAAAGGCCGCGCCTGCCACTAGCCAAGAATCGGACGGCGCACAAGACCCTCTCCTACGTTTACCCCTTGGGTTCCCTCTAATGTCCACGCTTGGACACAGCCCCAACCTCGCTCCGGCTTGCTCGCACGGTCGGTTTCTCTGAGGCACTATGAGTGGTGCTCTTTGGGAAAATCCCGGCTTCCTTGCGTGGCCGGTCCCAATACGGACTCTTACATTTCCCGCAGCGCAACGGCCTGCCTTCGCCCCGATAACACCACGGCTCACCACAGCGTAAGCAGTGTTTGATCTCCATGTGAAGAGTATGCACCGAAAGTGAGCACCGAGGCAGCGAGTTCCAGTCTTTTTACGGAAGATGCTCCTGGGACGCCATAGCCGCCACAGGCCGCAGGGCTGGACAAGTTAAGCGATCTCCCGCAGTCCCGGCTTTACCAGTGCGGCCAAACCCATGATCGTCCCAGTAGCTCGGCCAGGATGAGAACCGTTGAGCTAGGCTCACGTTTGCCCGCCAGCCAGTGCCCCACAGCCACATGGGACACGCCCAGGCTCGCTCCAATCGCCGTCAAGCTGTGCCCCGCGTCGCGTCTCGCGTGGAGGTAGTCACGAAATTGCGCCGTGGTCAGCATCGCTGTGAAAAGGATACCCTAGCCCCGGAAGGGTTGTAACGTGGTTGCAGCATGGGATTCGCGGTTCGGTGCGATATTGCACAAGCCCGTGGATACCGTCGCGCCCTCACTGCCGGAAGTGGATCGCGCTCTTTAGTGGGACGGCTTGTGTCTTTCGCCTGATGTTCTTTGCTGCTCAACGTTCACGCTTACCCTTTAATGCGATGCCATCCAAACCCCACGGGGCCAGGAGTGCAATATTGCACTTTCACTCCAGAGCCTTCACAGCGCCCGCTATGCCTCACGGCAGGGCAAAGGGCTTGCAAACGCTCACAGGGGCTTTCTGTGCGCCCGCGCCCCATCCTGTACGGGTTTCCCGCTACCCTGAAATGCGGCCAGCGCAGGCCATGACCATAGAAGAGCACGGAACGGTTCCAATCCGCGATGCGGGCGACTGTAGCGGATACTGTAGCGGGTGTCGGTTTAGATGGGGTTGTGCCGGTTTGGACCGCAACCCCCTAAGTCTCTGAAATTACAACGGGAAGCAAACCGCAACAAATGCAGCAAAACGGGTGGTCTGAGATTATGAGTCCCCTGCTCTAACCGTTGAGCTACAGGCCCTGATCGTCTGTAAATATATTATGGTGTTCAGCTTGCAGTCGTGAATCTACGGTTCGCCTGGGGTAGTCTTGCGCCTGGCGCCGGTTACTCTCTAAGTTTGACACACGCGCTTAACGGCAGTCGCCCGCTTACGGTTGATGGAGCAGAGGCGCCTGGCCCCATAGCGAACGCTCGGCTTTTGAGGGCGCTGGGTGGCTTCAGTCAACGTCCAGAGTCTTGCCGATCAATGAGTCTCCGCTATCTCAATAGTCCGGCTGCCGACCGGACCGGTACCAACGCGCTGCTGTGTCATGCCCCCACCTATCTTGGATGGGAGATTCTTAAGAGCAGGACATCGTGGATTTCCATTTCGAGGGGCATGCCATCGGTCAGCTCGATTTCCTTGCCGGTCCAGAGATCCGTGGCCTTTTGAGGACCGTGCAATCCGAGACGCACCAGGTTCAGGTGGAATGGATGGGTGGAATAACGGGAGTCGCCGATATTGAGAATGGCGATGGCGATTGCGCCGCCTGAGAGCGGACGGGTCCAGACTTCGACCTGGCCGGAGCTGTAAGCGCGCGTGGCAGGACGGCCGAGCGGATCCTGATCGATGGCGATGACCTGGCGATTGGTGAGAATGTCACGAATCTCCGGTTTCATGTTCGCCAGGTCGTTGCCGGCCAGCAAGGGCGCGGCCAGCATGGCCCACATGGAAAAATGGGCGCGGTTCTCGGCCATGGTCAGGTCGCCGTTGCCCACCTCGAGCATGTCGGGGTCGTTCCAGTGGCCGGGACCGGCGAAGTCCTCCAGGCCGGCCTGCATGCTCATGTTGGCGTAGATGCTGTACATGTTGGGCTGAATGTCGCCCGTGGTGCGCCAGAGGTTGGCGCCCACTTTCGGTCCCCACTCCCACACTGCGTCCCACCCATACTGGCAGAGCGAGTAGACAATCGGCCGGCCGGCGGCCTTCAGCGCGCGGCCCATCTTCTCGTATGCGGATTGCATCAGCCGCATCTGCGCCGCCTTGTCGTTGGGATCCTGCTTTTCCATCACCGCGGGAATGTAGCTGCAGAGGTCGTACTTGAGGTAGTCGATGCCCCACGCGGCGTAGGTCCTGGCGTCCTGCTCTTCATGGCCCAAAGAGCCCTCGTATCCCGCGCAGGTTTTGGGACCAGGAGAGGAATAGATGCCGAGCTTGAGACCTTTGGAGTGGACGTAATCGGCAAGGGCTTTCATGTCGGGGAACTTCGCGTTGGAATGGATGACGCCGTCGGCATCGCGCTCACCTTCCCAGGTGTCGTCGATGTTGACGTAGATGTAGCCGGCATCACGCATTCCTGAGGTGACGAGGGCATCGGCTGCGGCGCGGACGCCCTTGTCGTCGACCTTTTCGGCGAAGTAGTTCCAGCTATTCCAACCCATGGGAGGCGTTTGCGCCACGGATTGAGCGGAAGCCAGCCGCGGCAACGCGGCAATGCAGATAAGGGCGGCGCAAAAAACGACGCGTGCGTAATTTGGAATTCGTATCATTGGATGCTCCTCGAAGCGAATAGATCAAGCTGGGTGAAGAAGCCGCGAGCGAAGAGGATCGGCAAGCGCCGTCCTCCTCGCTGCTGCAGACTTTAGAACCGGCCCAGGCGCACGCGAACAACCTGGGGCTTCAGGTAAAAACACAATCCGCGGTCGTTCTCGTCGCCGTTCAACAGGCGCAGCGGCTTCCATACGCCGTTTTCATACACGCCCTGCTCGGCAGAGACGATCTCGCTGCGCGCCCACGGAAGTTTTCCGGGCAGATGGAAGCTGATGCTGGCGTCGATACCGGTGATGAGGAATTCGTCTGGACCGAGACGTGCTACCAGCGCCGCGCCGTGCGCATCCTTGGTGCCCGGAGCCCTGCCTCCATCCGGTTGCGGGAAACCAAACGCGACCGATACCTGCCAGTCGCCGAAGTCGATCTCCTGCGACGCCTGGCCCGGCTCCTCAACGGCGGTCTTGAGCTTTCCTTCGAATTCGAGCGCGGCGATCTCGCGGCTTATCGGGCCAATAAGAGCAAAGTTGTAGGACTGTGATTTGAATGGCAGGTCTCCCGGGATGTTCTGGTCGACGCCGAAGGGCGAAAAGCCGATGGCGCCGTCGCCGAGCGCGTAGAAGAGAGCCTTTGCGTAGCTGTCGCCGCTCCCGATCTCGGGGATAACGAGCGGGTTATCGGGACGATTATAAATGTCGAAGATGCTGCGATAGAAGCCGGAGTCATCGGAATACATGTCGGGTCCGAGCACGTCGATGGAAGGCGCAAGCACGCGCCAGAGTCCGACGTACTTTTGCCACGCGCCGCCGCTGGGATAATCGATGCCGGGCATGTCCTGCTGCAATTGCGGCATCAGCGGGGGAGGATAGTTGACCCAGACATTCATATAGAAGGGAATGTTCATCTCCGCTTTACCGGCGGCAGCCACCTCGTTGATGTATTTGGCCTGGTGATAGGTCTGGAAGATCTCGTCGGCGTCACCCCCGAAGACCTGTCTCCACGTGCCGGGCTGCTTGTGTGTGGCGGCGAGCAGATCGGCGGGCACGGAACCGGCAAACTCGAGGTTGGCGGTTTCCGAGTTGTCGCGGACACTGCCGATGTTACCGGACTCGTTTTCGACTTGCATCATCAGCACGGTGTGTTGATCGCCGTCGATCTGTTTCAAGTGATGCATGAGGGCGGCGAATGCGGATTTGTCGGCTTCGAGCGTGTTGCGGCCAAGCGGCGAGAGGACATCGATGGGCTCGCCGTCGGGGCGGATGACGCGAGGAAAGCGCTGGGGGTCTGCCTTGATCCACGCTGGAACGTAGTGCATGTTGCCGTTCTTCCAGGTTCCAAACCACAGGAAGATGACGTGCAGGCCGTGCGCGCGCGCGCCGGTCACAATGGCGTCTACGTTGGTGAAGTCGAATTTCCCGGGCTGCGGCTCCATCTGCTCCCAGTAGACCGGAGCCTCCATTGTGTTGGCGTGCAATGCGGCCATCGATTCCCACACCTGAGGCAGCTCACTGGGCCAGGCGCTGGAATTGTGGATCTGTCCGCCCAGGATCAGGTAGGGTTGGCCGTCCACCAGCAATGCGTACCGTCCATCCTTTTGAACAATCCTGGGGGCGTCCGCGGCGAATGCGGAACCGATGCAGGCGACGAAAACAATAAGGCCGGCGAGGAAACGGCTGCGCCTCAGGCTGGAATGGCAAGAAGAAAATTGGAGCATTGAGAAGTCCTCTTATTCGTTGAATGTCACTGTCTGCGGCCGGATGAACCAGTTCGCGTTTTCAAGCCAACCGGCATGCGCGGCGATCAGCCATGGGTGAAACTCCTATTCGCTGCGATGTCAAAACAGTAGCGGCTCTCCCTGGCCAGTGTCGCAGTATGGCGAAAATGGCGTACAGGACGGGCAGGGAGCTGCTGCCCGCGATTCTCCCGGCACGGAAGGCATCATTTCCACTATTATGAGCGTTGCTCGTATTTGTCAAGAAGAGGGGACGATATGCGCTTTACCGTAAAGCAGGAGAATCAGTTCCGGCCGCGGCTTCTTACGTTGCGGCACGGGAGGTTGCGGCGCACACCAGGATGCACAATCAGATCGTGATGGTTTTGGGAGGCTCCGGAGGTCGCAGTGCGGGCGGGATTGGCATGCGCGGCGGGGCTCTGCTACACTCGCGAATCGGACGGGTAGTCACATTCGGGAATCCGTTCTACCGATGCGGTTGTTCGATGCATCTAAACAACTACTCCGAGCGCGATGCGTTTCTTCATCCTGGTTTGAGGGGTATCGATGTTGGAAGTCGAGAATAGAACAGAAATCAAGCGCGTGCCGCGCCAGAAGCGCAGTCAGGATCGTTTTGAGCGGGTGCTGCAGGCATCGCTGCGATTGTTTGCAACGCGGGGGTATGAAAGCGTTTCGATGCGCGAAATCGCACGCGAGGCGCAAATGCCGATTGCGACGGTGTATCAGTACTTCCCCATGAAGCTGGCGATCGTGCGCGAAATCTGGTCGCGCTACACATCGGAGATTACAGGCGCGTTGGCAGAAGGAATTCGTCTCATCGTGGAGAGGGGCACGTACCAGCGGCAGGAACTGATTGGAAACATCGTGGACCGAATGGCGCTGTTACAGGCTTCAAATCCGGCGTTCATTGAGATCTGGAGCTGCGTGGCGGCTTCGCTGGAGTTGCGGCGGCTGAACGTGGAAGACTCGCTTCACAATGCCCGCCTCATCGCCGACTACCTGAAGAAGCTGCATCCCCATGCGGATGCGGGATGGTTATACGACCGGGCCTTGATCGCGGTAGAGGCTACGAGCTCGACCACGCGGCTTGCTCTCGGGCTTCCCGAGCCGCATCGCGCGCGCATTCTGCACTCGTTGAAAGCGGCGATCGCGCAAATGGTGGATCCGGATTGCATTGTGAAAGCGCCGCACTCCCTTTCAATCGCGGCACGCAAGCAGAGCAAGGGCAAGACCGCGAAAGGCAGCGTCAGCCGGAAAGCAACCACTGCATGATCCGATCCTTCATCGCGGTGAACGGAGGATAGCGGAGATCGAGATCGGCCCAGAACGGCCGGCGCAGCACGGCCTTGGCATGTGAGAATGCGTCGAAAGTGTAGCGGCCGTGAAAGGCTCCCATGCCGCTGTTGCCGACGCCTCCAAAGGGCAGCCCGGGGACGATCTGGTTGATGACGACATCGTTGATGACGATGCTGCCGGAGTGCAATTCGCGGGTCAGACGCTTCTGTAGAGACTGATTCCTGGTGAAGGCGTAGATCGCCAGCGGCTTGGAGCGGCGGCGAATGAATGCGAGGGCATCCTCCAGATTGTCGTAGCCGACTACCGGCAGGATGGGCCCAAATATCTCGTCCCGGAGTAAATCCGAGTCTGGTGGCAAGCCGGTAATTACGGTGGGGGCAATGTAACGATCCTGCTCGTCGAACTGACCTCCGAGCGCGATTGTCCCCTGAGCCAGCAGCCCTGTCAGCCGATGGAAATGGGCATGATTGACGATGCGGCCATAGGATGGGCTGCGCCTGGGATCGTCGCCATAGAAGCGCGAGATCGCGGACCGGAGAGATTCAACCAGCCTGGGGCGCAGAGTCTCGGGCACCAGCACGTAGTCAGGCGCCACGCATATCTGCCCTGCATTCATGAACCGCCCCCATGCAATTCGCCGCGCCGTGACGTCAAGCGGAGCATCGTCAACGACGAGGGCAGGATTCTTGCCGCCAAGCTCCAGGGTCACGGGGGTGAGATTCGCTGCGGCCGCGGTCATCACCATCCTGCCGACGCGGCTCGATCCGGTGAAGAAAATCGTGTCGAAGCGGGTGTTCAGGAGCCGCGAAGCTGTCTCCGGCCCTCCGCTCACGACCACAACTGCGGACGGATCAACGAAACGCTCGAGCTCAGATGCGATGAGCGCGGCAGAATTGCAGGCAATCTCAGAAGGCTTGACCACGACGGCATTGCCCGCGGCGAGAGCGCCGGCGAGGGGGATGAGGATCTGTTGAAAGGGATAATTCCAGGTGCTGAAGATGGCCGCTAACCCATAGGGTTCCTGCTGGACCCAGCTTCTTCCGGGCAGCGCCGCGATGGGGGTCCTTACAAACCGGGGCCCGGTCCAGCGGTGGAGATTCCGCTTGATCAGCTTGATCTCGGCCCGAACCATGGAGATGTCGGCCATGCGGGCGTCGGCGGGGCAGCGCCCGAGATCGCACCTGAGCGCTTCGAGCATGCGCAACTCATTGGCATCGACAAATCGCAGCAGGCCCTCGAGCTGGGCCATGCGCCACGAGAGCGGATAGAAAGTGCCGCGATCGACCGAGGCGCGGAGGTCTGCAATCCGGCGCTCGGGAAAAGGCGGCGAATCCCCCTGCTTTTCGATACACTCAGCGCCGCGTTGAATCTCCATCGGACTCTCCTTTCGATGAGCCACTCGATTATTGAATCATGACCATGCACCCTGATCGGGGACCGCAACGGATCAGAGCAATATCAGGTCAATGATGGTTCCAGCCGCGTATTCTCAGACCAGCGCAGAATGACAATGCTGAAGAGCACGAGGGCGAAGCCATCGATTGCAAACACGGCGACAGCAACGAAAGGCATGCCAAAATAGGCGCTCAACCATGCAGGAAGCGCCGGCCCAATGCCATTCCCAAGAGTAACCATGGCGGTGGCGGCGGCTACGGCGCGGCCCGAACGATCAAGGCTTGCGGAGAAGCCAAGCTGATAAACCAGCGAAGAGAGATTGGTAAGAGCCTGGAGAATATTCGCCGCAAGATAGACATAGTGAATTCTGACCGTCCCAACCAGGACGATGGATAGCGCATTGATGGCGATGAGAACGAAGAGCGTGGGGAATCGGCCAAAGCGGTCGCGGGCCCAGGCGGCTCCGGCCGCGCCCGCGAGCAGCAACAGAGTGGAAACCGCGAGAATTGTGCCAATGGCATCGGGCGAGAATCCTGCATTGCTGCCGTAGATCTGCTCGAGGCTCCAGAAGGCGCCCTGTCCCAGTTGGGTGAGAAAGATCGCCAAGACGACGAGAATGGCGGGCGAGGAGATGCGGGCAGCCAATTCCTGGCTCCGGATGGGGCGGCGGTTGGGGAACGAGGGAAGGCGAGTGAGGAGAGCCGTTCCTGCCAGGAAGACCACCAGGAGGCAAAGATAGAGCGCGCGATACCCAAGGCGGCTGACGAGGAGCGGAAGCAATGTAAACCAGACCGCGGCGTTCACCATGGAAGCAATGGTCGCGAAGGCGATTAAACGTTCCTTTTCGATGCCGCGGGCCAAGACCCGCAGTCCCTGGGCCCCGACAATCCCGGTGCCCGCTCCAGCTAGGAGGCGGCTGGCAGCAAGGATTGCGATTGCGGGCGAGAACAGCGACAGAATAGTGCCGAAAAGGGCGAGCGCGCCGCCCCACAGGGCCCATCTCTTTTCGGAATGCGGATGTGCCCAGGCGCTCAGAACCAGGGTGGTCATCGCGGCGACGCCCAGCTCCGAACTGAGCAGAAATCCTGCGCTCCTCAAGGACAGCCCAGCCTGGGTCCGCAGCGTGTCGAGAAAGACCGGCAAGAGGCTCATGGTCGTTCCCAGCACGAGTTGAGCGCCGATTGCCGGAAAGAGGATTGCCCGATCGCGTCTGCGCGGGAAGAGTGAGCTCAGCATGGCGCCGTCCACAAGCCCGCGCACGTGCCAGTGTGCAAGCGCACAGAGAAATACCCAGTTCTCAATCTGCCTCCGCAAGAAGTGGAAGTGAAACGCTATTAGAGTGTACAAAAAGTGCTCTGTCAAGCGCGCGATGGCAGCCCCGCAGTTGTCGTGCATTCCGGCGGAAAACGGCCGGCTTCACGGGCGCGGAAGCGGCTGTTGACAAATCTGACTGATGCTCATATTCTGCTCCTGTACTCAGGCGGAGGAAAAAGCCTTCGCCGGCCGATGCAACGGCCAGGAAGGCTGACCGGGGCTGTGCGGCGGCGTTGCGCGGCCAGGCCGCCATAACAACCCGGGCGCATTCGAAGCAGCGGCCGTGACTGATGCGGCCCAGGAAATGGTTCGAGTTCAAGATCAGGGAAGCGGGGAGCCATGACCGCCACGCATGACCACCAGTTTGTTTTAGCGGTCGATCTAGGAACATCGGGCTGCAAGTGTGCGCTGGTGGGGCGCGACGGCGTGGTGCACGCGTGGGCGTTTCGGCCGGTTCCGCTGTACATCGTGGACGAAGTGGGCGCCGAGCAGGATCCTGAGGATTGGTGGCAGGCATTCCTGGGAGCAGCGCGGGAGTTGATTGCGACGCTGCCCGGCACGGGCGGGCAGATCGAAGCCATCTGCTGCTCCTGCCTGGGGGAATGCACGATCGCTGTCGACCAGGGCGGGAATCCGCTTCGGCGCGCCTTGCTGTGGCTGGATATGCGGGGCGCGGAGCAGATCCGGCGCCGGGCCGGCAACGACGTTATGTCGGTTTCAGGATACGGGCCGGTGAAGCTGTGGCGCTGGATCAGCCGCACCGGCGGCGCTCCGGCGCTTTCCGGCAAGGACCCGGCCGCGCACATGGCCTTTATTCAGGAGGCGTGGCCTGAAATCTACTCCAGGACCTACAAGTTTCTTAACGCGCTCGACTTCATGAATCTGCGCCTGACGGGGCGGTTCACGGCGACGGTGGATTCGATCCTGACCTCGTGGGTGACCGACAATCGCGACGCCACCAATATCCGCTACGATCGGTCGCTGATCCGGCAGTCGGGAATCGACGGCGACAAGTTTCCTGAGATTGTGAGCTGCACCGCGGTGCTTGGGCCATTGCGGCCAGAAGCGGCGCAGGAGCTCGGATTGTCCGCGAATACGCCGGTGGTCGCGGGCGCGGTGGACAACTCGGCCGCCGCAATTGGTTCGGGCGCCATCGGCGACGGCGAGACGCACATCTACGTGGGCACTTCGTCGTGGATCGAAGCGCACGTTCCCTTCAAGAAGACGAATCTGTTTGCGCAGATCGCATCGGTTCCGTGCGCAATTCCGGGCCGGTATCTTGCAGTGGCGCTGCAGTCTTCGGCCGGCTCGAACCTGACCTTTCTGAAGGACCGGCTGCTCTTCCCCGCCGGCGAAGCGGGAGCCATGCCACCGGACGATGCATATTCCGCGATTGAGGAGATGGCGGCGCCGGTTCCGGCGGGAGCGCGCGGCCTGTTGTACACGCCCTGGCTGTTCGGAGAGCGCAGCCCGGTGGACGATCCAAGTTTGCGGGCGGGATTCCTGAATCTTTCTCTTCACCACTCGCGCGCGGAGGCGGCGCGCGCAGTACTGGAAGGCGTGGCGCTGAACACGCGTTGGATGATGGAGCCGTTCGACCGTTTTCTGGGCAAGGCGCCGAATCAGATCACCCTGGCGGGAGGCGGAGCGAATTCGAGCCTGTGGTGCCAGATCTTCGCCAACGTGCTCAAGGTTCCGGTGCGGCAACTGCGGTCGCCCATCCAGGTGAATGTCATCGGGGCGGCGTTCATCGGCCTGGTGGGGATCGGCGAGCTTGCGTTCGCGGATGTACCGGGGCTGACGCGAGTGCAGCGCACATATGCGCCTGCGGCAGAGCAGGCCGCCGTCTACGATGAAGCATTTGCGCGATTCAAGCTGGCCTACCGTCAGCTTGCGCCTTTTTATCGCAAGGTAAACAGCCGGGAGAGCACACGCCATGGACTTTGACGCGGTGCGGAACGAGGTTCTGCAAGCCTGCCTGCATCTGGCAGACAAGGGATACCTGGCGGGGACGGGCGGCAACGTGGCCTGCCGGGCGGGTGCGGAGCATCTGGCGATTACTCCCTCGGCCTCGGATTACTACGCGATGACACCCGATGATATCTGCATCGTGCATCTCAGCGATCTCAAGTGCGTTGCCGGCCAGCGGCCTTCGGTGGAGCTGCGCCTGCACGCCTTTCTGCAAGGCAAGCACGATGCGCATGCCACGATTCATACGCATCAACCGATTGCCAGCGCTTATTCGCTTCTGGGCGAGGATCTGACGATTCGCAACCCCGAGTGGCAGAAGCTTCTCGGCGAGAAGGCACTTTGCGTGGGCTACGCGCCTTCGGGAACCAACTGGCTTGCGGGGAAGCTGAAAAAGCGTCTTAACGCCGGGGTGAATGCCTACCTGATGCGCAACCACGGAATCATCTGTTGCGGGCGGACGATGGCGAACGCGATCGAGAGGGTTGAAGCTCTCGAGGCCGAATGCAGCGATTTCTTTCGCACCGTCATCGAGGAGCGCGCTGCCGCCGAGCGCGGCCCCGCATTTTTACAGGTTTTGTCGCTTCTTATCGATTCGAATCTTCTGGAGTCCACACCATGAGTTCTTCTTCCGCAATCTTAAGCGACGACTTGATCGCGTCGCAGGCGCAGTACGGCATCTCTGAGTGGCACGATACCGGCGAGATCTATGCACGCCTGAAGGAACTGATGAAGCAGCCGATCCGCCCCATCCGCCGCGAGGCGATGGAGAAGGTGCTGGATTACTTCGACCGCTCCTGCGCCGGATCGAAGCGCCTGGCAGGACAAGCCGAAGCGATTATCCCCGGTGGCGTTCAGCATAACCTTGCGTTCAATTATCCATTTCCGCTGGCGATGACCAGCGCCAGGGGCGCGCATCTTACCGACATCGACGGCAATCGTTACATCGACTTTCTGAAAGCAGGCGGGCCCACGCTGTTGGACTCCAACAACGCCGCCGTGCGGGAGAGGGTTCACCAGTTGCTCGATTCATGCGGACCTGTCACGGGCCTGCTGAACGAGTACGAGGTAAAGCTGGCACAACTGGTCAGCAAAGCCATGCCTTCGATTGAAATGTTCCGCATGCTCGGTTCAGGCACTGAAGCGGTAATGGGTGCAATCCGGCTGGCCAGGGCCTACACCGGACGGAAGTGGGTCATCAAGATCGGCGGCGCGTACCACGGCTGGAGCGACCAGATGGTTTACGGGATGCGCATACCGGGCACGGGACGGAGAGAAGCGGTGGGAATCCCGCGCGCGGCGACAGCATATATCCAGGAGCGATTTCCGAACGATCTGGACTCTCTGCGGCGGACGCTCTGGTTGAACCGCCTGCGCGGGGGAACGGCGGCAATTATCGTCGAGCCCTTCGGGCCGGAGAGCGGCACGCGGCCGGTGCATCGCAGCTTCAATCAGGAACTGCGGAAACTCTGCGATGAGTTCAACGCACTCTTGATCTTCGATGAAGTCGTGACCGGATTCCGCGCCGGCATGGGCGGCGCGCAGGGGTACTTCCAGGTGAGGCCGGATATCACCGTACTGGGCAAATGCCTCACCGGAGGCTATCCGATGGCCGGCGGGATTGGCGGCCGGCGCGATGTGATGCAGTTGCTTGCCGGCGGGATCGGCGCGACATCGAAACGAGTGTTTGTGGGAGGGACGCTCACTGCGAATCCGTTGTCGTGCGCGGCCGGTTGCTTTGCCATCGAGGAAATGCGCCGCACCGATGCGGCCGTGAAGGCAGGAGCCGCGGGAGACCGGCTGCGCAAGGGACTGAGCGACATTATCGAGCGGCTTGGGCTGCCCTACGTAACCTACAACCAGGGATCGATCGTTCACCTGCAAACCTCGGGCGTGATGCTGCTGAGCATGAGGAATCCGATCAAGGTGATGCGCGAGGTCAACCAGCGCAAGCACATGATGGAGGAAATGGGCGCGGCCTTCAGTGCGCATGGAATCATTACGCTCGCCGGAAGCCGCGTATACACCGGCCTCGCCGATACCAACGAAGTGATTGATGAGGCGCTGAACCGCTTTGACAGTGTTCTCAAACTGGTCTAGGGCATCGAGTCTCCTATGAACATTGAAGAACATCTCCTGGCCGATTGCCGCCGCCTTGCCGCGAAGGGGCTCCTGTGCTCTTCCGACGACAGCTTTTCGCTGCGGATTCCAGGAGAGGAGAAGATGCTCCTGGTCTCCGGGCTGGAGGACTGGCAGCAGATCGATGGCAGACACCTGCGGCGGAGTCTGTTTTTGGAGAGCGATTACCCTGCCGCATTGCACACCGCCATTTATCAAAATCGCGGCGATGTAGGCGCGATTGCAGTCTCCAGTCCGCGCGGCGTTCGCTTGGTTGCTGAATTCGGCGGAGTTTTGCCCACGCTCTTTGACGAACAGGCACGGCATATCGGCAGCTCGGCCAGGCCGATTCCCGATCGAACTCGCGCCAGCAAGGAACGGCTCCGGGAAGTATTCCGGCGCGGAGACAATGCAGTGTTGTTAGGCAGCCAATTGCTGTGCCTGGGCATGACCTGCGAACGGGTCGTATTCAACGCGGAGCTCGTTGAGAAGTGCGCCCGGGCATATGCGATTGCCCGCGCCACAGGGCGGCCGATCAACCGCATTCCCTGGTGGGTTCGGATGATCGCCAAACGCCGCCTGATGAAGGACGAACGCAGCGCAGCCATCAGCTACAGCCATGGCATGAGGCCGGAAAACGTGCGCGGGTACTGACTCAACTTTGGTGCAGCGCCCCTGGCGCCCCAGCGATTTACCCCGCCTGCGCAAGCGGGATCGCGAATGACCACCCTTTTTTCGTACAATCCATCGAAAGAAGCAGGAAAGGTTGCAAATCGATGCACAACAGCGCGCCCCGGAATAGGAATGGAGAAGAACGCTCAACAAATAGAACTCCGAGCTTGTTGGGTAATGTATCGTTGACGGTCGTGCTTTCTTCGCTGATTGCCGTCTCATCAGCGTTCCAGATTCGCGCACAGGAAGTAAAGCGTGCACTCGACGAGCATGCGCAACGGCAATCCGCGACGCAGGAGCCCTTCCAGGTGCGCTTCCCTGCTTACCGCGTGCGGCTGCTGGAGCGGACCGAACTGGGAGATGTACCGGCGTTGGAGGTCTACCGCGACGAGCAGCTCATCTTCCGCTTGCCGCTGGTGGCCGGGCTCGATTCCGCGACGGCGGCAGAACACCTCTCCAAAATTCAGTACAAAGTTCATGCACCGGAAGCGGGCGATCCGCAAGGGCGCTACGAGATTGTGGTTACCGCGGCAAGTTCGATCTGGAAGAAGCGGGAGTTCCACTGGCGGTTGTATGCGGACCATCTGGAGTTCGACCAGGCTGCATGGGGCGCAGGCAAGCTGGGAAACTGCTATTTCTTCTCAAACGGCATCCCCGGCCGCTGGGATAAAGGCAAGAGCGACGGGGCGGCATGGAACTCGACGCTGATGGCAGATCGCTACTGGAGCCCCGCGCCCAATCTTGCCGGCCAATGGGAGTTTCCGATCGCCATGCCGCAGACGATCGGCTTTGGAACCGACGCGCAGAGCGGGTCGGAGGAAGATTTCCGGCCCGTGCAGATGGGTCTCTTCAGCCCTCCGCCGTTGATGATGGCTTTTCATCGAGGCGGCGAGTGGGCAAGCATCGGAATCGGCACGCAGCCGGGGCAATATCGTTTCCCTGCGCTTGAGTACTCCGGCTCGCGCTACGCCGGCGCAGCCTGGTGGGTCGCCTATCTTGGCTATCAGGAGATTACGGATCGCGCTGGCGGCGAATTCCACTCGCCGGTTGCGGCCATTCACTTTGCATACAGCGCGCTCGACACGCTGCAACGGTATACGGATTGGCTGCGCGAGAGCGGCTTTGCCACCGCGCCGGCCTATCCCGACGTGGTCTGGCACCACTTCCCCATCTTCTGCGGATGGGCCGAGCAGACCAGCCGCGCGGTTCCATCCGGGAGAGCGGCCAATGCCGAGTCCACACAAGAGAATTACGAAACCTGGGTGGCCGAGCTGGAACGGCGCTATCTACAGGTCGGCACCATCGTCATCGATGACAAATGGCAGAAGGGATACGGCTCGTTCGATATCGACGGGGAGAAATGGCCTGACATGAAGGGTTTCGTGGCCGCGCAGCACCAGCGCGGCCGGCATGTTCTTCTCTGGGTTCCGGTGGCGCAGGCCGATGGGTTGCCGAAGGAACTGTGCGTCAACGACGAGCAGGGGCATTGCCTTGCTCCGCAGCTGGGCAACCCTGCCTACGAGGCTTACCTGCGCGAGAAGATCCGCTACCTGGTGGAAACCGTGGGAGTGGATGGCTTCAAGGAAGACTGGGTGTGGGCTCCCACCAGCGCGGGACTTCCCGTTCCCGCGGAGGTTGCCGGAATGGAAGGCGTGCGCCTGTTTCAGCACATTCTCTATAGTGAGACGCACCGCTGGGATCGCGATGCCATGGTGGAGACACAAACCGCCAATGCGGCATTTCGCGATTCATCCGATGTACTGCGGCTGAACGATATCTGGTACTCAACCCGCGACGTGGTTGAGGCCATGCGGGAGCGCGCGCGGATTGCGCACATCTCCGGTTGGGACCTGGTGGACACCGACAACGCCAGCGCAACTACGCTGGAGACCTGGTGGCAGTACATGGAGGCGCAGCCCTCGATCGGGATCCCGGCCCTCTATTTCGTGCACCGGACAGAGTCCACGCTGGAAGAGCCGTCGGAGTCGGATTGGCTTGCCCTTGCAGGCATCTGGCAGCGCTACGTCGCGGCGCTGCCCGCGCAGAATACAGCGAAGTGAATTGAGCGAGCATCCCTCCGGCGAGCCGGACGGATGCTCATTGCAGGCCCGCAGTCACCTTCAATGATTCGAGGCCGGCCCAGTTCGTCATCTCACGGCGGTAGGCCCAGAACATATCGCTGAATCCCGCGCGGCTGAATCGATCTTTCAGATCGCGTGTCGCTTGAGCGGCCGCAGGGTTGAGATAGAACGCGCCCCATTCGCCGACCAGCACGGGAAGATGATTTCGCGCGGCAAGACTCCAGTCACGATCGATGATCAACTGAGTTCGCTCGTTGCTGGTCAGTTCAAAGAGATCGGTGTCGACGACGATGTCGTAGACGTGGGGCGAGTAGGCTTGTTCGGGATCGCGCAGGCCGGCTTCGTCCACCAGCGGCGTAATTGAAGTTGCCACGCCCATGTTGGAAGACATGGCGGATTCCAGAAAAAGAATGTGGCGTGAATCCACCGCGCGGATGGCCTTGCGTACACGCCCATAGAACGGCATCAGGCGGTTGCGGTCGAAGTCCCGCATCACGCCTTCGCCCGCATCGACCATGCTTCGATAAAGTGCGACGTCTCCGAGCCAGAGCACAATCTGCCTGAGTCCCTCCTTGTCTCCCTCCATCTTCATCAACTCCTCTGTCGAGGGATGAGGCCCTCCGGGGCGCGCCGCGAGAATCTCCGCTACGCGCGCCAGCATGGTGTATTCAAGCCGGCCCGCATCCTTGCCGGGAAAGGGCTCGTTCATCAGGTCGTAGCCCAGAACCGCGGGTTCGTCCTTGAAGCGCCGGGCCACGAATTGCCACGCTTTGGCGTAGTGATCCTGCAGACCGACCCCATCCGCAGCCGGGTTGTTCGCCCAGAAATGATCCAAGGCCGCCTGTACGTCGGGACTCACGTAGTAGGCGTCGTTCCAGTTCGAGACGGTGGCGTGGGGCTGGCCATCGTCGAGAGTGGCCCATGCGGGAGCGCCGTCGCCAAACTTGACGCTGTACAGATCCTGGTGCATGTCGAGAAGCACGTACAGTCCCTGGGCCTTCGCGTAGCCAACGAGACGAGCGATGCGGCCGAGATAGGACCGGTCGAAGACTCCGGGCCGGGGCTCGAGACCGTCCCAGAAAATGCAGAGGCGGACTGCGTTCATTCCCCATCCGCGAATCCGGGCGAAATCTGCCGGCCCCAAATCGCCCGTGTATCCCTCGCTTTTTGATTTTCTGACGACGTTGAGGCCTTGAAACCGGATAGGCCGGCCTGCACCGTCGAGAAAGACGCCGTCGCCCGCGGAGATGAAGCCCATCGGCTTGCCGGCGGAATGGACGTGCCTGCCAGCGGTCTGGGCGAGACCGGCTGCTGAAAGCGCCGAAAAAAGAATTGCCAGATAAACGCGATGCATAGATCCCTCATCCCGGCAATCCGATCCATCGCGGGAGTCTGCCGGCTAAAAACCTGCTGCGGGAATGCGCTTCGCGCATTGCCGCAACCGACCACAAAGACAGTCAAAAAAAGGTAACGGTTCGAATTCGGCATTTTCCAGTCATGCCTTCCCGATCGAACCGTTACCCGTTGAATGAATCACATTGGGCCAGAGCTAGAACATCAACTTGGCCGCCACCTGTCCGGTTCTGCTACCTCCAAAGTCCGAACCACGCGATTGCTTGATTGTTCCGAATAATGGCGACGTGATATCGAGATTTGGATCGTTCAGGTTAGTGTGATTCAGAACGTTGGTGAAGCTGCTCTCCAGGCGAAGATGCAGATTGTCGCCCAGATTGACTGTTTTTGATAAGCCAGACGAAAGGTTGATCGTTCCGGGACCTTCAACCGCTCCGGTGTGCTCGGTTCCGAATCTGCCGATCGGGTTTGAGATCACTCCGACGCCGCAAGGGTTGCCGGCGTACGATGTCGACGTGTATCCGGTGTCGCTGGGGCAGGCAAAGGCCATGGGATTCACCCACTGGTTGCGGTTCTGGTTGTGAGGCTTGATGGCGCCCACCTGGTCCGGATGTTGTTCCATCCCGTAGAGGCTGGAATCGCCCGATCCTGTACCGGAGGGATCGGCGTCGCCTCCGGGGATAAAAGCGGAGAGGTAGGGTCCCGTCTGCATGAGGAAGATGCTGCTCAGTTGCCAGTTTCCGAGGACCGCATCCTCCGCGCGGTTCATGTCGTGGCCCAGCGCATGTCCGCGGCCAACGGGCAGCGAAAACAGCCCGGTCGTGATCCAGCGCTGACGGCGCGTGCCATTCACGTTACCGTAATCGAGATGGAGATCACGATAGTAGCTCGCGTAGCCTGCGTCGCCGCCGCCATCTTCGCCGGTAAAACTGGATGCGGAAGGCCCCTGATTGTCTGCCAGATTCTTCGACCAGGTATAAGTTGACTGGAAGCTGAGGCCTTTGGAGAAGTTGCGCAGCGCCTCGAATTGCATGCCGTTGTAGAGCGCCTGCGCGCCGGTGTAACGGTCCTGAATCGCGCCCCAGTTTGGGAAGGGACGATTGGTGAGCGGCTGCGCAGCCGCAGGTGTTGCGGAGGAGTACGGCATCTCGTTCAAGGCCACGCCCCAGACCAGGTCGTCGGTCCGCATTCCGATATAAGAGAGTCGCGTGCCGATATCACCTATCCACTGGTGATCGACAGAGAGGCTCCACTGCATCGAGTAGGGGTCCTTCCAGTTCAACTCGTTGCCGGCGTTGAACTGGGCGCTGCCGTAGCTCGTCGTCAATCCGCCCGCAGGCGCAATATTGGGCCAGGTGTAAAGCGACGGATAGTAATTCGGCGGATTCAGGCTGTAGATGGTGGACTGCACCTGCTGCAGCGAGCCGGTCATGGAGAAGTAGCTGCTGCCGGCCAGCGTGGTGTTATAGACGCCGAAGCCGCTGCGAATGGAGGTCTTGTCGTTGCCGAAAGGACGCCAGGCCAGGCCCAGGCGGGGCAGGATGCGATCCTTGGGTGAGTTGCGAAGGCCCGACGGAAGACCTGCCTGCGCATTGTTTTCAATCGGCGTGCACGCAGCATTTGCTGTGCTGGACGGGCCGTAGCCGCAGACGTCAGCGCTCTCAAGAAAAGGCGTGCTCAGCAGGCTGGCGCCATTGCTGGGATAGATGACGCGGCCCGTGCCCGCCACGCTGGGATCGAAGTTGCCGATGGCGCCCTGCGTGTCCTGGTAGGCCGGATGGTACTCGTAACGGGCGCCGTAGGAGACAACCAGGTTCTGCGTCATCTTCCACTGATCCTGGATGTAGCCGGCGTAGTAGGTGGTCTTGCCCTCGTTGAAAGGAACCAGCGTGTAGTACTCGGTGGCCGTCGGCGTGCCGCTCAGAAAGTCGGCGAACTGATAGGCCGCCTGGTTGGTCGTGGGCGGAAATCCATAGGCCGGCAATTGCCCGAAGAGACTTGTATAGTAGCCGCTGAAGAGGAAGCCCTCCACATTGCTGATGTTGCTGTTGCCAAGAGTGGAGCGGGTCCCCTGCTGGCGGATGTCACCGCCGAATTTGAACGTGTGCTGGCCTTTGGTCCAGGTGAGGCTGTCGTTGTATTGCAGCAGATGGCTGTTGGTGGTCTGGTTGTAATTACCCGCATAAAGCCACGACAGGTCTCCCGCCGTCTGGTTGGTGCTGGCGCCGAAAGCAAGCACCGTCACGCCGTTGACGGGAAGGTCCGCGCCGATGGGATCGAATCCGGCCGCCGCGGTATACGGCGCGCCGTTCAACTCGTTGCGCTGGCCGTTTTGTTCCCATGTAAACCCGAATAGAAAATCGTTAATCAGGTTGGGCGTGATGGTATAGACGAACGAACTGGCCAGAATGTGGTAGTTGTCGTAGTCGGTCACCGATGGGACCTTCAACGCCTGCGGCGACAGCAGCGTGACGCTCTTGTTGGTGTAGCGCACGAAGGCCAGCATGTTCTTGTTCAGGTTGTGGTCGACGCGGGCATCGAACTGGTTCGAGTTGTAATTGTTGGGAGCGTTGATCGAGTAGTTGTAACCGGTTCCAGACAGGGCCGCTCCGACCGTCTGATACGGCGAATTGAACGGATAATTCGGCGCGGGAAAGAATTGCATGAAGGGATTGCCCGACGTGTTGACCATGGGCGCGGGGATCTGATTGAGGCCGGTTGCGTTTTCCATCGCGTACGGAACGGCATCCGACGGATCAATCAGCATGCCGGGTATCGGAAGCTCCTGCGAGAAATCGCCCTGCATCATGGCCGTAGTGGGCACCAACTCCTGAAGCACTGCCTGCTTGGGAAAGAGGAAACCCTCGTAGGTGGCAAAGTAGAAGGTCTTGTTGCGGCCATTGTAGACGTGGGGAATGACGACCGGACCGCCGGAACTGACGCCGAAATCGTTGCCGTTCTCCTTGGGCTTGATCACTTCGCCAAACGGCGTGGCGTCGAGTGCGTCGTTCTGATAGTGCCAGAAGAGCGTCCCGTGAACCCTTTCGGTGCCGCTCTTGCTGATGGTCGTAATCTCGCCGGCCTGTCCGAATTCCGCATTGTTCAGCACGCCGTCCACGCGCATTTCTCCGATGGATTCGGCGGAGGGGAAGGCGTCGGAAAGCGGCGAGTTGGAACGGACGTTGGTGGTGGAGATGCCGTCCACAGAGACTTCCGTCTGGAAGGGCATGCCGCCCTGCACCGAGAAGTTCATCGTAGGAGAGCCAGAGGCCCCGGGAGTAGTGGAACCTGCGGCGGTATCCGACTGTACGCCGGGAAGCGCCTGGATTTCGTTGAGCGGGCTGGTGCCGCTGGTGCCGTAGTAGTTTACCGGAAGGCTGGAAACGCTGGCTGAATCAAGCGTCGCGGAGACCGATGGCGTCTCGGTTTCCACTACGCCCTGGGACGAGCCTTGCACCGTGACTTCCTGCTGCGCCGAGCCCACCGTCAACGTGGCATCGATGCGGAGCTCCGCACGAGCTTCAAGAACCACGCCCGTGATCAACTGGCTCTCAAAATCCGCCTTCGATATCTTTATGTCGTACGTGCCAGGAACCAGTTCAAGCGCCTGGTAGGTCCCCACCGAATTCGTACGGTACGCCGAGGAGATGCCCTTCTCCACGTTGGTGATCACAACCTTGGCACTGGGGATCAATGCTCCACTTTGATCCCTCACCGTTCCGAGAATGCTCGATTGAACCGACTGGCCGCTTAAGAACGGCGAAAGCACGAGGAGCGTCACCAGCAAAACACTTTTCAAGGCCCCCAAAAAGGAAAAACGCACAGTACTACCTCCACGAACAAAAAAAAACCACTTCGGTTGCCGATAATATGAGCATTGCTCGTATTTTGTCAAGTCCCAATCGACAGTTTCGACGGAGCGTGAATTCCTTTTGGATTCAGCTGCGAATATCAGATTATTTATCTGTATTTTACGATGCTGGCTTGTGAAAGTGGCTCAGCGGGAGCGGGAGCGGGCGCCGGCTTTGGCCTCGGCTCCCGCCGCGAGACAACCGAACGTCGCTCTCAACCTGTGCCTCGCTACGATTGCATCGAGCCACTGCTCGCTGCGATCGGTCCCGGTATATTTGCACCCCGGCAAATGTCAGTCTTCTGCCGAGTTCGATGATATGGGTGAGGCAATCGGGTTGCGTCGATCAATGCGTTACCGCGCGCACGGCCACGATTGACGCATCGCCGGGCACCGCATTCTCGACCGTTGTGGTGAGCAGAACCTGGAAGTAAGGCGGAATCGTCTTGCGATCCGGTGACAGCGTGGCGAGCGCGTTGCGCAGCTGGGCCATTCTTTCGGGGCTGGTCAGGAATTCGATGGCGGCCTGCGAGCCCTGGGTATAGATGCCATAGATGAGCAGAACGCGATTCTCTTTTTTCTCGTTCGGGAGCATGAGGACCAGCGCGTAGTCGCGGGTGAGTTGGTTGGTCACCGGGTCGAACTCCGGCTTGTAGAGGGGCTTTTCGCCCGGTTGCGGGTTGTTGTTGTAAATCACGCCATCCTGAAAATGAAAGCCCTCCACATTCAGGAATACCCGGCCGCTCCACGACTGGTTGCCGCCGAGCAGGATCACGTTGTTGTTCTTGATCTGCTCAAAGTCCACAAGCCGCGACTGGCTTACCTGGCACGAATCGCCCACGCGGAAGAACATCTGGCACAGGTCCACCAGGCCGATGGTCTCTCCGACCGAGGTGAAGTCGGTGATGGAAGGGACAAAGATGAACCGCTTGAGCTCGCGGAAGTGTATGGTGTCGCGAAATTCAGGCAGGCTGGCCTTGGGAATGTCGTGGCCCGAAGCGATGGTCTGCTCGCTGTCGCCTCCGTGCGCCGCGCGCAGAATCGGATGGTTGGGGATGACGATGAGCGGAGCAGCAGCGGGAGGAAGGAAGGGATGCCAGAACCAGTCGAGGTTCGAGGGCAACGCGCCGGCAGCGTGCTGGGCTGACGCTGATCCAGTTGCCATGGCGCCACGCCGGGCGAGTTGAATGCTAAGCGCCACGCACACTGCAGCCAGAATCACGACGAGCGCAACAAGTAATCGGTTCGATCGGTGGGGAACCGGCGCAGTTTCAGTGGTAACGGCCGCCGCCTGTGCTGCAGCCGCAGCCTCGCCGCCGTCTTCCGGCTCAAGGCGCTTGAAGACCGGCACGTAGTGGCCAGCCGGCAACTCCATGCGGATGAGGCTGCCCTGGCCCTCATCCTGGTAGTACCTCTTGAGCAGGCGGCGAATCTCATGCGCCTGAACGCGGACAATGGGATCCTTTTGCTGGTCAAAATCGGCGCCCCGGTCGTAGACCTCGGTGCCGATCAGGTACTCGTTGAGCTTTTCGCTGTTGCCCTGGAAAGTCTGCTCGGCAATGAACTCAAGAAAGCGGATCTTTTTGGGCGACCCCGCAAACAGCTTGCTTTGTACAACCCGGCGCAGTTCTTCTCGCTTTTCGTAGGTGGAGAAACCGATCGCCGGGTTGGAGTGTTGTACCACGTCGAGTTCCCTAGCAGGGAAGCGCAAAACACGAAGGATAAAGCACTTTTCTTAACCGATTTTCAACGTAATCCGCGGTTGCGTACAGTGTCAAGGATCGCGGGGCATGCCAGCGATGAGCCCGCCGGTCCGGACGCTAACGGTTATTTTGGCCGTTAAGTCCGGTTATTTATGCCGCGATGGTATGGCCGCAAACCCCCTCTCATAGCCCCAAAACCAGCAGTTGCAAGGTCTTCCCAGCCGGGCAGCACTTAGAGTGCAGCGAGCAGATCGACAATCTGAGTGTACTATCCGCAACTAAACCAAGCTCTTGTGCCCGTTTTTGCCCCAAAAACCCTGTTGCCCGAGCCGTTAACCCGGCGCATAACCTCGATTACCTTGTTGATCGTATTCTCGAGCGCCTACAACCAGTAACGGCCTGGGAGAAGTGTCCTTCCATGCGATGTGTACGCCCACCGGTTTTGAGGGTTGATGGAAATCGCCAGGCAAGGGCACGCGGGGCTTGAGGGGATCAGGGAAAGATGACGCCGGCCGTGGCGAACTCGCTCAAATGCCTTGCGATACTTCTTGTTGCGGTGGGGGTGGGCCGTACCCAGTCTACGGGACAGGAGTTGGTTGTTACGCGCCAACTCGACCGCCCGGTACTGACCACGCAATCGGCGGGGGCCGAGGGCAACAAGTACGGTTTCGAAGGCGGAAGGGTGATCAAGCAAGATGGCGTTTATCACCTCTTCACGTCAGAGATGGTTGGCGACCCCCATTGGGTGCGGATGAAGCTGGCACACTGGACGAGCCGCGACGGCGTGAACTGGAAGCGCCTTGGCACGCTGCGCGAGTCGAGTGGTGATTTTACCGGCAAGGATCCGCGTGCGGCGCTTTGGTCGCCGATGCCGGTCTTCGACGATGGCAAGAACCGCTGGAACCTGTTTTACGTGGCGTACCAGGCAGCGCCCGATACGCCAAAGCGTTGGTTGACCAATCACGAGGGGCGGATCTGGCGTGCAGTTTCGCAAACGCCGGGCAGAGCGGGAATCGGAGGGCCATACAAGGACGTGGGCATCGTACTCCAGCGAGGCAAGGACTCAGACTCGTGGGAAGGCCTGCAGGGAACGGATTCGTTCTTCCCGTACAAGGCCGGCGCGAGCTGGTACGCCCTCTATGGCAGCGCAAGAACCGAGAGCCTGCCTATTTCGCTGTGGCAGGTCGGGCTGGCTCAGGCTCCTCGAATTGGCGGCCCTTGGAAGCGCTGCTCAGAGTTGAACCCGCTGGCGGTGGAACCCACGTTTATTGAGAACCCGATCGTCTCGCGTCTCGCCGACGGCAGCTACATTGCCGTTTACGACAATCACAAGCCAAACGCGATCGGGTATACGTTTTCCAGCGACGGCATTCACTGGTCGCCGGGAGTACAGTTGACGGTGCAGACGGGCAGCGGCATCTGGGCAACGGAAGTAAGAACGCCGCTGGGCCTGATTGATGAAGGCAATGGACAATTTACGCTTTTCTACTCCGCAAATGAACGCGTCGACGGCTTGCATGCCGACGCGAATGGAATTGTGCTGACGCCGGGAGCCGTGGGGATGATCGATGTGCGGCTCAAAAACAAGAGCAGCTCTCAAGAGACTGCCGGCCGGCAATAACTGAATCGGGAACGAAGCAGCAAAAGGAACGTGCGCTTCGAGTGGCGCACCACTTCGAGAAATGGGGAGGCACTATGAAACTGACAGTGAAAACAAGATTCGCAGCTTTGGCGGCGGTTGTGGTTTTCCTCGCCGGCCAGTGTGCATGGTCGCAGGCGAATCGCGCCACGATTACCGGTATCGTGACCGACTCGACGGGCGCCTTGGTGCCCGGCGTTGACGTGACGGCCGTCAACACCGCCACAAACGTGTCGACAATAACCGTGTCGAATCACGACGGCATTTACGTGGTTCCCAATCTCTTTCCCGGGCCATATTCGGTCACCTTCGAGAAAACGGGCTTTGAAACGCTGGTACGGCCCGAGGTGACTTTGCTTTCCACCGAAGTAGCGCGTATTGACGCTGTACTGCAAGTGGGCGCGGCCTCCGTCAGTGTGACGGTTTCGGGCGGCGCGCCCATTCTGGACATGGACACCGCCTCCGTGGGCACCAACATGAAGTCCGATGAAGTCAACGATTTGTCTCTGAATATCAATGGAGGGGGCCGCTTCATCGAGCTGTTTGCAGTGGCGGTCACGCCGGGCTATTCGCCGATCAGTGACCCCTATTATGCGGTGGTCAACGGCGGCCAATATTTCGCCAAGGACTATACCATTGACGGCACATCGGGCACATCCAATATCCGCGGTGACACGGAGGATGGTGGCCCCAGCATGGAAGCCATCGAGGAGGTCCAGGCGCAGACCAGCGGCTTGGATGCGCAGAGCTCCATTACAGGCGGCGGCGTGATGGCCTTCAACCTGAAGTCGGGGACCAACACCCTGCACGGATCGGCATTCCTCTACGGGCATAACGAGTTGTTCGATGCCAACACCTGGACGAACGATAACGAAGATGTCAGGAAGCCCAAGGACAGGACGTGGGACTACGGCTTTAGCCTGGGTGGCCCGATCCACAAAAACAAAACCTTCTTTTTCGGAACCTTCGAGAGATACCAGCAGGTTGACTGGCGGCTCAACAGCGGCGGCGCGACCGTGCCGATTCCGGCAATGCTCACCGGCGACTTCAGCTCAATCCTGGGAGCTCCGCTTTGCGGTTCTGCATATGCCGCTTACCCGTGCGGCCCAGGAGATCCGCCCCTTATGGTGCAAAACGATGCCGGACAAACGCTGCAGGCGCAGGAGGACATGATTTACGATCCGGCGACGGGCAATCAGTTCACGAACAACATGATTCCGACCATCAGTCCAATTGCGCAAAAAGTGAACGCTTTCTATGCCAACTATAAGCCCAACTTGGGTGGAGTCACCAACAACGAACGAACCCTGCTCACCAATACGCCGAGCCAGACCCCCAATTGGTACGTTGTGAAGCTGGATCACGTTCTACGTGAACAGGACCACCTTTCCGGTTCCTGGATCTACGATCACAAATTGCGCACACTGGATGACGGCGGCGGTGTATGGGAGTCAGGCACCACCACGGGGGGCCCGCTTTCGGACGCACGTATCCAGTTTTACCACCAGCAGGAATACCGCATCAGCGAGTCCCATACCTTCAGCCCCAACCTGCTGAATGTTCTGAACTTCACCAGCGCCTTCGACGACAACGGAAGCACTCCGACTGACCCCGCTGACTACAACACTCAGGTCGGGTTTGCTAACACCGGCGCCAACAACTTCCCTGTAATCTCCTTCTCCGACAACTATGCGGGGATCAGCGAAACCTACCTTGGCAACAGCTGGCAGGGAGACATTGCGGGCTCAATCAGCACCACCAGCGACACGCTTACCTGGAGCAAAGGCCGTCACAATCTGAGTTTCGGCGGCGACTTTATCGCCCATGACGTCAATTACCGCTCCGGGACCGGCGCGTACAACTTCAACTTCGCCTACCAGAACACCGACGGTCCCGGCTATCCCTACGACGGTTTTGCCTTTGCGAGCTATGAGCTGGGCATGGTCCATACGGCAGGCGAGACTGTCGCCTATAACCTCTACGGCAGGCAGAAGAACATCGATCTATTTGCCCAGGACAGCTACAAAATCACTCCCAAGCTGACCGTGAACCCGGGTCTGCGTTGGACCTACAACACACGCTTCAAGGAGAAGTACGGCCGCTGGGCGAATTTCGATCCCACCGTTACCGATCCTCAACTTGCCTCGGTATATGGCGCGGCCTTGCCGGGATCGCTGGTCTTCGCCACCGGAGGAAGCGACAGCTTCGAGAAGGATGAGTATGCGCTCAATTTCGGGCCTTCGCTGGGTATCGCTTATCAGCTTCTGCCCAACGTGGTGGTGCGCGCCTCCTACGGCCTGATCTTCAACCCTGTAGGCATCACCTTCTTCGGTGGCGTTCCCGACAGCTTCGCGCCGCAATTGGGATCGAACTCAGCCACCAATTTCAATTGGGATAATCCCAGCGGCGGCGGCAATTACCCGGGCGTGGTGACCAAGGCCTCGCTGGCCACCGATCCCTCCACCATGTATCCCTTCCCGGTCGAGGTCGACCCGCACTCGCTGCGTTTGGGCTACAGCGAGGCATTCAATTTCGGGGTGCAGCAGCAACTGACCCCGAACATGCGCTTCGAGTTGGCTTATGTCGGCAATCGCGGCCACCGGCTCACCGATACAGCTCTTGCGTGGAACGAAACCACCTCAGAGAACTACGTGAATCTCGTGCGCAGCAATCCCGGCTTCAACTACTACAGTTGGATGTATTGTCCGTCGGGGTACGGATCCCTCAGCGGGGTAGCCTGCCCGTATCCGAATTTCTATGGTAATGTTCTGGCGGCGCTGGCGCCTCTGCCGCAGATGGCCGCGGCCGAGAGCACCTATTGGTACTATCCCAACCTGCTATATGCCGGCATTCCGCTGGGCCAGAGCTTCTACGACTCGTTGGTTGCAGAAGTGGTGAAGCGCGCCGGCAACCTGACCATGGACATGAGCTACGACTGGTCGCGCCAGGAGGGCGACACCTACACCGCCCAGCAGGACTACAACGGCTGGTATACCGGCGTCGAGGACTTCCAGCATATGCATGGCCCCGCACATGCGCTGACCGGCTACGACGCGCCGCAGGTTGTGAAGGGCTTTATCGGTTACAAACTTCCTTTTGGCGCAGGACAGCGGTGGGGCGCTACACAGAGCCCCGCGATTCGCACCGTCATCGGGGGTTGGACAGCTACAACGCTTCTGGACTACTACACTGGCCAGCCATTCCGCGTGGGAGCGGCGGATCCTCTCTGGCCGCTGTGGGGTAACATTTACCCGCAGTTCAACCTGGCCAACTATAAGGGCCCTAACAAACCCGGACATTATGTGCCGGTGGGCCCGAGCGGCCAGGTTCCTGACTCGGACTACTATATGCCGGCGAGCGTGGCCAGCAACCCGGCCCCGGGAGTCTTGCCCCTTTCGCCGTACAACTCGCGCCTGCGCTGCCCCGGGCAGGCGAACGAGAACACGACGTTCCTGAAGAACGACAAAGTCGGTCCCGACGGAAGGTACAACATTTCCTTTCGCATGGACTTCTACAACCTGTTCAACCGGCACTATTACAACATTGAGGGTTGCGGCGGAATCGTTTCTGCCATTGGTTCGGAGTCGAATGGGTACTCCCAGTTCGGTGAAATTCTCGGCGTAACGGATAATCCGCGTACTGCACAGTTTGCCATCCGGCTCGATTTCTAGGTCGTCTGTATTGTCCAGCTTGCCTCGTGATCTCTTCCGTCCTCGCGGAAGAGATCACGATATTCCGCCGGCGCCACTTTGCGCGTACAGCGGTTCCACAGTTGTGGTATCCCAAAGCCGCTGCTGCCAAGTGGCATTTCCCTTAAGGAAATGCCACACTTCGAGAAATCCGAAAGGGCACGGAAACTGTGGAACCGCTCTCGAACGTGAGGCGCGCGGTCTACGATAGTTTGGTGGTGGAGATTCGTGGCGTGATTCGATTCTTTTCTGGCGTCTGCCGGCGTACGCCGGAGTGTGTTGTTGCCTGTTCCCTCTGCGTTTGCCTGATGAAGGTCGCGCCTGTGCATGCACAGGCGGCCGCGACCTCGCAGACCTTCCACATCGACTGCTCCGCTGCCGTCAACGGTGACGGCTCCATCCAACATCCCTGGAACAATCTTGCCGCTGCCGAGGCCCACGAGTTCGCGCCCGGCGACACCATCGCCATTGCCCGCGCCACAGTCTGCAACGGCGCCTTTGCGCCCAGGGGTTCCGGAACCGACGGCCACATCATCCGCCTCACTGCATATGGTGTTGGTCCGCGTCCCAAAATCGTCGCGCCCGCAACCGCCCGCCAGGCGCTGCTGCTCTTCAACCAGCAATACTGGCAGGTTGATTCGCTCGACATCTCCGGCGGCAACAAATACGGCGTCTTCGTTAGCGGCGACACAGGAACACTTCATCATCTCTATTTGAAGAACCTCTACGTCCACGACGTCTATGGCGGCGAGCTAAAAAACAAAGACAATGGCCTGGTGATCGTCGACCCCGGCAGCATCAATGTGTTTTTCGACGACGTGCTCATCGACGGCGTCGACGCGGCCCACACCAATCAATGGGCCGGCATTCTGGTTGGCGGCGGCGGCTTCCCCTATAAAGACGACTCGCCGCTTAACACCAACATCCAGATTCGCAACTCAACCGCTCACGACGTTTACGGCGATGGCATCGTCCTCTTCCGCGACTCGCACAGTTCCATTCGCACCAGCGCGGCCTGGGAGATAGGCATGCAGCCCACGCAGGACGTGGGCACGCCCGACGCCATCTGGGTGTGGACCTGCAACGACTGCCTGGTGGCCGACAACGAGGCCTATGTCACTGACAGCCCTGGCGTCGACGGCGGCGCCTACGACATCGACTGGGACAACCAGCACGACACCATCGAGCGCAACTACGCGCACGACACCCAGGGCTATTGCATCTCGGTCTTCGGCGCAGGCTACGTCACCAGCTACAGCATTGTGCGCGACAACCTCTGCATCGATAACGGCCTCAGCCCGCGCATGGCCGTGTTGCAGGGCGCCATCTACCTCAGCACCTGGAACGGCGGCACCATCCGTGGCCTCACCATCAGCGGCAATGAGATTCACTGGAATCCGACTGTACCCGGCGTCGCGGCCATTGAGGGTCCCGGCGATTCGGGCGGAACGCCAATCGTCTTCACCGGCAACACCGTTGTTTCCACTTCGCCGCTCATCTACCGGATCAGTACTCCGTGGCAAAGCTCCGGGAATAAGTACGCCGTAGACGGCCAGCCACTATTCTCGATCGGCGAGAAGAAGGACTTGACGCTCGATGCGCTGCAGGCGCAGGGGATGGAGTCGGGAAGTACCGCCGCGCAGGCTGGAGAAGAAAAGAACCAGGATTCAATCCGGCTCGAAGCGTGGATAAATCCCGCACTCGATGAAGATGGTCTGCTCTCAGATGACGCCCGCGCAGAACTCCTCGTCCTGCGGAGCCTTGCCGGCCAGTACAGTCCGAAGCAGTTGAAGTTTACCGTGCATCTGACCGCCGACGCGAATCAGGCCGGCGAAAACGCGCTGCGTGATCTCAACGATGTGTATCCTGATTCGCTCAACATTGAGCACGGCTCCGCGCCCACGCAAGTCGGCGGGGCAATCGGCCAAATCCGCCTCGAGTCCGCCGACGGCCGCACGCTGCAAACCTGGCGCGGCTTTCAAAACGCAGCCACGCTCGGCGGCGCCGTCCGCAAACTCCTCGGGCCACCCGACTATTCCCACATGCAACCTCTCGAACATCACGAGGGCCACCCATGATCATCGACAACCAGCGATTCCTTCGCGCCGCATCTGTGCGCGCCATGCTTGCGTGCGCTGCTCTTACCTGCAACTTCGTCGCACCAGTATCGTCCCGGGCACAAACCGAGCCGCCTCCTGCCGAGCTGCAGGCGCCCATCTCCGTCTACAACAACTGGTCCTCGTACGACGAGCTCTCTGACAATATTCCCCTCACTGAGAAGCTTGCCATGCGCGAGCTCGACGAGTTGTTGCGCCTCAAGCGGGCGGGCGTGCGCTTCAACTACTACACGATGGATGCCTTCTGGTTCGCGCCCGACGGCGGCTACCGCACCTGGCGCAAGCCCGACTGGCCCAACGGCCCCGATGCATGGATCAAGAAATGCCAGGAGAACGGCATTAAGCCGGGGTTGTGGTTCGAAACTAACTCGCTGGTCAAGATTCAAGCCGTGCCCGCATGGAAAGACTCGCTCAACAAAGGCGGCTGGGCCATGTCGCTCTCTGAGGGCGGCTTTCTGCCCGACTTTATTGACGTGCTGCAGTACTGGTACGACCATGGCATCCGCATGTTCAAGTTCGACTTTGCCAACATGGATGCCGCCACGCCAGCCGACGATGCGGCCCACCTGAGCAAAGCCGAAATCAAAGAGCGCAACGTGAACGCATTCCGCGAAGCTCTTCGCAGGTTTCGCGCCAAGAATCCTGAAGCAGTACTCATCGCCTTCAACGGCTTTGGTGGCTCGTTCGACGACACCTTTTCGCCGCTGCCCTTCCACGACCCCGCCGATCTGCGCTGGCTCCAGGTCTTCCAGATGCAGTACACCGGCGACCCACGGCCGGGCGACGTTCCCGAAGCCAACTTCTGGCGCGCAATGGATATCTACAGCGACCACTCGGTGCGCCGCTTTGAGCAGGCCGGCTTCCCGCTCGAACGCATCGACTCCACGGGCTTCATGGTGGGCAAAACCGGCACCATCTACTATCGCGGCCTGCACGCCTGGAAGGGCGCGTACATATTGATGATGGCACGCGGAGGTTGGGTCAACACCATCCACGGCAACCTTGAGCTCATTCAGGGCGCCGACGCATTATGGATGGCGCGCGCGCAAAAGCTCTTCTTCGAATTGCAGGGCCGCGGACGCATTCGCACTTTCGGCGGAATCCCCGGCGACGTGCAACCATACGGCTTCGGCGGCGTCACCACGCGCGGCGCGGTCTATGTTGTCATGAATCCCGGGCAAAACGTCTCCACCATCAAGCTGCCGATGCTCGCGCCCGATCAACCCGCTCTGGGCATTGGCCGCATTCAATTCCGTGACGCCGGCTTCCGGCCGCGCCTCACCGGCAATCAAATCACGCTCGGTCCCGGCCAGATGGCGATGGTCGGCTTCGGCGCCTACGTCGCGCCGGCGTATGACTTCGGCATCCAGACCGACGTTGTTATCCCCCGCACCATCGAGCCCGTGGACATTTCGTTTGACCCCTCCGGTACTGGAACCATCGACGCCACCACCGAGCCGCCCTCGCATGGCGTCCTGCGCATCATCATCCAGGAGATGACTCCCAACGGCCATTTGCGCCGCACCTGGGCCGGCGAGCCGCCTAGCGGTGAAAACATGGGGAAGGTCTTCGCTCTTTCGGCCACGCAGGCCGGCCGTACCATCCCCATCCAAATCGACTACGACAAGATCATCTGGAGCGGTTTGAGCTGGGCCGTCGGCGAGATTGACGTGCGCGACGTCACGCCGGGAGTTCCGCTCAAAATTCACTTCCACTCGTCTGAAAAAGACCCCATCACGCTTAAAGGCGCGGCTTACCTAGTCGAATATTAGCAGTGAAGTTTTGTGATCAAACACCTAAAGCTGGGCGCCCTAGGTCTCGATTTTGGGACCTGGGAAACCACGGAGCCAGGAATCGCATGAAGCTCAGTCAGTCGTTATTCATTTCCCTTCTCGTTCTCACCGCAACGCTGGCCCTCCCTGCGCAGCAACTGGCGCTCAAAGACGGCGATCGCGTGGCCTTTTACGGCGACAGCATCACCGCTCAGCGCTATTACACGCGCTATGTTGAGGACTTTCTCCTCACTCGCTATCCCAACCTGCATGTCACCTTCTTCAATGCGGGTATTCCTGGAGATAACGTCAACGGCGGCTACACCGGCGATGCCGAGCTTCGCCTCAAGCGCGACCTGTTTCCGCACCAGCCGACCGTCGTCACAATCATGCTGGGCATGAACGACGGCTTCTACTCGCCCTTCGAGCCCAAATACCTCGACATCTACTCAACCGGATATCACAAGCTGCTCGACTCCATTCAGTCGAATCTTTCCGGCGTCCGCATCACGGTCATCTCGCCTACGCCCTACGACGAGACGACGCACGGCACTGAGTTTCCGCACTACAACGAGACCATGACCCGTTACACCGCGTGGGTTCGCGATCTGGCCGCCACGTCGCATTACGTTTACGCCGACTTCAACACGCCGATGAACAGGCTCACTGAGAAGGCAGCAGCGTTAAATCCGTCATTTGCCGAGCTGCTCATCCCCGATCGCATCCATCCCAGCGAGCCGGCGCAGTGGATTATGGCCGCTGCGCTGGCTCGCGGTTGGGGCTTCTCGCCCGTCGTTGCCGACGTGCATCTCGACGCATCGCAGCCGTCCGCAATCGCGGCTCAGAATGCTGAAGTCTCCGCACTCGCCTTGAAAGACGGCACGCTGACGTGGACCGAATTGGACGGCTCGCTGCCCCTGCCGCTCGATCTCGAAAATGGCCTGGCGCGCTTCGTCCTGAGCGTCTCAGACCTCGCTGAAATGGATCAGGAAATCCTGCGCGTCGATCATCTCACCGCACCGCGCTACACGCTCAAAATCGATGGACACACAGTCAGCACTTTCGATCGCGGCCAACTCGAGCAAGGCGTGAATCTCGCGCTCTACTCCACGCCCATGGAAGACCAGGCACGCGACATCGATGGAACTGAAAATGAACGCACGGTGATTGATAACGCGCACTTCGTCGTCGCCATTGAAGATCCGAAGGTTCCCGACGAAGCCGGCATGAACAAGGCCCTTGAAGAGAAAGACGCGCTGCTCTCAGCCGATCAGCACAAGAACGCGCAGCCCAAGCCCCACGCCTTCGAACTCGACCCGCAGTAGGGTGTCAAGCGTCCGGAACCGCACGGAAACTGTATGAATCTGTATGGTTTCTATGCGGAATCTGTACGGAAACTGTATGGATTTTAATGCTTCAAGTGGTTGATTCTGTTGGATGAGATTCGGGGCTGCACAGTTTCTGCGTGGTTTTCGCAAGAGGCTTTTTTGAGGAGCCTGGAGATGCGGCGCGCCTTGAAGCTTTGGCGATGACAGTGCCGGCGATGTTCCTCATGGTCCATAGAGCCGTGGTTCGATCCATTGCAATTCCATTGTGCGCCGGAAGGGCGTAATTGCATGCAAATGGCAGCGGAGGAATTTGCGCGGGGTGAGGGGCGGGGTGGTAGGGCCACAATGGCTATCGTTGATTGGAACCTGAGCTCAATGAGTGCGTTGCCCTGGGGTCGCTGGTTGAGATTGGGATGTTTCAGAAAATGCCGAAATCAGGTTAGGGATCTGACGTGGCGGGGGGATCGGGAGCTTTCATCCCCGGTCCCCAAAAGCGAGGGATCGCCACCCCAACGAATACAAATCATTCGTTGGGGACCCCGCACCGGGGGCACCCTCGTTGTGGTTTAGAAACGGATGAGGGACCGGGGCCACCCGCCAATGGTTCAGGCGGGGGCCGTATGGCGCACGACCGGGTCTTTGGCGTTGGAACCAATGCAAAAAGATCGCGATCGGAGGCAAACGGGGGTATATTGGTTCGCAGCCAAAAGGCAAAACGGAAATTCCAGCTTGAGGAGACGCGTCATGGCAAAGGGTCCAATTGACCAGAGTCAGGCAGCCGATTATCACCAAAACGGGTTTGTTCTCGTTCGGCAAATGTTGGATGCGGAAGAGATCGACTTGCTAGGCCGTTCCGCCCGTGAAGACCGCGTTCTCGATCAGCACAGCTACGGAAGGGCCGACGGCGAGGGTGGCACAGTCCGGCTGTCGCTGTGGAATCATCCTACAGATACGATCTACGGCATGGTTGCGCGCAGTAACTCCATCGTTGGCTCAGCCGAGAGGCTGCTCGATGGCGAGGTCTACCACTACCACTCCAAGATGATCATGAAGGACGCAAAAGTCGGGGGCGCGTGGGCATGGCACCAGGACTATGGATACTGGTATCAGAATGGAGTCTTGTTCCCGCTTTTGACGAGCGCTTACATCGCGGTCGATCGCGCCACAAGAGAAAATGGCTGTCTCCAGGTGATCCGAGGGTCCCATGAGCTTGGCCGCATCGATCATGTCCTGACCGGAGATCAGGCAGGGGCCGACCTGTCCCGCGTCCAGGAAATTCTGAAGCGGATGGAGCTGGTCTATGTCGAAATGGAACCCGGCGATACCCTCTTCTTTCACGCGAATCTGCTTCACCGCTCCGATCAGAACCGTTCCGAAAACCCGCGTTGGGGAATGATCTGCTGTTACAACGCCGCACGAAACGATCCATACAAGGAATCTCATCACCCGCGCTACACACCCCTGATCAAGGTCGCTGACTCTGAAATCAGGAAGGCCGGCCAAACCAGGTTCACGAGTCTTTCTGAGGCCGGGTGGCTTGAAGCGGAAAAAGACGAAAGCGCGAAGGTTCTCGGCAAGCAGGTCTAGAGCAGTTTCGGAATACACGTAGACTTTTCGAGAGCAGTGAAAGGTGGCGTTTTCTTAAGGAAAACGCCACTTTGTTCCGTGCTTTCGGTCTACACCAATTCCGAAACTTCTGTAGTCGAGCTTCGGGGTAGAGCCAAATAAGTCCCGAAGGAACGGCGGCGCGCAGCCCAGCGCGATCACCGTCCACGGCTCACTATCCACTGTCCACGAATCACGAATTCCCGTTTACTGCTTGTCCACATCAACGTAGTAGAGTTCCGTCGCAACCTGTAAATCGTCCTTGGCGAGCGGGGTCTTCATCCATTGCCACTCAGTCGTTTTCGGATGAATGATCTGCCAGTGATCCGGCGATCCCACGCGCACCGGCATGCTGAAGTCCTCTTCGTCGGCCATCCATTTGTAGCCGACGAGGCCCGGCGCTTCGCCAAACAGCAGCTCCAGGCGCGGAATGTGCGGGTGGCGCAGATACTGGTCGAAGATCGGCGTCAGATTCATGCCTGAATGCTGATTGAAGTAGCTCACCACGTCGGGCGTCATGATGTTCTGGTACTTGTAGCGCTGATAGAATCCCCGAATCAGCGCGAACCACCTGGCATCGTCGTCAATCACGCTGCGCAGCGTATTCAGCATCAACGCGCCTTTGAAGTATTGGTCCTCGGTCGGCTCTGAGTTCACGCCGTGCTCGGCAATAATCGGCCGCATGTTTACGATCTTCGGCTTCAATCCATTCAGATACTTGATGCCGTCGGCCTTGCCCCAGCGGTATTCAACGTACAGGCCCTCCATGTAGGTTGCCCACCCCTCGTGGATCCACATGTCCGACTCGTCGTCTGCGGTAATGCTGTTGCCGAACCACTCATGCGCGCTCTCGTGAATGATGATGAAGTCGAACTTGAGGCTGATGCCGACGCCGGCCCAGTCGCGTCCCAGGTAGCCGTTCTTGAATAAGTTGCCGTAGGCCACGGCGCTCTGGTGTTCCATGCCCGAGTACGGCACTTCGATCAGTTTGTATCCGTCCCGCGCAAACGGATACGGCCCAAAGTAGTGATCGTAGGCCTTCAACATCTCCGGCGCCTGCGCAAACTGCACCTTGGCCTTGTCCAGGTCCTCGGGCAGCACGTAGTAGTCAAGCGGAATGTCGCCCAGCTTCTCGCCCCAATGCACGTAGTTCCCAATGTTCAGCGCCACATCGTAGTTATTGATGGGGTAGCTCACGTGCCAGTCCCAGCGCGTAAAGCCGTCGCCGAGATCGGTCTTGCCCACAAAGCGTCCGTTCGATACATCGGTCAGCCCGTTGGGCACCGCCACGCTGATGTCCATGCTCTCAACTTCATCGCGCCACTGGTCCTTGTTCGGCCACCACACGCTCGCGCCTTCGCCTTCGCACGCGGTGTTGATCCAGTCGTGTCCCGACGAGTCCTTCTTGAACGTGATGCAGCCGAACCGTCCTTCCGCAGGAGGATTCCCTGAGTAATAGAACTCGATCTCATAGACCTGTCCCGTGTGCAGCGTCTCAGGAAAGTCGATGAACACCGCTCCCGTGTCGCGCTCGTACTTGAGCGGCGCGCCTTTGAACAGGATCTTGTCGATGTTCAGCTTCTCGCTCAGGTCGAGCTGGATGCGCGTTCCGTCTTTCAGCATGCGGAAACGCACCGTGTTCCTGCCGCCGATAAATTTCTTGGCGGGGTCGACGCGAATATCGAGGTGGTAATACAGCAGATCGTTGTTCGCGCGGAAGGGCCCGTACGCTCCGCGCAGAAAGTCGAATCGCGTGGGTATCGTCGGGGCCATGTCAATCGGTCGAATCGGCGGCCTGGGCTTCGCCTGCGGCGGCTTCTGGTCAGTTTGCGGCGGTTTCTGGTCAATTTGAGCAGCAGGCTGCGCCCCTGCACTCTGTGTCGTCGCATTCTGTGTCGCCGAGCTCTGCGCTCCCTGCGCGTTCAGGCAGGCGGCGCCCACGACCGCGCCCATGGGGATCAATAGAATCAGCGCCCGACAGGCGCCCTTGCCAAACCTTCGAATTTGCATGACACATCCTATCTTATTGGTCCGGCCCCAAAGTACCGGCCGTGCGCCCAGGCACGCGCGTCGCACGCTGTGGCCCGCAGTCCAGTTTGCCTGTTGACGTTTTAGCTCGCCACCTTCTAATGTTTCCGGTCGAGGAGATTTGTTCCCATGCCATCCTTGTCTGATTTCCGTTTTCGGTTCCTGCTTGTCCTGATCGTTCTGCTGGCCGGTTGTGGAAGCGGCGGCGGTTCAACAAGCACCGGGGCCACTACACCGCAGGCCGCCGCGCCAACCATCTCAACCACCGCGGCGCAAGGTGGCGCAGTCATCGTGTCGCTGGCTTCCACTACATCCGGCGCAACCATCTACTACACCGTGGATGGATCCACGCCCACGACCTCGTCACAGATCTACGAAGCGCCCTTCCTGGTTGCGTCGAACCTCACCGTGAATGCGATGGCCACAGCTTCGGGCGACACCAAAAGCAGCGTAGCCACGCAGGCCTTCTCGCCCAACATTCCCTCCGGCACCCTTGTTTGGAGCGACGAGTTCTCCAACACCGGCACGGCCAACGTGTTGCCGAGCGCAACCAACTGGACCTACGACATCGGCACGGACTGCTGCGGCAATGATGATCAGGAAACCTACTGCGCCGCGGGCTCCAGCACGAGTCCCTGCAATCCTTCGAATCCGAACGCTTACATCGCTCCCGGCGGCGGCTTGAACATCGTCGCGGAGAACCCGTCGAATGGCGTTTACACCTCAGCGCGGCTCAAATCGCAGGGGCTGTTCAGCTTCCAGTATGGCCGCATCGAAGCGAAGATGACGCTGCCCGAGTCACAGGGCATGTGGCCGGCGTTCTGGCTGCTGGGCAACAACATCGCTACCATCAACTGGCCGGCGTGCGGCGAACTCGACATCATGGAACACATTGACGGCAGCAACCCGCCGCCGTATGCCGGTGGCACTCCTGAGGGCTATGACTGGATCGCCGGCTCGGTGCATGGCGGCGCCAGCAGCAATGAGGAGAACGAATCCCAACAATATCATCCAACCGGATTTTCCGCTGCGGCGTCGCACACCTACGGCATGATCTGGACGAAGGGGCAGATTCAGTATTACGTAGACAGCCAAACCAACGTCTACGCGACCTTCAATTCGACTGACTCCACCTGGGCGCCGACCCCGTGGCCCTTCGACGCAGGCCCGCAGTTCATCATTCTGGACCTGGCGGTGGGCGGCGACTGGCCGGGAGACGTCAACGTCGGCTCGCCCACCGTCTTCCCGTCGACCATGCAGGTGCAGTACGTGCGCATTTACACGAATTGAGGGGCTCACTATCGTTTGCAGGCGGCCGCGCGCAACTGACCCATCCATTAAGATCAAAGGCGCCGACTGAGCTATGGCACTACGAGGTAAAGATCTCCAAACGGGTGGGAAAGCCGCGAACTTTCGAAGCCGGTGCTACCTCGCCGCCGACAGGAACTCAGGCGATTTCCTCAGCGCGGGCGTCCAGCGGTCTTTGCTCCCTGCATTCAACACGTGAACGGGCAGAGCCTTGAGGGGCGTGAATCCCGCAGGCTCCAGTCTTGCGACCGTTGCTGAAACTGCGGGAACATGGATTCGTATCTGTGCCGGAAATCCGAGCCGCACCGGCGGTACCGGAGTTGCTGTGAAGGCTGGAACATGATCCGGTCCCGCTTCGAAGCAGGACTCGGCCGTTCCAATTGGCGTCTGCGCATGCGCAGAGGCGAGGCCCAGAAACATGACTACAACCAAGCCAAAAGCCATTACCGGAAAAGCGGCAAGGCGAAACTGGGCCCCTACGCGACGTACTTTTCTCGTTTGCCGCATTTGGGGAACTCTCCTGGGGAGCAGGAACAGTCTCGGCTGCTAGTGCACCGCTCCCGGATGTTTGCAAGGTACGAGCCCTGACGGGCTTGGTCAATGGACGCTATCTTAATTTTGGCTGAATTCTACCTGAACTTATAAACATATGATTTTATTAAAGTAACAGACGATTTTGCACCGCAGAGCTCTTAATTGTGGTATCGTGTTGCTACTTAAGATCCTTAAGAATCATCCTTCGATTGGGCCCTGTCATTGAATTTCACTGGCTATGGTAACCTCTCCTTCATCTATGCGGGCTCAGGCCCGCTTCGGGCCGTTTTCTCTCGATCTCCACTCCGGAGACCTGAGCAGGAATGGCAGGCCCATTCGATTGCAGGAGAAGCCGCGCAGTCTTTTGCTGGCTCTGGCCGAACGCCGCGGTGAGCTGGTCAGCCGCAAGGAACTCCACGAGCACCTCTGGTCCAACGACACCTTTGTCGACTTTGAGGAAGGGCTGAACGCGGCCATGAGCAAGCTGCGTGAGGCGCTCGACGACGATCCGCAGTCGCCCCGTTACATCGAGACCGTCCGCAGCCGCGGCTACCGCTTCGTGGCCAAGTCGAATTGGTCGCCGAAGCAACCGAGCCCCTGCCTCCCGCGGCCGTCCCCGTTCCGCCGGCTGCGTCCCCTCCGGTTGAACCTCAGCCGCCCGCACACGTGCCCTACCGGCCGTCGTTTAAGGCGATTATTGGCGCCGGCCTGGCCTGCGTCCTGCTCACCGGTGCGGTTTTCTTCGCAATGCGCTGGCACGACACCCACATGCCGGTCATCTCCATCGCCGTGATGCCTTTCGTGAACAGCACCGGCGACGTCTCTCGCGATTACATCTGCAACGGCATTACCGAGGAATTGATCGCGCAGCTGGGAGCGCTTGCTCCGGGCCGGCTGCGGGTTATTGCGCCGGCTTCGGCTCGCACGTACGCCAACACCAGCAAGTCGCTCGACCAGGTTGGCCGCGAGCTCAATGTCCAGTACCTGGTTGAGGGCAGTCTTGAGCAGCAGGGAGCCGATGTGCGCGTTTCGGCGCAACTCATCCGCATCGGCGATCAATCGCGCGTCTGGGCCGACGTATATAAGGGGGACCTCAGCGACCAGTTCGAGTTCGAGTCCAGCACGGCCAATTCAGTGGGTCACGCGCTTTCGCTTCATGTGCCCACGCTCCAGCAGACCAGGTACCGGCCGGGCAAGTTTGAGGCTCACGACGCCTATCTCAAGGGGTTGTACTTCTTCTCGCAGCGCTCCAAGAGCGGATTCGAAAAGGCAATTGAGAGCTTCAGCAGCGCCGTGGCCATCGACCCCAAGTATGCAGAGGCTTATGCGCAGCTTGCCGATACCTACAACCTGATGGGGCAATACAGTTGGATGGACCCCGGAACCGCGCGCAGCCAGGCCTGGGCCGCCGCCGAGCAGGCTCTCTCGCTCGACCCGTCGCTGGCTGAGGCGCACGCGGCGCTGGGATTCTCTGCCTGGTATTACCAATGGAATCAGTCTGCGGCCGAGACGGAATTCCGCAAGGCCATCGCTCTCGAGCCCGAAAACGTGAATGCCCATCACTGGTACGAGCAGATGCTCATGACCGCGGGGCGCTTCAACGAAGCCGAGCAGCAGTTGCATGCTGCGCTCGATGTCGATCCGCGCTCGCCCATTCTGCGTACCAATCTGGCCTGGCTCTACGAGTATGAGGGACGCTTCCCCCAGGCCGTTCAACAGGTTCAGGAAGTGCTCGCTGAGAATCCCAACTTTCTTCCCGCTCATTACAAGCTCTGGTACATCTTTTCGGCCATGGGCGATCAAACCCGTGCCGCGCAGCAGTTCGAGTGGGTCCTTCGCGGCCTCTCCGATACCGCAATGCAGCGAAAAATCCTCGACCTTTACCACACCCTGGGTTATCCGGCCGCGTTGCGCGCCTGCGGCTCAATCAACGACGCCCCATACTACGTTGGCAGTAAGGTCGACGGCGCGCGGTGCCTGGCGGCTCTCGGAGATAATGCTGCTACGCTCGCCGTCCTTGAGAGCGCCTTCCGCGATCACGAAGGTTGGATGCTTTACGTGGAGCAGGACCCGGCCTTTAAAGCCCTTCGCTCCGACCCGGCGTTCCAGCAGCTCATCGCCGAAGTGAAAAAAGCAGCCTGAGAGTTCGCACTTACCAGCGGGTTTTCATCCTCATGTCTCCGACTCGCATCTCTCGCGAGCCGAAATCGCGTTGCAAATCCGGTTCGGTCGCCGGATTGAACGGCGTTTTCGAGAACTAATCATCTGCGATCGCTCCTAAAACGCTTTCAGTGAGCGCTTTGGCCTGTTTAGTGAAATCATCGTGGTAAGTCTCGCGTTTTCAGCGTAAAGTACTGGCGACGAAAGGGAAGTCCTCTCTGGGCATTGCGGAGGAGGTCGACATGGGGTTCTTGTCGCGGTTTTTCCTCAAACGAGCAGAGCCATCGCTCGACGATCTGGATAAGGCTGTCTCGATGAGTTTGCGCGCACTGAAGGTTGATCTGTGCGCAGACCTTAGTAATATTTACTCCTCGCAAATGGATCATGAGGTGGCCAGAGCTCTCGCCGCACAAGTTGTGAATTTCCTTATGGGCGAGGACATCGACGAAATTGCCCGCGTTTCTGGCGAGCCGTTGCACTCTCGGATTATGGCCATATTGCCCCAGGTTAGGCAAAGGGCAGCGGAATACATGCAAGTTGACCGGCAGACTCGCGAGGTCATCGTTGCAACTCATCGCATGACGTCAGTCCTGAATTTCGGGAAATACGGAATAGCGTGGCTCCAGGACCCCGCGAAAATGCGAATCGAGCGGCTATTGGTTGAATACGGCCCTGAGTTCCCGCAAGAGATTACTCCAGGGGCCTACGCACAGCTGTTCGCCGCATATCATGCCGTCAAGCGCACGGCGTGGGCGGCGAAGTAAAACTGCAGGTATATGAGGAACGGGCTGCAAGGATCTATCACGGCTTGATTGTACGCAAAAAGGATGCTACGTCGTTTTTTACGAGATTATCGAAGGGATATGTTCCTCCAATAACCTCGCTATGAACCACATCTACGAACTCTTTGAGAGCCTTGAAGTACTTCTCATCGGCGCCTTTGGCAAACTCTCCCAGCGTAGCGTTTGCCTCGATTGTGGCGAGATCATTGTGTGACAATATCTTGTTGCGAGCGTCCAGCAGTTGAGAAGCAAAGCGGTCTAATTCTATTTTCAGCTGCTTAAGGCGAGCGCTTACGGAATCGGACCAGCCACCATATGTGAGTATGTAATCGATTCCAAGGTTGATATTGCCATTCGTAACGGCCTTATCATGGAGTTTGACGACTTGAAGTAACGAATGCTCATGGCTGATGTTAGAGAGGCGTTCCCATTCTTTTCCCGCTGACGAATTGCAAAGTTCCGCGTTGCGCGGGTTATTGTCGAATAGTTCGAGATAATTAAGCCAGTACTCATGCGCCTTGTCGCAGAGTGTACAGAACTGTTCAACGGCTAAGCGAGAAAGCGCGTGCGTTGATCTGGTCATTCTCAATCCTTTCTTCTGTTCAGCCGTCGGACGTTGGGCCTTCCTCCAGCTTTTCAGTTCTTTAATCGCGATGTGCGCCCTGGCTGTAATCCTCATTTTAATGTGTAAGACCACTCATCGACTGGACTCTACACGGCGATAGGCAGATCGGTGCCTGAAAAACGCCGACGTAGCCAGAATGGATTTTGGAATGATGCGAAATCGCTAATGCACTCGTCGAGACAGCGATTAGGAATGGGAAGTCGTTCAGCGTCCAGCGAATTGCGCGCCGGGGATGGGCAACCGGCGGGATGCCGTTCTAACTGTTGAGCTGTGTCTCTACTCAACTGGGTCACTGTTCAACTGTGCAATTGTTTCACTGTCTCCCCATCCCCCTGATCCAGCCCGCCACAAAATCGTGCACGTACATCAGGCTCGTCGGGGTTGAAACGGTCTTCGCGCTCTCCTGCCCGGGCTCGCGAATCATCACCACCGGCCGTGGATCCCACTCTCCGCCGTGTGAAATTCGCTCGTCCTCCGCGCTCCAGCCCGGCAGCGGCCTCCACATCGCCGTTCGCCACGAGTGGTCGCCCTGCACAACCAGCGTTGTCGATGCCCATCTCGGCTGTTTTTCAAGCTCGCCAAGCATCTGGCCCAGCAGCCGGTCGCTGTAATCCAACCCATCAGCGTATGACCCGCCAATCGCGAACGTCTGAGTTCGCCGGTCCCAGAACCCCGGCGGGTGCGGCGCCGGAATGTGCAGGAAAATTATGTCCGCCTGGCTCGCGGCCAGCGTGTCGAGCGCGTGCCGGCTCACATCCTGAACTGAAGCGATGTGCCCCCGCTCGTTCCACGCCGCGTCGTCGGCCCAGGCGCGGCTCGGCCACACAAACTGCTCCACCATGATCCGCAGCGGAAACCACACGTTCTCAGCAAAGCTCGCGTCCAGCATGGTCGGCCCGCGATCCTGGGCGTCGTCATTGCTCCAGTAACACTCTGTCGCCACCTTCTCGAACACCGGGCAATAGGCGATGTACCAGCCGATGATCGATGTCGTCACCCCATGCTGTGCCGCCAACCCGATCAGCGAATCCTGCGGATTGAACTCCTCCCAGTGTTTGTCCTCAATCTGCACCAGGTACTTGTTGCTGTTCGTGTATTCAACATCGGTCACCGCGCGGCCAAGCATCATCGTCGGCACCGCGCGGGTGGTGCGGTACGCAATGGGCGTCATGCTGGTGTAAATCGTGCTCTCGCTGCGCAGCCGGTCAAAATTCGGCAATCTCAGCGAAGCATCGCGCGCTTCGAATGTCTGCTTGTAGCCCAGCTCGTCAAAAAGCACCCACACCATACGCGGCCTGGTAGCCGGGGCGTCAGCAATGGGATGTGCGTAAGCCTGCGGTCCGGGTCGCCACAACGCTGCCCGCACGATTTGCACGGTCATCACCATGGCAAAGACGGCAAATCCCGTCAGAATCACGCTGCCGGCCTTGCGTATCTTTGTAGCCAGAGATTTGAACCGCCAAACCAGCAACCCCACAATGGCGATCCACGCCAAGTTGAACGCGATCACCATTGCATTTGGGATATCGGCCGGCATTACGTTCAGGTTGCGCACAAATAGCACGGGCGGCAGCAGCGCCACCAGCACCCAGCGAATTGCGGGCCAACTCTTCAGCCGGCGCAGTGCAGCCGTCAGCAGCGCAAATACCACGCCCACAATCAGCATGTCGGTCAGGTGAGCCAGCGCAACCTTGGTGAGCGGCGAAGGCACGCGCATGCGCGCATCCCCGGCCTGCGAAGTCAAGTCAATGTAGTCGGGCAGCAAGAGAATCGAGGCAAATCCCCACGCATGGGCGAGCCGCTTCATCATTCGGCTTGATCCTCCGCCTGCGAGGCGTCCTTCACGCTGCTCGTCTCGCCTATCGCATCATTGATCGCATTGGAGCGCTCAAACACCAGCAGCACGCGCCCATTCCCGAGCTCCGTTCGATCTATCTGTTTGAAGAACGGTTTGAGCGCGCCCACCAGGTCGGCCTCGGCAAGTTGCCCGTAGAGTTCGTCGCGTCCGCGCAGCCACTCCTGGTACATGGGGTCTGAAGGTGGCACCCACTCCACCACCAGCCATCGCCTGGTAAGCTCGGCAGCCAGCCCGGCAATGTGAGCGAGCGGGGCTTGTTCGCGCAAAATCAGGTGGTGGATGACGGCCAGCATCAGCACCAGGTCGAACCTGCTGCTCAACCGGTCAAGCAGCGAAAGCTGCTCGCGATTGCGCCAGCCCGCTGCCGGCGTGGGCCGCGCGATGTTGGCCACCAAGGCCGTGACCGGCTTCTTTTTGACCGCCGCGGCGCGAAACAGTTCATCAAGCGCTGCCGTGTCGTTGTCCAGCGACACCACCTTTGCCCCGGCCTCTGCGGCCATCAGCGAATAAGTCCCGGTATTGGCGCCGATATCAAGCACACTCGCCGGCCGCAGCCGCTCCAGAACCCCGTGCACAAACGCCTGCTTGGCCTCAACGTCGGCGGGCTGGTAATGGCTCGCACTCTGGTTGTATCTGCTCCACTCGCTCGCGTTCTGGCCGCCCGCGGCATGGCGAATCTGCTTTGTGAGCCGCGCCAGCCGCTTGTGCAGTATGTGCTTTGCGAGACCCGGATCCGTTTTGGCCTCAGCCGGCCTCGCTTTGCCTTTGCCTTTGCCCTCGAGCATCGCCGCCAGCGTTACCACGTCCAGCAGATTCGGATTCAGCCGGCGCCGCAGCGGCAGTGCCCGCGCCAGCATGGTTGGCTCATAGCCATCGCGCCAGAAGAGCGTAGCCTGCAACGGCCAGTTCAGATATTTTGCCGCCACCAGGGGCAGCAAGAAAGTGCGCACAAACTGCCCGTAGGCCAGCCAGACCGCGGAATGCCGGTTGCTCGGCTCAAACGAGAGAACATCGACAAACACCGGACGCGCGCCTTGGAAAACCACGTTGAGCGGTGTTGCGTCCTTCAGCGTCCAGCCGGCATCGATCGCCTTGCCCGCGATACCGAGCGTGAGTTCCGCCGCAGCCCGCCACTGGGCCGGCGTCCACTCCCACGGATAGCTGATGGGGTCAATGCGCGGATGCCGCAGCCAGAACCCGCCCTCTTCCGAGGCTTGAACTCCACGCGCGCCGGGCTCCACAATCTCGCTCGCCACAAGGTCGCCGCTTTTCTCAAGCTGCGCCCTCAAAGCTGAGTCAAGAAAACGTTTCGCCTCGGCCGCCGCACCCGGACGCACCCGCCTCAGAGCATAGTCCTGCAGCAAAATGAGCTGCCCCGCCGGATCGCGAAAGGTCAGTTCATTTTCCTGGAGTTCAGCAAAAACTTGCGGATTGATTTGTGCGCGCTCGATCGTGAAACCTGCCGGAGCCTTTACGAATTAGGCGAGTCGTCGCCTTCACCTACAACCGGCGCCGCTTCTGGTTCCTTCGCCGCCGCGCCACCCTTGTTGAACAAAGCATATATCTTCCGGCGAAGATACCACCCCGAGGCCACCAGCGCCGAACCCACGGCCTGGATGGCCAGCAGACCGGTGCCGGGGTCGGCGTAGGCATAGGCGGGCCGCTCGAAAAGAATTGCGGCGCCAACAACGATGAGCAATAAAGGCAGGATTTTCAGCAGTCTCATTTTTGTTTTTGTGCGATTTCCAAAACTCGAAATCAGCGCCTCAAAATCTCGCGCCCGAAAGACAGCAAACCCGTCTCGGAGAATTCCACTAACTGAGTGGACGCCAAAAAGCCCGACAATGTTTACTGCGCAGAATCAACGCGCTTTGCCCGCCGGTGCGCGACGGTTTTTCGATTCTCGTCTGCACTTCCCGATTCCATTATGATAAATCTCCGCGGCAAACCTGCCGCAATCATTTTGCGTCTTACAAATAGCTGTCAAAATTGCTCTTTTTCCGTGCGCCTTCGTCATTTATTCTTTATTGGTTGCAGGTTACGAATTCGCCGGTCTCGTTTCCCTCCTGGCCGACTCGCATGAACGCCCGGAAGTGCCTCAGTTTATATCTGAGCCGGAGCCGTTCATGTTAGATGCCTGCCTGGGAGAACGCGTTGAATAATACCCCGGACAAGCGCCCGCCTTATCTCCGCCTCGCTCTGCTCACCGCAGGCGCGATCGGGATTGCCGGTTATCATCTGGGCGTTGATGACGGCGAAATCTACATCCCCGCGGCGCAAAAACTTTTGCACCCCGCACTCTTCCCTTACGGTACCGAGTTCTTCCAGTCCCACGAGCACCTCTCGCTCTTTGCGCCCATCCTTGCGTGGACCGCGCGGCTCACTCATCTCTCAATGGACTGGACGATCTTTCTCTGGTACATTCTCACAACCTTTGCGTTGCTGGTCTCATGCTGGCTTCTTGCATCGGTCTGCTTCACAACGGCGCGCGCCCGCTGGGCGTCGGTTCTCGTCATCGCCACTATTCTCACCATGCCGGCTACCAACACCGGTTTGCTGCTCATGGACCCCTACATGACAGCGCGCTCGTTCTCAACGCCGCTCACCATTTTTGCGCTCACCGCGTTTCTCTGCCGCCGCTACGGGCTGGCTACCGCGCTCACCCTGGTCACGGCCACCATCCATCCGCAAATGGCCGCCTATGTGGTCTTCCCGGCCGCACTGCTGTGGATGTTCGATCGCAGCCGCGTTCCCGCGCCTGAGCCGGTTCCGGTTGCCAGCGTCGTCCTCAGCATCATCCCCGCCGGCTTCCACCTTGCACCCGCGCAGGGCGCGTACAGCGAGGCCCTCTACGCGCGTGACTTCTACTTCCTCTCTACCTGGACCTGGTACCACTGGCTCGGGCTGCTGGCGCCGCTGGCCTTTCTGCTCTGGTTCTGGAAGGGCAATCTTCGCGGCGCCACACAGGAGTTCCGCCGCATCAGTTTCGCCCTCATTCCCTTCGGCATTGTTTCCATCGTGGCCGGCGCCATCATCTGCTCAACCCACGAACTGGATATGTGCGCGCGGCTTCAGCCGCTCCGCTGCTTCCACCTCATCACCCTCGTTTTCATGCTGCTGCTGGCAGGCCTCATCGGCGAATACACCTCGGCAAAGAAACTTCGCTGGGCGCTGCCAACCCTGCTCACCGGGCTCACAGTGGGCATGAGCTATGTAGGCTACGCCACCTATTCCAACAGCCCGCGCATCGAAATCCCCGGGCTTTCCCCGGCCTCCAACGCGTGGCTCGACACCACCTGGTGGATTCGCCACAACACACCCCAGGACGCAATCTTTGCCGTCGATTCCCGCTATCTTTCTGTGGATGGAGTAGACGTGCACGGTTTCCGCGCGCTCAGCGAGCGCTCCGCGCTGGCCGACTACTACAAAGACGGGGGCGTCGTCGCCATCTTCCCCAACCTGGCCTCGGAATGGAAGCAGATGAGCGACGCCACCTTCGGCCTGAACAGCTTCAACGCGAAGCAGTTCACCCGCCTTGCGCACGAGTACCCGGTAACCTGGACCGTCATCCATGGCACTGCGCCCGACGGCATGTATTGCCCCTACGACCAGCGGGGCTACGCCGTTTGCCAGATTCCCCACGCGCCGGGGCTCACTGACCAGGGCTCTTCGCTGGCTTCGACCGGCGCAGCCCCCAAGGCGGACGCCGCGCCATCAGCCCAGGACCCCAGCGTTCACCCGTAGTATTGGAAATGCTTCCAGAACTCGGGCCAGGGCTCGCGAATGTTGCGGCAAACATAAATCTGGTCATGGTCTCCAATGGTGGAGTTGACGACCCCGTACGGGTTTGAGAGCCGCGCGACGGCTTCGCAGTTAGCAAAGATCTTGTCCAGATCCTTTCGTTTAAAACCAACGGCAATTACGGTCTGCGGCGGAGGGTCCCCGTATCCACGCAGCCAGTTCGAGTTCATCCCGCTGATCGCTTCTTTGAGGCCGTACGCGCGCCCGTACATATTCACGGCTCCAGCTTCGCCTTCGTCGCCGGCAAGCACTCGCACGCGGCTGCGCTCTTCGGCGGGCAGGGAATCGCGCACGTGGGCCACAGTGGCGACAAGTTCGGGCCAGCCAACTTCCATGTTGAAGTTTCCATTGGCCGCATCGGCAAAGCGCCACCACGCCGACTGCATGGGCGCGATGGGCAACGTAATCGAAAACACGATCAGTGCGGCCACTGTGAGCGAAATCCATGTAGTTCTCGTGATCGCCCTCTGTGCGCTCGGGCTCTTTTGGCCAACCCACCGCTCGCCCCACGCTGCGCCAGCAGCCATCAACATGGGATACGCGGGCGCCAGGTAGTAATCGCGCCCTTTCGCAACCACAAAAAGGATCAGCGCAACCACGTACATCCATCCGAGCACCCGGAACGGCTTGCCTTCCTTGGTCCTGAACAGGAACCACAGGCCGCCGCACCATATCGGCACAGTCACGGGGTTGGTTACATTCCAGAACTGATTGGGAATGAAATAGTCGGCCCTGCCCCCGGACACATCGCGCGCGTGAATGCTCTTCATCCAGGCCAGCGCGACAAAATGATGCTGGAATTGCCACACGATTACGGGCAGAGCCATCACAAGTGCAAGACCCACGCCGCACCAGAACCAACCGGAGCAAAAATAGCGGCGGTTCGGCGTCAGCAGCAAACCGACCAGCAGGCCCGCGACAAAGAACAGGATTGTGTACTTCGTAAGCAGCCCCAATCCAATGCCTGTGCCGATCACAATCCACCAGCGCGCATCTTCCGTCTCGAGAAGCCGAGCCATTGCCCAAGCCGCCAAAACCCACCACAGCAGATCGAACGACATGTAAGAAAAGAAAGAGCCCGCGAAACAAGTCGGTCCCGCGATGCCCGCGGCCACCGCGGCCACCAGCATGGCGCGCCGGCCCCCGCCCATCGCTCGTGCAATCAACCCGGCGAGTACGCTCACCAGGCCGATGGCAACCGCTGGCAAAAAGCGATAGCCCACGAGACTGGTTCCGAACACAACCAGTTCCGCGCGAGCGAACCACGCGGTCAGCGGCGGATACACGACATAACACCAGTCCAGGTGCGTCGCGTTGCTGTAGCTGAGCAACTCATCGCGGTGGAGGCCGTATCTGCCGCTGAAAGCGATGTGAATCGCCGTGAACGCCAACCCGGTCAGCCATAGGGCAACTCTGCCGTCCGCGTAAACCCGGCGCTCCTGAGTCGATTCGTGCATAACATCCTCAATTGTTGAAATGAATTTGCCTCTTGAAGGGTATTCGCGCCCATGATACATCGTGTCGAGCGCGGACCGCCGTGACGCGGTTTTTGCGTGCCTTCTATCGATAGACTGGGAATAGATGATCTCTCTGCAGAATGCCGGCAAGCGATTCGGCCCGCGCGTCCTCTTTCTCGAGGCCGACTGGCTCATCCGCAATAACGAAAAAACCGCGCTCGTCGGAGCAAACGGCACCGGCAAATCCACGCTCATGAAGGTGATCGCCGGTCTCGAAACCCTCGACTACGGTACCCTCCAGACCACGCGCGGCATCAGCATCGGCTATCTGCCGCAGGAGGGGTTGCGCCTCGAGGGCCGAACTGTTTTTGAGGAGTGCCTCACCGTCTTCGACGAAATTCGCGCCATGGCCGGCGAGGTAGAAAGCCTGGCCGCACAGCTCGCCGAGCTCGACCACGAGAGCCCCGAGTACGCCGCCGTCGCCGAGCGCTACTCGACAGTGCAGGAGCGCTTCCACGCCCTCGACGGCTACGCGCTCGACGCGCAGGTTGGCTCCGTGCTCACCGGCCTCGGCTTCGGCAAAGAGGATTGGACGCGCGACACCGGCGAGTTCAGTGGCGGCTGGCAGATGCGCATTGCGCTCGCCAAGCTGCTCCTCGCCAAACCTTCTCTTTTACTTTTGGACGAACCCACAAACCATTTGGACTTGGAAACCCGCAACTGGCTCGAGGACTACCTTAAAAACTATCCCTTCGGCTACATCCTCATCTCGCACGACCGCTATTTTCTCGATGTCACCATTGATCGCACCGTCGAAATCTGGAACAAGCGCCTCGCCATCTACCAGGGCAATTTCACCAAATACCTGTCACAAAAAGAAGAGCGCCGCGCGCAGCTCCTGGCCGCTTACCGCAACCAGAAGATCCAGATCGAGCACCTCGAAGCCTTCATCAATCGGTTCCGTTACCAGGCAACAAAGGCGAAACAAGTCCAGAGCCGCATCAAGGAACTCGAAAAAATCGAGCGCATAGAGATTCCTGAAGAAGAGTCAGTCATCCACTTCAGATTTCCGCAGCCGCCGCCTTCGGGCCGCATGGTGGCTGAGGCCGAGGGCCTCTCAAAGAGCTACGGCGAAAAGCAGGTGCTATCCAATGTTCGCTTTACTATCGAGCGCGGCGACCGCGTAGCCCTGGTCGGAGTCAACGGCGCGGGCAAGTCGACACTCATCAAATTGCTCACCGGCGTCGAATCGCCCACGTCCGGCACAGTCAAGCTTGGCCACAACGTTGTCACCGAATACTTCGCGCAGGATCAGTACAAGGTCCTCGATCCCGAATCGCGCATGCTCGACGACATCAGCCGCGCCGCCGTGAAAGTGCCCGAAGTGCAACTGCGCTCGCTGCTGGGCTGCTTCCTTTTCAGTGGCGACGACGTCTTCAAGCCTCTCGGCGTGCTCTCGGGCGGCGAGCGCAACCGCTTCGCGCTCGCCCGCATCCTGGTCTCGCCCTCCAACTTTCTGCTGCTCGACGAGCCCACAAACCACCTGGACATGCGCGCCAAAGACGTGCTCCTCGAGGCCATCGCTGCATTTTCGGGCACCATCATCTTCGTCTCGCACGACCGTTACTTCATCGACCGGCTGGCAACGCGCGTCCTCGAAGTGGAGAATGGCGCGGTGACGGCGTACGAGGGCAACTACGAGGACTACCTGCGCAAGAAAGAGGCGCTGGCTCTCGCCGCAACTTCTTCCAACTCTGTCATAATGAGCGACGCCGCCCGTAACACAGCAGGGAACGGCTTGGAACAGGCCTCGTATCAGGGCACGGCTTCAGCCGTGCCGAAAACGGACCACAGAATGAGCAGGGCTTTAGCCCCTGCAGGTTCATCGCCGCCATCCACTCCCACAAACACGATCGTCATCGAAGGTGGATACGAACCGGCCAACGCCTCGCGAACTCGCCGCCTGAACCCCATCAAGCAAAAGCAAATGCAGGATCGCTGCGCCTTCCTCGAGGAAGAGATCCCTCGCGTCGAGGCTTCACTCGCCCATACCGAGCAGCTACTCGGCGTCTACGTCTCCGCCGCCGAAACTCAGCGCCTTTCGACCCTCGCAGAAAACCTTCGCACGCAGCTCACCTCGCTCACTGCGGAGTGGGAAGAGCTGGTGGTGCAGCTGGAACAATAGGTGGCGTTATCTAGTGGGTGACCTGCCGGCGATCTCTTGAGCGGAGGCTGGTGGGGATACACTATAGTGACGTTGGGTTCTTGCGACCGCATGAAGGCGCTTGAAATTGCTGAGCTTTGGGAACAATAATACAATGTCATTCGACCCCGCAGGGTGCATATGGTAACCACCCGACCTGCAGATCTGCCAGACTTCAGCAACCCACCCGTTGCTGAAACTGTTCTTTCTGTGCAGTTCGATCGACTCTCGGCATTTCGAACTGCGCACTTCGGCATTTACTGGGGCGAGGTACGGGATCGATTTCCAACGACTGAGGAGCACGTTGAGCTTCCTTCGATGATTGAGTTGCCTCCGAGGCAGCCTTCGCCTGCGGTAGACATCCGGTTCCAGGCGCTTGAGGCGCCCCCTCCGCCAAGATTCTGGCTTATCGGCGAAGGGGGCACAGAGCTTATCCAGGTCCAGAGAGATCGCTTTATCAAGAACTGGCGCAAAACAGGGGAGGGTGATCAGTATCCTCGCTACGAGTGGGGACGGGGGCGTTTTGACCACGATTTCTCCGACTTTAAGGCGTTCGTGACTCGCAATCAATTGGGGTCAATTCGCGTCAACCAGTGTGAAGTGACCTACATCAACCACATTGTGGCCGGAGAAGGCTGGGAGACGCATGCCGACGTCGACAAGGTCTTCACCATATGGCGGCAGCCAACATCGACATATCCCGGACAAGCTCAGGATTTAATGTTTGTTGGCAGATTCCCGATATCTGATCAGAGCGGGAGTTTCGTCGGACGCCTTCACGTCACACTTCAACCCGTGGTGCGTCTCTCGGATGGCGTACCGATGTTCCTTCTGGAGCTGACGGCGCGTGGACAAGTCGGGGAAGACACTGACTTTTTTGACCTCGGCCGCAGATGGATTGTCCAGTCATTCACTGAGTTAACCACGCCCTCAATGCATAAGATTTGGGGCCGGAGTAAATAGACATGGCGGCACTCGCTCTACCTTTACCAGCGTATCAGCCTGCGAAGGCTTTGACAGAGAACCAATATGATTCCCCGCGAGACTACTCGATCACGACCTCTGCGGCGTTTACGCATCGGGGGAACAAGGCGTTTGTGTTTCCGTCCAGAGAGAGTGCGTACCAGTTTGTTGTTACGGCGCGCCAACTGCCATCATGGGTCGAACAGACGATCGCCGCTTATTCCGAAATCCAAAGCCTCAACGACAATTGGGATTCCTATGGCGGGAAAAGAATCAATCGCGACCTTATCGGGTCCTCGCTGTCTATCCTCGCCCAGGCTATGGAAGACGCTTCGCCTGTCCCGGCAGTCGTTCCGCTCGCGGACGGCGGCCTTCAACTCGAATGGCACAGGAAGCAGCAGGACTTAGAAGTCGTGTTCCCTACCGATGACGCGCCGCAGTTTTTTTATCAGAATCGGGTGACTGGGGTGGGGCAAGAGGGTTTCGCCAGCGACGTTGTCACTCTCGCCCAAATTTTACGCAAAATTGCCTAGCGCATGTCGCCGCCAGTTTTCCAAGATAACGCGTCAGTCCCAAATAAGGAGCGATTATTCCGGCGTGTGCATATCCTGTTGCTCGTTAGAGATGACAACACGGGATTGGTCCGGGTATCGTCTGGTGCGTTCAAGCAGAAGGAGCTTTCGGTACACATAGAGTCTGTTCTAGCGGAGGCTGGAAGATCCGCGGATTCATGTCTGCATAACTTCAGCGCCCAGAAGCTCGTGTCCATTACATCGGCAAATGCGAGGCAGTTTAATCAAGCAGTTTGCCGCGATCCGCTTCCAGAGGACCACTCGCACGGTTTGGTGTACGGCAACAAGAACAGCAAGGAGGTTTATGAAGGGCTCCGTGATGCGGCCACTTGGATAATCCCACAGAGTGCCCCACGCAATGAAGATATTGAAGCGGAGAAGCGTGCGCTGAAGATTCAGAAGTAGTGACTTGAGAGACTTGGTATGTGATGCGAGACCGAATGCCCCGTCGTGCATAATCAAATCAAGATGGCACTCTTGTGGAACCCTGAGAGCTGGTCGCAGCGGCTGGCGGAACTCGAAGCGCAATCCGGCGACCTGAAAGAAGCTCCGCTGCGCCGCGACGTGCGTTCGCTCGGCATGCTGCTGGGCGAAGTGCTGCGCGAGCAGGCCGGCGACGACCTGTTTTCGCACGTCGAAGCGCTGCGCCAGGGAACCATTCGCCGCCGCGACGCCGAAGCCCACGGCCGCACGGAAGACGCCGCCCGCCACGGCGCAGCTGCACTCGAGCTGGTCCACTCCATCCCCGCCGAGCGCGCCATTTTGCTTACGCGCGCCTTTGCTTTTTACTTCGAGCTCATCAACCTGGCGGAAACGAATCATCGCAAGCGCCGCCGCGTGGCTCTGCGCTTGAGCGGCCAGGCCGGCCGCCAACGCGGATCGCTCGAAGGCACCCTTTGCGAAATGCGCCGCGTGGGCATCGGCGCCAGTGAGGCCCTGGAATGGCTGCGCCGCGTGCTCATCGTCCCCGTCTTCACCGCCCACCCCACTGAGGCCGCGCGCCGTACCGTCATGTTCAAACGCCGCCGCATCGGCGAATTTCTCGAGGCCCTCGACCGCATTCCCATCCCCGAGCAGGACCTGGCCGGCCTCGAGCAGCTTGTCCTCGCCGAAATCACCAGCCTCTGGCAGACCGACGAGGTTCGCTCGCGCCGCCCCACTGTCTACGACGAAATCAAGATGGGCCTCGACTACTACGACGTCTCCATCTTCGAAACTCTTCCCGGCCTCTATCGCGAAATCTCTCAGGCGTTGCGCGCGGCCTACGATCTCGACATCGAACCGCACGAACTGCCGCTGCTGCTGCGCTTCGGCTCGTGGATCGGCGGCGATCGCGACGGCAATCCTTTTGTCACGCCCGAGGTGACGCGCGACGCTATCCAGCTCGCCCGCGGCCATCTGCTGCTGCACTATCAGCGCCGGCTCGACGTCATCATCGATCTGCTCACCACCAGCGCCCAGCAGCGCCCGGTGAGCGACGATCTGTTGGCGCGCCTGAACGCCTACGTGGCCCGCGTGCACACGCCTGAGGCGCAGGTCTTCGGCGCGCAATACGAATTCGAGTACTATCGCCGCTTCGCCATCTGTCTCAAAGCCCGCATCCAGCGCACGCTCGGCGAAACCGGCCAGCCGCACACACGCGGCACCGCGCTGCCCGTCACGCCGTTCACGCTCTCGCGCGAGCACGAGAAACTTACCCAGGCGCTGCCCGCCTATAGCTCTGCGCAGGAGTTCCTCGGCGATCTCGAAACCCTCCGCGCCTCGCTCTCGGCCAACGGCGGCATTCGCATCGCCCGCACCCTCATCGATCCGCTCATCCTCCAGGTGCGCACCTTCGGCCTGCATTTGCACACGCTCGACGTCCGCCAGCACGCGCGCATCCATGCCGCGGCGTTGCAGGAAGCAATCTCCGACACCGTCGCGCCCTCATTGCCAAGCGGCCTCTCTGCGCAAACTTCAAGCGTGCTTGAAACGTTCCGCGTGATTGCCGAGGTCAAGGACGGCTGCTCGCCCGAGTCCATCCGCCAGTACGTCATCAGCGGCGCATCGACGGTTGACGATGTTCTCGCCGTGGTCCGCCTCGCGCGCCTGGGCGGCGTTCACGTCGAGGGCTCTGAGTCCGACCCTGGCCTGATGCCCGTCCCGCTCTTCGAGTCGATTGAAGATCTGCGCAACGCGCCCAGCGTCTGCCGCGACCTTTGGAGCCGCTCAGACTACCGCAGGCTCATCGCCAGCTGGGACAACTGGCAGGAAGTCATGCTCGGCTACTCCGACTCCAACAAAGACGGCGGCATGCTGACCTCGACGTGGGAGATCTTCCGCGCCCATCGCGAACTGCACGTGGTTGCGCGCGAGGCCGGCATCAAGCTGCGCCTCTTCCACGGCCGCGGCGGCACCGTCGGCCGCGGAGGCGGGCCCACCCATCGCGCCATCTTCGCGCAACCATTCGATGCCTTCGACGGCCAGCTCCGCATCACCGAGCAGGGCGAAGTGCTCAACTTCAAATATGCGGACGAAGTTCTGGCCGAGCGCAATCTTGAGCTCATGATCGCCGCCTCGCTCGATGCACTCGCCCGCCCCAACGCGCGCGATCCCCAGGGCCACTTCACCGGCGTTCTCAAGCCCGAATGGGAGTCCGCGTTCAACGAGCTTTCAGAGCTCTCCTACGGCTTCTATCGCAAACACATCCTCGAAGATCCCGGCGTGGTCACCTACTTTGAGCAGTCCACCCCCGTAGGCGAGCTTGAGAATGCCAAGATCGGCTCACGCCCCGCGCGCCGCAACGCCTCGCCCCAGCTCGCTGACCTTCGCGCCATTCCCTGGGTCTTCGGCTGGACCCAGTCGCGCCTTCTGGTTCCGGCATGGTTCGGCGTCGGTTACGCAGTGGACCAGTTCCTCGGCGACGCGGTGGCGCCCGCGGCCGGCCCATCGAATGATCGCCAGGCCCTCCTGCGCACCATGGCACGCGAGTTCCCGCTCTTCATCGACCTCATCCGCAACGTTGAAATGGCCCTCGGCAAGGCAGATCTCACTACCGCGCGCCTTTACTCCGCTCTGGTTCCCGACACCGCTCTCCGCGAGCGCATCTACGACATGTTCGAGGCCGAGTTCCACCGCAGCACGAGGGCCGTTCTGGCCGTCACCGGGCAAAATGAATTATTACAGTCGAACCAGGTCCTTGCGCGCTCCATCAAGCTGCGCAATCCCTATGTCGACCCCATGCATCTCATCCAGGTGGACATGCTGCGCCGCAAGCGCGCCGGCGAAGATACGCCTGAAGTGAATCGCGCCATCGCGGCGACCATCAGCGGAATCTCCGCCGGCCTGAGGAACACCGGCTGATCTTTCAGTTTCGCACTCTGCAACTGTTATTCTTAGGCTTTGCGAGCCGCGCGATTTGCAGACTCGCTGACTTGTTGGCTCGCTATTCCGCCGTCGCCCCCGCGTCGATCCCATCCTGACGAAACTCAAACTGGATGGTCCATGACCTGCCACCGGGCGTTCCGCCGGCCCTCTCAGCCGCAAATTTCCACTGTCGCGCCGCGTCAACAGCCACCCGGTTGAAGTACGTGCTTCTGCTCGGCGACTCAAGCACCGCGTCGGTCACGTTGCCCGCGGCATCCACCGTCACGCGCACGCCCACAACCACTTGCCCGCGAATCGATTGCTGCGCTGCGGGCGGCACATCGGGAATTACACGCCGCAACACGCCGTTACTCCCGACGCCCGGCAACACTGAGACCGGCCCCGCGCCCACCTTCGTCTCCGGTGCTGCCTGCCTGCCCCGCCCCGATGGCGATGGCTTTTCTGTCGCCGTCTTCGGCGCCGGTGTTGCAACGGAAGCAGACGCCGGAGTTTGTTGTTCCCCGCCCCTTGTTCCCTTGGCCGGAAATTCCGCCTTACGCACCATCAGCGCGGCCCACGCTACAACCACCACCGCAGCCACGGCAATCAGATTTGCTTTCCACCTGCTTGCGCGTTTGGTTTCCTCTCGCGGTTTGGTTTTCTCCGGCCTGATCGCCGCAACCGGGGGCACGGATCCAGGATCGAGAATTGCTCTTAGCCGATCCAGCGTGCATCGCTTGGCCGGGTCCACCCGCAAGCACGCCTGCGCGATTTGCCCAAACGGCTCCGCAATCCCTGCCGGAATTACCGGTTCCTCTTGAATCCAACGCTCCCACGGTGCGGGCTTCTGCGTCAGTGCCGCCACCAGCGTCATGCCCAGTGCCCACACATCTACAGCCGGCGATACGGTCCCTCGGCCCAGTTCCGGTGCGTCGTACGCACCCGTCTCAGCCCGTGCCGCGCTGTTGCCGGCAGCCAGAGCGATGCAGTCCCCTGAAAGTTTCAACCGGTCGTTAACCACCAGGATGTTCGATGGCTTGATCCGCCCATGCACATAGCCATGCGCCTGCATGTATTCAAGCGCATTCAGCACAGGGCGCAGCATTTCCCGGGTCTCATCCGGGCTTAAAGGCCGCGCCGGAAGAATTTCGGCGAGAACCTCATCAGCGTATTCCATTACCTCGTAAACAAACTGGCAGCCGTCAATCTCGCAGCGGCCGCAATCGATAATGCTAATCAGATTGGGATGAGACAGCCGCGCGGCGGCAATCCAACTGGCCAAGCGAACTTCTGCATCGGGCGCGGTGGCTGCCACCAACTTCAAGACAGCCATTCGCGACGTGTCGCCTTCAATCGCCGTCAGGAAAACATCGCTTACCCTCGATCCTCCCAGCCAGCGCAGAAGACGAAATCGCCCATTGACAACGCGTCCTTCCAGTTGAGTGAAACCCTCCGCGGTGTTCATCGCATTAGCCCCTCGGCGCACCGTTGCACCAGTTCTATCTCCAATTTGGCAGGGCGCTCCAGTAACCCCTCCATTTTAGGCCCGGCAACCTGGACCGAGATGCCATACAGGTCGCCAAGGTAACTTGATCGGTAAGTCAAATCACCGAGTCACCTGGCCGAAAAGACAGGGCATCGCCTCGGATTTGCGTTGCAATCGTTTAAGTCTTCATCCCCTTCCGCTTGCAATATCCCACCTCGCGGGTCTACGCTATTGGTATGCGTCGATGTCGCTAACACCGCCCTGGTGCAGGCTCCGATGCTGATGTGCGCCAGTTAGCGCGCGCTTTCTCCCCACCCGACAAGCTGCACCGCTACCCCCAACATCCCATTTTTTGAGCGTTCCGGGCGCATTGTCCCCGGCCAAAGGAGATTTTCGATGGCGCGCATTGCAGCGAATGTAACTGAACTGATTGGCAAGACCCCTCTTGTGAAACTCAACCGCGTGGCCGCCGGGCTGCCGGCAACCGTTGTGGCCAAGCTCGAGAGCCAGAACCCAGCCTCCAGCGTGAAAGACCGCATCGGCTTTGCCATGATCGAGGACGCCGAACGGAGGGGCAAGATCACGCCCGGCAAAACCGTCCTGATTGAGCCCACCAGCGGCAACACCGGCATCGCCCTCGCCTTCGTAGCTGCCGTCAAAGGCTACAAGCTCATCCTCACCATGCCCGAGACCATGAGCCTCGAGCGCCGCGTGACGCTGCTTGCCTATGGCGCCGAGATTGTCCTTACGCCCGGCCCTAACGGCATGAAGGGCGCCATCGCCAAAGCCAACGAGATCCTGGAGAAGACGCCGAACGGGTACATTCTGCAGCAGTTCGACAACCCCGCCAACCCGGCCATCCACTTGTGGACAACCGGCCCCGAAATCTGGGACGACACTGACGGCGCGGTCGACATCCTCATCTCCGGCGTCGGCACTGGCGGCACCATTACGGGCGTTGCCAACCACATCAAGCCGAAGAAGCCCTCGTTCAAAGCGATTGCTGTGGAACCGACTGACAGTCCGGTGCTCAGCGGCGGCAAGCCTGGCCCGCATAAGATTCAAGGCCTCGGCGCGGGATTCATCCCCAGCATTCTCGACACCAAGCTCATCGATGAGGTGGTGCAGGTGACCAACGACGAGTCGGTGGAGATGGCCCGGCGACTGGCCCGCGAGGAGGGCCTCTTTGCCGGCATCAGCTCCGGTGCAGCCGTCGCTGCGGCGCTCAAGGTTGCTGCGCGGCCCGAGAATGCCGGCAAGCTCATCGTGGTTGTACTGCCCGACTTCGGCGAGCGCTATCTTTCCAGCGTGCTGTTTGAACCGCTGCGCCAGCAGGCCATCGCGCTGCAACCCGAGCCGATTGCGGTGACGGCGTAGAAGCAGGGAGTAGGGAATAGGGAATAGGAAGCCGTACCGGAACAAGTGCTCAAACTCAGCCGGCCGTTCGACCTCATCCCTCCACTCCCTATTCCCTACTCACTGTTCCCTGTCTTTATGTCCATGTTTGCCCGCATTCGCGAAGACATTCACTCCGTCCTGGAGCGCGACCCCGCTGCGCGCTCCTCCCTCGAGGTCCTGCTCTGCTATCCCGGCCTCTGGGCGGTGTGGATTCATCGCGTATCGCACAAGCTGTGGCGGGCAAAGCTCTACCTGTCTGCCCGTATACTCTCTCAGGTCGCGCGCTTTTTCACCGGCGTCGACATCCATCCCGGCGCGCTCCTCGGCCGCCGTCTCTTCATCGATCACGCTTCCGGCGTGGTCATCGGCGAAACCGCCATTGTCGGTTCCGACGTCACCATGTACCAGGGCGTCACTCTCGGCGGCACCGGCAAGGGCCACGGCAAGCGCCATCCAACCATCTGCGACGGCGTGTTCATCGGCAACAACGCCAACATCCTGGGCAACATCTCCGTTGGCGAGAACTCCCGCGTCGGCGCCGGATCTGTCGTGCTCACCGACGTGCCGCCCAACTCGACCGTCGTCGGCGTTCCCGCGCACATCGTCTACCGCAATGGCGAGCGTGTACTCATCACCGATCCTCACGACATCAAGGACCCGCTTTCCGACGCCCTCATCGCTCTCTCTGCCCGCGTGGAGGAACTGGAGGAACGGTTGTGCGCGCAGGACCATCGCGTCCAGGATCGCCGCGCGCAGCCCTTCGCCGGCGAGGAAGCCGAGCGCTCTGCCTACCGCATCGAGCTCGAGCGCCGCGCCGCCTACGTCTCCATGGGCGAAGGCATCTGAGCGTTTTGCTCAATGCGGGTGCCCCACCTTTGCGATGCCTTTGTTTTTGTCGCTAAGGTGGGGAAGAACCTCCCCGACTCGCTGACTTTTCCGTGTCCCGCCCTCCGGTCGGGCTCTGCTGGTTCCGCTAACGACGCTAGCTCCGCTGCCCCAAGCAGGCCGCCCGCTGGCAGTGGAAAACAATTGACTCTGCAACGCGGCCTGGCGAATCAAAAGAGAGTACTTTCTCGAGCCCCTGAGGATACTTCAATGGCAGCCGCCGAATTGAGCTTCCTGCACAGCCAACTCGAGGAGCGCAAGCGCCGCCTCGAAACGGTCATTACCCAGGCGCCGGATGACGCTAATCTCGAGACCTTGTTGCGCGAAGTGGACTCCGCGTTAGATCGATTTGCCGCCGGCACCTTCGGCCTGTGTGAAACCTGCCATGACACCGTGGAGCGGGACCGGCTGCTGGCCGATCCGCTGATTCGTTACTGCCTCGACCACCTCAGTGAGTTCGAGCGTGCCGCGCTTCAGCGCGATCTTGACCTGGCCTCAGAACTGCAGCGGGGCCTGCTGCCGCCCGCCGATCTCAAGGTTGACGGCTGGGAAACGAGCTATCACTACGCGCCTCTGGGGCCGGTCAGCGGCGACTATTGCGACCTTTACCCATACGACGGCCAGCTCTTCTTCATGCTCGGTGATGTCTCGGGCAAAGGGGTGGCGGCATCGATGAGGATGACGCAGCTCCACGCGCTGTTCCGCAGCCTGATCGGCATGGGCCTTCCCCTGGCGGAGATTGTCGGCCACATCAATTGTTTCCTGTGCGGCAGCGGGCTCGCTGGACAATACGCCACGCTCGTCTGCGGGTGCGCCAAACCAGGCGGCGATGTGGAGCTGTTCAACGCGGGCCATCTGCCCGTAATTGCCGTTGAGCGCGGAAATGTTCGGCTGCTGGAGTCGACCGGGTTCCCGCTGGGAATGTTTCGCGAAGCCTCATTCACTTCAGCCCGCCTGCAATTGAGCGGCAGCGACTTGCTTTTCCTTTACACCGACGGCCTCTCTGAAGCTCAAGGAGAGGACGGCGAATACGGCATCGATCGGGTAACCAATCTGGTTGGCCGGCAGGCCTCGTGCTGCGCCGCCTCGCTCATCTCGGCATGTCTCGAGGACCTGCGCTGCTTCGCCGGCGCCAACCCGGGGATGGACGATCTGACTCTGCTTGCCATTCGGCATGCCGCATGAGCAAGCGTGACCGATTGCTTTTCCAGCAGGAAACAATGACGGCCAGAGCATAGCGACTCTGGCCGTTTTCTGCTTCCCATTCCCTATTCCCTGCTCCCCGTTCTTACGCCGCCTTCATCCTGAAACCATCAGGATCCTTGCCGCGGACGCGACGCCACCACACCTGGAAGCTGGGCACATTGATGGTGATGAGGAAGAGCCGGCGCAGTTTGCCGGGCGGGCAGCGCAGCGGCCTGACCCCATGCCAGGAGTGCGGCGTGCGCTCAAAGAGCAGGCTGCCGTTGCCGCGGGGCTCGATTGCCGCGGCGACCCTAAGCTGGTCGAAGCTCGGTCCCGAATGGGTGGGGAACTTGCGCTCACTGTCGAGAATCAGGATTTCGCCGCCCCATGCGGAGTCCCAGTCGTCCTGGGTGTTGAAGTAGAAGATGTGCGTAGCCAGCTTGCGCGCCGCATCGCAGTGCGGAGAGACGGCGCATCCCTCCCACGCGTAATACCACTCAAACGTGGGGATAAAGTTATGCGGCCCGAGCACGCGCCGCAGAAAATCCTGGTAGACCGGCCCCTGCAGCTCGGCGATGAATTCCGTCCACGGCTCGGCGATATCGAGGCCGGGACGGTAGTGGAGCAGATAGCGATCGTGGGGCGCCTGGCCGTAGGCGCGCTTGATGCCGACCATTTTGTCGAAGCCCTGCACGGCAGGCAGCGTTTCGCGCAGGCGTTCGTAGCCCTCCGGGGTCAGGGGCTGCTCAAGCCCCGCCCACGGATACGGCTGGCGTTTCTGAAAATCCTCAGCAGAAAGCTTTTCGAGACATTCGCGATTCAGATAATTCATGCGTGGCTCGCTTTCTCCGGCCTTGAGCCGGCAGGTCTGCTTTCGGCGTATAGGCACATCTCCCCGCGCCCTCGCCGGAGGGAATGATTGTGGGTTATTCCTTAACAATGTCGGGCGTCTGTGACCGCCGGCACGGCGGGAGGGTTGGCGTTGCGGTTGTAACCGCGCCTTCACAAAAACGCCGGCGGCCGGGGCAAAGATGCTCCAGCCGCCTGCTACTCCCTATTCTCTATTCCCTGTCTTTACGCCGCTCTCAGCCGGTAACCGTCCGGGTCTTTGCCGCGCATGCGGCGCCACAGCACCTGGGCGGTGGGGATGTTGAGCGTTATCGAGAAGATTTTACGGAGTTTGCCTGGCGGGCAAGTGAGCGGCTTCATGCCGTGCCAGGAGTGCGGCGTGCGCTGGAAGAGCAGACTGCCATTGCCAACGGGGCCATGCGCGCCGGCCACCGTGAGCTCGTCAAAGCCCGGCGCGGAGTGGGTCGGAATCGGCTTGTCGCTGTCCAGAATCAGCGTCTGGCCGCCCCACGCCTGGTCCCACTCGCCGGGGCTGTTGAAGTGGAAGATGTGCGTGGCCCGTTTGCGTGCCGCGTCGCAGTGGGGCGAGACCGAGCATCCCTCCCACGCGTAGTGCCAGGAGAAGGTTGGGATATAGCGACGATTGCCCAGCAGGCGGCGCAGAAAGGCCTGGTACTCCGGCCCGTTCAGTTCGGCAATAAACTCCCGCCACGGCTCGGGCAGTTCGAGGCCGGCGCGGTAGTGCAGCATATAGCGGTCGTGCGAGGCCTGGCCGTAGGCACGCTTTGCGTCTATGTGCTTGTCGCACATTTCGGTCGACGGCAGCGTCTCGCGCAGACGTGCAAAGCCCTCGCCGGTGAGGGAGTTGTCAATGTGGGCCCAGGGGTAGGGTGGGCGGTTTTGAAATTCTTCGGCTGAAACGGCTGCGAGCACAGCTTCGTTCAGGTACTTCATCGATCTGCTCCGATCACCCGCCGCTCGGGGGACGAAGTTCTTCGCGTCAGTTAAGACGCGCGAAGGATCGACACGCGCAACGGGCCAGATTCGAATTCAAGATGGGTCGGGCAGCGATGGGTATCCCGCCGCCCGGGGAATATCTATATTGTACGGTGCCAGCGCGATTCGGGCCGGAAACGCTGAACGGAAGCCAGTTGCCTGCAACTTCCGAGTTGCCGGTGACACACCCAGAGCTCGTACCCAATTGGCTTGCACCTCAGCAGCGAGGTCTCAAGGCTTTGGGACATCGGTCGCTCCTTAAGTGTCGGGAGGTTCTCCAACCGGGGAATGCAGATGACTGCGATGTCGCCGACCTCGGGAGACGAGCTGCTGGCGTGGTAGGGGGCGAAATGCGCCCGGCTACTCCGCTACTCCGTCGTTGATCTGCGCGCAATCCATGCGCAGGGTCCCGCTGTCGTTGAACACAAACCCATTGAAGCGAACCACGGAGCCAACGGCAATCGGCGCCGTGTTCAGCGACTGAGTGTTGCTGTCGGCATAGACGACAACTGTGGAGGGGTCGTTCAGCACTGTGATCTGGTCAGTCTGTTCGGCAAGCTGAGGAAACAAGTCGTATGCGGCCAGCGAGACCGTGTAGGTATCGAGCCCATCTCCGCTGGAAACTGCCGTCACCGTCCCGTCGATCGTCTGTGGCATCAGCGTGACTGTGGTCAGCGGTGTCGAGTCTGAAAGCTCGGTCCCGTTGAAGGTGGCCGCAACCCACTGTCCCGACACCGCATTGGCCGCGGTAAAAGTCGGGCTAAACGGAAGCTGCCTAAGATTGGGTAGCTGGCCCGAAATCTGGAACTCGGCGCTTTCGGAACCGAAACCTGCCGCGCCTATCCATCCGCCATAAGTGGCCGCGAAATCTCCTGCCGCCTCGGTGTCCGTTACAATCAGCACCTGCCCATAGCCCTTCGTCAACCATCGAGGCGCGTTGTAGACGGCAATGGCCGGGCCGATGGAGCCGCTCAGAGTAGCTGTATTCGTATCAATCGTGTCATAGACTGCAACCCTGTTGGCCAGCACAGAACCGTCCGCCCGAAGGGTCGCGTCCATGTCGATAAACATGCCGGGTTTCAGCGCCGAGAAACTCGGGATGCCCTGGAACACGGTGCTGCCGGTGATGGCCGCCTGCCAGGCAGGCCCGTTCGAAGTAACCGTTGCGCCGCTCTCCAGCACCTCCGGTTGAGGCCCTCCGTCGGCGGTCACGCTGAAGCTGCTTCCAGCTTCATCGACCGACGCGATAGCTCCGTCGAGCCCGCTCATCGTGGACTGCGAAGCGGAAGCCGTGGCCAAGTTGAATGTTGGGGTGATCGTGAATGTGTCACCTGGGGAAAGGGTGGTAAAGCAGGGGGATTGGGTCCAGCTTGCCGAGTGCGAAACCAGCAGGTCGAGCGACAGGACCATGCTCGCGCCGCTGACTGTAATGGGGGCAGGCAAGTTGACGGTGACGTGGGAGTCGGGCGTATATCCGTATGCGGAAGTTACGCTTGATGAGAAGCCTACTGAGCTCCCACCGATACAAGTGAAGGATTCGGGGCCGATGGTCGCGGTCGCAGAGGTGTATGTATCGTCCGGCACGCTGGCGGTCAACAGCGGCTCCGATTTCCCATTCAGATGGATGAATTCATCGTGTTCGTACCCTGGAAGCAGGCTGACAGCCTCGCCCGATTTGCTAGTGAGCGTGATGGCGTCAAGGTAGACGCTGAACTGCGTAAGCTGGTCGTTCGCGGTGCTTGTGGCCACAAGAGTGACCATGGTGTTTCCCGGCGAGGCCGATCCGGCCGTTGCGCCGCAGCCGGCGATGAGGCCAGCGGCCAGCGCCAGTGCGGGGGCAGGCAGAGTACGGCAGAACCATGAAAATCTTAGCTTCAAAAAAAACGGCTTCATAAAACTCTCCCGGCGGGGCTCGGGTTAGCGAACCCCGCCTAGCTAACATTTCGTCCCGTGAGGAAGTTTCTGTCTCGGAAGACCCAATGCCCCACCCGCGCGAGCCTGTCAGGGTGAAAATCTCCTGTCGCGGTTATACTTGACGGTGCAATGAACGCTCGGTGGAAGAGCGACCGCAAGCCCTTCCACCGAGCCTGAATCCTCCGCAGTCATCCGGCGGATTCGTTCCCCACTGGCGCCGGACCCTTCAAGCCTACTGGGTCGGGTAGAGCATGAATGTGCCGTAGACGTTGTCCTTGTAAACTTCGAACTGCGACGGACCGGAATATCCGCTGCTCGGCTCGTTAACAAACACCGTGGCCGTTTGACCGACCATAGTAGTGGTGGCCTCGCTCCATTTGTCGGTCCAGGTTTGGGTGCTCTTAAGCAGCTCCGACATGGTCCCAATGAAGCTCTCAGAGCCGCTGACGGTATTGGTTATGGTGTAAGAGTAGGATGCGCCCTGGCCCTGCTGGGTAGTAGCTTGGTACACCACCTGGTATTGTGTGGAGGACCCGTTATTCCCGAAATCGATTACTGGCGCATTCGTCTGTAGGTCGAAGCGCGTCGGATTGACGCCGATCGTATTCTGGACGCAAGTGATGCTGGCCTTGCAAGTCCAATACGGATCGGCGGCGAGGATCGTCGGATAGTCGGCGGATGTGATTCCATGACTCTGCAGGATGTTATAGGTGTCCGGATTCAACAACTGTAGCGAGTAGTCGCCATTCAGCTCTCCTACTGGAAGCTGCTCAGTGTCCGGATCGGGATCATCAGGATCGCCGGGCGCCTGTTTCGGGTCAAAGATGACGCATTGGGCCGCGGCGGGAACGTTTACTGTGGGCAGCGGGTTCCAGGCTCCTTCGGCGACGCATTCAATCGCGGGGTTTATCCAAAGAAGGATGATGTCGTTGTCGTGATTGAGCCCGACTACGTTTGCTGGCTCGATACCCGGATAGGCCTCAGTTGTGGAGCTAGTCTTGTTGTAGGAGATAGACGTCGAGTCATCCGTCTCCTGCGTCCATCCGCCGCCCCCGCTAGTCGAGATTCCGAGCAAGCTGGCCGTGGTGGAGTAGCTGGACGAATTCGTAAACGAACTGCTCCAACTGTTGCTCGTTCCCAGCTCACTCGTGCCCTCGTAGCTGACGTAGCTCGGGCCAAAACTGGGGTTCGGGCCGGGGTTAGGGGGTGCATAAATCACGCTTGCCACGAGGTACTTTGGCGCCGCGCCCCCCAAACTGAAGCTGTTCATCGTCGCGGAGCCCTCCCCATTGGCTGCGGGGGTAAAGAATACCCTGTAGAAAGAAGTGCTATCCAGGAGGGGGGAGCCGCCTGCTGGCTCCGGACCGTTGGGCGGGCAGCCATGCTGCGGCCCCGGCGAGTCCTGGATGTATACGACAGCTCCTCCCAGGTTGGCAGTTACATTTATGTTGTCGTTGGGATTAAAGGTGCTTGGATAAGCGTAGCTGTAGACAAAGCTGGAGTATTGCCATTGTTGATAGGAGCCGCTCTCGCACGTCGGGTTGGAAGAGTTGGCGGTCCACGTAAGGGTTCCCCCGTTTAGGGGGATGCTTCCTTGATACTGCGCTTGCGCACGCGGCGCGATGGCTAACGCGAGGACGATAAGAGCCAGTAGACATAGATGTGTACGCGATGCCGCTGTAATGCGATCAGTCATTTTGTCTCCTTAGAAGAAGCCAGTCGGGGTTCCCAGCCGGTTGGGCGCCGGGAGGGGGAATTGCCGGTGACGTCGCTGGCGCAAGCTAAGGAGGGGATATGGCTCGCGGTTGGATTGGGGTTCCAGTGACCCCCTCAGAATGAGCTCGTAGATTCGCTGGGTTAACGTTGGACGCCGACCCGTTGATTGTCAAGAAAATTGATCGTTAGTCACACTGCTGCGTATCGGCCATCACAAGACGATTCCGCGGTAGCCAGCGGCCCTTTGACCTCGCAAGCCGCCTACGGAATTCAACTGTTGCGAGCAGGGCCAAATGCCAAAGAGCTAAGCGTCGGAGGATGCATTGCGCGCCTTCACCTTGAACCAGATTGGCGTGCCCTCGAATCCGAAGGACTCGCGGATCTGGTTTTCGAGGAAGCGCTCGAAGGCGAAGTGGAGCTTGATGTCGCGATCGGTGAAGAGCACAAAAGTGGGCGGGGCGACGGCGGCTTGCGTCATATAAAAAATGCGAACGCGCTTGGCCATGGGCACCGGCGCGCGCTGAAAGTCGATCTTGTCGAGGAAGCGGTTCATCTGGCCGGTGGTGACACGCTTGCGGCGCTCGGCTGCAACTTTCATAACCTCGCGCAGCAGGCGGGCCATCCCTTTGTGTTGCGGCCCGGTGCCCTCGATTGCCGAAAGAAAAATGACCGGCGCGTAGTCGAGATACTTGAGCGCTGAGCGCAGTTGGCGCTCGAAGATGGCGCGATCGGCAGGGGGCTTGCCGTCACTGCGGCCAGTGGTGACCGCGTCCCACTTGTTCACCACCAGGATTACGCTGCGGCCGCTCTCGTGCGCGTAGCCGCCGATGGTGGCGTCGCTGGCGGTGACGCCTTCTGTCGCGTCGATGATGAGCAGCGCCACGTCGGCAGCCTCAAGATGGCGGCGGGCCATGACGACGCTCAGCTTCTCAGCCATGAGGTGCGTTTTGCCTTTGCGGCGGATGCCTGCCGTATCGACAAATCGCAGAGTGGTACCCTCAAACTCGACCACTTCGTCGACCGCGTCGCGCGTGGTTCCGGCGATGGGCGAGACGATGGCGCGCGAGGTGCCGGTGAGGCTGTTGAGCAACGTGGATTTGCCCACGTTGGGCCGGCCGATGATGGCGACCGAAGTTTCATGTTGTTCGAATTCGCCGTGGGTGCGGGTCTTTCTGCGGCCCTGGAGGCCGAGGTCGGATTCATCGAGTGCCGGCTCCTCGGTCGCCGGCTCTTCCGATGCCGTTTCCGGCACCGCTTCAGCAATTGCGTCCAGCAGCTCGCCGATGCCCAGCGCATGTTCCGAGCTGA
>CAWEHF010000027.1:0-103900 GCA_963808695.1 uncultured Acidobacteriaceae bacterium
CTGACCGCCGAGCAGTGGGAATCGGAGCGCATGAACGAGATGGTCTTCTCGCTGCAGCCCGAAATTATCGTGAACAACCGCAACGGCCTGCCCGGCGACTTTTCAACTCCCGAGCAGGAGATTCGCGCCGCGGAGAACGGCCGCGCCTGGGAAACCTGCATGACCCTCAACGACAGTTGGGGCTTCAATCGTGGCGACGATGCCTGGAAGACGCCCAAGACCATCGTCGACAACCTTGCCACCTGTGCGCGCGGCGGCGGCAACTACCTGCTCAACATCGGCCCCACTGAAGACGGCTCCATTCCTCTCCGCACAACTCAGATACTGACCGAGGTCGGCCGCTGGACTGAGACCAACGGCGAGTCCATTTACGGCGCCGAGCGCGGCAATCTCAATCCCACCACCAACCTCAACTTCACTCGCCGCGGCAACACGCTCTACATCCACCAGAAATACTGGCCCGGCCACACGCCCGCCGCCGACTGGCTCGATTTCTTCAAGCCTGAAGTGGTTGTCGCATTGGCCGGCCTCAAGCCCAAGGTGCTTTCGGCACGCCTGCTCAAAACGGGCCAGAAGGTCGAGTTCACGCAGGACGAATTCTCGCTGCGTCTCACCGGCCTGCCGCTCGAAGCCCCCGACGATCCCGCCACGGTGATCGTAGTCGAGTGCGATGGCGAGCCAGTCGTCGACCAGTGGAGTCTCATTTCGCTCTGGCCGCGCAACAAGGTGGGCATCGGCGTGTAGCGGCAAACCTGTCGTGAATTGGGTGCCCCACCCTCGCCGCGTCTTTGATGTTGCGGCTAGGGTGGGGAGAGCAAAGAAAAACCTACGCGTGAGCCGGCTGAACCCGCGCAAACGCATACGGACCCTCGGGAACCAGCACCACCAGCGCATTGGCCGGCAATCCCTCAAGCGCCGCCGCGACCGCCTCATCGACCTTCGCAAACATGCGCGGTCCAAGACTTCCCATCTGCGCGGCATCCGCGCCCGGCGTGTGGAAGTACAACCCGTTCTTCATGCCCACCAGCGCCAGCCGCTCCAGTTGCCACTGGTCCACTTCCACTTGGGGTCCGCGAATCTCTTCCAGAAACTCGGCGTGGCCCGGGTACGCCGCCAGCATGCGCGCAAACTCCGGCGAGCCAATGCCCTCGGCGCACTCGCCCAGCACCAGGATGCGCCCGCCGGGCTTCACAATATGCTGTGCCGCAGTCAATCCCTTCACCGTCTGGTAGAACGTCAGATCGAGCGGGTAACCCGCTGCGCAGGTAATCACCGCATCGGCCAACGCGGGAATGGGCGAGGTCGACGTGTTCTCAAGAAACTTCACCCCTGCGGCATGAGCCTTCACTGGATCGCCGGCAGACACGCCTGAAATCGCGCGCTCCTGCGTCAGCGTCACATCGAGCATAAAGTCGTGCCGCGCCATTGCGGCAATTTCAAGCAGCTCCGCGTGCAGCGGGTTGTCATCAATCGAGCCCTCGGTCGCCATCGGCTCGCGCATGAAACGCGGCGAGTGGATCACCTTGATTGTTTCCTGCGCGGCCAGGCCCGGCGCCACCAGCTTGCGCCCGCCGCTAAAGCCCAGCATCAGGTGCTGCTCAATGAATCCCAGCGTGATGTGCAAATCGGCGGCCATGAACCGCTCGTCAATCAAGACAGGTGTCCCGCGCCGAGTCTTACCGAGCGCGCGGTGCGCAGCAAAGTCGCGCGCATCGTGGCTCTCCACACGATACCTGCCCGCAATCTCCGGCCCCAGAATCGTATTCAGCTCGTCCGGCGTCGCCGCGCGATGCAGCCCCGTCGCAATCAGAATCGTGACGCCTTCAACCGGAATGCCCGCCGCGTGCAACCGCTCGAGCAGCGGCGGCAGCGTGATGCGATTCGGCGCAGGCCGCGTAATGTCGCACACTGAGATCGCCGCCGTGAGCTTGCCCTCGGCCAGCTTCACGAGCGGCTCGCACCCGATCGGGTGATCGAGCGCTTCGTTGATCGCGGCGCTTACATCGGCAATCGCCATGGCCGACCGTGCATGCGCCACGTGGCAATCGAATCCCGCGGGAATCTCAACGTCAATTCCGTGTTTGCCAAACGCGAAACGTGTCTTCATCGCAGAAAAAACTCCCGGCACAAACTCCGCTCATACTCAATTCTATTGGCTGCGGGACTCTTAAATCGCCACCGAGAATGGGTGCCCCATCCTAACTGCAAGTCACGCGAGTGACGGGCGGTTAGGGTGGGAGACCACCGAGCTTAACTAGCCCATCTCACCCAGCCACAAATTCTGGGTGCCGGGTGTCCCAGGTCCGGGGCCCCCGGCGAGAGATTTGTGCTCGCTGGGGTGGGAGCATCAGGGAGCGCCGACCTTCGAATCAGGCCAGAAAGGACACAGTAACTCTGAAAATGCCGTAATTTCACCGGACATCCTGTGCTGACGACACTGTTCAGGCTTCGAGTGGACAGACGCATATTGCGTGAGCCGCATCACATCGCACGCCGCTTCCCCGGAGTAACGTCGCTTGGACCGCTGATCGTCCGTTGGTTCTCTTCCCTGCGGAAACGGCCGCTTCCAGGATTGCGACGCTCGGGAATCCGTATCGGCTGGATGCCTCTTCGGCAAAGTGCGGATTAGGTTCATTTTGGGCGCCTGAGGGTCAACGAGCCGAAGCTCTTCGGACTCCGGACCAGCGAGAGATCGGTTCCCCCGATTTCTGAGGATCTGCCGTTATGCTTACGCGTCTGGGGTTCTTCTTCCAGTGTCTGTCTTGCGCCCTTAGCCACTTTTCATCACAGTCTGCCGGATTGAAAGCGTTGCGGGCTGCCGGCGCTGCGGCGCTGGCAGTGTGTCTGCTGGCGGCACTGCCGCTGGTCGCGCAAAGCACCAACGTCGGCTCCGTCAACGTGGGCAGCGCCAGTGCCAGCCCGACAGCGGTTACCCTTACCCTTGACACAGCCGGCACGGTCGGCTCGATAGCCGTGCTCACCCGGGGCGCTCCCGACCTGGACTTTACCAATGCCGGCGGCGGCACGTGCAAGGTGGACACGGCATACACGGCCGGCGAAACGTGCACGGTGAACGTGACCTTCAAGCCGAAGCATCCGGGGTGGCGCTATGGCGCCGCGGAGCTTCTTGACGGCTCCGGCAACCTGCTGGCCATGGCCTACTTGCAGGGAACCGGCGGGGGGCCGCAGGCTACCTTTGCCAACACCACCTCCGGCGTTTACCTGCCCAGCGCGCAGAGCACCCTGGGCAGCGGATTCAACTTCCCCGCTGGCGTGGCGGTGGACGGGAGTGGGAACGTCTTCGTCGCAGATACCTCTAACAGCGCGGTGAAGGAGATCGTGGCGGTCAACGGAATCATCCCTGCGTCGCCCACGATTAAGACCTGGGCAGCGGGTTCAACTACCCCAGTGGCGTGGCCGTGGACGGGAGCGGCAACGTCTTCGTCGCCGATACCCTCAACAGTGCGGTGAAGGAGGTCCTGGCGGCGGGCGGCTACACCACGATTAACACGCTGGGTAGCGGATTCCACGATCCCTCTGGCGTGGCTGTGGACGGGAGCGGGAACGTCTTCGTCGCCGATTTCCGCAACAGCGCGGTAAAGGAGATTCCGGCCAGTTGCATCGCAGGGGCAAATAACTCCACATGCGTGCTGACCCTGGGCAGCGGATTCAACCTCCCCGCTGGCGCGGCGGTGGACGGAAGCGGAAACGTCTTCGTCGCAGATTTGCTTAACAATGCTGTGAAGGAGATCCTGGCGGCGGGCGGCTACATCACGGTCAAGACCCTGGGCGGCGGATTCTACTACCCCTCTGGCGTGGCGGTGGACGGGAGCGGGAACGTCTTCGTCGCCGATGGCGGCAACAATGCGGTGGAGGAAATCGTGGCGGCGGGAGGCTACACCACGGTCAACACCCTGGGCAGTGGATTCAACGAGGCCGCTGGCGTGGCGGTGGACGGCAGCGGGAGCGTCTTCGTCGCCGATACGTACAACTCGGCGGTGAGGAAGCTGGATTTCGCCGACCCGCCCAGCTTGACCTTCATTCCAACGCCGCTGGGCCCAACCAACACCGGCAGCCCGCAAACGGTGACGGTACTCAACGACGGCAACGCGGATCTGAAGTTGTCCGCCCTCAGTTATCCAGCCGATTTCTCCGAAGCGACCGGACATGCGAACGCCTGCACCGGGTCCTCCAGCCTGAGCACAGGCCAGGAATGCGATCTGCCCATCGAGTTCACTCCCCAGCAATTGGGCGCGCTCAGTGAGCAAGTCGTGTTGACCGACAATGCGCTGAACGTCACCGGAGCGCAGCAGTCAATTGCAGTGAGCGGCACAGGCATTGCGGAGGTCGAGGGCGCAACCCAGTTCTCGGTCACGCCGACAGCCTCGTCGGCACCGGTTTTCGCCGGTGCGCCATTCAGCATCACGGTTACTGCGCTCAACTTTCTCGGCAACATCGCGAATGCTTACAGTGGCACCGTGAGTTTCACCAGCTCCGATCCCGGATTTGTGAATCCGGGTCCGCTCACGCTTGCGAGTGGCACAGGGCAGGCGACGGTGACCTTGCCGACAGCGGGAACGCAAACCATAACGGCGACGGATACGACGACCTCTGCCGTGACGGGTTCGGCGAGTTTCAGTGTCGTGGCGAGCTTCGGCTCGGTCAATGTGGGCGCCACCAGTGCAAATCCCGTCACGGTCACCTTCGACACCGGCGGAACGCTCGGCTCGACGTTGGCGGTGACCCAGGGCGCCACTGGATTGGACTTCACCAATGCCGGCGGCGGCACATGCGCGGTAAACACGGCATACAGCGCGGGCGAAACGTGCACGATGAACGTGACCTTCAAGCCGGCGCATCCTGGGCCGCGCTATGGCGGCGTCGAGCTTCTTGACGGCTCCGGCAACCTGCTAGCCATGGCCTACGTGCAGGGAACCGGCGTGGGACCGCAGGTGACGTTTGCCGACACCACAACCGGCGCTTACCTGCCCAGCGCGCAGAGCATCCTGGGCAGCGGATTCAGCAACCCCTTTGGCGTGGCGGTGGACGCCAGCGGGAATGTCTTCGTTGCCGATTTCAGCAACAGTGAGGTGAAGGAGATTCTGGCTGCGGGCGGCTACACCACGGTCAACACCCTGGGCAGCGGATTCGCCGACCCCTGGGGCGTGGCTGTGGACGGGAGTGGGAACGTCTTCGTCGCCGATACCGGCAACGGCGCGGCGAAGGAGATTCCGGCCAGTTGCATCGCAGGGGCAAATAACTCCACATGCGTGCTGACCCTGGGCAGCGGATTCCTCGACCCCAAGGGCGTGGCGGTGGACGGGAGCGGGAACGTCTTCGTCGCCGATACCGACAACTCCGCGGTGAAGGAGATCGTGGCGGCGGGCGGCTACTCCACCATCAAGACCCTCTGGGCCAGCGAATATTCTTGGCCCGAAGGCGTGGCGGTGGACGGGAGTGGGAACGTCTTCTTCACCTACGGTTTCATCTCGGGCAAGGTGAATGAGATTTTGGCGGCGAGCGGCTACACCACGGTCAACACCCTTTACAACGGGTTCAACAACCCCGATGGCGTGGCGGCGGACGGAAGCGGCAACGTCTTCGTCGCTGATTCCGGTTACTGCGACCCCGCCTGCAACGGTGCGGTGAGGGAGATTCCGGCCAGTTGCATCGCGGGGGCAGATGACGCCTCATGCATGCTGTTCCTGGGCAGCGAGCTCTACGGCCCCGTTAGCGTGGCGGTGGACGGGAGCGGGAACGTCTTCGTCGCCGATACCTCTGTGACGAAGCTGGACTACGCCGACCCGCCCAGCTTGACCTTCGCTCTAACGCACGCGGGACAGACCAGCAGCGACAGCCCGCAGACGGTGACGGTTTCAAACAACGGCAACGCGGACATGAGCTTTCCCGTGCCCGCCTCGGGCAACAATCCGAGTATCCCGGCGAATTTCACTCTTGCCGGCAGTGGCGCAACGGCCTGCCCGCTGGTCACGTCGGGATCCTCCCAGGCAGGCACGCTGGCGGCCGGCCAAAGCTGCAATCTGGCCATCAGCTCCACCCCTGCCAGCGGGACAAACGGGCCCACAAGCGGCTCGCTGATGTTGACCGACAACAGCCTGAATGCCGCGGCTCCCAACTACGCCACGCAGAGCATCGGGCTGAATGGAACGTCGTCTGATCAGCCGCCAGTCGCCGCGCTCGGCGGGGCGGTGGACAGCGTCACCTTCAACCGTACCGCGGGACAAACCGACTCGGTCGAGGTCACGGGGTGGGCTGCCGATCCAGTGGACGGCTCGCCGATGAGCAACGTGAAGGTCTACATCGACGGAAATCTGGCCGCCGGAACGTTCACCATGGGAATCTACAGCCCGTTGTTCGCGGCCGCCAATAACAACCCTCTCTATGCGCGGGCCGAGTTCCAGTTCGTCACGTCTGTGGCGGCGCTCTCGCCCGGCTGGCATACGGTGACAGCGGTGGCCACTGACTCCGCCGGCTTCTCCGCGACCTCCAACGCAGCCGGCTTCAAGGTGGCGCCCACCGCCGGTGCGGGGCATCCGGTGGGCTGGCCTCCAACCGCTGTCGACAATATGACCGGCAGCGCAACGGTGGGCCAGGGGGACATGGTGGAAGTGACGGGCTGGGCAGCCGATCCACAGGACGGCTCTCCGCTGACCAATATCGCGGTTTACATCGATGGAATCCTGGACGCCGGCACGCTCACCAATGGACTGCCCAGCCCGTGGTTGGCAACGTACTACAGCAACCCTGCTTTTGGCCAGGCCAAGTTCGAGATCCTCTCTTCGGCGGCGGCACTGTCGTCAGGCAACCATGAGGTGAAGGTGGTGGCCACCAATTCGCTGGGGCTTTCGTCGACGTTTGGCCCGGTCAGCTTTACAGTTGCCGCGTCTGCCGAATCGGGATATCCGGTGGGCTGGCCCCTGATCGTTGGGGACAATGCGACCGGCAGTACAACGGTGAGCCAGGGGGACATGGTCGAGGTGATAGGATGGGCAGCCGATCCACAGGACGGTTCTCCGATGGCCAACGTCAAGGTTTACATCGATGGAAACCTGGCCGCGGGCACGCTGACCAATGGGAAGCCCAGCCCGGTGTTTGCAACGGCCAATAACAACGCTGCCTACGGCCATGCGCGATTCCAGTTTCTCTATCCCGCAGCTTCGCTGTTGGTTGGAGAACATTGGTTGACCGTGGTCGCCACCGATTCCAAGGGGCTCGCGACCACGTTCGGGCCGGTCGACTTCAATGTGGTGGCTGTGCCCGCAACCTGAGGCGCCATCCATGCCGCGCACAACCCAACCCGCGGGCGCCGGTCTGCCTGGTTGGGGCGCAAGCTGGGTGCGCGCCCGAGCGAAGGCTGGAGCGGTTGTGCCGCAAGCGCAGCCGGGCGCCCCAGGTCCGGGGTCCCAACGGACAGGTCTTCGTTCTTGGGGCGGAGGTCCCTCGCATCTGGGAGCCTGGGAAAACGAGACGCTCAACTTTTAGACGATCCCGCCAACACCGCATCCGCAATCCGGGCCGCTTCAACCGCTGGCCTCACCTCGTGTACGCGCACAATCGACGCGCCATTCAAAATCGCTGCCGTCAGCGCCGCCACGCTCGCCGTCTCTCGCGCATCCACCGGCGCTGGCGATCCACCATAAAGCCCTGCCAGCGTGTGCCCCAGGAACGACTTCCGGCTTAACCCTGCGACCAGCGGCCTTCCCAGCGCAAGCAAGTCGCTCTGTCGCGCCAGCAGCGCATAGTTCTCATCCAGCCGCTTGCCAAACCCGTATCCGGGATCAAGCACAATGCGATCTTCCGCGATGCCTGCCCTGCGCGCCACATCAAGGCTCGCCGCCAATCCCTCGCTCAGCGTCCGAACTAGCGCGTCAGGCTCAAGCTGCGCCTGCGTCCGCCACTCCTCCGGGCGGCCGCGCGTATGCATCAGCACCACGCCCGCACCAAATTTCGCACACACCCGGGCCAGGGATGGGTCCCACGTAAATCCGCTCACATCGTTGACGATCTCCGCGCCGGCCTCGACCGCCGCCCGCGCCGTCTCAGCCTTGTATGTGTCTACTGAGATCACCGCATCCGGCCGAGCCTTCAAGATTCCTATGAGCACCGGCAACAGCCGCGCCTGCTCTTCTTCTGCGCTCACCGCCGGGGTCCCCAGCGACAGGTGGCTCGGAGAGCCGGTGTCGCAGGGGTGGACAGCCGCGTCGACCCCGCCCGCGTGCGAACCCGGCCGCGTGCTCTCAGCGCCCAGGTCAACAATGTCCGCGCCCTCGTCCATCAACCTGAGCGCGTGAGCTACGGCCTTCTCCGAATCAAGGAAAAAACCGCCGTCGCTGAACGAGTCCGGCGTAATGTTCACCACGCCCATTACCAGCGTGCGCGCGCCCAGCTCAAGGCTGCGCGTGCGCAGCCGCCAGGTGGCGATCGATCGAAACCGAGCAGTCATGATGCGCTCAGCGCCCGCGAACCTTCGCCGCAACCTGGCCGCGCGTGCGAAACGCCGCAGTCCCCGGTTGCATTCCGCGGCGCAAAACCTTTTTTCGTGCCGCGGCCTCCATCCCTACCAGCAGATCAATCGGGATTTGCAAGCCCGCATGGAGTCGCCGGATCATGGCCAACGTAAGCGCGCGTTTTCCGGCCAGCACCTCTGAAACTCGCGCCCGGCTTCCGATCATCGGTTCCAGATCCTTTCGGGTCAGGTTCTGCTGTCCCATTTGGAACTGGATAATCTTGACCGGATCCGGGGTGTCAATCGGGAAATGCCTGCTCTCGTAGACATCCACAAGCGTGGCAAGAACCTCAAGCTCATCGCTGGCCGCGCTGCCGGGTTTCGCGCCCATCAGCTGCGCAATTCGCTCAATCGCCGCATCGTGATCCGCCTCAGTTCGAATCGGTTGAATTCGCATAGCGCTCCTTTTCGTATCGCACACGCGTCACGACGATCTGGTCGTACTCCCTGTGAGTTCCCAGCCACAACGCCAGCATGACACCGTGCGCATAATCGATCGCCGTCACCAGTCGATAATCGTTTCCCTTGATGTCGAATACCACCCGCTCCGATGAAACAACGCTGGCGGAACTGAACTGCTGTTTCAACTCAGCGGAGTTTTTCCACTCCGCTCGCGACGCAATTGCATACCACGAATCGAGTTGCTCCTTTACCGTTTTGCGTAATCGCTTCTCCACACGGTTATCAACGAATCCGTTCAAGGTGCTCCGCGCGATGATGCTCGCTGTTCCAATGTACACCGCTCCCATCTTGGGAGCAATCTCTGAACGGAACCAAGTTCAACCGGCCCTTCAAGCGGAGGGTCCAAATGCCGTACACTCCGGGCATGGTTTTCCTACGGCGAATCGCGGCCTGTTTTCTCACAGCGACCCTCGCAGCGTCCCCGGCGCTGCCCGCGCAATCCCACCACACCCGCGCGCTCCCTCGCCCCAACGCCGTCAAGCCGCTCGCCAAAGGCACGCTCTCAGAGCGCATCGAGTCCATCCTCGCCGACCCCGCTCTCAGCCACGCTCAATTCGGCATCAGCGTGACCACCCTCGACGGCCAGCAGGTATACGGCTTCAACGAGGCAAAGCTCTTCATGCCGGCCTCAAACGTCAAGCTCACCACCACCGCCGCCGCCTTCTCATTGCTTTCGGTCGACACCCTCACCTGGACCACCTTCGTCGTGGCCGACGGCGATATCGACTCAGCCGGCATTCTGCACGGCAATCTCGTCATACTGGGCTCTGGCGACCCAACCATCAGCATTCGCCAGTATCCCTATCAGGAACCCGTACCACCGGCGCCGCCGCCAACCGCTTCCCAGGCGCAGCCCTCGGCAGCCGCTCCCGCCGTAGCTCCGCCACCGATCTCATCCAAAGAGCTGCCCTCCGCAGGAGCAGATCCCATGACGCCTCTCAATCTCCTGGCCGAGCAGGTCGAACAATCCGGCGTGCGCCAGGTCGAAGGTGACGTCATTGGCGACGATTCCTACTTTGTCAACGAGCCCTGGGGCGAAGATTGGGGATGGGACGATTTGCAGTGGTCGTATGGCGCACCGGTTTCAGCGCTTTCCTTCAACGACAACTCCGTTGGTCTCACGCTCAAGCCCGATCCCGCGGCTCCCGGAACCGTCACCGGCGAGTGGTCGCCCGATGTCGACTACTACACGCTCGAAAACAACATGTCCATCGCGCCCGAGGGGCAGCCTGCCAACCCGGGCCCGAGTCCTGGAATCGAACGGCAGCCCGGCATTCTGGCAGTGCGCACCTGGGGAACAATCGCGCCCACCGGCCTCCACGTTACCATGGCCCAGGAGGATCCCGCCGAGTTCGCTGCCACCGCCTTCAAGCAGGCGCTGCTCACGCGCGGCGTGCAGGTCAAAGGCACTCCCGAGACTCGCCACAAGCTCTCCACCGACACGGCTGACTTTGCCGAGGAACGCGCGCAGCCCCTCAAGCTTGCTCCCGTCCAATTCATCACCATTGCTGCTCCCATTGAGGGCCGGCGCGTGCTGGGCGCGCATGTTTCCGTCCCCATCGTCCAGGACATCAAGGTCACCCTCAAGACCAGCCAGAACCTTCACGCCGAACTGCTTCTGCGCCTGCTCGGCAAAACCGAGGGCTCCGACGGCAGCTTCGCCCAGGGCGCGCGAGTCGTCCGGCAGTTTCTCGTCGACTCCGGCATCGACAACAACGACTTTTTCCTCTACGACGGTTCGGGCATGAGTCCCAATGACCGCGTTGCGCCGCGCGCCTTTACCCATCTGCTCGCCTGGGCCACGCGCCAGCCCTGGGGCGCCGAGTGGCGCGATGCCTTCCCCATCGGCGGCGTCGACGGCACGCTCGAAAACCGCTTCAAAGGCTCGCCGCTCGAGGGCAAGTTGTGGGCCAAGACCGGCACGCTCAACGAGGTCAACGCGCTTTCGGGCTACCTGACCGCTGCCAGTGGCCGCACGCTCGCGTTCTCCATCCTCGTCAACGGACGCCGCCCCGGCAGCGACGCCGAATTTCAGGCCATCGACCGCATCGCCGAAGCCATCGCGGATGCGAACTAGAACGTAACTCAGCTTACGCTCCCAGCGCCGCACTGTAGGTGTGCAGGTACTTCATCCCCGTGTCGCAAAGGATGGTTACAACCGTAGCTGCCGGGCCCAGCTCTTCTGCCAGCCGCAGCGCAGCCACCACGTTGGCCCCGGTCGAGGTCCCGCCAAACAGGCCCTCCTCACGCGCCAGCCTGAACGCCATGTCCATTGCTTCTCCGGTCGATACCCGCTCGATCCTGTCGGCCAGCCCCTCGTGCCACAGCGGCACAACAAATCCCGCCCCAATGCCGTCGATCTTGTGCGCGCCCGGCGCTCCGCCTGAGAGTACCGCCGACTCGGCCGGCTCCACGGCCACCAGCTTCACCTTCTTGCTTCGCGCCCGCAGCGCCTCGCCGATCCCGCGCAACGAGGCAGCCGTTCCCACGCTCTCAACAAACGCGTCCATCGTTCCGCCCGTCTGTGTACCTATCTCTTCGGCCATCGCGTGGTAGGCGGCAAGCTGGTCGGTGTTCTTCATCTGGTCAGTCCAGTAGGCTCCGGTTGCCTCCGTCACCACCCGCGCGGCTTCAATCATGTCGCGGGTCAGTTTCTCCGTCATGCCTCCGCCAACGCTGGGAATAATCTGAAGTTTCGCGCCAAGAATCCTCATGTGATCGAGCTTTTCGCGCGCAAACGCATCCGACGACACGATATGGAGTGGGTGCCGCTTCACCGCGCACACCAGCGCCAGCGAAACCCCGGTGCTGCCGCCCGTGTACTCCACCACCGCGCCTCCCGCCGGCAGCCGTCCGTCGCGCTCGGCAGCCTCAATCATCTCCAGCGCCATGCGGTCTTTCATGCTTCCCGTAGGGTTTTCGCTTTCCATCTTCAGCAGAATTCGCGCACCGTTGCGCGGCACAACCTGCCGCAGCTCAAGCATGCGCGTCTTGCCAATGCAGCCCAGGATTCCTTTGTGAGTTTCCATGATTGTGGCCCCTTTATTGCGCCGCAGCCCTGCCCTCTTGCGCTGGCCCCATCGGCCATCTTACTCGCGCAGGCGCTCTCACTGTCTGCCCTGTGCGCCTGGCCACATGTTCTCGCTTGGCCGACTTGTATCATAGGAAGCAAATGCGCACTCGATTCCTGCCTGCATTGGCGCTGCCCGTAATGGCTGTCGCGTTTGCCGCCGTTTCGACCGGCTGCCGCTCCCTCCCTCCCTCCAAGCCCTCCTCGGAGTGGACCGCCCAGGAGGCCCGCGGCGCTGCGGTTTATCAGGCCAAATGTGCCCGATGCCACTACCCCACCAATACCCATCCGCTCCACGGTCCGGGCCTGCAGGCCATCACTAAGATTAGAGCCATGCCCTCCGGCGCGCCGCCCACCGATGAGCGCCTCACCAACGTGATCATCCACGGCCGCGGCATGATGCCCGGCACACCGCTCGACGACCCGCAGCTCGACGACTTGCTTGCCTACCTTCACACGCTATGAGCGAACAACCCTCCACCACGCCATCCACCCCGCCGGCGTCCACTTCGCCGCGGCAGGATCTGCTGCAGCTGCCCGGTCTCGCCGCCATCGCGCTGTACCTGGTCATCCTTGCCGGCGTGATCATAGTTGGCGTCGTCTCGGGCCACCATTACCCGCTCGCCTTCCTCATCTTTTCGGCCCTCTTCTTCACTTCTGCCGGAGGATTGCTTTTGCTCTTCCGCTGGGCCTGGGCCATGGCGCTGGCCGCGGTTCTGATGCTGGCCGGCTACAACATGTGGATCGCGGTTAGCCTCCATCTGGCGCCATCAATCGTGCAGAGCCTGCTCAATTTGGTCTTCTTCCTCTACCTCATTCGCCCCGAGGTGCGCGAAAAGCTGCGCTGAGGGCCCCGTCGGGAGCACGACCCCGCTGACCTCTGACCTCTGACCCCTGATCCCTGATCCCTTTTTATTCCCCTCCCGCTACAATTAATCCTGTGATCGATCTCGTCCAGATTGAGCCCGTCCGCCGCACGCCCGCGCCCAAGCCCGAGTGGCTCAAAGCCCGCGCGCCCGTGGGCGAGAACTACCACAGCCTCAAATCCCTCGCCCGTTCGCTCTCGCTCCACACCGTGTGCGAAAGCGCCCACTGCCCCAACATTGGCGAGTGCTGGCACCACAAAACCGCAACTTTCATGATGCTGGGCAACCTGTGCACCCGCCGCTGCGGATTCTGCGCCGTCCCCAAGGGTCGCCCCGAGCCGATCGACTTCGACGAGCCCCGTCGCGTGGCCCAGGCCGTTGCCGCCCTTGGCCTGCAACACGCCGTCATAACCAGCGTCAATCGCGACGACGACAACCGCGGCGGCGCCCGCGCCTTCGCTCTCGTCATTCAGGAAATCCGCCGCCAGGCCCCCGGCTGCCGCGTCGAAGTCCTCATCCCCGACTTCCAGGGCCTGCGCGAGGCCATCCAGATCGTCGTCGACGCCGCACCCGAGGTGCTCAACCACAACACTGAGTCCGTGCCGCGCCTCTATCGCGTCGTCCGCTCCGGCGCGCGCTACGAGCGTTCACTTGAGCTGTTGCGCTACGCCAAAGAGTTAAACCCCGGAGGGGTGACGAAGTCCGGCGTCATGGTCGGCCTCGGCGAAGAAACCCACGAGCTCATTCAGGTTTTCCGCGATCTCGCCGCCGCGGGGTGCGACATCCTCACCATCGGCCAGTATCTGCGCCCCTCGCGCGATCATCTGCCCATGGCCCGCCTCTACACGCCGCGAGAGTTCGCCGAGCTCAAGCGCGAAGCCCTCGCCATGGGCTTCCGCCACGTCGAATCCGGCCCGCTGGTTCGCTCCAGCTACCACGCCCACGAGCAGTCGCAATCCGCAGGCTTCGCGTGACGCTTTCGCGCTCCCACCCCTTGCAAGCTGTAGAATAACCGTTGGCAAATTCGCCTAGAGAGGACGATCTCAAATGGCACTCTTCATGGCCGGCCACCCGGCGCTTAAAGACCTCTACAGCGACCTCAAGCGGCGCATGGATCAGTCCGTCACCGACTTCCAGGCCAACCTGGCCGCAACCCGAACCGGCCGCGCCAGCGTGCATATGCTCGACCAGGTCAAGGTCGATTACTACGGCACGCACACACCCATCCATCAGCTCGCCCAGGTGTCGGCGCCCGAGGCGCAGCTCATCCTCATCTCGCCCTGGGACCCCACCATCCTCAAGGAAGTGGAAAAGGCCATACAGACCGCCGGACTCGGCTTCAATCCCATCTCCGACGGCAAGGTCATCCGCGTCCCCGTTCCGCCCATGACCGAGGAGCGCCGCCGCGAGGTGGTCAAGCACCTGAACAAGGTTCTCGAAGAGCACCGCACCGCGGTGCGCAACGTGCGCCGCGACGGCAACGACGCCCTCAAGAAGCTCGCCAAGGATAAAAAGATCGGCGAGGACGAGGAAAAGCGCGCCGCCGAAGAGGTGCAGAAGATGACCAACGACGAGATCCTGCGCATGGAAGACCTGAGCAAGAAAAAAGAAGCCGAAGTCATGCAGGTGTGAAACAGGAGGCCGTAATGTTGGAGCAAGTAGTCAGGCTGACGGTAAACATGACCGTTAACGAAGGGAAGCTCGACGCGTTCAAGAGCGTCGCGCAGTCAATGACCGAGGGGAGCCAGTCTGAGCCTGGCACGCTTGGATACGAGTGGTTCGCGAGCGCAGACGGCAAGCGCTTCCGGCTTGTGGAGACCTACGTCGACGCCGCTGCGGTCGAGGCCCACTTCACGGGTCAGGTAGTGCAAAAATATGTGCCCCAGTTGGCCGCACTTTGCAACGTGGATGGATTCGAGATTTATGGCGACCCAGGGCCGAAGGTAGCCGCGATGGCGGCCGCATTTGGCGCCACTATTTTCGCTTACTGGCTCGGCATCAACCGCTGACCCGCCACGCAATCCCGAATGACCGCTGATCTCCCAATCTTCAGAGCTGATCTGCCGGGAGCGGCTCGTTCATATAGCCCGTCGCGATTCCCCAGCGGGCGAAATGTTTGGGCTCCCAGTCAAACAACAACAACGAATCACCCCAATCGTCCACCTCCGTCCGTGTTCCATCCGCAGCAATATAGGAGTCGATGTAGTCCCACTCGCCGCAGTCATTGAAGACCAACAACCGGATGCCGTTGCCAAACCGGAACGTCATGTTTCCGGAATAAGCCTGGTCCCATGTCTCACCGCCATCCAGTTCCACTGACAACTCGCCTGCGTCAACCGCCTCGCACATCGCTACAATGTCCTGTGCCTTCACGTTGCCTCCAGGAAATAGCATTGCTCATCCCAACTGGTCTTGTGAATCGGCAGCCGACCCCTCCGCACCCTCCGGCCCATAGCTCCGCCCTCCCCGCTTACCCCGCTGTTCAACTGCTCAACCGTTCAACTGTTTCACTCCTTCACCGTTTCACTCTTTTACTGCTCTTTGCGGATAATTTCCCCCGCTCCCGCTATATTCGGAATCGGACAGGATGCGTTCCGCGCGCGCACGACCCCTCAAAACCCGCAAAAGCCCGCCTCATAAGTGCTTTTTTTCTAATCTCTGACGGCAAGCCGTTTGTTTTCTTATTCTTGCGGCGTTAATCATTGCGTAACTCAATGAAAAAGAAATACTTATTTACAGGGAATACCGGGGGGTATACCACCCCTTTTCGGGCGAGTCGACGAACCCCGATCCCTGCCGAGGCGCTACCCCTCAACCGGCGCCAGCGGCTGCCCCTCGGCTTCCTTCAGGTAGATTTCCACGTAGTCCAGGTAGTTTCTGGCGTATTCGCGGATCAGCTCCCGGTCTTTGTCGGTGAGTTCGCGGCGCAGCTTGGCGGGAACGCCGGCCCACAAAGTTCGCGGCGGCACAACCGTATGCTCCGGAACCACCGAGCCGGCCGCTATAATGCACCCCTCGCCGATGCGCGCATTGTTCAGCACAGTGGCGCCCATGCCGATCACCACCATGTCTTCAACCACGCAGCCGTGCACCGTGGCGTTGTGGCCGATGGTTACCCAGTCGCCCACAATCACCGGGTAGAGGTTGCGCTGGCCGTGCAGCACCGCGCAGTCTTGCACGTTGCTGCAGTCGCCAATACGAATGGAGTTTACGTCGCCGCGGACGACGGCGTTCATCCACACCGACGACCGCTCGCCGATCGTCACGTCGCCCAGGATTTGGGCCGAAGGGTCGATGTAGCAACCGGTTGCGATTTGCGGCGTCTTGCCCTGATAGCTGCGGATCATTGGAGACCTCAAGAAAAAGTGTACGGGGCTGCGATTGAGACGTCCAAAGGCAATTCAGGGACCAACCTGCAACAGATTCCTGAAAATCGCAGCTTATTTGCTCGGATGAATATGATTGCTGGCCGCGTGGCACGAACTCCAGTATGATAAACAAAGCCGTCTGGCAAGTTCGGAGGTGGATTTACTTGGCAGAGGTTCGCATTCAGGAAGGCGAGCCGCTCGAAAATGCGCTGCGCCGGTTCAAGCGTAAGGTACAGCAGGAGGACATCATCAAGGAAGTCAAGCGTCACTCCTACTACCTGAAGCCCGGTGAGAAGAAACGCGTAAAGGCGGCTTTAGCGCGCAAGCGGAATCGCAAGAAAGCTCGTAAAGAGCAAGATTAAGGTATAACCTTTGCAAAAGCGCCGGCACTGGCGGCCCGGGCATCCCAAAGATGCTGGCCGCCGGCGAGGTAGAAGCAAGACCCGGGCGGCGCTGAGCAAAGAAATAATTTCTGGCTAGTCTCAGAGTTTGTGCTCTGTGTTTGTGGTTCTTCCCTCTCCCATTGAATCCGGGGGAACGTTCTAGCACCGCTGGTTTCGACCGCGGTCCGGGCGTTGTTATGTATCGCGAAAGAGATACAGGGATCCCCGACCGGCACGCCTCTTTAAGAGCTATGGCCGCACTCGGTGACGCTCCCTGTCTCAGGGAAGCCGGCCATGGAATTCACCGATCGAATATTGAAGTGCACTGACTGCGGCGCCGACTTTGTGTTCACCGCCGGCGAGCAGTTGTTTTTCTACGACAAACAATTCAAGAACGACCCCAAGCACTGCAAGCAGTGCAAGGCCAAACGCGCGCGAGGAAGCTTCAGGGTGCGTCCCGAGACCCGCACCACGTGCTCGGAGTGCGGAACCGAAACCACGGTTCCGTTCAAGCCCACGCAGGGCAGGCCCGTGCTCTGCCGGTCCTGTTTCCAGAAGGCAGGGCGGGCGCCGGTGGCAGTGCAGGCGCCCGGAGCTTAGCCGAGCGCTGAGCTGAACAGCAGGTCGCCGCGGAACTGCGCCGGGAATCCGGCGGTGCGAGCCAGCGTTGCCAGTTGCGCGTAATGGCGATGGCCGTGGAAGAGCGTGTGCACGGCGATTTTGCGCCGCGACATGCGCCGCTTGTCCTCGGGAACCCAATCGAAGTCGAGCACATAGGGCTCCGCCCAGGCTGCTTCCGGCCCGTCGATCAGGCTGCGAAAGACGTCGGTCGCCTCGGTGTGCATCGCGAACAGCGCGTCGAGCGGCCCGGTTGCCAGATCCTTGCTGTCAAGGCCGGCGAGCCGATTGGCCCAGCGCAGCTCCCCGCCCCAGATATGGCGGACAAAGCCCAGCACGTTGCCGGTATTGCCAATGTCGCAGGCGACCACGAGCAGTGCGGGATTGGCTTCAAGATGGTTCTTCCACTTGTGCGCCGCCTCATCGTTCCAGGCCAGCAGTTCAGCGAGCGAGATGCCCAGTTCGGTGCTCATGGTTTTCCTTTCAGCGCGCGATGTCCGATATCGCGCCGGTAATACATCCCCTCGAATTCGATCTTAGCCAGGGCCTGGTAGGCGCGAGCCAGCGCCAGCTCCAGAGACTCACCCCGCGCGCTCACGCCCAGCACGCGCCCGCCGGCGGTCACCAGCTGCCCGCCCACTTGCGCAGTTCCCGCGTGAAAGACCACTACATCGGCGACCTGCGCCGCTGCGCCAAGACCCGTGATGGGCAGGCCGGTTTTGTAGCTGCCGGGATAGCCTGCCGAACTTGCCACCACGCACACTGCGGCGCCGGGACTCCAGCGCAGCTCGGTCTCGGACAGGCGGCCATCCACGCAAGCCTCAAGCGCGTCCACAAGGTCACCGTCGAGCCGCAGCAGGATCGCCTGCGTCTCCGGGTCGCCGAACCGCGCGTTGAATTCAAGCACCTGCGGCCCCCGCGCCGTCATCATCAGCCCGATGTAAAGCACGCCCTGGAACGGCGTGTCTTCATCGGCCATGCCGCGGATCGTGGGCCTCGCAATGTGGTTCAGAATCCACTCGCCCATCGCGGCATCGAGCAGCGTATCGGTGGAGTAAACGCCCATGCCGCCGGTGTTGGGTCCGGTATCGCCTTCGCCGATGCGCTTGTGATCCTGAGCGGGCGCCAGTGGCTTTACGGTTTTGCCGTCGCTCAGGCAGTGAAAGCTCACCTCCTCGCCAGAGAGGAACTCCTCAATCACCACCTGCCGCTCCGCCTCGCCCAAAAGCTCGCCGCTGAAGAGCCCCTGCGCCGCCTCGAGCGCCGTGGCCCGCGACTCGCAGATGATGACGCCCTTGCCCGCGGCCAGCCCGTCGGCCTTGACCACGATGGGCGGATGAAAGGCCCCGATCGCGTGTTCGAGCTCGGCGCCGCTCGAGCACACCACGTACCTGCCCGTGGGAATGTTGTGCCGCTGCAGAAATCGCTTGGCGAAGCCCTTGCTGGTTTCGAGCATCGCGGCGGCTTTGGTGGGCCCAAAGGCCTTGAAACCGCAGTCCGTCAGCGCGTCCACAATGCCCAGCGAGAGCGGCAGCTCTGGCCCAACGATGGTCAGATCGGGCTTTTCTGCTTCGGCCAGCCGCACCATGGAGTCAATATCTTTTACGTTGACCGGTACGCAGCGCGCTCCCTGCGCCATTCCGCCATTGCCCGGCGCGCAAACCACCTCAGCCACCCGCGGACTGCGCGCCACAGCCCATGCGAGCGCATGCTCGCGTCCCCCCGAACCAAGGATTAAGACTTTCATGATGTTGATCGCCCCGTACGCAGCAGAACGCCGCCAGAACTATGGTCGGCAACCCGGGTGGGGGAAGTCAAACGCGGACGCGTGTAGCGACCCTTTCTTCCTCAGGCGCGAAATGTCAACTTTCGGATCGGCCCTCGTATACTAAGTCGTTCAATGATCAACTGAGCCAGAGCGACTCTACAGTGTCCCTACGCATCAAGCCGTACCTCGAACAGCAGGCCGAGCAGCAGGCGCGCGACCGCCAGCAGCAGCTCGCACGTCGCAACCAGGTCTTCGGTTTGCTCATCGTCGCGGCCCTCATCTGCGCCTGGTGGCTCTTCCACACCAACCCCAGGTGGATCTTTCCCGCCGGCTGGTGGCGCCCGTAAAAAGAGTGGTCAGTTGTCAGTGATCAGTGGTCAGAGGCTGGCGGTCGGAGCGGACGTCGGCTGCGCTCAACAGGAAAGAGTAGGTGGACTACGCCGCAGATGACGCTTGCGCCAAAACTTGACCCGCTCGCCGTGATTCTTCTCGGCCCCACCGGCAGCGGCAAAACCGCGCTCTCGCTGGCCCTCGCCCAGCGCTTCAACGGCGAAATCGTCAGTTGCGATTCGGTGGCCGTCTATCGCGGCATGGAACTGGGCACGGCCAAGCCATCGATCGAAGAGCGCGCCCGTGTCCCGCACCACCTGATCGACGTCGCCAACCCCGACGAACCGTTCACCGCCGGCGCATACAGCCGCCTTGCCCGCGAATCCCTCCAAAAGATAAAAGCGCGTGAGCGCCTGCCCATCGTTACCGGAGGAACCGGCCTTTACCTCCGCGCGCTCACCGAAGGCCTATTCGCCGGCCCCGAGCGCCACGAACCGTTACGCGCACGGCTCAAGTCCAAGGCGCAAGAGCGCGGGAGCGCCTGGCTGCATCGCCTGCTCACGCGCCTCGATCCCCAAACCGCCGCGCGCATCCACGCCAACGACACGGCCAAGCTCATCCGCGCCATCGAGGTCTGTCTGGCAAGCCGGTCGCGTCTCTCTGATCTCCTCCAAAACGAAGGGAAAAACCCGCTCACCGGCTTTCGCTTGTTGCGCATCGGGTTGAACCCGCCGCGAAAGGAACTCCCGCCCCGCGAGGGCCTCTACGACCGGCTCAACCGCCGCTGCGCCGAGATGTTCGCCGCGGGCCTTGTGGATGAAACCCGCACCCTGCTCGCCCGTTACGGCCCGGTCAAGGCGCTCGACTCGCTGGGATATAGGCAGGCACTCGAGGTAATCCGCGGCGAAACCGATCTGCCCCACGCAGTGGCCGCCGCGCAGCAAGGCCATCGCAACTACGCCAAGCGGCAAATGACGTGGTTCCGTCGCGAGCCCGAGGTGCACTGGATCGAGCGCTTCGGCGACAATGCCGAAGCGTTCCGCGAGGCGATCCAGATGATTGAAGAAGTTGATCGTGAGCGTTAGTGCTTTAGTTCAGCTACGGCAGAAATCTCGCCTGGCCGGTCGGCTTCTAGCTGAACGCCAAACGAATCCATGCACCGATTGCCAGAACGAAGCACAGGACGGAAAGGATAAGGATGACGCCGGGGTAAACAGAAAGCGCAAGATTGCTACCAAAGTTCGGATAAGGCACAAACACTATGACCGCTGAGAGAAAACAGCCCGCAAGTGCGAGGACGTATGTCCATGCCAGGCGCCTGAGAACTCTTGGCGTGCCGCCGAAGTCCTCGGGCTTAGCCAGTGCCGATGCGTAAAGCGCCCCCCACAGGATGCACAGCATAAAGAGCGGCGCATGCAGTGAGCGCAATTCGTACTCAAGGAACTTGGATGCGCCAGTCTGGTGGGCCCAGTACAACATACCGTTGACGAAGACGCGCGCAATCACGCCGCTCAAGACGACGTAGAGAATTACGCCAGCCAGCCACGTAGCGGCGACAATGAGCAAGCTTTTTTTCAAGTCCCATTTCCTTATTTCGGATCGGCAATTGAAAGCATATCCGAAACGAAGCAGACGGACACGAGGATTCGCGCCCTCCATTTAAACTAACCATGATTGCGGCGTTCCGCCCACAGCGCAGAAACGCCCGGAACGGAGTTCCCCGTGGCAGACACAATCTATGACGTGGCAGTGATTGGCGGAGGGCCTGCCGGCTACACCGCGGCCATTCGCGGCGCCGAATACGGCCTCAAGGTCGCGCTCATTGACGCCAGCCCCAAACTCGGCGGCACCTGCCTGCACGTGGGCTGCATCCCCACCAAGGCCCTGCTCTTCAACGCCGAGCTGTGGGACTACCTGAAGGACGCGGCCGAATACGGCATCGCCAACGTCGATGCGCGCACCCTCGACTGGGCCGCCGTGCAAACCCGCAAGAACTCGATCATTACGAAGCACGTCAAGGGCCTCGAGTTCCTGATGAAGAAGCACAAGATTGCCGTTTTTTCTGGTTTTGGACGAGTGACGGTGCCTGCGCAAAATGGCATTCACACGGTCGACGTGGACACGGCCGGCGTCAAGTCACAAGTCCAGGCGAAAAACGTCATCCTCGCCACGGGATCGGAGGCCAAACTGCTGCCAGGGCTCACCGCCGGCGACCGTATCCTCACCAACATCGAAATTCTGTCGCTGCCCGAGCCGCCCAGGTCGCTTATCGTCATCGGCGCGGGCGCGGTGGGCGCGGAGTTCGCCTCAATCTTTCGCAGTTTTGGCGCTGAGATCACCATCGTCGAATTTCTGCCGCGCATGGTTCCCGTTGAAGACGAGGAGATTTCGAAGGAGCTGTCGCGCGTCTTCCGCAAGCGCGGCATCGATGTGAACGTGGGCGCGAAGGTTGAGAAGGTCGAACTCACTGAAACAGGCGTGAAAGTCACATGGACCGCAGCCAATGGCAAGACGCAGGAGAAAGAAGCCGAGAAGGTTTTGGTCGCCGTGGGCCGCGCGCCGCTCACCACCGACGTGGGGATCAACAAGACCCGCATCGAGCTCGACCGCGGATTTGTGAAGGTGAGCGACGCGCAGGAGACGGCCGAGCCGGGAATCTACGCCATCGGCGACATCGTTGCCGGCCTGCCGCAGCTTGCGCATGTGGGCGCGATGAGCGGCATGGTTGCGATGGCAAAGATCGCGGGGCGGAGCTACAAGCCGGTGCGCCGCGACCGCATTCCAAGCTGCACCTACACCGATCCGCAGATCAGCAGTGCCGGCCTCACTGAGGCGCAAGCCAAGGAAAAAGGCCACGAGACCAAGGTGGGCAAGTTCCCCTTTGCGGGCAACTCCAAGGCCACCATCGTCGGCTCCCACGACGGTTTTGTGAAGATCGTCTCAGACGCGAAGTACGGTGAGATTCTCGGCGTGCACATCATCGGCCCACAGGCTACGGAGCTTATCGCCGAGGCTGTCGCCGTCATGACCCTCGAGGGCACCGTCGACGAGCTCATGTTCACCATCCACGCCCACCCCACGCTGAGCGAGTCGTTGCTGGATGCATATGGCGCAGTGGAGGGCATGGCAATTAACGCGTGAGGCAGCCGGAGACGTTGCCCGCTATAGGGAGTGACTATGTGAGCGAATGGACCGCTCGACTACAACTCCGTCGACCGGCTCGCCACCAGCGCCTTTGCTTTGGCAATGAACTCGTCCAGCCCCATCGATGCTTGCTCCTGCTTGCCGCGGGTGCGCACGTTCACCGCTCCTGCAGACTCTTCCTTGTCGCCGATGACAAGAATGTAGGGCGTCTTTTGCAACGCAAAGTCGCGGATCTTGGCGTTCATCTTCTCATTGCGCGCGTCGGTTTCAACACGAAGCCCTGCGCTCTTCAACGCAGCCTCGACCTTCGCAGCGTAGGCAATGTGCCGCTCGCTGATGGGCACCAGTCCCACCTGTACCGGCGCAAGCCACAGCGGAAATGCCCCGGCGTAGTGCTCAATCAGCACGCCGAAGAACCGTTCGACCGAGCCGAAGAGCGCGCGGTGCACCATCACCGGCTGATGCCGCTCGCCGTCTTCGCCAACGTACTCGAGCTCGAAGCGCGCAGGCAGGTTGAAGTCGAACTGTACGGTTGAAAGCTGCCACAGCCGACCCAGCACGTCGACCAGCTTGACGTCGATCTTAGGGCCGTAGAAGGCGGCTTCGCCGGGATACGTGTTGAAATTGAGCCCGCGCTCTGTGAGCACCTTCTTCAACGCGCCCTCGGCGTTCGACCAGTCTTCCGCCGAGCCCATAAAGTCGCCGCCCTTCTGCGGATCGCGCGTTGAAAGCTCCACGCGATATTCCTTGAATCCGAATGTCTTCAACATCGCTTCGGCAAAGTCGAGGCACGCATGCACCTCGCCCTCAATCTGCTCCGGTGTGCAGAAGATGTGCGCATCGTCCTGCGTAAAGCCGCGCACGCGCAGCAGACCATGCATGGTTCCTGAGCGCTCATAGCGATAAACGTTTCCGAACTCCGCGTAACGCTGCGGAAGGTCGCGATAACTTTTGGGCGAATTCCTGTAGATGAGAATGTGGCCCGGGCAGTTCATCGGCTTCAGCCGGTATTCGGCATCGTCCAGCTTCATCGGAGGAAACATATCCTTCGAGTAAACTCCGTCGTGGCCTGAGACCTTCCACAACTCGCGCCGCATCACGTGCGGCGAGTACACCAGCAGATAGCCGCGGCGCACACACTCTTCGCGCATCCAGTCTTCCATGAGCTTGCGAATCATGGCGCCCTTGGGATGCCAGAAGATCAAGCCTGAGCCGGCCAGCTCCTGAATGCTGAAGAGATCGAGCTGCTTGCCCAGCACGCGATGGTCGCGGCGGGCAGCCTCTTCGAGACGCACAAAATGTTCGTCCATCTCTTTCTTTGAGAAGAAGGCCGTGCCATAAACGCGCTGCAGTTGCGGGTTCTTCTCATCGCCCAGCCAGTACGCGCCGGCGAGCGAGAGCACCTTGAAGGCCTTCACCCGGCCGGTTGAAGGCACATGCGGTCCGCGGCAAAAGTCGATGAATCTGCCGTTGCGGTAGAAGCTGACCTCGGAACCGGCTGAAGTGAACTTGGTCACAAAGTGGGTCTTCATGAAGTCGCCGTCGCGACTGAATTCCTCGAGAGCCTTTTCGCGGGGCTCAAACTCGTGCACAAACTTCTCATCCCGCGCCACCACCTCGGCCATCTTCTTCTCGATAGCAGCAAGATCCTCAGGCGTAAACGGCTTCTCGCGATAGAAGTCGTAGAAGAAGCCGGAGTCGGTGGCCGGACCATGGCCCAGTTTGGCCTCAGGGAAAAGCTCGAGCACCGCGGTCGCGAGCACGTGCGCGGCCGAGTGGCGCACCACCGTCAACGCATCGGGGTCCCTCTCGGTCACCAGCTCGAGCTTGGTGTCTTCCATGATCGGAGTGCTGAGGTCGACCAGGCGAGGCGCGGTGGCATCCTGCGCGGCATACATGCCGGCTTCCGACTCTTCGGGCGGCTGGCCGTCGCGGGCGGAGTTTTGGTCCGGCGATATGGTGAGGGGAGTCAATCGCGCCACAACGCTCGCGGCAGCCAGCCGCGACGAGATGCCATTGGCGATTTCGAGAGGAGTTGTGCCCTGCGGTACTTCTTTGATTGACCCGTCAGGCAGGTGTATGGCGATGTTTTGCGTGCTCATGATTGCTCTCTGCAGTCCCGATTGTTCTTGAAGGAAACAATTTCCCTGCTTTTCTGTTACTTCTTAGGATATAACGCGCGGCAAATAACGGCAGAATCGCTTCATCAGCGCCCCCACCGTCCTTACGCTTGTCAGGTTTGTCTTCATGAACTTCATGATTGAGCTCGCGTCCGCCATCAACGCCGGGACTCGCATGCGGGGGAATGAGGACGTCATGGCCGGACTGAACGGCTCACGCGCAGCGTGCCGCAAGCCTTACGGCGCCGATTTTGGAAAGGTGAACGCGATCCACGGCACATTCAAAAACAACAGCACCACCATGAGCGCGATGCAGAGGGTGAGAGGAATCATCAGCGCCGGTTCCTTGTAGAGCAGCTCGGGATGTTGTACCGGGCTGTCGGGCCTGAAAGACAGGCTGAAGTAAACAGCCATGAGCCATGCGATCACCGGGAACGAGAGAATGAGTTCGATGCGATAGCGCATGATGAAGGCGCCGAAGAAGAGCATGGACGAGGCCGCGTAGAAGGTGGCGGAGTTCAGCAGCGTCTCCTCGCTGTAGTGTGCAAACGAGCTGCGGTAGCTCGCCGCCCGCTCATGGTCGGCGATCTGCCGGTACTCTGAGAAGCGCTTGAGGGTCATGAAGAAACAGCCCAGCATCCAGTACGAGATGAGCAGCGACGTGGGCGGAAGCAGATTGGTGACCACCGAGTACCAGCCCAGGCAAAAGCGCAGTGGATTGTTGATGGACTCGGTGAGGACATCGAGATAGGCCACGTCTTTGCCGCGAACCGGCGGAATGTTGTAGACGCAGCCCATAATCCACAAGCCGCCGGCGCTTAAAGCGAACCCCAATCCGAGCAGCGCGGCCAGCGCCATGCCGGCCAGCATCAACACGATCCACTGCACATAGCCCCAGCCGTGGTGGGCAAGGCCGCTCGCCGCGGGGCGCGATTGTTTTGAGGGGTGGAGACGGTCGAAGGGCGCGTCGAGCAGCTCGTTGAGCACGTAATTGCTTGAGGCAATCAAAGTGGCCGACACAAGGCCGATGAGGATGCGAACCCACAGCGCGGCAGAGAGATGAACTCCGCCGATCGAGACGGCCAGCACGATGCCCGGGGCCACAAAAATCTGCTTGATGCTGTGATCGAGCCGCATCATGCGCGCGTGCGCAACAATGCGGTCGCCGAGCGTGACGCCGTTGCCGCTGGTCTTCAACATGAACTCCTGTTTCCAGCCTCTATTTTGCTGCTTTTTCTTCGTGATATTCCATCTCGGTGTTGATGGCCCAGAGATTGTCCTTGGTTTTTACGCCCTTGGCGATATTCTCAACCGCCGTCATCGCGGTCAACATCGAGTGATCCTGATTGTTGTACTTGTGCATGCCGTTGCGGCCCACCAGAAAGAGGTTTTCGAAGCCGTCGACGTAACCGCGGATCACGTCGAAGCGGTCGTAGCTCCCGAAGTAAGCGGGATAAGTCTTGGGTACGCGGACCACGTGCGCATCTTCGACGTCCTCTGCCTTCAGGATGCCGATCCTGGCAATCTCCTCGATGGCGAAGCGCTTCATCTCGTCGTCAGAGAGCTTCCATAACGGATCGGTCTCATTGCAGAAGTACTCGAGCCCGATCCATGTTTTTTCGTCGTCCCGGACCAGATAGGGGCTCCAGTTATTGAAGATCTGCAGCCGGCCCACGGTTACATCCGGCTCCTGGATATAGATCCAGTTGTCTTTGAGCGCGGCGCCGCCGGTCTCTTTCACAGCCAGCTTGCGAGCCAGCAGGCCCACAGTAATAAAGTCGCGGTACATCAGGCCTTCAGAGACCTCATTCACTTCGGCGGGAACGGCCTGGCCTTCAACCGTCGCAATGGCGCGCACCAGGTCGCGCACCGGCATGGTGGAAAAGAAATAGTCGCCGGCAAAACGCACGCGCTCGCCTGCGTCGTTCACGCCCTCAACAGCAACCACGCGATTGCCGTCCACGACAATGCGCTCGGCGCGTATGCCCATATGGATTTCGCCGCCGCCGGCCTGAACCAGTTCGGCCGCATGCTCCCAAAGCTGGCCCGGCCCAAACTTTGGATATAGAAATCGCTCGATCAAAGAGGTTTCAGTCTGCTTCTGCGCCAGGTCGCCGGCGGGTTTAGGCACGAAGGTCTTCTTGAGGAAGTGCGTGACCACGCCTTTGAGCGAGAGCCCCTTGATGCGCTGCGCGCCCCACTCGGCGCTGATCTGGTCGCAGGGCACACCCCACACCTTTTCGGTGTACGACTTGAAGAAGGTGAGGTAGAGCTCGCGGCCGAAGCGATTGATGATGAAGTCCTCGAGTGTCTTTTCTTCGCGCTTGGGCATGATGGTCGTGCGCAGGTAGCTGAAGCCGCAGCGCATGGTGCGCACCAGGCCGAGATTCCGGAAGGTGTCGACGCTCATTTTGATCGGGTAGTCGAAGAACCGGCGCAGGAAGTAGATGCGGCTCTTGCGCTGGCGCACCAGCATCACCAGGTCTTCGGTCTCAGGATCGCGGGCCTGTCCGGGCTCGGGAACATCGCGCTGCTTACCCTGGTATTGCAGCACCCCCATTTCAGAAGCGTCTGGCCCCCCGCTGGTGGCGACGGGCATCATCTCGAGCCACCACCTCATCACGCGGTCCGATTTTGAGAAGAAGCGGTGCCCGCCGATGTCCATGCGGTTGCCCTTGTAGCGCACCGTGCGCGAGATGCCCCCAATCTCGTGGCTGGCCTCGAGCACCACTGGCTTAATCTCGGTGTGGCGAAGGAGTTCGATTGCGGCCGTTAAACCTGCCGGACCGGCCCCAACGATGATTGCCCGGCCAGCGCCGGATTCGGAGGCAGGCGCCGGCGCGGATGCTGGTTCTGGGGAACCGGATGGGAGGTTCGCAGGGTCAGGCGTGGAATTCGGTGGAGGCATGAGCCTTAAAAGCAGTGATGGGGAAAGAATAGCGGCTCTATGGCGATTTAGGAAATAGCGCTTCTGTTTGATATTGGCAGGGTTGTGGTCCCCGTGAGTGCGATTACCAGTGGAGTTGGAATGCCTCATCTCACAAGTGGATCCCGGAGCGGTGTGCGAGTAAAGAGGAGTTCCATCCGGCGCAGGGAAATACGCCGGCACCGATTGCACTCGTTGCCCCACGATGGTGATTGGCGGCAGCCTGCGCTACGAAGGAAAGCGGCTTGAACGCGAAATCTCGCTAATTTGCCTCGAAACAAACAGGCGCAACAAACCGTCTGCGTGCTTCCCTTGGACTTTGATTTGCCAAAAGCCCTGGAAGCCGCCGCACGCCAGATACCACAAGGGCCGGGAGTGTGTCCCAGCCCTTGCGTTGAATCGTTCGCGCTGTTACTGGATTCTGCCGGAATCCGGCCGCCAGGGATTAGAGCGGCTGAACGTCCGCCGCTTGCCAGCCCTTGGGACCCTTCACAACGTTGAATTGCACGGCTTGACCTTCCTGCAGACTCTTGAAACCACTTGAGTTGATTGCAGAGTAGTGCACGAAGACATCTTCACCGTTCTGACGCGAGATAAAGCCGAAGCCCTTCGCATCATTGAACCACTTCACAGTACCTTGTTCCATCTTGATCGTATTTCCTGGATTGAATTGCGCTGGAGGAATCGGAGCGACCACTGGCAGAATCTTGCTTGGTTGGGCTTGTACTGCTCACGCCCGGTTCGGATCTAACGCTGGCCTAAGTGTATCATCCCTGTCAAAATTCCGTGCACGAATTCTTTGTGAGGCCGCCCGCAACCCTCTTCTTTGCATGAAATTCGTCTCATTTTGGGATTTAGCCCGGTTCCCACTCGTTGTGTTACTGTGAGAGGTCGCCATGGCCAACGATCCCATTCCCCGCCTGCTTGAGGGCGCCCTTTCAGCGCTCGACGAGCAGTTTGCCGGGCTTCCGTCGGCGGAGACGATCATCGACGAGCCGGCCATGGCGAGGGTTCTTGAGGCCACGGCGAAACGCCTGGGCGACAACTACCCTTACTTTCACCCTCTCTATGCCGGGCAGATGCTCAAGCCGCCGCATCCAGTGGCCCGCGCCGCCTACGCCCTGGCCATGAAGATCAATCCCAACAACCACGCGCTCGACGGGGGCCGCGCCAGCTCTGCTATGGAAGTGGAAGCGGTGCGAGAGATCGCCGCCATGTTCGGGTGGAAGGAGTTCCTCGGCCACCTGACCTCGAGCGGCACGTTTGCCAACCTTGAAGCACTGTGGATGGCCGGACAGCTCGCGCCGGGGAAGCGCATTTTGGGCTCGAGCCAGGCGCACTATACGCACAACCGGATCTCCGGCGTGCTGAAGCTGGACTTTACGCCGGTGGCTGCGGATCGCCGGGGACGGATGAGCCTGGAGTCGCTCGAAACCGAACTCCGCAAAGGAGATGTGGGCACGGTAGTGGCCACCCTGGGCACCACGGCCATCGGAGCGGTCGACCCGCTGGACCAGATCCTGGCGCTGCGTGAGAGATACGGCTTCAGGATTCATGTAGATGCGGCGTACGGCGGGTACTTCAGGCTGACTCCAGAGAATCTCGACGAGCCGGCCCGACTGGCTTACGCGGCCATGGAGCAGGCTGACTCCATAGTGATCGACCCTCACAAGCACGGGTTGCAGCCCTACGGCTGCGGCTGCGTGCTCTTCCGCGACCCGGCGTTGGGGCGGTTCTACAAACACGATTCTCCGTACACTTACTTCACTTCAAAGGAGTTGCACCTGGGCGAGATCAGCCTGGAGTGCTCCCGCGCCGGGGCTGCTGCCGTGGCGTTGTGGGCTACGCAGCAGTTGTTGCCCCTCAAGCCGCGCGGCGAGTTTGCCCACGGACTTGCCTGCGGACGCCGCGCGGCCCTGGAACTTGACGGCCGATTACGGCGGGATGGGAGATTTGTGGCCCTCGCTGCCGGCCCGCCGGAGCTGGACATCGTGGTGTGGGCATTGGCGTTGCATGCAGCAGACCCTCGGAAGGTTTCGGAGCGAGCGCAAATGGTGTTTGATGCCTGCGCCGCGCGTGATCTGCACCTGGCGCTGGTGCAGCTGCCCCGATCCTGGTTTGCAGGCTTAGAGGACCTCGAAGTCGCGTCCGGCACAGTTACCTGCCTGCGCTCGGTGTTGATGAAACCGGAACACGAGGCGTGGCTTAGCCGGATCTGGGAACGGTTGAGCGAGGCGGCACAAGAGTAGTATTGGAAGGGGTTGTCGGGGCAGAAAAGTAAACGTTGCCAATTGCCCGAAGCCCAGAGAACCGGATCAGGCCATTCGGCCCGTCTCCGGCTCATTCTTTGAGGGAAAAAACCCGATGCAAGATCCCGCAATCCTTTGCTCGAATCACCAGGCCCGCTTCAATGCGGAGCCCGCTCTTTTTGTTGCGCCTGGCCGCGTGAACCTGATTGGCGAACATACCGATTACGCCGAGGGGTTCGTGATGCCGGCGGCCATCAACTTCGCCACGCTGGCCGCCATCTCTCCGCGCACCGATGGCAAAATCGTCATTTGGTCAGAGAACTTTGGCGAAGAAGCAGTTTTTGACGCTGCTGCTCTGCCGGCCTCGGCCTGCCATCGCTGGAGCGACTATCCGATCGGCGTGGTGAAGATCCTTGCCGGCGAAGGCCACACGATCCCAGCCTTCAGCATGAGTCTCTGGGGCGATGTGCCCCTGGGCTCTGGGCTTTCGAGTTCGGCGGCCCTTGAGGTGGCGACGGCACTTGCGGTTCTGTCTCTCATCGGCGCTTCGTACCCGGGCCCGGTGCTCGCTCGCCTGTGCCAACGTGCCGAAAACGAGTTTGTAGGCGCGAGCTGCGGAATCATGGACCAGTTCATCAGCGCCAGCGGCAAGCGAAACCACGCCCTTTTGCTCGATTGCCGCGATCTGAGCTACAAACTCGCGCCCATCCCGGCGAACGTGGCGCTGGTGATTGCCAACACCATGGTGAAGCATTCGATTGCCGGCGGCGACTACAAGACCCGCCGTGGTGAGGCTGAGGCGGCTTGCGCCGTCATCGCCGGCCACCGGCCCGGCGTGAAGTTTTTGCGCGACTGCACGCTTGAAGACCTTGAAAAATGGGGCCACGAAATGGCGCCGAAATTCTATCTGCGCGCCAGGCACATCATCAGCGAGAACCTGCGCACCGTGGCCGCGGCAGAGGCCTTGCTCAGCGGCAACTTATCGGCACTCGGCTGGCTTATGGCAGAGGCCCACCGCAGCTACAGCCAGGACTTTGAGGCCAGTTGCCCCGAGGCGGATGCCATGGTGGAGCTGGCGCAAAATTTGCCCGGTCTTATCGGGGCGCGGCTCACGGGCGGCGGCTTCGGAGGCTGCACTGTGAACCTGGTTGAACAGGAAGACGCGGCCGGCTTCGCGCAGGCACTGGCTTGCCGCTATAACGCCAGGACCGGCATCAAGCCGCAGATCCACATCTGCCACGCGTCCGATGGGGCTCACCGGCTGTGACGCCGGGTGATTCTCAAGGGAGGTCCGCCGGCCGGGAGTTTTCCTGATCCTGCGGATTCGAAAGCACTTCTCCCTCCACCTCCGAAAACGCTTTCCACCTCGCTGCCTGCGAGACGCGAGGCCTCCGGGTTCCTTGTTAAACTTGTTTGGTATTTGCTCCGATGAGGGACAGGCAGGACCGGGTGATTTTACGCTCGGTTCCTTCGGCAAAGCAGCATCCGGCCGGGTCCTGCACGAGGCGGAGATTTATAAACTATGCAACCGACTTCAACCAAACCATCCTCTTACGAAATCTTTCCCAACGCAGGTCACGTAGCTTACTTCTCGATGGAGATCGCCATACGCCCGGAGATGCCCACCTACTCGGGTGGCCTGGGCATGCTGGCCGGCGACACGCTACGATCCGCGGCCGATCTGGGCATTCCCCTTGTTGCCTTTACCCTGTTGCACCGTAAGGGGTACTTCGAGCAGCATCTTGCCCCAGACGGCGTACAGACTGAGACCGTGCAGCCCTGGAACCCCGCGGATTTCTGCGTGGAAGAGCCGGCGCGCGTCACGGTGCTGATTGAAGACCGTATTGTTACCGTGCGTGCCTGGCGCTACGACATCAAGGGGCGCTTCGGGCACATTGTTCCCGTCTACCTGCTCGATACCGATCTCGAGGTGAACACCGGGTGGGACCGTGGTCTGGCCGACCACCTTTACGGCGGCGACGAAAACTACCGGATGCAGCAGGAGATTGTGCTGGGCATGGGCGGCGTGCGCATGGCCAATGCGCTGGGACTGCGGGTAAACGTCTACCACATGAACGAGGGCCACGCGTCGCTGCTTACGCTGGCGCTGCTTGAGAGGCAGCTTTGCGGCGGCCCGTTGCGAGCGGCCACCGAGACCGACATTGAGCACGTGCGGCGGCAATGCGTTTTCACCACGCACACGCCGGTGCCCGCCGGTCACGACCGCTTTTCCACCGAGCAGTCGATCCGCATTCTTGGCGGCGAGCGCACCGCCAGGCTGCAGCAACTGGGCTGTTTTCGCGACGGCATGTTCAACATGACGCTGCTGGCGTTGCGCTTTTCACGCTATGCCAACGCAGTTGCCATGAAGCACGGCAAGGTTTCGCGGCCCATGTTCCCCGAGTATGCCATCGATACCATTACCAATGGCGTGCACGCACCCACCTGGATTTCAGAGCCGGTGCAGCAGATGCTCGACGAGCATATTCCAGAGTGGCGGCGCGACAATCTATACCTGCGCAACGCCATCGATGTGCCTGAAGCAAAGATCCTGGCTGCTCACGCCCGTGCCAAGGAAGAGCTGCTGGCCGAAGTGGGCTCGCGCACTGGCGTGGTGCTCAGCCCCAAGGTGCTTACTCTTGGCTTTGCCCGCCGCGCCGCCACTTACAAGCGCGCGGCGCTGCTGTTCACCGATCCCGCGCGGCTTGCGGCCATCGCCAATACGGCCGGCGGCTTGCAGATTATCTTTGCGGGCAAGGCTCACCCGCAGGATGGACCGGGCAAGGCGCTTATCCAGCACGTGGTGGAAGAGGCCGCGCGTCTCTCCAACGACATGCTGCGCATCCTCTATCTCGAAAACTACGACTGGGAACTGGGCGCAAAGATGACCGCAGGGGTGGATGTGTGGGTGAACACGCCGCGCCGGCCTTACGAGGCCTCAGGCACCAGCGGCATGAAGGCTGCGATGAACGGCGTGCCGAGCCTCTCGATTCTCGATGGATGGTGGATCGAAGGGTGCATCGAGGGCGTAACCGGATGGGCGATTGAAGACGGCGCCAACGACCAGGAAGAGGCAGCGTCAATGTATCGCAAGCTGGAGTCGGCGGTGGTTCCGTTGTATCTTGATGCGCCGGAAAAGTGGGCGCGCCTGATGCGCACCACGCTGGCCTTCAATGGCTCGTACTTCAACACCAACCGCATGGTGAAGCAGTACAACCGCAACGCGTATTACCCCCAGACTCTGCTGGAGCACGCGAAGGTGGAAGAGCCGGTGTACGTGCAGTAAAGCGCAGGTTTGAGCTTTCCAGGCCGCGCGACTCGACGAGTCGCGCGGCCCGAGCTTTTTGAGGACGATGCGCTGTAAGTCCTCAGAATTTACCCTGCATTCACGCGGCTTTCATACTCGGCCTGAGTTCTCTCATGCCCGCGCCAAATAATTTACTCGTTTGCGCTCTTTGTTCTTGGCACTACACGGCCCATTGAGTATGCTTGGCAATCGAAGACAATTCAAGCGGGAGGAAAAACACGTGGCAATCGCACGGCAGGTAATTACATCGCTCTTAAGCGATGGCACAGACATTCTTGGCACCAAGGTTCTGGCCGTCAAAATCGCCGACGAAAGCATCGTCTCCGGTTCGTTGCTCACCGTTGAAAGCAATCATTTCTGCGTGCTAAAGTCACGCGGCGCGGTGCTGAACGTCTACGAGACGGGACAATACGCGCTCACCACTCCAGATAAACCCATCCTCGGCTCCATCGCGCAGGGATTCTTCGGCGGCAGCTCGCCGTGGGTCTTCGAGGTCATCTACATCAACCGCTCAAAGCTGCTGGTGCGCAGCGAAGGCGTGGCCACCAGCGAAGAGATGGCCGAGATGGCTTACCAGGTGGACTACTACATTCACGTCGACAGCAAAGAGGCCGCGCTCGAGCTCATCACTCACCTTCCCTTCAACGGGCACCTTATCGACACCAAGGAAGTGGCCGACTATGCAGGCCCGGCGATCGAGCAGGCGATCAACCAGATCGTCCAGGTGACGAAGATGGAAGACATCAACGAGCACATCCAGGAAGTGCGCGAGCTGGTGAAGAACCACCTGGCGGAATTCCTGAAAACCTACGGCATCACGCTTAACGACCTTAAAGTGCTCATCATGCCCAAGGACGAGCGCATGCGCGAGCTCATTTCCTTGCAGGCCATCGGCCTCACGCCCCTCGAGTCGGTGCGGTACTATCTCGCGCTCAAGATGGCCGACAAGGGGCTGGTCTCCGCACCCAACGCCGCGGCCGGCGTGCCCTTCACCATCGGCGGACAGCCTTCGGGATTCTATTCCGTTGGCGCCGAGGCAGGACTGCCGGGCCCAACCGGAGGCAAATAGTGGCGGGCGAAATGTTTTACGCGGCCGATGAGATCGAGCAGATCGCGATCAACCTGTTTTATGGCTGGGGATACAACTTCTACAAGGTTGAGAACCAGCTTCGCGCCGACGATCAGATGGTTCGCAGCAAGGCCTCATGGCTTTTGGGCGAAGGCGCAACAGCGTTGAGCGCGGCCGAGAGCGATTACCGGCGCGAGTTTTTGCCGCCGCCCACCCGCGCCAAGCCGTTTCCAGACGCCGAGGCGGTTGCCTCGGCGCAGAAGCTGGAGCGGCTGCATCGCGAGATTACCGGGCTCGAACAATTCCTCCATCAACTGCCCGCGCCGGCCAATGATCGCATGACACAAAGGTACCGGCTTGAAGCGCCGACTCTGCAGAATCTGATTCACTTCGATTCGCTGCTGGTGGGCCAGTGCGAGCTAATGCGCAAGTCGGTGACGGGCGCAGATGCTCAAGCGATCTTGAAATCGCTGCCCGATCTCGAAGCGGGAATCGCGGCCATTCGGGCGACGCTGCACGATCGCGAAGCGGTGCTGATGAATTAGTGACTGTTGCCGGTTTGCGGGCCGTGCGACTCGGCGAGTCTCGCGGCCCGAGTTGTCGTTATACACAGCAGTATTACAATCGCTGCCGGCTGCACTCGGCGCTGGGTTACCGGCCACCGGAAGAGTTCGAGCAGGCGGCTGTGCTCATAGAGCACAACCTGGCTGGCGGTTGTGGCGCGGCCAGCATGAGTTTTTCAAGGCATGGGGAAATCTATCGATGGGATGGGGAGACGGCACCAACCGCCTCCCCGGCTCATCCGATCGATGAGTCTCCAGCCGGCTATTCCTTGGCGGGTTGTTCTCCAGCAGAGCCCGACTCCGCTTCACCGGCTGAGGCCATGGCGCACTAAACCTGCAACCTCGCCATAACCAAAAACAGCAAACGGCAAGTGCGGCAAAAAGAAACTGTCTCAGCTTAGGGGGTCACCCCAGCTCTTTTTAGACCCTTTAAGGCCACTGAAAGCACGTTTTCGCCTAGGCGCGGCTTTCGCCCTCAGCTCTCGCCCGCGCGAGAGCCACTGCACTGGTCCGTAAAAAGGCTCGGAGCAGCTCCTCGCACCAATGCCCAAAACGCCAATCGGCGACTTCGTCTTATGACGAAGTCGCCGATCATGTGTGGCGCGGCGTTCGAACGACGGAGCGTTAGAACGTCAGTTTCAATGCCAACTGCATAAGGCGCGGATTGTTGACGGTTGAATTCACCGAGCCGAATCCGGGCGCGTTGATGTCGCTGATCGGAGCGCCGAACTGGGGATGGTTGAAGAGGTTGAAGAACTCGGCGCGGAAGTTCACGCCCATTTCCCGACGCGGCAACGGAAAGTCTTTGATCACCGAGAAGTCAGAGTTAATGAAATCAGGTCCGGTGACCGGGACTCGAGCAGCATTGCCGAGTTCGCCGGCGGGCGGCGCGACGAAGCAGCTGGCGTTGATCCACTGGTGCTGGCCATGGTTGGCGGCGGAGGGATTGCAGCCGGATACCTGATCGGGCCGGTTGAAATTGTTGTCGTTGCCGCCGGCATTGAAGGTGGTTCCCGACTGGTTGAAGCTGTCGATTAGGGGAACGGCGAATCCCGATAAGGCCCTTTCAATCAGCGTGACCTGCCAGTCGCCAAGAAGGGTGTTGGTTACAGGGTTCCAGTCGGACCCGAATGCCCGTCCCTTGCCGAATGGCAGGTCATAGATGACGCTGCCGGTGAAGCTTTGATCGAGATTGATCTGCGACAACGACCAATCCAGTTTTTGCCAGTTAGGCAACGGGAAATAGGGAGCGCTCAGTTCCGAACCCAGGCCGTCGGAGAGACCGTTGTCGTAGGTCTTGGAGTAGGTGTAAGCAAACAGCGCGTACAGGCCGTATTTGGGAGTCTTGGTTTCGGCTTTGAGCTGCATTGAGTTGTAGTGCGACGTGCCCACGTCGCCCATGAGCAGGATCGCGTTGTAGTTCGGCGGGTTGTAGGGGTAGAAGTAGGGACTGCCGTCAGGATTGCAGCCGAGCGAGTAGCCGGCGGTTCCGCAATCAGAGGGGCTGTTGGTGTTGAGGTTGTTGCCGATCACCAGCAGATGGCCGCCGGTCGAACCGGCGTAGCCGGCGGTGAGCAGGACATTCCCTGGCAACTGCCGTTCGACGTTCACGTTATATTGGTGAACCCGGCCCGGCTGGAAATTCGGGGGTTCGTAGTTGAACGTGCCGCTGTATGTGGCAGCGGTTTGCGGAGTGGGAAGGGCGGTAAAGCCGGTGGAAGCGGTAAAGCTCAACTCAGTAAACGGATTGTAGCTGGCGCAGTAGGATGTGGCGAACGCGCAACCGCTGGAAAAAGAGGTTGGGAATTGATCGGACTCGCCGAGGATCGGCGGATTCTGCCAGAGACCCTGCGCGCCAAGGTTCCAGGAGGAATCGTGATAGATGCCAAAGCCGAGGCGAAGGACGGTCTTGTCGCTGCCGAGAATCTTCCAGGTAAGGCCGACGCGAGGCTCGTACGCACCCCAGTACATGTTGATGCCCGCCGAGTTGCTGACTCTGTTTTGGCCGGCGATCTGAAGCGTTCCTTGCGGGGATGAGGAGGTGTAGCCCAAGGAGGGGATGTAATTTGCCAAGCGGTTATGGACCTCGGTGGTTGGGGTGGTCATGTCCCAGGCAAGGCCGAGATTGAGAGTGAGCGACGGGGTAACGCGCCAGTCGTCTTCGACGAAGGGGCGAATGATCTTCCAGCGGCGCCCGGTAATGGGACCGTAGTACGTCTGGTCGTGGATGGCGCCTCCAGTGATGCCCATCAGCAGGTCGGCCACGGTATTGCCGCCGGTGCTGGCGCAACCTGTGGAGCCGGAAGGGCAGGTATAGCCGCTAAAGTCACCGAAGGCACCGACGAGCCAGTAGCCATCTTGAAACTCTTCAGTGCCGGTATTCATCTGATTGACGCGGAGATCGATGCCAGTGCGAATCTCGTGCTTGCCGCGGATGAGGTCGACAACGTCTTTGAAGGAGTAGATGTCTGTACCACCCTGAAACGGAGAGTAGCCACGGTCGCCGAGGGACCAATAGCCGCCGTAGAGTTGGGTGGAGACCAGGCCCTGACTGTATGAACCACCGGGGAGTTGAGAACCACTGGAGGAGCAGCCGAGATCGGCGTTGGGAATGTTCAGAATTGTCGATTCGCAGGTGAAATTATCCAGCGAGGCGATGTAGTCGAAGATGCGGTCGTATCCCACGGTGGCCTGGTTGAGCGTGGTGGGCGAGAAAACGTGGCTCCAGCCGATGCCGATGTTGCGGCCGTGGTTGATGAGGGTCTCATTGCTGCCGAAGGCATTGCCCTCGGCCAGGCCCGAACCCAGGCCGCCTCCGGGGACATAGGAGAACGCCTGGTCATAGCTGAACCGCGCAAAGGCATTGTCTTTGCCGGAGAAAGTCTGATCGAGACGAGCATCGAACTTGGTCTCGTTCAGCTTGCGGACGGGCTCGCTCACATAGTTGTATCCCAAGGCGGCACTGCCGCCGTTGGGCTGGGGATAGTTTTGCTGCATCAAGGGCTGGCCGACCTTGTCGAACAGGTTGGAGGGGATCTTGTTGCAGGGAGTTCCCTGGGACTGGAGGCCATCGGAGTTTGCCATGATGGCATTCCCTGCCCCGTCGCACTGGAAGTAGACGTTGGGATAAATGCTGGGGTTCGTCAAATAGGGGTTGTTGCTTGGGCCACAGGCCGTTCCGGGATTGCAGACCATATTCGGGTTGACGATGACGAGGCCGGTTTGAGCATTGCCCCAGGGGTCGGCTGAAAAGTCGCCGTTGTTGATCATTGCCTGTGAAGGAACCAGGCCGGTGAAGGTGATTCCTTCACGCTGGTACTTCTGCTCGCCGTCGACAAAGAAGAACGTTTTGTTGTGGCGGATGGGCCCACCAAAGGAGCCACCGAATTGGTTCAGATTGAATTTCGGAGTCGTAGTGTCGAAGTCGCCCCTCGCGTCGAGGTCGGTGTTGCGGACGAACTCAAAAAGCGAGCCGTGATAGTCGTTGGAGCCGGATTTGGTGGTGACCAGAACAGTGGGGCCGGCGCGGGTGCCGAACTCCGCGGAGTAGGTGTAGGTGAGTACTTTGAATTCCTGAATATCGTCGATGGAGGAGAAGACTCCGATGCCGCCCGCGGTGAGCTCGTTATTGTCGACGCCGTCGAGGAGCCAGTCGGTGCTGTTGGGCCGCGAGCCGCCGACTGAGAGGGAGTAGGAACCGCGAGCGGCTACTTCGCTGTCGCTGCCCTGGGTGAAAAAGCTGCCGGGATTCGTCTCAGCCGTCGCGCCGGCCGTCAGCGTGGCCAGTTGCACAAAATCGCGGCCATTCAGGGGCAGCTCCGCCACCTGTTCCGAAGTGATCACCTGGCCGAGAGAGGGAGTGGCCGTCTCCACGGTAACCGCGTCGGCTGAAACCGCGACAGTGGTCACCACAGTAGCCGGCACGAGCGTGAAGTCCAGTTCCCTGGCTTCGTCCACTTGCAGCCGCAACTCTCTTGTTTCCGCGCTTTGGAAGCTCGCTGCGTCCACATGAACGGTGTAAACGCCAACGGGAAGCAACGGAACAAGATAATGCCCCGCGTCGTCCGTTTTCGCAGCACGAACCTGACCTGTTGCCTGGGAAGTGACTGTCACAGCTGCGCCAGGAATGCCCGATCCGGATTTGTCGATGACATTGCCGGAGAAACTTCCCGTAGCCTGGCCACGCGCGGCAGGCGCGATCATGATTGCGAGAACGCAGAAAACGGCGAGAACAAGTGTTTTAAGGGATTTTGTGTCGGCTGAGTATTCCACCGATCTCGGATACTTCATGTCTACTATAGTTCGTTTCATCGTCAATGCTCCTCTCGAAAAACCGGCTAAATCTGTTCCAGCTTGAACTACGCTGTGTTGGATTACTAGACTGTAGAAACTGTCCCCTCGGAAGTCAATGTGAGATTTGACCGACTCGCAGGTGCGACGGCATTTTCAGGGGCCTATTCAATTCCGGGTAAATGCAGCCTTCACCATTACAACGCAAACGGCCTGGGCCGGTACAATGATTCTGTGCCGGATCAAGCGTCGCAGCCCATTATTCTCGCCGAAAATCTAACCAAGGTTTATGCGCAGGGCCGAATCCAGGTTACCGCCGTGCGAGGGGTTTCTCTTACCGTTCAGCCGGGCGAGTTTGTGGCCATCGTCGGGCCGTCGGGCTCAGGCAAATCCACGCTCTTTTACCTGCTGGGCGGGCTCACCCGCGCCACTGAAGGGCGCGTGGCGATCGCTGGCGTCGATTTTGCCTCCTTGAGCGACGCTGAACGTACGCGACTGCGCAAACACCGCATTGGTTTCGTCTTCCAGAAGTTCAACCTGCTGCCCACGCTCACCGGCATGGGCAACATCGAAATTGCGCATGCCATCAGCGGCAGAAAGGAGCCGCTGGACCGCAAGTATCTTGATCACCTGTGCGATATGCTCGCTATCCAGGGACGGCTGGAGCACCGGCCGAGCGAGCTGAGCGGCGGCGAGCAGCAGCGCATCGCCATTGCACGCGCGCTCATCACGCGGCCAGCGATTGTGCTGGCCGACGAGCCCACCGGCAACCTGGACACCAAGAACTCCGCCGCGGTGCTGGAGATGCTGGCGCGCTCCAATCGCGAGCTGGGCCAGACCACGCTGATGATTACGCATAATCCTGAGGCGGCAGCAGTTGCGGAGCGCATTCTGCACATGCGCGACGGGCAGATTGTGCGCGAGGAAAAAGGCGCCGGGAGGCCTCTGGCCGCGGTTTGACCCGGTTTGGATCGCCCGGTATACTCAAGGTTGCGTTGCAAGTGGTATCCAGTGAATGTAGTACGCCAGCGTCCGCCGCACAGTGGCCACTCCCTGAAGGGATTTCAGCCACAAACCCCGGAAACTGAAGGTGAACTGGAGAGCCGCTCGAAGCGGGAGTAGCTCAGTGGTAGAGCATCGCCTTGCCAAGGCGAGGGTCGCGAGTTCAAATCTCGTCTCCCGCTCCAAACCGCCCTCCGGCGCCAGGCCGGGTTGGCTACGGCGGATTGGAACGTTATCCGAAAACGAGGCAGCCCTGCCAAGGCGCGGTACCCAAGTGGTAAGGGAGAGGTCTGCAAAACCTTTATGCGCCGGTTCGATCCCGGCCCGCGCCTCCAACTTTTCCTCTCTAAATCGCTTACTTCCTTATATTTGAGGCAAGATTCGTCTTTCGGGCTCATTGGGGCAGATACGGCCAAAATGGGGCTGTTTTGTGCTCGAAGGCGGACAAAAAGATAGACCTAAAATCACTACTGTCCGGTTTAATTTGGACAGTCCACCCGCAACTTCTTTTCTGACTAGGTTTTCCAGCGACTTGTGGGCGTCCACGATTTGAATTCCGTGGTGCCTATTTGCGATGCTTTCGGGATTCTACGACCCGGAGGGCCGCATGAACGTGGGCAAGACGCTGTTTGCGCAGGTGATGGAGTTTGTGCCGTGGAAAAGTTTCGGACGCATCATCGAACGGCACAAGGGCGATGTACGCGCTTCTACGACTCGGATGTCACTCTGCCCTGCTTCTGCTTACCCGACGGTCTTCTGGGCAACGCCTTTGCCATCGCGAGCGCGGCGGCGGATTCGCCCTTTATGAGGGCATCCGCCGAGGTTGAGCGTAAACGCCGATACCACAAGGCGAGCGACTGAAGGGAAGCTGAGTCGTTCGGCTCTTCTATGGTTTGAATGGTCTTGAGCCTCTTCACTGTAGACAGGCGCAGGAAATCCGCAGCTAAATTGCGATCGCCGCCCAACCAGATAGCCAGCAACGCCACGCGAAGGTCCGCGTCGAGGTCTCCGCTCGGGCCGTCTTCGATGAGTTCCTTCCACCCACTTTTCAGATAGCGCCGGCCTGCCGAAGTGATTTTGTAGTCCGCGCGGCCACGGGGACCAGGCTTGCCCTGGAGGACAAAGCCCTCTTCCATGAGTCGGGTCAGTGCTGGAATCGTCGCGCCGGGAGACAGCCCGGCGGTCATTTTCAATTCGTAGGGTGTCGAAACTTCGTCAGAGATCAGCGCAAGCACAAACAGATCAAGGTCATTCCGGCGGCGTTTATCACGGGTCTGAGACATGTCGACAAGTATATCGGCATGGCTGACGGAATCTAAGCAGAGCCGGGCGCCGTTTCCCCGCGGCGCCCGGGTTGGGGTTGTTTTGGATACATCCTTTACCGGCTTCTCTTCCGCGACCGTGGCAAGGGAAGCCAGAAACGGGACTCCTCGACGACGTACCTGGTTAAAAGCGGCTTGAGCCGCTGAGCCATAGTTGGGAAATCCGCGGCGTCAGCTGGCGTGAACTTCTGCTCATCCCAGATCCTTATGAGATCCTCTTTGAGCTCCTCGTCCGTCGTGTTTCCCGCACGTAGGGGCCCTAAAGCTCCCATCGCGCCAAGGCAGTAAAGAAAGCGCTCAACCATGGAAAGTTGAGCAAACGGCAAGTGGGTATTCCTCTGTTCGTTCATGCCCAGATTCTGAAGTAAACGCGCTCTGCAGCCAAAGGGATGCGCCGGAAAGAACGCTCTGGATAGGCTGCAATTTGCTGTAAGCGGACCTTTTCATGTCACCCCTGCCCGAAGAACAAGCTCAGAACTCCGGCCCCAGGGTGACTGGAGTACTCACGAACGTCTCAAGCCTCTATTGCTGGAGACGTGTGAAGCCCTTCTTGATCTGGATGGTTGAGTCTCACGCCCCAAGAGCCAGGTAATTTGAGATGACATCGCACACTCAGGCTATTCAGCTCTTTAGGTCACCCCTGCCGATTGACCGCAGTTGAAGAGACGATTCTGATCTTCAGGCCATCGGTATGTTATTGATGGTTAGGTCCAGCTCTTGGATGTGATTCATAGCGGGAAAAACCCCACAGGCTCTCGCCCGCGGTATTGTGTGATCAGAAATCCGTTGTTGTGCAGAGCCTGTGGGGTTTTTCCTGCTAGGGATGGCCGGGATTCACCGCTCAAGTACACTCTTGGCATTGATCTGCTCCCGCTCCCGTTGGCTATTTCGTTGACCTGGGGTGTGTATCCTTCGGGCTGGATGAAGCGGCGGAGGGGTTCTGTGTAACCCATGAGGCCGTGTTCGATGTCAGGGGATAAGGTATCGGCGACAACCACACATATCTCAGATATGTGTGTTATCCTTGAAGCCTGCCATGAAGCGCGCCGCCTTGTACCTGAGAGTCAGCACCGTTGACCAGCATCCAGAGACCCAGCTCTATGACTTGCGCCAGATAGCCGCCCAGCGCGGCTACGAAGTTGTAGCAGAGTATGCAGACAAGATCTCCGGTACGAAGGCGAAACGGCCTGGTCTCGACCATTTGATGGCTGATGCCCGCCGCGGCCGCTTCGATGTGATCCTGGTGTGGGCTTGCGATCGCATCGCCCGCTCCACCCGGCACTTCCTCGAGATCCTCGACGGGTTCCGTCAGCTGAATATCGAGTTCATCTCGTTCCGCGAGAGTATCGACACGTCCGGCCCGCTGGGCCGTGCCATCGTGGTCATCATCGGGGCGATCGCGGAACTTGAACGCAACCTGATTATCGAACGTGTCAGGTCCGGCATGAGAAGGGCGCGTCTTGAGGGCCGCCAGATCGGCCGCCGTTCGCTCGATCTCGACCGGGAAGCCATCCTCCGCGATTGCTAGCACGGCCGCAGCCTGGGCCAGATCGCGAGAGAACGCGGCATCTCAAGAGCCACCGTGCACCGCGTCGTCCACGAAGCCACACCAACCTCAACGGAGAAAGTTGCATGACCGAATACTCTATCGTTCAGCTCGTCTGCCTGGCAGTCATCGTGATCCTGGCGACGTTGCTTTATGCCGCCGGCCGGGGATACCTTGCCGCCGTGGACAGGTTCGGAGAACTCAGGGAGATGCTCGGTCAGATCGTGGCCAGAACAAGGAACACCGACCACTCCCTCCGCCAGCAGCGCCGCGTTCTTTACGACGCGCACAAGCGAATCAGCGCTGTTTCAAAAGGCCTCCGAAAACCCGCCCCGTAAACCCAACAATATCAACGGCCGGATCTCATCAATCCGGCCGTTCCAAAACCTATAGCTTCAGAGACACCTCACACCCTTCAATATAATCGGCCGAAGACTAACATCCCATCTGGCTCCAAAAAGGAGGGGCCGATCACAGGACGGTCGAACGGAAGCGCAGAAATCGCGCTCACCGACTGAGAGAGTCCACTTCAGTGAAGCGAATCACATGCTTCAAGCCCAGCGGAAGGCGGACAAGCACTTGGTCGGCATTCAGTTTTTTCCATCCCGGCGGTAGCGACTTTGCCTGCTGGCTTTCGAGTTCTGGAAATGCCTCACCATCGACAGCTATGCTCTTGATCGCCGCTCGCAGTCCCGATACAAGCACGTACTGAAGCTGGTACCAATTCTCCGCAGTCACCACAAAGCTGTTGCCGTCGGTGACCGAGCTAAAGCGCACAACGTCTGAACCACCGGGCAACTTCCAGTCATGGCTGGATGGTCCTTGATCGGGTTGAGTCACTATCAAGGCAGCCACACGGCCATTCGACATCGATTCGCCGAGAGTGAAGTCCGGAGCTAATACGACCGGAATGAGAGCGCCGGAACGGAGAAAAACTGGTATGTCGTCGATTGAAACTGACCGATCAGATGCGCCCGCATCGACGGGCGCACCGGACCATAGATCGGCCCAATGTCCCTGAGGGAGAATGATGCTCCGATGATCCCCGGGCGCGTGGACGGGAGCCACGAGCAGGTCGTCACCGAACATGTATTCATCCGGCGCGACAGACGGCATGGCGCGCATGAGAGGGGTTCCGTTTGCTTGTGCGTCCTGCGCCGAGCCGTAAATATAGGGCAGAAGATTCTCGCGCAGCCACGCGAACTTTTTGTAAGTATCGACAGCGGCATCGCTGTAGTACCACGGCTCCCGCGGTTCGGTTCCGTGGAAGCGCATGAGCGGAGAAAACGCTCCGAACTCCACCCAGCGAAGATAAACTTCTTCGTCGCCTTTTCCAAAATACCCGCCGACATCGGAACCCCAGTTGGAAAACCCGGAGGTACTGAGGCTGAGTCCGCCTGTGAGGGACTCATCAAAACCGCGGAAGTTGCTGGCATGGTCTCCGGCCATCTGTCCGGCGTCCGCCTGCGTTCCTGGCGCAGCAGCGCGCGCGAAGAGAATGAAGTCTTCTCTGTGGCGCTCCTGGAACACCTGATGAATGGCGTGGTCATAGAAGTGAACGTACCAGTTGTGCATCTGCTCGCCGGTGGAACCGTCACTGAATACAGCGTTGCGCGGTACGAGATCGGAGAAATCGGCCATGCTGCCTGAGACGCCGAGGTCCTGCCGTTCTTTCCAGAAGGCGCGGTAGAGATCGAGGCCACGAGGGTCAGTGAAGTCGATATAAGGGAACTGGTCGTCAGGCAGGCCGGGCGGGTAAAAACTGTAGGCTGCTCCATCGGGCACGCGCATCAATGGAAGCTTCTCGGTGGGGAGATACGGGAGGGCCGCTTTGATCTTGTCCATACTCCAGCCGAGGGCCTCGCTGCGAGCCCAGGTCAGAATATGGATGTTCATGGGCATGAGCCGGCAATACAGAAGAGGATCGCTGCTGGCGTCGCCCTCGGCATAGATGGCGGAATGGGGGATGTCGAGCTGGCGGAAGCGATCGACGACATCGAGCATGGTTTGCGTCGGAGATTCCCATCGCTCTTCGGCCCAGCGCCCGCCGCCTCCGCCCATCCAAGGCTCGAACGCCCAGGCCGGCGGCAGGAGCGGCCGTCCCGTAAGAACAGTGTACTGATGCAGAAGATCGTTGCCTTCGCCGCGCCAGATATAGATATCGAAAATGGGGCCATGCGCCGTAACCCGATAGCGATCCTTAAGGTCGCTCCCAAAATCGGCACGAATCTCGTAGCTGGTGTTCCAGAAAACGCCGTATCCGGCGGTGTTGAGCCAGAACGGAATCGGTTTGTATGCCTGATTGCTCAAGCCCCCCATTGCAGTGGAGTCCCACGCGTCGGTTTGCCAAAGGGTCAGTGTTTTGCCGCGCTGATCGAGAGAGTCAAAGCGCTCACCCAGGCCGACGATCTTGTCAGCCGACTTGAGATTGCCGCGCACATCGACTCCTTTAATCTGGCTATTCTGCTGGAGGACTGCTAGATCCCCGTGGCCCAGGCTCCACAGGGGTTGCGAATTGTCGGCGGCATAGAGGCCGATGCGCCATGAGCTGCCGAAGGCGATATCGACGGTAAGATCGTTGGCCGCAACGCGCACTCCGGTTGCGGATCGGGTGAGCTGGATGCTCGACTCGTCTGGGGGCGCAAAGAAGCCAGTGGCTGGTCCGTGCAGGCGAATGCCGCCGGTGGACGGGAAAGAAAGATAGAGGTCAATATCCTTTTGGCCGGTGAGTGCATGGAGGACGAGCTGATGATTTGCGATTTCAGCGGATCGTATGGCGGTCAGCGGAGACCAGGCGGGGTCATCGACATCGCCTGGCGTGCCGTCAGCAAACCAGAGCGCGGATGCGCGGCTGAAGTGGCGCAGAAGCGAGTCAAGAATCCGGCACGCCTCAAGGAAATCGCCGCCCCTGAGGGCGTCGTTGAATTTGTGCCGGGCGGTCCAGGGGTCGAGCTCTCCCGGCGCCAGCGTCCAGGCGCCACCTTCGAAGTGGAAGCTCATTCCCTCCTGATCGAGCAAGTCATACCAGAGCTCTGCCAGGCGGACGCGATCGGCAAGGTTGGCGGCGGTAGTCGGCTGTGTGGGAAGTTCCTGCTGCAGGCGAGCCAGTTCCTTCCGCTCGTCAACGCCGATGTGATGCAGAAGAGCTCGCCGCTCCCAGCGCCGCATTCCAGAAGGAAGAGTAATGAGCCCGGCGGCGGCAGTTTTGATCTCTTTCGTTCCGCCCAGCGTGACTTCAATGAACTGATCGATCGCCGCGGGTGCGCGCGTTGTATCGGCCGGGCCGTCGTGAAAATCGGCAGCAGCGGGGCTGAGCACTTCGCCTGTGATGCCGCGCGTGCGTGAAAGCTGCAGCAGGAAGGCTTGAGAAGGCAGCCCGCCGATCGTTGTCCAGGGAATCGTCAGCTCGGCGCTCCAACTCTCAGAATCCACCACGATCTTTGCGCTCGTGAGCTCAGTTTCTTTGTCTGCATGACGAGCAACGGCCCGGCCGCTTTCGTCGGCGTCGAACTGCCACAGATCCTGCTGCTGCCCGCCTGGAGCCACGAGGCCCACCTCGACCTGATCGGAGCGGCGCACGCGCACACCCTGCCGATAAACCGGGTCGGGGTCTGCACAGCGAAAGCGCACATAGAGCGCGGAGGAATCCCAGAGGAGGGAGACAGAAGTTGGCGTGACGGGGATGTTCTCTCCATTTGCCGGCAGGAAGCGATCGACAGCGAGACCCGCCCGCCAATCGGTTTCGACGGCTGGAGCTTTCTGTGCGGCGGGGCCTAGATCCAAGGCCACGATGGATTCCTGGGAACGAACAGGCAGCGTGATGGAGAGAAAGAAGACGAGAGAAACGAGAATCAACATATGGTTCCTGCGCATGGTGCCCCTTTGTTCGAATTGCCAGGCTCAGGTCATTGATAGCGACCCTTTGTGCCGCCTGATCGCTGTTTCAGGAATCGAATACTGACTCAGCGAGCTTAAATGCACACTCTTCTACATGGCGGCAAGAGCGCTGGCCCGTGCTTGCTTACTTTACGAATTGCGATGCCGCATCCGTTGCATGTTTCAATCTCTCGGCCATAGCCAGCGCTTCCTGCGCCGATTTGCGATCCCCGATCTTGAGGTACAGACGCCCCAGCCGGTAATAGAAGCTGCCGTCCACATCCACGCTCAAAGCCTGCTTCAGCTCCGCAATCGCCTTGGTGGTCTCACCCTTATCCTCATAGACACTGCTCAAATCCGCACGAACATATGGGAGTTCCTCTGGTGCTGCATACAGCGCCTTCAGCAGAAATGGCAGAGCACTGGCCAGCTCGGACCGATTCACCAGAATCTCCCCCATGAGGTAATTGCCCTCCGAGTCATTCGGGCTCAGGTCAAGCACGTTCCGTACTTCCTGCTCCGCTTCGTCGGTCCTATGGTCGGAGTTGAGGGAGCGTGCCAGACCCAGATGAGCTGCCAGGAACGACGGCTTGATCGCAATTGCCTTGCGGTATTCTCCAGCAGCCGCGCCGAAGTCGCCCTTAGCCTGAAGCAGATCTCCGGTCAGCGTGTGAAGTGAGACAGAGTCAGGATTGAGCTCGCTGGCCCGTGTGATTGCCGCAAGTCCCAACCGTTCGGCCGATTGCACCCGCCAGTACAGTGCCTCCGGGTCCGTTGGGATCTGCTTGAGAATCTGCCTGCTCGCGGCCATGACCGCTTCGTCCTCACCCGTTAGAAAGGAGCAAAAGCACAAAAGGTGGAGATGCCCCACGTCCAACTGTTCCCTGTTCGGAGCGAGATTTGAGGCACATCTCGAGTAATGCCCGCTTTTCGCGTCGCTTTCCGGACCGTCCGATACTACAGGGGCCGGCTGCTGCCTTGCCAGGATTTGCGCAACCTTGCTGTCTCCGCCTCCTGCCGTCAAACTGCTCAGATAGAGACTGGCATTCGTGGCAACAAACGCCGGGTCGATTGCGGCCGCCTCACTGACCTCCCGCAATGCGCCCTGTGTATCGCCCTTTTTCTCATCGAGAGACGCAATGCCAAGCTTGGCAAGCAGACACCCTTCGCCCGAGCGGCTGTTCCAATCCATTTCGAACTGTTGGTCGGCATCTGCTGACTTAGATTGCTGCAAATATGCAAAACCAAGTACGGACCGGGCACAGGGTACCGCCGGCTGCCCGGCAACCACTACACTCAACAGGTTGATCCCTTTGTCAAACTGGCCCTGCTCGAGATAAGACTCGCCCAGCAGGACGGTGCGAAACGGAGAAGCGGAATGGTGAAGGTCGCTCTCGGTCTCCTTCTCGATGCTCAAGTAAGTTGCGGCCATACCGTACCACGCTTCCGCGTACAGGGAATTCAACTCTGTTGCACGCGTAAACTGGTCCAGCGCCTCCCCATATTGTTTAAGCTGCAGATAACTGTTTGCGAGTCCCACCCGGGCCTCGACGTTGTCTGGACTCAAATTCACCGCTCTTTGCAGGTGCGGAAGCGCCGCCCGCGGATTGTCGAGCTTGAGATCGTCGAGTCCGGCTATGAGGTTGGGCCCGAGCAGATCAGGATGCTTCTCGAGTACCTGGTCAAAGCATGCAACTGCTTCCTGAGGCTTTCCTGCGAGGTGCAGCATAATGCCGAGATTGACCTGTGCTTCCGTGAAATCCGGCTGCATTGCAAGTATCTTTCGATACAAATCCGCCGCCCGGGCATATTGCTGGTGTTGTTGCGCGGCAGATGCTTCCGCCCAAATCTGTTCAATCGGCTTCACTGATGGAGGCGCCTGTTGAGCTAGGGTCGAAGATGGCAAACAAGCAACGAGGACCGCAGCACACAGCCCCATGTGTAAACGAGGAAAGGATCGGCTCATTGCCGTGTTTAACGAATTCATGAGCTCAAAAACCTTCTGCACTACGACGCGGAAAAAGCGGGCACGGCAGTGCCGTGCCCGTCGCGTCCTCCAGTGTCGGCCTGGCGGAACTTCCAGCATAGTATGTTCCGCCAGGCAGAGTAAAAAGCCGGTCCCGATTCCGGCACATCTAGAACAGGATTTTGACCGAGCCCTGGATTTCGCGAGGCTGGAATGCCCCGGAGATCTGGCCAAAGTTGGAATCCCCCAGGCCGGTATCAGGATTGGTGAAGTATGGGTGATTGAAGACATCGAACGCGTCGCCGCGCACCTGGATTCTCCACCTCTCCGTCAGCTCGAGGGTCTTCTCCAGAGAGAGGTTCGTTAGGTCGGTTCCCGGGCCGCGGAGGTACGAGAGATTGCGCTGCGTGGTGCCGAAGGTGAAGCTGGCGGCTTGCTGAAATGCACTTGTATCGAAATAGGTAAATCCGGTTCCGGAAGAGTTCCACGTGCGCGAGACCTTCTGCGGCATGTGGACCTGGTCCGGTGTCTGTCCGCCGCCAGCGGAGTACGAAGTGTTGTTGTCGTCGGTAATGCTCAATGGTACGCCATTTCGGAACGTGCTGACGCCGCTGATTTGCCAGCCGCCGACAACGGCGTCGACCGATTTGGGCAGGTTCGCCCCAAAGGTTTTGCCGTGACCTACGGGCAATTGGTAGATGTAGCTGACCACCATGCTGTTCGGAACGTCGGACACATCCACCGACCTGTTCATGGCGATGTTGGTGTTGTCTCTAAATTCCTGGTTTGAGGCTCCCCAACTCCATGCCGCATTGCCGGTGACGTCGTCTAGCCACTTGGAGCGGTTATAGGATGCAAGCACCTGCAACCCGTGCGAAAAACGATGGGTCCAGGTCACCAGCAGCGAGTCATATTCGTCACTGCCGATGGGCACCTGCTGATTGTAGATGTCGCAGTATTCCGGGAAGGGGCGCTCGAGTTGATAACGCTGCACGGTCGGGCCCTGCAACCCGCATCCGCCGTTGGCGTTGATTGTGACCTGGGAGTAAAACGGATTGGGTACCGAGTCGAGGAGCGGGTTGTCTGTGCCGCCGTTGGCTGCGTACTCCTGAGCCGCCAGGGAGATGTATTCATCCGGAAGCTGGTTGCTGTCGATGCTGCCCGCGACCGGAAGATTCTGGCCGCGGTTGCCGACATACGCGACGTCCACAACATCGTTGTGTGTCACAGCATACTGGATTCCAAGGGTGTAGTCCTGCACGTACGGGCTCTTCCAGTTGTGCTGAATGGCGTTGATGCTTGCGCCTACGCCGGTCAGACCACCCAGTGCATTGCCAACGATCGGCAGCAGACCGGACTGAAAGGCCTGGCTGGAAGGTGTAGTGATGGTGTAGGAGTTGCCACTGATCGAGTTGTTCTTGTCCTGCCAATACGTCTGTTGCGTGTAGCCATTCAGGTTGGCATCAAAAGCCACCGAGGCTCTCTCCGGATAGAAGATTCCGTAAGCGCCGCGGATCACCAACTTCTCCATGGGATGGTAAGCAAATCCGAAACGCGGAGCGAAGTTGGCGTAGCTGTCGGTAATCACTCCCCGTCCGTTGTTGCCGCCGTTTGGCCACACAAGTTTTCCGAGAGGCGTAATTGCAACCGGAGATACCCCTCCCACAGGCTGCGTGGTTTCCATCGACGCAATCGGGTTGACCGCGGTCTCGTCGAACCAGGCCATCTTGTTGAAGCGGTCGGTGGGCGAAGGCTGGAACTCGTATCGCAGTCCCAGGTTCAGTGTCAGTTTGTCGGTGACTCTCCAGTCGTCCTGGATATACCAGTCGATCTTTTTGGCATTGGAGGTTTGCGATCCGCTCTGCTGGAAGTTTCCGGTACCCACACCGAGCAGGAAAGAGGCAAACGAGTTGCCGGTTTCCGGGCCCGCAGTCCCCGGATTTACCGGGTCGAATCCGGCCGTTCCGCTCTGCACAAAGTTCAGACTTGCGTTGCCCGGAGAAAGGTTGTTGTAGTACTGGGAGATGAAGTCGAAGCCGAAGGTGTACAACTGGCGCCCTGAGGTCTTGGTGAAGTCGGTGGCAACGGTGCGTGCCTCGCGGGGCGCGGTCTGCGGAGAGCCCGAGCCGAGACCGGCGAACCCGTTGCTCAAGTTAACGCTCGGGAACACGCCGCCTCCTACATTCAGTGCGGACAACCAGCCGAGCTGAGTCACGTCATACGGATTCCCCTGTGGAACATTGGTCTCGATCCACCGATTCCAGCCAACGTCCACTGTCCACACCAGCGAGGGACTGAGAATGTTGGAATACCCAAGGGTGGTATCCCAACGGTTGTCGCCATTTTTCAGCCCCGGCCCCCCCGCGTCATTCGCGCCAAATGTCGCCACGCCGCCGGTCTTGTATTCATCTCTGTTTGAGAAACGGCCCCACGCCCGCTGCTTGTCGTTAATGTTTTGATCGATGCGGATGTTGAAGGAGTCCTGCTTCTGAGGCGAGGGCCCGCTAAATACGAAGTTGTTGGTAGCCGCGGTATTGGTGGGATTGGGATAGTACTTGAGGAGTGTGGAACCGAGCTGGTCGAATCGCGTCGCGGGAATCATGTTTGTCGGCGCCGATCCGTCAACTCCCCCGAATGGATCCATAATGACGCCGGTCTGGGTGGCAGTCAGATGTGAGACCGGGTCGATCTGTCCCTGCGTTACCACGCGCGCCGAGTACGGATCATAGATGGCTCCGGCATACACCTGCCTGCCCAGATAATCGGTCACGCCCGTGATCGGCAAACCCAGCAGCGTTGAGAAATCGCCGCCGCGTTCCGCCGTCGTGGGAACCGTCACGATCGAAGTGACCGGATTGGCTGCGCGCAGGCCTTCATAGGCGCCGAAGAAAAAGGTCTTCTTACGGCCCGAATAGAGATGGGGCAAAACCACGGGACCGCCCACGGTTCCACCGAACTGATTGCGGTGGAATGTCGGCTGAGCACCGGTGTCGAAGTAGTTGCGCGCATCTGCGATGTTGTTGCGGATAAAGTCGTAGGCATCGCCGTGTATATCGTCGGTGCCGGACTTCGTGACCATGTTAATGACGTTGCCCGAGCTGAAGCCGTACTGAGCAGAGAAGCTATTGCTTTGCAGGCGGAACTCCTGCGTCTCTTCCACTCCCGGCGTATAGATGATGCCGCCCCATTGCGGATCGGTGTCCCAGTGTCCGTCGAGAAGGTACTCGGTGTCGCCGAACCTGCTACCAGCAAAGTTCAGGAATGAGAGGTCCTGATCGGCATTGGGTGAGTTGGCGCTAGTACCACCCTGCCATTGCGTCAGGGCCTGGTTGGTTACGGCGGAATTGAGGAACGTCAGGCTGACCAGATTGCGCTGATTCAAAGGCAACTCAACGATGTCTTTACTGTCCACGTAGGTGGAGACGTTCGCATCCTGAGTGCTTAATTGCGCCGGCTCCCCGGTGACGGTGACATTTTCGGCAACGCTTGCAAGGCTGAGCTGGACTGGGTTATCCAGTGCCTGGCCGACCTGCAGAGTGATGTTCTTTTGCGTATAGGTGCTCAAGCCAGCCTTTTGCACCGTCAACGTGTAATCACCTGGCGGTAGCAGGGTGAACGTATAAAGCCCCACGTCCGAGGTCTTTACCTGACGCTGAAAGCTTAGACTTTCGTTTGTTAGCGTTACGGTCGCTCCCGGTATGACCGCGCCGGTCTTGTCACTGATGGTGCCAGACATCATCGCGCTCGACGCCTGGGTCTGGCCATTTGCGCTGGCCGGGAGCAATGCGATCGTAAGAAGCGCAAAGCAGGCCAATGCCAGCAAAACGAATTGCGGCCAGGGTTGCGCATTTCCGCTTCCGCGGCTTGTGCGCTCCAGCCCTTTATTGCGGTACGACTCCTTCATTGGATTGCCTCCTGTATAGCTCTTGTGCGACTTCAATCGGCAGATCTTCGGAAGGGTTTGGCGCGTAGTTCCAACTATAACCAGACTCAATCTCGGGTGCTTTCCAGTCACATTCCCCAACAGTCGAATCCTGAACCTGGTGTTCAAACTGCAAAAGCCAACTTGGAGTCTACGTATACCCCCGACCTCTGCCAGTGATGGCGATCAATCACCTGGATGTCTAAGCCAACACACTAACTGCCTTCCTTTCGTCGAGATTGATTTCGGTATCCAACCTAAGATTGACCGCTGCCCTTGACCATGGATATTGGGCGACGATTTTACGAGGTTTTCCCGATTGAGGTAAGTTTCGCGTTTTCAGCAGAATTCCGATTCATCGTGCGCGCCTGATCACGCTCATCTATAATCCCCACGAGGTTTTCCAGTGCAGGGCGACTTGCGAATCGGGGAGTGGGTTGTTCACCAGCGCGCCAACGCGATGGAACGCAACGGCACCACCATTCGCCTTGAACCAAAGGTCATGCAGGTGCTGGTCACGCTGGCTTCCTCGGCTGGTGAAGTGATCACGCGCGAGCAGCTTCGCAGCGCCGTCTGGCCCGACGTTTTTGTTGGTGAAGATGTCCTGATCCGCGCAATCTCAGAATTGCGGCACGCGTTCACAGACGATCCGCGATCGCCTAACTTCATTGAGACCATCCCGAAGGTCGGATACCGGCTGATTGCGCCGGTTATCAGGCCCTCGACCAACGGCCAACCGCCTTCGGCCGCTCAGATTGCTCAACCTTCCGCCTCTCCTCCGGCCTCGGCTGAAACCGTGACCGAACGTGCGCGCGGACAGGGCGTTCCGCTCCCGGTTTCCTCTCGTGCCTGGCGCGTCGCGGCCATCGCTGTCCTGGTCATCGCTTCCGTTGGAGGCACTCTATGGTGGCAATCCAGGAGGCATGTCTCACGACCGGAGGCCTTTGTCAGCCGCCCTCTCACCACCTATCCCGGCTCGCAGCTTCAACCCGCCCTTTCTCCGGATGGCAGCGCCGTTGCCTTTGTGTGGAGAAAGGAGGGCGAGGAACACGGTCATATATATGTTAAGCAACTGAGCTCCGAAGCGCCGGCCGGTCTCACCTCGGGTGATTCCGATGAATTCAGCCCCGACTGGTCGTCCGACGGCCGCACCATAGCATTCGTTCGCCACAACGACCTCCGGAGCACGATCATCACGATTCCGGCAATCGGCGGCTCTGAACGCCTGGTCTATGTCCTGCCCGTCAACAGTGTCTACGATTACGGTGGCCTTGCGTGGACTCAAAGCGGCAATCTCATCTTCCCGCAGAGGCTGTCTCCGGAAGGTCCAAGTGTTTTGACTGAATTGAATCTGCAGACCCGAGGAGTTCGCACCATCACCAATCCGCCGCAGGGCTGGGATGGCGACTTTACCCCCCAGATTTCGCCTGACGGCAAGAAACTGGCTTTTGTCCGGGGGCCGCAGAGCTTGACGCGCGATGTCTACGTAATGGATCTACCTTCCGGCACTCCTCGCCGCCTCACTCTAGATAGCCGCCTCATTGTCGGGCTGGCATGGACCGCCGACAGCTCCGCCATCGTATTCTCTTCAAATCGGAGCGGCACCGTGTCGCTTTGGCGAATTTCTGTTGATGGCGGAACTCCGGAGCATGAACCTATCGGAACCGATGGTGCTTATGGCCCTACCATTGCGAGGCAGGGCGGCCGGCTCGTCTATTCGCATGGAAATGCCACCTGGACTATTCTCAGCCTGGATTTGAGCAACGGCAACCCTGAGCGGGAGGCTGCTATCCTCACCTCCAGCGAGCAGGATTCGTCGCCCCACGTTGCGCCGAACGGCGCCATGCTTGCCTTTCAGTCGTGGCGTTCGGGCTCACAGGAGATCTGGACCGCGCATATTGATGGCTCCGATCCCGTTCAAATCACTTCCTCGGGCTACTCAGCGGGGAGTCCATCCTGGTCTCCCGACAGCAGATTCATCGCCTTTGACGCGAGGCCGAGTCTCTATGCCCACATCTTTCTGACCGACACCATGGGCGGTCCCGCCCATGAGCTCACGTCAGGAAACTTCAATGACATCATCCCCAGTTGGTCGGCCAATGGAAAGTGGATCTACTTCAGCTCTACGCGCTCAGGCACCTGGCAGATATGGAAAACCCCGTCCGATGGTTCCGGCACTGCGCAGCAGGTAACCAACGGCGGCGGCATGGTCGCCCTCGAAAGCGAAGACGGCCGCTGGCTGTATTTCACGCGCTCCTCTGAGCCCGGCCTCTGGAGGATGCCGCTCGGCGGCGGCCCAGAGCGGAAGGTCTTTGATGGACCGCCAGTTGGCTATCAGAATTACTGGACCCTATCGGGCAACAGTCTCTATTCCCTTGCCGAGCGGAACGGCCATTACACGATCGAGCGCATCGATCCGGAGACCGGGACCAGCCGAAACATCCACCTCTTGAAGCAGGAACCCACCCCCTTGGCTGGAATGTCAGTGAGCCCCGATGGCAAACGGCTTATCTTTGCTGAATTGGCCCGCGCCTCCAGCGATCTCACGCTTGTCGACCATTTCCAGTAATGCATAAAACTGGGTCCTCGTAAATTCTTCAGCAATCCTTGGAAATCCTTCGGCAAACCTTTATGAGCGCACGGATATTGCTGCAAGCATACTAGCCCCATGAGCTCACGGGGTCTTTTTGCTGCAGTTCTGTTTTTCGCGATCGTTCTTCCTGCGCACCCCTCTACACTGCGGATATCTGACGCATATCCCGACAAGGCGCGGTACGCCCCATCCGAACCGGTGCGATTGGTTATCGAACTGGATGGCGTTCCCGAGGGTACCGAGCAGCTCTCCGCGACAGTGTGGCAACTTGATCGCTCCGCTGGAAACTGCGGCCCCATCCAGCTTCAGTCGTCGCCCTCTGGGCCGCAGATTCTCACCTGCACCGTGCCCGGCCAGCCCTACCAGGGCTACCTCGTCGACGTTCAGTTGACCGGCGCCGATGGCAAAGTCCTCGATGAGCGGCGCACTGCCATCGATGTCTCGCCCGATTGGAAGATCTTCCCGCGCTACGGTTATCTGGCCCACTTCAGTGCCAGTGAGGGCGCTAACCCTGAGGCGTGGATCGCCGATCTGAATCGCTTTCATATCGATGGGCTGGAGTTTTACGACTTTCAGTATCGTCATGATCAGCCGCTGGCCGGCTCCGTGGCGCATCCTCTGGACTCGTGGAACGACATCGCTGGCCGCTCCGTGGAAGGCCCCATCGTTACCGGCTTCATCGCCCAAGCGCACCGCTACAACATGATGGCCATGGCCTACAACGCCAGCTACGGCGCCTATGAGGATGTCTTCACTCGCCGTGACCACCCACTTCCCTTGCAATGGGCCACATGGATTACGGCGGATGGTCCCCGGACCGCTGCCACCGTAAAGACTCTTCCCCTCGATGCCTCGGGATGGTCCACTCACTTTCTCTATTACATGAATCAGAACGATGCAGGATGGCAGTGCTATCTCTTTGGCCAGATGCACGAACTGTTCGAGGTCTACCCCTTCGATGGCTGGCACGTCGACACCTACGGCGATAAGGGCGGCTACGCGCTGGACGGTTCGAGGGTGGATTACATTGCCGGCTTCCGATCCTTCATCAACAATGCGCGGGCTGCCCTAAACAAATCTATAGTCTTTAACACGGTCAACGCCTATGGCCAGGATCAGGTTGCGCATTCCGATGCGGACTTTGTCTACTCCGAGCTCTGGGAAGACCATGAAACCTATGCCAGCATCCTCGAAACCGCCGAGCAGGCTCACCTTGCACGTCCTGGCGGCGGACTTGTCTTCGCGGCCTATGTCAACCGCAAGGAAGTGAGGGACGATCACGCACCGGTCAGACCATTCAACGAGCCCAGCGTGCTGCTTAGTGACGCCGCCATCTTTGCCTCTGGAGCCGCGCATATTGAGCTCGGCGACGGCGATCGAATGCTGTCCAGTGAATACTTCCCCGCGGACACGCAGCTTGTTGTTTCGCCCTCGCTGCGAGCCGGCCTCCGCAATTATTACGACTATCTAACCGCCTACGAGAACTACCTGGGCGGGGACGTGCAGTCTGCTGCGGTCGATGTCGAGATTCATGGCCAACCCTCCGACACCCTCGCCGTGCCCAACACGATCTGGACTATTGCCCGCCGCAGGAACGGCACAACTATGCTTCATCTAATCAGCCTTCTCGGTTCGAGCGACGCACACTGGCGCGATATCGGCATGAAGCGCCCCGAGCCGCCGCTTCTTGAGAACCTGCGCATCCGAGTGCGCCTGCCTGAATCTGTCCGTGCGGTTGGTTGGGCATCCCCGGATGTGGATGACGGTCAGTTTCACTCTCTGACATTCAGCCGACATTCAAACTCCGGGTCTCAATGGCTCGAGCTCACGGTTCCGCAGTTGAAGTACTGGGATACGATCTTTCTGTCGAATTGACCCAGTGTTCACCCGTTCCGCTGTCATTCTGGCACGCAGGTTCTTAAAATACCTCAGACCCGAATTGCACTTTTTGGAGCCGAAGAAACTTGATTCACAAGATGAGAACGAATGTGGAACTGATCCTGTTGCTCGCGGTAGCTCTGAGTTGCTCCTGCGCAGGCGCAAAGGCCCAGGCTGCGGTACAAGGAACCTATACCGGCGCTAATTCCGCCGATCCCTGGTGGAAACATGCGGTGATTTACGAAATATATCCGCGTTCGTTTCAGGATTCGAATGGAGACGGACTTGGCGACATCAACGGCATCATTTCGAGGCTCGATTACCTGAAGGATCTGGGCGTCGACGCGATATGGATTTCGCCGATGTATCCTTCGCCTCAGGTGGATTTCGGGTACGACATCTCCGATTACGAAGCGATTGACCCGCAATTCGGCACCATGGCAGATATGGAGCGGCTGTTTGTGGAGGCGAAGAAGCGCAATATCCGTGTCGTTATGGACATGGTATTGAATCACACCTCCGATCAGCACCCGTGGTTTCTTGATGCAGCCAGTTCGCGGCTCAGCCCAAAACACTACTGGTATGTATGGAACGATGGAAAGCCGGGGAGTGGGCCGGACTGCCATGAAGGCCGCGTTCCGCCCAACAATTGGAGATCCATATTCGGAGGCTCTGCGTGGGAGTGGGTGCCTGCAGTGCACCAGTTCTACTATCACGAGTTCTACAAGCAGCAGCCCGACCTCAACTGGCGGAACCCCGCTGTCGAGAAGGCGATGGACAATGTGCTGCAATTCTGGCTCGATCGCGGTGTGGCTGGGTTTCGCCTGGATGCCATCCCTTCTCTCTTCGAAGACGCTCAACTTCGCGACGAAAAGCAGATTGGCGGCCTAAACGCGTACGGCGATCCGATTCTGTCGCGCGAATACACAGACAACCTCTCTGAAGATCACGTCGTTATTAAGCATCTTCAAGGGTTGATGGCGAAGTATCCCGGCGATCGCGTCCTGATTGGCGAGACCTACTTACCTACGACGGCGGCACTAGACAAGTGGTATGGAGGCGCCGACCACGACGAACTCAACCTGGCGATGGATATGCTCCTTGGATTCTCAATCAAGTTCGATGCGACGGTGTTCCGCAAGTACATTGAGGAAGCCGAGACGGAACTCCACGGGTCGCAACCACTGTTCGTTTTCAATAATCACGATAATCCGCGCGCTATAGATCGATATGGCGATGGCGTTCACAACGTAGAGATTGGCAAGGTGTTGGCAGCCGTTCTACTTGCGTCGCGAGCAACGCCCCTGCTTTATGAAGGGGAAGAAATCGGGATGGTAACCACACCGCCTGCGCGGCGCGAGGACGTAAAAGATCCAGTGGGGCGGGCCGGTTGGCCAAAAGATAAAGGCCGCGATGGCGAGCGAACCCCGATGCAGTGGGACGATACGGCGAATGCAGGCTTCACCGCGTTGAATGCGACGCCCTGGCTCCCAATTCCCCCGAGCTCCAAGACGCAAAACGTTAAAGTCGAGGCGGCCGATCCGGATTCGATCCTGAACTGGTACAAGAGCCTGATCGCGCTGCGACGGACGAATCCTTCATTGCGCGATGGCAGCCATGTGCTGCTCGATGCCGGCAATTCGAACATTCTGGCATGGATTCGTCAATCGGCTGGAGGCCACGCGGTGATCGTGATTTGCAACTTCTCCGCCAAGGAGCAGATGGCTGCGTTTCATTTGTCGGAGCACGGGATCCAGGCGGGACACGTGAGGGCGCTCCTCAAAACAAAGGGACAAGCGGATGTAATTTCGCTGAATGCAGTGGTCCTATCTCCCTTTGGGGTGTATCTCGGTGAGCTCGAAGAGTGAGGCGAAAGTGATTCGCCTCTCCTTTTTGAAGCCAGATGGGAAGTTAGTCTTCGGCCGGTTGTATTGAAGGGTTTGAGGTGTTTCTGAAGCTATAGGCTTTGGAACGGCCGGATTGATGAGATCCGGCCGTTGATATTGTTGGGTTTACGGGGCGGGTTTTCGAAGGCCTTTTGAAACAGCGCTGATTCGCTTGTGCGCGTCGTAAAGAACGCGGCGCTGCTGGCGGAGGGAGTGGTCGGTGTTCCTTGTGCTGGCCACGATCTGGCCGAGCATCTCCCTGAGTTCTCCGAACCTGGCCAGGGCGGCAAGGTATCCCCGGCCGTTCACCTCTACTGCATCTGTTCCGCCGCGGCTCTTCTGAACAGGTAATTGGCCCGGGTTACTTTCGACTGTGTGCTAAAGCGTCGCCTGTAAAAGTACGGTCGGGAAAATGCAGCGAAAAAGGCGGAATGAGCACATCCCCGAGGAACCATCGTGAGTTATTGAACACTTTCCGGGGTTTTGAGGCCGAAAAAGGCCGAAAACCGTTGCCCTAATATATCGACTCTGCGTAAGGATTCCGTAAAGAGCGACTTGCAACACACTTTTTCGGCGCCGGCCGGAGCCGGTTTCTAAGGCCATCTGAGGTGTGTGAATGCCGGCATGTCTGACCCGCGAGCGCTCAATCCCCACGCCCGTTCAGAAGCCTGTCGCCCGCAGCGTCGAGCTCGTGCTCGACCGTGTAAGGGCTCCGATTCGCAGGAGTGTCACCCACGAGGTCCCACCACTTGCCGAAGTGCCGCTTCACACGCTTCAGTTTGCCGAAGGAAAATGCCAGTTCCGTGCCACGAGCGCGGGGTTGACCCGCTTGACGGTGAAATAGTCAAAACCTGGGATCAGGCGAATGCATCACCCATCGGCGGAACGACCCAATCATGAACGCGAAATGACGATTTGTTCATTCATGCTCGATGAGGATGCTTTTTTGTCTCTTTCGGCAGTCAGATGAAACATGAAGGGACTTTCCTGGCTACAGCAAATCGCAGCAAGTTGGCACGTTCGATATTTACTGTTTTGCATGCTTGCCTTGCTCTGTGCAAGCCGCCTGGTGGCGCAAGGTACCTCGACTGCACCTGACTGCGTTACCCTCGCTGGCGCCGCGGCAACGCCCTATGCGGGGTTGCAATCGAGCGGATTGGCAAATTCGGTCGACAATTCTCGTACAGCATTTGCCAACGATCCGCCTCTGAATTCGTTCAACAATGCAGATGCGATGGACGCATTCGAGCCGCAGCAGTCGGGTCCGAATCACGTGCCTGACGCGCCGACTCCCCAGAACCTGTCCGATGCTCCGCAGGCGTCTCAAACGAAGCGCATCCTTGGAATCATCCCGAACTTTCGCGCTGTAAGCACTGACCAGAGACTGCCGGGACAATCCGTTAAGGAGAAGTTCATCACTGCATCTGAAGACTCCTTCGACTACTCGGCGATCTTCATTCCGGCGGTGCTGGCCGGCTACTCGCTGGAGACAAATGCGACTCCGGAGTTTGGTACGGGTGCTGTGGGATACGGGAGGTACTTCTGGCATGCGGCCGTCGACCAGACAAGTGAGAACTACCTGGTTGAATTCGTCGTCCCGGCGATCGCGCACCAGGACACACGCTATTACACATTGGGGCATGGCGGGTTCTTCAAGCGAACAGGCTACGCTCTCAGCCGCGCCGTGATCACCCGGTCCGACTCCGCAAATGAGGTTTTCAATTTCAGCGAGATAATTGGCGCGGGTGCAGCTTCCGGCCTGTCCAGCCTCTACTATCCCTCTCGCGAACGCAGCTTTTTCAATACTGGCACAGAATGGGGTCTGGATATTGGCATCGATGCCGCGTCCTTTGTCGCCAAGGAATTCTGGCCCGAAATCAACCACCGGCTTTTCGGTGGCAGCAAGCCTGGCTACAACTCGCAACCGTAGATCTCAGGTCTCATGCGCGAGAAGAAATGAGACCTGAGAATCGCCGTTGAACACGACAAGCGATCAATGCTCTAGCTCGCCGGAGTCAGATGACCGTTCAAAGTAAGGTCAATATCGACTTCCTTCGCCACCTTAAGGATAAAGATGCTTGGATCTTTTAGCCCCCACTTGACGTAAGGAACGGTGAATTGTCCCTTTACCGCCAGGTTGGCTCCGTCGATGTGAATCTGTATCGGAACGGTTATGTCATGCGGAGTGCCATGCAGGGTGAAGATGCCGGAGACCTGGATGGTTGAGTCGCCCGAGGGCGCAATTTTCCCCTGGTAGCTGCTGGGTGTAAATGACACTTCGGCAAAGTGAGCCGTATCGAGGACGTCGGTGTTCATCTTCTTGTCGCGGCTAGGTTCTCCGCTGTTGCCGCTTCCGGCCGCAACGATCACTGAGCCAAATATTTTCTGCGCGCTGGGATCGAAGTCAATCGATCCGCTCTGCACATGGAATGTACCCTGCACGTGGTGCCCGCTGCCACCCAGAGTGAATGCCACCTGGCTCGTATCGGGATTGATAGTGAAGGTTTGATGTTGCGCGGCTGCAAGAGCAGCAGTCGCGAGCAGTATGGCAAGAGTATAAGCCTGCGCGTATTTCTTCATTGTTCTTCTCCAGGGTGCGTACTTATGGTTTGTGGGTCGATTGCGCGATGGCTTGCGTCAACCAAAGGCTGATGGAAGCAATGTCCTGATCCGGCAGATATTCGTGTCCCGGCATATCAGTTCCGGGAATGCCGAATCTGGCGATCTGCACAAGACGAGTGAAGCGTTGCTGCTGGGAATCTGAGGACGATAGATAAACATACGGCCCATTTAGAAGTTCGGAAGGAAGATGTTTGAAGCTCGACTGCCAGGCGCGACGCGTAGCTCCATCCGCGTCGTGGCAAGTGGAGCAGTCACGACGGTAGAGCCATTCGCCGTCAGTCGCATTCGCCTGTGCTATCGCGGCGGCGGAAGGTTGCCACAGCTTCTCCTGGTCCAGGTGTTGCGACGTGTCTGTTCCGTGCAGGCTTTCGAGATAGGCGACAAGGTCGGAGCCGCGTTGATCGCGAAAGAGAAAGCCATACGCAGGCATGATGGAAGCTCCGCTGACCTCAGCGGGATCGTAGAAGTGAGCCGTGAGCCATAGCTCCGAGCGACGCGCACCAACGTTTGTGAGGTCGGGGCCCTGACGGCGGTTGCCGATCAGAGGCGGATGTTGCAGCCGGATCTGCTGGATCGACTCGACCGGCCCCCACATCGGAACATCAGAGGAGTTGGGCCGCACATATTGGGAGTGGCAGTGAATGCATCCTTCAGAAATGTAGACCTGGCGGCCGCGCTCGACTTGAGTAAGTTGTGGGGACGGATGAAGCGTGCTGAGAATCCGGTCGCCCAGGAAGGCCGCAACCAATACGAATCCGGTGAGCGCCAACTCGCGACTGCGCCGCCGGGCAAGTGTATGCAACTGCGGCACCAAAAGAGCCGCGCCGGCAGCAGCGACAAAGAGCGGCGGAATATAGCCAAGATTCTGCCCCATCCCGATCCCCATTGCGGAGGCTGTCCAGCCGGCAATCGCGTAGATCCATCCCGCCATTCGGCCCCGCTCCGCTGTTGAAGCAACGGGAGCGAGCAGGGAGGGATAGGCGACCAGCGCGACCGAGTAGAGCGAGACCCCAACGGGATAGAAGACGGAAGCGAGGATCGTGCGCGCGGGGTCGAGAAGCAGCAAACAGGCCGTGCCGAGCGCGAGAAATGCGGCGATGAGTACCGGTGAAAGTCCTCTGCGCCGCAAAAACCAGGCGCAGGCCAACGCCGCGGCAAAATGGAGCACGCCGTTCGTCCAGAGATGAAGAGTGCCCTGCCAGGTTCCGGCCTTCAGCCCGGGAGTGTTCTGAATGATGAAAAAGGCGGCCGAATCCAGCCAGACAAGAGCTGTAAAGCCAGCGAGAACCCGATAAAGGGGAACTGCTGTTTTGATACTTACAGCGCGACTTTCCTGCGGCGGTGGAGAAGGCAGGAAAGTTATGCCGATTCCCGCGAGACACAGAACGCCTGCCGACAAGGCCTGCACCGTAGCTGACGCGGTAAAGAATCGCGGAAGATTGCAAATGAAATAGCCCGTGCCGGTTCCTGCGCCAACGGCGAGGAGCGGGTTGCGGTCGCCAACAAATCGGCGCAGGTGCGTGACAAAAGTGACGGTGAGTAGCCCGAGCCCGGCGCCGATCAGAAAGGAGACGGCCGCGGCAGCGGCAAAGTTGAGACGCAGAAGCGCCAGGAATGCCGCGAGGCCAGACGTACAGAGCCCGGCGCGGAGCCGCAATGTGGGGGAGGGCCATAAGTTGAGTCGCGGCGCGAGCAGACTCAAAAGGATTCCACCGGCTGCCATCGCTGCCATTACAGTCTTCAGGTGAACGTTGGCTACGCCCAGGTGCGCGAGACGCGTTAGGAACGCGAACTGGGCAAAGATGAGGAAGTAAACATATGTAATGGCGACAAGGCACGCGCCCTGCCAGCCGACACTGCCGTACTTAGCGTGCGACACTAGCCAGCCAACCTTTACGCAAACCAATCGCCTGAATAAGGACGCATGCTCCGTCTGCGGCAGCTACCGTCAACCAGCCGGTATCGAGCGTGCTTGCGAGAAGCTGCCCCATCACAAAAATGGCCACACTCGCGCGCGTGAAAGCTGTCAGCAGCCAAACGATTTCAAGCCTTGCGCGGCAGCCCCCGCGATAAACCAGAAGGGCGCCGTAAAGGCAGGCGAGGCCTATGGACAAGACGAATGCGCCGATGAAGGAAACGTAGATGAGCGAGTCAGATGGTGCGCGCAAGCCCATCAGCCGCAGCGTGAACTGAGGCGCAACCATCAGAAGCGCGCCGGTTGAGGTATCTGAACACGCAATCAGCAACTGGTAACCAAGGAGTATCGGACGATTCATACTGTCATCTCCTGCGGAGTTTGAATGGAAGTGGGTCTGGACTCGCGAAGCAGAATGGAAGCATCGCGAAACCAATCGAGCGAAGCAGCGAGCAACAGGATTCCGGTAATGAGGCGGAGAGCGTAGAGTATGTTGCGCTCAACGCCTGGCGCGATGGTAAAGGTGGGATCAAAGCCTTCACGCCAGCCTGATGCGGTCATCAGCAAGACGTAGGCAATGACGCTGCCGTGCCACCAATAAAAGGGACGTGTCCGGTTGAAGATCCATCCGTCCTCGCCCAGAAGCTGCACCATGACAAAGATAATCAGGCTCGACGTAAAGCCGGCCATGGCGACGAATGAGTGGCCGACGAGACCGTCGGTGAATTTGAAGTGGTCAAGCACGCCGGGCAGAAGAAAGGCCCACCCGGTGACCACCATGGCGGACCACCACCAGAGGAACGCCAGCCGCCAACGGCGCGTCTCCAGGCGCCATTCGAAGGCCGAGTAGTAAGCGGGGACCAGCGGCAGCCACACAAGAATGCTGCCCAGACTAAGAAACTGTGCCGGCAAGCGATGGCCGACATCGGCGCGACCCAATGCTACGCAGAGGATCGACTCCGCAGCCAGAACGAGCCAGCTGCCGGCAATGGTTCTGGACTTTTCCGGTTTGCGATGTGCAATTCCGAAGGGAAGCATAAGCAGAATCGCCACGATCGCCAAGGATGATTCCAACTGGCTTGCGCCTGTCGGACCGCCTGTATTGGGATTCACAGGAGGATAGCTGTTGGGGCTGGAGGCAATGTAAATGACAAATGGCACCGCCAGCAGAATCACAAGTCCGGCCATTTTTGCCGCCAATGCCGCCGCCGGGATTTCTTCGGAATCCCTCCAGCGTTTAATCAGGGCGATGACGAGCAGCAGCCAAAGCGCCTGAAGCGCATCTGGAAATAACACGCGCGTGTATCCGCTCCAGTCGAGGAAGAGCTTGCCGCTGGAATGTCCTGAGAGCCAGGAGAACGCACCCGCTCCCAGCGCCGCGGACCACAACCACAACACAGGACGGCACCAGTTTGCGGTGGGGCCGCGATCCGCGCCGTAGACCTTGAAGAGAAAGCCCACCAGGGGAAGGCTGGTCCAGCCATAGAGTTCAAGGTTCATGTGCACCATCATCCAGCGGCCATAAGTCCACTCGCCCAATTGTTTGTTGAGAGCGGGAAAGAGCAGCAGGATTGCAATCAGCACTCCGACGGCATTCGCAACGACGAGCCAGAAGAGGCTGTGCCAGGCAGCATTGGCGACGGCCCGCGAATCCTGGCGCGGCAATTGGATCTCAATGGGCGTATGCATGTTCAAGGATCTTTCCATCGTGCATTTCCACCAAACGGTCGCAACGCGTGGCAAGGCTGCGGTCGTGAGTGGCCATTAAAAGGCTTGCCCCCTCAGTCGCCACAAGGTCGAGCAAAAGATCAAAAACTACGTTGCTGGCTTCTTCATCAAGTGAGCCTGTCGGTTCATCGGCAAGCAGAATCTTCGGCCGATTCATCAGTGCGCGGCAGAGAGCTGTACGCTGGCGCTCTCCGCCGGAGAGTTTTTGAATGCGGTGGTTGAGCCGATGACTGAGCCCGGTGCGCTCGGCAAGTTCCCCGAGGCGCGTCATTGCGTCCTGGCGATCAATGCCCGCGGCAACCGTGGGGATCAGGCAGTTCTCTGCGAGAGTCAGATCGGGAATAAGGTTATGAAGCTGAAAGACGAAACCGATCTCGTGACGCAGGAGGCGCAAGAGATCCGAATGCCGATTGATCTCGACTCTGTTGACCGCAATCAGTCCGCGATCGGGCCAATCGAGTCCGCCAAACAAGTGCAGCAGCGTGCTCTTGCCGCAACCTGAGGGTCCGCAAAGAGCCACCGTCTGACCTGCCAGGATCTCGCAATCCACACCTTTGAGAACCGCGACCGCGCCCTCGTCGTAACTCTTCCAGAGATCCACTGCGCGTAAGACGATGCGCCGTTCCAATTCGTCTTGAAATACGGGCTTCATTCGAATCGAAGCGCCTCCACCGCGCGAATTCGCATCGCGTAGACGGCCGGATAGAGCGCACCGGCAACGCCGGTAAGCAACGCCAGTAAAAGCACAACCAGCATGAGCAGCGGATGAAGGTTTGTATCGACGTAGCCGTCCAGGGCGGGAATCAGCTTGAGCGCATACAAAAAACAGGTTCCAAACAACAGCCCCGCTACCGCGCCGAAAGCAGATACGACCGCCGACTCGCCAAAGATGACTCCTCCGATCTGCATGTGAGAAAACCCATTCACGCGGAGGATGGCGACCTCGCGAATCCGCGTGAACACCGACATGATCATCGTGTTCGCCACGCCCAGCCCGCCGAGAAGCAGGCCGCAACCGCCAACGGCCCATGCCGTGGCTTTGAGGATTCTGAATTGAGAGTATGAGCGGGTGAACTCCGCGTCCTCCAGGGCAATCAGATTAGGGTACTTCGCCGCGATCATGTTCTTGAAACTCGCCACCCCGTCTTTGTTGCGCAGTTTTACCGTGATCACGGAGGATGTTCCCTCCTTATGAAAGAAGGACTGGGCGGAAGCAAGCGGCATGAAGACCCCACCATCCTCAAATCCATTGGCTGTCTTCAGCACGCCAATTACGTGAAAGGTCGCATGACCTATTTGAGCGCTGCTTCCGAGCGTAGCGGATAGAAACTGGGCCGCGCGCGTGCCCAGCACCACGCCGTCGGTTTGCTGCGCGAAGTTGCTGCGATCGCCCAGGACCCATTCGGCCTTCTGAATCCGCGCGTCGGTGGGCGTGACGCCGAAGCAAGTGATAATGGGATGGCCTTCGCTGGAGACGATTCCAAAAAGCACAGGATTGGCGTGCGCCACGACTGGCCAACTCGAGATTTGCGCAGCGGCGTCTGTCGGAACATTGCTGAAGAAGAGATCGGAAACATCCCGCTCGAAGACGATGATCTCGCTGTCGTTCGAAAGGATTCTTGAGAACATGCCAATCGCTCCCTGGAGGATCGTGACCACCGTCAGCATTGCCGCAACGCTGAAGGCGATTCCAGCCACGCTGATCAAAGAGCGGATGTGGTGCCGGCGCAGGTTGTTGACAATCAACTTGAGGAAGATCACGGCTTGGTCTTCTCCACCAATACAAACGAATCTCGTGTGACTCGGGCGAGCTCCTGTTGGAGTTCGCCGCGTAATCTCTTCAGGAAGTCAAGGTTGGGCCGCAAACCGAGAAGGCGTTGCATTGCACTGTCTCCCAAATCGATAAGCCGAGTCAGGCGCCTTACGGCGCCGCCGATTCCCAAAATCGCGGCACTGTTGGGCCGGCCAAGCATCAAATCGCGCGCCGGAGTCTTTCCCGTTTGCGCAGAGCACGGAAGCACATCTTTGAGGTCGTCCAGAATCTGATAGCCAAGCCCCCAGAAGATCGATATCCGCTCAATTTGTTTAAGCTCCCGCGGTGACGCACCGCCCAGCATTGCCGGCAATGCGAGCGTCAACCTGATCAGGGAAACAGTCTTGCCCCGCGCAATATGTTCGGTAGTCTTCAGCGTGCGAGGCAACGTTGAGTAGTGGAGATCGAAGCTCTGCCCATTCAGCAAACCTCCTACGCCAAGACAGTTCTCGATGAAGGAAAGCGCCTCAGACTGCCTGGCATGCTGAGAAGCTGCGACAGCGCGCCAGGTGAGGGCGTAGGCGCGATTGATCAAGGCCAGCGCGGTAAGGATGGCGCCTTCCTCGCCGAATACAAGATGCGTGCAGGGAGCGCCGCGCCGTTCCAAGGCGTTATCCATGCATGGCAGGTCATCGAACAGGAGAGAAGCGGTATGGAAATACTCGAGCGCAACGGCGAGCTCTTGAGCATGAGCCCGATCGAGTCCGTACGCGGTCGCCATTTGGAAGACCAGCTTGGGGCGGATCAGGCTTCCCGGATTGTCGAGCACATGGCGAAGCGCACACTCGAAGTTCGGGTCTAGGACCGAAGGCAGAGGCAATGAGGAACTGAATGCTTCCGCAAGAAAATCCGTGTCCAATTGATCCATAACATAAGCCGAATGCACTTTGATCCTCGATAGAGCTGTAGAAGGATGGACTCTGTGAACCTGAGAATTCCGGTACAGCTGCCGCGGTTCCAGAGACTTCAATTTACCGTTGAGACGAATTCAGGTGTGCTTGGAAAGCGTGAAATAAGGCCCAACTGCATGACGTTTCGTTCATCTTTACGAAGTAGCGAAATGCGATTCTTTCCGATTCGGTTCTATGTTTGTACGACCGGGTTCGGTGTATGGGTTTTAAGAAGACTTGCGTTTAAGGATATTGAACGGAGATAACGGGGATCGAACACCTGGATGACAATGCGTTCATCTGGGTGAAATGGGCATCATTTGTCGAACCAAGACCGCAAGCCAGAGCGGCGGCACTGTAAAAGGGCGCTCCGGATGAACTAATATCCCCTCATGCGCCTTCTGCTCGTTGAAGACGAAATTGATATACAGAGTTTCCTGCGCCGGTCGCTTGATGAAGCCGGTTACCAGGTAGAGACTGCGCCGGACGGCAAGACCGCTGAGCGTTTAGCCATCGAAAACACATTCGACATACTCATCGTCGATCTTGGTCTTCCCGATCAGGACGGAATCAGCTTGATCCTTCGCTTGCGTCAATTGGGCGTGAAGGCCCCCGTCTTAATTCTGTCTGCTCGCCGTTCGGTCGACGATCGCGTCCGGGGACTGGAGCAGGGTGGAGATGACTACCTGACCAAGCCGTTCGCGCTGGCTGAGTTGCTGGCCCGCCTGCGAAACCTGCTCAAGCGCAACACACCGGCAGCCAGCGAAGCTACGCGGCTGCGCGTACTCGATCTCGAACTGGATCTCTTGAGACGCGAAGCAACACGAGGCGGAAAGGTTCTGCAACTGACCCAGCAAGAGTTCGTCCTCCTGGAGTATCTGTGCAGAAATGCTGGCCGCGTCGTCACGCGATCGATGATTCTTGATCAGGTCTGGGGCATGCGCATACAGCCCGACACCAACGTAGTCGACGTGCACATCTATCGCCTGCGTGGCAAAGTGGACGGCCCGGGCCAGCAGCAGCTGATTCGAACCATGCGAGGAGTAGGCTATGTCCTTAAGGACAGGTAGTCCGCCAATGCGCAGCGCCGCCTGGCGCATCTCGTTGTGGGCAACCCTTGCATTTGCCTGCGGCACCATCGTGGTCTTTATCTTTCTGCAAAGCTTTATGGCAGGCGATATACAGCGCCGCAGCGATGCGTGGCTGTCGGGTGAAGTCGAGGTGCTGGGCGATGTCGCCGAGCGAACTCCGAAAGATGCCCTCTATGACCGTGTCGTGGGAGAAGTTGCAGAGCTGGCCGCCCGCGAAGTACCCAACAAGCTGCCCAATGAGAGCGGCGCTGACGATTCTGTGTTCTTTCTGCAATCGGGCAGCGACGGCTCGCTCAAGTTATGGGTGGGCGCAGGCAGCGGCGAGGCCCATCTGAAGGCGATCAATGCCATCAAAATTTCAAAGGATCATCCAACCGATCTGCACGTTCCAGGGTTCTCGGTCCCATTTCGCGTGGCTTCGCTCCGCATTGACGACGGCAGCCATATCTTTCTGGGTCTGTCGGAACGAGATGAGCTGCGCGTGCTCGCAAACCTGCGTTTGCGTTTTTTCCTGTTGTACCTTCTTATCGTTCTACTCGGCTTCGGCATTGTCTTTCTGACGACTCGGCGCATGCTGAGCCATGTGCGCAGGATTACTGAAGCCGCTTCACGCATCGGCCATTCCGATCTCGACGCCAGGGTGCCCACGACCAAACGAAACGATGAAATCAGCCACCTGGCTCTCACTCTCAATCGCATGCTCGATCGGATCGAGAATTCTGTCCACCAACTGCATACCATCACAGATTCGTTGGCTCACGACTTGCGCAGCCCTTTGACGGCCATCCGTGGAAAACTCGAGATGTCGTTGTCGGAATCCGCGGACGGGGAGCAGACCGAACCGATTGTTTCCGCCATTGACGAGCTGGATCGACTTACCGATTTCTTGAATAAATCGCTCGATGTTGCCGAAGCCAAAGCGGACGCCCTTCGACTCACGCGAAGTCACATTGATCTTGACAGCCTCCTAAAGGCCATGCTCGATCTCTACGAACCCTCCCTCTCAGAGAGGGGTTTAAAGGTCAGTTTGCATAGCAGCGGTCCCGTCGGAATCCTTGCCGACGCGGCGCTGCTTCACCGCATGATTGCCAATCTCCTCGATAACGAGCTGAAGCACTTGCCGGCCTCCTGCACGCTCACAATTGAACTGCGAAGCGAGGAAGATGCAGCATGGTTGGCTCTCGAGGATGACGGTCCAGGATTCGAGCCGGAGGTGCTCCTCCATGTATTCGAGCGCCGTGTAAAGGGACGTGATTCGAACGGGCACGGACTTGGATTGGCATTTGTCGATGCGGTAGCACGCGCACATGGTGGAACTGTGACTGCTTCGAATCGAGAAACCGGAGGAGCAAGAATCTACGTTACCCTCCCGCTCGCTTCGAAGGTACGCACTCAGTTGCCGGCGTCCGCAACGTCGAGTTCCAACTGATCCAGCGCGTCCCCCAGATCGATACAGGCATTTAAGCGTTGCACACTAATACGCCACGAGTACGGCAATAACTGTTCTAGAGCATTTTCGGAAATAGTGTAGACCGGACTTTTCCTGGCGTCCCACCCTTTCCGCAGGAAAACGCGGAAAGGATGGGGCACGGAAGTCTACAGTAAAAGCAAAAATGCTTTAAAGGAGCTAATAGCTCCATGACCCAAAACTGTCGTTGATGTTCAGCGGAAGGCTCAGCCCGGAGCCGTTAAATTCCGTCCCCAGTGCATTTCCAGATTTCCGGCCGGCTTGTCAATGCCCGGTCATTCCCTGCGAGGGCTTCAGAAACACGTCGCTGGTGTTGGAGCCGTGAATGCTTGCGTGGCAGCTGACACACGACTGGCTCTGTGCTGACTGAACGTGCTCCGGCACGGCAGGCAGGCCTGTGGTGGAGTTGGGCGAGGGCAAGTGGCATTGCAGGCAGATCTTGTTTACGTCGGCTTGAATGAGCATCTTGTGATTCGGTCCCCCGTGCGAAAAGTGGCAGAAAGTACAGCTTCCAGCCTTGATCGCGGGGTGCTGATACGCGTAGGGGCCGGCCGCCGGCGCGTGGCATTTGGTGCACATTATGAACTGCCAGGTGGAAGAAGGCAACGTATTCTCTCCAGATGCGCCGTGCGCATCGTGACAGTCGGTGCAGTCGATCAAACCCTCTTCAACCTTGTGGTGAAAGGGCATGGAGAACTGCGGCTTGACCTCGCTGTGGCACTGAAAGCAAAGCTGGGGCTGCTCCATCTTGAGCAGATGCTTCGGCGCGCCGGGCGCATGGATGGTGTGGCAGCCGATGCAACTCACATTGCCCTGGCCGTGGGCCGAGCGCTCAAAGTTTGCGTGCTTGCTGCCATGGCATGCCTGGCATTTTTCATCCACCTCTCTGGCCGTGGCTGTGGAGGGGTCGAAGATCAATGTGACGTCGCCGCCTTTTGCGTGCGCCTTGCCGGGGCCGTGACAGCTTTCGCAGGTCACGCCTTGTCCGCCGTCGACGAGCGGCGGCTTGCTGTGCGGATCGTTGGCAATACCCTTCACGACTTCTTTGTGACAGGCCGCGCAGGCAGCGGGGTCTACAAAGTTGCTCGAATCCGGTTGCACCGCTTGGTGGCCGTCGGGCTCGGCTTGGCCTGGCTGAGCCGCCATTGCTGTTGTGCAAAGCATCGCCGCGCCCAGCAACAGTGCGAAATAGGCTGGTGAGCAGGCCCCAGGCGCATTCTTCGGCAGGTGGGTGATGGATTGCCGGCTTGTCGTGCCCTTTACAGCGAAAATGTCGTGACAAACTTTCATTTCGACGGCGGACCTTCTTCCCCAATCGGCGAGACTTGTACGGCTGGTGATCCGTCGGGCGGCTGCATCGTAAACGGTTCGGGACTTATCTCGCCGCGATGGCAGGTGCCGCAGGTGATAGGAATGCCGGAGCCATGGACCTTGGCGACGTAGTTACTGTTGATCTCCTCGGTCATCTTGTACATGATGCGCGCAGTGCCCTTCATTCGCTTGGAATCATCTGCGAAGTTGAGGCGCGGGCGCCCGTCCGGGTCAACGTTACCTGGATCCTCGACGTGGCAGGAATCGCATCGAACACCAAGATCGTATGCCCATTGCTCCATGATGTTGTGAACTTGTTGACCGGAGAGATCTTTGGGCAACACCTGCAGGTTGGTTGGCGCGGGAAGAGTGCGGGGCGAGGCAGGCGGCGGGCTTTCCGCGCCACGCTGCGAGCTCTGAGGTACTTGAGACAGCGTGGCCATCACGAAGAAGGCCGTTGCTAACAGCACCGCAACGGCGGATCGGGATGTGGATGATGGCTGCAAGTGGCGAGCCTCCGCAATAACAGCGTTTACTTGAACTAATCCTTCCGAAACACGAGTAACTCTCCGATTAGCCGGCCATCCGGGCGCAGCGGTTCACTATCAGAAAGTCAGATCTACTTACGCTCGTAAACCGTTCCTGGAGGCTGATAGGGGGGGTCGGACACCGCGCGCGTGTATGCAATGAGAGCTTTTACATCCGAGGCACTCAGCGTATTTCCGTAGGGCGGCATCAGCGCCGAACGATTCAAGGCCGGGCCGCCATGCAGAATGATCGATGTCAGATCGGCATCGCTCATTTTGTTCAACGTGTTGCCCTCTGTGAACGGATGCGGCTTGACCTCGAGGTTGTCGTAGTTGGAAACGCGAACAGGCGACGACTCGGGATCGTGGCAGCGGCTGCAGTACTTGTCCGCAAGAATGGCTCCGACGCGCTCCTGGTAGTCGAGCGCCGTTTCCACAATGCCCAGCGATACAGGCTTGTTCTTGCCGGGTGTCACGGCGTCGATTTGATATCGCCCAGAGATGGTCCCCAAAGTAACCGAAGTAGTTGCCTGTCCGCTTGAATCGGTCAGCACCGCGGAGGGGTCGAAGCTTACGCCGGCAGGGCCGCGAAACTCGACCAGCGCGCCTGGAACAGCGTTTCCCTGATCGTCATTCACCTGCACCACCAGCGGATCATTGAGCGCCGTGCCGGTGACGCCCACCTGGTGGCCGCCACTGGATTCAACGAGAGCTGTTCCCTGCGCTGTGGGCTTAAGTCCTGCATTTGCCGGGGCTGAATGACTGCAGCCGGCCAGCATGGCGAGTAAGAGAAGCGCCACCACTGCGGAGGCCCGAATCCTGAAGTTTGCAGTCGATCGCATCATCATTGCTTCGCTCCTCGCCCGCCTGGGCCTTTCAGCGACATCAGGAAGGCTGTCAGCGCGCGGGCGTCTTCGTCGCTCATGTTTTGGTTCGGTTCTGCGACGCCGGGGCGCAGCGCCTGCGGATTTTTCAGCCACGCGTAGATCCAGGCCGGAGTCAAGCGCGAGCCAACCTGCGTCAGCGTTGGCCCGATATAGCCCTTGTCGGTCTTGGTGTCGACGATGTGGCACGCCTGGCAGGCATATTTTGAATAGAACAATTGACGCCCGTGCTCCACGGCCTCAGGAGTAGTGGTCGTGGGCGCAAGGTCCGCATCGATGGCCGGCGACTGGTAGACGGACAAGATGTAATCCGTCAATTCCAGGTTGTCGCTGTCGCTCAGGTTGAAGCGCGGCATGCGCCGGATGAGCGATGGGCGCAGGGTGTTGGGGTTGTGCAAAAAGGCAGTGAGCCATTGCCGCTGCACCGAGCTTCCCTCCCAGGAAAGATCGGGCGCCATGTCGCCGCCCCTGCCGTTGAAGCGATGGCAACTGAAGCAGGCCAGCTCCGTGATCAGTTTGCCGGCGTGCCCGGCTGGCTGGTAGTTGGTCTCCGCAACTTCAGCGACACGCAGGCTATCGGGCATCGACCGTCCGCGGGCAGTTTGCGCGAGAAGAGCCGTGGTCAACGCGTCGGTCTGCGAGGCGGTGAGGGTAAACTGCGGCATCTTCACGCTGCTGCCGAAGGCCCGCGGCTCACGGATCTTGGCGACGATGTAACTGGACATCGTGTGTTCCATGCCCGGCAGGAACACGATCTGCGCCAGCGGCTTGCTGCCGATGGTGCTGAGTTCGGGCGCGAAGTTCTCCGGCTTCTGCACGCCGTTGATCTCGTGGCATGCCGCGCACCCCAGTTCAACGATGAGCTTGCGTCCGTGGGCGATCTGCTGCGGGGTGGCCGCATCCAAATGAACGCCCGAGCCGTAATCGGAGTCCGACTTTGCCTGCAAAAAGGCAACCAGCGTTGCGATCTGCTGCGGCGTGAAGCGGTAGTGAGGCATGGGCGTGGTGGCGTCGTAAACGCGGGGATTCTGAAGCCATGCAGCAAGCCACTCGGGCTTTGCCTTGTTGCCAATGCGCGTCAGTTCCGGGCCCACATCGCCGCCCACCAGGTTGCCAGCCGCGTTCTGGACGGCGTGGCAGGAGGCGCAGAAGGATTCGCCGTAGAGGGTTGGTCCTGCGGCGGGATCGGCAGCGGCCGCGGACTTGGTGCCGGACACGACGGTATCGCCCGCCTGGGGCGTGCTGCTGCTCACCAGGTAGGCTGAGATGTCGCTTGCGTCCGCATCGCTGAGCTTGAAGTTGGGCATCGTGGTCGATGCTGCATAGGCCTGCGGGTCTTTAAGCCAGCTGAAGATCCACTCGCGCGTCGTTTTGTCGGCGAAATGCGCGAGCGATGGAGGATGGTCAGTGGCTTCAATCTTCGAGCCGTCGGGCCGCGTAATGGCATGGCAATGAACACAGCCGTAGCGCGTGAGCATGGTCCTGCCCAGGTTGAGCTGCGGAGTTCCGGTCAACGCATTCTGATGGCACTGTCCGCAGCCGGATTCGATGTAGCGCATGGGCAGAATCGGCTCTTCGCCGGCGCGTTCGCTGTGGTGCGCCTCGGCGACCGTGGTGGCCTGTCCCTGGCCGCCATGGCAAATGACGCATCCGAATCCATCCACTGGGTGCGGAATTACTGGGTGCTTGCGAAACGGCTGCTGCGATACGTCGGAAAGGCTGGCCTCCTTCAGGCCCAGATGGCAGGTGGTGCAGCGATCCACGACGCCTAGCTCCGGTAGCCAGATCTGGTGAATGCCGGGCTCCAGGCGGCGGCGCAGGCTGACCGCATCGCCGCGATCGCGGATCAACGCGAGGTATTTGCGCTGATAGCTGTGCCACTGGCTGAAATGATCCTTTGCCGGCGCAATGGCCAGGGTCAGCAGCAGGATGAGGCTGACAACGCCGAATGCCCGCATCGGATCGTCGAACAGCGTCTGCCACGCAGAGGAAACAACCTTTCCGATCGATCGCACTTAACTCCTCCAGGGCAAGACCCAGGACCAGCCTGGGCCGCGGAACCATGTGCCGACAGCAGTGAGCACAATCAATTCAAGAAGAAACCACGTCATGATCCAGTAAGCCAGCGGCTTCAGGGCCAGGTAGCGGCGCAGCCGCGACGGCGAATCCGGCGTGCTGTAGGCGGCCACGATCATTGCCAGCGTAACGATCACCGTGGGCGCAACTGCGACGTAGACATGGAAGAAAAGAAGAAAGATCAGCATCCCCAGGGCCGTGAGGTAGAACAGACGCACGCGCCTGGCGTGATCCTTGAGGAAGAGGCCGTTGGCTTCGATGTTGATGTTGAAGTAGGGAATGACGATCAGGGCGATGATCAGAAGCGTGGGCACCAGCACGCCTGCCACCACCGGAGGGAAGTAGTGAAGCAGTTCCTGCAGGCCCAGGAAATACCACGGCGCCTTGGCGGGGTTCGGTGTGTGGGTAGGGTCGGCAATGCCCTCCAGCGGTGCATTGAAGAACAGCGAAAAAAGAACCAGCGCGATGGTCAGCAGCTCGATCGCCAGCGCAGCGCGGAAGAGCACCTCGGGAAAGGTCTGCACCTGGTCTTCCTGCGTTACGCGGACCTGCGCCGAGGTGCGCCGCGTGACAAACACCACGCGTGTGGGCGAGCGACGCTGGTCAGAGTCGATGCCAGCGACGAAGTCTTTCGGGTCGCTCATTGCCCCTCCTTCGCGGTAAGCGCGCTTTCAGGCGCCGGTTGCGGCTTTGGTTCCGACTGCTGCACGTAGAGGCCACCGTCTTTGCGGATGCGCCAGAAATGGATGGCGATGAAGAGAATGGCCGCCAGCGGCAGAATGACGCAGTGCAGCACATAAAAGCGCAGCAGCGCATTGGCATTGACCTGGTTGCCGCCCAGCAGCAGGAAGTGGATCTTGCCCCCCACCAGCGGCACAGCGGAGGAGAGGTTGGAGCCGACGGTGATGGCCCAGAATGCAAGCTGGTCCCAGGGCAAGAGATAGCCGGTGTAGCTGAGCAACAGCGTGACAAGAAGGAGCACAACGCCGATGACCCAGTTGAACTCGCGCGGCGTGCGGTACGCGCCGCGATAGAAGACCTTGAACATGTGCGCGAAGACCAGGAAGACCATGAGCTGCGCCGACCAGCGGTGAAGATTCCTGAGAAAGAGTCCCGACGATACGACAAACTGCAGGTCCTTCATGTCCTCGTAGGCCTGCGGCACCGAAGGGTGGTAGTACAGCATGAGCAGAATGCCGGTGATCACCAGGATCAGAAACGATCCGAAGGTCAGCGTGCCCAGGTACCACGTGGCGCTGAAGCGGACCATGCGTTTGCGCACCTTAGTGGCAAACAGGTGAAGAAATATATTCTGCTGGATGGCCAATGCGCGGTGGAGCGTGCTGGAGCCCGTGCCGCTGCGGAAGACCGATCGCCACACCCTGCTCCCGCATACTTTGTCGATCATCTGGCCGGCGTTCAGGGGCATGCTCATATCCTCAAGAATTGCAGTGGTGGGATTTCAGTGGAGCGATCGACCATCAGGTCGCCCTCGTCGCTGACCCAGATCCTGAGCCATGGCAGCGGCTTGGGCGCGGGGCCCTCGATCTTTTCGCCGGTGCGCTTGAATTTGCTGCCGTGGCAGGGGCAGGCGATGATGCCCAGGTCCTGGTTCCATGCGGTTAAACAGCCCAGGTGGGTGCACACCGCGTTAAGCGCGAAATAGCCTTCATCGGCGCGCACCAGGTAGATTCCGGAGTTGACATCCATGGTGACGGAATTCACCGCGAAGCTTTCGACCTTGCCTACGTTGACGATGGCCGACGGCTCGTAAAGCACGTTCGGCGAGAGGTATTCGTAGGAGAAGACGATGGTGCCCGCGGCGGCGATGCCCAGCGACCCGAGGCCGATCTTGGTAAAGAAGGCTCGGCGGTCAAACTCCGCGGGAAGATTCTTCGTGATCGCTTGTGCTTCGTCGGGCATGTTCTACCTCTTCAGCGCGCCTGCCAGCGGCGGACTCGAGCGTAACGGGCGGTCGATGGATTCCACGGAGATCAAGCCAGTCGGGTCCGCGGAGACAAGGTTGTACGATTCCATGGTGATGGTGCCGGCGGGGCAGCGCATGGCGCACAGTCCGCAACGGATACAGCGCGATTCATCCTTTAGCATGGCTGAGCCCGTGATGACGCCGAGTTCTTCTGCCTGGATGTCGTCCAGCTCAACGCCAAGCAGGTCGCGAACCTCGGCGAGCTGCTGGGTGGTTGTTTCGTCGAATGCGATGCGGTCGAGCGAGACCAGTTCCAGGCAATTCTCCGGGCAGACATCGACGCAGCCTCCGCAGAGAATGCAAGAGGTGGCGTCTGCAGCGTTGCCTTCAAAGACGGTGTTGACCCAGCAGTGGAGGCAGCGCTGCGCCTCGGCCATCGCGGCCTCTTCATCGAAACCGATCTCAACTTCAGTAACTCCGGTGCGGCGGTTGAGAGGCAGCATGGGGATCGGCGGCCGGGTCAGGTCGAGCAGCTCCAGCGGCATGCGATGGCGCTCAAGCACTTCGACTTCCACGATCGGGTCGGAATGCTGTGAACCGCGCAGGAACTCGTCGATGCCTACCGCGGCGCGCTTGCCATCGGCCACGCTGTCAATAATGAGGCGCGGACCGAAGACGCAGTCGCCGCCGGCAAATACGCCGGACGCGGAAGTCATCAGTGTTTGCGGATTGACCGCGATCAAGCCGCGCGGCGACACATCGACACCATCGTCGGGGCCAAGGAACTGAAGATTGGGAGCCTGGCCAATCGCCATGATAATCGTGTCGCACCCCAGCCGTGTTTCGCTGTTCTCGTAGAAGGTGGGGCTGAAGCGGCGGTTGGCGTCGAAGACGGACTTCGTCTTGAGCACTTCAAGCGCCACCGCGCGCCCGTTTTCGCCGATGATCTGCTTGGGACCGAAGCCGGGATGGATGATGATCCCTTCTTCTTCAGCCTCTTCGATTTCTTCAAGCGCGGCCGGCATCTCCGCGCGATTCTCCAGGCAAACCAGGTGCACCTCCTGCGCGCCCAGCCGCAAGGCGGAGAGCGAAACGTCCATCATCTCGCGCGCAGCCACTGCATCCATGCTTCCCTGCGAGGGCTCGAAGTTCTCCACGCCGCCGGCATGCTGACGCAGCACTTCGCGCGCAGCGGAGCGAGCCACATCCATGGCCACGTTGCCGCCGCCGATGACCAGCACCTTTCTGCCGATGGTGAAGCGGTAGCCGAGATTGACATTGAGCAGAAAATCGATGCCCTTGTAGACGCCATCCAGGTTCACGCCGGGAATGGTGAGGTCGCGGCTGCGGTGCGCGCCTACTGCGATCAGCACGGCGTCGAATTCGCGGCGCAGATCGGCGATGGTGAAGTCCCGGCCTGCCGCATGATTCAGCTTCAGCGTGATGTTGCCGGTGGAGAGAATCTCACGCACTTGCGCTTCCACAACGTCCCGCGACAGGCGATACTCGGGCAGGCCTAGATAGAGCATCCCGCCCGGCACCTGCGACGCTTCAAAGATGGTGACCGGGTAACCCATCAGCGCCATGTCGTGCGCGGCAGACAGTCCGACAGGTCCTGCGCCCACGACAGCAATTCGAAAGGGAAGACGTGGCTGCGTACGGCCTGCGTTCACGTTGATGGGCCGCCGCGATTCCGGCCCGTGACGCTCGGTGAGGAAGCGCTTGAGCGCGCGGATGGCGATGGGCTTGTCGATCGCTCCGCGGCGGCAGGCCGTCTCGCAGGGATGCGCGCAAACGCGGCCGCAGATGCTGGCCATGGGATTTGGCTCGCGCGCCGTGCGGTAGGCCTCTTCAAACTCGCCCTCGGCAATGAGCGCCACATAACGACCGGCATTGGTGTGCGCGGGACAGGCCATCATGCAGGGGAAGTTGGTATTCAGCCAATCCCTGTCAACTTTCTTGTCGACAAACCGTTCGAGCATCCGGGGACCTCTCCCGTTCGAGGATGAAACTGCGGGCGGCAAGGGCAGACTCTGCCGCCCCGTGGTTTTACTTGCTTAGCGTGAAGTCGGCCGTGGCGTCTCCGGCGACATTTACTGGATTGGATTTGCTCTTGGCGCCTTCGTTCCAGGCGGTCACGGTGTAGGCGCCGTCCGGTACGTTGTCAATCTTGTAGGCGCCGGTCTTATCCGTCGTGGCAAAGTACGGCGTGGGAGAGACAACCAGGTAGCCGGCCATGTCTGGATGCACGTTGCAGAACAGCGGAATGATGCCGGGAGTGTCGAATGTGAATGATTTCCGCTGACCCTGAGGCCAGGTGCCCAAATTGTGGCCCAGCTTCTTGTTGCCGCTGATTGAAGGCCAGAAGACATTGTGCGCGACGCTGTCGCTGTTGAGGAATTCGACCGTCGTGCCCTGTTGAAGGGCAATAATGTGGGGCACGAACATCAGGCCCTTCTGGTCCATGGTGACGTGTTGCGTTGGCGCGGGGAAGGTCTTGCCGGCAATGGCTTCAACGTAGACGACCGACTGGCCTTTGACGCCGGAAACCTTGCCGTGGATGGAGCCGGCATAGGCTGCCGTGCTGAGCGCGGCCAATGCCGCGAGTGCTGCGAGAGTAATGGGCTTCATAGGATCTCCTGTTGGTGGTTCGTTGAGGGTTCTAGGTGGCGCGCCGGAGTGTATTTCATCCTGCATCAGAAAACGAAGCGAGCCAGCAAATAAACGGTGTTGTTGTCGCTCGCGTCGCGCCCCGCGCCGTCATAGTTGGCGGCGCCGCCGTTGAATCGAGTGTAGTCGGTGTACTGAACGGCAAGATCGACGTTTTGATATGGCCAGTAAGAGACGTTTGCCGAGATTCCCTCGCTTCTGGCGCCCCCATTGGCGCTGCCCGACACCGGGACCTGTGAGTACAAGAGAGGGTCGTTGGTGCCGTCCACCAGGAACCATCCCATGGTTCCCGAGAGACGATTGCCAAGGTGGTAGGCGACGTTGGCATTGCTCGCATTCAGATGATGCGGACCTGGGTCCGCCACGCCATTTGCCGCGCTTGCTACCAGCGCGGCGTTCTCCCTGACGTAGGTGGCCCGAAGGGAGAGAACATCCTTGCCGATGGTCCGGTCATATTGAATGTCCGGGCCAAAGTCGGTGTAGCCGTCCTCGGCCCCGGTCACGGCCCCGGGTGTCGATTTCAGATGCATGCCGTAAGCGCCAACTTCAAGGCTTGCGGTTCGCCCGTTCTGCTGAAATGCCAGCCGCCAATAGGGCGCCGCGCCCTGGATGTTATATGTGCAGCAGGTTCCGGTTGTAGGCTGGGTATCGTCGACATGGTCGGAGCGGTAAAGAGTGCCTGCAAAATACACGTGCTGGTCCCACATGGTGTAGCCGCCCAATCCCGCCACATCCTGAGCCAGCAGCCCATTGATGATCGGCGCCGCTGCTGGGCCTGGAGCACCGTTCGGGCCGATGAATGGATAGCCCCACGCCGGCGTGCTGTTCCACAAGTCTTCCAGGGTCGGGTTGTTGTTCAAAGTCAGGCCATAGTCCAGTTCTTTGCCCGATGCCGTCGTTTTGTTGGCATAACGGATATCGGTGTTATCCATGCTGAAGTGGTCATTTTGCAACTCGTAGGTCACCTGCAAAAAGCTGCCCACGTGAGAGGTCCAGGCTCCTGCCAGGTAAAGCGAAATGTCCTGCGGGAACTGGAAGTTCCAGTTCTGGGTGCCGGGTTGGGGAACCTTGGTGCTGGTCATCGAGGTCTCAAAGAAGGCGCTGAGCGGCAGCGTCTCGAGCATATTCAGGGGTGCGCGGCGCTTGTCGGGTTCGGCGGTGATGCTCGTGTTTTGAGTGCGGTCGATGTACGCCATCAGCTTGAATAGCCGCCCTGCATTGTTTAACTCCGGCGGAGTGGTGTGGCAGCCGCTGCACGGCAGACCGGTTTGGCGAGCGTAACTGGGAAGGGCCAGGGCGTCGGGAACAAATCCACAAACTCCGGCAACGAATGCAGCCGCGCAAAAAAGGATGCTGCGTCTCATGAGACCTCCTATGACCAACCATCGACGAGGGGATTGAGTCCGTATAGCGTTCGGCAATGGGATTGGTGTTGCAAATCACAATCTCAAATCCCGATAGAACTGATTGTGATTTGGATCACTTGACTTCAGATGTGATGGCAGTCACAGCGTTTCCTTTGGGCAGGAGTCAACGGCCATGAGATTCATGACAAGGCCTTCAGCAGGAAGCGGGCAGAGCGGCGGTTTGACTTGAGCGGGACTAAAACTGCAGTGCCCTGGTGATGCTATTGCGAGGTCGCCGCTTCCTGGCGGTCGCAACGAATCGAGAGTCAAGTTTCGAGGTACATCAATTCTGGTTCGATGAAAACTCTGAGCGCTCAAAACTACCAAAGCGCAGAAAACGCAATTCCCAAGTAATCGTAGGCACTGTGAGGGCTGAGGGTGTTCTTTAAGGTGTACGTTTTGAAACGGCAGCACTCTCCCGATTCGGGCTTGGATTTGACTAAGTTTGACCTGCTCCCGGAAAACTCTACCAGTTGAAGCTGGAGTTCTCTCGTAATCTAAGCGGGAGGACGGAGCATGAAGAAGAGCCGGTACACGGAAGAGCGAATCATCGGGATCTTGAAGCAACATGAGGCCGGGGTGAAGACGGCGGACCTGTGCCGCGAGCATGGGATCAGCGCAGCTACGTTTTATGGTTGGAAGTCGAAGTTTGGCGGCATGGAAGTGAGCGAGGCGCAGCGGCACACACAGTGTTACGACTTTTGACTGGGAGCAATACCTGCGTTTCTGCAACGCATACGTGAAGCCCGGCACGAGTTCCAGGTGACGTGGTGGGTGTCCCGTGCCAATGTTCTACCCCGGTTAACGGCGTCCTCAAAGCCGCTCCTTCTCGCGGGTGATCTGGAACACAGATAAAACCGCGCTCCAGGCTGAAAGTAAATTTACCGCCGGACGAGCATTCTTGCCCCAAATTCATGCAGGCAATAGACTTGACCGCCGGATTGGCTGCGAACGGTTCCCGACCCTGCGCGAGCGCCATCGGGGACGCGCCATTTTTTTGGTGGAACGATCGCCATGAGGAACCCGGCATTCATTGACGCTGATCGCGGGCTCGATCCGGCCGCAACCCGCGTCGAACGCGAAGACGCGGTAGAGAACCACCGGCGCCCGACCGGCAAGCGCCTCTTCGATATTGCCATCGCGCTGCCCCTGTGCGTGCTCGCGCTGCCGCTGCTCATCGTGCTTGGCATTCTGGTGCGTCTCACATCGAGGGGCCCGGCGATTTACTGGTCCCTTCGTGTCGGCAGAGACAATCGAGTCTTCCGCATGCCCAAGCTGCGCACGATGCGCGACGGCGCTCCTGAGCTGGCGACGCATCTTTTGGCCGGCGCCCAGCAATTTCTCACTCCCACCGGCGCCTTCCTTCGCCGCACCAGTCTCGATGAGCTGCCGCAGCTCTACAGCATTCTGGCCGGTGATCTGAGCTTTGCCGGCCCACGGCCGGCTCTATCCAACCAAAATGATCTGATCGACCTGCGCACCGGACTTGGGATTCACAAGCTCACGCCCGGGCTCACCGGATGGGCGCAGGTAAACGGCCGCAACGGCCTCGCCGTGGAAGAGAAGGTGCGGTTTGACGCCGAGTATATGCAACGGCAATCATCTCTCTTTGACCTTCGAATCCTGGCCATGACCGTCAAGAAGGTGCTGCTGCGCGAAGGGGTAAGCCACTGAAATGGATAGCAACAGGAATTGACCAGGGAGGCGGGAGCGGCGCTCGATCAAGAGCGAACGGGACGAGGGACCATGCAGAACAAGTTGAAATCCCTAAGGGGGTGTGAGCCGGCCCGGCTCGACGAGACGCTGATCCGCTCGACGATCAGGGGCCGCGTGGTGCTGGTTACTGGCGCGGCGGGCTCCATTGGCGCGGAACTATGCCGCCAGATTGCGCGCTTCAGCCCTGCTGCCATCGTCGGCTTCGAGATCGCCGAGTCGCCGCTGTTTGAAATCGACCGCGAGATGCAGCAGGCGCATCCCCATGTGCCCTTCTTCGCAGAGATTGGCAACGTGCAGAACCGCGCGCGTCTCGATGAAGTTTTTCGCAAGCACCGGCCGGCGCTGGTCTATCACGCAGCGGCCTACAAGCACGTCCCGCTGATGGAGGAGAACCCCTTTGAGGCGATCGAAAACAATGTCTTTGGAACTCAGAACGTGGCCCGCGCCGCGAACGAGTGCGGGGTAGCCAGTTTCATCCTGATCTCGTCAGACAAAGCGGTGCGCCCCACCAGCGTGATGGGTGCAACCAAGCGCGTCTCCGAACTGCTGCTCCAAAGCCTGCGGAATGGCGGCACGCAATTCATCGCGGTGCGATTCGGCAATGTGCTTGACTCGAACGGCAGCGTGATTCCCATCTTTAGGAAGCAGATTGCCGCCGGCGGTCCGGTTACGGTAACCCACCCCGATATGCGCCGCTTCTTTATGACCATTCCCGAAGCCTGCCAGCTTGTGTTGCAGGCCTCGGCCATCGGCGCAGGCGGCCAGATCTTTGTGCTCGACATGGGCCAGCCGGTAAAAATCGTGGACCTGGCGAGAAATCTGATTCAGATCGCGGGGCTCAAACCGGACGAGGACATCAAAATTGAATTCACCGGCGTGCGGCCTGGCGAAAAACTGCATGAAGAGTTGAGTTCGCTGCTCGAAGATACGGCGCCGACCAGGCATGAGAAGATACGTATCTTTGCCGGAAATGCGAAGCCGGAATTCGACACCGATGCCTGGCTTCGATCGCTCAGTGAGATTTGCACGGCCCGCGACACGGCCCGGCTGCTAGCAGCGCTTCGCAAGATGGTGATCGACTACATCCCGAGCCAGTATCTGCTTGACCAGATTGCCGAAGAGGCAAAAGACTTTGGACCGCAGCTTGTGAGCAAATCTGAGCAGCACTCCAATCGATAAGCTGCCGGTGAACCACTCAAGTGAGATCGGTACTACATCGCTCCCGTCTTCCACTCGTATCGAACGACCTGATGCAGCGCTCCGCTCTTCCAGTACGCGCTCACCTCTTCCCTTTGCATCGCAGCGAAGGTATTGCTGAGACTGGCAACGTTACGCGAGAAAAATTGCGGCGCCTGGCCGGAGCCGTCGCCCTCTGCATTTGTGTTCGCACTCGCGTTCGCCCCATCCATCAAGTTCGTTGCGCGCGCAAAATTTGTCCCCTCGGTTTCATGATTAAAGCCGCTGAGCATCACCAGCGCCTCGCCCGGCGAGGATTTCGCGGCATTCGCCTTTTGCAGCATGGCTGTCAGCATCTCCACATCGTCACTGATTATGCAGTACCGGCCGTCGACGGCAAAAGCCAGCGGCGCAATGCCATCGAGAGCAAAGTAGGCCTGCTTGTAACGCGCCTGCTTCCATTCGATTCCCAGTGTGCCGGCCGTGAGATCCGGCGCCAGCGCCTGGTCGATCGCTGCCTCAACATCGTCCGCGTTCCACGGCTTCTGAGATTCGAGCACGACGGCCGAATGGTATCCAACAAAGACGCCGTCCGATTGGGACACGCTCTTGTCGACCACCAGCATTGTGTCCGGCTGTTCCACTTCAAGCAGGCCGCGCAGACCCGCAAGCTCCGTTCCATTTGGCTGAACGGCTGCGGGCGGTGCGTCGATGCGCGTTTCGAGATCGTCTTCTGTGCCGGCCTGCGCCGCAGCCTCGACCTCCGGCGGAGCCGCCGTGCGATCAGTGTAATCGGCCATTCTGCGCCAGAGCAGCCGTGAGTCGATGGTTTCAAGCACGCGCTCAACCCCGGGTGCGGACTCAGCACAATAGAATCCCGCGTCTTCAGGCACGAGTGTTCTTATCTGCCCAAGATCGTTCTGTTCAGCATTGGCACTCTCAGGCGACTTCGGTAACAGCACGCGCTCCTCATGAAACTCGCCACGCGCGCGGTAAAGGTCACTGATCGCGGCCCGGTAATGGCTCATATCGGTGATGTTTTGCTGAACCCAGTAGCTGCGGAAGTACGGCGAAGGAACCAGCCGCGAAAGATCGAGCACCATGCGCAAATCGCCGGGCTTCTGCGACGTTTGGGTGACCTCGGCAAACCATCCGTCCTTGTCGAGCGCCTGCTGGTCCTGGTTCTGCATCAGCGCAAGCGCGCCGGCCAGCAGATCTTCGCGCGTGGCCAGCAGCAGATAGTCGCCCGCAGCCGCAAAGGCAACGGTACGCGCTGGGCTGCTGCGGTCGCCGCTGCCTTGGTCGCCGCCCGAGCTCCGCACGTAGAAAACTGCATCGCCCACTTTGCGTGCTTCAAAATCGTTTCGCGACTGCATTAGGCCGGTCTGCATCGCCTGCGCGTTGCGCATGTGCGTGATGTACAGAAATTCGAGCTTGCCGATGTCGTAGAGCGCCAGCGCGCTCTCTTTGCCTGCAATCTGGTTAAGGAACGCCAAGTCGGGCTGCTGTTCGGCTACGCCGGCAAATTCACCCTGCGCATCGCCGAGCCGCCCGAAGAGCCGCGAGCGCGAGAAGACTTCGTAGTTGTCGCTCTTGAGCCAAAGCTCCTTCTCTCGCGATGTATTCCAGTCGTGCAGCAAGCCGGCAAAGTCGGGCGACTCAAAGTAGAGCTGCGCCCCCGACGGCATCCAGGCAGCCATTGACCTCGCCGGTGCCAATGCCGATTGCAGCGCCGACCCTGCTGCCAGCGCGGCCGCGAACACGGCGCCGCCAATCGCAATCTTCCTCACTTTGCCTGCCAGCGCAATCCGGCGCACGATCGTACTGAGCTTTGTCATTGCTGCGCTCCTTTACTGCGATCTGCGGCCTCAATGCGGGGCCGAACAACATTGGGCTGATCGAACGATACCTGTATCACCGGCCTGCGGCTTGCGTTCTCAGCGTCCACGGCCATCCGCGCTTCAATCTCGGCCTGATGGGCTTGCAGTCGCCTGGCCTCATTCGATTCGCCGCTCAGTGAGATGGCAGCCGCAATCCAACTCACTGCCGAAGGCAGATTTCCGCTGCGCTCGTAGATTTCCGCCAGTTCGCTTGCGACCTTGAATCGTCGGCCTGCAGGAATATGGGGAAGCGTCGAATCGGCGCGGCGAGCCTGGTATCCGGCGTCGGATTGCGCCCATCGCGGGACCGGATAGGCCGCCTCTTGGTTGTTCACTAAGGGGTCGATTGCCGCAAGGGCCATCGCATCATGGCCAAGCGCAAACTCCTTCTCAAACAGCATCAGGCGCACTTCATCGCTGGGGCCGCAGGCCAGGGCATCAAGCAGGATCGGCTCGGCATTCGCGGCAGTGCGCGCCGCGGCAACCCGAGCCGCCAGATAGTACGGACGATTCGCCTGCTCCGGGGTGACCTTTGCGCCGGATGCAAGCAACATCAATTCGCCGCTTCCGGCGTTTGTCGGTTTGGCTGCGCCATTCAACGCCGTCACCGCCTCAACCCGCACGCTGTAAGTAACCGAGCTATCTTGCGCGAGCTGAACCAGGATGGCCTGCGCATCGGCAACCTTCACTTGAGCCTTCAACTCCGCGCGCGCCAGCCGCAGCTTGTACTCCGGCTCCCACGGCACGCCGTTTGCCAGTGGCGCCAGAAACTCGAGAGCTTCGGCATCATGGCTTGTCCGCTCCAGCAGCGATGCGGCCGAATCGAGACTGCTGTAGAGCTCCGCCGAGAGCGCCAGCGAGCGCAACTGCTCTAACGCGTCCGGCATATCCGCTGCGGCAATCTCAGCCTCAGCCAGTGTCAGATAATCGTCTGGCAGCGCCGCGCCCGATTCCTGGCGGCGGCGCAGCACATATTCGAGCAACGTCCGCGCAGATTTGCTGTCGTGCTGTGAAAGCAGCGTCTGCGCAACCGTGTCGAAGATCTCAAGATCCCCGCGATTTCGGTATTCGTCATCCTCTCCGCTTGATGGGTCCCGTTTCTTTTCATACGACGCGAGCCATTCGTCCAACTTGCCCGCATGTGCAGCGATTTGAATCTCAATCAGCAGCAACTCATCGCCGTGCGCCGTGCGCGCTTCCGGCGTTATCGCATCCATCACCTGCGCTGCCTGCGCGTCCTGCCCGTTTCCCAGGCAGTAGCCGATCAGACGTATTTGAGCGTCGGCCAGCTCGTCCGAACGCTGCTCGTCGGTCATGCCGTTCTGACGCTGCTCCGCGGTCAGCGGCCTTCGCGTCAGCTCAACCTCTTTCTCTAGAACGAGCCGCTGTTGCGGCTGCGGAATCCATGACGCGAAACGAAGCTGCGAAACCACATCGCCAGGGTCCTTGGCGGCCATCGCCAGATCGATGATCCACTCAACGCCCTGCTTCGGATCGTCGAGCGAAGAGAATGCAGCCTGAAGCAGGCCTTCGACCTGGTAGGAGCCGTTCTCCGCGAGGTAAGCGCGGAGAACAGAGTCCATCTCTGGCCTGAGCGCGGCGCCGAGTTTCTTCTTTCCAAGGTGCCCGGCGATGGTTGAGAAATTGGTCCAGAAAGTCCCCGGAACCGCGCGCGCATCCACTTGCCGGCGCAGGATTCCGAGAGCGGTCTTCCAATCGGCAACCGCGCCATCATGGTTACCGCCCGCCCACTCGATCTCAGCCATGCCGTCGTAGATCGCAGCCGTGTGCGGAGACAGTTGCAAGGCCTCGCGATACTCATCGAGCGCCTTCTCTCGCTCTCCCGCATCGGCATAAGCCTGCGCCAGGGCTTCGTAGCTGGCCAGGTTCGAAGGGTCGTCTTCAAGCCCGGCGGCAATGTAGTCCTCTTCGTCGCCGTGGCCCGTAAAGCTGCGATAAACCCCGTAGCGCATGCCGTAGTAGAACCAGCTGTGCCCTGCCAACTGGCTCGCGGAATCGAACTTTTGCGTCACCCGCTCGCCGATTGTCGCATCGCCCACCGTAGCCGCGAATGCTGCGTTGGTCGCATCCGACTTGTCGCCGAAGTAAAGTCCCACCAGCGCGGTGTTCGCGGTCTTCCAGATCGCCGGCCGCACCCGCGCGGCGATCGCGGCAGTACTGTGGGTTTCTTCGGAGTTTGCAAGCAGATAATTCGCTGCCGCATTGCCTGCGTCGCTTGAAGACGCACCGGCAAGCGCATCGATCCGGTCGGGCGCGTACTTCAGCAGGAGTTTGAAGTAATCGTTACGCAGGTCGTTCCTAGCCTGCGAATCGGCGCCGATACTTTCCATTACTGCCAGCGCACGCGTCTCATTTCCGCTTTGGAGATACACGCTCGCGGCACGCATCAGCATGTTCGTCCGGCGCGAACCGCGCAGCGTGCCGGCATATGCCTCCAGCGTGCGCCCCAGTTCTTCAAAGCGCAGGCGGCCGCTCTCGAGCGCGATCAGCGGTTCAATCTGGCGATCAGCAATTGCGCCGCCGCCGCGAATCAGTTCGGTGCGACCCTGTTCTTCCACGTCGAGCAACCCCGCCTCGTGCGCCGCAGGCACCCAGGTCTCGGCCAACTGTTCGGGAGATACATTCGCGCGCTCGCTCAAGAGGAATTGCGCGAATTCCACCTTGTCTTCCGGCGTAAAGTACTGGCCCGCGCTGCGGCCCATCTCGATGACCGCCTCGCGGAAACTGCCCCGTGCCGCGAGCTTTCGATTCGCGACCGCGCGCTCGCGCCACTGTGCATCGGTCACTGCAGCCAGGCCGCGCTTTTCAACCTGCTCGGTCATGATGGAGGGCGAAGTGTCCGATAGCGCTTCGGTGGCATCGCGAACCGCATCCAGCGCCTGGTAAGCCTGCTGCTGGCGCCGCAAGCGAGTCTCAATGCGCGCGTACAACGCTGCGCCCCATGCATTGTCGGGCTGCAACAAATCGTTTCCCGCAAGCTTAACTCCCTGCTCGGCAAACTGCCGCGCCGGTTCGACGAGCCCCCACTCCTCAAGCTGTCTCGCAATCTTGAAGTCGTCGGCCGCGCGCTCCTGGTGTCCATCGCTCCAGATCGTCTTCAGCGCCTGCACCGCAAGATCGACCTGGCCTTGCCGCACTCGCACCTTCGCCTCATCCAAAATCCACTGCGGGTCCTTGTAGGTAAGCACGTTTAGTCGCTCGTAGTCGGCGCACGCATCGTCATAGCGTTGCAACTGCTCCTCGAGTTCCACGCGCTCGGTGTAAAGATCGCTGCGGTCCCTGCGAATCGCAATCGCCTTGTTGTATGCGCCGATGGCCGCTGCATCGTCGTGAAAAGCCCGCTCTGCCCGAGCCAGGATAATGGCAAAGCGCGAGTCGCTGGGTGAGTCGCTGACCGCCTTGTTGCCGAATGCCACAAGCTGCTGCTCGCGGTGGTAGCGCAGCGCGTACGCAGTGCTCTCGGCCTGCAGGCCCTGGTCCTCGGGATAGGCGCTCAAGAGCGCAATGTACTGCTCCATCGCGCCCTGGTAATCCTTCAACCGCGTCAGCGCCGGAATCAGGCTGCGCTCAAGCTCGGCTCTCCGCGCTTTGCGCTCGTCGCGGCTCATGGGTGCAGACTTGAGATCGGCAATCTTCGCAAGGTAAAAGTCCCGCAAACCGGCATCGTCGCCGGCGCGCGCATAAGTTTGCGCCATTGCGGCGATATATTGCTGATCGAACGGCGATGCAGCGAGGAGCGGAGCAATCAGCTCCCGGGCTTGCGCCGTCTCGCCAATCTGGCTGGCTTTGTCGGCAGCCTCAAGCGCAAACTCGGTGGCAAGATTCGGCGCCGCTGCCTTTTCAGCCTCAATCAGCGTTGCCACCGCGCGCGGCCGCTGTCCGTCACGCCAGTTGAAATCCACTTCGGCTCGCACTACTCCCAGGATGCGTGGGCTCTGGCGGTACAGTTCATCCACAATCGCCAGCGCCTGTGCGGGCTGTTTCTGCTGTTCATGGGCGTTGGCCAGCTCAAGCTCAAGCTGCATGCGTTGCACCGGATCGCTGGCCAGCACAATCTGCTTCTCAAGCGCGGCATTGCTTTGCGCAGTCAACGCATGCGCATCGGCAATCTGCCGGATCGCATCGAGCAGATCGGGCGAGCTGACCCTTGCAATTGCCTTATCGAGCAACCCGGCCAGCTCATCGCCACGATGCTGCGCCAGCAGCACGTCCTCGCGCAAATTGAGAGCCGCAAGGGATGTGCTGTCGGCATTAAGGGCCTGCGTCGTCGCGGAGTCAACTGCATCGCGCGTGGCGGGCCGCGCAGCCAAAGTCAGGAGCCGGTTGCGCGCATCGGAATTGGCGCTGTCAATTGCGGCCAGCGTATACTCACGCACCGCAGCAGCCGGGTCGCCCATGTTCTCGTCAATTGCGCCCGCCTCGTATCCGTAGAGCGCGGGCTGATGGAATTCTGCGCGCGCGACGTCGATCTCTCTCAGCGCTTCGTCGAAACGGAAGTAGTCCCAGAAGACGGTCGCCGCCTGCAAATAACCCTCGGGCGAACCGGGATGCGCAGCCGGCATCTTCTGCCAATAAGTTGCGGCTTCACTCATGCGGCCGCGGTCGGCGTAGATGTCTCCGATGTGTGCCAGCCGCTCGAGATCGCCAGGCGACGCGAGCAGCAGGTTCTTCTCGACTGCGGCCGCCCGATCGGTGTTGCGTGGATCGAAGTATGCCAGCGAGCGGAAAACATTTGAAGCCTGCTCGCCGATCTCCTGCTCGGCTGGATAAGCAGACGCAAGCTCGCCCACTTGAGGCGTGCTCTGCTCAAAATGCGAAGACCAGATTTCCGCTTGGGCCAATTCGTTCAGCGCGGCGTAATCCCGTGGGCCTTCTGAATGCGCTGCGTCCAGCGCGTTGACTTCGCGCTGCAGTTGCGCGATTTCGATCTGCAGCCGGCCGGTCCTGCTCAACTCCTCAAAGAACTCCGACTCAAGATCGGGCGACTCAAACCAGTACTCGCGCAGCAGTTCTGAGCGCTTTTCCTGGTCGGTGGCCAGCCGCGTGTTGTATGCGTTAAGCAGATTTCGCACAAAGGCCAGATCGTGTGGAAATCGCTGGTGGGCGTAGAGATTTACTTGCACATATAGCCGCGGCGTACCTTGGTTTACGCTGGCGAAGTACGTTTCGAGCTCCGTGTCCTGGAATGTGTCCACCACCTTGCGCGTGAGGGCGGCGCAATCTTCATACTTCCGCTCGCGCAGGTAGAATCTCGCCAGCTTGTCGTACCAGCTTTTGTCGGGGAACTTCTCCATCGCCCGCTTGTACACTTCCTCTTCCTGTTCGTCGAAGCGGTTCTGCCCAAGAAACTGCGCCAGCCGCTCGTAGATGCCGGGATCGTTCGGATCTCGGTCGACCTCGCGCCGCAAAACGGCCAGTGCCTGCGGCAACCGCTTGAGGGACGCGAGCCGCCCGAGATACCGCTCGAGGACCTGGGCGTATTCGCTCGCCGATGAAGGCGCAGCCTGCGCGGTTGGCGCAGCCGGAGCGGCCTGGAGCGCACGCCCCTGCGATAAGTCATGGGGACTGGAAGACGCGGGCACGTTCTCAGTCGCATTCCCTGTTTCGGAAACGTCAGCGTTTTCGTTTACCAATTGCCGCATTGGAGATTCCGTCGCAAGGGGTACGCCCTTTGCCGCAGCGGCCAGCTCCCCCAGCATCCGATCGTAGATGCCGAACTCGTCCTGCGCGCGATTCTCGCGGGCATAAGCATCGGCAACCGCCATCGCCACTGCATAGCGGTTCGCGCCCGATGAAAACTGCGCAAGATACGCCGAGCCCTCGCGAATTACCGCGTCGCTCAATCCGTAGTTGGCGTAGGCGTTGATCAACTGCGCGTGCAATCCGGCCCGCTCTGGCGCAGAGGGAAACTTTTGATCGAGAATCGCGAGCAGCTCGGCCGCTCTGGCGCGATGAAAATACGGTTGCGCGCGCACTTCTTCGTCGTGCGCCTCGCTCTCGGGATTGGTCGAATTGAAGAACAGCGAGAGAATTCCGTTGAAGTAACCGGGGCCCGTGTCCATGGTGGCGATATCGCGATACATCGCCAGGTTCCCCGCGCCCAGCTGTATGGGCTGATCGGGCGAGGTAAGCAGGAGCTCGATCATTCCGCTCAGCGCGATCTGCTGCGCGGGTTCTCCCCGTACGCTCCCGCCGGCGTTGTTCAGCGCGAAGTAATAGCGCGCCGTTTCGGTTGGGTCCTGCGCGCGCCGCGTGAGCTGCGTTAATGTGTCGAGTTCCTCCGCACTCCACGCAGCGTGGCGGCTGTCTTTGCTTTCGCGATAGTCGGCCAGCGCCTGGCGCGCCGCGTCCATGCGGCCCTCTTGTTCGTAAAGCCAGAAGATGCGCGCCCCTGCATTCAGATCGTCGGGATTCTTCTGGAGCCGTTCTCGCGCGTCCTCCAGGAATTGCCGGTCGGTGTGGGTCTGCTTCAGCAGTTCTGTGTAACTCGCAATCAGCTCATCGGGCCACTGCGGTCGAAAGCCATGGTCGTAAACCGCCTGAGCCTTCTCGACTGACCCGCTGCGGTATTCAACAAGAGCGGTCGCCTTCACCGGGAACACAAGATCGGACGGGAAGGCCTGCCGATAAGCAGCAATCAGCTTGCGAGCCTCATCAAAGCGATTTGTGCCAATAAGAAAGCCGAACTCGTCGCTATACACCGAAGCAGTGCTGGGATAGCGCCGAACCCACGCTTGATAGATGTCCGCAATTTCTCGATCATTGAGGTCGGCGTCGTGTTTCAGTCCGAGAATGCATTCGAAAGCTCTCCACGAACGCTGGTCGCGCACAGCGGCATGCTCTTCATCGCCCGCGGCTGGAGTTGCTGCCACTTCCATCAGGACTTGAATCTCGTCGCGCCAGCGCAAACGGCGATGATAATAGTCCGCCAGCTCGAGCTTGGCGCCGCCAGGGTCGCTCGAATGCGCTGCGTATTGTTTCCAATCGGTCTCGGCCGCGGCAAAATCCAGCGCCTGCTCATCGGCACGAGCGCGCAGCGCATACAGGTCCGCCTTTTGCGGCGAGTGTTTTACCAGGTTGCTCAGTTCCGCCTGTGCTTCGGCCGGCGGCCTCGGATACATGACCTTCACACCGGCCGCATCCATCGCGCGAAAGAGCGCATTCTCGATATCGCTGCCGGACGCGGCGAACTGCATCCACTTGGGCCGCTCCGCGCGGGCTGCCAGCAGCGCAGCAAAACTCGCGAGCACCAGAGTTGTTGCGGCAATGCGCAGTGCGGTAAGTCGGGGCGCGGGCGATTTACGGAAGCACTTCAATGGGCACCTCCTCAGTTCCGAGGTTGTGCGCAATATCTTCGGCGGTAACAGTGAGTTTGTATTCGCCGGGTGACAACGAGGGTGGAATCGTGAGCGTGCCCATGTTGGTTTCGGCAGCCGGGTTCCAGCGCAGGCTCACCGGTGCCGCTCCGTCGAGGTGCGCAATCAGGTCGCGCGTGCTGGCTGAAGCGCTGGCCCTAATGTTGATTGGCTGACCGCGGTGGAAGTCGCTGCGATCAAGAGAAATCTTCACCGTGGGCGGCGTGCTGGCGATCACGAATGTCTTCGCCTCGCGATAGACGTTGCCGTGCTTGTCGCGCAGGATCAGCCGCACGCTGTACGTGCTGTCTTTCATCTCAATCGGCGCCAGAAAGCGCGTTTGCCACACATCATCGCCGCTCAAATAGCGCAGAGGCTTTGTCAATCCGAACGGAAAGAGCGCGATCACCGAGACGATGGATGGGTCAGTGTGCACGCGCAGCACCGGATCCCCGGGCCTGATCACGCGCGGCCGCAGCAGCGCCCGGGGAACCGCCAGGAACGACGTGTATGGCGTAACTAATTTGTACTTGCGCGAGAGGCGAATAATCTCATCCACTGCGGCGTCGGTCTCGCCGTTGCGCGCAATCTCCTCGAGAAGCGCGTTCACGCGCGCCTGCGCCCACAACCGAGGCAGGCCGGGGTGGTCAAGATCCTCTGCGGGAAACGCCGCGCGCGCGGTTGCGTCGAGCGGTGCTACCTCGCGATTTGCGCGCATCTCAAACGTCACCTTCTTTGCCGGCTGCAGGTATTCGCCCACCCAGCTTGCCTCCGAGCCCGTATACACTGCATCATCGAGCGGGTAAATCTCCTGCGCCGCGGCCGGCGGGGTGAGCGCAAGCCCCAGTTGCGAAACCGGGCTGCGCACAATCTTCGAAAGAAAAACATCGAGCTTGGCGTCAAGCGGTTCGGTCGAGAGCACGCTCACCATTACGCCATCGTTCTTCGCCAGCATGCGCATCAGCGTCAGATTGGCGTCGTCGCCCACGGCAAAAACCTCGGTGCGCGGGCGATTCGCCGTCTGCTTCCATCGCTGCGTATACGCCGCGGCGATTCTGCCGTCGGTCAGCGTGCCTCGGTCAGCATCGCCGTCGCTCAGCAGAACAATGTAGCTGTTGGGCTCAGTGCATTGCGCAAGGCCCGCCGCCAGTCCCTTGCTCAAATCGGTTCCGCCGCGCAAACGGCTTGCGCGCACAAAGTTCAGCGCATTCTGAACGGCCGCGGAATCGGCAGCCACGGGATGCGGCTGAAACGCCGTCACGTCCTGGTTAAAGAGCAGAACGTTGAAGCGGTCCTGCGGGCGCAGAATGAGCATCAGCTTTTCCAGCACGCCATAACTGCGTTCCAGCTTCTCCCACTGCATGGAGAGCGAATTGTCGAATAGCACAACGACATTGCGTGGCGAGCCGTTGTCTGCAGTCCGACTTGCGTGCTGCGCGCCGCGGCCCTCGCCTACGAGCACGCTGGCCTCAAAGAATCCCGGTTCGTTTTGCGGCTTCTGCGGAGCGGTTTCGTCGGGCTGCGGCTCTTCGGCCCGTGGATCCCGATAAGTGAGCACGTTCAATCGGTCCGAGCTCGCAGCATCGATCTTCCAGCTCGTGGAGAGATCCTCACGAAAGCTCACGTTGCTGCCTTCAAACGATCCCCGCACCTTATGCCCGTCGTTCTGCGCAATGGTGAGCGGCAACGTCTTCGATAACACCTGAAAATCCTGAAGTGCGAGCGGCGAGCTCAAAGTAAAATCGATCTTCAAATGGCCGGCCGACTGCTGCTGGTAAGCATCGGGCCGGAGCGGAAACGCGAACTGCGATTTAAAGCCGTTCACTTCGATCTTCTGGTGATATTCGAGCTCGAGCCGCTTGGTTCCGTATGCCGGAATGGGCGCGATATGCGCCGAAAACAACGACGACTGCCGCGCTGAATCCTCAGTGCGCTCGCCCATCTCCAGCAATCCGGGGTCGAGTTGCTGCGCGCGCACGTCCTCATAAATCTCTCGCGCCTTTCGCCGCGTGAGGATGACGGCGGGAATGCGAACCGTGCCGTCCCAGACCGCAAAGTCAGAGACCGTGCTGCCCGTCGGGAGAGCGAAAACATAATTCCCCTCTTGCGGCATCCCGGTGTGGTTCGAGAAGATCTCGAGCACAAAGACGCGCGCGTCGCCATTCGCAATCGTAATGTCAACCTGCATCTCGTCGAGCGATAGAACCCGCGGGTCGGGCTGCGTGCTGTTGCCGGGGATCAGCACTCCCGCATCGGCGCATCCTGCGCGCGTGACCACGCAAAGGGCCGCAACCACCAGCACCGGAAGCGGACGCATGCACTTCATTAATCCGCGTTTCATTGCGCCAGGCTCCTTTCAGCGATGCGAACCAGGCCGTTGTCAGTGCCGATGTAGATTTCTCCATCGCGCCGGGCGAGCGCGGTCACGTTCATTGACGGCAGGCCCGCGGTCCACTGGCGCCATCGTCCCGTGTCGCGGTCGTAGATGTAGAGACCGTCGCTCAGGGTTCCTGCAAGCACGTGCGCGGATGTCACCATCATCGCGTTGGGATTCACTTCCATGGGCCGCGTCGCGTGCTCGAATGCCGCGAACTGCCCGTCGGCGCCCAGCTTCATGACGCCTGCGCCGTAGGTGCCCACAAACCACTCGTCGCCCACCGGAACAATCGCCGTAATCCAGTTGTGTTTGAGCGAGGAGTTTGCGACGGTGAAATTGCGTACGACGTTCTTGCCCTGTAAAAGCGAAATGCCGCCTAGCGTTCCGGCCAGCACGCGATTCTCGCTCACGCCCAGCGCGTAAACGTGGTTGTTCACCAGCCCCTCAAACGCGTACAGGCTCTCGGCGCCGTCGCGGCCCAGAAACGTAAGCCCCGCGGGCGTGGCAATTACCAGGCCGTCGCCGTAATTCGCAACGTCGGTCACGTTTTCGGCGATCAGCCCATCGTGCCGCCCAAGTACGCGGTCCAGCTTTCCTTGCTCGTCGAAAAGGGCAAGTCCGTTGGCGGTGGCCACGTCGATGCGCGCGCTGCGGTTGTCGGCGAGAATGCGATTCACGCAGAAGATATGCTCGTCCTCGCGATGCGTCACCTTTTCAACGTCACCGCGGATGGCAGCCACGTCGAGCCCTCGATCGAAGTAGCCGATCCACAGCGCGCCATCAGGAGCAAATGCAAGCGCCGAAATATTGCTGTCGCTCAGCAGCGGCCGCGACCCACCCGGAACCGGGCGCCAGGAGTTCTCTCCGTCGCTTCTCTCGAGCAGCCCCTCATTCGTGACGGCGACGAGCCCATCCTGCGTGGTCAAAAACGCGCTCGCGGCTGCGGCATTCTGCTGCTGCGTAGTCTCGGGATCGCCCGCGCGGATGCGATGCTGTGCCGGCTCCGCATCGAGCGGCACGCGCACAATGCCTTCATCGACTGTGCCGACGGCGAGCGTTCGATCGTCTACGGCCAGGGCCCTGGCGAAATAATTCTTCGCAAGCACCCGCTTCAACTGCCCACTCTCAAACTCAGCCACGCCCAACGGCGTTCCCGCATAAACAGCCGGTCCGCGAATGATGAGCGACGTTACGTCGTCATCGGGCATGCCTTGCGCCGAAGCGAAGACATCCGCTGTGCCGCCGTGAAAGTGAATCAGTCCGGAATCCTGCGTTCCCACCCAAAGATTGCCGGCGTCACCCGCGAGCGCGGTAATGCTGCGATTGGAGAGTTGCGGATGCAGGTAGGCCAACTCGCCTGCGCCTTGGCCGCCCGCCCCGCCGCCGTAAACCAGCACCCCGAGCTTGCGTGTCCCCAGAAGCACGTCGCCTGTTGAGAGCGGCAGAATCGCCGTCACGTCACGGGCTGCGGCCGCGCGCGGAAGAATCTGCGTCAAGCTGCTGCCGTCAAATCGCAACAGGCCTGCGCCATCGGTCGCAATCATCAGCTCGGGCTGAGCAGCGCCTCGCGGTGTTCCCACAGCAAGAGCCGCGAGCGGCGCGGCTGGCAGCTCCAGGCCCGGGCGGAAGCTTCTCCCCGGGCTGCCATCGGCGTTGATCTCGAAAAGGCCGGTCGGGCCGCCCAGGTAAACTCGCCCGTCGTAAACTGCGCCGCTGGTCCACTTCGCCGGCGAACCGATCCACTCAACCGCGACGTTCGTGGCCGGGCTCAGCACACGCGACTCAAAGGCAACGTGCTGGGCTGCGTTTGCCTCGGCAGCGGCGGAACGGAGCGAGTGCTGGAGTCGAATATAGAAGGCAAGTGACAGTCCAGCGGCGGCGACAGCCGCAGACACCGCGAAGAGGACCCAGACTTTCGCCTGCTTCTTCATTTGCTTCCAGCCTCGCATCCGTTCCTCCCAATCGCGAAGGCTGCGCCGTCCACGCCGCATTCGCGCAATCAGAGAGGTGCACGAGAAGAACCATACTGCAAGTTGTTCAAAAGAAGGTAAGGCCTTTCAGAAATCGCTCTTCTGGAACGTGTCAGGCGAAACACAGTGTGTCAGGCAGCAGACGGAAAGCGGGCGTTGCAGCTTGTGCGGCTTTCGAGGGACTTGGGCTCGAAAACAGCGAAAAGGGGCGCATTTTGCACCAAAGACGGGCACGAATGTAAGAGAAATTTGGCCAGTTACATTGCGTAACTCATTGATTTATATGGCACCGCTGGCACAGTTTCAAGTTTTACAGCGGCTGGTGGGGGGGGTGGGGGTATTTGTTTTTTTAGGGTACGGACCGGTCACATCCCTGACATTTTGAACCCTGGGCACGGCTGGTTTCGAGGCTTGGGAAAAGAGGATTCGCCGGCACAAGTCCAGTATGTTTCAAAGCGGGGAAAAGGACTGCAAGTGAACGGGGAAAAATGGAACAGAGAGGCGGGAAGCCCCCGGTTCTTGGCGGCCTCAGTTCAGGTAAGGAAGGAGGTGGCTTCAGCCTGCTCAGGTGTAAACTTTCTCTTCCCGCGCACGCATACCACTCACTGCGCGATGAGGACCTCCATGATCAGCGTTCCTTGCCATTTTATCCGCCTCGGTTTGGTTGCTCTCACCCTCTCGCCACTCGCACCTGCACAGGCGCCAGCCACCGATGCCGCTCAGCCGGGCGACCCCATGACGCCTGCCGCGAAGCGGGCCATGACATTTGAAGACATGATGAACATGAAGCGACTGGGCGAGACGGCTGTTTCGCCCGACGGCAAGTGGCTGGCGTACTCGGTGACCACCGTCGATCTCGCCCAAAACACCAAGACAGCGGAGCTGTGGATTCAAGCCATGGCCGGCGGCGAACCATTCAAGCTCTCAGTGGCTCAGCCCGGCGACAGCGACCCCGAATTCGCGCCGGACAACAAGCACATTCTCTTCGTTTCCGGCCGCGAGAATGGGCAACAGATATGGCTGGCCGACTTCGATTCAGCAACAGGGGCAACAACTAACTCCAAACGGTTGACGAACATTTCCACCGGAGCCGGCAGCCCCAAGTGGTCGCCCGATGGGCGCGCTGTTGTCTTCCTCTCTGGCGTGTATCCGGATTGTCCAGCAATCAGTCCCGCGGACGGCGGGGCCGGGGACCGCTGCAACCAGCAGAAAGACGCCGCCCTCGCCGCCAGCAAAGTGAAGGCGCAGATCTTCACCCAGCTCCTCTACCGGCATTGGAATCATTACACCGGCGACAAGCGCTCGCACCTTTTCCTGCTCGATGTGGCGAGCGGCGGAATGCGCGACCCGAATCCCAACGATCCCCACGACGTTCCGCCCTTCTCGCTTGAGGATTCGAGCTGCGGCTGCGACTTCTCGCCCGATTCAAAGGAGCTGGCCTTCACCGAGAATCCCGATCCCGTGCCGGCCATCTCGACCAGCGCGCAGATATTTCTTCTCGACCTGACTGATCCCTCGTCGAAAGCGAGAAAAATATCGACCTCGGCCGGAGGCAATTTCAACCCCGCCTACTCGCCCGATGGCAAGTACATTGCGTGGCGCTCGCACGAGCGGGCGGGGTATGAGAGCGATAAGTTCCGGCTGATGCTCTATGAGCGAGTCAGCAAGTCAGCGAGTCAGCAAGTCAGCGGGCTGGCGGTACAGGATTTGCTGCCGAAGTGGGACAACTGGGTGGATGAGTTCGTGTGGACTGCTGACTCCTACTCCGAATTGATCTACTTCGTCTCAGGCAGCGCGGGGAACGCTCAGATATTTGCATTTCGTGTTATCGGCAGCCACGCACAGGAGAAGCCATGGGTACTCACTTCAGTGGTGCCGATCTCAACGCCTCCTGATAAAAGATTCGCCATGGATGGCGAGTTTAGCGGGCTTCACCCGCTTCGGGACGGACAAACCCTCATGGCGACAAGAATGGCCGTTAATTCGCCGGGTGAGGTCGATATGGTCGACACTCATTCGGTTGGGCATGCATCAATGAAGGTACCCGTTACTGAGTGGCCGAATGCAAGTCCACAGCCGGTGACGAGGCAGCCTTTGACCCACCTCAACGACACCCTCCTCGCCCAGCTCGACCTGCCCAAGATGGAGTCCTTCTGGTTCAACGCCAAAGACGGCACAAAGGTCGAGGGCTTCCTCATCCGGCCGCCGGGCTTTGACCCCGCGAAAAAATACCCCGTCAAATTCCTGATCCACGGCGGACCGGAGGGCGACTGGGGCGACGCGTGGAGCTACCGCTGGAATGCCGAGCTCTTTGCCGCCAACGGCTACGTAGTGGTGATGATCAATATGCGCGGCTCAACGGGCTACGGGCAGGCCTTTGTCGATGGCGTGAACGGCGACTGGGGCGGCAAACCTTTCACCGATTTGATGACCGGCCTCGACTACGCCGAGGAGCACTACACATTCATCGACAAGACCCGCGAGTGCGCTCTCGGCGCAAGCTATGGCGGATACATGGCCAACTGGGTGCTGGGCCACACCGACCGCTTCAAGTGCATCGTTTCGCACGACGGCATGTTCAATGCCGAGTCGGCCTTCGGTTCGACCGAAGAAGACTGGTTCAACATCTGGGAGTTCAAGGGCCATCCCTGGGATTACTACGGGAAGCCGGACGCGGAGAACCCCTTCCGCAAGTGGTCGCCCTCGCTCTCGGCCAAAAGCTTCAAGACGCCGACGCTCGTTGTCCACGGCCAGCTCGACTACCGGCTCGATGTGAGCGAAGGCTTCCAGCTCTTTGACACGCTGCAATTGCTCGGCGTGCCCTCGAAGATGCTCTACTTCCCCGACGAGGGCCACTGGGTGCTCAAGCCGCAGAACTCGCAGCTCTGGTACAAGACCGTGAACGAGTGGGTGGACCAGTGGACGGGGAAGGCGACGAAGTAAGCTGTGCATGACCGACTTTCGTCCCGGAGGGACGAATCGAGAATAGCCCAGGGTGGAGTCCGAAAGACGAAACCCTGGGAAAGGTCAAGGAGGATTATTCGCGCCCCATAGGGCCGCGGCGAATAAATCTCACAACGTGAACGCGTATTGATGTTGGAATCTACCCGAAGAACGCCTCAACATCCGCGATCGACGCGGTCATCCGGTACGGCGGTAATGACTGCAGAAAGATCTGCCCGTAGCGCTGCGTCCTGATGCGCGGGTCGAGCAGCACCAGCACGCCGCGATCTTCGAGCGAGCGGATGAGCCGGCCGAAGCCTTGCTTGAGCGTGAGAACGGCCTCGGGCACCTGGTAGTCGAAGAAGGGCTTGCCGCCGTCCTCTTCAATGGCCTTCATGCGCGCCTGCACCACCGGATCGGATGGGACGGCGAAGGGCAGCCGGTCGATAATGACGCAACTCAGCGCCTCGCCCTGCACGTCCACGCCCTGCCAGAAGCTCGAAGTGCCAAACAGCACGGCATTCGGCGTGGAGCGGAACTCCTCAAGCAGCGCCTTGCGCGGCGCAGTGCCGTGCAGCAGGATGGGAAAATCGAGCACGGGCAACAGCCGCTCGTACAGTGCGCGCATTTGGGAGTACGACGTGAACAGGCAAAAGGCGCGGCCGCGACTCAGGTTGAGAACCCGCTCGATGGTTTGCGCGGCGGCCTCAACAAACTCGGGCGCGCGCGGGTCGGGCATTTGCGGAGGCAGATAAAGCAACGCCTGCTCGCCATAGCGGAAGTGCGAAGGCACCACAAGCTCGCGCGCCTCGGCCAGGCCAAGCCGGCGGCGCAGGTGCTCGAATCCTCCCTGCACGGTGAGCGTGGCCGAGGTGAGCACCACGGTAGGTACCTGCTCAAAGACCAGATCCTTCAACAGCTCTGAAACATCGATCGGCGTGGCTTGCAGATGGATGGTGGCGCTGCGCTGGTTGAATCGATTTGGCGGCGCACCTGTCGAAGCTGCAAGCGTAAGTTCGTCTGCCAGTCGATTCTCGGAAGAGCTCCCCTCAGGGGCTAAAGCCCCACTCGCTTTACGGCTGTTTTCGGCACGGCTCAAGTCACCCCGGCGACTAAGACCTGTCGTCGGGGACCCCGAAAAGCCGTGCCCTTTCAAAGCGCTGAGCGATGCTCGCTGCGCGCCGCCCCCGCGCCGCTCGATCCAGAACACCGTGTTCGATGGCGATGCCTCAAGCATGAATTTCAGGTCCTGGGCCAGCAGCGCCGCGCGGTTCTTGAGCCCCTGCGCCTCGTCCACGCCGCTCAGCCGGTCGAGCTCGGCCTCGATCTGCCTGAGCGTTGCGCGCACCGAGAGATACAAGTCGCCGGAAGATTCGAGGAACTGTTCGCGGGCTTCAAATGGGTGGCGACCGTCGCCTCCCACCGGCAGCGCCGCAAAAAACATTCGCGCCCGGTCGCGAAGCTGCTGGGTAAGCGCAGGCAGCGAACTCGCGCCGGTCTTGCCGCGCAGCAGCACGTCGGTGTCGCGGGCCATCTCTTCAAAGCGCAGGTTGCTGAGCGAGCGCCCGAAATACTGCGATGCCACATCCTCAAGCTCGTGGGCTTCGTCAAACACCACCGCGGCCGCCTCGGGCAGAATGCCCGCGTCTGGCGCGCCCGACGCCATCTGGCGAACGGCGTAGTCAGCAAAAAACAGGTGGTGATTCACGATGACGATGTCGGACTCGGCGGCCCGGCGGCGCATCTCGGTAATAAAGCAGCGCCGGTAGTCGGGGCAGGTCGAGCCCAGGCATGCCTCTGAGCGCGCGTCCAACTTGCCCCACAGCGAGCTTGTCTCGGGCAGCGCCGAAAGCTCGGCACGGTCACCGGTCTCGGTCGTCCTCTCCCACTCGGCAATCTGCTGGTACTCGTCCACCTCTTGCAGCCCGGTCAGTATAGGCAGGTCGCGCAGCGCGTAGAGCTTGCGTTTGCACAGGTAGTTAGCCCGGCCCTTCATGTAGCACACCTCCAGGTCGCCCAGCAGCATTTCGAGGAAGGGAATGTCACGGAAATAGAGCTGATCCTGCAGCGCCTTGGTTCCGGTGGAGATAATCACCCGCTGCCCGGTTCGCAGCGCCGGCAGCAGATATGCCAGCGTCTTGCCGGTACCCGTGCCGGCTTCCACAATCAGGTGCCGACGCTCGGCCAGCGCGCGCTCCACGGCTTTGGCCATTTCGAGCTGGCCGGGGCGGTATTCGTAGGGCAGCGGAGACTGCGCCAGGATGCCGCCGGGCGCAAAAAACTCGTGCAGCGTGGGCAGGGAACGGGTTTGGGCCGGGCTCGAAGGCATGAAGGGCGCGTTCCTCCATCATAGAGGTGGAGACGCGCCGGCGTTGGCGAGTGGCCTAGGCTTCGGCAGTCGTGGGGTCGATAACCGAGCGGACTTGTGAGACGCTGTTGGCCGGGAAGCCGCCCTGCTTCGCGTGCTCGCGCACAAGTGCTTCATTCGGCGCGATGTAGATGCAGTAGATTTTGTTGTCGGTCACGTAACTGTGCACCCACTGGATCTCGGGGCCGAGTTCGCGCAGGACTCCGCAGGAAGTTTGCGAGATGGCTTGCAGTTGATCGAGTGAAAGGGATCCTGCACCGGGGACCTCGCGCTCGATGACAAATTTAGGCATTTTGTTGCCGCCTCCTGGCAGGGGAATGCCATGCAGTGTACAAGGACGCGGTGCAAAGAGGGCAGAAAAATCTGACGGGCGAGGGGCGGCGGGGGCGCGATTCAGAACCCGGCAGGACCGGTCGACGGCCCTGGCGTGTACTCGTCTTCGGCCAGCGCGTGGTTGTGCCGCACGCTCAGCCATTGGCCCACGAGCAGGTTGGCGCCGGGGTCGGAGGTTTCGAGAGCTGTGGGTTCAAGGGTTTGTGCGGAATTTTGCAAGCGCCTGCGGGTTCGGGCAGCTCTTTCGGCGTCTCCAGCGCGATAACTGGCGACTCCAGCCAGGCTCGCGGCTTGCACATTCAAGTCGTTGCCGTGGATATGCATGGGTTATTCCTCACGCATGCGGGAGGGCAAGTTGGACGCCGAAGATCAGGTTGGATTC
>CAWEHF010000028.1:0-293123 GCA_963808695.1 uncultured Acidobacteriaceae bacterium
GCGCGCCAAGGCGAATGGCACGACCCTCGGGCGACCAAAGGTTGAAGAAGCAGCGAAAGCCGATGTGCGCAAAGCTCTGCGCTCGGGGAAGGGCATCATCAAGGTAGCGAAAGAGCTTGGTCTCGGGGTCGGGACGGTTCACCGGATCAAGCAGGAGATGACGGCGAGATCGGGACAAAACATCGAAGCCAAATAGACCACATGTCCGCCTGAAGACGGGGCGACCCGTCTCACAGTATGCAGGTATCGAGGGTTGTGCCGCGTAGGGCGGCACCGAGCCTCATGCATAGGAGACGGGTCATGGAACAGGTTACCAAATATATCGGCCTCGATGTTCACAAGGAACGGACGGTGGTTGCGATCGCCGACGGTGGGCTGAGGGGCGAGGTGCGCGATTATGGCTCGATCGGGACGACGCGGCGCTCGATCGAGCAGCTTGCGGCGAAGCTCGGCGGCCAGGGGTATCGGCTGTCGTTCTGTTACGAGGCCGGCCCGTGCGGCTACGGGATTCATCGTTGGCTGCAGGAGCTGGGGCAAGACTGCATCGTCGTGGCTCCGTCGCTGATTCCACGTCGGCCGGGCGAGCGGGTGCAGACGGATCGACGCGATGCGCGCAAGCTGGCGCGGCTGCACCGGGCCGGCGAGCTGACGGCGGTGTGGGTGCCGGATGCGGCGCACGAAGCGATGCGCGACCTGGTCCGGGCGCGCGATGCCGCGGGCCGGAGCTTGCGGCGGGCACGCCAGCAACTGTCGGGTTTTCTGCTGCGTCACAGCCGAAGCTACGGTGGTGGCAAGACCTGGACGGGCAAGCACCGACGCTGGTTGGCGACGCTGACGTTCGACCATGCAGCGCAGCAGATCGTACTCGAGGACTACATCGACGCGATCGAAGCCGCCGAACGGCGGCGGGCAAGCTTGACAGCACAGATCGAGGCGCTGCTGCCAGACTGGTCGCTGGCCCCGTTGGTCCAAGCCGAGCAGGCGTTGCGCGGCGTGGCATTGCTCAACGCGGTCAGCGTGGTGGTCGAGATTGGCGATCCGAGCCGCTTCACCAATCCACGGCAGCTGATGGCGCACGTCGGGCTGGTGCCCTCGGAAGCCAGCAGCGGCGAGACGGTCGAGCGCGGCGGTATCACCAAAGCCGGCAGCCGATTGGCGCGACGCGCCCTGATCGAGGCGGCCTGGACCTATCGCTGGCCGGCGCGCCGGACGCGCGAGCTGCTTGCGCGTCAAGAAGGCGTGCCGCAAGCGGTGCGCGACATCGCCTGGAAGGCGCAAGTTCGATTGAGCGGCCGCTATCGCAAGCTGGTGGCTGCCGGTAAACCAACCACCGTGGCCGTCACCGCTGTCGCGCGCGAGCTCCTCGGCTTCATATGGGCCGTCGCTCGCGCGCGACAGCCCGCAGCCTGAGGAGCGCGGATGAAACACCATCACGGAGGCGCCATCGCACGACACCACGCCATAGCGCCCATGGGCAAGGCTGGAGGCATGGCCGCGGTCAGGAGAACCCTCGATGGGCACTACGAGCCGGGCCATGACCCGACGCTCGCCATTAGACCGAGGCAGCTCCGCGATGAACCGATGGTTCTGCGGTCTCAACCCGCGCATCAGAGCTGGATCAACCGTCGCTCTCGAGGCCGTGCCTCCTCCCTTGCCCGTGGTTCGCCAACCTGCTTGCCTGCAAGCCACGGAAAATCTATCCCTGCATCTTGGAAAACCGGACATGAGAGAGCCCTGACGTTTCGTACTCGGGCGATCTCAGGTCAGCGGTGGAACACAGCAACTGCGTGACGGTCCGCAGGATCCGACGCCGTGAAGTGCAGCGGCCTTTTTTCAAGCCATGGCGATCGGCAGCGCAGCCGGCGAAGATCGCGGCGCCGACCCTCGTTCAGGCTTTCATGCCCACCAGCCGCGCCGCATTATCGCGCTCGATCGCGCGCAGTTGTGCGGGGCTGAGACCCACCCTGCTGATATTGTCGCTGATCTCCTCGATCGACAAATAAGGAAAGTCGGTACCAAAAAGGATGTGCTCCAAGGGCACGTATTTCAGCAGCGCAGCCATTGTCGGCAGCGTCGCCGAGCCGGCAACATCGTAATAGAGGCGCTTCAGCTCGTAATCGGTGCCTTGCGGGGCGACGGCGTCCACGTTGCCGTTCGCGACCGCGGAAATCTTGATGCGCCCGGGCAAGGAACGGGATTGTGCCCCCCGCGGTGAGGCGACGATGCGGAGATTACGGTGCCGCGCCAAGGTCCCACTGAACAGCAGACTGGCAACCGCGTGCGACGTGTCGAAGGGAAACTCCATCCATGATGCGGCAGCTGTTCATCAGCGAGCCGCAGCAATTTGCAGCGAGCGGATGCAAGACCACGATGGCCTTGCGGCGGTTCAGCTCGTCGAAGACGGCGGCGAAAGCGGGATCGCCCGGCCACTTGTCGTCGTAGCTGGTCATGATTTCGATGCCATCCGCTTTTAGCACGTCGAGGGCGTAGGCGATTTCCGCGAGAGTGGCATCCACATCGGGGAAGGGGCATGCAGGCGAAGAGGCCGAACCGCCCGGGATGATCTCGCCGCATCTCCGCCGCGTACTCGTTACAGGCGCGCACCAGGCGTCGCGCCGTCTCCGCGCCCTCAGACCAAAAATAGCTCGCATTGGAGATCGACAGCAGCGCCAAGGCGATGCCGTTCCAGTCCATCTCTTCGAGCATCACCGCGGGCGACCAGGTGTTCACTGTCTTCACGAAATTAGCCTGTCCCGTCTTGGCGATCGCCGCGATGAAAAGATCGAGAACGACCCCGGTGGAAAGAAATGATGATGGACATCGATCATACGGCGCACCGCCTTGGCCCTCGCCGTGGCCGCGTCGGCTGCGCCGCCCGGCACGAGCGCGGGTGCCGCGCTGCCGCCGAGCGCGGCCAACACACGGCGGCGCGAAAAGTGTTGATCGATCATCGCGTTTCTCCCTGTCGATACCCCGTGGCGATCCTGGCTGCGGAACTCTTCGGCTTTTATTGGCCGGCTTTCACTTTTGCGGCAAGTTCCCGTGTCAGCGCCAGAACTTTCGCATGAGCGTCATCGGTGCCTGCCAGGCCGCGTTGATCGCGTGGTTTCCGATCGCGGGCACCAAAACGGGAAACCGTCGCTAAATTCTTCGCCAAAGCCCGCTCTCTAAGGTTCAGAAGCGTGGCATAGTCATGAGAACATTTCAACGACGATCTCCCGCACTCAGCGACGGCCTTGCGCTTAAGCGCACATCGTCTTCGGGCAAAGCGGCCCATCACTTGACGAAGTCGTTGTCGATGAGGGCGCCGTAATCGGCGAGCTTCTCTTCGGGTTTCATGAACCCCGCGGCGATATTCATCAGATCGCCGTTCTCCAGCTCCTTCGCCGTGGTCACGGGCGGGTCGGGTGTCATCGCCTTCACCATATCGTAAGCTGCCCTCAGCACCTTGTCGTCATAGGTGCCGAACCGGGCCTTCATGATCGCGAGAGTTTCCGACGGCTGATTTCGAATGATCCGGGTCGCTTCGACGACGCCCCGCACCATCTTCTCGCAGATCGAGCGGTGTGCCGCGCAGAAGTCGGCGCGCGTCAGCAACAACGTCGCCGAGACGGGAGAGTATTCGGTCGGCTCGCCCTTGGCGGAATCCGAAACGATCACGCCGGTCCCGTCCAGCACGACTTGCTGGATGAAGGGCGGCGTGTTCGAGAAGCCGTCGATCGCATGCCGCGCGAAGGCCGCCATGAATTCCGGCGGCTGCATCGGCGTTATGACCATCTGATCCGGCGCCACGCCCGCGGACTTCGCCACCACCCTCAGAACCACATCCGGAATCGCGCCGACGGCGCTGATCGCGATCGTGCGGCCTTTCAGAATCCGCGCGCGCGTCGAGAGCGGCGCGTTCGGATCGAAGTGCGCGGCTTCGGCAATGTCCTTGCGCACGACGACGTCCTCTCCCGATTGGTCGATCGCCGTGGCGAGCGCGACCAGCTTCTGGCCGCGGGCGTAGGCGCGCGTGATCGACGGTCCCGAGGACATCGAGAAGTCCGCCGAATTGGAGATCACCGCATTGATCGCGCCGACCCCGGCGATGTTGACAACTTTCACCTCGAGCCCCTGCTTCTCCCAGAGATGCGAGTCCTCCGCGACGTACTCGGCCAGGAAAGTGATGCTCACCGCCGGAATCGCGAGGACGGTATGTTCGGTTTGAGCGCGCGCCGGGAATGGCGCCGTTCCGGCGAGCAATAGGCTTGCCATGGCCAGGGTGGTCGCGATTCGGCATTTCGGTGTCATCGCAATCTCTCTCGAGGGTTCGCGTCAGCCGGTTCGGCATCTAGCTCGTCAATGGCGCTCATTCACTTGACGAAGTCGTTGTCGATGAGGGCGCCATAATCGGCGAGCTTCTCTTCGGGTTTCATGAACCCCGCGGCGATATTCATCAGATCGCCGTTCTCCAGCTCCTTCGCCGTGGTCACGGGCGGGTCGGGTGTCATCGCCTTCACCATATCGTAAGCCGCCCTCAGCACCTTGTCGTCATAGGTGCCGAACCGGGCCTTCATGATCGCGAGAGTTTCCGACGGCTGATTTCGAATGATCCGGGTCGCTTCGACGACGCCCCGCACCATCTTCTCGCAGATCGAGCGGTGTGCCGCGCAGAAGTCGGCGCGCGTCAGCAACAACGTCGCCGAGACGGGAGAGTATTCGGTCGGCTCGCCCTTGGCGGAATCCGAAACGATCACGCCGGTCCCGTCCAGCACGACTTGCTGGATGAAGGGCGGCGATGCCCGAGAAGCCGTCGCCGCCAGGTTTCTTGAGCGGCTGGCGGGCGATCTCAAGTAGAATCGTTGCACGAAAGCTGTTCGATTTCCCCTTGTTCGAGGTCGCAATTGCCCCGTCCGCATCTCAATCGTCTTGGTGCAACACGCAGCAGCCTCAAGCCTGACCATCTGCTGCAAACGCCCGACACCTTCATCCGCACGCCGCTTCACGGCGCCGTTAAGGTGGATTTCATCGTCCATGCCGCGCCGCGGCTGGGCGCAGCATTTACGCAGATGACCGCCGAGTTCGCCGGCGACGGTTCGCTCGGCCCCACTCCGGCGCAGCGCTTTGTTTACGTTCTTGACGGCAAGCTTAAGCTCAAGGCGGGTGGAAAGACGCACCTGCTTGCCGCGGGCGGCTACGCATACCTGCCGCAGGGCACGGAGCACACCGTCACCTCAACCTCGAAAGCACGCGCTGCAATTATCGAGAAGCTGTATCAGCCGCAGCCCGGCGCGTCCGATCCGCAGATTGTTGTCGGTGAGGAATCAAAAGCTGCGGCCGTGCCGCTGATGGGCGATGAAGGCCTGCGCGTGCGTTCGCTCATGCCCGACGGCCCCGCGTATGACTTTGCCGTGAACACCATGACCTACGATCCCGGCGCCGCGCTCAGCATGGTTGAGATTCACGTGATGGAGCACGGCCTGCTGATGCTCGAAGGCGGCGGCATCTACCGGCTTGGCGACGCGTGGTATCCGGTCGAGGCCGGCGATTTTATCTGGATGGGCCCCTATTGCCCGCAGTGGTTCGGAGCGATCGGCAAGAAGCCGGCAAAGTACCTCATCTACAAAGACTGGCGGAGGCACCCGCTGGGAACGGTGGGCGTATGAACGCCCCGCGACCCAGCCTCGCAGTCGACCGCCTGATCGGCGAGTTGCAGACGCTGGCGAAGATCTCCGAGGCCGAGCCGCCGGTTGTGACGCGCGTTGTTTTCAGCGAGGCCGACATGCGCGCCCGCGCCTACGTTCGCGAACTGTGCGAAGAGGCGGGCCTCACCCTTTCGAACGATGCTGTGGGCAATACCTTCGCGCGCTGGATCGGCTCCCAGCCCGATCTCGCGCCCATCGGCACCGGCTCGCACGTCGACGCGATTCCCAACGCCGGCCTCTACGACGGATGCGTGGGCGTGCTTGGCGGGCTTGAGGCCATTCGCGTGTTGCAACAGCTCGGGTTCAAACCGCGACGCTCCATCGAACTCGTCATCTTCACGGCTGAGGAGCCTACGCGCTTCGGCATCGGCTGCCTGGGCAGCCGCATAATGGCCAACGTGCTCACGCCCGCACAAGCACGCGCACTGCGCGACAAGGAAGACCGCAGTCTTGAGGAGTTGCGCGCCAAGGCCGGCTTCACTGGCGCACTCGAATCTGTCGCCGTTGCACCCGGCCGGTTTCACAAGTTTCTTGAGCTGCATATCGAGCAGGGTCCGTATCTTGAGGAAGAAGGACTCGACGTTGGCCTGGTAACGCACATTGCCGCGCCTGCCAGCCAGCGCATTGTGATTGAAGGCGAAGGAGGCCACGCGGGCGGCAAGCTGATGCCCGGCCGCAAAGACGCGCTGGCAGCCGCGGCAGAGCTGATTCTTGCGCTTGAAGCCGCGGCCAAATCCACCGGCGCCATTGACACCGTGGGCACCGTGGGCGTCTGCGAAGTCTTCCCCGGCGCAGTCAACAGCATTCCTTCGCGCGTTACGATCGCGACCGATGTGCGCGACACTGACCGCGCGCGGCGTGATGGCGTGCTCGACTCCCTAAGCGCAGCATGCGACGAAGTAGCCGCGCGGCGTGGGATGAAGATAACGACTGAGCTCATCAACGCCGACCCGCCCACCACCTGTGACCCTGAGATTCTGGACGCGCTCGAAGAGTCGGCCCGCGCCGCAGGCAAAAGGTACAAGCGCATGGTGGCCCGCGCCTATCACGACTCGTCTTTCGTCTCGTGTTTTGCGCCCACCGCGATGCTCTTCATTCCCTGCCGAGGCGGCGTGAGCCATAGACCGGATGAGTACGCATCGCCCGAATGGATTGGCGGCGGGGTGCACGTGCTTTCGCGCACGCTGGCGACGCTGGCGTCGTAGCTTTCTTTGAATCTTGTGCGCGCCGTTGTATCCTATGCCACAACCCGCGAGTGATTATTGCTGGTTTTGCACTCGTGGTTTTCAAGCTTCCCCAGCCATGAACACGACTGCGAAAACACGCATCGTTGGCACCCCTGTACCCCGCAAGGAGGGCATCGACAAGCTTGTGGGCCGCGCTGTGTACGTTGACGACATGGAGCGCGAAGGCATGTGGTTTGGGACTACTGTGCGCAGCAATATACCCCGCGGACGCATCATCTCTATCAATTTTGATCCGCGCATCGACTGGAGCGAGTTCGCCATCGTGACCGCTGCCGACGTGCCCGGCAAGAACCACATCCAGCTCATCGTTGCCGATCAGCCTTGCTTGGCCGACGGCGTTGTCAACCACTGCGACGAGCCGATCGTATTGCTTGCCCACCCCGTCAAGCACAAACTGCGCGAGGCCGTCGCCGCTGTGCGCATCGAATACGAGCCCCTGCCCGCGGTGCTCAGCATTGAAGAAAGCGAGCGGCTGGACCCGATCATCGGGGGCGAAGACAACGTGTTCAAGTCGTTCCTGCTTGAGAAGGGCAACGTGGACGAAGCGTGGACGCAGGCAGCTCACGTCGTCGAGGGCGAGTACCGCACCGGCGCGCAGGAGCACCTCTACATTGAAAACAACGGCATGATCGCGGAGTGGAGCGCGACCGATGGGCTTACGGTGTGGGGCTCGCTGCAGTGCCCCTACTACGTGCATAAGACGCTGAAAGCGGTGTTCGATCTGCCCGACGACAAAGTGCGCGTGATTCAAACTGAGACCGGCGGCGCGTTCGGCGGCAAAGAGGATTACCCCTCGACCCTTGCCTCGCACGCGGGCCTGTTGGCGATGAAGAGCGGCCATCCGATCAAGATGGTCTACGACCGCATGGAAGACCTGGCCGCGACCACCAAGCGGCACCCGTCGCGCGTCCGCCATCGTACCGCGCTCGACAAAGATGGCAAGCTGCTGGCGATGGAGATCGATCTGGCCACCGACGGCGGCGCTTATTCCACGCTTTCATCCACGGTTCTTTCGCGCGCCACGCTGCACTCCTGCGGGCCTTACGTCTGCCCCAACATTCGCGTGCGTTCGCGTGCGTGGGCCACAAACATGGTTCCCTACGGTGCCTTCCGCGGCTTCGGCGCACCCCAGACGATCTTCGCCATGGAGCGCCACATGGACGAGATTGCCGCGCAAATCGGCATCGATCCAGTCGAACTGCGCCGCCGCAACTTTTTGCACCAGGGCGACCGCAACTCCACCGAACAGCTGATGCGTGAGCCGGTCATGCTCGACGAGCTTCTCGATCGCGCGCTGGCGGAGAGTGACTACTATGCCAGGCGCGAACGATTCGCGCGCGAGAACGCAACCAGCCCCGTCAAGCGCGGCGTGGGGCTCGCAAGCTTCTATCACGGCTCCGGTTTCACGGGCTCGGGCGAGCTTTACCTCAATTCGCTCGCCGGCGTTGAAGTGACCGCCGAGAACAAAGTGCGCGTGATGGTTTCAAACACCGAGTTCGGCCAGGGCACCAACACCATCCTCACGCAGATTGCCGCTGAAGCGCTGGGCCTCGCCTTCGGCGATGTCTCCATGGCGCCGCCCGATACGGCCGTGATTCCCAACAGCGGGCCGACCGTGGCTTCGCGCACTTCGATGGTGGTTGGCCGCCTGATTGAGCGCGCAAGCCTGCAACTGCTCGAGATGCTGCGCGACGGCGCGGGTCTCGGCGCACACTCTCCGCGGGACGAGTTCTTCGCCGCATGCGATCGTTATCGCGCCGCGCGCGGCGAAGTAAAATCCCTGTGCCGTTACGAAGCGCCCCCCGGCATTTACTGGGACGACACAACCTATCGCGGCGAAGCGTATGGCGCTTACGCGTGGGCCATCTACGTGGCGCAGGTTGCCGTGGACACACGCGACTACTCGGCCGCGGTGGAAGAATTCTGGACCGTGCAGGAAGTAGGCCGCGTGCTTCATCCGGTGCTGGCCAAAGGTCAAATTGAGGGCGGCGTGGCGCAGGGCATCGGATACGCGCTCTACGAAAAGGTTGTGTGGCAGGACGGCCATATGGCCAACAACCAGATGACCAACTACATTATGCCCACGGCTGCCGACGTTCCGCCGATTCACGTGATCTTCGAGGAGATCCCTTTCAAGCACGGCGGCTACGGCGCCAAGGGCATTGGCGAACTGCCGCACGACGGCCCCGCGCCCGCCATCTTGAACGCGATTCGCGACGCGACCGGCGTCAGCTTCAAGGCCATCCCGCTCCTGCCTGAAGATATCTTTGCCGTGCTTGCTCCGCCCGAGTTCCGAGAGGAGCCGGTAATTCGATGAGCGAGTGTTGGCCCTCAATCACAATGCAGGTGAACGGCGAAAGCCGGACGGTGATCGTTCCGCCCATCAAGCGCCTGCTCGATGTGTTGCGCGAAGACTTGCATCTGACCGGCGCCAAGGAGGGCTGCGGCGAAGGGGAGTGCGGTTCGTGCTCCGTGCGCATGGATGGCGAGCTTGTGAACAGTTGCCTGGTTCCGGTTTTGCAGGCCGAGGGCGCCGAGATTCAAACCGTTGAGGGCCTGGCGACGAATGGAGTCCTTCACCCGCTGCAGGAGTGTTTCCTGGCCTGCGGCGGCGCGCAGTGCGGCATCTGCACGCCGGGCATGCTGATGGCCGCGGCACAGTTGATCGAGCGCAACCCGCACCCATCGATGGATGAAATTCGCGAAGGGCTGGCGGGCAATCTGTGCCGCTGTACGGGCTTCATGCGCATCTTTGAGTCGGTGCTTGCCACGGCAACGCAGACTCAAAACTCTGAAGCCGACAAGGCCAACCATGCGCGGTAATTGCGAAGCGCATGAACTCATCGCGCCGGGCAGTCTGCGCGCTGTGCTCGAGTTGCTTGCCGCCGAGCCGGGCATATGGACTCCGATTGCCGGCGGCACTGAGATCATGGTGGCGCACGCTGCCGGGCGGCTCGATCTTCCAAAGCTCGTCAGCCTATGGGGCATTCGCGAACTGCGCTTCATCGACGTGACTGCAGACAGCATCGCCATTGGTGCGGGCGCAACTTTCATTGACCTGCGCAGGCACGCGGAGCTATGCGAATCCTGGCCGCTGCTGGCGCGCGCCGCATCGTGGATCGGCTCCATTGCCAACCAGAGCCGCGCAACGCTGGGCGGCAACCTGGTCAACGGATCGCCCGCGGCTGACTCTTCGCCCGCGCTGCTGGTTTACGACGCGGAGATCGAGATGATCTCGGTTCGCGGAAGCCGCAGAATCCCCTATTGCGAATTTCACACCGGCTACAAGCGCAATGTGCTCGCCAAAGACGAATTGGTTTACGCGCTGCATATGCCGCGGCGTTTTTCGCATCACAAGCAGTACCTGCGCAAAGTTGGCACGCGTCGCGCCATGGCTATCTCAAAGGTTGCGCTCGCCGGCACTGCGCTGGTGGATGACGGCGTCGTCAGCGAGATTCGCCTCGGCGCGGCCAGCCTGGCGGCCTTCCCTGCGCGGCTCTACCGAACTGAGCAGGCTATCCTTGGCAAGCCGCTTACGCGCGAAACAGTTGCCGCGGCGCGTGAAGCGCTGCTCGCCGAAGCTGCGCCGATCGACGATATTCGTTCCACCGCCGAGTACCGCAAGCGAGTGGGCGCGAATCTTGCTGCGGAGTTTCTGGATGAAGTTGGCCGGGAGGTTGCCAAGCCATGAACGTCAGGCTCGCCGCATGGAACGCCGCTGACGAAGCCTCTGCGCTCGACGCCATGATCGCCTGTTGCGGCGCACGACGGTGGGCCGCGGCAATGGTCGCAGAGCGCCCCATTGAAAGCCCTGAAAAACTCAGCGCAACGGCCGGCCAAATCTGGTCCACAATGGAAGTGCCGGACTGGATGGAGGCCTTCGCGTGTCATCCGCGCATTGGCGAGCGCAAGGCTGCAAATGCAACGGCAAAATCGAAGGAGTGGTCAAAACAGGAGCAGTCGACTGCGGCTGCCGCTGACGCCGGCGTGCTGGCCCAGCTGACCGTGGGCAACACAGCTTACGAGGAGCGTTTCGGTTTCACGTATATTGTGTGCGCGAGCGGAAAAAGCGCTGAAGAGATGCTGGCGATCCTCCAGCGGCGAATTTCGAACGATCGCGAAACCGAATTGCGCGTGGCGGCCGAGCAGCAGCGGCAGATCATGCAGATTCGTTTAAGAAAGTGGTTGGCAGAATGAGCGCAATATCGACACATGTTCTCGACACAGTAATGGGACGGCCCGGCGCCGGCATCTACGTGCGTCTCGAAATCATGCAGGGCGGCGGATGGATCGAAGCCGTAGACAACCAGGAACCCCATGAGCGGGTGCTGGATTCACCGGGCGGATGGGTTGAAGTGGCCGCCGGCACGACCGACGGCGATGGCCGTTGCCGCGACCTTGCTCCGGACGCACCGGCGGGCCTCTACCGGCTCACGTTCGATACCGGCGATTACCTTGAGCGCTGCGGACGTGCGAGTATCTATCCAGAGATCTCCGTCACCTTCAATTGCGACGGCGAGGGCCTCTACCACCTGCCTCTGCTGTTGAGCGACAACAGCTACACAACCTATCGAGGATCTTGACGAATGGCCAGACTGGGTGAGAATCGCTACGGCAAATCGCGCGTGCGCCTGTCGCGCATCACGCGCAATGGAGACACGCACGAGTTCAACGAGTGGACGGTGCGCGTGCTGCTGGAGGGCGACTTCGAAGCCAGCTTTACGGAAGCGGACAACAGCAAAATCCTGCCCACCGACACGATGAAGAACACCGTGTGCTATGTGGCGCGCAACTCCAAAGCGGCGACCATCGAAGAGTTCGCCATGGAACTCGGCGATTATCTGCTCACCAACAATCCGCAGGTCTCCGGCGCCCTGGTCGAAGTCGAGGAAAAATCGTGGGAGCGCATGATCGTGGATGGCGTGCCGGAACGAACCACCTTCAAGCTGGGCGGTCCAGAGCTGAACACGGTCCGCGCCGTGCGCGACCGCGAGCACGAGCAGTGGTCGGTTCGATCCGGCGTGGATGGACTGACGATCCTCAAGACCACCAAGTCGGCGTTCACCGGCTACATCAAAGACAAGCTCACCACTTTGAAGCCCGCAACCGACCGCATCCTCGGCACCAGCGCCACCATTGTTTGGGACTTCGCCGACCCCGCGACTGACTTTTCAGCTGTCCGAAGGCGCATTATTGCAGCGCTGGTCAAGACATTTGCCGGTCATCACAGCATGAGCGTGCAGCACACGCTTTTCGATATGGGCAAAGCCGCTCTGGACGCGGCTCCGGAGATCGCCCGGATTCATCTCACCATGCCCAATCTGCATCATTTGCTTGCAGACCTGAGCCCGTTCGGGCAAGATAATCCAAACCATATCTTTGTTCCCATTGACGAGCCGCACGGCTACATCGAGGCCACCATCGAGCGTTAGCTTGCAGCTTTTTGAAAGGCAAAACTGCGTTGAGCGAAACAAGCAGCAAAGTCGAGGTGTACACAAACCAGGATTCAGGCGAAAAGTTCGATCTGCACGCCGGCGTGCTCGGTCCGGTTGAGACGCTGGCGCAGTCTGTCTCCGCCATTGCGCCCTCCACCTCCCCCTCGCTCACCATTCCGCTGGTGTTTGCGCTTGCCGGCGGCGCCACCTGGTTCGTCTACCTCCTTGCCACCATCGCCATCTTCATGATCGGCATCTGCGTCAGCCGTTTTGCTCGGCTCTCGGCGTCGCCCGGCTCGCTCTACACCTACACGGCAAACACTTTGCCGCCGGTCTTTGGCGCAACCGCCGCGTGGGCGCTGCTGCTGGCATATATAGCCACGGGTGCATCGGTGGCCGGCGGAGCGCTCTACTACTCAAGCGTCCTTGGCCAGCAGTTGATTCAATGGGCTCCTCCGGCGCTGCCCACGCTCGCCGTGGTCTGCCTGGTCGCCGGCATCATTGCCTGGCGCGACGTCAAGCTCTCGGCTGAAACCATGCTCTGGATTGAGGCCGTCTCCGTCGGCCTCATCGTCATCATCCTCGTGGCGCTGCCCATCAAGCTTGGCTTCCACTTCGATCCCGATCAGTTCCAGCTCAAATCGATTCATTTCTCCGGCCTTGGTCCAGCGCTGGTGCTGTCGATCTTCAGCTTCTGCGGATTTGAGAGCGCCACGACGCTCGGGGGCGAAGCGCGCGAGCCGTTGCGCACCATTCCGCGCGCCGTGCTGCAGTGCGCACTGCTCTCGGGCGTGTTCTTCATGCTATGCTCATACGCCGAGGTCATGGGCTTTCGCGGCGAGCCCGGCCAGCTCAGCAGTTCGACGAGCCCCCTGCACTTGCTCGCCAACAAGGCGGGCATCTCACTGCTCGGCACGGCCATCGACTTCGGCGCCGCGGTAAGCATGTTTGCCTGCGTCCTGGCCTGCACAACTGCGGCGGCACGCGTGCTGATGCGCATGGCCCGTGGAGGCCTTTTGCCGCGCGCGCTTGAGCGCACCAGCCCCAGGCACGGAACGCCGGGCGCGGCGATTGTGCTCTCCGCCGCCCTCATCCTCCTGCCAACCGTTGCCATGAACCTGCACGGCTTTGCGGGCTCTGACATGTACGATCTGCTCGGCTCGCTGTCGGTCTTCGGATTCCTCACCGCTTACGGTCTGGTTGCGCTCGCGCTTCCCTTTGCGCGCCGCGCTGTGGGCCAGCACTCGCATACGCTGGCCGCGGTCAGCGTCGTCACCGTCATCATCATCATTCTCATCGGCGTCTTCGACCTCAGGTCGGCCGCCGACCCGCTCCACGCGCGCATCCCCTACATCTACCTCGTCTACATCGCGCTGTGCCTCGCCTGGTATGCCTTAAGCCGCAAAAAATCCGTGCCGGCCGAAGCCTGATCGCTTACGACTCGCTTTCGCGCTGCTGCAGTATCAAAAACACAATCCCCACCACAACGAAATTCCTGGCTGCTGCCGTCTGCCCGTTCCATACCGGCGATTGCCACATCAGGAACCATTCGTCGCCGACCGCCAGGAACGCTACCAACCACATCAGCAGAGAAAGTGTGAGCCCGGCCAATGAAACCGTCTTGGCTCGATCAAAGTCGCGCGCCGGGCTCCGCATTGCCCGCATCAGCTGCGCCACACCCCACCACAGCAACAGGCACGTGGCAATCTCCCACGCGATGATCGTCAGATAAAACGTGGTATGGACCCAAGGCGACTGGATCGCCCTCCACATTCCGTGGTTGCCCGGGAATGTTGTATCCATCGTCAGAGTGTGGCGAACGAACTGATAATTCGAGTCGAAGTCGGTCAGGTTATTGAAAACCACGAGCACATAGAAAAGTGCAACCGCCGCGACCAATGCGATCTTCGCCCAGCGCAAAGTCATGCCTATCTCCTTTAGATCGACCTGACCCTCAACGTTCCTCCGGCGTCAGCGCCACATGCGGGGGGCCGACCCGGCCACCCGCCGGCGCCTGGCTCATGCTACTTTGGCCTGGCTCCGGTATCAAAGAGATTTCCGCCTTCGCAGTTGCCGTTCTAATCGCAAGATGAACACTTACTTGTGACCAATGATGTGGAAAAACCGGTCTGACATGCCAATCGCCCCGATTTCCACCGAACTTTGCACAGGCTCGCATTAAATTCTTATAAGAAATTTATGGTTGAACCATTACTCTTAACCTACCCCGTGGTGCGAGCAGGATAAGGCCGTTCAACGAGCTGAGCTCGTAGCGGTACCACTTTTCCGGTTACCTTTTGCACGACTCTGATTTCGATTAACACTCTTCTTTCCATCACCTTAATGCAGTCCTAACTGAAGCTGTGCAGGAATCACTCCATTTCAAGGTCCGGTTCACTTTGAGGCTTCCGATGCAAAAACTCCAGACTCTCGTTCCCAGCCTGCTCGTCTCTCTTGCGGCGATGGCGCTGTGTTGCAGCAATCTGTCGGCACAGCAAACCCTTGGCGGAATCACCGGCGAGGTTACCGATGCCTCAGGCGGCGTGATTCCCACCGCAACAGTTACGGTAACCGACGAGCAAACTTCGCTCACCCGCTCCACCACGACGAACGGCTCCGGCAGCTACACCTTCGTGAATCTGCCTATCGGTCTCTACACCATCACCTACAAAGCCAGCGGTTACGAGGTTCAGAAGACGCCTCACATCACCGTACAGGCCGACCGCACGGCCACGGTGAACGCGACTCTGAAGGTGGGCCAGACAACAACCACCATCGAAGTGGAAGCTGCGCCGCTCATGAACGCCGCCGACACCACCAACGGCTATGTGATGGAGACCACGCAGATCGCCGCCACGCCGCTGCCCACGGGCAGCTTCACCGGTCTCGCGATTGAATCTACCGGCGTCGACGCCGAGCTCTCCGGCGGCACCGGCGCCAACTCCGGCCTGGGCAACGCGCCCATCTGGGCCAACGGCCAGCGCGATACATCCAACAGCTTCCTGCTGAACGGCGTTGACGCAACCAACCTCTTCAACGGCAAGAGCACCAGCCAGGTTGACTCCTCACGCGTCATCAACTCCACCGGCGTGCAAACGCAGGTGGGCGGCGGCGGCGGCGTCATCATGTCCGTGGCCTCCATTTATCTCTCCATTGGCAACGCCATCCCCACTCCCGCGCCTGAGACGCTGCAGGAGGTCCGGGTCAATGCCTCGATGTACGACGCCGACCAGGGTTCCACCTCCGGCGCGCACATCGACATGAGCACCAAGTCGGGCACCAACGACATGCATGGCACCGTCTATGGGCACCGCGGCACCAATTGGATCAATGCTGCTCCGTTCTTCTTCAACCAGGATCCCGACGTTCCCGCCGATGACAAGACCCCCGAGTTGCACCGCTACAGCCTGGGCGGCACATTCGGCGCTCCCATCGTCAAAGACAAGCTCTTCGGCTTTGTCGCCTACCAGCACCTTCACGTCTCTGACCAGGAACTGGGCGACGGCTTCCTCACTGTACCCATCGGCTTGAACGACAGCAATCGCGACCCCGGCGACCTTGCCTCTCTCACCAATACATGGTTTGGCACCAGTCTCACCGGCGCCAATATCGATCCGCTGGCCCTCATTCTGTTCAACTCGCCTGCGCTGCCCGGCGAACCCGGCAAATGGCTCATCCCCAACGATGCCCGCAACGGCGTGGCGCCCACCGCGGCCCGTATTGACAACGCCTTCATTCCCGGTACCGGCTACTTCATCTCCGATCAGGCAGTCGCCGACGTCGATTACAACGCAACCAGCAAAGATACCCTCGCGCTGAAGTATTACTACCAGCACGATCCCACCATCGCGCCCTACTCCTACTCCAGCGTGCCCGGCTTCACGCAGCATCTCGACTCAGGCGCGCAGGAGTTCTCCATCAACAACAGCTTCATCCTCAAGTCGAACCTGAGCACCACTCAGACCATCGGCGTTCTGCGCGAAAAGAACTGGTCAGACAATTCGCAGGCATTCGGACCGTCATCGATTCCCGGCGGCAGCTACGGCACCGGTTCCATCAACGTCTTCGGGTCGAACTACTTTCCCGGCATCTCGATCGTCAACATCCTGGGCAGTGCTCAGCCCAGCGGCATCAGCCCCGTATTCCTCAACATCGGCCCCAATGCCGAGTCGCAATCGGCCAACACCGGCATGTTCCAGAACCGTCTTTCGCCTTCGGGCAACGCCATCTGGATCCTCGGCAAGCACACGCTCAACTTCGGCGCCAGCTATTCCTACACGCAGCTCAATACGATCGACAAGCGCACCGGAACCGGCACGGTCACATCGGACGACTTCAGCCAGTTCGCTCAGGGATACGATTTGCCTGGCAGCTCCGCAACCGAGTTCTACGTGACCTCGTTCCTGCAGGGCAACGCCAGCCGCTACTATCGCTCCAACCAGCTTGGCCTGTATATCACTGACAAGTACCAGGTGACGCCCACGCTCTCACTCAACGCCGGTCTGCGCTACGACTGGGACGGCGGCCTCACTGAGAAATACGGCCGCATCTTCAACTTCGATGCCGGCGCCAATCCGCAAGCCTGCACCACTTCATCGAGCGATCCCAACGCATACTCCTATTGCGCCTCCAGCGACACCATCCTCAATCCCGGCCTGATTATCGCCGGCAACAACGCCAACGGCTCGAAGGGCGTAAGCAACACCACGCTCACCGGCCGCCAGTGGGGCATCGCTCCGCGCTTTGGAGCAGCCTGGCAGCCTGCGGCATTCCACAGCAAGCTGGTGGTCCGTACCGGAGCCGGCTTCTACTACGACCGCGGCGAGCTGTTCACCTACTTCTCGCCCGGCTACGCCATCGGCACCGTGACCGGCGGCCCCTTCGGCGTTAACGCGCAGTTGCCTTTCGTCAACGCCTCCACCTGCCCGTCGGCCTCGTTGTTCTACTACGAGGGCTATCTTCCTACCTGCGGCGGCGGAGGTGGTGGAAGCGCGGCCGCAGGCAACCTCGAGAATCCCTACGGCACCACTCTCGAATATGCCGCGCCCACCAACCCCAAGGCATCGGACCTGGGCAATTACCTCCCCAATGCCTGCAGCATCGTCAACACGGGATACTCCGGCATTCCCGGCCTCTGCGCGAATACGCCCAACAACGGCGAGATCGTGAATAACGGCCAGCCCATCTCGCTGGGCGTTTACGACCGCGCCAACAAGCTGCCTTACACCATGAATTACACGCTCGATCTGCAGTGGCAGCCGCGCAACGACATTGCCGTCGAAGTCGGCTACGTGGGCAACCTGGGGCGCCACCAGGTCATTCCCGTTCCCTTCAACCAGCCCACCATTGCCTCGCCATCCAACCAGATCCTCTCAGGAGGCGGATGCCCACAGGCCTACACCTACGGCTACAACGTCAACTTTTATGGCCCGCTGCCAGCCAGCGCTCCCTCCTGCTTCGGCGCATCGCCCTCCTACCTGGCCACCTACGAGGGCGGCAACGTCGACCTTCGCGTGCCTTACATCGGCTACGCGGCTGAGTCCATCGACTACCGGGCCGCCGGCATTGACGATTACAACGCGCTCCAGGCGCACATTGAAAAGCGCATGAGCCACGACTTCCAGGTTGGCGCATCGTACACCTACTCGCACGCTCTCGACGAGCAGAGCGGCCTGGGCCTCTTCTACTGGGGCAACAACCCGCTCAACCTGCGCAGCGGTTACGGTTCATCCGACTTCGACCGCAAGCAAGTGCTCAACTTCAACTACATCTTCCAACTTCCGAAGATGTCGACCTCAAGCGAGCTTGCCGGCAAGCTCGTCAACGGATGGTCGCTGGTTGGACTGACTGTGCTGCAGAGCGGTCAACCCTACAGCGTGATTGACTTCTCGGGCGCCATCGGCAGCATCTTCTACTCCACTTCCGACGGCATTACCAACCCGGTCGTGCCGCTGGCGAAGGGTTGCACCGCCAAAAAGGCCACCACCGGCGCCTCGGGCGCATGGACGCTGGGCGGCGGAAAGCCAGCTCTGGATGCGTCCTGCTTCACGCTTCCGCTGTTGCCCGCCGGCGGCCTCAATGGCGCCATCCCGCCCGACGATCCTTACGAAACCACCTTTTCCACCGGTCAGCGCAACATCTTCCGCCAGGCAGCACAAAAACGCGCCGACGCTTCGCTGGTTAAGGTCACCGGCTTCGACAAGGAGAAGTACAGCCTGAAGTACACCTTCGACGTGTATAACCTCTCCAACACCACCAGCTTCGACATTCCCGGCAACCAGGTGTCGCAGAACGCTAACTATAACAACTTCGCTCCGGCCGATCCAGGCAACGCAAGTCCGTTGCCCACCGGCTGCGGCACAAGCAACCAGGTATCGCCTGGCGCCGGCGGCATCTACTATTGCCCCGGCGGCCTGGGCATCGTAAGCCACATCATCGGCAGCCCGCGCCAGATTCAAATGTCGCTGCACCTCGACTTCTGATTTGCGCAAGCCTCCCACCAAGAGGGCGTCCGGGATTCGGACGCCCATTCTTGTTTGCATTCGCGGCGCACCGCCGCGAGCACTTCATCGACGCATCGTTTCGCCTTTCCAATTCAACGTTTTCGAGCGAATACAATCTGTTTATGGCCGCCGGCCCCGGCACTATTCGCGATCTTCGCGCAGCGCTTGCTAGCGGCGTGCTCAAGCCCTCCCATCTCGTTGCCGAAGCTCTCCCGCAATCCAATTCGAACGCCGGCCGCAACACCTACCTATGGCAGGACACGGCCTGGACCCTCGCCGAAGCGGCGCGCGTCGAGTTGATTCCGGCCGGCGCGGGCGGAGCTTTTGGCCATGGACGCTCGCCGCTGTGGGGCCTGCCCATCTCAGTCAAGGATTGTTTCGACCTTGCCGGCGCGCCCACAAGCTGCGGAACGAAGTTCTATCGCGGCCTGAACGGCGTTGCGAAATGCGACTCGTGGCTGGTTGAGCAGCTTCGCTCAGCCGGCGCCGTGATTACCGGCAAAACTCACCTTCATCCGCTGGCCTACGGCATCACCGGCGAGAACCCCGACTTCGGCGACTGCGTCCAGCCCGGCCATCCAACAGCCCTCACCGGTGGCTCCTCGAGCGGCGCAGCCGCAAGCGTGCTTGAGGGCTCCGCTGTCGCAGCCATCGGCACCGATACCGGTGGCTCCATTCGCGTGCCGGCGGCGCTCTGCGGCCTCGCCGGCTATCGAGCCTCGCTCGGCCGCGGCGACTGGCGAGGCGCCGCGCATCTGGCCGAATCCTTCGACACCATGGGCTGGCTCTTACGCGATCTGCGCGACGCGCCCCTGCTCGCATTCCCCTTCGCAACGGAAGATGCCGCGCACCCGCGCCCCTTCACCCGCTTCGCTTACGTCGCCGACACCTTCCTCACCGATTGCGAATCCGAAGTGATCGACAGCTTTCACGCCGCCATTCGCGAGCTTGAGTCACTTGGCCTCGCAGGTAGTTCCATCGAGCCTGACTGGTGGCGTGAATCGATGGAGATCTACGCGCCCATCCAAGCGTATGAAGCGGCGCGCCACCACGCCGGCAACTTCGAGCACATCCAGCCCGGCATCCGCGAGCGCCTCGAATGGGGCGCGCGCATCGGTCCTGATGAAATCGCCGCGCTACACAAGCGCCGCGCCGAGTTCTGCGCCCGCATGGACGAGCTGTTCGCCGCCTACGAGCTGATCCTGATGCCATGCTCGCCCGTTGCGCGCCTTGCGGCCGGCGCAGATCACAGCCAGACCCGCACGCGCCTGTTGCGCTACACCACGCCGTTCAGCCTCTGCGGTGTCCCTGCGGTCACCATTCCCTGCGCGCACGGCGGCGTGCAACTTGCAGCCCCGCTCGGAGAAGATGAGCCGCTGCTTGCGCTCGCAGCGCAACTCGGCGCGCAGCGAGATACAGGCGACCTTAGTCCCTCAGTCCCTTAGTCCCTCAGTCCCTTAGTCCCTCAGTCCCTCAGTCCCTCAGCCCCTAGTCCCTTAGTCCCTCAGTCCCTCAGTCCCTGTCTCTCCAATGTCCTCATTCCACACGTCGGGACGTGCGGCGATGAATGCTTCCATCAGCTCGCGGCACTCCTGGCTGTCGAGGTCGATGACGTTCACGCCGTTCTGGCGCAACCAGTCAACGCCGCCGGCAAACGTGCGGCTCTCGCCCACCACCAGCGTGCCGATCTGGAATTGCCGCACCAGCCCGCTGCAGTACCAGCATGGAGCGAGCGTAGTCACCATCACCAGCTTGTGATAACTCTTCTGCCGACCTGCGCGCCTGAATGCGTCGGTCTCGCCATGAATGCTGGGGTCGCCCTGCTGCACGCGCCGGTTGCGCCCGCGGCTCAGCAGTTTGCCGTCACGCGTAAACAACGCCGCGCCCACCGGGACCCCGCCCTCTTCAAACCCAAGGCGCGCTTCTTCCAGGGCCACGGCAAGCATGCGTTGGTAACGCTCAAGTTCGTTCAATGAATTACCTCGATAGTTTTGCAACAAAGGCACGGCTTGCCGAGAATCCCAAACATGACAATCAAACTCCAATGTGTGCTATCAAACGCTGACTCTACCAAAGTCTGAAAAGGAAGACTGGTACAAGAGTAAAAGCGATTAAGAACATGAGCATTGAGAGGTAGCCCATTATGTTGACGGTCAGGTAAATAATCCTATTTGCTTTAACAAGTCTGCGTTCTTTCGGAAGCAATTGCTCGCGTACAGCTTGCTTCGCTTGGGTGTAGGTTGATTTATCAATGGGTTCGGTTTCCTGCGCCATCGAAATCGTATGTTGAGTCAGTGTCCAAACGAATTCAGCTTCGTATTGTGCAGTCGCTACTTTTGCAACAATAGCCGCTAAGAAGTTGTGAAGGATTGCGAGGACAAGTGACAACCACAGGAATCCAACTACACTCAACAATTCATGGACAACCACTCTGACCCACTCGGGATGCGTTTCCGACTTAAGAAGAACTGCCAAGATGATTGAAGCGGAGACTGCAATTGAACCTGCGTTGAGAGCGGATAGCTTGTCGAAGAAACCTGCGCTGACCTCTAAGCTCTTACGCCTTTCCTGTTCAATCACCTTAAGTGGTGCCTTAATGTCTGAGAAGAACTGCTCCATCCGTTCTGGCGAGACTAGGTTATTGTCGAGTGGAATCGGCTGCGTACTTTCTTTGCGACGTTGGAGCCATGTGGTTATGAGCGCAACGACAGCGCCCCCACTGACAAGGCTTAGCAGCATCTTGAGGATTTCCATCACGGAGAGCCCCCGCACCTAATGCGATGTAATGGATAGATTCTACGGCGGCGAACCCGCCAGCAAGCTCCTAGAATTTCACAACTCTGCAATCTCTTGGAATCGAGGGCCATCAATGAGCCGAATGTTGTTTTTCTGTGCCAAGGCTCGGGCTGCTGGCGTAAAGGTAGAATTCGTCACAACACACCCCTCTGTTCCCCCGTAAAAGAGGATTGCCCCAACTACCTCCTGCACTGCTTTGTTTCCAACGGCACCGCTGTATCGCTTTGCCTGAATTATGACTCTTCTCTCTTCCTTACTGGCGATAATGTCCGCACCTTGGTCCCCAGTCGGTGGGGTTGCAGTCACTTGCCAGCCATGTTCCAAGAGAATCCGACCAACAGCGGTTTCAAAATCAACTCCCGAAAGAGAAGCCATTTCCTCGATTGTCTTCTTCTTTCCTTTTTGCTCTTCGTGATACTTGGCGAATATGACTGGCAGCATCTTACCAATTTCTCTAAATTGTTTTGGAACTTTATGAGACCAAATCCCACGCTGCTTCAGTTCCTGCTTAATGTACATTTCATTAAGTCCTTCTCTACCCGCAATCTTAGCAACACAATCATGTACTTCTTTGCCCAAAAGGTGCATTCGCTCGTCACCATACTCATCTAACACAGACACTTTTCGTTCTGCGATAGCGAGGAATGTATTCACTAAATCTGCGTACTTCGCCAGTAGTCTCTGAATTTCCTCGCGCTCTTCGGTCAGTTCCTTGACTCGCCGCTCCCTTTCTTTCGCCTCTCCCTCCTTTGTCAACTCTGACCTTCGCTGAATAAGCCTCTCATGAATTACACGACGAAGTTGCCTCCTAGAATCCTGAATCAATGTTTCATTTTGCCATCTCACAAGGTATTCATCATTTCCAGATTGCAGAAGAATCTGTGGAACCATTTCAATTATCTCGTCCGTGCATTTGGCTTCGATATGCTTAAGTTCATCTGTCATTTTTGAAACGACCATATCTATATACTTGCCGACGGTCTGTCGAACCCTTGGGTCGTCCAAAATGAACTTGCCAAATGAGGTCAAGGAGAACGCGGTGCTGGAGGCCTCCTCATTGGCTTGCGCCAGAGGTGGCTCAATTGTGCGCTCCTCTGATGTGGAATCCTTGACGGGAAGCTGGTCAGTGAATAAGATTTCGCGATATTTCTCGGGCAGTGCCTTGCCCTGTTCCAACAGCCACTTAATTTCTTCAATTTCCAATGGACTGAGACGGGTTGCCATACAACTCCAATGCGCTCTCATCGAATTTCGGGGGATGTCACAATTCTAGGCTGAAATTGACGGAGACTCTAACGCATTCGGCGGTTTCCACCCTGCCCTCCTCTATCCTTTGGTAATTTGGGTTTCTTCGGTTTCCGCTGCCGTTGAACTCGCTTGATGGTTTTTCTCATCGAATCCTCCGAGAAACAACATCCGTATATACCCGTTCCCCGCTTACCGCAAGCAAATCAGCACAGCAGGATACGGAACTGTAGTCAGTCTTAGTTAGTTTTTAGCAATATTTTTTCTGGTTACAGCGTCAAACTCGCCGCAGTTTCAGCCTGAAATTATCCAGCCTATACCATACTCTCTACTGTAGTTAGCCCATATCAATGTGCTATCCCGCCTCAAATCAACAACGGCTTGACCGAAAACCGGCCAAACCGTTGTTAACCACTCTATTTTCAGATTTTACTTGATGTTTGGTGGGCAGTGAGGGATTCGAACCCCCGACATCCTGCGTGTAAAGCAGGCGCTCTAACCAGCTGAGCTAACCGCCCTCACCGTTTCGGCGCGGCAACACACCAACTGCCATTCTATCAGCGAACTTCATTCGTCCCCGCGCGTCTACACCGCCGGCCCATTCTCTATTCTCTATTCCCTAATCCCTAGTCCCTCGCTCCTAGCAATTTAGTTCCTGTAGTTTGCAGGTAATTTCCCCTGACTGGCGCATACTCCTTTCATGAGCAATTCGAGATCCCTCGCAAACGCCGGCACGATCGAATGCAGCTACCAGTGCAAGCGAGCACCCTAAGCCCTTTAACTTCAATGTCTTGCCGCTAACTCACATGGAATCAGATAGGCCACCGGAAATTCGTGCGCCAATTCACTGAAAATAGGATATTTATGCCTCGAATAGAGAGGGGGAGGGGGCCGAAGAGCGGAGGTACCGGCAGATCGCATCGCGTCCGCTTGATACACTCAGCCGGTGAGCCGGTTGATAGTCAATGCGGACGATTTTGGCCTGACGGTCGGCGTAAACCGCGCCATCGCCGAGTTGCATGGCGCAGGCTCAGTGACCAGTGCCACGCTGATGGCGCGGGCCCGGGCGACAGACGAGGCCATCGCGATTGCGCGCTCTACGCCAACGCTCGGCGTCGGCTGCCACATCGTTCTCGTCGACGGCGCACCGGCGCTTCCTCCCGAGCGCATCCCTTCCCTTGTCAATCGCCGCACCGGGCAGTTTCTGCCGACACTTTCGGCCTTTCTGTCGCGGCTTTTCACCGGCCAGATCGATCTTGCCGAAATTGAAGCCGAGGCCGCAGCACAAATCGCACTGCTCCAAGTCGGCGGACTGGAGATCACCCACATCGACACGCACAAGCACACGCACATGTTCCCCGCGGCGCTTGGTGCCGTATTGCGCGCCGCGCGCGCCGCGGGCATCAACAAAATCCGCAACCCATTTGAGCCGGCCTGGGCCGTTCGCGCCACCGCTCGCGCCTCCCTCACCCGCATTGCCGAACTCACCGTCCTCCGCCGCCTGCGGCCAGCCTGCCTTGGCCTCATCGCCGATGCAGGCTTTGCCACGACCGACGGAACAGTCGCCATGGCGGCCACGGGAGTTCTTGACGCGGCAACGCTCTCTTCGCTCATCAACCGTCTCGCGCCCGGCACATGGGAGCTGGTCACCCACCCCGGCTATAACGACGCCGACCTCGACCGCGTCCGCACCAGGCTCCGTGCCTCGCGCGACCGGGAACGCCAGGCGCTGGCAGCCTTACGACAGTTTCCTTCCCTCAAACTGATTTCGTTCCGCGAACTGGAAGCGCCGGGAGACAATTTACCGCGTCGACATCGAATGGGTAAATCTCAATGAATCCGGGGAACGTCAAAATCGAATGAAACTGCAAAGTCGCGTTGCGAGGAAGGGCTCGGCAGGGGCTAAAGCCCAACTCATTCTGCATCGCTTTCGGCAACCTTCGGCTTCGCTCAGGGCAGGCTAAAAGTCGTGCCCTGACACGAACCACCGCGTTTTGTGTGTCTCTAATATATTGTCGAAACGACAAAAAGCTGACCGCTTTCGGTAAAAAATGGCCGGTCCTAAGAACCGGTGAATCCACCACATGCAATAAATCCCAAAGACTGTTTTTCTGCCATTAATTGGCCGAGTTCTTCAGTTTGAATCTGAATTTTGGCCGCCCTCCTCCCTGAGCTAACCATCGAATTTGGCAAGGGATTGTGACGCTACCCCAGGCGATAGGCTGGGGAAACACGTCCCGGGCGCATCGTCGGCTACTCTTACCCAACGTGAACCTGATCACTCGGCCAGCACCTCTTGAGCCCATGACGTAAAGAATTCCGTGTCCCTGCATGGCGCGGTCAGGCTGGAGTCCGGCGATTACTTTCGGAAAATGTGCGCGATGCCGACTTTCGGGGAGTAATCCGGGGAGAATCTGTAACCAGCAGAAGGCAAAACCGTTATTGGGATTCTTGTTCTAGTGTATGGGATTCTGACTGGAGTGAATTCTGCCCCCCCCATTAGCTTGCATTGCTGCTACCCAAACGATCCCCCACCGAGCACGGCCTCCGCGCCCTAGGCGTGTTAGGTGGTGCGTAAGTGGTAATTGACGAGTTGCTGGTAATAGTCCCCGAATCCAAACTCTGACAGGATCCTCACAGGTCATGTCCCAAAAGGGGTGCTGAACATCCATCTGCGGCGAGCACAACAATGCTTGCGCAATGACGGGAAGAGGCAGAGGTCATGATTCCACTCTCCGAGCGGCGGCAGTGGCAGAAGCACAATAAGATACTCTCAACTGCCGCGAAGGACGGCGCTGCTACCGCCTCATTTAATGCCCTGCAGGTACCAGCGTAGCGGCCAGCACCACAACATCGCGATTGTCCGGCAACGTCAGGCTCCGGATTTCCTTTTGGCTGTCCAGCGGAAGGGAGTAAGCAAAGACATGGAAGGGACCATCATCTTTCGATCCATCTCCCGCCAGGCGATAGGGAGCGCGAACGGCAATGGATTCGCCCGGGAAAGTTTCCCCGGCGGACCAGTCACTCAGGCTCTGGGCAAACGAGGAACTCGTGCCATCCGCATAATGAATCGCGAAAAGCTGGTCTCTCTGGCTGCCTACCACTGCCAGCGCCAGCAACTTCAAGCTGGCGAACCTGCCGCGAGGCAGCTCGACAGTCCTGCTCGTCACCGCATCGGGAGCATTGGCCGGCCCGAGCCGGAAAACCACATCTGCACCCACCGGATCGGAGCCGAGAGCCTGCTCCGAGAAGGAGTAACCCCCGCCATCCATGCTGGCCGAACGCTCGAATTTGGAGCCATCGGTGTAGATACCTGTAACGTTGTAAGCGGAAGAGAGAGCCACCGGCGCCGTCCCTTTCAGAACAGGAGTGACGGAGAGCGTTGTCGTAAAGCTGTGGGCAAGGGTGCCGGAGGTTCCGGTGATCGTAACCGCAGCCACTGCCGGAGCGGCAGAGCTGTCCGCCATCAGCGTCATCACCGCCGGCCCGGAAGTTGTGGCCGGGTTAAATGAAGCCGTCACGCCTTGGGGAAGACCGGATGCGGATAGGCTGATCTCCCGATGGAAGCTTCCCCATGGCAAGATCAGGATGCGGCTCGCGGCGCTTCGGCCCTGCGACAGAGAAACCGTGGGAGAGGCGGAGATGGTAAAGTCCGGCGCTCCCGCGTCAGGCGAGGGTAGCACGTCGTAGAGCGGCTGCGCCGGCTTCGCCACCGGGTTCTCATCGGCGACGGAAACCGCAAAGATGCGGATATTGCCGTTGTCTGGAAGCTGCAGCGTGGTTGCCCCCGCCGGCAAATCCATTCCGTAGGCGATCAGATACGAATAAGAGTAGGCCACGTTCTTTCCGCTGGCGTCGTGGTGGTGGTCGCAATACCACGCCAAATCGGCCCGTTTGATGAAGCCAGGCCTGAGCCCGATCATCTCGCCATAGTTGCCGTGTTCACTATCGGAGGAGCTCCAGATGCGGTCGTCCCACTGGCCGATAAATCCGCCCCAGTTCTCTATGTTCAATTCGGCGGTTGCCGCACCCGCCTGGAAAACGCCCTTCTGATCGCCGTCCGTGGCAGCCGCGAGCAGATAGACGCGGTTGTAGTGGCCGGCGGGCAGCTGGATCGTCTGTCCGCGGGGGACCAGCGCATCCGGCACGCCGGTCTTTGCATCGGCCAAGTGAAACTCAACGCCATTGAAAGCAATTCGCGCGGGCAGCATCTCTGCCGGCAAGGCATCTCCCTTGCCGTCAAAACCCGTGCTTGAGCGGTCCCGGCTGTTGGTGGCCGCCGCCAGATCGTAGGGCAGATCGACCGGCGCGGAACGAACCCCCGGTACGCGTGTGGAGGCCGGGCGCAGCTTCATCGCAAAGGTCCGCGGCTGATAAGCGCCAAAGGAAGTAACCAGCACGCCGTCATTCACGGTTGCGGAAGCGACCGGCTGCTCCTGCCCGTTGACTTCCCGGGCAGCCGTGATCGGAGCTGCAAACGAAATCCGAACATCGTTCTGAGGTTTGCCATCCAGTTCGACCAGACGAACGATGATTTCGTCGCTCTCTTCCGCTTTCTTCAGGGCCAGAACGCGAATGCGCGGGTTGCTGACCTTCAGCAGCGAGAAGGTTTTGCCAAGCGCACCGGAGTGCCTGGTGGTCTCAAAGGGAATCAGTGGCGCATTCAGGCGCTGCCCTTGCCAATCAGTCTGCGCTTCGCGCCAACCGCCGGCATGGCCGGCGAGACCATAGACCAACTCATGATGGCCAATGTCCTGCGTTGCCTGGTCAGGATAGCCGCCGGCGACTCCCGGCGTGCGAAGCAGCGTGATGCGAATCGTACCGTCGTTCGGCTTGTCGGAACCGTTCTTGCAGTCGGTGAGAATCGTTACGCCGAACTCGCCGCTCATATCCGTCTGGTCGATCCACTGGTGCGACGGCACCTCGAACTTCTTTGGCTCTGCCGTCGGCCGCTGAATGGTTCCGATATCCCAGTTATAAGTCGCCATCTGGTTGGATGCTGTGAGCGGAAAGACTGCCTTCAGATTTGATTCGCGCGTATTCCAATCAATCACATTGCCAAACTCGACGCGCTTGCCGGCATCGCCAGCCGAGAGACTGATGGTCTGCACAAAACGCGAACCCGCCGTTTCGCGCGTGACCTCGATGGCAACGCGCACCGGGCCATTCTCTACGACACGGATGTTTGCCGGGCCACTGACATAGGCCTTCGGAGCAGCCTGTTCCTGGTCCCAATCCATGTTCCACGCAGGCCACTGCCGAGGATTGTCGTATGAGAGAGCCAGCCGCGCCGGAGCCGATAGAAGCTCACGGCCTATCTGTTTGTCGAAGATACTGGCCACATCTCCGTCTGCGTTCAACGTCAAGCGGTAATACTGGTTCTCAAGCTCATGGCTCGACACGCGCAGGACTGTCGGGACTTGCACTGATCCCGGACCCGGTTGCACGTCGTAGACCGCGTAACCCACCGAGGGCACATCGGCGACGAAGAGCACCTTGTCGTTTACGATCTGTGCCGGAACCTCTCTGCCGTCCGGCGCAGTCACGTGAACCTGTTTTGGATTGCCGCCCGGGAGATGCAACTCGGCTTCAACGAGGTCTTCGCGGGCAATGTTCAGCGGGTTGAAGACGACGACCGGCACGCCGCGCGTTTGCGTATCGAGGGCACTCGCCACAGCTTCAGCGCCGCTCTTGAGCACATCAGCAAACTGGTTCATCGCGATGACATCGTCATTCCAGGCGAATTCATAGGCGCGAGGCGTGGCGGTGCCGGCGGCGAGATCGTGGAAGTGCTCACCCATGGCGAGTGTCCATGCATCGTTGAGGCGTTGCATTGGGTACGCGCGGCCTCCCAGCCATTGGGCCGCAATGGAAGACTCCTCGGCCGCATTCGCCAACAACTCTTCGTGCCGAATCCAGCGCTTCTGATACGCCTGCGAGGTCAATGAGCCGGCGGAGTGGTTCGTCAACTCCATCTCACCGGTGTAACGTGGCAAACCGGCGGCTTCAGCCGGCGTGATATTCAGAAACATCTGGTCCGCCGTCGCTGAGATTACATGAACAGGACCATCGCCCACCTTCACTGCAGGAGCTTGCGTATCCGGCTTCGCGAATTCATGGAATTCGCCTTGCGGCGGCAGCGTCGTCATGCGTTGGGTTACGATTGCCTCCAGCAACTTCACCGACCCTTCATCCGGAGCTCCGCCAATGTCGCCTGTGCCGTAGTAGTGGTAATCCGTAAATACGCCGCTGACCTTGCCATTTGCAAGCACGCGCGCAGCCCAATCATCCTGAAAGCGGTTGAGAGCATTCTCCTTCGACTCTCTGTTCAAGGCAGCCAGTTCACCGCGCAGGTTGAGATACTCCTGAATATCCTCTTCATCGATTGGCTGACCGCTGCGCCGCAACTGCATGCCTTTCTGTACGAGTGCATCCAGTTTTATGCGTAGTGCCGCAATGGCCGGATTCGGTTGCTCTGGCGGCAGTGGCTTGCTGAGGTCCGTATCGATGCTGTTGCCGTAGGACCCAGGGTTCAATCCCGCCAGCACGCTCTCACCGTCAGGGCCAACCCAAACACCCACGTTGAAGGGCGTGCCCTCTGGCGTTTGCTCCAAGGACTGTACTCCGCCGCCATCGGCTGAAGAGCCCCACACCAGTTTTTGCGTTGAAAAGCCCTTTACGCCTGAGTGCGCCAGGATTGAAGGCAGCGAAGAAGGAAAGCCGAAGCAATCCGGCAGCATGAACTCCATGCTCGCCTTGCCAAACTCTTTGCGGAACCATTCGTTGCCGTACAGGACTTGCCGGATTATCCCTTCAGCATTTGGCACATTTACGTCGCCTTCTTCCATTGAGGAGCCGGCGGGAAACCATCGCCCCTCATTCACATCCTTCTTCAACTGCGCAAAATCCTCGGGGTAATACTCCTTCATCAAGCGATAACGATTCGCGCCGGTGAAGTTAAAGATGTAATGCGGATATTTGTCGATCAGCCGGAAGTTGTCTTCCATGGTGTGGCGCAGGTATTCGTCAATGACCTGCGGATACTCCCAGCGCCATTCGGTGTCGAGATGGGCATAACCCACCACGTAAAGGGTCGGCTGCTTTAAGAGGTCGGGGCTTTCCGCAGTTTGCACCTGAGCCGGCACGGGCAGGGTCAGGACTAACAAGAAGATCGCAATTGTAGTCAGGAAGAAGTGTCGCATTTCAAAGAAATCTCCAAGTCATTGCCGCGTGCATGAATGCCTGACGCGGGCGCAAGTGAATGTTGCTGCCCGTGCGCCCCGAACCGGCTCGAGCAGGTGGCCGGGGGCGCGAATTCGATTCGACAGTTCGGGGACGCACCGCCCGGCTGCCGCTGCTCAACTCAGGAACGCATCAAAAGCGCAGCTTGAGCCCCACCTGCATGATCCTTGGAAAATTCTGCTGCACGGTAGTGTTGATGGCGCCAAACCCGGTGCACTCCTCGGCCCCGGTGACAGTAGGGCTGCAGCTGGGAAGGTCGCCAGGATAGGTGTCCGGCCCGCCGTACAGGCGAAGATTGAGCACATTGAATGCATCCCAGCGAAACTCTAACTCCTTTTCCTTCGCGATGGGGAAGGTCTTTTCCATTGTTACGTCCAAACTGGGGATCGACGGGTTCCGAACCTGGGTATAAAAGTCTTTCAAATACCCGATTCCCCAAGGCGAATAGTACTGATAACCAGGACCGACCTGCGTGTCTGATACCCATGCGGGCCCAATCCCGCTTGTTGGGCATCCCGGAGTGGCGGATGTGCAACCCGTCGGGAAACCGCCGTTGTTCCAAAGCCATTGGCTGTAGGAGGACCCGCCATCGGGCTTGAGGGAGTGGTTGCCAACAAAGTTATAGCCACTCGTCGACGGCAGCGATATGGGCGTGCCGGTGCTGTAGGCGAATATGCCGCTCAAGGTCCAGGCATTCACGATATAGCCGAGGAAGCCCGGTGGATTTGTCAGAATGTGATTCGAGCCCTTTCCGAATGGCAGATTCCACACGCTGGTCAAGGCAAACATATGGGTGCGATCATAATCCGAAGCCTCGTGGGTGAGGGTCGGAAATTGCCAGGGGAACTCTCCATTGCCGTAGCCGTTCGCGGGGCCAACTCCGTCGAAACTCGTTTCCTGAATGGTCTTCGAATAGGTGTAGGAAAAGTTGAACTCCAATCCGTGGTCGACGCGCCTGCTGAGCTTTACTTCCAGAGCGTTGTACCAAGTCCTGCCGATGGGGTCGTTATACTCATAAATCGGGCTGCAATACTGGCTGAGAGGGGCGAGCAGTGTGATCGCTTCGATGGATGGCGACTCGCCGCAACCGGTGTTCGCGAAAGCCGGCACATTGAAATAGGGGTTGGGAACCAGTGCCTGCCAATTATCCGTGCCGGTCGCAATATCCGAGGCGATGTGCTGCTGCACCTGCTGCAGGGTGGCAAAGTTGTTTTCAGTATTGAAGACACGAAGCCGGTAGGCAAAATTACCCGAGTAGCGAGCATCGAGAACAATTTTTTCAGCCAGTTCCCGCTGAATACCCAGTGACATGATCATGGAGCGGGGAATTTTCCGTCCCGGAAAATCGATGGCCTGGCCATTGCCCACTCCAGTAAGCAGGCCGAGCGTGGTGGTTTGTGGCGTAATAACGCCGCCATAGGGAGTGCCGCTGGCGAAGGAGTTGCCATCGTAGTCCACGCCAAAGCCAGGAGCATTGGGCACACGGTTTCCATCCAGCGAGGTAATGTAGTTGGTGGGCTGGGTATAGCCGATGGTTGTGCCGCCTTCCAGCCCGCCCCCGTATGTGAGGCCCCAACCGCCGCGAATCACCGTCAAGGGGTTGAAGGCGTATGCGAACCCGAACCGGGGGGCGATGTTCGACCAGTCGGTGTTGTATCCATCGCGCGACTGGCCGTTTTGGCCGGCATAGACGATGCCGCCATAGACGGTATCAAGGCTGGACGCATCAATGCCCGCCGCTGCCCATGCTGCCGAGTTTGAACCATTCGCAATGTTTGCCTGGTAAGTCGGGTCACTGGTGATGGGATTAGTGCAAGTGAAACACATGCCGCGGTTCAAAGCATTGTGGCGCTCTCGCAAACCGCGCTGCACGTCGTAGCGCAAACCGAGCGTAACCGTCAGGCGCGAACTCACCCGCCAGTCGTCTTGCCCGTAGATTGCCCAGGCGGGCTGGCCCTCCATGATGGTGTAGTTGTAATCGACGTGGCCGCCATCCGGATAGCCCAGCAACATATCGGCTAATCCCAGCCCATTTGGTAGCGGATTTCCCGCGGAGTCAGTGTAGAGCTCGGAGTTGGGCCCGTTGAACTGGGTTGCGGTCGAAGCGAAATTGAATTGCCCGTTGGCGTTGCCTACTGTCCCCGGATCGCCGTATTGGAACTCGGCAAACACTCCGCCGATATGGATGTTGTGAGCTTTCTTTGACTTGTTAATGTCGCCGTCAAACATGGTGTTGGTGGTCGCGTCGTTGGTAATGCTGTTGCCAATGATGTTGGAAAAGCCACCAATGCCACTATTTCCTGCGCTGCCCACGCCATTGATCTCCGGCAGATCCTTGAAGCTCGTAGTGGGTATGCTCGGCATGGTAAGCCCGTACGTGCTGGCGCCCACAGCCGCGCCAAAGTCTCCGTCCGGAGAAGACTCCTCGTATCGCGAGAAGGAGAGTTTGAAATCACCCACTAGGGTTGGTGAGAAGACGCGGGTCATATCCTCCGCGCCCGTCCAACTGGTTCGCCGGTGATTTACGTTGCCGGTTTCGGCAAGACCAAGGAATCCATTTGTGCTGCGGTTCTCGCTGCCCGGTTGGTATTCGAAGAAGGTATACCACTTGGTCTTGGCGCCGGTGTTGTAATCCGCGCGGGCCATGTATTGATCGTATGCATACAGGTCGGGCGTGTGGGAAAAGTAATTGTTGGTCAGCATATTCTCCCGGCCCGAAACGTTCGGCATGGGGTAGAGCTTCAAAAAGTCGACGGAGGTGCTGTTGACTCTGCCGGCCGGTATGGTGTCGCTGGCGAATTGTGCACGAACCAGGTCGTTCGGATTTGCGCAGTTGTCCACCGAGGGACTGCCGGACTCATTGCAAGTCGTGGTGGTGGGGTCGAAGATGGGAATGCCGTCGGGAAACTCCTGAGGGTCTTCCTGCTGGATAAGTCCGAAGTTAACCGACTGATCGCCGTTGTTATACCCCGGCCGCAAGTAGGCGGGAGGGACTGAGGTAGTGATGCTGCCGGCGATCGACTCGCGGTATCCTTCGTAGCTGCCGAAGAAGAATACCTTGTTTCTCACGATCGGTCCCCCAAAGGTAGCTCCGAACTGGTTCTGAACCATGCCCTGTTTTGGGATTCCCTGGTCGATGTTGTCAAGCCGATTGGCGTTGAGGAGGGCGCCTTCATAAAACTCATAGACATCGCCGTGAAAACTGTTGGTGCCGCTCTTGGTCACAACATTGATGGTGCCGCCGCCGGTGCGGCTGTAGCGGACATCATAGTTTGAAACCATCATGTTGACTTCCTCGATGGCATCAACGTTGGGGGCCACATTCCAGGCGCCGGCATTCTGGTTGTTGTAAGTGGTTTGCTGGGTAATATTGGTGCCGTCCAGCGTGAACTGATTAAACCCACCCAAAGCGCCGGTAAAGTTCCCCGTGGGAGCGCCGCCGCCCATAATGTAAGCGTTTGTGACGTCCCAGCCACGCGTTCCGGAAAACCCGTTGGGGCCGAATGTGGTTTGGGTGAATTGGGATCCAGGGGTGGTTCCTATGAGCATGTAAACCTGGCGGCCATTGAGCGGAACCTCGGAGATGGTCTTTTCATCAATGATGGTCCCGCCCGAGCCGCTGGCCGTTTCGATCATGGGAGGCGCGGTGCTGACAGTCACCGTTTGATTGACGGCCCCAACATTCAGTTTGAAATTGAGACCATAATGCTGCGCCGCAACCAGAAGAACATTGTCCTGCTCCTCGGTGCTGAAATTAGTTGCCTTGGCCGTCACGTTGTAGGTTCCAGGCAGAACGTAAGGAATGTAGTAGACGCCGGCGCTGCTCGTTTCCACGGTATATTTCTCGTTTGTAGCCTGGTTGATGGCGGTAACCGTGGCTCCTTTGATCACGGCGCCGGTGGAATCCGTAACCTGCCCCGTCAGAATGGCACGGAACTCCTGCGCTATCGCGCTGCAAGATGCCAAAATGCCGGCCAGCAGGCAGACGCCGACACATTTCCATATCCAGCTCATGCTCATGATTGCCTCCTCAAAAAAGTGTTCTTCTGCTCCTCGTGCCCAAGCCACTGAAGCTTTGTCCTGGAACTCGTATACCGGGGCATTTCCTCTGTGGTAGGGAAGTCAGCCTTTATGGTATCGATTCCAACACGCAGCAACATTCTGCAACTTCTCTATTCCGCTGTCAACGGTTTTTGTTTGTAGAAATCTAAGCGGGTGCGGCATGAGTTCCGCCGAAAGAATTGCCGTCCGGCACGATCAATCGGCTGCTTCACACCCGCAAGATCTGCGCAGTATGAGATGAGTATCAAGCAACTTGAGCCGCCTGGTGGCTTTCGAAGGCCGCTCCGCAGTACTCAGAAGCTGTTCAAACAGGAGTTCGGTTGCCGTGCGTCCAATATCCTGAACGGGCTGCTGCAGCACACTGATCGACGGCCGGAGCGTGGAGGCGAGTTCGAAGTCGTCAAATCCAATGAGCGCAATCGAATCCGGTACCGGGATCCCCAGCTTTTGCAGAACTTCAAATGTATAAATCGTCGTGCTGTTCTTGAGTGTAAAGATGGCGTCCGGATTACAATCCGATGCGAGGAGACGCTGAATTGACCGCATCGCGGAATCGAAGTCCCGAACGGAAGTGTCCAGAAGGGTTGGCAAACCAGCGTGTTTAATGGCGGCACGATAGCCACGAATACGTTCCCGAATAGTAAATAATTCTTCCTCGCCGGTCAGACATGCGATACGCCTGCGACCGTGCTCGATGAGATGCTGCACGGCCAATTTGGCCGCGACGAAATTGTCAGTAATAACCGCCGGAATATTGGAGTGAGAGATTGGCCGGTCGATCGCTACCACCGGCATGCTTAACCGTAGTAGCATTTGGGATAATGATTTGCTGCGCGAATTGCCTGCCGCAATCATGAGGCCATCAACACGATGCCTGACCAGCATTCTTACATTCTCGATCTCGTTTTTCAGATCGTTTTGGGTGGTAGTAACAATCAACAGAGAATCATGCGTTCGAGCCACCGCATGGGCAGCTTCAGCGCAGCTTGAAAAGAAAGGATCGGCAATGCTGGGAATAATCAGGCCGATAGTTTTTGTACGATCCCCCTTGAGTACCCGCGCCGCCTGATTGGGCATATAGCCCATCGATTCAATCACTCGCCTGACCTTGGCCAGGGTTTTCGGGTTCACAAGATCGCCTCCGTTGATCACCCGGGAGACCGTTGTAGTGCCGACACCTGCCGCTTTAGCAACCTGGCTTAGAGTTGGAGGCGAGTTCTTCTTCATGATGGACTTACTGCGCATAACTTATATTTTGACGTCCGTTCGCGATTACGAGTCTAGCAGCACTCAGACTCGATGACGAAGTCTACAACACTTTTCAATCCTGATACCCTCTGACCCTTCGCGCCGGCCTGATTACGGCATTTTCAGAGTTCCTGTGTCCTTGCCCCGTTATTCGGAGGTCGGCGCCCCCTGATGGTCGCGCCGACTGGGCATCGAGGCTTCGAGATTCATCAACTCTGAAAATGCGATAGTCCGTCACCTCTTGGGGCAAGAAATCAGAAGGCGGCAGTTGGAGCGCAAAGCTTCGCAAAGACTTACCTTACGGCGCATTGTGATGGGCTCTCTTATAGCGTCGCAGCCAGGATGGATCGTCCTTTTGTTCTGGTCCGCGATGGGGCTCCGATTTTGCGTTAAGCTCCTAAATTTCACCTCGACGCCACCGCCCGACTGGCCATAGAGCGGAACGGACGCACCGCATTCGAGCTGCGTTCCTGCGACCGGCTGCAACTCCCGGCGGAAACAAGCCGGCAGTGAGATTACCCCCGGCAGAGCCGGGGGCTTCCTTTGGTGAGCCGCTCAAAGCGGCTTGAGGGGGGCGCTAACGCGGCCCCGATTGAGTTGTGCCGCCTTGCCGGTGGCAGGTTATCGCCGCATGTTTAACTGGTCGATCCGTTTGTCTTCCTGTTCCCGGTTGCAGATGTAGTCTCGAATCGTGGCCTCATCTCTACCGACTGTCGATACAAAGTATCCGCGTGCCCAGAAGCTTTGCCCGGCGTAATTCTGCTTCTGTTCCCCATACACCCGCGCCAGATGTATCGCACTCTTGCCCTTGATAAAACCCACCACCGACGACACGGAATACTTGGGTGGAATCGAGATCATCATGTGCACATGGTCGGCCAGAAGATGCCCTTCTTCAATGCGACACTCCTTCTGCTCGGCCAGCTTTCGGAACACCTCACCCAAATGCCTGCGCAGGCTTCCATACAACACCTTGCGCCGGCACTTCGGGATGAAAACAACGTGGTACTTGCACTCCCACTTCGAGTGGCTTAAGCTCTCATATTCGTCCATCCGGGATTCTCCTTGAAGTGTGCTTGGCGGCTCACCTCTCGGAGTTTCTTGGATGGATTCCCGCAAATGTCAAACTGCTACTGCCACCCCGGCAAAGCCGGGGGAACTCCCGTTTAATTAGCGCTTCCGAGTCTTCGGATCGCGGACAAGGCAGATGCGGACCATTCACATCTGTGGTCTGCGACGGATGATCTGGAAATGTCTTGTTGGCCATTTTGCCTCCTAAGAACGAGCGAGCGGCACACGTGTGGCGCATGCGGACGCCTCAGAGGATTAACCTTTATCGGTGGATCAGTGAAAGGGAGACTGACGGGGGTTCAGCCCGCGGATTATCTGAAATCCCGCGATTGCGAGCTATTGGTTGAGAAACCAGTTCAGCGTTACGGCCGCCGCGCTGAGCTCGGCTCAGATCCAGCCAGCCTCATTTGAAAATGAGGCGCATATGGCCCTGAACTTTTTGAATGATAACCTTGATCTGAACACTCTTAAGCAGGGCTCTACAGATATTGGGAAGGGCTACAACTTTTGGAATTGAGGCAATTAATGGCCGCTTGGCCATTAATTGCGCGTTTCGACAAGCGCGATTCTGGGGACTCGAGAATGAAAATCGGCATCACATGCTACCCCACATACGGCGGCTCGGGCGTTGTCGCAACCGAGCTGGGCATTGAGCTCGCCGCCCTCGGCCACGAAGTGCACTTCATCAGCTACTCGCAGCCCTTTCGCCTCACCGGCCGCAACGAAGGCATCTTCTATCACGAGGTCCCGGTCTCGAGCTATCCGCTTTTTGAGTTTCCCCCCTACGATCTCGCGCTCGCATCGCACATGGCCGAAGCAGCCCAGCTTTACGACCTCGACCTTCTCCACGTCCATTACGCCATCCCTCACTCGGTCAGCGCGTTGTTGGCACGTCAGATGCTTGCCGAGCAGGGCCGCCGCCTGCCCTTCGTGACCACGCTGCATGGCACCGACATCACTCTCGTAGGCCTCGACCGCAGCTACCTGCCCATCACCCGCCACGGCATCCAGCAAAGCGACGGCGTCACCAGCATCTCTGACTATCTGAAGAAGAAAACCATCGAAGACTTCAATGTCACTCGGCCCATTGAAACCATCACCAACTTCGTCAACTGCGATGTCTACGCGCCCATCAAGGACGAAGACCAGCGCCATGAAGCCCGCCGGCGTTTCGCACCGAACAACGAAGCCCTCCTGATGCACCTCTCGAACTTCAGGCCCGTGAAGCGCGTACTCGACGCGGTGAAGGTCTTTGCCGGCGTGGCCCGCGAGATGCCCGCGCAGCTCGTCCTCATCGGCGACGGCCCCGACCGCTCAGCCGCCGAATGGCTGGCCCACGATCTCGGCATCCACTCCCGCGTCCACTTCCTTGGCAAGCAGGAGCGCGTCAACGAGCTGCTGCCGCTGGCCGATCTGCTGATCATGCCCAGCCAGCTTGAGTCCTTTGGCCTGGCCGCGCTCGAGGCCATGGCCTGCAAGGTTTCCTCCATCGCCACGCGCGTGGGCGGCGTGCCCGAGCTCATCGACGACGGCGAAACCGGCCTGCTGTATGAAGTGGGCGACGTCGCCGCCATGGCCCAGGGAGCCCTCAGCCTGCTCAGCGATTCCGCACGCCTCAACGCCATGCGCGAGGCTGGCCGCAAAACCGCGCAAAAGCGCTTCTGCGCTTCGCTCGTGGTTCCGCAGTACGTCAAGTTTTATGAGCACGTTCTGAACGGCGGGCAGTAAACCTCCCTGGCCCCTCAGTCACTCATCCACTCCTTCACTGCTTCACCTCTTCACCATCGTTTACAATTCGTGCTGATGAACGCCGCCAAACATTCCACCCCCTCTGCCCGCAAATCCTCCGGCCCCGTCACCCTGGCCATCGACATTGGCGGCTCCGGCATCAAGGCCATGCTGCTCGACCCCGCCGGCAAGCCGCTGAGCGAGCGCCTGCGAATTCTTACTCCCGAAATACCCACGCCGCGCGCCGTTCTTGCCGCCATGGACGAGCTCATCAAGCCGCTGCCGCACTTCGACCGCGTCTCGGTTGGCTTTCCCGGCGTGACCAAGCACGGCATCACTTACACGGCCGTCAATCTGCATCCCCTATGGATGAACTTCCGCTTCCAGGCCGAGCTTGAGAAGCGGTGGAAGAAGCCTGTCCGCGTGGCTAACGACGCCGCCATCCAGGGCTACGGCGCGGTCAAGGGCGAGGGCATTGAGATGATCGTCACCCTCGGAACCGGCATGGGGTCGGCGCTGTACGTCGACGGCCATCTCTGCCCGCTTGAACTCGGCCACCACCCCTGGAAGAAGAAGACCTACGAGGACTGCATTGGCCGCCGCGGCCTGGACAAGCTGGGCAAGAAGGAGTGGAACAAGCACGTCCTCGAAGCCATCGAGCAGATCCGCTTCACCTTCAACTTCGACCACCTCTACCTGGGTGGCGGCAACACCAAGAAGATCGACTTCAAGCTCCCGAAGGGCGTGTCGATGGTCTCGAACGACACCGGCCTGCTGGGCGGCGTGGCGCTGTGGAGGATCAAGTAGCGGAGCTAGCGGAGTTGGGCGCGTCGGCGGGTTCGCCTGTTCCCTATTCCCTATTCCCTGTCTTTGGCCCCTTCAGCCCCAACTCCCTCATCGCAATCTGCAAATCCGCCCACGCTTCTTTCTTTTGCCGCGGGTCGCGAAGTAGAAACGCTGGATGATAGGTAACGATAAGCTGGCATCCGCGGAAGGCGTGCACGCGGCCGCGCAGGCCGGCAAGCGGCTGCCGCTGGCCTAGCAGATAGGTGGCCGCCGTTGCGCCCAGCGCCACCAGCACCTGGGGCCGAATCACGTCGATCTGGCGAAACAAAAAGGGCGAGCAGGTATTGGCCTCGTCGGGCTCGGGCGTGCGGTTGCCCGGCGGCCGGCACTTGACCACGTTGGCGATGTAGACCTCTTCGCGCTTGAGGCCCATGGCCGAAATCATGTTGTTGAGCAGTTGCCCCGCGCGGCCCACGAACGGCAGTCCCTGCGCGTCCTCGTCGGCGCCGGGCCCCTCGCCCACAAACATGAGCCGCGCCATGGGCGATCCATCGGCAAAAACGATCTTGTTGCGGCCCTTGTGCAGAGCGCAACGCGTGCAGTCCCCAATGTCTTCGCGAATCAACTGGAGCGCGGCGGCGCGCTCAGCCGGCGCAACAACTGCGCCAATCTGCGGCGGTGCGATAAAGCCCTTGCGTACGGGAATGGCTGGTTCCTCTCCAAAGAAGTTGGGTTGGGTGACGGGTGGGGTTTGTTGTTCTCCCACCCTTTCCACATCCGCTGCCGCGGACTGCGCAAAGGACGGGGCAAGGTCCATCTCAGGCACACTCGCTTCCACTGGACGCCGGTAGAATTCCGTAAGCCCCAGGTCGCGATAGAAACGCATGCGCTCGGCCAGCGCGTCGCGCAATTCAGGTGTAAGCGATCGCGCCACGCCGGCCTACTCCACCACAAGCTGCCGCCGCGATGCGGCTACCACAGTCTCTTCGAGAATGCGATCTTCGCTCGGCGGGGCAGTCTCATCGGCAGCCTGTTCGCCACCAAGCTCCAGCATCATCGGACTGGGCCTGCGCAGTGCGGCAATCTCGTCCAGAATGCGATCGGCGAGTTCACGCTTGGCCATCTGCGGCAGCTCGATGGCCTTGGTGGCCGTCAAAAATGTGGCCGCGTTCTCATCCGCATCGATTCCAACTCCGCGCCCAGCCACGTTATTCACCACGATGGCGTCGGCGCCCTTCTTGAGCAACTTGGCGCGGCCGTTCTCAAGCTCGTCGTGCGTCTCAGCGGCAAATCCCACGATGATCTGGCTGGGGCGGCGCCGCCGGACCACTTCGGCAAGAATGTCCTCAGTGGGAGAGAGCTCGAGCGTGAGCGGACCGCTGCGCTTGAGCTTCTGCTGGCTCACGGCTTCGGGCCGGTAATCGGCAACAGCCGCGGCCTTGATCACCAGGGTCGCCTCATTGAGCCGCGAGAGCACCGCCTCTTTCATCTCATCGGCCGTGGTGACTGAAATGAGCTGGCAACGCGCCGGCGCACGCAACGCAGTTGGACCGCTCACCAGCACAACCTTCGCCCCGCGGTTCTGCGCGGCCTCGGCCAGCGCGTATCCCATCTTGCCGCTGGAGCGATTGCCCACAAACCGCACCGGGTCAATGGCCTCACGGGTGCCTCCCGCGGTCACCAGCACCACTTCGCCGGCAAGATCGTGACGCCGTTTCAAAGTCTTCATCACCATGTCGGCAATGGCTTCGGGCTCGGCCATGCGGCCGGCGCCCACCATGCCGCAGGCCAGGTCGCCCGTGCCGGGCTCAACGACGCGCACCCCGCGCTGCCGCAGAGTTTCGAGATTCGCCTGCGTGGCCGCATGGTTCCACATGTTCACGTTCATCGCGGGAGCCACCAGCACCGGCGCCTCGGTGGCCAGGTACATGGTGGTAAGAAAATCGTCTGCAATGCCGTTGGCAAATTTGGCAAGGATGTTTGCCGTTGCGGGAGCCACAACCAGAGCCTCGGTCCACTGCGCCTCGGCAATGTGATCGATTCCGTTCTGCTCGGGAGCGGCATCTTCCGGGCCGAACTCATCCCACAGGCTGGTGATGACCCGGCGGCCGGTAAGCGCAGCAAAGGTCAGCGGCTGAACGAACCGCTGCGCCGATGCGGTCATGACCACGTGAACCTCGGCGCCCGCGCGCTGCAGTGCCCGCACCAGCTCGGCAGCCTTGTAGGCGGCGATTCCACCCGTGACGCCCACCGTGACTCTCATGATGTCGATTGTAGAACAGGGGTCGGAGATCGGGGGCTAGGGATCAGGGATCAGATATAGAGTTAAACGGAAAAACAGTTATCAGTTGCGGGTAATCAGTTGTCAGCCCTGATCAGGCGCAATCAGTTTCGGGTGAAGGGCACACATTGAGGTCAGTACCCGTAGACACGCGACCCGCAAGTTGCGCGCGCCCCGGGAGCCGCGAAAAACTGTTCCCTGTTCCCTGATCCCTGTTCCCTGCTTTTTTCAGCTCAGCAGAATCGGAATTGCGGGACCTTCGACGAGCGGCTTGGTGACGGCCCCTTCAGCCTTCACGTATGAAATCTTGCCGGCTTCAATCTCTTCCTGCGCAATGCGGCAGGCCTTGGTTGACTGGCTGGGGACTAATGCATGCGATCCGTTCTGCAACTGGCGTGCGCGCCGCGCCGCAACCAGCACCTTGCGATAATTGGAATCAAATCTGGTCTCAATCGTCATCGGGTTCGTCTCCAAAGGGAAGTTGCTGCTGGCCGGATTCGCCGTCGATCCCAAAGGCTTCCAGCACAGGTTTAAGCCGCTCCTGCGAGTTCATTTGCAGGCAGGCTGCGGCGACCTCCAACACCCGGCGCTGCCGATAAGCAATGGCCTCGCCATTCCGGTAGAAGCGCTCTGCCAGCACAATTGCCTCCAGCTGCGCCACTGCCCGGTCAAGGATATCATTTACCAGAATATAGCCGTATTGCTTGTAATTCTCAATCTCTTTGCTGGCCTCGCTCAACCGCCGGTAAAGTTCGGCCTCGTTCACCATGCCCTCGGCGCGCATCCGGTTCCTGAGCCGCGTACGCAGCACCTTGGGGTTTGGCGGCAAAACAAAGATGCTCACTGCCTCAGGCATTTTGGCCTTTACCTGCGCCCCGCCCTGGACATCGATATCGAGCAGCAGGTCGTGCCCTTCGCTCCTGGCCTGGTCCAGCGATGAGCGCGCCGTTCCGTACATATGATTGCCGAAGACCTCGGCGTGCTCAAGGAAGAGCCCGGCGTCGATCATGCGCTTGAATTCTTCGCGCGTGGTGAAGTTGTATTCGCGCCCGTTCTCTTCAGACCCGCGCGGCGCGCGCGTCGTCCACGAAACCGAAAAGTCCACGCCGCTCACCTGCTTGCGCAGTTCGCTTACCAGCGTGCTCTTGCCCGACCCCGAAGGGGCCGAAATGATGAATAGAATCCCTGCCACGTTCTCCTCGCGCCAGCTGCTAGCTACTAGCCTCTAGCTTCTAGCTTTTTAGAGTGCTGATTCCGCGGTTGCCGGTTAAACCACAAGTTAGCTAGAAGCTAGGAGCTAGAGGCTAGCGGCTGCTCTACTCGATATTCTGTATCTGCTCTCGCGCTTTCTCAATCTCAGACTTCATCGCCAGGCCCAGTTCCGTTATCCGCGTTCCCTTGCCGCTTACGCCGCTGGTCTTTGACAAAAGCGTATTGGCTTCGCGATTCATCTCCTGCAGCAGAAAGTCCAGTTTCTTGCCGGTCTCGCCGCCATTGTTGAGCAGCTCGCGGAAGTGCCCGATATGCGTGGTCATCCGCTCCAGCTCTTCTGAAACATCGCTGCGCTCCACCAGCACCGCAACCTCTTCAAGCACGCGCTGCTGATTAAAATCGGGACCGACAGCACTGGCCAGCCTCTGCGCAAGCCGTTCCCGGTAGCGATCTTCAATCTCGCTGCGCAGCTCGGTTACTCCCGCTGTCGCCTCGGCCAGCCGGTCCAGCGTTCCGTTAAGGACTGCCTCCAGCGCCTCGCCCTCGCGGGCGCGCATGGCCTTCAACTGCTCGAGCAGCGGACCAATCTGCTCCAGCACGCTGCCGGCGAGCGCGGTCAGATCTTCATCGCCGCGGCTGTCGGCCTGCAATGCGCCCGGCAGACGCAGGGCTGCATTCAGGTCGGGCTCGCCCTTCAGGCCATGCTCCTGGCGCGCCTCATCGAACGCCGCAAGGTAGCCATCGACAAGCTCGCGATTGTAACCAGCCTTCTGCTGCGTGCTGCGGTCGATTGAGAGCGTCAGCTCCACGTGGCCGCGCACCAGAGATTCTTTCAGTATCCTGCGCAGCTCCATCTCCAGCGCGTCGAGGCCGTTGGGCAACCTGAACTGCAGATCGAGAAAGCGGTGATTCACGCTCTTCAGGCTCAACGTGTAACCGAGCTGGTCATTGGCCCGCGCCTGCACTCGCGCAAACCCGGTCATGGAATACAAAGGCATTCTTACTCTTCCTCGGCGGCGAGAACGACAGTCTGCGCAGCCATCATCGACCCGTTGCCATTGATCTCGGGCAAGTCGATGAATTGCAGTTGATACAGCCTCTGATACGTGGGCGAATTCGTCAGCAACTCCTCGTGGCTGCCGATCGCCGTGATGCGCCCGTCCTCCAGCACCGCAATCCGGTTGGCGCGCCGGATGGTCGAAAGCCGGTGCGCAATCACCACCACCGTGCGGTCCTTCATCAAGTTGGCCAGCGCCGCTTGCACCAGCGACTCGCTTTCCGCATCGAGGGCTGAAGTCGCCTCGTCCAGAATCAGAATCGGCGAATTCTTCAGAATTGCGCGCGCTATCGCCATACGCTGCCGCTCGCCGCCCGAAAGCCTGAACCCCTTTTCGCCGATCACCGTGTCATAACCCTGCGGCATGCGCATGATAAAGTCGTGGGCCAGCGCGTTGTGCGCGGCATCCTCTACAAGCGAGATCTTCACTTCGGGCTGGCCGTAGGCAATGTTGTTGCGCACCGTGTCGTTGAAGAGAATAGTCTCCTGCGTCACCTGCGCCACCTGTCGCCGCAGCGAGGCCAGAGTCAGGTTGCGAATGTCGCGCCCATCCAGCAGAATCCGTCCCGAAGTCACATCGAAGAACCGCGGTATCAGGTTGACCAGCGTCGATTTGCCCGCACCACTCGGCCCTACCACCGCCAGCACTTCGCCGGCATTCACTTCGAGATCGACGTTGTGCAGTATCTGGTGCTCGCCTTTTTCAGTCGAATACGAGAAGCCCACGTCTTCGAACCGGATCGAGCGCTGAAACGGCTTCAGCGTGGTCGCGTGGGGCCGCTCCTTCACGTCGTCCTCGGCGTCGAAGAAGGAAAAGATGGAAGATGATGCGCCCATCGCCTGCTGGAAGCTGTTGTAGAAGTAGGCGAACTTTCGTACCGGATCGTATAGCTTGAAGAGCAGGATGATGAATGCGCCAAACAGGCCCATCGTCATGCGGCCGTGCATAATCTCGTTGCGCCCGATGAAAAGAAACATGGCAATCGCCACCGCGCCGATCGAGTCCATTAACGGTGAACTGATGGACTGAATGCGAACGTTGCGCAGATTCGCCCGGAACAACCGGCGGGCAGCGGTCTTGAAGCGCAGAATCTCCCAAACCTCGGTGTTGAAGGCTTTCACAATGCGATTGCCGGTCACTGTTTCATGCAGAATGTTCTGGATCTCGGCGAGCTTGTCCTGCCCGGTGCGGGTACGCGTGCGCACCTCCCTGCCGATTTTGCGCGCGGATGTGATCACAACGGGAATGAAAAGCACCAGCGCCCAGCTAAGTTGTCCCCCCAGCCGGATGACAAAGGCCAGTCCGACGACGAAGGTGAAAAACTGCTGCAGGAACTCGCCGATCACGGAACTGACCGCGGTTTGTACCTTGTCCACATCGTTGATGAGCGTGGACAGAATCGTCCCCGTGGGGTGCTTGTGAAAGAAACTGGCGGAGCGGCGCATTGTCGCTTCGTAAAGATGATTGCGCAGGTCGGTGATGGTGCCGAAGCCCGAATAGTTCACAAGGTAAGTGCCGAGATAGTCGCAAAGGCCTTTGGCCAGCGTGGAGATCACCAGTGCAAACGCCACCACGTTCCAGGCATTGTGCATGTGCATGAAAGGCGGAACCAGGAGCCTTAGATCGAAATGCCATGGGGTCTTGGGAAGGCCAAGAGTGATGGGGCCTTCGGGCGCGTCGGGCCTAAGAACCTGGTCGAAGATGGGCTGCAGAAGGAGTACGCGAAAAGTGTCGAGTACCCCCACAGCCGCAAGCAGAAGCACGCCCGGAAACCACTCCAGGGTGTAGGGCAGCCCGTAGCGCAATAAGCGCAGGAGGTTCTTCATGCCGGCATTGCCGCCTGGCGCGAACTGGACCCGCAATCTTCGCGCCGCATCGGCACACCCGCCCGGGCTCCAACTCGCCCGGGTTCACTATGCCGCAATTCTGCTCTCAGGTCCATCCCGATATTGTATCCGGGCAAGCCTGCCGCAGGCCGTTTTGTCTGTCCCTTCCCCAATCCAAAGTTGCCGCAACCGCGCCTCTTCAGTACCGCATCGAACCACGGGCGTTGTTATCATTACGTGGTACAGGCAGGCCGCCGGAAATCGAGTCGCCATCCTATGGAGAACGGCGTAAAAGTCCTTATTGCCGAAGACGAACCCCACGCTCTCATGGGACTGGCCGAACTCATCTCCGGCTGGGGATACCGCACTGAGACTGCGCGCGACGGCATTGAGGCCTGGGACAAGGCTCTCGCCTGGGAGCCCGCCATCATCGTTACCGATCTGAAGATGCCGCGGCTCGACGGCATCGGCCTGCTGACCAAACTCGCAGAGGATGCGTCGGGACTGAATTCCAATGTGGCCGTGGTTTTGCTCACCGCCATGGGCTCAATTCAGCTGGCTGTGGACGCCATGAAGCTGGGCGCGTACGATTTTCTGCAAAAGCCCGTCGACTCCACGCGCCTGCGCACCATCCTGGCCAACGCCACGCGCCAGCGCGAGACCGCCATTGAGCTTGAAGTGGCGCGCCGCCGCCTGCGCGAGAGCGGCGTCCTGGGCGCCATGGTGGGCAGCTCCAAGTCCATGCGCGAGATCTTCGGCCTCATCGAGCAGATTGCCCCCTCCAACGTTTCCGTGCTCATCACCGGAGAAAGCGGTACAGGCAAAGAGCTGGTGGCCCGCACTCTGCATGCGCTCAGCCCGCGCAAGTCGCGGCCGTTTGTCGCCGTCAACTGCGCTGCCATTCCTGAGTCGCTCATCGAAAGTGAGCTTTTCGGTCACGAAAAGGGCGCATTCACCGGCGCAGCCGAGCGCCGCGCCGGCTGCTTCGAGCTGGCCTCGAGCGGAACACTGCTGCTGGACGAAGTGGGCGAAATGCCCATCGCCACCCAGGCCAAGCTGCTGCGCGTTCTTGAGGAGCGCAAGCTGCGCCGCCTGGGCGCGCGCAACGAGCAGGACGTAGACGTGCGCGTGCTTGCCGCCACCAATCGCGATCCCGGCAGCGCGGTTGAACAAGGCCACCTGCGCCCCGATCTCTACTACCGCCTCAACGTCTTCAACATCCACATGCCGGCTTTGCGCGAGCACATTGAAGATCTGCCGACGATGGCTGAGGCAATGGTGGCCGAGATGAACCAGAAGCACGGCCGCAAGGTTTCAGGGCTGGCTTCTTCAATGCTCGACCGCATGATGAGCTACGACTGGCCCGGCAACGCCCGCGAGCTGCGCAACACCATTGAGCGCGCAGTGATTCTCTGCGCCGACGGCTCGCCCCTCGATGCCGGCCATCTGCCGCCTGGCTTTGGCAAATCCCGGCCTCCGCTGGCGCAGTCCTCCGATGCCGGCCTTGTAGCCGTCCACGTGGGCACCACTGTCGATGAGGCCGAGCGCATGCTCATCCTGCGCACTCTCGAGGCCACCGGACAGAACAAAACCCGCGCCGCTGAAATTCTGGGTGTGAGCCTGAAAACACTGCACAATAAACTGAAGGAGTACAACCGGGCCGGAGATGAACCGTTGAACTGACAAATGGGCTGAATGAAAGGCTGATTCCGATTTATGCGCCTTAAGACCAAACTCGTACTGGCCATTACCAGTCTGGTGTTTCTCATCGCCGGACTCATTTCGCTCGTCTACGTGGGCCAACTGGTGCACCTGGCGGTGCGCCAGTCTTACGACACCGACAGGATGGAATCCGAGCAGATCCGGCTGGTGTTGCAGAAAGCCCTTGAAAACGGCCTGAAAGACCAGAAAGTCGACCCCAACAATTTTCTCCAGCTTCGATTTCTTGAGGCCCAGGCGGTTCGCAGCGATACTTCGCTGCAGGCCGCGATTGAATCGGCTGTCCGTTACTCGCCAACCATCTACGACGTCAACATCGGGGATGCCCAGTCCACCATCCTGGTTAGCACCACCGCCAGCAGTCAGGACCTGCCCATGCCGGTGCGGCCCAGCTACGATCAGTTGCTCAACGACGATCCCACCGAGCTGTTGATTGAAGTCTTCGGCCCCCCCAAGGTCTTCGACGTCACGGTTCCACTCGAGCGCAACGGCCAGCTCTTTGCCTCGGTCCACGTCGGCGTGCGCACCACTCTGCTGGGCGCGGTATACAAGCCATGGCTCAAGCAGGCCATCTGGCTCATGGGCTTCTCCCTCGGTTTTTCTCTGCTTGTCGCATTTCTGCTCTCGAACTTCGCCCTCCGTCCCATGGAGCAGATAAGCCAGCAGCTCGACTACTGGACCTCGCCCGGCGACGCTGCGGAGGAAGACGAACCTTCAGGCTCCAATCTGGACATGGCCTCCCGCGTCTCCAGCAAGATTGAGAAGATCGGCCAGCGCATGCGCAACGTTGAAGAGGTGTTTTCGGCGCTCAAGGAAAACCTCGATCAGATCCTCGGCGATCTGCAGGATGGACTCATTCTTTTCACCGGCGACGGCCGTGCCGTGCTGGTCTCAGAGGCGGCGTGCCGGTTCCTGCACAAGGATCGTTACGCCGTCCTCGGGCTGCACGCACGCGACATCTTCGACCGCAACACCGTTCTCGGCCGCTCGCTCTGGGAATCCGTCGACGCCGGAGTCTCGATGGTGCAGGAGGAGATACGCACCGAGACCGGCCGCCGCATCCGCGCCTCGGTCGACTTCATCCACGACGACGAAAACGCCCAGGGACTGGGCGCGCTGGTCACGCTTCACGACATCGAATCGGCTGAAGAGATCGAATCGGAGCTTGAGGTCTCACGCCGCATGGCCGCCATCGGCCGGCTCACCTCGGGCGTGGGCCACGAAGTGAAAAACCCCATCAACGCTATCGTGGTTCATCTCGAGCTGCTCAAGTCCAAACTGGGCGATGCCGGCGCACCCGCCACGCGTCACCTCGAGGTCATCGACGCCGAAATTCACCGCCTGGATCGCGTCGTCCAGACTCTCGTCGACTTCTCGCGCCCCGTCGAACTCCAGCTTCGCGAACAGGATCTTCGCGCCATCGTCACTGAGGTTGTGGCCCTCGCCGGCGCCGAGCTCTCCACGCGCAATGTCAGGGTCGTGAGCTCAATGCCCGACGAGCCGCTCATAGCCAACGTCGACGGCGATCTGCTCAAGCAGGCGGTGCTTAACGTGATCCAGAACGGCGCCCAGGCCATGCCCGGTGGCGGCACGCTTGAAGTCACCCTCCAGGGCGACCGCAAATCCCCCTCCAACGGCGACCGCTTTGCTGTCCAGGGATCAAAGGAAGCCATCATCAGCATTCGCGATCAGGGACCCGGCATCCCCGATGACATACGTGAAAAGATTTTTGATCTGTATTTCACAACCAAGGCCGGCGGCAGCGGCATCGGACTGGCCATGACCTACCGCATTCTCCAGTTGCACCATGGTAGTGTCGAAGTACAATCAGTCTCAGGGCAAGGGTCGAACTTCAGCCTGAGTATTCCGCTTGCCTCTGTTGACTGGGGACGCCGCCACGCAAGAGCGGTGAGCAGTGCAAACGATAAGGAATCTACGTAATGAGATTCCCTGTTAAGTGCGTTATCTTCATGTTGCCTTTGGTGCTGACCGCTTGCTCCCACAAGCAGCAGAAGGCACAGTTGCCCCCTCTTGCGCCTCCCGATGTCGCAAACATTCCCCCTCCGGCCAACGCGCCTCCACCGCCCAACGAAACCATCCCCACCAAACCCACGCAAGAGGCTCCCACGCCGCCAGTGCCGGCTGAGCAGCCGGTCAAGAAAAAGAAAAAGAAGCCGCCTGCGGACACGACGCAACTGGCTGCCAATGCGAATCCTAACCCCGAAGTGAGCGCCATCGGCCAGCTCTCATCGGGCGATCCGGCTGAGCTCCGCCGTCAGACCGAAGATTCCATCGCCTCAGTCGAGCAAGGCCTCAAGAACATCAACCGCACTCTCGGCGAGTCGGAGCAGAAGACCGCGGACCATATCCGTGAATTCATCAAGGAAGCCAAGGCAGCCCTTGCTTCAGGCGATGTGGATGGCGCTCACACCCTCGCCGACAAAGCCCGGGTGCTGCTCAACGAGCTGACCAGCAAGTAGCCGGCAATCGAGACCCTAAAGCTCGCCCCAGCTCAGCTTGCTCCTGAGCGCCTCAAAGAATCCCGTTTCTCCCAGCCGCACCAGTTTCACGGTGTGATTCGAGCGGTGGCAGCGCACCTCGTCGCCGCGCTTGAGTTCCACCGCCTGCTGCCCGTCAACGGTCAGCAGCGCCACTTCCGGGACGCCCTCGACGCGCACGATCAGTGCCGCGTCGCCACGCACCACAATCGGCCGCAGAGTGAGCAGATGCGGGCAAATCGGCGTCACCACCATCGCGTCCACATCAGGCGTCAGAATCGGGCCGTTGGCGGCCAGCGTGTAGGCCGTTGACCCCGTCGGCGTTGATACGATCACACCGTCGGCCCGGAAACGCGCCACGGGTCTGCCATCCAGTTCCACGGCAAACTCGCCCATGCGGGCAATCTCGCCCTTCGACACCACGATCTCGTTCAGCGCCGTGTAGCTCGAGCGCTTCTTGCCGCCGCGCCACAGTTCCGCATGCAGCATGGCCCGCTCGTCGAGGCTGTGGCAACCGCTGCACCAGCTCTCCAGCGTAGCGTAGAGATCCGCCAGCCGCACCTCGGTGAGGAAACCCAGGAAACCCACGTTCACGCTCAGAATCGGCGTTCCATACGAGGCAAAGATCCGCGCTGCCGAGAGCAGCGTTCCGTCGCCGCCCAGCACAATCACCAGGCTGGGGCCGTGCGCGGGCAGATCGGCGCGATTCACCCAGGGCGCGGCATCGGTGTATTTTCCGCTCTCATTGTCCAGCAGCGGATCGTAGCCGTGCTTGCGCAGCCAGCCGATCAGCTCGGGCAGCAGACGCGCCAACTCTGCCTTGTTGGGCTTTGAAACAATCGCAATGCGTGTCATGCGGTCTCAGTGTAAACCAGCGGAGCTAACGGTGTTAGCGGAGCTAGCGGGGTTAGCGGGGTTAGATTCGCGAACTCGCTGACTTGCCGTTTTTCCTGGCTCCGCTAACTCCGCTTGGAATACAGCAGGAACTCCCGGTTCCCCTCAGCGCCGGTGATCGGCGAGGGAATCGTCTCCACCACCGACCAGCCCAGCGCCCGCACGCAATCCGCAACCTTGTCGATCGCCAACTGGTACGCCTCAGGATCGCGCACGATGCCGCCCTTGCCAACGTATTCACGCCCCGCTTCAAACTGCGGCTTCACCAGCACCACCGCCTCTTCCAGCGTCCCTGCCGCCGCCACCATCGCGGGCAGCACCAGCGTGGCCGAGATAAACGATACATCCATCGCCAGCAGCGTGAGCTTCGGCTTGCTCCCAACTGAATCCCCCTCCGGAGAATTGAGGGACCCCGGCTCCAGCAGCCGCGCGTTGGTCCGCTCCATCAGCCGCACGCGCGGGTCACTGCGCAGCTTGGCCGCGATCTGCCCAAAACCGGTGTCGATGGCGGTCACGTGCGCTGCTCCGTGTTGCAACAGGCAGTCGGTGAATCCTCCCGTTGACGCGCCCACATCCACGCAGGCGCGACTCTCGACCGCGATCTTCCAGTGCTCCAGCGCCGCCGCCAGCTTCACTCCTCCCCGGCTTACGTAGGGCATGTCCTCGCCCAGCAGCCGGATCGCCGCATCCCCGGCCACTGCCACGCCCGCCTTGTCTACCTTTTGCTCGCGCACCAGCACGCGGCCGGCCAGGATGAGCGCCCGCGCCCGCTCGCGGCTCGGCGCAATGCCCCGCTCCACCAGCAGCACGTCAAGTCGCATTTTGTTGCCGTCAGCCATCGCCCTCCCGTCAGCAGATCTGCTTCGCTCCAAATTGAAAAGGCCATTCCAGCTTGCGGAATGGCCCCTTGGTTCCTTGATTGCAATCGGCTTTACTGGATCGCCCGGCAAGCGTCCAGCGATACCGTTTGCGACGCACCCGGCAGATTGCATGGCTGTCCATATCCCGGCACGCGGCTGGAGTAGTTGTTGTTGCCGCTCGTGCCGGTCTGGTTTGTCGTCCGGATATCCACCACTGTCCCCTCTATCAGCACGGTTGTATCGATTACGTCGATCTCTGTTGGCGTGGTTTCGATAATCGTGATATACGGGCTGTTCGGCGACGCTGCATACACTTTGTCGTACTCAGAGTTCTGCGTATTCAGGACCGTCCTCGGATTGCCCACCACCGTCAGCGTCTTCTCGAGCGTGTGGGTGGTCAGGTTCACAACTGAGACCGTGCCGTTCGGCGAGGTGGTGCAGTCAGGCGTGCAATCGCCCTGGTTGGCGGTGTAGGCCTTCGAGCCATCGCTCAGCACAGTCACGCTCGCCGGGTACGGGTTGGCCGTATTGCCCACGGCAATCGTATAAGTGGTTCCGAATGTCGCGCTGTCGTTGCCGTACTCGTCAAGACTCACGTCGATCACGCTGATCGTTCCGCCGTCGTAGTTGGCCACCACCAGTTGCGATGTCGCCGGGTTGTACTCGGCGTCGACGGGTCCGGCAATCGCGGTCATTCCCGCCGTTCCATTGGGCGGCGTTACAGGGACATTCGTGATTCCCGTCGCTTTGCTCGCAGCCGTCAGATTGCCAACCGCCGTAGTTGAAAGCGGCAGGATGGGATGGCAATTCACGGTCTGGCCGGTCTGGTCCACAAACGGGATGCACTGGTCCAGCGTGTTGTCCTGAACATTGATCACCGATACCGTGTCACTGCCCCGGTTCAGCACAAACATCCGCTTCTGGTCGCTCGACTCCACGGCAAACACCGGGCATTGGGCGTTTGTCGATCCGCCTGCGGAGTTGCTCGCGTTGAACGGATCAAGCCCGATCGGCGAATCGGCAACGTAGGATGGCTCGACCGGCGTCACCACGCCATTTTCGCCCACCGTAGAAGGCGAACTGTTGCAGGTCGTGTTCGTCAATCCCGGCAGAGCCTGCGGATTCTGGCTCACCACAAATTCCCGCTGACCTGCCGCGGTTGGTGCGCCGGCAACGTAAACCGGCATGGGGGCAACGGGAACCGCCAGCTTGAAGGTCTGAGGCGATCCTGTGAACACGTCGGCCACATTCCCGTTCAAATCCGCCGCCCAAAGGCCCGTGGAAGGCGCCATCAGGTTGACCGGTTCAGCCGTCGAGGGAAGCGTGGACACGGTGACGTTCTTTGCCTGAAGGCTGGTGGTTATGGGGAAGTTGGTCAGCGTTCCGTCGCTGTTGACGGTGTAACCATTCCCGGCCACCTCATCAATGGTGAATGCGATGGGGCCGGGGCCGATCGGCGCTATCGCCATCACCGTATCGCCGGAGTAATCGATGATCGTGGCCACGCCCGGCGTCGTTGAACCGGTGGCCGATACCACAACCGCAAACGATGACGGCTGCGCCGCCGGTCCGCTGGGGGTGATGGGCGTAACCACGGGCCGGTAGTTGTTGCCGCACCCGGCAATCAGGGCTGAGACCGCCACGGCCGCGCCCGCTTGTGCCAGCAGCGTGCGCAACCGGCCCTTCTTCATGTCAAAAAGCCTCATTCAGAATCTTTCCCTGTCCTAGGGCGATTGTAAATCAGCCAACCGGGTCTCTGCCCCGCGCGCCGCTGGCTGAACCACAAGTGAAATATGCAAAAAAAGACCTGCTGATAGAGACGCCCGGCTCGCGAAAAGGGCATCGGTCGATGCCGCAGTTCATGCATCTGGGCGATCTTCTGCGTGAACGGCGCGCCCTGGAGGCGCTGCCGCTCAATGTCCTTCGATTTCCACAATCGCGCTGTCGGGCGCGCGCCAGGCAGCCGGGCCTTCGCTGGTCAGCTTCCGGCCGGCATCGTCCCAGTGCAGTTTCGTAATCTGGCCCGCGCCTTCTTCGTACGCGTAGGTAGTTCCGTCGTCCTGAAAGATCGTGAAGTCCGCGTCGGCGCCCGGATACACCTTTAACTTCACGATCGTCTGCTTCTGGTGCGTGTTTTCGACCTCGGAACCGAGCGGAATGATCGATCCAGCCTTCACAAACAGCGGAATCGTCTCGATAGGCGCCGAAGCTTCAATCGTTCGCCCGCCCTTGATCCGCTCACCGGTCCAGTAGTTGAACCAGTCGGTCCCGGCCGGGAGATAAACCTGCCGGCTTGTTGCGCCCTGGTCCGTTACCGGCGCCACCAGGAATGCCGGGCCGAACATGTACTCATCGCCCAGGCCGGCAACCTTGGGATCGCCAGGAAAATCGAGCGCCAGCGCCCGCATGAACGGAGCCCCGGTGAGCCATGTCTGGTAGCCCAGCGAGTAGATGTACGGCATGAGCTCGTAGCGCAGGCGCAGATACTTTTCCAGGATCGGTTCAGCTTCGTGCCCGTAAGACCACACTTCATTGAACTTGCGGCTGCCGTGGGTGCGCATCACCGGCAGGAACGTCGCGTACTCAAACCAGCGCGTGTACAGCTCGGGATAATCGTCGTATCCGCCTACGTTGTCGCGCGCGTCCGATGGGTCGAGGAGCGGCTTGTGCGCCGGATGATGCACTGGAGGCAGATACTGCCATCCGCCCGTATCGTTTGACCAATAGGCGATGCCCGACGCCGTCACATCGAGGCCGGTGGGAATCTGCCGCTTCAGAGTGTCCCAGGTCGGGAAGATATCCGATGACCATGTAATGGCGCCGTTGCGCTGCGAGCCAAGATACGCATCGCGGGAAAGAATCAGCGCGCGCCCCGGCTCGTCCCTGCGCATTCCGTCGTACAGCGCCGCGGTGTGGAAGAGCGGATAGACGTTGAAATACTCCGTCCCCGGCCCGATCTTCAAATAGGCGCCGTTCGGGGGCAAATCCGGCTCTGTCTCATCGGCCCACAACGAGTCGAATCCCTTGCTCACAATGCGGTCGCGTACGGTGTCCCAATACCACTTCGCCGCCTCTGGATTGGTCGTATCGATATCCGATCCGGCGCGGTCGTAGGGCAGGCCGTCGATCGGCTTGCCGTCGGCGTAATGGATGAACCATCCCTTCTTGAGCACCTCGTCATAAAATCGGTCGGTCGGCACAAACCGCGGCCACACGCTGATCATGGTCTCGAATCCCATGGCGTGCAGTTCGTCGTTCATCTTCTTGGGGTCAGGCCAGTACCTCGGATCGAAGTCCATCTGACCCATGTTGGTGTAGTAAAACCAGTCCACCACCAGCACATCGGCGGGCAAATGGCGGTCCCGATAGCCTTTGGCCACGCCGAGCAGCTCTTCCTGGCTGCTGTACCGCTGCTTGCACTGGATGTATCCGTACGCGGCCTTGGGCAGCATCGGCGTGGGCCCGGTCAGCAGCCGGTAGCCCTCGTAGATCTCATCGGCGTCTTTGCCTGCAATCACGAAGAACGAAACCCGGTCGCCCACCTGCGAGGTCCACTTCGTCTGCCCGTTGAATCCGCCTTCGAAGGTCGTCTTCGACGGGTTGTCCCACAGCAGGCCGTAGCCCTTGTTGGTTACCTCGAAAGGTACGCAGAAGGTGGGCGCAGCCGGAGCCTCGTAATCGGCCCAGCAGTGCACCGGGTGCCCGCGATGATCGAGGAATCCCTCCTGGTTCTGCCCCAGCCCGTAATAGTGCTCATCGTCGGGCGAGGTGAACGTTGCGCCCACCGTGTAGAACTCGTCGTCGCCCGGCCGGCGGTCGTTGGCAATCTGGGCCGTACCGTCTTTCTGGTTCGGTACCGCCTGCATCCAGTCCCGCATGTCAACCAGGGTGGTCCCATCCGGCGAACGGAATGTGATCGGAGTCCACGGGGCGGTCCCCACAAAATACCCGGCCTGGGCAATCGTCGATTTGCTGGAGTTCCACCGGTGCGGGATGCCGGCGGTGACCACCATGCGCGATGAGCTGTAGACGACGCTGTTTGCGGTGTATTTGACGCTCCAGCCGCTAGCTGCGGAGTGGGCGATGATCCCGTAGCCCGGACCGGCGACGGCTGGCCCATGCTTCAAGCTGAGCGTAACGCGCAGAATGTTCTCGGCGTAGGGCTCAAGCACGATCGTTGCGCCATTGCCTTCAATCTGAACACGATCGCCACTCGCGGTAACCCCCGGCGGCGGCGCGGCGGCAGCCTGGGCCCAAGCCGAAGACTGGCTGGACTGATGCCCGGCAAAGATAACAAGTACCAAAACAGCGAGGATCGCCGAAAATCTCTTCACAATTAGCCCCATAAGCGCAGCACGATTCCCGCTGCGTGAATGAGTGTAAATCCCCGGCCCGCGCCGGCTCCCGGCGCTGCTTTTACCGGGTCGCGCAGGAACGATACGATTAAGCCGTGAGCCGCGACGCTTTGGCCTGGCAATCGAAGCTGATCCTGCTGCTGGTGCTGCCGGTGGTGGGCTGCGGCATCGTGCTTGAAACCAGCGATTGGCTGGCCGGCGCGCCTTCGGTTGTCTACTGGACCCTCGCCCTCGGCGCAGCGCTCGGCGTCCTTACGCTCGTTCTCCGCGCCGCTACGCCGCTTGCGGCCCTGACTGGCGCGGCAATAACCGCGCAACTGGTTTACGCTACCGGCGACAACCCCTTCCACGCATGGCGGACGTATCTGGTCCCGGTCCTCGCCGTTTCGCTGCTGGCATTTGCCTCCACTCGCGTGGGCCGATCGCAAAAGGAACAGCTCGGCGCCGCCGAAGCGCGCCTCGGCCGCTCGGCCGCGCAGGTGGCCGCCAACCTGGGCGCGGCGGCGCTGGTCTCAACCAGCCTCTTCGAGAATTGGGCCGTGAACAGCCGCTGGCTGCCTTACTCGGCAACGGCCCTGCTGGCCGCAAGCCTGGCCGCCATGGCCGAGGCCGCCGCCGACACCGTTTCAAGCGAGATTGGGCAGGTCCTCGGCGGCCGCCCGCGGATGATCACGACTTTGCGCCCGGTCGATCCGGGCACCGATGGCGGCATCACGCTCGTCGGATCGCTGGCCGGCATCGCTGCCGCAGCCATCGTCGCGGGGCTCGGAAGTTTCGCCGTTCACCCGGATCTGCGCTTCTTCCTGATCTCCACTGCCGGAGCCGTCTTCGGCCTTTTCTTCGACAGCCTGCTGGGAGCAACCCTGGAAGGGAAGGGCTGGCTGAACAACGACGCAGTGAACTTTCTGTCAACGGTGAGCGCGGCGGGACTTGCCCTCTCACTCGCCGCTTTTCGCTGACTCGCTGACTCGCTGCCTTTTTCAGTGCAGCCCGATCCGCCACAGCGTGTAGCTCAGAATCTCGTGCCCGATCCGCTCGCGCTCCAGCTCTTTATCTTCAACGGCCGGCTTGGGCCTTGGTGAGGTCAATACGTCGAGCCCATCGGCCGCGCAGATGGCGTGAATGCGGAAGAGGTGGGTTCCATCGCTCACGATCACCAGCCGTTTGAGCCCATTGGCCCGCGCAATCACCGCAATGCGGCGCGCGGACTCCTCGGTGTTGCGGCTTACCGTTTCGGCGATGATCGCCTGCTCAGGTACGCCCTGGCTCATCAGGTATTCGCGGCCTACCGAGCCCTCCGAGTACTCGTCGCCGCCCGCGCCGCCCAGCGTGATGATGAGGGGCGCGATGCCATGGCGATGCAGATCGACCGCGTGATCGAGCCGCGCCCTGAATACCGGCGAAGGCCGCCCGTCGTACTCGGCCGCACCGAAGACCCCAATCGCGTCGGCCGGCGCAGCCTCGTCGCGGTTTGCATACATCTCAATCTGCTGGTAAACATGCCAGCACCAGAGCGACGCGCCCGCGGCCAGAACCAGAACCACCAACGCGATCACGGCCGCGACCGTGCGCCGCCCTTTCGATTTGGTACGGGCTTTCATTTCTACTGTAATTATCGTTGCAGAGCCATCACAATTTCATGAGTGGGAATGGCGCCTTCGCGCAGAATCTCCCATCGCCCCGGCCCCAGCGAGAGATCGACAATGGTCGTCGGCAGCGACCGTCCGGTCGGTCCACCATCTACAATCAGCGGTATGCGGTCGCCGATCTGGTCGCGAACGCACGCCGCATGCGCGCACTCGCTGGCTCCCTGCAAATTCGCTGAGGTTGCGGTGATCGGCAGCCCGAATCGCTCCACCACCGCGCGTGGAATCGCCGCATCGGGCACGCGAATGGCAACGTTCCCCGTGTTGGCCGTCGAGCGAAGCGGCAGCTTGGTGCCGGCACGCACAATAATCGTCAGCGGACCCGGCCAGAACTTGTCAGCCAGCTTGTCGAGCATAGCGTCGGTATCGCGGGCCAACGTGTAAGCCTGCCCAAGCCCCGAGATCAGCAGCGAAAGCGGCTTGTGCTTCTGCCTGGATTTGATCTGGTAGATTCGCTCCACCGCATGCAGGTTCACCGGGTCAACGGCCAGGCCGTAAAACGTATCGGTGGGCAGAGCCACTACGTCGCCCTTCCGCAGGCACGAGACGATGTAGTCGATCCGGTCCGGCTGGGGTTCATCGGGATGGACGCGCAAGATCTCCGCGGACAAGAAAATCTACCTCAGTTCCCCGAATTGGCGGGCATAAACCCTTTCGGCAGCGCAGTTCAGGAGGGGCCGAATCATCGGATGCGCCATTTCTATGCCACAAAGACGGAAACTAACACAGCACCAGCTTTGGTGCAAGTTTGCCACGGGCAGGTGCACCACCCTCGACAAGGTCCATTCTTTCCCTGCCGTCCACGGTGGGACCCGGCAAAACGCCGTAGAATCTGCTCAGCGCAATGAAGGATTCTGAACGGATGCCTGTTCGCATTGTACAAAGTAAACAGAATTCGCGGCTGAAAGAACTTCGCGCGGCCCTTGCCCGCCCTGGTTCAGGCGACTGCGGCCTCGCCGGCCCCGCCGGCCCCGCCGGTATCGAAGGCCCCAACCTTGTGGCCGAAGCCGTGCGGTCGGGCCTGGCCATCGATACCGTCTTTCTGGCCCAGGGATCGGAGCGGCTGCTCGAAGGTCTGCATATTCCAGACGAAGTCGAAATTATCGTCCTTCCGCAAAACATCCTCACCTCGGCCCTGGCCACCGAGACACCGCAGCCCATCGCCGCGCTTGTGCAGCCGCCACTGTGGACCTGGGATCACCTGCTCGGCCTCCGCCGCAACACGGTGCCGCTGATCCTCGTCCTCGCCGGCCTCCAGGACCCCGGCAACTTTGGCACGATTTTGCGCTCCGCTGAGGCCTTCGGCGCCACCGGCATCGTGGCCCTGCCCGGCACCGTTTCCGCTTGGAACCCAAAAGCTGTCCGTGCCTCGGCCGGCAGCGTCTTCCGCGTGCCATTTATCGCCACCACGGCCGAGGAAGCAATCCCCCGCCTGCACGGCGCCGGCACAAAGATCTACGCCACGCTCTCCAGCCGTGCCCAGCCAGCTCCTCTGGTCGACTGGGCCCAGCCCGCCGCCATCATCATTGGCAACGAGGGCAACGGAATACCCAGCTCTCTCGTCGCCCGCGCCGACGCTGCCATTACCATCCCCTGCCCCGGCCCGGTTGAGAGCCTCAATGCCGCCGTCGCCGCCAGCGTGCTGCTCTATGAATCCGCGCGGCAAAGGGCATCGCAGACGTCTACGCAACGAGCGGCGAGGGCAGCACGATGAGTCTCTTCGACAACCAACCCGACTCGCCAGCCTCCCTGCCACATCACTCCTCCAAAGAGTTAAACCGCGGAGCGGGCGGCGTGCCGTTGGCCGAGAGAATGCGGCCACGTTCGCTTCAGGAGCTCGTGGGACAAGAGCATCTGGTTGGGCCCGGTAAGCCGCTGCGCGTTCAGATCGAGCGCGACGACCCCAGTTCGATGATCTTCTGGGGCCCTCCCGGCGTGGGCAAAACTACGCTGGCCAAGATAATCGCCGAAACCACGAAGGCCAGCTTTATTGAATTCTCTGCCGTCCTGGCCGGCATCAAGGAGATCAAGCAGGTAATGGCCGACGCGGCCAAAGCCGCCGAGATGCACTCACGCACCATCCTCTTCATCGATGAGATTCACCGCTTCAACAAGGCGCAGCAGGATGCGTTTCTGCCGTACGTTGAACGCGGCACCATCCGCCTGATCGGCGCAACCACTGAGAATCCATCATTTGAAGTCATCTCGGCGTTGCTCTCGCGCTGCCGCGTCTACGTGCTCGAGCCGCTCAAAGAGGAGCAGATCGTCACGCTTCTGCGCCGCGCGCTTGAGGATAAAGAACGCGGACTGGGCGCGCTCGGGATCACCGCCGACGAAGACGCGCTGCAGCTGATCGCCGCCTACTCCAGCGGCGATTGCCGCTCGGCCTACAATGCGCTCGAGGTCGCCGCGCAACTCGTACAGGACGAGAAACAAATCACCCGCGCCGTCGCCACCGAGGCCCTCCAACAGCGTGTTTTGTTGTACGACAAATCAGGCGAGGAGCACTACAACCTCATCTCGGCGCTGCACAAGAGCGTGCGCAACTCCGACCCCGACGCCGCGCTCTACTGGCTGGGCCGCATGTTTGCCGGCGGCGAAGACCCGCTCTACCTGGCCCGCCGCATTGTGCGCATGGCCATTGAAGACATCGGCCTGGCCGCACCCGAGGCCATGAATCTCTGCCTCTCTGCCCGCGACACCTACGAGTTCCTCGGCTCACCCGAGGGCGACCTGGCCCTCGCCGAGGCCGTGGTCTATCTCTGCCTCGCGCCCAAGTCGAACGCCGTCTACACCGCATACGGCGCCGTGCAGCAGGACATCGAACAGACCCGCCAGGAGCCCGTGCCGCTGCACCTGCGCAATGCCCCTACGCGCCTGATGAAAGATCTGGGCTACGCTCGCGGCTACCGCTACGCCCACGACGAAGAGGACAAAATAGCCGACATGAACTGCCTGCCCGACTCGCTGCGCGGCCGCAGCTACTACCACCCCACCCAGGAAGGGCGCGAGAAGCAGCTAGCGGCGCGCATGGAAGAAATCCGAAGGATCAGGACGCATAAGCGAAGCGGACAGTGATCGCCCGCTGGTCTGCAGCAAAGAAACTTCCCTTGCAAAAAGAACTGGTGTACAATTTGTACATACGAAGAGGATAGGATGAGCTTCGAGTGGGACCCCTTCAAGGCCGAGATCAATTTCAGTAAACACGGGGTTCGTTTTGCTGAGGCGGAACCGGTCTTCGAGGACGATTTTGCCCTTACCATCGTGGACGACGAGTCGGACCCGGACGAGCAGCGGTTTGTTTCCATTGGGATGGGCGTGAACGAGAGAGTCTTGGTGGTGGTCTACTGCTATCGCGGAACGAACATTCGCATCATCTCGGCGCGGCAGGCAGAAGCGCATGAACGTGCACAATATGAGGAGCACAGATGAAGCAGAAATACGATTTCAGCAAAGGCAAGCGAGGACGAATCATCCCACCACAGCCGGAGCCGCGCGGCAAAACCCGCATCACGATTCGGCTCGACGAAGACCTTGTGGATCACTTTCTGCGCGAGGCCGACGCATCGGGCGGGGCGACAGGCTATCAGACCCTGATTAACGAAGCCCTGCGCCAGCACGTGGAAGGCAAAGCGCCGAAACTGGAAGAGACGCTGCGCCGCGTCGTGCGCGAAGAGTTGCGTGCGGCAAGCTGAAGGCCAAGTCCTCCGGGGCCTGTCCTGAGCGCAGTCGAAGCGTCTCGGCCGCCGTGGCGGGAGGCCAGTGAACCCACATCTCTCACCCAGCCGCTGTCTTGTTCCCTTGTTCCCTCGGTCCCTCGTTCCCTGCCTATTCCGCGTACTTCACCGAGCATCCATACGGCCTGGTATACGGCGTGGCGACGGACTTGCCCGCCATGGCCGCGGTCAACGCGTCAGAGAGGTAGTTGTCCGCGCCCTTGATGTCTTCCACGTCCGAAGTAGGCCGGTCGTCAATCGCTCCCTCGTAGATGAGCTTGCCCTCGGGGTCGATGACGTACATCTCCGGCGTGGTCTTGGCGTTGTAGAGCCGGCCCAGCTTGCCGTCGGGATCGAGCAGCGCGGCCGTGGGTGCGGCGTGCATCCTGGCCAGGTAGTCGTTCTCCTGGCTGGCCGTCACGTAGCCCTGCGTTCCCGGCGCGGACGAGATCACCGTGAACCACTCCACGCCTTTCGCGGTCCACTCCTTTTGCAGCGCCTGCATGTTGCCGCTTTCGTAATGCTTGCGCGTGAACGGGCAGCCCTGGTTGTGCCACTCCAGCACAACATATTTTCCGCGCAATTCGCCGAGTGAGACTGTTTGACCCTTCGAGTCAGTGGCCGTGAAAGCCGGAGCAGGCGAGCCCACGCGCGCCTCTTCGTGGGCGCGTGCGGTCAAGCGCAACGTCGCCACCAGCGCCACGCAGCCAAGAACGATAGCGATGAAAGAGATTCTGAAGACTTTGGAAGACACTGCAGTCAACCTCCTGAGGGGACATCAGACGATCAACTTGAATGGGGCTTGCCGGACTTACTGCCCGTTTGACGTTCCTATGGCAGTCTGGGTTACAGGGGGCTCTGAGTCTCTTAGCACTCGGCTCATTCCCACGGATTCACGACCGACTTCGCGATGTCTTCGAAATGTTTGACGTTGCGCGTGGCGAGCGTGGCGTGAGAGGCGAGGACGATGCCGGCGATCATGGTGTCGCGGGCATCACGAGGACGCCCCTTCAGCTTCAGCGAGGCCGCGAGATCGGCTGCCTGCAGAGCAGCCGCTTGATCGAAATTGGCGATTCGATGCTGGACAATCTCGGCGAGCCAGCGTTCCAGCAGCGCAGAGAGTGCCGTTTGTCTTTTCCCGGCAGGCATCGATTGCAGCCCGTAACGAACCTCGTAGAGACTGACACTGGTGATCCAGATGGATTGGGGCGGCTGTTGGTCCAGCCATCGCAAGACTCGCGGGTCCGGTGCAGGAAGCATGATCTCCGAAATGACGTTCGTGTCGAGCAGCACCATCACTTGAAATCCGGAATTTGCATGCGCATTCCGCGAATTTCTTCGATCGGCTCATCGAGGTAAACGCCGCTTCCGCTAAAAAGCGCAACCGTTGCCGAGCCAAATCCAACCGCCGGGGTCTCCTCGGCAAGAGATGCATTCGTGAGCATTTCGCGGGCCTCGGCTTCCATGCTTCGGCCGTTGCGCCTGGCGCGGCGCTGGATGCGCGCCTTCACCCGTTCATCGACTTTGCGAATGAGAATCTGGGCCACCGCAACCTCCGTTGATAGCATGATAGCACAGTTCAGAATGCGCGGATCGTCCTTTGCTGCTTCGGCAAACCGGCTGTTCTCCTCTCTTTTCCTAGCGGCTCCCCTGCGGCAGCTTAGCCAGCGCGTCCGTCACGATGCCCGGCGTAAGCACCTGCGGCAAGAGCACCGGATCGCTCTGGCCCGGCGTATAGAGCGCGTAGACCGGCACGCCGCTGCGGCCGAGATCGCTGAGCGCCTGCGTAATGGCGGGGTCTTCGCGGGTCCAGTCAGCTCTGAAGAGGGCAACGTTCTTGGCTGCAAATGCCTGTTGCACCTCGGGACGGCTGAGGGCGACGCGCTCGTTCACCTGGCAGCTCAGGCACCAGCTTGCGGTAAAGTCCACAAACACGGGCTGGCCGGCGGCAAGGGATTTCTGCACCGCGTTCGCCGACCAAGGCTGCCAATAGCTCCCTGACGCAGTCTTCTCTTGCGGCGTCATTTGCATTGTAAGAACATGCTTCGAATCAAATCCCGGAACAACCCGCTCCGAATCGACTCCCGAAAAAGCCGCCACTGCCACCACGACGGCAACAATCAGCACCGCCACCACGGTGGCCCATCGCTTGGCCGGCCAACGCCCCAGGAACCATCCCGCAACCGCCAGCAGCAGAAAACTCGCCAGCAGCGCCGCCAGCAACTCCGCGCCAAACCCTGAGGTAACAACCCACGCCAGCCAAATGACCGTAATGAAGATGGGTACGGAGACGGCTTGCTTCAGAACTTCCATCCACGCGCCCGGCCGCGGCAAAAAGCGCGTCCACGCGGGCTGCAGGGTGAGCGCCACATACGGCGCGGCCAACCCCAGCGCCAGCGCCGTAAAGACCGCGAACGTCACCGCAACCGGCGCACCAATTGCGTACCCCAGAGCCGCTCCCATAAACGGCGCGGTGCACGGAGTGGCCACGATCACCGCCAGCACTCCGGTAAGGAAGCTGCCCGCGTAGCCCTGCTTGCCCCCCTGCTTGCCAATGACCGATCCGCCCACGCTGGTAAGCGACAGCCCGATCTCAAACTGCCCGGCCAGCGACAGGCCGAGGAAGAAGAGCAGGCCGGCCATCAGCATCAGGAAAACCGGCGACTGGAACTGGAATCCCCAGCCGAGCGACCCGCCCGCTGCGCGCAGCACCAGCAGCACGCCCACCAGCAGCCAGAACGAAACCAGGATGCCCGCGGTGTAAACGAACCCGTGGCGACGCAGCTTGTGCCGCTCCTCAGAACCCGATTGAACCAGTGCCAACCCTTTCAAAAACAGCACTGGAAAGACGCACGGCATCAGGTTCAGCAGCATTCCGCCCAGGAATGCGAAGCCTGCCGCGCGAAAGATCTGCGCGACTGAAACGGGCGGAGCGGCGGGAGGCACGGCAACTGTCCCCGGCATCGCCGTCAGCTCATAATTGCGTCTGCCGGCAAGCTCAAGAACTCCTTTTAATTGCGCGGGATTCGCCTGCAGGTTCGCGTCCTTCTTTAACTCCAGAACCAGACCGTCCTTCGTCGGCGCGAGTTTCTGCGGCGAGGGATTGTCGATGAGGTTCTGGTCTTCAGGGAAGAAGACTGCGCCTGTCTCGCGCCGGCCGGTGGTGACGCCGAGGCGGAAGCCGGCGGGCGTGGGCGCGAAGACGGCGGTGACTGCGGGTGGCAGCGGCGTGGGCAGCGAGCCGATGCCGCGCTTCCAAAGAGTTTCATCCACTGATGAAGTCGTAGGCGAGGGGGGCGCGCTCGCGGCCAGCAGCACGCGCATGCCCAGCTCTGCCTTGCCGGGAATGCACACCTCGCGGCAGACGAGCCAGGAGACCTTCGCGTCCAGCGCGGCCGGTCCCGGCCTGGCGGACCTGGGCACGTCAAATGAAAACGGGAACAGCACTTCGTCTTCGTAGCCAAAGTCCATCAGCGGGCCGAGCGGCAGCCGCTTCGGAGCGGGAAACTGGAGCGGGCTCGCGGTGATTCCCTGGGGCAAGGTCCAGTTGATGCGAGGCGGCTCGCCGGAATCACCGGCGTTCTGCCAGTACACATGCCATCCGGGCTCGAGCTTGAAGTAGAGGCCCGCGCTGTTTGGCCCGCTGGGGGAGAGCGTGCTTTGCGGCAGCACCAACTGCACATGCAGATGCGCAACATCGGCATAACTTTTCGCGGTTTGCGCGGGCGAAGCTGCGGCGAGCACTGAAAACAACGCGAAGATCAAAAGAATACGGCGCATGTGCTGGGAAAACCGGCTCCTGACGATTGGACTCAGTTTAACGGACGGGGGCTTCAACTATCCCATGCACGAACAAGCTGATAGCTGAAAGCTGCTTTTCGCCAGCTGACTCGCTGACCCGCTGACTTGGCGACTCGCTCAAGCGCGCTTGGCGTGCTCGCGGTAGATGCAATCGTTCTGCACGCATTTGACGCCGGTGGCGCGGGCGCGCGCCACGGCTTCGTCGTGCACCACCTCGTCCTGCAGCCAGAGATACTTGATCTGCGATCGAATCACGTCGTCCACAATCGCCGGCACATGTTCGCTGGCTCGGAAGACGTCGACCAGGTCGATTCCCTTCCCCGTCTGCTCGCGCGCCGCAGCCTCGGCAGCTTCGAGGTTTGCGTAGCACGGTTGGCCCAGCACTTCGTGGAGCGCCGGATTCACGAAGAAGACCTTGTACCCCACCTTCGCCAGGTACTTGCCGATGTTGTGGCTCGCGCGCCACGGTTTGTCGCTCATGCCCACCACGGCAATGTTCTTCGCCTCGCGCAGCATTTCGTCGATGATCGCCGAATCGTTCCGCATCAATCTCTCGGTTCCTTAGTCCCTCAGTCCCTAAGTCCCTTAGTCCCTCAGTCCCTGTTCTTACGCTTCCAACTCGTCGTCCGCCTCGGCCGCTACCGCCGTCCCTCTCCGCTTGGCCAGCAGATATCCGCGCAGGAACGGCTCAAGATACCCGTCCAGCACCTTGTCCACGTCGCCCACTTCCACCTTGGTGCGGTGGTCCTTTGCCATACGGTAAGGTTGCAGCACATAGCTGCGAATCTGCGATCCAAAGTTGATGTCGAGCTTGGAGTCCTCAAGTTTTTTGCTCTCCGCCCGCTTCTTTTCGAGCTCGTACTCATAGAGCCGCGAGCGCAGCATCTTCATCGCCTTCTCGCGATTCTTATGCTGGCTGCGCTCGTTCTGGCACTGCACCACTATTCCCGTTGGTAAATGCGTCATGCGCACGGCAGAGTCAGTGGTATTCACGTGCTGGCCGCCCTTGCCGCCGGAGCGGTAGGTATCGATGCGCAGGTCTTCAAGCTTCAGATCGACATGAATCGTCTCGTCGATTTCCGGCGAAACATACACCGACGCAAACGACGTGTGCCTGCGCTTGGCCGAGTCGAACGGCGAGATGCGGACCAGGCGGTGCACGCCGCTCTCGCCGGCCAGCATGCCGAACGCGTACTCGCCCATGATGGTGAAAGTGGCGCTTTTGATGCCCGCCTCTTCGCCATCCTGGTAATCGTTCATCTCGGTCTTGAAACCCTGCTGCTCGGCCCAGCGCAGATACATGCGCATCAGCATCTCGGCCCAGTCCTGGCTTTCGGTGCCGCCCGCGCCGGGGTGCACGGTCACAATGGCGTTCAGCGCATCGGCCTCGCCGCTCAGCATCGTCCGTGCTTCAAGTTCCTCGGCAAATGCACCCAGTTCCTTGATGCCGCGCTCGAGGTCGACGAGAACATCCTCACCCTCGCGCGCCAGCTCAAAGTAAGCGTCGATGTCGCTGGTGCGGCGCACCAACGCTTCATCGTCGGCAACCAGCGCCTCGAGCCGCTTGCGGTCGCGCATGATGGGTTTGCTCGCGGCGGGATCGTTCCACAGCGCCGGATCGGCCAGTTTGGTTTCTATGTTTGCGAGTTCCCTGCGGATGCGGGCAGGGTCAAAGATACTCCCGCAGGTCGCGCACCTGGTTGCGCACGGGAGCGTAGGCAAATTCGAGATCGTTCAACGCCATTTTGCTTTTATGACCTGACTTTTCGAGCGAGTTAGCGAGTCGGCAGGCCAGCGGGTCAGCGGGTTTTGCGCTGAGCGAAGCACCAACCAACAACGCCTATTGAAAGTATGGCACACAGCCACGCAAACACGTCGCCGTGCTCGGTGTAGAAGGTGGTGTCGTCGACGTAGCCGAACTCGGCCGGCAGCGCGTCAACCTTGTGCCGCGGAATGCTCTGCCGCACGCGCCCATAAGGATCGATCGCCGCTGTAATGCCGTCGTTGGTGCCGCGCAGAATCCAGCGCCGGTTCTCAATGGCCCGCATCCGCGCCATGTTCATGTGCTGCCATGGCGCGCTCGTATCGCCGTACCATCCGTCATCGCTGCCGGTCACAAAAACTTCGGCGCCGTTCCTGGCGAACTGGCGAATCTCGTCTCCAAAAACAGCCTCATAGCAGATGAAGATGCCGTAGCGATGCATCGCGCCGTGGCCATCCGTCACATGAAAGACCTTGCGATCGTCCCCCGGCGTGTAGGCCGCAACCTTTCCAGTAAGCTTGCGCGCAAAAAAGAAAACCTTGGGAAACGGGACGTACTCGCCCCAGGGCACCAGGTGAATCTTGTCGTAGCGGCCCACCTCTTTGCCCCCGACGTCAAACACCATCGCTGAAACGTAGTCCCGCCATCGGCCGTCCTCTCGATCGAGCTCCGATCCAACGCCGTTCACAATCAGCGGCGCCTGTTCTGCGCGCGCCACATCTGCCATAGAGTGCTGGAATCGCGGGTCCTGTTCGAAAAAAGGTGCAGGCGACTCCGGCCACACAATCAGATCCGGGGATGTTGCGTACGGCGGACAAACAATTTCGCCCCCAGGCGCGCCGGTCTGCGGCAATCCCGCGATGTACGTCTTCGACCCCAACGACGAAGACCCGTCGTTGGGGGCCCCCGCATTGCAGTTCTCGCCGCCCAGGTGAATGAAGTCGGCGATGTGTTGTTCCCATTCGCCCGGCCCGCTCCAGTAGCCGGTGTGCTCCACGTCAAGGTCGGGCTGAATGAGGACGGCGGTTGCGGTGGTGGGGGGTCTTGGACTTAGCAGGACTGGGCCCGCGTAAACGGCATATAAGAGCACATACGCCACTGCAGCCCCGACGGCAACGAAGACCCACCGCCGCGACGGCGCGAACCCGATTCGTCGCCCATCGAGAACGGCCGCGCTGAAAAATGCATTCACCGCAACCAGCACAAAGCTGATCCCATATACTCCCGTCCACGGCGCAAGGAGCGTCAGTATTCCGTTGTCCACCTGCGAATACCCAAGCTGGTCCCAAGGCACGCTGGTGAAACGCGCGCCGACAAGTTCAAGCGCAACCCAAAGAAACGGCGCAAACATCAGCGCCAGCCGGGTCGAGCCGGTCACGCGGCGCACCAGTTGCAGTCCCCAGCCGAAGAGGCCGAAGTAAAGGCCCAGCACCAGGCTGAAAAGCAGCAGAATCAGCACTGAGACAGCAGGCGGCAGCCCGCCATGGATCAGCATCGTGTCGTATATCCAATAGCAGTTGCCCACGTACCACAGCACGCCGCAAACCCAGGCCAGCAGAAAAGCGCGCCGAAGGGGCCGGGGCCTCTCTGAGCAAGCAGGCGAAAGCACGGCCCAGATAAGCGGCGCGAGCCCGAACCACGCAAAGATGGCACGCCAGGGCGGCAGCGGCCCGGCCAGCGGAAACGGCAACTCGAGCAATCCGGCCGAGAGCCCCGCGGCGGCCCACAAACACCACTGCGGCACGGCTCGTTTTGGTGCGGGAGGCTCGATTGAACTGGGTTGCATACTGGCCTGAGTTTAAAGCATTTGCCCGACCTGCCTGCGACGCCCAGGTCAAATCCGGGTTACAATCGATCCCATGCAGCTCGCCCTCCTTGCAATGCGTCTCCTTGAGGCGATGTTCTTTGTTGGCCTGGTCGGCTCGTCCATCGTGGTCCTCATCAGCTTTATCGAAGATGGCAAAGAACTTTTCAGCAAAGACAGCAAAGAAGAGTAGTTCTCAGATCGCGCTCCCGGCGCGCGCCTTTGCGATTTATTTATTTTTTATTGACACTGTATTTATTCGGCAATAAACTTAGCGCGGAGCGGTAGTTTCACGCCCTCCGATTTCGACCGCCGGCTTCACTGCCGGCATTTTTGCGATGGCCTCTACCAGAACGACTGCCGCTCCACCATCCGACCGCGTTCGCCTGATCGTTGCATCCTCCGTGATGCTGACCTTCATCTCGTTCTGGCGAGCCGCCGCCATCGTTCTCAACGATCTTGGATCTTCAGCCTTTTACGCCGGCGGTATCGCCGAGCAGGCGGTTGGAGCAGCCGCGCCCTGGTTCATCCTGGGCATCATGCTGTTCAGCTTTGCCGTGCGCGCGGTCTACGTCGAAAGCTGTTCGATGTTCACGCGCGGCGGCGTCTATCGCGTCGTCAAAGAGGCTCTCGGCGGCGGCTTCGCAAAACTCAGCGTCTCGGCGCTGATGTTCGACTACATCCTCACCGGACCCATCTCGGGTGTTTCGGCCGGCCAGTACATCACCGGCCTCATGAACGAGCTGTTCAATGTGGCCAACCAGAGCCACTGGCTGCCGCCGGCCCTCATGGATGCCCAGGGCCATGCCTTCCAGTTCAACATGAACTACACTTCGGCGCTCTTTGGCGCGCTGGTCACCATCTACTACTGGTGGCAGAACATCAAGGGCATTGAGCAGTCCAGCGACAAGGCGTTGCGGGTTATGCAGATCACCACCGTGATGGTGATCATCCTGATGATCTGGGGCGTTTATTCCGTTCTCCTTCGCGGCGTTCATCTGCCGCCCTCGCCCATCCCCAGCCATCTGCACTTCAGTGAAGATGCGCAAGGCTTCCTCAAGCACCGCGGACTTCCCATCCTCGGCCTGTTCGGTATCCTCATGGCCTTCGGCCACTCCATCCTGGCCATGAGCGGCGAAGAGAGCCTGGCGCAGGTCAATCGCGAGATTGAGCATCCCAAGCTCAAGAACCTCAAGCGCGCAGCCATCGTCATCGCTATTTACAGCCTCATCTTCACCGGCGGGGCCACGCTGCTGGCCTCGATGCTGATTCCCGATTACGAGCGCACCCACGTTTATCCCGACAATCTCATCGCCGGCCTTGCCATGTTCATGGTCGGCCCGCTCTTCTGGCGCATCGTCTTCCGCATCTTCGTTGTGCTGGTCGGTTTCCTTATCCTCTCCGGTGCCATCAACACCTCAATGATTGGCTCAACCGGCGTGCTGATGCGCGTGGCCGAAGATGGCGTGCTCACTGACTGGTTCCGCAAGCCGCATCGCAAATTCGGCACTAGCTTCCGCATTATCAATCTCGTCTTTATACTGCAGATGCTCACCATCATCCTGAGTCGCGGCAACGTCATCATGCTGGGTGAAGCGTACGCCTTCGGCGTCATCTGGTCGTTCACCTTCAACGCGCTGGCCATGCTGGTGCTGCGCTCCAAGTATCACGGCGAGCGTGGCTGGAAGGTTCCGCCGAATATCCGCATCGGCAAGACCGAGATCCCTATCGGCCTGATCTCGGTATTCATGGTGCTGCTCGCAACGGCCGTTGTGAATCTGTTCACCAAATCAGTCGCCACCGTCAGCGGCATTGTGTTTGCCGCAGGATTCTTCATTGTCTTCACCATCAGCGAGCGCCGCAATCTTCGCCTGCACGAACTCACCGCGCGGCAGATGAAGGATCACTTCCAGCTCGAGCACCAGGACACGGTAAGCCGCGAGTCAGCGGCCCTGCGCCCCGGCGGCATCATGGTCACCATGCGCGACGCCGGCAATCCTGTCGCGCTCAAGTGGACACTCGCGCGCACCGACACCGACGATCGCGACGTGGTTGTGATCAGCGTGCGCATGATGGGCGTTGGCGGGCCTGAGTTCCTGAGCGCCGAGCAACAGAGCTTCAGCGAACACGAGCAGATGATCTTTACCAAGGCTGTTTCAGTGGCTGAGAGCTTCGGCAAAAAGGTTTCGCTTCTGGTCGTTCCCGCCGGCGATATCTTCGCCGCGCTTGCCCAGGCCGCCAACTCACTCGAGGTCGATTCGGTCGTTTCCGGCCTGTCGAGCTCCATGACCGCCGAAGACCAGGCTTTCCACGTGGGCCAGGCCTGGGAGGCGCTGCCCGAGTCCAAGCGCCAGTTCAACTACTACGTCATCGGGCCGAACGGCGAAACCAAAGTCTTCTTCATCGGCCCTCACGCGCCCACGCTCAGCCCTGAGGATGTGCAGCTTGTTCATCGCCTGTGGCTCAACATGCGCCGCGATCCATTGGCCGCCGATTTGCACCACAGCGACATCATCACCTTTGCGTTGACTCGGCTGGCAGGCCAATACGCGCGAGAGAAAGCCGAAATCCTGCGCGACCTGAGGAATTGTCGCGCCTCCGCTGACTCGCCCGCCGGTCCCAGGCTCGGCAGCCAGGGCACGCCTTCCACCTACTCCACCATCGATCAGCCTTCCCGCGCCATCCGGCAGACGAGAGATCAATAAGGCAGGGACTGAGGGACTGAGGGACTGAGGAAAACAAGATGGGACAATCGTTCAAAGATTTGATTGTCTGGCAACGCGCAATTGAGCTTGCTGTCGGGGTCTATGCGCTTACCTCGAAATTCCCCGATACCGAGCGCTTCGGTCTAACGTCACAAATGCGGAGCGCCGCAGTTTCAGTGAGCAGCAACATTGCTGAAGGATACGGCCGATCAACTAAGGGAGAGTATTTGCAGTTTCTAGGGCACTCCCGCGGCTCTTGTTCCGAGCTGGAGACACAATTGGTGATCGCGAGGGCGCTCAAGTTCGGAGCGCTGGCAGACCTCGAAACTGCAGAGAAGTTATGCGCCGACGTCGGCCGTCTCCTGGAAGGTCTAATGAAGACTCTACATCCACGAGCGCCTCAACGGTCCTCAGTCCCTTAGTCCCTTAGCCCCTCAGTCCCTACGCTTCAACGGCCTCTCCCGGCTTCCAGCTCACAACCTTCACGCTCGGCTCAACCAGGGCAGCCAGTTGTTCGGGCGTACCCGTCAGCTGCGGGAATGTGCCCCAGTGAATGGGCAGAATCACCTTGGGCTTCAACAACCGGCTCGCGAACGCCGCTTCCTTCGGATCCATCGTGTAATGTCCGCCGATGGGCAGCATTGCAACCGTGGGGTGGTACAGCTCGTGAATCAGCCTCATATCGCCGAAGACGCAGGTGTCGCCCGCGTGGTACAGCACCGGCCCGCCCGCGACCGAGATCACGAATCCCGCCGCGACGCCAACGTAGTGGGTTCCCTTTTCGTCCTGCGCGCCCGAAGAGTGCTTCGCGTCCACCATCGTCGCCGCCGCGTCGCCGATCGTCACCGTCCCGCCCAGGTTCATGCCCACGGTTTCCGTCACGCCCTTGCCGGCGATATAGTCCGCCAATTCATAGATCGCCACCACCTTCGATCCATGCCTCTTGGCCACAGGCGCGGCGTCGCTGATGTGGTCGCCGTGCCCGTGCGTCAGCAGAATGGCGTCGATCTTCGAGGGCAATTCAAAATCCCTGGGGTACTTCGGGTTGTGCTGGATAAACGGGTCGACGAGGATGTTGGTTCCCTTTGGCGTCTGGATAAAAACAGTAGCGTGGCCAAGCCAGGTAATGCGGGTTCTTGCGGATGGGTTCATGATTTTCTCCTTGATTTGAGAAAGGTTAAGTTCGTTTCGAACGCGAAGGAGAGCATTGAACAGCCTGCCTCTTGAGAAGTACCGCTTGACGCCGGTTCAAGGCAAGCGTACGCTACCCAAAAGGCGAATATATGGCGAAACTTGATTCGCTCTTCCCCATCCTTCAGCCCTCCCCGGCCGGCCCGCTCGCCCGCTCGGCAGCCCAAGCCCCGCTTCACGCCGCCGGCCATCTCACCGAGTACCGCCCGCTGCCTTCAAAGTCCATCCTCGGCAAAGTGGTGTCAAAGCGCGGGTTGCCGTTCACTCACGCCATCAATCCTTACCGCGGCTGCGAATTCGCATGCCGCTATTGCTATGCCCGCTACACGCACGAGTTCCTCGAACTGCGCTCACCGGAGGATTTCGAGAACAAGATTTTCTTCAAGCAAGATGCCGCCTGGCTGCTGGAGCAGGAGCTGAAAAAACTCAAGCCCGGCACCGAAATCGCGCTCGGCACCGCAACCGATCCCTACCAACCGATCGAGCGCACGCAACTCGTCACCCGCTCGCTGCTCGAGGTCTTTGCGCGCACCAGCGGCTTTCGCATCGGCATCGTATCCAAGTCCACGCTCATCACCCGTGATCTTGACCTCCTCAAGCAGGTCGACCAACGCCACGCCCTCACCGTTCACATCACCGTGACCACGATGAACGCGAAGCTGGCTCGTACGCTTGAGCCGCGCGCGCCGCGGCCCGATCTGCGCATACAGGCTCTCGCGGAGCTTCGCCAGGCCGGAATCCGAGCCGGCGTGAATTGCTCTCCGCTGATGCCCGGCATCACCGACACCCGCGCCTCGATCGCAGCCGTCGCCCGCGCCGCAGCCGGAGCTGGAGCGGAGTTTCTCTTTGCCGGAGCGCTCTTCCTCAAGCCCTGCTCCCAGACCACGTTTTTCGCATTTGTGGAGGAACACTTTCCCGGGCAGGCCGAGGCCTACCGGCGGCGATACGAAAAAAGCACCTTCGTCTCTGCCGAGTACCGTAAGCGCATCGGTGACCTGGTTGAATCCATCCGGCGCGAATACAAGCTCGAGACGCGCTTCGGCGAATCGAGCTGGAATCCTGCGCCCACGCCGCAAATCGAGATGCAGCCCTGGCTGCCGTTCGGCGGCTGACCGCAATCGAAGATCGCCAGGCCGGGCTAAGGTCGGCTCGTTCCCTTTTTCCCTGCCTTTTTTTACCGCGTGATGATCACTTCAGAGACGCTGTCCTTGGCCAGGAATTGGCGGTGACCTGACCACCCCGCGAAAAGCCTTTCGATGCTGCGATTGCTGAATGCACGCTGGATGGGCGCCGCCTGTGCAATCTGCACCTCAACGTCGTCGGTCGCGGTTACGTGGAAGCGGCAGTGGGCGGTCTCGTCGCCGTGGGTGCGCGTGTGGAAAAACGCCAGCACCTGGCCGCCGGCATTCATTGCATCATGCAGGCGCATCACCACCGGAACAACAAAGGCCTCAGGCAGATAATCGAGCGCCGTCCACAGCAGAACCACGTCGAAGGTGCGTTCGCCAAAGTTCATGCTTTGCTCGAGAAAGCCCTCAACATTCCACTTCGGATTTCCCTCTTCGTCCTTTTCGTTCTGCCAGTCTCCGCTCCAGGCGTCGTGCACCAGGTCAGCCAGAAAAATGCTGTGTCCAAGTTCGGTAAGAAAATTAATGTTCGTCGGCGAGGTGTAGCCAACGTCGATTACCCGCAACCCCGGCTCGGCCTGCAGCCTCTTGCGCAGCACGGCCCAACCGCCGGAGTGGCGCGGCACTCTGGGGCCGGCCGGGGTGGTTACGGAGGCTGTGGGGCCTCCGCCCTGCTTCTTTTCGAACCAGTTCAGCAACCTTCAACCCTCTCGACTGGGGTGCGCGAGTTCGAGCGGCGCCCACGCGCGGCGCTCCTGCTTAAGAGATGCTGCCGGACTGGGTCGCGCTCGCACTCTCGGGCTGCTTGGCCGCGCCCTGGGTCAGATCCACCTTGCCGCGGAAAACCGCGTTGTCTTCAACCGCCAGGCGCAGGGCGCGAATATCGCCCTCCATCGAACATCCCGCGCGCAACTCAACGCGGCCGCTGGCCACTACGTTTCCCTGAACATGGCCCAGAATCAGCACATCCTTGGCGCTTAGATCCGCTGCCACATTGGCGCTGGGGCCAATGGTCAGCCGGCTTTCGGTCAGGTTCACGGTCCCTTCCACGCGCCCGTCTACAATCAGATCCTCGCTGCCTTTCACTTCGCCGCAAATAATCACGCTCTTGCCGATGCGTGCAGGAGTATTCTCCACTGGCATGATGTTCCCTTCTCCTGGCCACGGAATTGTCGCTTCCGGGAATCTGGGAGGCGCTCCGGTCAGCATCGGCCGGCCTTGTGGCCCGCTCATGCGACTGGGACTGATTCAGCGCCGATGTTTTCCCGGACGATTGTGGTCCCTGCCCGAACTATAGCAGCAACCTGTTGCTGATGCGCGAAGCAATGCATCCGATCAGGGGGCTTGGTTGTCTAATAGGGTCATGGGACAGTCTCAAAACCGAACGGCGGCCCTGGCCGCTGCCCGTTGGTCTGTGCTCAGGCTCATCCCGCTCTCTTATCTGCTGGCTGGCGTTACCCTGGCCGGAGCGCAGGCGGTGGCCGGGTCCATTTCGCCTGTTGAGGCCCAGGCCCTGGTCAATCGCGCGCTCTCCAACGAGCTGCGCGCCGCCCAGGACTCGAGCCATCCCATGCGCTACACCCTGCACAAGATCAGCCCGCGCCTGACCTCAACCAAGCAGATTGTCGAAACCAAAGACGGCGAAGTGGCCCGCCTGACCTCAGTCTTCGACAAGCCGCTTTCCGCTGCTGCCGAGCAGCAGGAAGAAACACGGCTCTATGCGCTCTTGCGCAACCCGGGCCTGCAGCATCATCGCAAACAATCTGAGGATGCCGACACGGCGCGCGCGCTCAAGGTGCTGCGCGCACTGCCCTACGCATTTACCTACCAATACGCCGGGCCGGCTGACTCGCCGTCGGACACGCTCCAGAAATTCACATTCAAGCCAAACCCGGATTTCTCAGCGCCCGATCTCGAAACCACGGCCCTGAGCCAGATGAGCGGCCAGATCTTGATCGACCCCGCAAGAGAGCGGGTGACGCGCCTTGAAGGACATCTCGACCAGGATGTCGATTTCGGCTGGGGCATCCTCGGGCGGCTGAACAAGGGCGGCTGGATCACGATCGATCAGGCCGACGTGGGCGGCAACCAATGGCGTACTGTCCACTTCCAAATGGCAATGAGCGGCCGCGTTGTCCTCAAGACCCGAGTCTTCGACACCACAGAAGATGAGTCCGGATTCACGCCGGTTCCGCAGGGGATGGGCTACCAGCAGGCCATCCAGATGCTGCAGTCCGATGCACCCGCAAAGGCTGCCGGAAAATAATTCAATATCGGCTCACCTCCGGCGATCGCAAATCGCTTGGGAAAAAGCTTCGGCCCCGCATCTGAATATACGGGGCCGAAAACTTCTTCTGAACTCCGATTACATCTTTGCGAAGACGATCGCGAGGGTAAAGAGGGTGAGGGACTCGATCAGAGCCAGACCGAGAACCAGGAAGGTGAAGATTGCAGGGCGCGCCCCGGGGTTGCGGGCCACTGCTTCGACGGCCGAACCGACCGCCCTGCCCTGGCCAAGACCGCACAATCCAGCTGCGAGACCCATCCCAAGACCGGCGCCAATCGGCACCAGGTTGAGGGGGGTTGAACCGCCATCCGCAAAGGCCGGAACGGCAAAGCACAGAGCCGCCAGGGCCATAAACACATATTGAAGTTTCCGCATAGTTCTCCAGCTTCCCTCAAAATTAGCTGCCAGTGGGTGGTTGAGGCTCACCGTGCTGGCCCCCTCACACTCGCAACCTATCCGTTTTACCCGGAGCGGAAGCGCTCTCCGGCGGAATCTTTTGCTCCTCCTTGACGAAGACGAGGACACCAAAGCCTCAGTGCTCGTGCGACACCGCCAGGGAGAGATAAATCATGGTAAGCAACATGAAAACGAACGCCTGAATCACCGAAACGAATACGTGCAGTCCCAAGAAGATGGCGGGAACGGCGAACGGCATCATCGAGAAAAAGACCAGCGTGAGCAGATCGCTTGCAAACATGTTGGCGTAAAGACGAACAGTGAGCGACAGGACACGCGCCAGGTGTGAGATGGATTCAATCAGAAATATCAGCGGCGACATCCACCAGATCGGGCCGGCAATTTGCTTCAGATAACCGGCGATTCCGTTTTCACGAATTCCGTAGAAGTTATAGTAGAGGAATGTTGGAATCGCGAGGCCCAACGGCACCCACGGCCTGCTGGTCGGCGTGACAATGCCAGGGATTAGTCCCACCAGGTTGTTCAGCAGGACGAACAGAGCAATGCACGTCACAAAGGCCTGGAAGCGCTCATAGTTGTGGCCGATTACCTGTTCGGCCTGGCCACCAATCGCGTCGTGGATCATCTCAGCGATCTGCTGCGCCGGATTGGGCTGCTCGACCGAAAGCGTGAGACGCACGATCAGGAAGAAAACGATTAGCCCACATGCCACGAGAAGTTCGAATCCGAGCGCTTGATTTACCTGGAAGGCCTTGCTTGCGGCTTCGGCCGGGAGAATGCCGATCGACTGAAATGCTCTGAGCTCGACGCCCAGGAGGAGATTGTTCAGCAAGTGAGTAATTGCAAGGGATACCGGCATGAATCAGTGCGTCTTTCTGCCTCCGGGCGGAATTCACTTTCCCGCCGCCGGGCTTTGTCAGTCGCGGAGTAGGCGCATCACTCCCCAGCCCACCGCCAGAACCGCCAAAGCAAGGCCGCACAGCAGCGCCACTACCGAACCGTGGAAACATTTCAGGCTAACATAAATGACCCCAGCAAACACCGCCAGCCTCAGGACAAAGAACAAGAGGACGATTGGGGTATTGGCGGGCGTATCCTGCCGGTTAAGCCGGGCATTCACCACCCGGATCAGGTGACGCCACTCAAGAATGCTCGCAGCTGAAATCAGCGTGCCCGTCAGCAGCATCGCGCCATTGCGCCAGCCTGAGCTAACGAGAACGGCCACGGATGCCAACACTCCCAGAATCAGCGTGTTGCGCAAGGCGTTCGAGAGCATTGCCTCAAGCGATTCATCAGTAAGGCTGACGATGGGATGTGTTTCAGGACTCATCGTTTCTGTTTGAGGGCACCTTTCCGTGTTCGTCCTGGGATTCATCTGCTGCGCGTGAGCGCTTCTCGACAGTCAATGCAAGCCTATACGCACTTAGCAGCCCTGAAATGCTTCCCAGAATAAGCCCCACAATCGCAATCCACGACTGGTGGAAGCGGTTGTCAAGCCAAGCCCCGCCAGCCCACCCGATGAGTACCGCTGAGGGCAGGACCAGCGCAATCTGGATCAGTTTTTCGGCTTCGACCATCGAGCCCACCAGCGCTGAGCCTTTGCCGCGCGGGTTCGAATCCGGAATGGGCCGATGGTAGGGCATCCCTCGTGATTATCCACGATGGGCGCACTTCGGCGCGAAACGGCCGAGGCTACTCTCTCGCCGTCGCAGTGGCAAGAGCCGAGATTTTCACCCCGTACTTGCCTTCGTCTTCGCTGAGCCGTGCAAGATCGAGCGACCAGTCCGGCACGGACGAAACCAGCGCATTGGGCAGGCGCGTGACATCGCCCTGGGTCTCCTTGAACGTGACCTGGTAATAGTACACTTTGCCGGCCTCGGCATTCAGGGCAGCGACGCCGACTTTGCTCCTGAGTTCCCCGCCGCTCGACTGCCAGTCGACGCACAGGTGGTGTTCGCCTGGCGGGATGTCGGCAGCGAAGTAGGAGTTCCCTTTATTCGCTCCTACCCACGCGCCGTCCAAGCCGACGCGGGCCGTGAAGTTGCACCCAATGCAGATGCCCGCATTGCTCTTGTCCACAAACTCGACAAAGACAATCCGCGCCTTTGCCGGGTCGGCCGATGCAGGTTGGGGCTGGTTCTTTTGGGTTTTCACGTCGAATTGGATCTTGTCGTCGCCACAACTATCCGGAAGCGTGGTGCAACGGGCTTGAATCGCGATGGTGAGCGGAACAAGAAAGAGGAACGCACCGATAGCTTGCTTCATGAGAGATCCCCCAATTGAGCTTGGATGCGTCTTGCGCGATCCGCGTTTGATCTGTCACATGGATCAGTGACAACGAGCACTGGACTCGCGCGGGGGTGCCACGATGCATCAGCCGCTATACTGGCGGTTAGACGATCCAGCGATTAACCGCGAAGGAATAACCCGTGTTCGACTCGGAATTTGAACAGGATCTCTTCAAACTGCGCAGAGAAAAGCTGCAAGAGATCGAGAAGCTGGGGCAGGCCGCTTACCCCAACCAGTTCCCTTTCACGCGCACCATTCCCGAGGTGCGCGAAAAGTGGGACTCGGCGACCGGCGAAGAGCTTGAGGCCAATCGCACCACTGTCGCCGTGGCCGGGCGCATTATCGCCATACGCCTGATGGGCAAGGCGGGCTTTGCCACCCTCCTGCAGGAAGGCAAAAAGCTTCAGGTCTACGTCCGCCTCGATGCCGTGGGCGAGCAGGGGTGGGCTCTCTATAAGCTGCTCGACCTGGGCGACCATATCGGCGTCACCGGCTACCTCTTCCGCACGCGGACTGGAGAACTTTCAGTTCACGCCGAGCGGCTCACCTTCCTCGCCAAGGCGATGATCTCGCTGCCTGAGAAGTACCACGGCCTGGCCGACGTTGAGCTGCGCTACCGCCAGCGCTACGTGGACCTCTTCACCAACCTCGACAGCCGCGAAGTCTTCGTCAAACGCGCCAAAGTGCTGCGCGCGCTGCGAACGTTCTTTGATAGCCGCGGTTACTTGGAAGTGGAAACGCCGATGATGCAGCAGATCGCGGGTGGCGCGGCGGCGCGGCCCTTCACGACCCATCACAACGCGCTCAATATGGATCTCTTTCTGCGCATCGCGCCCGAGCTTTATTTGAAGCGCCTGGTGGTCGGCGGACTCGACCGCGTCTACGAGATCAACCGCAACTTCCGCAACGAGGGCGTGAGCACTCAGCACAACCCCGAGTTCACCATGCTCGAGTTCTACCAGGCCTACGCGAACTACCACGACCTGATGGATTTGACCGAGGAGCTGATCAAGTTTGTTGCGAAGGAAGTGAACGGCACCACCGTCACCGAGTTCAACGGCAACACCATCGATCTCGGCAAGTGGCAGCGCCTGACGATGAAGGAGTCGATCCGCCTCTACTGGCCCGAGGAGGCCGGCGCCAAACCCGCCGGCACCGCGTTTGAATCGGCGCAGGTGATGCAGGCGCGGCTGCATGCGGCCATGAGCTCGCTCGAGAAGGCCTTCGGCCAAACCGTGGAGATCGGTCCCGAACGCATCTCCGAGCTCAAAACAATGCACGGCGCCATCACCGCCGTATACTACGACTCGGTCAAGGGCGCGCCCATCGGCAAGTCTGTCTACAACCTGTTTGAGGCGGTCGTGGAGCCGTCCCTCGTCCAGCCCACCTTCATCTACGACTATCCAACTGTTATCTCGCCTCTCTCCAAGCAGAAGCCCGGCGACCCCGACCACGTCGAACGTTTCGAAATCTTTGCCGGCGGCTTCGAGCTGGGCAACGCCTTCAGCGAGCTGAACGACCCGGTGGAACAGAAGAAGCGCTTCGAAGATCAGCTTGGCGAGCGCGCCCGCGGCGACGACGAGGCCCACCAGATGGACGAGGACTACGTCCGGGCGCTGGCCTACGGTCTGCCTCCCACCGGCGGCGAAGGCATCGGCATCGACCGCCTCGTGATGTTGCTCACCGGCTCGAAATCGATTCGCGACGTGATTCTGTTTCCGTTGATGAGAAGCAGGGACTAAGGGACTGAGGGACTAAGGGACTAAGGGACTGAGGGACTAAGGGACTAAGGGACTGAGGGACTAAGGGACTAAGGGACTGAGGGACTAAGGGACTGAGGGACTAAGGGACTGAGGGACTGAGGGACTGAGGGACTAAGGGACTGAGGGACTAAGGGACTGAGGGACTAAGGGACTGAGGGACTAAGGGACTGAGGGACTAAGGGACGGGGGGCTAAGGGACTGAGGGACTGAGGGACTAAGGGACTAAGGGACTGAGGGACTGAGGGACTGAGGGACTGAGGGACTGAGGGACTGAGGGACTGAGGGACTGAGGGACTGAGGGACTAAGGGACTAAGGAGAACAAGATGGGACAATCGTTCAAAGATCTTGTCGCATGGCAAAAATCTACCGAACTGACGGTTGAAATATACAAGCTGACCTCAAAGTTTCCCGATTCCGAGCGCTTTGGCCTGACGAATCAAATAAGGAGGGCAGCTGTATCCGTCGCAAGTAACATCGCAGAGGGCTACGGCCGCTCAACGAAAGGTGAGTATTATCAGTTTCTCGGTCACTCGCGTGGTTCGTGCTGCGAACTTGAAACACAGGTTTTCGTTGCCCGGAAACTGGGATTTGGGACAACATCCGGTCTTGACGCAACTAAACATCTTTGCAACGACGTCGGCAGACTTCTCGGCGCACTGATGAAGTCAATCCAACCCAGGCGCCCCTCAGTCCCTTAGTCCCTAAGTCCCTTTTTCAGGAGCTTCGTACCCCATTGAATATCCTCTTCGTCGGCGACATCTTCGGCAGCGCGGGTCGCAAGATCGTGCGCGAACACATCGGCCACGTGCGCGAGGCGCACAACGTCGAGCTCACGGTTATCAACGCTGAAAACGCCGCCGGCGGCTTCGGCATCACGCCGCAGATCGCCGAAGAGATCTTTGATTGGGGCGCCGACGTGCTCACTACCGGAAACCACGTGTGGGACAAGCGCGAGCTCATCGACTATTTCAAATCCGTACCCGCTGACAGCGCCGAACGCCCGCGTCGCGTGCTTCGCCCTGCCAATTTTCAGCCCGGCCTGCCCGGCTACGGCGTCTTTGAAGGCGTGACGCAGAGCGGAGTCCCCTACGCCGTTCTAAATCTGCAAGGCCGCGTGTTTATGAACGGCACCAACGACCCGTTCAATGCCGTCAACGAATTGCTGGCCGGCATCAAAGCCAGGGTCATCGTGGTCGATTTCCACGCCGAAGCCACCAGCGAGAAGGTCGCCATGGGCTGGCATCTCGACGGCCGCGTCACCGCCGTCCTGGGCACGCACACCCACGTGCCCACCGCCGACGAGCGAATCCTTCCCGGCGGAACAGCGTATCAGTCCGACGTGGGCATGAGCGGCCCCTACGACAGCGTAATCGGCGTCGATAAGGATCTCGTCCTGCATAGGTTTTTGACTGGAATGCCGGGAAAATTCGAGGCCGCCAAGGGCAACCCGAAGATGTGCGCGGCGCTGATCGAGTGCGATCCGGCCACCGGCCGCGCCACCCGCATCCAGCGCATCATGCTGGGCGAGTAACCAACGCCCACGCGCGCCCCTGAGTCTCCGCGCCGGTTCTCGGCTCATTTCAACGCGTGGGGACCGTTGCCGGAACCGGCTTTTCTTCCGGCGGCGGGCTCGTGGGAACCGGCATTGGCTTGCCGACCTCGTCAACCGGGCGTTTCACCTTCAACAGCCGCGCCTTCTTGTTGAAGGTCATGGTTACCACCACTGGCCTGGGCTTTGCCGACGCATCCGCAAGATGGATGATCGCGCCCCCTTCGGCGGGAATCTCAAGCACGGGCGCCGACGCCGCGGGAAAACCTCCCAAAAGCGATGCATCGTCCTGCGGCAGAGCCACCGGATTGGCGCCGGCCAGCGCCGCGTAGCACAGTGCCGTCCCCACCCACGAAGGCGTACTCTCGGCCTTCTCCTCGTTGCGGATATGATTGAACGCCGCAATCGTGATCTCATTGATGGGCGCCGGCGAAAAAAGCGAATAGCTGCGCCTCAGAATCGGAATGATGCGGACATGCCCCTCTCCATTGAGCGGAATTGAAGCTGTGAATACGCTCTGGTCGCCCACGCCGTTATCCCGCGTGAAGCGCAGGAACAGGTGGTTGGGAAAATCCGGACAGACCAACTGCCGGTAACTCCATTTGCCGGCGTTGAATTCCAGGTCGGCAAACCCGGCGCGCTCGGCGATCGACGATTCGGCATCCGCCTCCAGCAGGCGATCCTTTTCCGTCATCTGGTCCGGCGTACGCACCTCGATGGTGAGGCTCTTGGCAAGCGGAGAAGAATCAATGGGAAACGGGGCCGGCTCCTGGAATGCAGGAATCGGTTTTGCGTTGGAGGGCAATGAGCCGCTCTGGTTGTCCTGCGCAGGGCAAAGCGCGCTGGCGATCGCCATCAATGCAAAAATCGGGAGGTACTTTGATCGCGCCATTCTGCGTTTAGACTACCACTTCCCCGGCCGGCAAACGGCGACGCGGAGACCGCGGCCTAAACACAAGTTCCGAAATCGGCCAATCCTGCCGGGTCGACCGGCCAACCAGCTAATCATGCAAAAAAGAAGGGCGGCCCGATAGGCCACCCTTCATCTATCCCAGGAGTTTCCTGATTGTTACTCGCCGGTATGGTGCGCCCCTGCGGCGTGATGCGCCGGGCTTGGCTTCGCGTGCACGGGAGCTTTCTTTTCCGCTTGCAGGAAGCCGTCGCTCAACTCGATCTGAGCTGACGCGTCCCTGCCGTTCGCCGCCGGAATCTTCGTGAACGTGCTGTAAGTTGCGTCAAGCTCCGCTGCCGGCTGAATTCCAAGAGTCAATCCGGTCGGGGGAACATCATTGCACGAAGCGGGTTCCTTCATATCCACAATGAAGTCGGCCGTCTTGCTGTCCTTGGCGTCCTGCGTCACGGCAACATCGATAGCTGCCACTGCCGGCGCCACTTCGATCTTTTTAATTTTCGCCGGCGAGTCGGTCAGCGCATCGATCGGGTCGGTATCAGCCTTCACGCCGTTGGCCAGAACGTAGGCCTGAACGTCTTTCACTTTCAGCTCGCTCGGCGCCTCGGGAACCTTTTCGCAATCGGCCGGCGTCGTGAGCTTCACCACGTAGTCCTTGGGTTTCGCTGAAGCAGCCATGGTCACGGTCACCTTCAGCGCCGTGGCCTGCGCAGAGATCAGCACGCCCGGAACCGGAGTCTGCTGGCCTTTCAGCAGCGCCCACAAACCGTTGGCGTCGTCGTTCGACCCGTTGGCCAGGATGTACTCCTTATCCTCGAGACTCAACAGTTTCGGGTCGCCGTTGGTGTAAGCATGATGGGCAAGCTCTGCCGGCGTCGGCGCCGGAGCAATTGTAAAGCTGGATGGCGGGAACAGCGAAGACTGAGCCTGAGCCTTGATGGCATCGAGCTGCGTCTTGATGGCGGCGTCACCGTCGAGCGTGCCGTGATAGCGCTTGTACCAGTAATCAAGCTTTGGCTCGATCTGCGGCTTGTAGGGCGCCGGGGCAAAGTCGAAGGCACGGGCGTAAAACCAGACCGCCTTCACCAAGTCCTTTTGGGGGCTGGGCTTGACCAGTGCTTCGGCCAGGTTCAGCGTGTCCACCAGGCCGGGGCCGGCCTGCGTCTGCTCAACCGGATACAGCATCAGCTCCTTGGTGTATTCGTCCACCGCGGCGGCGTAGTCCTTCTTCGAGAGAACATCGTCGAGCGCGATTGCCGAGTCGAAGACCGGGTAAGCTGCGCCGGTAATGGTCTTCCAGGTCGCAGGGTCGGTTTCAGCCGGCTTGGTTGCGCCAAGGCCCTTCTGCGCCAGGATGGCGGCATTGTCGCAGGGCTGAGCGTCCTTCAGATCGCCCGTCTGCGGATCGACCGCTTTCTTGCAGTCCGACGTGTCGATGTAAACCGACATGTAGATTGCCTTCATGTTGTTCGGATCAATCTGCAGCAGCCGGGTAGCGGCGTCCAGCGCCTTGGGAACGTTTCTCGCCTGCTGGTAAGCATCGATCAGTTGGTCCAGGACGGTCTTCTTGACGGGGGTTTGCGGATAAGCCTGCAGGAAGCTTTCGAGCGCTGCGGCCCGCGCCGCGGGATCGCTCTGAGTAGAGGCGTTTTGATAAGCGTTGTACTGGTCCGCGGGAAGGCTGACCTGGCCCGCGTCCTGTGCGGGTGCCTGCGCTGGCACTTGGGGCGCGTGAGCAAGGCAAATAGCTGCCAATGCCATCGCAGTTGCAAAGACTAACTTCTTCATTCAGTGCTCCTGGGAATTGCTGAAATGGCGATCAATAATACTCATTCACTCTTGGAAATGACACCCGCTCTGGGCGGCGGTTAAGCGCCGCGGCGACGGTTACTACAATACCACGGCATCCGAGGCAGTATTGGAAGGATTATAGAAACCCCCGCTCCCCCTGACAAGCAAGCACCCAGGAAAATCTGCGACGGCCGCCGCCGCAACTGATTCTTCCCTTTTCTGGGACCCGTTCCCTGCCGATTCCCCCTCTGCCGGCGGTCATATCGCCGAAAAAGAAATGCCAATCCCGCGCCCGTGGCTTTCCGCTACTGCAGCAGCCGCACCAGTTCCGCCTGCTCGGCCAGAAAGGCATCGTGCCCGTGCGAGCTCTCCATCTCCCGGTAATCGGCGTTTGCGCCCGCGGCCCGTACCGCCTCGGCAAACAGCCGCACATCCTCGGCCGGGAACAGCCAGTCTGTGCTGATGCCCACAAAGCTCAGCCTCGCCTTGATCCGCCCGAACGCCTCTTTGGCTGAATCGAAACCCCGCAGCGGATCCCACGTATCCATCGATCGCATGATCGAAAGATAGGAGTTAGCCTCGAACCGCTCTACAAACCGCCTTCCCTGCTCGTCCAGATACCCTGCCACGTCGAAACGGCCGCCGATCAGGCCTCCGCAGCGGTCCTCGAGCCAAGGGTCCTCGCCATTGCGGTTGGGATTGCGCCCGTAGCGCTCCTCGAGCAGCGGCGCCGATTTGTAGCTGATCATTCCGATCTGGCGAGCCAGCGCGAGTCCCTTCCGCGGGGGCTTCTGCGGCAGATAGCGGCCGCCCTCCCATTCGGGATCCTGTTCGATGGCCTGCCGCTGCAGATGGTTCAGCGCCAGCCCCATTGCGCCGAGCGGCGCCACGCCAATAACCAGCGCCCGCTCCACGCGTTCGGGATAGAGGATCGACCACTCCAGCGCCTGCATGCCGCCGATGGAGCCGCCCAGCGTGAGCCGCAGCTTGCGAATGCCGAGCGAATCGAGCAACTGCGCCTGCGCGCGCACATTGTCGCGGATTGAAACGAGGGGAAAGTCGGGACCGTAGGGCTCGCCCGTCTCGGGATTCACCGACCCCGGCCCGGTTGACCCGTAACAGGAACCCAGCATGTTGATGCAGATGACAAAATCATGCTCCAGCGAGAGCACTGCCCCGGGAGCGAATATCTCAGGCCACCAGCTGCCAACCAGCGCCGAACCCGACAGCGCGTGGCAAACAAGTACGGCATTATCCCTGGCTGCATTCAGCCTGCCGTAAACGGCGTAATGCAACGTAGGACAGTCCAACGAGCGCCCGCATTCCAACGCCAACGGCTCCTTGAGCACAAAGTCGCCTTCGTAGGTGGGCGCAATCGTCTTTTGTGGCGGCGACGCGCCGCTGCGATTAAATGAGTCGGTAGACATGTCGTCCTTTGCTATCTGAGGGTGGTTTGCGGCTGGTAGCCCGTAGCTTGTAGCCCGTAGCTGCTAAGTATCAGCTTAAAGCTACCGGCCACCGGCCAAAACCTGGAAACTGCTCTTCTTATTCTGCCCCAACGCCCGCCGGAGTCCCCGCAAACGCATGCCCATTGGCAACTTCAATGGCCTGATCGAGGTCGGCAAGAATGTCGCGAATGTCTTCGATGCCCACCGAGAGGCGCACCATCCCCGGAGTCACGCCCGTTGACGCCTGCTCCTCAACCGAAAGCTGCTGATGTGTCGTCGACGCCGGATGAATCACCAGCGACTTGGCGTCGCCGATATTGGCCAGCAGCGAGAACAGCTTCAGCGTATCGATGAGCTTCTTGCCGGCGTCGTATCCGCCGCCCGATTTACCAGCCTTGATGCCGAAGGTCACCAGCGCGCCCGCGCCGTTGGGAAGATACTTCTTGGCCCGCGCGTGGTACTGGCTCGACTCGAGCCCCGGATAGTTGACCCACTCCACGCCCGGATGCCCGGACAAATGCTTTGCCACGGCCAGCGCGTTCTGCGAATGGCGCTCCATGCGCAGGTGCAGCGTCTCAATGCCCTGCAGCAGCAGGAACGCATTGAACGGCGAGAGCGCCGCGCCGGTATCGCGCAACCCCTGAATGCGCGCCTTGATGATGAACGACAACGGACCGAAGGCCTGCACGTACGAGAGCCCGTGATACGAGGGATCGGGCTCGGTGAACTCACTGAACCGCCCCGACGCAGCCCAGTCGAACTTGCCGGCATCCACAATCACGCCGCCGATGGCCGTGCCGTGCCCACCCAGAAACTTGGTGGCCGAATTGACAACAATGTCCGCGCCCCACTCGATGGGCCGCACCAGCGCCGGCGAGGCACATGTGTTGTCGATGACCAGTGGCAGCTTGTGTTCGTGCGCAATCGCGGCCAGCCGCTCAACGTCGGCAATGTCGAGCTTGGGGTTGCCCAGCGTCTCGGTATAAATGGCGCGAGTCTTGTCATTAATGAGCGCGCGCAAGCCGTCAAAATCGTCGGCGTCGACGAACTTGACCACGATGCCCAGCCGCGGCAGCGTGTAGTGGAACAGGTTGTACGTTCCGCCGTAGAGCGATGTGGTGGAGATGATCTCCTCGCCGGCCTTGGCCAGCGTGATAATCGTCAGCGTCTCAGCCGCCTGGCCCGACGAAGTTGCCAGCGCCGCCGCTCCGCCCTCCAATGCCGCCACGCGTTTCTCAAATACGTCGGTGGTGGGGTTCATGATGCGCGTGTAGATGTTGCCGAACTCCTCGAGCGCAAACAGCCGCGCCGCATGGTCCGCATCGTGGAAAACATAAGACGTGGTCTGGTAAATCGGCACCGCGCGGGAACCGGTGGCGGGGTCGGCCACCTGGCCCGCGTGCACGGCCAGCGTGGCAAGCTGCTGCTTTGTTTCTTCAGACATCGTGATCTCCTTCAACACTTGTTCATGCGCCGGTCCAAAAGTAGAAGTGCGGAGCACGCGTGCACACGCAAAAAGGCCCGCATCCTTATCCGGGACCGGGCCGCCTGACTTCAGGAATCGGTTGCGCCTAGCGCATGTGCCGTTCACGAGCCGCACGGACGGGTCCCCTCGCCATACACATGCACATGGCCATGACCCCGATTCCGTATTCCCGTGAGTTCAGCATGGTTGAAAGTATCAAGGCGAGGCGCTTGAGCTGTCAATAGTCGAACAGGCCTACTAGAGCTTGATCGAGAGCACAACTAACCCACGATCTTGTGAAATGCCGCCCATAGAAACTTGAACATGGGTTCAATCAGGTGCATTAGGTCCTTAATCGCCTCCGAGGCGGCGACGATCAAGCCAGAAAAGAAGATAACCCAACAAGCCCAATACACGATCAAGTAGCGGAATCTTCTGAACCATCCCCGTCTGATGTCGTTTATTGTCTCCCCGGCAAGGAAACCCTCTTTTGTAAACACGACTCCGACGTTCTCAGTCCGCCAAACCGCATATCCGCGCATCACGAGGTTCCCGAGACTCTGCCTGATGCTCTCTGCGTCGTTGTGATGGTCACCGGCCTCGAGCCCTGTGATCTCAGAGTGTTCAAGTGCCATCTCAACGGTAAGCTGAGTATTCAGGTGTTGATGGTGCCGAGGGTCGGCGGCCCAAGACAGGATCTGCTTCTCGATCCTCCACGAGGGCCGTTTCTCTTTGTCAATTCGCCCGATTGCCTGGAAGGAATTAAGCCTTTCAAGAAATCGCAGTGTGATCGGAATCTCCATAAGACCCCATCATTTCTCCGGTTTCCAAATGTATGCTGACGGCTGCCCCAACCCCACATGCGCCAGCACGCGATAGGCAAACTGCCGAGCCATCTCAACGGAATCCGTGGGCCGGTTGTAGAACGCGGGAATGCACGGGAAGATGGTCGCGCCGGCCTCGGCCGCCAGCGTCATATTGCGCAGGTGAATGCGGTTGAACGGCGTCTCGCGCACGCACAGAATCAGCGGCCGCCGTTCCTTGAGCGTCACATCAGCCGCGCGGGCTATCAATGAATCGGCCAGCCCCAGCGCAATCCTCGCCAGCGTGCCCATCGAGCAAGGCAGCACAATCATTCCGCTCGACGGATGGCTGCCGCTGGCAATCGCTGCGCCTACATCGGCATCGGAGTGCTGGACAATCTTCTTCGGCTTCGAGCCCAGTAGCTTTTCAAGGCACTGCGTCCGGCCACTCACACCCAGCTCTTCGGCGATTACGCGCAGCGAATTCTCACTCGCCACAAAATGCACCCGCTCCACGCGACTGTCAGCCTCGAGCGCGCGCAGCGCCTCGCGCGCCATCACCGCGCCCGACGCGCCGGTCATGGCCAGCGTCAGCCGCACCCCGCCCGCCGGTCCGCTGCTCTTATTGGATTGCTTCGCTCGCGGCATCTTCCTTCACGCCCTCGTTCCACTCCTGCATCATGCGCGCGTACTCCTCAGAGTGCCCGTACTTCTCCAACCGCTTCATCTCCTCGAACGCCGGCGCATGCTCGTCCGCGCCCCACAGCGCCCTGAACAGCATCACCGACGAGAGCTCCGACTCCGGCGACAGCTTCACTGCGACCCGGCCGTGATCAATCGCCTCGCGATGCTTGCCCGAGCGCGACAGAATCCAGCACATGTAGCTGTGCACCAGCGACGACTCGGGGAACTCCTCCACCAGCGGCCGGAAAAAAGCCTCGGCCTCGGCTTGCTGGCCGTTCGCGTCCATTTCGATCACCTCGCGAATCGTGCCCAGCACCCGCTCCGCCGCTTCGTCAGGAATCTGGCTCATGGCTCTCTGCTCTCCCGGTCCTCGCAGCATTCTCCCGAAAAACGCGCCCTGGATCCAGCACTCCTTGGCTCCGCGCTTCATCTCGCGCCGTAGGCGCAGCGTACGTTAGTCCCGCGCTTCAGCGTGGGGTAAAGGTCGATTAAGAACCGCAGTCCCGTAGGGACAGTGCGGAAAATCTCCTCTCGTGCGGCATCCTATACTAACCCGCTGCCGCTCACCAATTCCACGCCGCTCGCCGATTCATCGCCCATCGGGAACAAACGGCCTATTATCCCCGTACAACTCACAGGAGGGATCGCATGTTGGTCAAAAGATCGACCTGGTGGGCCACCGCAGTCGGCACAGCCGTTGGCACCGGCGGCTGGATGCTCGGCATCGGCAGATTCGTTTCGCCCGCCCATCCCGGTTGGGCGCTCTTCTGGATCACCCTCGTGGCCACCATCATCACCCAGATCACGGTCGAGTGGGAGATCCGCCACAACATCGCCCGCGCGCACAACGCGCAGCCTCCCAGTTCGCCACAGGCCCCGCAGCACTGAAAACCTGGCGCGCCTCGCTTCGCTCCCTGCGCGGCGTCAGCTTCCTGCAACGCCTCCAGCAATCGCATGAAAAAGCTGGCAGCTAGAGGCTGTCCTTCAGCACTCTCGCAAAGATCGCATCCACATTGCCCAACTGTCGCGTGTAGTCGAAGGTTTTTTCCAGCTTCTCCGGCGAAAGCAGCGCCGTAATCTGCGCATCCCGCGCAACCTGTTCGCGGAAGTTCAGATCCTCTTTCCACGCCCGCATCGCGTAGCTTTGAACCAGGCGGTACGCGTCCTCGCGCAGCATGCCTGCCTCGGCCAGATCGAGCAATAACTGACCTGAAAAGATCAGCCCGCCCGTCGACTCGAGATTTTTCTTCATCCGCTCGGGATAAACCAACAACCGGTCGATCAGGTCGGTCGCCTTGGCCAGCAAGTAATCCACCAGGATCGTCGAGTCAGGAAAAATAACCCGCTCGACCGACGAGTGCGAAATATCCCGCTCGTGCCACAGCGCAATGTCTTCAAGCGCCGCCTGGGCATTGCCACGCAGCACGCGGGCCAGCCCGCTGATCTGTTCGCTCGTGATGGGATTCTTTTTGTGCGGCATCGCCGACGAGCCTTTTTGTTTCTCTGAAAAGAACTCCTGCGCCTCGCGCACCTCGGTCCGCTGAAGGTGCCGCACCTCAACCGCAATCTTGTCGAGCGTGCTGCCCACAATCGCCAGCGTCACAATATACGCCGCGTGCCGGTCGCGCTGGATGACCTGCGTCGCCACCGGCGCCGGCTTCAGTCCAAGCCCCGCGCAAACTTTTTCTTCTTGTTTTGGACTGAGGTGTCCGAAGGTTCCAACAGCACCCGACAGCTTGCCCACGCGCATATCCTCGGCGGCCGCGTCAAAGCGTGCCAGGTTGCGCTGCATCTCCGCGTACCAGTTCAGCAGTTTGAGCCCGAAGGTGGTCGGCTCCGCGTGGATGCCGTGCGTTCGCCCGATGGTGGGCGTGTGCTTGAACTCGAGCGCGCGACGCTTCAACACCGCAAGCAGAGCGTCAAGCCCTGCGCGAATCAGCCCGGAGGCCTCGGCCACCTGCAGCGCCTGCGCCGTATCCACGATGTCGTTCGAAGTCAGCCCGTAGTGCAGCCAGCGCGACTCGGCGTCCAGCCCTTGCGCCTTGAGCGACTCTGCGACCGCCGTGGTGAAGGCGATCACGTCGTGCTTCACCTCGGCCTCAATCTCGGCCACGCGCGCCGCAGAGACGCTGGCCTTATTCGCGATGGCTTCGGCGGCCGTCGCCGGCACCACGCCGTCCTCGGCCAGCACCGCGCTCGCCGCCGCCTCAACCTTCAGCCAGCAGCGGTACTTGTTCTCATCCGTCCAGATGCGGCCCATCGCCGGGCGTGTATAGCGTTCGATCAATTCAAGCTCCTGGCTACTGGCTACTGGCTACCGTCGAATCCCCAGCCGCTTATGCCGGGTGCCCCATCCTTGCGACGCTTTTGTACTTGTCGCAAGGGTGGGAAACCCCGACGCTCAGTTCAACCCCGCGCAATCCCCAGCCGCTTACGCAGCTCATCAATCAGCAGCCCGCGACCCGGCCGGTACGGCTGGAACCACTCCCCGTCAATCACCAGTTGCGGAATGGCCCGCTTGCCCGCGTGCCGCATCACCTCATCTGAAGCCGCGGGATCGGCGTCCACATTGATCTCGGTGTACGCAATGCCATGCTTGTCCAGAAACTGCTTCGCGGCCCTGCAGTCGCGGCACCATGCCGCTGTATAAACCTGCACTGTCATACTCTCATTTTAACTGCTGCTCGCTGCTATTATCTGTGACCATGACCCCGGTAACTATGACCGCAGACCAGATCCTTCAACTGCTTCGCCTCGAGCCTCACCCCATCGAGGGTGGCTGGTACCGCCGCACCTACACCTCCGATGTCAGCGTCGCCCTTCTGCGCGGCGTGCGGCCCTACGGCACCGCCATCTACTACCTTCTTGAAGAGGGCACGTTCTCAGAGATGCACGTCCTGGCCTCCGACGAGATCTTCCACTTCTATTACGGCGACCCCGTCGAGATGCTCCAGCTCTTTCCTGATGGCGGCTCCGCCGCCTTTACTCTTGGTCCAGATCTCGCCGCTGACCATCACGTCCAGCTCGTCGTCCCCGCCGGTGTCTGGCAGGGCACGCGCCTCATCGACGGCGGCAAGGTGGCGCTGCTCGGCTGCACCGTCACCCCCGGTTTCGACTTCGCGGACTACCGCAACGCGACGGCGGCAGAGCTGACTGCGCAGTGGCCGCACGAAGCCGAGCGCATCAAAAAGCTGACGAGGAAATAGCGACCTACCGCCGCTCCCTGAAAAATCCCCTCATCAACTCTGCCGCTTCGTCCGCGGCAATTCCCTGCTCCACCTGCATCTGGTGGTTGAGCGCGGGATGGTTCAAGACGCTCAGCACAGATCCGCAAGCTCCGGCCTTGGTATCAGCCGCGGCGAACACCAGCCGGTCAATACGCGCGTGAATCATAGCTCCGGCGCACATGGCGCACGGCTCCAGCGTCACGTAGAGCGTGCAGCCGTTAAGCCGATAGTTGCGCAGTGCCGCTGCCGCCGCGCGCATGGCCACGATCTCAGCATGGGCCGTGGGGTCAACGTCGCGCAGCACGCGATTCTGTCCGCGCGCAACAACCGCGCCCTCACGCACCACCACCGCGCCGATCGGCACCTCGCCGGCATCTGCCGCCAGACGAGCCTCCGCCAGCGCTGCCTGCATGCAGTCGAGATCGGTTGAACCTAATTCAGTTTCTTGATCCATACATTGCGCACTGAAACTTTCGACGGCGCGCTCTCAATCTCAATCCCGACATAGCCCGTCTGGTTGTTCGACGAGGCCGGGTCGTCGTCAATATAGACGGCCATCAACTGACCGTTCAGAATATGGATGAACGTGCTGCCGCGCGCCATCACCACATATTGGTTCCAGTCATTCACGCGCACATATCCGCCCAGCGGAGTGCGATCGGCGATGTTGCCCATCAGCCGCGGACCCTCCAGCGGACCCGACTCCACTACCTGCCCGCGCCAGGCCAGAATCCCCAGCGGCGTGTTTTCACTGTAGAACTGTCCGCTCCACTCGGCCGCCCACGGCCCCACAGGGTACCAGTAATCCGCCTGCGGCCCGGTCATCATCCAGTTCAGGTTCGGCGGAGTCTTGGTTGGCCGATTCCACGGCAATCCCGTCTGGCTCCGATATTGAATTCCACTGCCGCCGCCCTCCTCGACCTTGATCTCGAGCTTCAGGTCGAAGTCCTTTGCCTGAAGGCCGCGATAGACGATGTAGCTGTTTTCCACCGGCTTTTCTTTGGTCGAAACGCCCACGATGGCGCCGTTTTCGAGATGCCACACCGCCGGATCGCCGTCCCAATTCTTCAGGCTGCTGCCGTCGAAGATCGATACGTAACCCGCGTGATCGTTGAAATCGATCGGATCGGGCTGGCTGAATCCGGTGTGCGCCGGCTTCTTTGTCTCGGGAGTTGCGGCATTCACAGCCGGTTGCGTTCTTGCGGGCGTTTGCCCCTGCCCCGTTTGGGCCCGCACGGCTACGGCGTTCGTGAGACCAATCATGAGCACAGCCGCCGCAACAATCCGGCTGCCTCTCCAGACACCTTGAGTCCAATGCTTCGTCAAGCTTTCCATGCGCACTCCTGCCTCATCCTGTATCAATCGGAATTCTAATTCGCGATGGCAAGGCGGAGTTTTTTATTACGCAGGCTGTTGCTGCGTCATGCAATGCAGCGCGCCCAGGCCCCAGATCAGGTCGACGCTGTGCACGCCAATTACGTCCCGCCCCGGAAACGCTTCGGCCAGAATATTCAGGGCCACGCGGTCGTTGGGATCGTGAAAGGTAGGCATCAGCACTACGCCGTTGGCGAGGTAGAAGTTTGCATAGCTGGCCGGCACTCTCTGTCCGCGGAAGACAACCGGTCGCGGCATGGGCAGTTCCACAATCGTGAACTGCTTGCCCTGGGGTGTGCGCGCCGCCTTCAGCCGAGCCAGATTCTCGACCAGCGGCTCGTGGTTCGGGTCCTTCGTATTTCGTTCTACGGCCGTAATGATGGTGTCCACTCCGGCGAATCGCGTGATGTCGTCCACGTGGCCGTGCGTATCGTCGCCGGCAATGCCCCGATTCATCCAGATCACCTGGTCAATGCCAAGGTAAGCCGAAAAAACCTGTTCCAACTGCTCACGGCTCACTCCTGGATTGCGCTGCTGAACCATGCTCAGCAGACACTCCTCGGTGGTCAGCATCAATCCCGCGCCGTTCACGTCAATCGATCCGCCCTCGAGGACGATCCTGCGTTCGGTTCCGTCCTGGTGTGCAATCACTGGCTGCCACGATGGCAATTCGAGCAACCCCTCTGCGCGCCCGGGAAGCTGATCGTCAAGCCGCCAGTCGTCGTACTTGGCCCAGCCATTGAACTGCCAGTTGGTAAGGCCTACCCGGCCCTCTGCGTTTCTCACGAAAATCGGACCGGAGTCGCGCGTCCATCCGCGATCGGTCGGCCACTGGTGAAATTCGACCTTGCCCAGATCGGCACCGGCGCGCTTCAGCATCGAGCGGATTCGCTTCTCGGCCGCTGCATCCTCGACGATCAGGTGAACGCGCTCCCGGGCAGCCAGTAGGCGCACAATCTCTGCATAGAGCCAGGGTATGGACGCAAACTTGCCCGGCCAGTCTTCGGGATTGTGCGGCCATGCGAGCCACGTGGCCTCGTGCGGCTCCCACTCGGCGGGCATGCGATAGCCCAACTCGGCTGGGCTACTCATCTACGCCTTCTGAGTTCCCGGCCGCTTCACGTCTACAAGCTTTCCGCGCTTGCTGGATGAAATTAGCGTTTGGGTTGCCGGGATTCTCGTCAAGATTGAGTGCCGGGCGCAAGGCGTGAATGGCTTCCGACTCTATCCAGTCACACATTGATCGATCCACCAAAAAGTACGAAAACGTCAGATTCTCGCGCATCCAAGAAGACAGTTTGCCTTCGCCGTTAGGGCCAAAATGATATTTACCACTTTGGGCACTTCTTGTGGGCGTAGCCTTCAACCCCAGAACCTCCCGCAGAATTGCCCCAAGCGTTCTTCTGAGGGTGGATCCGCTTGTTGAGATACTGAAATGCTCCCGCCTCTTTAATCCACGTTCGGCCTTCCCGATATAAATAAGGCGAGAATCCGGCACCTGGATCGCTGGAAGGTTTGTTCCATCATTTAGATAGAAGGCATAAATTCCGCTCGAAAACCTGTCTTTCCCCGGGAGGTCATCAACGCTCGTCCATCTTTTCCCTGCACGTAGGCTTTCGACAGCAACCTTAGATGAATTTTCTTCCTGTTCGAAAAGTTGGGCTGATACTCCCGGATCGAGAAAGCGCTCGGCAATGGGCGCGTAGGCATCGATGCGGCGGTCGCGCAGGAACGGCCAGTTGCGCCGCGTCTCCTCTATCAAGCCGAGATCAATTTCGCCAATCAATATCTCTTCCCGCTCGTGCGAGGCCTTGGCGATGATGCGGCCGAAGGGATCGGCCAGGAAGCTGCCGCCCCAGAATTGCAGCCCCGGTCCTTCTACGCGGTTGCCGAGGATGTCGCCGTTGGCAAGCCGGACCTCGCCATGCTCGAGCCCCACGCGGTTCACTCCCGCCACGTACACCCCGTTGGCAATCGCGTGAGAGCGCTGGATGGTTTGCCACGCGTCATATTGGGCGGCACCGAATTCTTCTTTCTCTGCCGGGTGCCAGCCGATGGCCGTGGGATAGAACAGCACCTCGGCCCCCTGCAGCGCCGTAAGCCGCGCGCCCTCGGGATACCACTGATCCCAGCAGACGAGCGTACCCACCCGCCCAATATGCAGGTCGACAGCCTGGAAGCCGAGATCTCCCGGCGCAAAGTAGTACTTCTCGTAGTACAGCGGATCGTCAGGGATGTGCATCTTGCGATAGACGCCGGCAATCTCGCCATCGGCGCCGAGCGTAACCGCCGTGTTGTGGTAGAGCCCCGGCGCGCGCCGCTCAAACAGCGACGCCACAATAGCCACCCCGGCCTCGCGCGCCACTTCTCCAAGCTTCTCAGTGGATGGGCCTGGAATCGGCTCGGCCAAATCGAAGAGTTTCAGGTCTTCGCGCTGGCAGAAATACTGCGTCCTGAACAGCTCAGGCAGGCAGACGATGTTGGCGCCCCGGCGCGCTGCTTCACGAATGTGCGCGACGGCGGAGGCAAAGTTCGCCTCAGGGTCTGCGCCCATGCTCATCTGCACCAGGCCTACCGTGTATTTGCGTTTCTCAGTCATCGATTCATTTTCAACGATGCGCGCCTGCGCAACGAAGATTCGACCCCGCGCCTATGCAGCAAGGCCAACCCCGCATTCGGAATTGGCCTGTGCAATCGGAATGAAGCCGACGATCTCCCCCAGTTGATTCCCTCGTCCAAAGGGATGCTGGATGCAATCCCCTACTCGTCCAGGATCAGCACCGCCGCGGCAATCGTCGTAGTCCACTTGCCGTTCTTGTCGCCCACAGCACTCTGCGTAATGTTGCTGGTGCGCACAATCTTGTTCGAGATGCGATAGATTTCCTTCTTCTCGTCCCAGCTTGTGTCGGGATCAAATTCGACGTCGAGCGTGGTGGCCAGCATCTCGGCGGCAAGCTCTTCGGCGTACTCGCCGGCTTGCTCCTCGGTCTCGCCAAAGCTGTGGTGCTCGCTCAGATAGCCGTAGGCGTTGCGGTCGGCGGGGATTGCCACGCCAATGCTCGAAACGATGAGCCGGTGCGGTTCGCGCGTTGAGTTCTCGGCGATTACCGAAAACACCACTTCACCGTGGTTGAGATACTTCAATCCTTCTTTGCGGGGAATGACCTTGCACTGCGGCGGAAAAATCGACGACACGCGAACAAGGTTTTGCGAGGCAATGCCAGCATCCCGAAGCGCCAGCTCAAATGAGGTCAATCTCTCCTTGTGTTTGCCAACGCCCTTGGTGAAGAAAAGCTTCCTCGGGACCATGCTTTTTCCCAATTTCTATGTGCCCTCCTGGGGTTCTTAAGATGATGGATTTTGAATAGTTCCCGCATGAGTCTATCGCATCCGGGCCGCCGGGAACAGACTATCAGGCAAATTCATCTCCAGTTCATGTTCTGGCTCATTGACGCGATCCCTCCCCACCCGCCGTCGCGAGCCCCAGACCAACCCGCGACGGGCGCGGAAAAGTGCGCTGAAAGCCGGATTTCCCGCCCACCCCTGCAACTTTCTCGCGCCCTTATCGTTTAACTATTCATGAGGATTTCTCTTTCTCTGGCCGGCGTCCCGGCCCTCACCGCTGCATTGGTTTCAGGCACCGCATTTGCGCAGTCGCCGGCCCCGCAGCCGGCTCCCGACACGCCCCCACCCGCAGCGACAGCCAACCAGGGGCCCGTCGACCTGGATTACGAGCCTCCGGCGCTACATCAACTCAGCATGCAGGCCGCCATCAAGAACAGCTTCACCTTCGACCACAACATGCTTGTGGCAGCCTCCAGCCTGCTCTCCGACTCCGATGCCGACGTCAAGCAGACCGTGGCCAAAATCGACGGCGTGAGCGTCCATGTTCTTCGCTTCGGCCAGTCGGGGATTCCGGACGAAGCCGCGGTCGACTCCATCCGCCAGGCCTACCATCTTCGCGGCTGGAAACACCTGGTAAGCACTACCGGCAGCGGCGGCCCCATCCACGACAACATCACTGACGTGTGGATCGTTCTCGACGGCGCCAACGTCAAGGGCGGCGTGGTGCTGGCTGAAACTCCCAGGAGCCTTACGCTGGTGACCGTAGCCGGCAACATCAGCCCGGCCGACATCATGCACCTGCGCGGAAAGTTCGGCATCCCCAACTTCAGCGCCGGCGACTTTAAAGACGCAAAGTAGCCGTCTGAAGCACACATTATTGCCTCAGCTCGCAATTCTCACAAGGCGTCAAGAACTGTACCGCCGGTCTCCTCAGGCTGCGGAAAAACCCCTCTCCTCGCAGAGTTACGAGGTTTTGTAATAAGGGCACGGCTTTAGCCGGGCCGATAACGCCCTTAGAAAGATTGGGGCTTTAGCCCCTGAGGGATGTTTTACAGAACTGCGCTCTGGATTGTGATTTCTTCCGCAACCTGTCCTGGCCGGGGACCCCGGCGAATGAATTGTATTCGCAGGGGTGGTAGACCCTCAGAAACTTGGCCACCTCTTGAATCCAGCGTTGCCGCACCGTCTGAGAAAAATGCGGATTAGTCCGATCAGTGCTATAGTTCTGCCGTATCCTCCGGTATTTCCCGCTGAGCGTTTACTGGCTCGCATTCGCACCTTGCCGGACTCGACTTGCGACACTTCCCGCTTGCTTCACCTTCCTCGACCGCTTCCCCTCCTGATTTGCTTGCTTCACCGCAGGAGGCGTGCATGCCAACTCGCAGGCAATTCCTTGCCCTGGTTTTTCTCCTGTCGTTTGGCCCAGCCGCAAACCCATCCGCGCTCGCCCAGGACGAACAGGCTTCGCTCAAAACCTTTGAAAGCATCGGCAAAGCGCTCAGCTCACCCGATCACCATCCCGTGCACATCTTCTACGTGCACGGCATCAATCAGATCGGCGCCGGCGATTCCGAATCGCTGCGCAATTCCATCTGCGACAAATTGCACCTCTGCAACAAGAACGATTGGAAACCCGCCGGCTCTGATTTTCCCGACCAGGGCGAATTCGCGCCCGATGCCGATCCTCCGCAACTGCAATACCTCGGCAACGACATCTGGAAAACCAAAGACGAGTGGTGGCACGCCGCGCCTTTCGTTGCTCACTACGTCATTCGACTCAGGAGCTATTCGTCGCCGCTCGTCGTCGACGAAATCAACTGGTGGCCGCTGGTTCTGGCGCTCAAGTGCGAGTACGTGGTCAAAAGCGAGGCGTCTCTCGCCGGTCCCAACAAGGACCTGCTCCAGGTCTGTTCGCTCAAGTCCAAACAGGATCCCGACAAACTCGGCCGTTTCTATCCCTGGCTGTCGGTTGCAGAGGCCGATCAGCTCGCAAAGATGCCCGCGCACGCGATCGTCATCAATCGCGGCCTGAAGAATAGCCTCGAAGACTGGGGATTCTCTGACGCCATGATCGGCGTGGGCCCGCTCGCCAACATCATCCGCGACGGCCTGCGCCAGCTCATGATCAAATCCGCTTCCTTTGACCCGAGCGGCGCCGATGCTTCGGCACGCATGAAATACGACTGGAAGAGCCGGCTCAGTAGCGGCAACGCGACCGACCAGACATTCATCGGCGTCACTCACAGCCTGGGCAGCTACCTGCTTTTCAACACGTTCAATCTCGAGAATCCGCCCTTGCAGGCAGCCGCCGTGTTGCCGCCGACGGTTGAAACGCTCCAGCAAGAGCAAGCGGAAGAAGACGGCGCAATTCAATACATCTTCGAACGCATGCCGATCATCTATTTCTTTGCCAACCAGCTTCAGTTGCTTGAGTTCACCGATCTCGAGTTCGCGCCGATCTTCGGCGAGGCCGCGGCGCCCGCAACAACCGCAGCCGCGCCCTCCGCCCGCCGCTTCAACGCCCTGGTCAGCCGCTGGGGTCAGTACCGGCAAAACCTTCAGATACGCGCCAACGTTGCAGGCGCGCCCTCTGCAAAGGCGCAGATTGTGGCGTGGAGCGACCCCAGCGACCTGCTCACCTGGCTCGTGCCGCAGGTGGCTGACGTCGAACTGGTGAATCTACAGGTGCAGAACGCCGCCCATTGGTTTTATCTCTTCGAATCGCCCACCGGAGCGCACGACAATTACGCCAAAAACAAGGCCGTGCTGCGCGTCATGTTTCCGAAGCAGTGAACCAACCGCCGTTGCCACTCAAAAATCCAAGGTGTTAGCCTCTAGTTTGACCATCCGCGGAGGAAGAACCCAGAAACATGCAGAGCACCTATAACGGCCTCACGTTGCCTGAAAACGGCCAGCCCATCACGTATGAGAATGGACAATTCTCAGTCCCTGACAACCCCATCATTCCCTACATTGAAGGCGATGGCACCGGCCGCGACATCTGGAAGGCATCGCAGCGCGTCTTCGATGCGGCCGTTGAAAAGGCCTACGGCGGCAAGCGCGCCATCCGCTGGTTTGAGGTTTACGCCGGCGAAAAAGCCTTCCGCCGGTTCTCGAACTGGCTTCCCGACGACAGCGTCGCCGCGGCGCGCGATCTGCGCGTCTCCATCAAAGGCCCGCTCACCACTCCCGTCGGCGGCGGCATTCGCTCGCTGAACGTGGCCCTGCGCCAGATTCTCGACCTCTACTCGTGCGTGCGCCCGGTCAAGTACTACCAGGGCGTGCCCAGCCCGGTGAAGCACCCCGAGCAGGTCGACATCGTCATCTTCCGCGAAAACACTGAGGATGTGTACGCAGGCATCGAGTTCAAGCAAGGCACTGACGATGCGGCCCGGTTGATCTCGTTCCTGAACGACGATCTGCTCAAGGGCGGCAAGAAGAAAATCCGCACCGACTCGGGGGTGGGCATCAAGCCTATCTCCATCTTCGGCACCAAGCGGCTGGTGCGCGCCGCCATCCGCCACGCGCTTGAGTCCGGCCGCAAGACGGTAACTCTGGTGCACAAAGGCAACATTCAGAAGTTTACCGAGGGCGCGTTCCGCGAGTGGGGCTACGAAGTTGCCATCGACGAGTTCCGCGGCCAGATTGTCACTGAGCGTGAATCGTGGATTCTGGGCAACGCCGAGGCGCACCCCGGTATCTCGATTGAAGAGAATGCGGCGCTCATCGAGCCCGGAATGGAGTTTGCGCCGCAGAGCTTTCGCGATTCGGTCTGCGCTGAAGTTAAAGCGGTACTTGAAAAAATCGGCGTATCCCACGGCAACGGCGCATGGAAGTCGAAGATCCTCATCAACGACCGCATCGCCGATTCGATCTTCCAGCAGATCATCATTCGCCCATCGGACTACAGCATTCTGGCCACGCCCAACCTCAACGGGGACTACATCTCCGACGCGGCAGCAGCGCAGGTGGGCGGGCTGGGCATCGCGCCCGGCGCCAACATCGGCGACGGCTACGCGGTCTTTGAGGCCACGCACGGCACCGCTCCGAAATACGCCGATAAAGACGTCATCAACCCCGGCTCGGTGATTCTGTCGGGCGTAATGCTGCTTGATTTCATCGGCTGGAAAGAAGCGGCCAAGATGATCGAGACCGCGATGGAAAAAACCATCCAACAAAAATTCGTCACCTACGACTTCGAGCGCCAGCTCACCGGCGCTACTAAAGTCGGCACCAGCGAGTTTGCGACAAGAATGATTGGAAACATGTAAGTCGTGAGACGTGATTCGTGGTTCGTTCACGACGCACGAACCACGAATCACGACCCACGATTCACGAACAGGAGAAGGATTAAATGCGTAAGAAGGTTTCAATCGTAGGCGCCGGCAACGTAGGCGCAACCGCTGCACACTGGATCGCAGCCAAAGAACTGGCCGACGTGGTTTTAGTCGACGTCGTCGAAGGCATTCCCCAGGGCAAGGCGCTCGACCTGCTCGAAGCCATGCCCATTGAGAAGCGCGACGTGAGCGTGATCGGCTCCAACGACTACGCAGCCACGGCACACTCTGACATCGTCGTCATCACCGCGGGCATTCCCCGCAAGCCGGGCATGAGCCGTGACGACCTGCTGCACACCAACTTCAAGATCATGTCAGACGTGGTCTCGAAAGTCGTGGCGCAGTCGCCCGAGTGCATCCTCATCATCGTTTCGAACCCGCTCGACGCCATGGCGCAGGCAGCCTTCCGCCAGGCCGGCTTCAATCGCGAACGCGTCATCGGCATGGCCGGTGTGCTCGACTCGGCGCGCTTCCGCACCTTCATTGCCGAAGAGCTGAACGTGAGCGTCGAAAACGTGACGGCCTTTGTGCTGGGCGGCCACGGCGACACCATGGTGCCGCTCGCCCGCTACTCCACGGTGGCCGGCATTCCCATCACCGAGCTCATCGCGCCCGACCGGCTTGAGCAGCTTATCCAGCGCACCCGCGACGGCGGCGCCGAGATCGTGAAGTACTTGAAGACCGGCAGCGCCTACTACGCGCCCTCGGCCGCAGTAACTGAGATGGTTGAGGCCATTCTCAAGGACAAGAAGAAGATCCTGCCCTGTGCGGCCTATCTCGAGGGTGAGTACGGCATCGAGGGCTACTACATCGGCGTGCCCTGCAAGCTGGGCGCCATGGGACTGGAAAAGATCATCGAGATCAAGCTCTCACCCGAGGAAGACGCAGCTCTCAAAAAGAGTGCCGAAGCAGTCAAGGAACTTTGCGCGGTTATCGGCGTGTAGGCCCTGCGCAAAGGAAACAAAGCCGAGCGTCGTCAGATGACAAGACGCTCGGCATTTGCAAGATAAGCTGAAGGCTGAAAGCTGCCTTTTAGTCCATCGCCGCGCTCAGCTGATGGCGCACATCGGCGCCGCGAATCCAGAAGATGACATCCGTAGCAATATTCGACGCGTGATCGGCGATCCTTTCCAGGTTCTTCGCCACCAGGATGCCGTTCATGGCCTGCTGCGTAAACTGCGGCTTTTGCTCAATCAGCGTCAGCAGGTCGGCATGGGCTCGCCGGTTCATGCGGTCGATTTCGTCGTCCATCTCGCGTACCGAGTCGGCCAGCCGAGCGTCGCCATCCAGAAGCGCTTGCAGCGAGGTACGGATCATGCGCGCGGCATACTCGCCCATGGCTCCAAAATCAACCGGCAGCTCCACCTCGCCGATGTTCAGAATCTCCTTGGTGCGCCGCGCGATGGCCATCGACTGATCGCCCACGCGCTCCAGGTCGCCGTTGATTTTGATCACCGCCAGGATGAAGCGCAGGTCGATAGCCATCGGCTGCTCCTTGGCCAGAAGCTCATAGGCCATCTCGTCCAGCTCGCGCTGCGCGGTGTTGATTGCGGTTTCGTTCTGCTTGACAAACTTGCACAGGCCCTTGTCCCGCTGCAAATAAGCATCGACCGCAGACTCAACCGCCTGCTGCGCAAGGGCAGCCATGGCAAGGAGCTTGTCCTTGAGTTCGGCGAGTTGCTGATGGAAGTGAATGCGCGGCACTACTGGAAATCCCCCATCCGATCATTGTGCATGAAGTGAGGTTACAGGAGTACGAATAAGCCGGCCAGAATCCAATCGGTTACGCCTGCGGAAAACCCGGTCCAAATTGGCCTCAACTCCATTTGTCCCCACTTGGTAAAGACGCGCGGCAACCAAAAAAGATGCCTGATTCCCGCACGCTCTTGCTACACCAATCGGGCCGCGGGCGCACTACGAAAGTGGTATCGGACCGCCCTGTACCACCTCGTTTTCGAGCGTGCCGATTTCATCGATCGTGATGCTCACCTTATCGCCGCTCTCGAGCGTGAACGAGTCCGGCGGCACGATGCCCGTGCCGGTCATCAGGTACGCGCCCGCTTGAAAATGATTCTCGCGGAAGAGATACTCAACCAGCGCCTGGGGCGACCGTTTGAGAGCTGCCAGCGTGGTCTCGCCGGTGAACATTGCTTTGCCGGCGCGCTCGATGCTGAGGCGGATGGTTGTTGCGTCAGGAAGCATCCGATCTGTCACCAGCACGCACGGCCCCAACGCGCACGAGCGGTCGTACACCTTGGCCTGCGGCAGGTAAAGCGGATTCTCGCCCTCGATATCGCGGGAGCTCATATCGTTGCCGACGGTGTAGCCGACGATCTGCCCGCGGGGATTGATGACCAGCGTCAGCTCCGGCTCCGGAACCGACCACTTGGCATCGCTGCGAATGCGCACCGGCGTCCCCGGCGCGGCTACGCGGTTGGGCGTTGCCTTGAAAAACAGCTCGGGCCGCTCGGCCGAATAGACGCGATCGTAAAAATCGCCTCCGCCCGCATCCTTCGACTCCGCCATGCGCGCGCTGCGGCTGCGGTAGTAAGTCACTCCCGCGGCCCACACCTCCTGGCTGCCGATGGGCGCCAGAATCCTGCCCGGTAGCGTGCTGCCGGCAATGTTCGTGCCGGGAATCGAGCTGAGATAACCGGCCAGATCGGGGTGCCCAATCAACTCGTCCCACCTCGCTTCGGGCGCTGAAAAAAAACTGCCGTCGCGCTCAACAAAAATGCCGGCATCTGTGCGGTAAAGCTTCACTTGTTCGTCTCCAGTCGAGAGATGATCTTGTCCACGTCGTACACGCAGCCGCCCCAAACGCCGCCGCTGGCCTGCACCAGTGCGGCCCACAGGCGCGTGTCCTCAGGCAGGTTCGGGTCGGGCCGCAGATCGGGGCGCGGCGCGCGTGCGTTAAGGCTGCGCGTGCCTTCTTCGGCGCCAAAGTTCTCGCCGCTCTCGCCCACCAGGTTCACGGTCCCGGTCAACGATGCGCGGTCGATGACAATCTCGATCAGGTCCCCGTCGCGCACCTTGCCGATCGGCCCCGCCGCAAGCGCCTCAGGCGAGATGTGGCCGATGCACGCGCCCGTGGAGACGCCGCTGAAGCGCGCGTCAGTGAGCAACGCGACGTGTTTGCAGTGCGGCAACTGTTTGAGCGCCGAAGTGATCTGGTAAATCTCCTGCATGCCTGCGCCGGCCGGCCCGCCGCACACCAGCACCATCACGTCGCCCCGGGCAATCTCACCACTCTTGATGGCCCGAATTGCCGCAGGCTCTGAAACAAAGACCCTCGCCGGGCCAATGTGCCGGTAAACCTGGTCCTCGCCCACCAGCGCCGAATCGATGGCCGTGCTTTTGATCACCGAGCCCTCGGGCGCGAGATTACCCACGGGAAAACAAACAGTCGAAGTGAGGCCGCGCGATCGCGCGCGATCGGGCGACATGATTACGTCGTCGGGGTCGATGCCGTCCTGCTCAGTGAGCGCGCATCGCAACGACGCTCGCCGCTCGCTCTGCTGCCACCAGTCGAGGCTTGCGCCCAGCGTTTCGCCGCTGACAGTGAGAACACTTTCGTCCAAAAGATCCAAGGCGCGAAGTGCCAGCATGACTTCGGGCACGCCGCCCGCAAGAAACACCTGAACCGTGGCAAAGCCGCGCGGGCCATTCGGAAGCGCATCCACGAGCCGCGGAACCTGCCGGTTCACGTGGGCCCAGTCTTCGGCGGTTGGCCGCGCCAGGCCTGCAGAATAGGCAATCGCCGGCAGATGAATGAGCAGATTGGTCGACCCGCCAAAGGCCGCGTGCAGCACCATCGCGTTCCTGACCGCTGCCGTGCTCAATACATCCCTTGCGCCAAGCTCAAGTTCATGCAGCCGCAACAAGGCTCGTGCCGAGCGCCGCGCGGCATCGAGCCAGATTGGCTGGCCCGAAGGCGCAAGCGCAGTGTGCGGCAAGCTGAGACCGAGAGCCTCTCCAACGACTTGTGAAGTGGCCGCCGTGCCCAGAAACTGGCAGCCCCCACCTGGCGATGCGCAAGCGCGGCAACCCACATCGGCCGCATATTCGAGCGTGATCTGGTTCTGCGCAAAGCGCGCGCCAATAGTCTGAATCTTCGCCGCGTCCTCGCCCGACTCGGGCAGCAGCGTCACGCCTCCGGGCACAAGCACCGCCGGCTTCGCGCCCGACGACGCCAGCGCCATCATCATCGCCGGCAGTCCCTTGTCGCACGTGGCCACGCCCAGCGTGCCCTTACTCGTTGGCAATGATCGCATCAGACGCCGCAGCACAATCGCCGCATCGTTGCGGTAGGGCAGCGAGTCCATCATGCCGGTTGTGCCCTGCGTGCGCCCGTCGCAAGGATCGGTGCATGCGCCGGCGAACGGCGTAGCGTGCATCGCCTTCAATTCGCGTGCGGCCTCGGCCACCAGCAGCCCAACCTCCCAGTGGCCGGAGTGGAAGCCCAGCGCGATAGGCTCGCCGTTCTCGGCGCGAAGCCCGCCATGCGTACTCAGGATCAGGAATTCGGGGTCGAGCAGACGGTTCGGCTCCCAACCCATTCCGGCGTTTTGCGTCAGGCCAAAGAGATTTCCCGAAGGCTCGGTGAGAAGCATCTCAGCCGTGAGCGGCAGCGCACCGGCAGGCCCGCGCGCATGCGTCGTAACGGCAAATTTGCCGGCGGATTCCAGAACGGATGAGAGCGAGATCTTCGTAGCGTTTCCCTTCGATTGACGCAGCCGGCGTTTGCGCAACCCGGCACACTCCGGCTCGATCATTTTACCGTTCCCGGCGCTCGGAACGAGCATTAAGTGCCGGCCCGCGATCCCACTGGCTCAAGGCTTCAATCGAATCTGGCTGGCTGCCGCCGCGTCTTCCTTGAATGGTATAAACCTTGTGTGCCTGCCGAAGCATCCCACACGAATTTGAAAAACCGGGCCGATCTGCGACTCCGCTGGTTCTATCTGATGCCGGTGGTCTTTGTCACTTACAGCCTGGCTTACCTGGGCCGCTCCAACTTCGGTTTCGGCGCCGCGGCGGGGCTGGCCAAATCGCTCAACATTACCGAGTCGCGCGCGGCCTTTCTCAGTTCGGCGTTTTTTCTCGGCTATTTTCTCTTCCAGATTCCTGCCGCCGCGTACGCGGTTCGTAAAGGCGCCACACGGCTCATCTTTGCGGCTCTCATCAGCTGGGGAATCTTCTCAGCGCTCACCGGGGTCATTCGAAGTTATTGGCTGCTGGTGGCCGATCGCCTCGCTCTTGGCGTCGCTGAAAGCCTCATCTTTCCCTCCATGCTCATCCTGCTCACCAACTGGTTTACGCGGGCAGAACGTTCACGCGCCAACGCGGTGCTCATCCTGGGCAACCCGGTCACCGTGACGTGGATGGCCGCTGTGACCGGGTACCTGATACGCGCGGCAGGCTGGCAGATGACGTTCGTCCTCGAGGGCATCCCGTCGGTGTTGTGGGCTTTCATCTGGATCCTGGTGGCGCGCGACCGGCCGGTTCAGGCATCGTGGCTTTCACCGGAATCGAGCGCGGAACTCACCCGGGCGCTCGATCACGAGCAGACTGCCCTGCCCCAGTACGCAAACTGGGCGGCGACCCTGCGCGTCCCGGGAGTGATCCTGCTGTGCTTCCAGTTTTTCTTCTGGAGCTTTGGGGTCTACGGCCTCGTGCTCTGGATTCCGGCGATGATCCATTCGGGCCTGTCGCGGGGAATCGAAGCGGTCGGAGTGCTGAGCGCCGCGCCATTCCTGCTCGGCGTGATCCTGATGCTGATTGTGGCTTATTTTTCCGATCGCATTCTCAAGCGCAAGGCCTTCGTCTGGCCCTTTCTTATGCTTGCGGGAGTCGCGCTCTTCTGTTCGTACGCCACAGCCGGCCACAACTTCTGGCTCGCCTACGCCGCGCTCATCGTCGCCGGGGGCGCCATGTACGCGCCTTACGGCCCATTCTTTGCCATCATTCCTGAAATGCTGCCCAGCACCGTCACAGGAGAAGTGTTCGCGCTCATCAACACCTGCGGCGCGCTGGGCGGATTCGCCGGCACATGGCTGGTGGGCTGGCTGCAAGCGCTCACCGGCAACTCGCGCGACGGTTTTTTAAGCATGTCGATTGCACTGCTGACTGCCGGCACAATTACCCTTTGCCTGCGGCCGCCGGCACATCGGCAACAACCGCGGCCCGCGTGAATTCCCCGTCAACCAGCCGCCAGATTCCGAGCGGATTTTCGTTTTTCAACTCGTCAGGCAATGCAGCCTGCGGAAAATCCTGGTAGCAAACCGGCCTTACGAATCGGTAGATGGCCTGCGTGCCAACCGACGTCATGCGGCTCTCGCTCGTGGCTGGAAACGGCCCGCCATGCACCATCGCGTGGCACACTTCAACTCCGGTCGGGAATCCGTTCACAACCAGCCTGCCCGCCTTGCGCTCGAGGATTGCAATCAGGTCGGCGTTGGCGGCGATGTCGGCATCGGTTCCGTGCACCGTTGCCGTAAGCTGCCCTTCGACGGCATTCAGAAGCGCCAGCAGCTCATCGCGGTCGGCGTAGCGAATCACCAGCGCGCTGGGACCGAAGATCTCGTGCGCCAGTCCCGGCGAGCGCAGCATCTGGCTGCCGGTCACCTCAAAGAGCGCAGGTGCGGCATACGACGCACCCGAGTCCGCAGCGCCTTCGGCAAGCGTTTCAACCGCACTGTCTGACTTGCGCGCCGCAACTCCCGACACGTGGTTCCCGCAGATTGTTGCCGTCAGCATGGGCGATGCCTGCGACTGTTCAACGAGCGCTTTCAGAGTAGCTACCAGCGCATCGGCCGCCTCATTCCGCGGCAGGTAGACCAGCCCCGGCTTGGTGCAGAATTGGCCCACACCCAGCGTGAATGAGCCAAACAGCCCGTTCGCAATCTGCGCGCCGCGGATGGCGAGCGCTTCAGGCAGCACCACCAGCGGATTCGAGCTGCTCATCTCCATAAAGCATGGAATGGGCTCCGTGCGCGACGCGGCAACCTTCATCAACGACCGGCCCGCGCTCAATGAGCCCGTGAATCCGACAGCTTTCACCACGGGATGAGCCACCAGGGCAGCGCCAAGCTCCGATCCGGCTCCAAAGAGCAGCGCAAACACGCCGGAGGGCAGACCGCAGGCGCGCACGCTCTCGCTCACCACCTGGCCAACCAGCTCGCTCGTCCCCGGATGCGCAGAGTGCGCCTTCACAATGACCGGATTCCCTGCTGCCAGAGCTGAGGCCGTATCTCCTCCGGCCACTGAAAACGCCAGCGGAAAATTGCTGGAACCAAAAACGGCAACCGTGCCAAGCGGGCGAAGCACCGAGCGAATGTCGGCGCGCGGCAATGGCTTGCGCTCAGGCTGGGCCGGATCGATGCGGGCATTGGCCCACGAACCTTCTTCAACCACCTGCGCAAAAAGCCGCAACTGATTCACGGTCCGCGCCAGCTCGCCTTTCAGCCGCGCCTCGGGCAGCGCGGTCTCGCGACGCGCCCGATCGACGATCTCCGCGCCGATCGCCTCCATGCCGGCCGCGATGTGGCGAAGAAACGCAGCCCGCTCGCGGCCGGGCAACCCGCTGTACGTCCCACGTGCCTCCTCGGCCAGCTTCGCCGCGCGATCCAGATTCTCGAGCGAGGCGTAGCGGTAGGCCGGCTCGAGTTTCGTTCCGGTTGCAGGATCGACGCCGTGAAAACTTCCGCCACTGCTTTCGATACTCGCTTCAAGGGGCTTGCCCCCGACGATTGAAAAACCAGTCAGCATTCCTCACCGCCATTCAACAAGAATATTGCGCGCATTACGCATTCAAATCCCGAGCCGCGCGGACCAGCGCCTAAAACTCGGCCGACACGCACCAGTTTACCCGTGCAGAGTTGACCACACGCCACGCTGGAATCCCACCTTCTCATAGGATGAGCCGGGGCCGGATTGCGCCGCAAAATGCCCCTCGCAGGCGGGCCTGAATGATGATAACGTTTACCTGCCCATGCGCGATACGAGGGCCATAAGTAAAGGCATTCAGCTGGCTTGCACTCTCGCTGCTTCCGCATCGCAAATGGACTTTCCCCGCATGTTAATATCGATTGCGATTCAAACGGACGTCGAATCCTTCGCTGAAGAGACCCGACTCTCCGGGAAGGAAGCTCGTTGAGTTCCATACCCGGACTCATTGGGAGGCGCGCAACGACGCAATGCCCACCTCGCAGTTCATTGCGAACCGTCAGCTGAGCGCATCCAACAGGATGCCTCGCCAAATCAACCGGAATCTAATCTTCAATCAGATTCGAACCCGGCAGCCCATCTCGCGGGCAGACCTGGCGCGATGCTCCGGGCTGCAACGCAGCACGGTTTCGCTCATCGTTGAAGAACTGCTGGCCGAACGCTGGATCGTCGAGGGTCCCACCGGGCAGATTCCGCGCGGCCGCAGGCCCACCTTTCTCAACGTCAACAGCCAGCGCGGCGTGCTGGCCCTCGACATTCACCCCAGTCAAACCACGCTTGCCGTGACCGACCTTGGCGGCAACATCGTCGCCGAGGAGATTGTCGTACTACCTGAGAATCCCAGGAAAGTGTTGGGGGCGATTGTGGATGCGGCGCGCGGCATGATCGCCGCCCATCGCGATCGCTCCTTCGACGGTATTGGAATCAATCTTCCCGGCCGGCTCGACGCCAATCTCGAGAAATTCATTTTTGCCCCGAATATCGACTGGCCGATTGGCAATATCAAGGCCCGTGTGGAACAGGCCACGGGGCTGCCGGTGGTGGCAGATAACGTGGCCAACGCCTGCGCGCTCTCTGAAGTCTGGTTTGGTTCGAGCGACGGACTGCACGACCTGGTTGCCGTTAGCGTGTCCGAAGGAATAGGTACAGGCATCATCGCCAACGGCCGATTGCTGCGCGGAGAAGCTGGCGTTGCCGGCGAATTCGGTCATGTGCAGCTTGAGCCCGAAGGATTGCCTTGCGCATGCGGGAATCGCGGCTGCTGGGAAACAATCGCTTCAAATCGCGCCGGCATGCGCTACTACGCTGAACTCGCGCAAAATCCTTCGCCGGCTTTTGACCAGCTGTTGCGAATGACCGAAGCCGGCGATCAGGCGGCGTGCGCGGCCGTCGACCAAATGTGCAGGGCGCTCGGCCGCGGCATGCATATGGTTGCCTCAGCGCTGGCGCCCAGCGAGATTGTGGTGGTGGGCGACATTACCACTGTGTGGTCAATGGCCGCCCCAATCATCGAGTCAGAAATGCGGCGCAACCGGCTGGTCCGCGTTCCCCGGCTTCGCCCCGCACCCGGCGGCAGCCAGGCACGGCTGCGCACCGCAGTGGCTCTCGTCATGAATGAGAACCAGTTCTGATGTCACGATTCAACAAAGCCACTTCTTCACTGCTTCACCTGCGCCTTCACCTCGGCGATCATCTGCTCAACCTGGTCCTTCGCCTGGTAATCAGGGTTTGCCGCAAGCAGTTGCTGCCAATCGGCCAGCGCTCCCGCTGCGTCCTTCTTGCCCTTCCATTTCACCAGGCCCCGATTGAACAGCGTGTTCGGATTATTGGGCGCATAGCTGAGCGCAAGGTTGAACTCTTCGATCGCCCGATCCGCGTCGCCCATATACCAGTAGCCGGTTCCCATGTCGGTTCGCACAGATGCGTCGGCCGGCGTCACTTTCAGCGCGCGCCCGTAGTAGTCCACCGCCGTCGGGTATTGTTTCGCGTCGTAGTAGAGGTTGCCCACACTGGTCAGCAACTGGGCATTGTTGGGTTGCGACTTGAGCTGTTCGATGAGCGGTGCGGCCTGAGAATCGGCCATCGTTTTCAGCTGGGCTGGATCGTTGGCCTGCGCTGCCGGCGCCGGCGCGCTGTTTGCCGCATTCGCGTTTGCGGTATTGACTGCCGCTGCGCTGCCGCTCTGCCGCGATCCGTGAATCAACCATCCCCCGCCAATACCCGCGGCAAGACACGCCAGCGACAGCATCACGGCCTGCTTCTGCGTCCACTGCCGCATTGGTTTCCGCTTCGCGTCAGTCATTGGCTCCCGCTCCTTTCCCGGCGTTCCGCCCATTGGAGGCTGCCGTGACGTCGGCCATCAGTCTCTGCACCTGGGCTTTGCGTTCAGGGTCAAGTTGCGGATTCAACTTTAAAAGCTTCTGCCATGCGGCCAGCGCGCCTTTGGGGTCCTGTTTCGCTTGCAGCCGGATCATGCCCAGATTGAAGAGTGCACTAGGATTCTTCGGGTCAAGGCTCAATGCCCGATTCAGCTCTGCAATCGCCCCGTCAACGTCGCCCGATCGATAGAGGCTGATGGCCAGCTTGGTGCGCGCTTCAACGTTCTTCGGGTCGGCCTGGACGGCCTTGCTGTAATAAGCGGCAGCGTCCTTGAACTGATGCGCCGAATGGTAGACCGAGCCGATCTGCATCAGGAGCGCACTGTTGTTCGGATCGCTCTTCAGTTTCTCAAGCAACGGCGCTGCCTGCTGGTTGGCGATCTGGTGCATCTCGGCGAGGTTCGGCATGGGTCCGGCCGGAGTCATGGCCCCGGTGTGAGGCGAGGTCACGCCAGCCTTTGCCACCGCATCTGCCGAAGCCGGATTCGCCATCGCAGTCCTCATCAGATATCCGGCCGCCAGGCCAACTCCCAGACAGATTGCCGCCATTGCGTAGACCCGTGTCGCCTCGAGATAAACCTCGGCGGCAGGCGCAGTGATTGATTCATTTGCCATGCCGTAATCCCCTCCGATCGGTGTCGCCCTCGAGCCGCCCTGCTCTTTGCGAATAAGGCCCCGATCACCCATTCCCGGCGCATTCCGCCTTGGCGCGGAATCTATTGTGCCGCTTCTTTCCCTCTCGCTCAACTGCACAGCATCGCCAACTTTAGTGGACCATCAAGTGCCCGGTTCTTGAGTGACGCAGGTCACAAACTTAGGGAGTTCTAAGCATGTGTGACTACGATCACTTTCGTGAGGCTCGTCACCTGTAAATATGCAATCGGAGCTCCCTAAAGTGTGGCGACACAGCAAGGGAGGTCAAAGTTAGTCGAAGAAAGTGACGGTTCTCACTTTTGGACACAGCGAAGGCAAAAACCAGTGATCTTGGTGATTTTTACCTCTCTCCATCGTTACCGCGCCCGAAGCTGATTTGGCTCACACGTATAACGCATTCCTTTAGTAGGTTGGGAACTTCGAACCGTCTTGACGTTAACTCACTGCGAGATTCCGGGACGTTGATCGCTCCGGCTCGCCACAACAGCACGATTCCTGTGCAGGTGATTTGAGGAATCTGAACTGAGAGGAACTTCAACACGCGTCCAAGTCGAGGTTCAGCCGAGCAACAGAATGTGCACCAGGAGGCTCTACAAATGAAACGCAATCTTTTAATCGCAGTAATGTTCGTGGCGACAGCCGGTTTTGCGGCTGCCCAGGCTAACGACTACTTGCCCAGCAGCGACGTCCTGGGCGCCCACCTCAACTACGGCCGCGGCTGCCCGGCCTGTCACGCACCGCACAGCGGCGCATACGGCAACGGCAACGCCAAGACCGCTGACCCGACATCGGGCAACGTAGCCCTGTGGGGCGAGGATGTCGGCAGCCTGTACGGCAAGACCATCGTCACCGGCGGCTCATCAAAGTACTCCGAGACCCTGCCGACAAACATCGTGACGCCTGCCGGCACCGGTGGCACGCCGCCGGCGGTTTACCAGAACCTGCCGAATACATCCGAGGCTACAGGCCTGCTGACCTGCCTGAGCTGCCATGACGGCAACTTCACGCAGGGCGCCATGATGCAGAACAAGGTGTATGAGACGCTGCCCGCCGGATACGGCGCCGGGACCATACCCACGCTGCTGGGCAACGACGGCACCACCCAGGGCAACTACCTGAACGACCACCCTGTAGGCGCAGGAGCAACCTTCGGCTGCAACACGGTTCCCAGCACGGCGCCCTCGGGCACCCTGTACTGGGAGAGCGGCTACAACTGGGATTGCAACATCAGCGGCTCAACCGTCACGGCCGGCCCTAACATGGCCAAATTCATCAATGACTATGGCTTCTTCGTTTCGCTCGGCACCAACGCCAGCGGCGCGCCGATTGTGGTTTGCACCACCTGCCACAACCAGCACCTGATGAACGTGGTCGCCGTCACGCAGAACGCCTCCGCCTTCGCTACGGGCGGAACCGCCAATTCAGGATCTCCTTCGGGCTTGGCGACGGGGACCTACCGCACGATGTTCTTCATCCGTGCTCCTTACTCCAACAACAGCCCGACCAGCAACAGTGCGGCGCAGTTCTGCCGGCAGTGCCATGGTGGCGAGTCGAACGAAATGAACGGCGGAACGGCCACTACCACCTGGTAATTCGTTTCGCAGATCAGCGGGGAGGGGCAGGAACTTCCCTCCCTCCCCGTTTTCTTCCAACAGGGGGTCAACCATGAGATTCAAACTTTCAGCCATCGGCATTTCCCTGCTTCTGGCCGTCAGCGCAGCCGCGGCCCAGGTCGCCTCGCACGAACCCGCGCTCAGGTCCACGCCTACTCCCGCCGCATCCAAAATGGATCCGATCGTGGTTACTTCCGAGCCCGTGGCTCACGTGAACGGCACGGTCCTGACGCAAGCCGATCTCGTCCGCGAGGAATTCGCGATCTTCCCTTACGCCCGCCAGCACAACGGAATTCCGAAAGACCTGGAACCCGAGATTCGTCAGGGCGCGATGCGGATGATGATCTTTGAGGAGTTGGTATACCAGGAGGCCTTGCGCCGCAAGATGACCATCCCGCCCGCGCGCATGCAAAGGGCCGAGATGGATTTCCGCAAGACCTTTGCCAATCCCGAAGAGTACAACGCCTTTATGCAGAGCGAGTTTCACGGCTCGCAGCAGTTGCTCGATGCAAAGATCCGGCGTTCGTTGTTGATCGATGTCCTGCTCAAGATCGAGGTGCAGAGCAAGAGCACCGTGACTCCGGCCGAGGTTCGGGCTTTCTACGATAAGAATCCTGACCGTTTCAAGATTCCCGAGTCGTATATCTTTCAGACACTCTCAGTCATCGTGCCCGATAAATCCACGCCTGAGCAGGCGAAGGAGGCACGCGCGCGAGCCGAGAAAGACCTGCCCCAGGCCAGGGCGACGAAGACCAACGATGAGTTCGGCCTGCTGGCCGAAAAAGTCTCCGACGACGACTACCGGGTGATGGAGGGGCAGCACAAGGCCACGCCGGTGGATGAGCTGCCGCCTCCGGTCTTGCAGGCCCTGCGCTCGATGAAGGCCGGCGACGTCAGCAACATCATTCAGGTCGGGCAGGATTTCACCATTCTCCGGCTCAACGCGCACGTTCCGGCAGGAAAGCAGAAATTCGAAGACGTTCGAGCGAAGCTTACCGGCGATCTCAAGCAGAGCAAGACCAATCAGCTTCGAGCCTCATTCGATCAGAAACTGCGGCAAAGCGCGAAGATCGAAGAACCATAGACGGCTGCGAGGGGTCTCGGCCAGGCTGCTGGCCCTCTCGAAATCGCTCGAAACAGTGAACGAATGAGTCAACCGCAAGAACTAGCCAAGTGAAGTGATGGATCGAATACAGTGCCGGGTTCCTTTCGAGTCGCGTTGGTTTTGCCTGCCGGGATGCTGCTTATGGCGGCTCCGCTTGCCGCGCAGTTAAAATTCGGCGATTTTACCTCGACTTTGAACGGAAATGTGTCATCGGGCTACACCGCCGACTTCGGGAACCAGACTTCATCGGACCATGGCTGGACGGCAGGCGGGACGAGCAATCTCGGGGGTAGCTTTTACAATCCCAACTTCCTCAACTACGCTGCGTCGGTCTTCCTCAACCAGTCGCGCGCCAACTCCGAGTTTCAGTCCATCTCCGATTCCAGCGGCGTTGGGTTGGCGACGAATGTCTTTGGCGGCAGCCGGTTCCCCGGTACCATCACTTATTCCAAGGACTTCGATAGCGAGGGCAACTACGGCCTCCCGGGCGCCCCCAATTATGTGACCCATGGCAATAACGAGGACCTCGGCATCAACTGGGGCTTGAATCTGCCGAAAGCGCCCACCTTGTACGCAGGCTACCAACTGGGCCGGGACAATTACTCGGTGTACGGATCCAACGACGAGGGCAACAGTTCATTCCACTCCATCAATCTCCGTTCCTCCTATGACCTTCAAGGGTTCAACATGACCGGCACGTACAATCGTGGCGGGAGCAATTCCCTGGTTCCCGAAGTCATAAGCGGCGAATCGGAGTCGGAGATCCACTCCAGTTCCGACGGCTATGGCTTCGCAATCTCGCACAGCCTCCCATTGCACGGTTCCGTATCGACCAACGCCAGCCGCTCAAGCTTCAATACCGGAGCCTCGGGTTCAACTGCAACCGGCACGGTTGATCTGCTGAACATGGTCGCAGCCATCCTTCCGGTGCAGAAGCTATCCATTTCCGGAAACGTCGATTATTCCGACAACCTGGCCGGGCAACTGGCTGAGGCGGTGGTGAGCGCAGGCGGTGCGGTGCCGGCCGGCCTTGGCAACCAGACATCCTATTCTCTTGATACGCAGGTCACCATGACGTATCTCGCGTCGGAGGCAATTCAAACTTCTCTCTATGCCGAGCGCCGCGAGCAGTATTACCAGGACGAGTCATTCACGGCCAACACCTACGGCGGAAACGGCTCTTTCACGCACAGGCTGGGGAACGGCACCTTCAACGCCTCGTTGCTACTTGCCGGTAATACATCGGGGCAGGAAGGAGCAGACTCCCTGAGCTTTGCGGCCTCAGCGCATTATTCGGGCGAGCTCGAGGGTTGGGTCTTCAACGGGGCGTTGAGCTACGCCCAAAACATGGCCACCCTCCTGGTGGCCGACATGAACTCGACATACAGCATCTCGGCCAGCGCGCATCGAAGATTCGGCCAGTTGATGATTAGCGCCGGAGGCTCGAGCGAGAGGACGGCCTTGACTAACCAGTCGGGCACATCCAGCAGCAGCGAAAGCTACAACGCCAGCCTGGGCTATAGCACGTTGATCAGCGCCACCGGCAGCTACTCCAAATCAAGCGGCCAGGCGCTGGCAACAGGCGCAGGACTGGTTCCAGTGCCGGTTCCATCTCCCACGCTGCCCTCTGACCTGGTTGCTCTTTACGGTGGAACCAGCTATTCCGGGGCGCTTTCGAGCGCACCCGTCAAGGGGCTTTCCCTTTCCACCAGCTACAGCAGATCCAATGTGAACACCAGCGACAACGGAACCAGCACCGACAATCAGAATGAGCAGTACAATGCAATTGTTCAGTACCGCGTTCGCAAAATGGGGTTCGCCAGCGGCTTCGCGCGACTGGAACAGGGATTTGGCGGATCTGCGGGCTCGCCGGCGATTCTTTCTTCTTTTTATGTGGGGTTAACGCGTTGGTTCAACTTCTTCTAAGGGAAGAGCGGCGGAAACGCCGCTGGGTATCGCCGGTTCTCATTCTCGTCCTGTTGACCCCGGTCCTCGCATATCCAAAGCCCAAAGCCCCCAAACCTCAGGAAGTGTGGGAACTCTCGCTGGATGGCGGCCGCAGGCTGGTCTGGGAGCGCAGCTTCAGCTCGGAATCCGAGGTGAGGAAGGTCGGTTTCTGGGGCAAGGTTATCGACGTGGTTGCGGGTGAACCGGAGATGCACTCCATGGTGCGCCCTTACAGCGTCGTCACCGACTCTCGCGGCCGCGTCATCGTCACCGATCCGGGAGCGGCCGGCGTTCACATCTTCGATTTTGCCACGCACAAATACAAATTCATCCAGCGCATCAAAAGCGAGCACGATTCCATGCTCTCGCCGCAGTGCGTCGCCGTCGACGCTCAGGACAACATCTACGTAACCGACTCCAATGCCGGCGTAATCTTTGTCTTTGACGCAAACGGCAAATTCCAGCGCATTATCGGCAGCCTGCGCGGCGGCGAAGGCTATTACGAGCGGCCTACCGGCATAGCCGTCGATTCTGCCGCCGGCCGTATTTACCTCAGCGACACGCTGCGCAACAAGGTGCTGGTCCTCGACATGCAGGGCAAAGTCCTTCAACTGATCGGCAAAAAGGGCCAGGATAACGGCGAGTTTTATTTCCCCACCGAGTTGCGCCTCATCGGTCCCGATCTCATCGTCGTCGATGCCTTGAACTTCCGCCTGCAGTTTTTCGATCGCTCCGGCAACTTCGAGTCATCGATTGGGAACATCGGCGACAGTGAAGGCTCATTCTACCGTCCCAAGGCCGTCGCGGTCGACTCCGAGGGCGACATCTATGTTGTCGATTCCTCTCTGGGCGCCGTGCAGGTTTTTAATCGAAAGGGTCAGTTGCTGTATTACTTCGGCGAAAAAGGAACTCACGCCGGCGAATTCCAACTGCCTTCGGGGTTGTACATTGATCATGACGACCATGTTTACGTGGTCGACTCTTTCAATCAGCGCGTGCAAGTATTTCATTATTTTGCTTTGAACAAGCCGGCAGGGGAGGCGACCAAGTGAGGCTCCGCATATTCCTCGCCGTGCTTGCCGTCGTCTCCGCGGCAACTGCCGCATCCGGCCAGGTTACAGGCGACGCGATGGGCGTGCACAACTTTGCGCCCACCGGCACTTCTTCCATCACCGGCGCGCGGCCCGACTCCTGCACTTACTGCCACGCGCCCCATTCGGGCCTGAACACGGGCTTGTGGAATCAGAAGCTCACCAAGCAGATCTACACCACCTATTCCAGCAAAACCGAGAAGAACCTCACCCAGCAACCCACCATCGGGGGTCCCAGCAATCATTGCCTCAGTTGCCACGACGGCACAGTCGCGATGGGCTCGACCGTTGTGTTTGGACAGGTGACCACGCACGGGTCGATGAATGCGCAGGATGTCTTCGGCAGCGATCTGCAGCCCACCCATCCCTTCAGCATGGTGCTCCCGCTCAAAGACAGCATCGACCTTTACGCTTCGCTGGCCGCGAACCATCGCACCAACGATGTCACGGGGACAGTCACCCTGGTGGACGGCAACGTCGAGTGCACTTCGTGCCACAACCCGCACGTGCAGGCCAAAGATCCCGTCGCCCGCAACTTCCTCGTCACAAACAGTTCCAGCGGTCAGCTTTGCCTTGCCTGCCATAATCCCAATCGCAGAATTGGCGGCCAGGTCAATCCCATTGAAGACTGGTCAACCGGCGCCCACGCCACTTCAACTGCAAAAATCTCGCAGAGTGCTTCGCTGGGCAGCTACCCCACCGTAACCGCCAACGCCTGCGAATCGTGCCATGCCGAGCACAATTCCGCGGCGGGGTCGCGCCTGCTGCGCGGCTTGAACGAGCAGGATTGCATCGGTTGCCACAACGGATCGAATGTGTCGCCCATGCCGGCCTATGCCGACGTCTTTGCCGAGTACGCGACTCCCAAGGTTGGCCATCCCTTTCCGACTTCGAACAATCCCCACGACGCTGCCGAGGCCGCACTCCTCAACAACAATCGCCACGCCACCTGCGTCGATTGCCACAATGCGCACAGCTCCCAGATTGTCGAAACCTTTCCCCGTCCTCCTCTCCTTCGCATCTCGCAACGCGACACTGCCGGCATAAGCGCCACCGACGGCACCACGGTTTTAAGGCCGGCCGTTAACCAGTACGAGAACTGCCTGCGCTGCCACGGAACCAGCGCGGGCAAACAGGTGCTGCCGATCTACGGCTACTTCCCCAATCGCGCCGTCTCGGCCGGCGACCCGCTCAATATGATCCCGCAGTTTTTGCCCACAACCACCTCCAGCCATCCGGTGATGCATGCGAGCAACAGCGCGCTTGCGCAGCCCAGCCTGCGCACCCGCATGCTCCAGCTTGACGGCGTCTCGCAGGGCCGCCCCATGGGCACCCAGATCTTCTGCACCGATTGCCACAACAGCGACGACAATCGCGAGTTCGGAGGAACGGGCGCCAACGGCCCGCACGGCTCAAAGTGGACTCACATCCTCGAACGCCGTTACGAGTTCAGCCAGACCGCGACGCCGGGCGGGTTGATCAACAACCTCTTCCCCACTCCCGACCTCACCATTACCGGCCCCTACGCCATGTGCGACAAGTGCCACAACCTGGCCAGCCAGGTGGTGAAGAATACCAGTTGGATGTATCACAGCAACCACATCAACGATGGATTCTCCTGCTCCACCTGCCACACCGCACACGGCATGGGCGCCAACAGCGCCACCATTACCGGGGAGCGGCTCATCAACTTCGACCTGAATGTGGTGGCCCCCAACGACGGCCAGCCCGTCTCATACAACCACGCCACCAACAGTTGCGTGCTGGTCTGCCACCAGACTGCACACAACGCCAATGGCACGGTCACCCACGTTACTTTGCGGGCGGGTCTTTCGCCGCACAAATAGGAGCCTGCAAACGCAGGCCCGTCAGATCACGGTACCCGCCGAGCTTCCGTTCATCTCGTTCGACTTGTCGGCATGGCATTGCCGGCAGAACTGCGACGTCGAGTTCGAGTTGGGGTTGGTGTTGCTCGGATTGTAGGGCGCCCTCAGGAAGAACATGGTCGGGTAGGTTCCCCGGGGCAGGCCCGAATTCGAGTTGCTGGTGATGTTCACCGCTCTCATAGAGTGGGGTTCGTGGCAGGTGGTGCAAACTATCACCGATGCGTTGTTGTACACCCCCGGCGCGACAAAAAAACCGTAATTGCTTGCGAATTTGCTCGACATTGGGCCGTTCATACTGATCACACCGTTTGACTCGGTGCAATCCCAGCCCGCCGCACCTCCGCAGCGCACCAGCGCATTTAGCCCCATTGGGTGCTGGCCCAGATAGTTGCTTTCTCTTGTACCGAACAACGTAGGGATGTTGTTTTGTTGGCCATAAGTCGCCGGAAGAGTCTCATAAACCTTGTTCTTGAGCATCGCCGATGACGCATAGTTCCCATCGTGGCAGCTGAGGCAGGTAAGCATGCCCTCCACGTCGGGTGTCCCGGCGGACATGCTCGTGGGGAGAACCTCGCTGTACTGGCCGCCGCCCGTTGCAATTGTCTTTCCGTGCAGGCCGGAAACGTCCTGACCCCAGAGTGCGGTTGCGGTGCCGGAAGAATCGTCGATTGCATTGCTGCCATTGCCGACAAATCCTGTGTGCCCGGCGTGACATGCGTTGCAGCCGCGGCCGCCGTTCAAGTGTGCGCCAAGTGCATCCCCCGCCCTCGGCGACATCTGGGCCCAAACCAGGCAGGGCATGCCGACAACAATACATAGGAATCGCTGGAATCGCCGCATCTCTTAGGACCTCCTGACCTGTCCATCGAGTTATCGGCAAATGTCGCGGGGGATGGATATTACCTGGGTCATTATAAGTCGATTTGCAATGCTAAAAACCTCGTAATTCGCTGAAAAATAAAATGATGCGAGCCAGATCACACCGATGACCGCCCAGGTCACATCGATGATGGCGCGACCAACTGACAGAAGGATTCATGCGTGTGATTTGAATCACTTTTCAGGACGGGCCAATCAGTTTCTAATAATCTTGCGAAGTTGTTGTCATTCCACTTGCCATTCGAGTGAATCAACTTCCAGCCGCTCTTGTGTGTTGGGTCGGCAGGCACTTAATTTGGCGCTTTCCCAAGGTTTATGAATCTTTTCCGTCTTCGCGTCTTGTTCTCGAGTGAGGTCGCCTCATCAAGCGGCCGCGCGTTTGTCTGCAAAAGTCTGACCTTGGCCGCGATCCTGGTTCTCTCCGCGGCTCGGGCGTCGGCTGCCATCCATCCCGTCCCGCTCGATCCCAAGGCCGACCCATCCACTTGCCTCCAGTGCCACGAGGACAAGACCAAGGGCAAGTCAGTTCATTCGGCCATGCAACTGGGCTGCCTGAGTTGCCACGAAATCCGAGTGAACAAAGACGTTACGCGCGTCAAGCTCATCACCGCCACGCCCGTTTCGCTCTGCCTCACCTGCCATGCCGACAAGAAGGCCTCCGACATCAAGGGCACGGTCCATCCGCCCGCCGTTCGCGACTGTCTCACCTGCCACGATCCCCACGAGAGCGACAACAAGAACCAGTTGCTCAAGCCGGAGTCGGGCGATGCCAAGGACAATCTCTGCCTGAGCTGCCACACCATCGGCATGAACACTCCCGCCGGCGGCAGCCGCCATCCCGCGCTCGACATGGGCTGCGATACCTGCCATCTCACCCACAAGACTGGACCCGAACCGACCCTCGAGAACAGGTTCCATCTCACCAAGGCGACGCCCGCGCTGTGCGTCGATTGCCACGACCCCAAGGACGCCGACTTGCAGAAGGCGCATAACAACCAGCCCTTTGGCACGGCAAACTGTGTCGAGTGCCACGATCCTCACCAGTCTGACCAGCCCAAGCTGATGGCAAAGTTCGAGCACGTTCCGTTTCAGGCCGGCGGCTGCGATACCTGCCATGCGCCGGCAATGGACGGCAAGGTCGTGCTCACGCAGGCTGACGTCAAGTCGCTCTGCGTTACCTGCCACGACGACAAGGCCAAGCTCATCGACAACGCCAAGGTGCCGCATCCCGGCGCGGCCGGCGACTGCACCGATTGCCACAGCCCCCACGCCAGCAACCAGCCCGGCCTGCCCAAGACCGATTCCGTCAGCATCTGCCTGGGCTGCCACACCGACGTGGCGGACGAAGGCAAGAAGCCCGTCCATCACCAGCCTGCCTTCGGCCTGGGCTGCGCCACCTGCCACACTCCGCATGGCGGCGATAACGATCACCTGCTGCGCGCCACGGGCAACGCTCTGTGCCTGGAGTGCCACGGCCCCGACGCTGTGCCGCAAAAAACCGACGACGGAATGCTGGCCATCTTCAATGGTCAAATCAAGCTTCCCGCAGACTATTACCAAACCAATAAGGTTCCCATCCTGCCGCTCAAGTTCGGCCTCGGACACCCGGTTGATTACCATCCGGTCTCTGACGTGATGGACCCCAAAGACCTGACGAAGATCAAGGCCCATCTCAGCTGCCTATCGTGCCATCAGCCGCACGCGTCGGCGCAGCCCGATCTGCTGGTCAAGGACCAGGCCAACAACATGCAATTTTGCGACATGTGCCACAAGAACCGGCTCAACATGAAAGACACTGTTTCCCCTGGGAATTGATTGGAGATTCAAATGTCCGGCTTCCTCTTCGATTCGACACGCTCTGCAAAGACTTCAGCCCTGCTGCTGATCGCTGCGCTGGGCGTTGCCGCTCCTTTTACGGCTCATGCATCGAGCAAGAAAAAGACCACAACCGACACTCAGCAAACAACTGACGGTCCGCGCAAATTCAACTTCGATCCCAGGAAACTCGTCTGGCCCAGCCCTCCCAACATCGCGCGCGTTCGCTGGATGGATTATTTTGCAGGAGCCAAGATCGACTATTCAGCGCCGGCCGCCACCAAGACGAAACAGTCATGGATGGACCGGCTGGCAGGCACGCAATCGGAGCAGGAAAAGGTCAATACCAAGACATTCCCCTTTCAGCTGATCGGTCCCTTCGGAATAGCCATCGATTCAAAGAACAAAGTCTACGTCGCCGACCAGAAGGTCGGAGCGGTATTCATTTTCAATACCGATACGCACGACACCGAGCTCATCCGTAACGGATACGAGGCGCGCTTTGGCTGGATCAATGGGCTGGCTATCGACGATGACGATCGGCTGTTTGTAGCCGACGGCAGGCTGCACCACGTCCTGGTCTTCAATCCCAAGCATGAAGTGGACGGACAGATCACCGAAGGCCTTGTGGACCCGGTAGGCCTGGCCATCGACACTACCAATCGTTTCCTCTACGTCGTGGATACCCAGCAGGACCAGGTGATTGTCTACGACGCGGATACTTACAAGTTGCTGCGCCGAATCGGCACGGGCGGCAAGAACCACACGCTCACCAGTCCGGGAGACTTCGGCGCGCCGCAGGGAGTTGCTGTAGATCCCGACGGCAACGTCTACGTCACCGACACGTTGAACGATCGGGTTGAGATCTTCGACGCCGATGGCAACTTTATCAGCACCTTCGGCAAGAACGGCGACGGACCGGGTTATTTCGCACGGCCCAAGGGAATCGCCATCGATGGCGACGGACACATCTGGGTTGCCGACGAGGTTCAGGACCGCCTGCAGGCCTTCAATAAAGACGGCCAGTTACTCACTTACATCGGCTACAAGCACGGAGATCTTCCCGGCCAGTTTCAGGCGCTTGTTGGAGTCGCCATCGACAAGAACAACCGCGTTTTCACAACAGAACAGTATCCTGGCCGCTTGCAGGAGTTCCAATACATCAGCGACGCGCAGGCCGAAGCTGAGAAGCAACGCCTGGCTGAAGAGGCGCAGAAACGGGCCACGCAGCATCAGAAGGACGCTATCGAGCCCTCAACCGCGCAGCCGGCGCAACAACCTGCAACGCCCGCACCGCAAAGTGGAGCAAGCACTCCGAAAACATCGCAATAGCGGTTGCGTTGCAGGCATAAAACGGGGTTTACCCTTCTTAAAACTTCGGCATTCCTCCAGTATCGAGACGATACATAACTATGTCTCTACTAGGGCGTGGCCTCGGCGTTGATCTATTGACATTGCATTAATTTTTGTTTAACTTCGGCAACATTCCATCACGCCGTTCTCCCCCGGAGGCGCTCTCTTCTCGCTCGGCCCTTCCGGCAAAGCGTGAGCTTCACAAGCAGAACTTCGGCCACTCAACGCGTGGACAGGGCTTTATTTAAGAACTCCAGCCGCTGGCCGCAGGCGGGCCGATGAGCGCTGGCAAGGGCTCATTGGATGCAAATCTACCCCGGCGCCAGCCGGACATGAGTAGTAGAGCTGATTCAACTTTTCAGGAGGAATAGCCATGCAAATGGCCACGACGAGAAAGCTGTATGCTTTGGCGCTGTGTTGTTTTCTGAGCTGCACGGTTGCCTTCGGTCAAATCGCTTCCACATCGCTTCGCGGCACGGTCAAAGACTCATCCGGCGCAGTGGTTCCTGCAGCGACAGTTACAGCTACCAACCAGGCAAGCGGGGTTGCTTATCATACCCAGACCAATAACGCCGGCTTCTATGTTTTCCCTGACCTTGTTCCGGCGCACTACCTGGTCACTCTCACCGCCAAGGGCTTCGGCGCTCAGGCCCGCTCTGCCGAGCTGCTCGTCAGCCAGCCCGCAACCATCGATTTCTCTCTCAGCGTGCAGGCTGAAACAGTCACCGTCGACGTAACCTCATCGGCCGAAGCGCTCAACCTCACCGACGCCACCATGGGAAATGCCGTTGGCAATGACACCATTCAGGCTCTGCCGATGGACGGGCGCAACCCGATTTCCCTGCTCACGTTGCAGCCCGGCGTGCTCTACATCGGCAACGAAGTTTCTGACAGCCGCCAGGGCGCCGTGGCCGGAGGACGCTCCGACCAGGGCAACGTTACGCTCGACGGCATCGACGACAACGACGAGGTCTACGGGACGGCTTTCACCGGAATCCTGCGTTCCACCCTCGACTCAACCGAGGAGTTCAAGGTCACCACCTCGAACGGCACTGCTGAAGCCGGGCGCTCTTCGGGAGCCCAGATCAACCTGCTGACCAAGAGCGGGACCAACCACCTCCACGGCTCGCTTTACGAGTACTACCGGCCCGACAACGTCGTAGCTAACTCGTTCTTCAACAAGTACAGCCAGCTCGCCTCGAGTTTGCCGAATGAACCGCAGTTCTACCTGGTGAACACGTTTGGCGGCAGCGTGGGCGACCGCATTGTGAAAGACAAGCTTTTCTACTTCTTCAACTACGAGGGAAATCGCGTAGGAACGCACGCTGTGGTAGGTGCAACGCTGCCCACCCAATCCTTCATGAATGGGCAGCTCAAATACGTTGACACCAACGGCAACACCGACACGCTCACGACGGCGCAAGTTGCCAATCTCGACGAGCCCTGCACATCGAACACCACACCCGCCGGCCAGCACGTCTGCCCCAATGGCCCCGGCCCCAATGCTGACATCCTGTCGTACCTTGGCACCACAAAACTGACTGCTACGGGTACAACCCTTGGCGACGGCGGCCTCAACAGCGGCTCGTATTACTTCACCTCGCCCGCGCCCAGCACGCTCAACACCAGCATTGCGAAGATCGATTACATTCCCAACAGCCGGAATCGGTTGTTCTTTCGCGGCAACCTGCAAAAAGACACTGCTGCCGGCGCTGAGAACCTGCCCGGTCAGCCGGCAGGCTCCTCTTACGACGACAACACCAAGGGAATGGCCGCCGGATGGACGTGGACACTGACAGATCACATCGTCAACGATCTGCGTTACGGTTTCGTCCGCCAGGGGTTTCAATACGCCGGCCCCGGCGAGGCAAGTTATGTAGGTATCTCGGGACTGACACAACCCGAGGAGATCTGCGACTGCAATACCCTGCGCCATGTTCCCGTGAACGAGATCACCGACACGGTCAACTGGAGCAAGGGCAACCATACCATCTCGGTCGGGGCCAACTGGCGTCTGGTCATCAACTACTTCGGCACCAACTCCGACTCCTTTGACGGAGCATCCACCAATCCGCTCTACGCCAACAACGCCGGCCTGCCCTCGCCCAGCACGGCCAATGGCGACCCGGGCAACATCGATCCGACGTTTTATGAGGGCTCGTGGCTTTACGGCTGGGGCAACATGGTGGGCGCCGTCCCCGAACTCACCAACGTCTACAACTACAAAATCACTTCTCCCACCACCGGCACTGCATTGCCCGACGGCGCCTTCGTCACCAGAAACTATCACAACAATGAATTCGAATATTTCATTCAGGACACCTGGCACGCCCGCCGCAATTTGAACGTGACTCTGGGCGTGCGCCACACCCTGCTGCAGACGCCGTACGAGGCGAATGGCCAGCAGATCTCGCCCACCACCGATATCGACGCATGGTATAAACAACGCGAAACGGCCGCCCTGCAGGGCCAGGTCTACGAGCCCGAAATCGCGCTTGCGCCCTCAGGCAAGGCGAACCACCAGCCCGGCTACTGGCCCAAGCAGCGCAATAACATTGCTCCCCGACTTGGAGTGGTCTGGTCGCCTGAGCCCAATACCTCGGTCCGCGCCAGCTTTGGCATGTACTACGATCACTACGGCGAGGCCCTCATCAACGACTTCGACGAGTTCGGCTCTGCCGGCCTGGCCACGGCTATCACCAACGGCGCCGATTCTCTCACTTTCGAGGACTCGCCTCGCTTCACCGGCGTCAATAACCTTCCCGATATCCCGTTGGCTAGCTCTCCGACAGCACAGACCTTCCCCTACGCCCCGTCCGCCACGGGTTTCCAGATTTACTGGGGTCTCGATAACAAGATGAAGACCCCGTACTCTGAGGTGTTCAACTTTTCAATCCAACATCAGTTCCCCAAAGGTTTCATCCTGGAAGAGGCCTACGTGGGCCGGCTCGGGCGCCATCTGCTGCAACAGCTCGATTTCTCCGAGCCTGTCGATTACGTCGATCCCGGCGGCGGTGGCGCATGGTTCCCTAACGCAACCATGCTGTCTAAGATCACTGACGCTTCGTCCTCCTTCGGCAATTTCACTTCGAATAACCCGAATCCGTACGCCCCTTGTTCAGCTGTTAACGGCGGGTGTACTGAGAAACTGAACAACAACGTACCGACGATTCAGTATTTTGAGGACGTCTTCCCCTATATGAAAGGCTATGACTACGCCGGTGAAAGCGCAACCCAGGCAATCTTCAATAACGCATGGTCGCCCTTCCGTTATGTCAGCGGCGAAACACTTTCGCTCGCGTTCCTCGACGCTTTCGGAGTTTTTCCCGGCAGTCCATTTTATGGTGGTCCCAATCAATCCACCTTCTGGGCCGATCAGTTCTCATCGCTCTACGGCCTGAGCACCATCGGCAACAGCTCATACAACGCCCTTCAGTTCACGTTGCGCCATCCGTCATCGCACGGCCTCACGCTCGACTTCAGCTACACTTTCTCCAAGTCACTCGATCTCGAGAGTGAAACCGAACGCGGCGACGTCTTCACGAACGGCGACAATGGCTACGTCGACTTCGGCATCCAGAACACCTGGAATCCCAAGCTCAACAAGGCCGTCTCCGACTTCGACACGCATAGCCTATTCACCGCTGACTGGGTTTATGCTTTGCCCGTCGGCCGGGGAAAGGCCGCGCTTGGAGGTTCGAACCGTGTTGCGGATGCTCTGATCGGTGGATGGCAGTTTGCCGGCCTCGCCCGCGTTACCAGCGGCCTGCCATTCTCGATGCTCACCCAGGCCTATCCCACCAACTATGAGAATCCGAGCTGGGGCATCGAGACCCAGCCTCTCAAATTGAAGAAGACTCTTGAGAATGGCGTGCCCCACGTCATGGATCAGAACACCACCAATGCAATTAACAACGGCGTCTTCGGCGGCATCGGGCCTATACGCTATCCCTACCCTGGCGAAGCCGGTGAGCGCAACTTCTTCCGCGGCGACGGTTACTTCGACGTTGACTCGTCGCTAACCAAGAGCTGGACACTGCCGGAGAAGATGGCACTCAAATTCGCTGCCGAAGCTTACAACATCACCAACTCCAACCGCTTCGATGTGAGCCCGGCGGGATTGAATCCCCAGTTGACCCAGGCCGGCCTCGGCACCTACAGCTCAAGCCTGAGTACCTACCGCCGCATGCAGTTCGGCCTCAGGCTCGATTTCTAAAACCAGCGTCGACCAAACGCGAACTCCGTGCCCCATCCTTTCCGCAGTCCCATCGCGGAAAGGGTGGGAAACCTCAGTCTTCAATTCGCTAGTGTTCCGCCGGCGCACGCCAACTCGCGAACGCGCGCAGCGCGGCTAACTCGCCACTCTTCGCAGATAATTTCCACTCCCCGCGCTACATTCAATACGGAGAAAAAATGCCTTCACCACCAAGACTCGGAGTAGGGCTGGATGACCCACCCGCAACTCCTTATTTATGACGACTTTGACCTGTAAGCCATTCATTTTCAACCAGCTACGTCAAAAGGTAAAAGGTTGAAGTATCTGAAAACAAACCTCTTAAGGCCAAATAGGGGGGGGTATATGGGGGGTACGGATTCTTTGCGGTAAGCGCCGAAGACACACACCCGACTGGAGCGCTATGCCAGTCGCACGTCAATCGAGTGTCTGCGCAGAAGATCGATGTATTCCTGACCCAGCACTGCATCTGTGACCACAATATCGGCGGCATCGAGCGGCGCCACAGGGAAGATAGCGCCGCGGCCGAACTTGGTGTGATCGGCGACCACAATCAACTTGTCGGCCACCTCGATCATCTTCTTTTCCGATCCCACCACGAGCGTGTTGTTGTTGCTGAATCCGGCTTCGGTAATGCCGCCCATGCCCATGATGACCACATCGGCGCGGATGGCCCCCAGCATCTGTTCGCAAAAAGGTCCCAGCATCACGCGAATGCGCGGATCGAGATAGCCGCCGGTCAGCGTGAGTTCGATTTCGCGGTCCGACTCCAGTACCTCGGCTATCGGCAGTGAGTTGGTAATCACATGAATTCTCTTCCCGGCCAGCGCCCGGGCGACCGCGGTCGCAGTCGTGCCTCCATCGATGATTACCGTCTGGCCGTCTTCGATCAGGTTCGTGGCAAGGCGAGCGATGTGGTCCTTCTCTTCGCTGAGTTTTGCGCTTTCCACTGCGTATTCGCCGGGAGCCTGAATCGGAATCGCGCCGCCATAAACGCGTTTGAGCAATCTCTGGCTTTCAAGGGCGCCCAGGTCGCGGCGCACGCTCGCTTCTGAGGTCTTCAGTTCGCGGCAGAGCGTCTCCACATCGATGAAGTCGAGGGTCTCGAACATCCGCCGGATTCTAAGTCGCCGCTCAGCTGCTTTCATTGTCATGAGCATCGTAGCGGATGCGGCCGTCAGAATCGATCAAATTCAATCAAATATGACGATCCCGGAACCAATTATCCAACTGCCAGTTCCTGCATCACTGCATCGGTCACTGTTTTCACCAGCTCATCGATATCCGCCTGCGAGGCGCCTTGTCTTCCCCCATCGCAGGGGCAGGGATGAAGCGCGATCGACCCGGGCATCTCGAGCTCGGATAACTGGCACTCCTGCATCCTGGAGGGGTCGAATCGAACATCGGGAAGTCCCAAACGCTTTTTGATCGCGAGCAGATCGGAGCCCTTTTGTTCCGAAATGTAGGAGATCGGAGAACCCAGTTGCGACGCCAGCATCAGCGTCCAGCAATAGGTCTCGAGTACCTCGGCATACCACTCGGCGTGCGTAACCGTATCGGCCCAGCACACGATTCCGTGGTTCGACAGCAAAACCGTGTTGTGCTGCTTCACGAAGGGCAGAACCGTTTGCGCAAACGCTTCGGTTCCCGGCGTCTCGTAGGGAGAGATTGCAACCTTGCCAATAAATACCTCGAACTCGGGAATGACCAGGTTGGGGGGCACGCGGCCGGTGATGGCGTAGGCGGTTGCGTGCGGAGGATGACAATGGACCGCAGCCTTGGCTTCGGGAACGGCTTTATAAATCTCCAGGTGGAGAAAAATCTCGCTGGTCCGCGGCTTGGTTCCGGCAATCTGGTTGCCTTCTAGATCCACCAGGCATAGGTCGTCGGGCGTGAGATCGAATTTACTTACCAGCGTCGGCGTGCAAATCACTTCGTTGGGGCCGATGCGATAGGAGATGTTGCCGCCGTTGCCGTCGACGAACTGCCGCATCCACAATTTGCGGCCAATGGCGCAGATCTCGGCCTTGATGGCCTCAGCCTCGGGCGTTGAAAACAGCGACGGGTCAGGATGGTTGCTTTGCCCATGCCTTGGATGGCCTTCGGTTGCGGCCGCCGCAGAGTTGGCCGCTTTCGCAGCTCTTCCCGAGGCCACTTCTTTCCTCACTATTTCAATGTTTCGCTGCTGCAGGAAGTCCCGAGCCGACGGTGTGATCACCGCGCTCGGAGCCACGATCGCGCTGGCGGCTCCGGCGGCGGCAGCGTCCTCAGCATCTCGCATTGAAATTACCCTGCGATTTGAAATGTCGAGACTCTTTTTCCCCTGCGTCACTTCACACCTCTGAACATGCACGTCCGTATTCGGGCTCGATCTGGAGCGAGTCGACAATCAGCGCACAGTACGCATCCACGGCCACTTGCGCCGGCCAGAAAGGATTCGACGCCTCGCGCCCTTCGGTAAACGCCACCATTTGTCCCACCGCCGCGCCCAATTCATCCAGGGCAACCAGCGCCTTGCCTCCGCCACGCCCGTTCTTCGCGCAGGCATTCTCCATGGTCACCGGTTCCACTACAACCAGCCTTCTGCCCGCAAACGATGCGAGAGCGGGATTCAAAACCACGTTGCCGCGAACAATTCCCAATCTCATGCGTTCACCATTTCTGCGATGGCCGGCGTGGCCTTCTCATCGACTAAACCCATCACCACCATCCGCGCCGGAGTGTTGTTGCCCAGCTTCGCCCGTGCAATATCTCCATCGGTCGAGACGATCACCGTCGTTCCTATCGCCGCACCCTGCCAATCCACTGCCACGTTCGGCTCCGCTGCCACGCTGCCGTCGGCTTCGATTCGCTGAACCACCAAAAAGCGGCATCCCTTCAGCGTGGAATGCTTCGCAGCAGCTACCACCGTTCCTCTCACTCGCGCCAGAAACATCGCTAGATAATCCTCAGCGCGCTGCCCACCACCATCTGCCGCTCGCGCGTAAATGTAAGCGGCGTGGTGATGCCTTCCCCCGTCGGGGTCGCAATGGTGTGGCTGAAGTACCCCGGCCCACCCACGCCCAGCGAAGCCGGCGACGCACGATTGTGAATAAACAGCGTGGTATTCATCGCCCTCGCCATCCGCGTTGCCGTTTCAACATTGCGCGTGTGGATCACCGCGGTGTGCCGGTAACCGTGCTCAGCTTTCACCGCCGCTTCAATCGCTCGATCCACATCCTTCACGCGCACCACGGGAACAAAAGGCATCATCTGTTCCTCGGTCACGAACGGATGGTCTTCTGTGGTCTCTCCAAACAGGAGTTCGGTTCCGGCCGGAGCGCGCACTCCCGCGGCCGAAGCCAGCACCGCAACATCTTTGCCCACCAGGTCCTTCTTCAGGTGCGCTCGCCCGCAGCCCACCCCGTCGCCGTCGAAGGTGAACGCGGCCTTGGTCAGCCGTTCGATCGCGGCCCGGTCGAGTTCGAATCCGCCCGAGCGCCGCATGGCAGCCATGAATGCATCGGCAACAGCGGCAACTACAAACACCTCTTTCTCGCCGATACAAAGCAGATTGTTGTCGAATGCGGCGCCTTCAATGATGCACTTTGCGGCGCGATCCAGATCGGCAGTCTCATCCACCACTACCGGCGGATTCCCCGGGCCGCCTGCAATCACGCGCTTGCCTGACTTTGCGGCTGCCTGTGCTACCGCCGTGCCTCCGGTCACGCAGATGAGGGCGATCCCGGGGTGATTGAAGATCTGCTCCGCGGCCTCGATGCTGGCATCGCGCGTGGTCACAATCGCATTGGCAACGCCCAGCTCTTTCCTGATGGCGCGATTGAATAACTTGATTGCGTACCGCGCCACATTTGCGCCCGAAGGGTGCGGCCCGAAGACAGCCGTGTTGCCGGCAGCCAGGATATTGATGGCGTTCGACACCATGGTCGGCACGGAATGCGTGACCGGCAGCATCATCCCGATGACACCCCACGGCGCGTGCTCCACGATGCACAAACCCGTATTCGCGCTCCGCGCCTCGCTGTGCATCGCTTCTACGCCGAGCACATAGCGCATGTTTTTGAGCTTCAGAATCTTGTGATCGAGACGGCCGACCTTCGTCTCCTCGAACTCCATCCGGCCCAGTTCATCGGCGCGGTCGTTGCAGATGCCGCGAATGATCTCGATCATCCGGCCGCGCTGCTCCAGGTCCATTGCAGCCACAGCCTTCTGCGCCTCATACGCTGCATTCACCGCGTCGTCTACCGTCGCGAATACCCCGTCTTCGCCCGGGTCGACTGACCTGCGCGAGTCAATGCCGCGTACCGCTGCTGAAGCCGGCTGCATCTGCAGTCGAAGCCTGGCCACAACCTCTTTTGCAATCTCTGCCACCAACTGTTCCTGAACCTGCATTACGGCTTCTCCAGTAAGGTCCCTTCCACTTCGACCGAGTCGACGATGCCTACAATCACCGCGTCTACCGGCGCATCTTTCGTCGCCGGTGTAAGCCGGGCCGAGCTGCCCTGCGTAAACAGCACGCATTCGCCAATCCCCGCCCCGAGACTGTCAACGGCGACGACTGAACTGCCCGAAATCTGCAGCTTGCCTTCCCGGCAGATGTAGGGCTGGATGAGCAACAGCTTCATCCCTTTGAACTTCTCGATCTTCTGCGTCGCTACTACGTTGCCGATGATCTTTGCGATAAACATGCCCGATCACCCCATCTCCACAATGTCCGCCGCGCCTCTCATTTGGGAAGCACGGTTGCAAGATTGCTGTGCGGGCGGGCAATCAGATGCACGCTGACGACTTCTCCCACTTCTTTGGCGGCGCTCGCTCCCGCATCAACTGCGGCGCGCACGCTGCCCACATCACCTGAAACATAAACCGAGCACAATCCGCTGCCCACCTTGTTCCAGCCCATGAACTTTACGCTCGCCGCCTTCAGCATGGCGTCAGTGGCCTGCACCAGCGCCACCAGGCCTTTTGTTTCGATCATTCCCACTGCTTCGTTTGCCATCTTCTGCCTCTCCCTGCCGGTTACTGCAACATGCTTGCTACCAGCGCGTCGTGCGGACGCGGAATCACGTGCGACGAAACCAGTTCGCCAACGTTCTTTGCCGCTGCCGCACCTGCGTCCACTGCCGCCCGAACACTGCCCACGTCACCGCGCACAATCGCCGTCACATAACCGCCGCCGATCTGCACGGTCTTCACCAGCTCCACGCTGGCCGCCTTGACCATGGCGTCGCTGGCCTCAACCAGTCCCACCAGTCCCCTGGTTTCAATCAATCCAATTGCCTGACTCATTCCTATTCCTCCCGCCGCCTATACTGCTACCGGCTCATCGATTTCAGATTTTGCGGAGTGCTGAACAAAGCTCGGCAGCTCGTCGTGCGGGCGTGAGATCACCTGCACGCTGACCACCTCGCCAATCCTCGCCGCTGCTTCAGCGCCCGCATCGGTCGCTGCTTTTACGGCGGCTACATCGCCTTCAACGAACGCGGTCACCAGCCCGGCTCCAACTGTCTGCCAGCCTGCAAACGTCACGTTCGCTGACTTGAGCATGGCGTCAATCGCTTCAAACAACGCCACCAGGCCCTTCGTCTCAATCATTCCCAGCGCTTGCTTCATCGCTTCCCCTTCTTGTTGGTGCTACTTCAAAAGCTCGATTTCCCTGGTTAAATGCATCCCGCAGGCATTTGCCTCGTCGGTATCCATGTGCACATTCAGCCTGGCATTTGGGTCAATACGCACACGAACCTTGTTGAAGGTCAGTCCCGACTCGCCTCCCACGCGAAGCCTCATGGTGCCTCCCTTGGTTACGCCAAAATACGCCGCTTCGGCCGGATTCATATGCACGTGGATGGCGGCGCGAATCACGCCTTCCTTCAGCTCCACAACGCCCTTGGGCCCAATGAGGATCGCGCCCGGCGAACCCGCAATATCGCCCGAGAGCCGCACCGGGATATCGGTGATTCCGAGCATGATGGCGTCAGTAAACGCGAGCTCAACCTGCGTCTTGTTTCTCATCGGCCCCAGAATGCGCAGATTCGAAATCAGCCGGTTACGCGGACCCACGATCGTCACCGACTCTTTGGCCGCGAAGTTTCCTTCCTGGAAGAGCGCGCGATCGAAAGTGAGCTCCGATCCCGGCCCGAAGAGCACATCCATGTCCTCGCGGCAAATGTGCATGTGCCGCGACGAAGTCTGCACCACCAGTTCAGGCGCCGCGCTCTCGCCGGCCCGCTTCAGATATTCGAGCGCAACTTCACGAACGATTCGCTCTACCGCCGATCGCTCCATGACGCCTGTCCCAGCCGGGATTCTTCCGTTGCTTCCCATAGATACTTCCAGCGCCCTCGAATTCGTTACGCCGTCGCACCAATCCCGGCCAAAGCTCGCGCTCGCTCAACAGCTGCCGCGGTCTCCCGCGCAATCACCGCTTCCTCGTTGGCCGGAATCACCATCACGCGCACGCGAGAGCCATCCGACGAAATCGTCCCTTCCCCTCGAAGCGCACCATTCTTTTCTTCGTCCAGCTCAATCCCGAACGCGGCCAGGCCTCTCAACGCAGCGCTCCGTATCGCCGCGCTGTTCTCGCCAATTCCGCCGGAGAAGCTGATCGCGTCCACGCCCCCCAGCGAGACCATGAATGCGCCCAGGTAGTGCCGGATCGCCCGCACGAATACATCCAATGCCAGCCGTGCGCGCTTGTCCCCGCGCTGCGCCTCTTGCTCCAGATCGCGGATGTCTCCGCTGCCGCCGCCGATCCCGGCAAGTCCCGACTGACTGCATAACACCGCCGCCATCCGATCGGGGTCGAGGTCGAGTTTCTTCATCATGTAGAGCACGGCAAATGCATCGATATCGCCAACCCGGTTGCTCTGCGGCAATCCCGACTGCGGCGATGTTCCAAAGCTCGAGTCAACGGCAACGCCATCGGCGAATGCTGCCACGCTCGAACTCCCGCCCAAGTGACAGGAAATATGCCGGACACTTCCGCCCGGCATCAGTTCCCTCACCCGTTGGCTGGCCGAGCGGTGGCTTGCGCCATGGAAGCCGTAGCGCCGTATTCCGTGCTGCTCCCGCCATGCATAGGGAACCGCGTAGGTCGTTGCGAATTCTTCCATCTGCCTATAGGGCGCTGTCTCAATCACCGCAACCAGCGGCGTCCCTGGTAGTACCCGCCGGAATGCCCTGATGGCCGCGATATAGTGCGGATTGTGCGCCGCGGCAAAGAACGAGAACTCCTCCATCGCAGCCAGAAACGCGTCATCGATGATCTGCGTCGCGTTCATCGGTCCGGCGTGCACCACCTTGAACCCCACCGCGTCCACTTCGTTCAGGCTCGCGATTGCCTTTCCGGGACCGGCAATCTCCGCCAGGCACTTCTCGATCGCGGCTGCGTGGCTGGCGCACGCCCCTCCGGGCTGGCCGATTCGCTCCATACGCCCCTCGGCCAGCACTCTCTCGTTTTCCTGCATGTCGACGAGCCGGTACTTGAACGAAGTGCTCCCGATATTCGGAATCAGACAGATCATAATCTTGCTCAAGATTGATTGTTATGGAAATAGTATGGTATTTTATCAATCAAAGTCAATCAATAATGTCGAGAATTTTGCATGGACAGCCGAACACCATCTAAATCCGGCTCTTCGCCCCCGGTCGATCTCAACCAGGCCCTCACCAGGATTGATGAGCTGGGTATCGTCGGCGCCGGCGGAGCCGGGTTTCCCACGGCCGCCAAGCTCCGCACCCGGGTTTCGACCTTCATTGCAAATGCCGCCGAGTGCGAGCCACTGCTGCACAAAGACAAGGAACTCCTGCTCCATCAGGCTGAGCCGTTTCTCCAAGGGCTTCAAATCGCGATGGAAGTCGTTGGCGCTCGCGACGGCGTGATCGGAATCAAAGACAAATACCACGAGATCGCCGACAGGCTTCGCGCCCAGGTCCCGGCAAGTATTCGCGTCGTTCCATTGCCCGACGTTTACCCCGCCGGCGACGAGTTCGTTCTCGTCCATCTGGTCACCGGCCGCATCATTCCGCCGGGAGGGCTGCCCAAAGACGTTGACGCCGTGGTGGCGAATGTCGAGACGCTCATGAACATCGGCCTCGACCGGCCCGTCACCCACAAGTACCTCACCGTGGCAGGAGCAGTTCAAAATCCGTGTACGTTGCGCGTCCCTGTCGGAATCTCGATTGGCGAGGTGATTGATGCCGCAGGCGGCGCAACCTGCCCTGACTTCGCAGTTCTTCTGGGCGGCGTGATGATGGCCAAACCCGCCGCATCGCTCCAAATTCCAGTCACAAAAACTACCGGCGGCATCGTCGTGCTGCCCGCTTCGCACAATCTCATCCGCCGGCACACCGCGCCCTGGCAGCAGATCGCCCGCATCGGCCGCTCATCCTGCGACCAGTGCCGCTTCTGCACTGAGTTCTGCCCGCGCTTCCTTCTCGGCCATCCCATCGAACCGCACCGCGCCATGCAGAGCCTGGGGTTTGCGGCGGGCGCCGACGCAATGGTTGCCGGCACACTTTATTGCTGCGAATGCAATCTCTGCACCATGTTCGCCTGTCCTGAGGATCTCGACCCCAAGAATGTCTGCGCCCACTCCAAGCCGCTGGCGCGGGAGCGCGGCCTGGTCTACAAAGGCTCGCCCGAATCCATCAGCGCGCACCCGATGGTTGAGTTCCGTCGCGTTCCCATGCGCCGCCTCATCGCCAGGCTCGGTTTAAGCGAATACAAAAACAAAGGTCCGCTTATCGACCATGACTTTGCGCCGCGCAGGGTGACTCTACCGCTCAAACAACACGCTGGAACCGCCGCGTTGCCCCAGGTCAGAACTGGCGAACGAGTTCGAGTAGGGGATCTGCTGGCCGCGCCGGAACGCGGCAAACTCGGCGCCCGCATCCATGCGAGCATCAATGGCGTGGTGACAATCGCCGGCGACTCCATCGCGATTGAGGCCTTGCCATGAGCTGCGTACCAGGTCTGCGGCCAATCGCTCAGCCGTCGCCCCAGCGTCCTCTGCCCTTGCGATGCGATTGAAAGGAGCCAAAGTGGAATCGGAAATCAACTCCGTTGGACTCATCGAACTCTCCAGCGTAGCCTCGGGCCTTGTGGTTGAGGACTCGATGCTCAAGGCTGCCGCGGTTCGCCTGCTCCTCGCGCGCACCATCTGCTCCGGCAAGTTCCTCATTGTCGTCGCTGGCGATGTCACCTCGGTCCAGTCTGCGCTCCACGCCGGAGCAGCTTCCGCCGGCCCATCCCTGATCGAGCGACGCCAGATCGCTCGCGTCCACCCCACTGTTCTCGCCGCAGTATCGCAGGCGGTCGACATCAATACCGATCAACTTCGATCAATTGGCATCATTGAAACCTTTTCTGCTGCCAGCGCCATTGAAGCTGCCGATTCGGCGGTCAAATCGGCCAATGTTGTTCTGCTCCGCGTGCACCTTGCCATGGCGCTCGGCGGCAAAGGATTTGTCCTCATGGCCGGGGACGTCTCAAGCGTTCAGGCAGCGGTTTCGGCAGCCTCAAAAACTGTTGCCGAGGATGGCATGCTGGTGGGCCGGGCCGTGATTCCCGCACCCTCACCCGAACTCTTCAGGGAATACATCTGAGGTCAGCTCAGAGACTCGACGGGGTGCACCATGCCCCGATTCTAGGATGTGGGATACCACGAACCTCAACCCGTCAACTCGCTAACACCCACGTATCGCTGCGCAGGCTGGTGTTCTGAGCTGAAATAGGGTACGGGGGAAGAGCCCGCAGCAGCGAACTACCGGCGTGCGCCTTCATTCCGATCCAGCTCGGGCCGATTTTGGAATAGCAGCGGACCAAAGCGGATTCAATGAAGATTCATCCGCATGAAAACGTTCACACCAAGTATTTGATTGACATTTCACTGGCTCATCTGCAAGATTCTTTTTGATTTCCTTCAACGGCTTCCCCAAGGCCAACGGCTATCTTCCCTATCGTTTTCTCAAAATCACTGCTCTACGATGCCGTTTGTTTTCACCTTTTCCTCAGACACGGGCCAAGCGTTCGACATAAGGAATCCGGCTTTTGCCGGAAATAAAAGACCGACGCATTGCGACGATCCTCATGGGAGTGCGAGGAAAGTCTCGTTCGACATCCGATTTCGCCTGCATAACTGCCTGCGCGCAACGAAACGCGCACAGAGCACAGGTTCTCCCGCGAGGAACGCCATGCCGTCAAGCCGCCTTGCCTGCCTTCGTATTGCTGCATTACGCCGCAATCTCAACCTCATCGCCGTCTTCGGCGCAGCGCTGCTGTTCAGCGCCGGCGGGCTCACGGCGGGTGCGCAGACCCCGGCTCTGGTCTGGTACATCACCACATCCTCCACGACCTCGCAAACCGGGGTCTACACGGTCGACGTGGACGGCAGCGCAGCGGCCACCAACCCCACCGATGTCAACAGCTCCCCATCTGTTTCCTTCCTACAGCTCGAGGGCCTCGCGATCGACCCATCGGCCGGCCATTATTTCGCGACCAACCTTGCCTCGGGCGGCACGTATGGCAACACGAGTGAGATCATTGAGGGCAACACCAACGGCACCGGTACACCGTCGGTCATCTACACGTCCGGCAACAGCGGCGGGGACGCCATCGAGGGCCTCGCCTTCGACCCGCAAAACAGCCTGCTCTATTTCGCGGTGACCGACGTCAACGTACCCAGCCCCAACACCGATACCGGCATCTATACGATCAGCGCTCAAGGCACTGGCACCCGGACAGCCACTGAACTGGTCAATCTCAGCAGCGCCGCCAACTCCCCGACCGATATCGCCATCGACACCACGAACAATCTCCTGTTCTACACCAACGGCTTTCCCGGTCTGACCAACGTCGAGGAAGTCGGGGTGGCCAACCTGACCACCGGGGAAATCATCAACGGCGATCTCGTCAGCTATTCCACCAGCGGCACCGTGTACCCCTATGGGATTGCCGTCGATCCCGCGACCGATACGCTCTACTGGACGACCGTCAATTTCAGCGCCAACTCCGGCAATACGATCTACAGCGCGAAATACTCGACCGGAATGTCGGTCACGCTGTCCGATAACCAGACGCTCGCCACCACCACTCTGTCACAAGTGCCGGTGGGCATCTCCCTCGACGTTCCGTCAGGCGGATATTACGTCGATACGTCGACCGGGGTTCCGAACGACACGACGGCGAACGAGATCCTGTTTGGCAGCAGTCTCATCGGTCCGGCGACGCTCACCGATGCCTATAACGTTCCGGATCAGGACGGCGGCACCGAGACCCTGCCCACCGAAGGCATTGTCGTGGAGGTCCAGCCGGTCGTCGACGCCAGCGGCACGGTGACCTTCATTCGCGGCGACGGCGCGATCGAGATCGATTCCGGCGCGACGGTTTCGGACGCGGACGGCTACTACCCGACCAGTGCGACAGTGTCGATCGCCAGCGGGTTCGGCACTGGCGACACGCTGAGCTTCACCAATCAAAACGGCATTACCGGCAGCTTCAGTTCCGGCACGCTGACGCTGACCGGCGCGGCGAGCGCGGTGGACTACGAGGCGGCGCTGGACAGCGTGACCTTCTCCACCACCAGCACGAGTACGACGGCCCGCACCCTCGATTGGACCGTCAGCGACGGCATCGTCGGCAGTGCGACCACGAGCAGCACTGTGGACGTTCACATTGCGCCCACGGTGACCGCTGGGGCGACCGCGACGTTCGACGGCGGCGGCAGCCCCGTGGCGCTTGATCCCGGGCTGACGGTGAGCGACGTGTCGAGCTCCACGCTGGTCAGCGCGACAGTGTCGATCGCCAGCGGGTTCGGCACCGGCGACACGCTGAGCTTCACCAATCAAAACGGCATCACCGGCAGCTTCAGCGCCAGCGTGCTGACGCTGACCGGCACCGCGAGCGTCGCCGATTACCAGGCGGCGCTGGAAAGCGTGACTTTCTCTACCACCAGCACGAGCGCGACGCCCCGAACCATCGATTGGACCGTCAGCGACGGAGTCGTCAGCAGTGAGACTGCGACCAGCACGGTGGACGTTCTCCTTCCGCCGGCCGTTACCAGCGCCTCCAGCACCACCTTCACGGTCGGTTCGTCAGGCTCCTTCACCGTAACGGCCTCCGGAAATCCCGCTCCCACATTCTCTGAGACCGGGGTCCTTCCCGCCGGCGTGACCTTCAGCTCCGCCGGACTGCTCTCCGGCACGCCAGCGGCGGGGACGGGCGGGACTTACCCGATCGTCATCACAGCGTCGAACGGTGTGGGCTCGAATGCCACGCAGAGCTTCACGCTGACGATTGACCAGCCGCCGGCCATCACCTCCAGCAGCAGCGCAACCTTTCCCGTGGGCAGTGCAGGCAGCTTCACCGTCACCGCCAGCGGTTACCCGGCGCCCACATTTTCTGAGACGGGTGCTCTGCCCTCGGGCGTTTCTCTGAGCTCCAGCGGCGTCCTGTCGGGTACGCCCGCGGCCGGCACAGGTGGCACTTATCCGCTCACCATCACGGCATCGAACGGCGTCAGCCCCAATGCCACGCAGAACTTCACGCTGTCGGTGAATCAGGCGCCGGCCATTACCAGCGCCAGCAGCACCACATTCCAGGTGGGCCAGAGCGGCAGCTTTACTGCTTCGGCCAATGGCTATCCCTTCTCCACGTTCACTGAAACCGGCGCGCTGCCCAGCGGCGTCACCTTCGTCGACCAGGGCAACAACACGGCGATTTTTTCGGGCACGCCCGTTTTGGGCGCGGACGGCACCTATCCCATCACCATCATGGCAAGCAACGGCATCAGCCCGAACGCAACGCAGTCGTTTACGCTGACCGTGGACCCGCCGGATTCGCTGGTGGTGAACACCGCGGCCGACGATTCCGGCACGGCCTCCAACTGCACGCCCAATCCCACCACGACCGGCCCCGGAAATTGCAGCTTGCGCGACGCACTGCTTGAGGCAGCCAGCCTGGGCGCGGGCAGCATCACCTTCGACCCGACGGCGTTTGCATCGGCGCAGACCATCACGCTGATGAACGGAACGCTCACGATTGCCCCGAATACGGCGATCGCCGGGGGCGGGTTAGCGACCGTGAGCGGAAACTCCGCCACCATAATTTTCCTCGTAAACAGCGGCACAACCGCCTCCCTCTCCGGCCTGACCATCAGCAACGGCTCCAGCAGCAGCGGCGAGGGCGGCGGCGGCATCAGCAACAACGGCGCGCTTACCGTGAGCAACAGCACCATCTCCGGCAACTCGGCCACATCCGGCAACGGCGGCTATTCCTATGGCGGCGGCATCTACAACGCGGGCACGCTGACCCTCAGCAACAGCACCATCTCCGGCAATTCCGCCATATCCGGCAACGGCGGCTATTCCTATGGCGGCGGCATCGACAACGTGGGCACCCTGACCCTCAGCAACAGCACCATCTCCGGCAATTCCGCCATATCCGGCAACGGCGGCTATTCCTATGGCGGCGGCATCGACAGCGAGAACGGGACCGCGCTGACGCTGACCAACTCAACCATCTCGGGGAACTCGGCGGGATCTTACGGTGGCGGCATCAACTCGGGCGGCACGTCTACGGCGGCGAATGACACGATCGCCGGCAACTTCGCCGGCACGGGCGGTGCGGGTATCTACAACTTCGGCGGATCTCTGAGCCTGGGCAACAGCGTGGTCTCCGGCAACCAGCTGGGCACGCAGGCAAGCCCCGGGAATTACGACGACCTGGACGACACCACGGGTAACACGACATTCACCGCGGGCAACAACGGCGGCAACGTGGTGGGTTACTACAACGCGCCGTCCGCCACGCCCCCGGCCTCCTCCGGCCTAGCTCCGCTGGGCAACTACGGCGGGCCGACGCAGACCATGCTGCCGCAGCCAGGCAGCGCGGCCATCTGCGGCGGTCTCGCTGCCAACATTCCCAACGGCGTGACCACCGACCAGCGCGGCGACCCGAACTCTAACGCTAACTATCCCGGGTACACGGCGCCGAACCCGGCTTGCGTCGACTCCGGCGCGGTGCAAAGCAACTACGGGCTGGGCTTCACAACCCAGCCTCCGGCGGACGCGTATGTGGGCACGGCCATCGCTCCCGCGCCAGTAGTGACGCTGACTGAGAGCGGCGATCTGGCCGGCGCGGCCACCGGCACGGTGACCATGGCCGACACCGCCAGCCTGCTGGGCGGCACCACCACGGCAGGTCTCTCCTCCGGCGCGGCCACCTTCAGCAATCTGGTCATTTCGAACGGCACGATCGACGACCAACTGACGGCGTCCCTCATCCTGAACCCGAACCTCTCTCCGCAGTTGATCCTGGCGTCGCTGCCAAGCACTGGAGTGAGCCTCACAACCTCAACCATCGCAGCGCTGATCTCTCCCGTCGCGGGATCGGTACTTACCCCCCCAGCGCGACGTTCACCTGGACCGCCCCTGCGGGGGCCACCGGGTACAACTTCCGGCTGGGAACGACACCGGGCGCAAACAATCTCTTCGCCTCCGGCGAGATCACGGCCACCTCCGCCACGGTTACCAATCTGCCCACCAACGGCGAGACCGTCTATGCGACGCTGTATACCGACTACGGCTCTGTCGTGGCTTCTCACGTCTACTCTGCCGCTTACACCTTTACGGCGGCGACCGAGGCAGCGCTCACCTCTCCCGCCGCGGGCTCGGTGCTGTCCGGCCCCGCGGTGACGTTCACCTGGACCGCCGCTCCGGGCGCCACCGGGTACAACTTCCGGCTGGGAACGACACCGGGCGCAAACAATCTCTTCGCCTCCGGCGAGATCACAGCCACCTCCGCCACGGTTAACAATCTGCCCACCAACGGCGAGACCGTCTATGCGACGCTGTATACCGACTACGGCTCTTTCGTGGCTTCTCCCGTCTACTCTGCCGCTTACACCTTTACGGCGGCGATCCAGGCAGCGCTCACCTCTCCCGCCGCGGGCTCGGTGCTGTCCGGCCCTGTGGTGACGTTCACCTGGACCGCCGCTCCGGGGGTCACCGGGTACAACTTCCGGCTGGGAACGACACCGGGCGCGAACAATCTCTACGCCTCCGGCGAGATCACAGCCACCTCCGCCACGGTTAACGACCTGCCCACCAACGGCGAGACCATCTATGCGACGCTGTATACCGACTACGGCTCTTTCGTGGCTTCTCCCGCCTACTCCAACGCCTACACCTTTACGGCGGCGACCCAGGCGGCGCTCACCTCTCCGGCCACGGGCTCGGTGCTGGCTGGCCCCAAGGTGACGTTCACCTGGACCGCCGCTCCGGGGGTCACCGGGTACAACTTCCGGCTGGGAACGACACCGGGCGCGAACAATCTCTACGCCTCCGGCGAGATCACAGCCACCTCCGCCACGGTTAACAACCTGCCCACCAACGGCGAGACCATCTATGCGACGCTGTATACCGACTACGGCTCTTTCGTGGCGTCTCCCGTCTACTCTGCCGCTTACACCTTTACGGCGTATGCGGAGCCGTAATTTGGCGCTGCGCCGGGCCGTTGAGTGAGGGCTGCGATACGGTCGGAGTTGACCAGGACAGGGGAAGCGTTGATTCATTCTCAAATCTACGTTGAAGGCGGTTCTCCGTCTTTTCGCCACAGCCCATCGAGGCATCGTGGAGTGCCGGGCAAATTCTGAACCAGCTTGAGAGTTGCGCTTGCGGTCGGCCCGGTCACCGTGCCGGCAATGTTCGCCGTGTTGCCGTTGTCCTTCGCTGCGCGGAGGTCGTCGTCCGCAACAGGCTCGCCAGGGGGCCGGAGGCCCGGACCCGGCATGAATCGCGGGTTCAATGCGCCAGACTCTCCGCCGGCGCCGGCATTTGCGACGCGACGTGCGCAGTGGATTCGCGCACCACAAATCTGGGATGAACTGTAACCACCGCGGAGTGGGGCCGCAGGTCTTTCTCGCGGATTAGCCTCAGTAAAGTACGTGCTGCTTCCTGCCCCATGCTTCTGAGCGGCTGATGCACAGTTGTCAGCGGCGGATTGTTCGTGGCCGCAGCCAGAATGTCGTCGAATCCAACCACGGAAACGTCTTTGGGGATGCGTAGACCTGCTTCGCGGAGGGCGCGAATTGCGCCCATCGCAGTCAGGTCGTTAAAAGCAAAGATTGCCGTAAAGCGCCGGCCGGTTTGAAGCAGTTCACGCATCACCTCGAATCCAGGCCCCGGTCCTGGCTCCAGGCTTTGCAACTGCACAACCAATTGAGGATCGATGGAAATGCCCAGAGTCTTTGCCGTTTCAACGATGGCAAGCCAGCGCCGGCGCGTGTCTGAACTGAGTGCCTGGCCTTTGATGAACGCGATCTGTCTGTGCCCAAGCGACTTCAAATGGGTCAGAGCCAATTCGGCGGCCTTGTTGTGGTCCAGCTGAATGTTGACCACGCCGTCGCGGTGCGCGTGGCCCGAAACCGCTACCACGGGCAGCGGCAAATCGTCCTCGATATTCGTATCGACGGCAATGATCCCTTCAACCGAGCGGGAAAGCATCATGCGCGGGTATCCGCTGAGTAAGTCGTTACGGTGCCTGTGGCTGACAACGAAGTAAAAGAACCCTTCCTTGAGTAACTCGTCTTCAATGCCGCCAAGAACCGCCGTCGAGTAACCTTCGCTGATCTCGGGGACGATGACGCCGATGGTGTAAGTGCGCTTCTGGCGCAGGCTGCGGGCAACCGAGTTTGCCGTGTAACCGTAGAGAGCGGCGGCATGCAGAACGCGCTGCTGCGTATCGCGGGAAATACGGAATCGATCGGCCTCGCCATTCACTATGCGCGATACCGTGGACTGGGAGAGACCGAGAACCGCCGAGAATTCCTTGAGAGAAATCGGCTTAACCTGTTTGGGGGCCACCATGCCGCCTTTCAGAAAAAACGGTGTTGAAACTCGAAGCCACTGCAGTCTTGCATTCGAACGCTGTCAGCTCCGGTTCACGAAACCGGCAAGCTGCATCGCCCGAACGCAATTAGGGTTGCTCATAAATGCTGACCAAATGAGCCCGGTGCGAAGATTCTCGGCCATCAGCACCGAGATGCCCTGATCGATGCCCAGTACATCGGTGTCATACCAGTTGGCGGAGGGATGAAACGCATCGACAAAGCCGTAGCGCCCTACCGCCGGAGTCGAGCTTGATGCTGCATTCAGGGCCTCCAGCATTGAGAGGCACTCATTAGGCAAAAACACGAGCGAGCCGGCGGCAGCACACGGAACAACAGTTCCATCAATTGAACCGAAGGCCGGCGGTCCGCCCCAGGCGGTGTATCCTTCCGCAGAGTCCGACGAGGTAATACCCCAATAGTTCTCGTTGTACCACGCGCCATTCACCTGAGGGTAGGCCAAACAGAAGGTCTCGTGGGCCTGGGTGGCTGCGATGGAATTCGAAAAGTAATCAGCATAGGCGTCGGTTTTGCCGCGAAAATCAAAGAATGCATGGGAGTACTGATGCGTAAACAGCGGATCGCTATTGCTGCTGATATAGGAATATCCCTCGTAATTTAAAACCGGGCGCGCGAAGTTATCCCAGTAGGAAGCGGCAACGGGATTGGTCGGCGAGCCGATGGCCAGCAGATACAGCATCATCAGCTCGCAATAGGTATCGTAGCGGCCCGGTTCAAAACCGGAGGTGGGCAGCCACGCCTGCGCAAGGGTGCTGCCGCCATTCAGCATCCACGGCCAGTTCACGCGTTCGTAAATCTGCGTGGCCAGATCGGCGATCTGCGTGTCGCCAAAATATGCGCTGGCCGTAAGCATGCCGCAGAGAAGAATGGCCGTGTCGATTGAAGAGACCTCAGAACCTGACAGCGGCTGACCGGTCTCTACGTCGTTGAAGTGGTAAAAGAAACCATTCTCATTGGGCATGCTGTTGAGGTGGAAGTCGAGCGCAGTCTGGACGCGCGCAACGATGTCCGCGTGGGATTGGTAGCCGCGGCTGTCGGCGATGCAAAGCGCCGCCAGTCCAAAGCCGGTGGCCGCAATGCTCGACGTGAGCCGGGGATCCATGGCGCCGCCAAGGTTGTTGGCTGCGCGATCGAGCACCTGGCCGTTTGCCGGGCTGGCCTGCTCCCAGAAGTAGAGGCAGGCCTGCTGCTCGAAATCGTCGAGGAACGCGTTGTCGGCAGCAGAGGGCGTCCACGTGCCGACAGGCAGCGATGGAGGCCATTCCGGCGAGATCGATGTTTGCTGAATAGCGCTGCCGCCGCATCCAGAGAGGGGAATGATTGCGGAGCCCACCGCTGCTGCTGCCGCCGTCCTCATCATTTGACGCCGGCTTATCGAACGGATTGGGGTCGCGCGCATTTCAACCCAACCCCTGGCCGTGAAATCCTGCCAGCTTCATGGCGCGAACGCTTTCAGGGTTGCTCATGAAGGTGCTCCATACCAGCCCGGTGCGCAGATTCTCGGCCATCACCACTGAGATTCCCTGGTCGATGCCGAGAACATCGGGATCGTACCAGTTGGCGGCGGGGTGAAAGGCATCGACGAATCCGTAACGGCCCCACGCCTGTTTGCCCCAGCGCGAGCGCATGGCGCGCAACGCGGTCAGGCAATCGGCCGGCAGAAAGGGTAGCGAGCCGGCGGCGGCGCAGGGAACCACGCTGCCGTCGATATCTCCCTGGGCAGGCGGGCCGCCCCACGCGGTGTAGCCAGCAGCGGAGTCGGATGCCGAGATGCCCCAGTAGTCATCGGAGTACCACTGCGGGTAAGAGAGACAGAAGGCTTTATGGGCGCGGGTCGCCGTTACCGAGTTGTCAAAGTAGTTGGCGTAGGAGTCGCGGCGATTCCTGAAGTCGTACCACGCCTGCGAATACTGGTGCGTGAAGATCGGGTCGTCGCCGCTGATGTACTCCAGGCCCTTGTAGCGCATGACGGGCCGCGTGAAGGCGTTCCACGCATCCGGCGGCACCGGGTGCGTTGGAGAACCAATCCCGAGCAGATAAATCATCATCAGCTCGCAATATTTGTTCCAGCGCGAAGCCAGGAAGCCCGACTCCGGGTGCCAGCCCATCGAAAGTGTATTGCCTCCATTGAGGAACCACGGCCAGTCAACACGCTCGTAGATCTGCTGGGCCAGATGCTTGATCGCCGGATCTTCAAAATATGCCTTTGCAGTGAGAATGCCACAGAGAAGCAACGATGTATCGACGGTTGAGAGCTCGCACTTCGACCAGCGTTTGCCGGTCTCAATATCGGTGAAGTGGAAGAAGAAGCCGTGCACCTCAGGCATGGTGTTCAAGTGCCAGCTCAGCGTGTTTTTGACGCGTTCGACAACCTGGGCATGGGGCAGGTAGCCGCGTCGATCGGCGATGCATAGAGCCGTAAGCCCGAATCCGGAGGCGGCAATGCTGGCCATGCGGCGGGGATCGCGCGCGCCGCCGAGATCGTTGCGAGCGCGGTCCAGGACCTGGCCGGTGTGAGGGCTGCCCTGTTCCCAGAAGAAGAGGCACGCCTGCCGCTCTAGATCGTCGAGGAAATCCTCCTCTTCGCGCGTAGGATTCCACGCCTGATCGGCAAACCCGCGCGAGGAAGGCAGCAATGTGCAACCCGCGAGCGCCGCCAGCGATTGAATCATTTGGCGGCGGCTCAGAACCGGCATGGGGGAGGTATTCGTCATTGATCCTCGACTTCTCTCGCAGTGTTTTGAATTCGGCACCGGAGGTATCGAACGCAGTCACACCAATAGCGCGCTTCGGATCGGCGACCGGCACAATCGATTGTGCGAGCTAATTTCACCGCACTACCACGTTCCCCGTCAAGCCTGTCCCGCGCTGTGCCTCCTGCGGGGTTCATTTCGGCTTGTCGGTACACGCTGACTCGCAGATGGTATGGGCCACGTAACCCGCCCCCGTTGCAAATGACCGCCCGGCCTGGTCCATCCGCGCCGTTGCCGGATCCACGCCTTCGGTAATGATTCCCCCGTCCCATTGGCTCGTCAGAAGTACCTTCAGCGCGCGATCGTGGCCGGCCTTCAGCAACAGATGATCTGCCACGCTCCAGGAAGTTGTGAAGGGCAGCCGATAGCTGCCGGGAAAGCCGAAGGGCTCGTCGCCATAAGAGTATTTGTAGCCGCTGGAGTGCAGCCACTGGTAAGTGCGAACAAAAACGGGATCGTCCTGCGCGATGAATCCGAGCGCGGGCAGTTTCATCAATGAACCCGGAGGCATCTCGGTGAAGACCGCCTTCCTGCCGTCGGTGGCTGAAGCAAAGATCGGGCCATCTGCGCCGGGTGCGCCGGCATTGACGCAGTGAGTCATGATGGCCTCGTGAAGCTGCGCGGCCCGTTCGGTTATCCCGGCAGCTTCATCGGGCTTGTTCAACCGCTTGAAGAGATCTGCCATGTCGAGAAGCACGCGCCAGGCAAGCACATTATCCGAAGTGATGAAAGGAAGCACCTGAAACTCATCCTGCGGGTCCTGCAGCGATGAATAGAGGCCGGTCGAGGGATCGAAGCGCCCCATCAGCCGGTCGCGAGGAGTCTCAAGCGCGGCCTGGTGCGAAACCAGGAATGCGGCATCGTTGGTTCGGACCACGTATTCGGCCAGAGCGTGAATCGGTGCCACGGCTTCGTCAAGCTGGAACCCGTCCTCGAGCACGATGCCATCGATAAAGCGGCTGTGCGTGCCCGTGTCGCGCAACTGCGTGGTGAGCGCGTATTCGAGCGCATCGCGGGCCATCGGCGGATCGATATCCAGCAGCCCCGGGAAGCTCCACAGCATCGCATCGCGGTCCCAATAAGCTGCCGAGACGTAGTAGCGCGGGCTGCGCGAAGTGACTCCAACCAGTTGTTCGGTGTCGATGGTCCTGCCCCATGCATAGAGTTCGGTGAACAGGAAATTCCGGTTCATCAGCAAGTCCAGGTCCGGCCGGCCCGTGGTCCGCGTACGCGCCTTGAGCCAGGCTGCAGCCTGGTCGATCACCGCGTCGGCGCCGTCGCGGTCCAGTAACTCGCGCAGGGCACGCACATAATGCGTGGCGCTGAACTCCTCGATCCCGGCGCCGAGAACGAATAGAGCCTCCGCCGATTCTCCGGACGCGAGCGTCACGGTGCGGCTGGCATCAACGGCCGGCGCTGCCGTGTTTGGCGGCATGGTGATCAGAGCCTTTGAGCCGGGGTGCAGCAGGGCCCAGGCAAAGTCGGTATCGCTGGTGATGAAGCTGAACACCTCGGCAGGATCGACCCAGGGAGCCATCGCCACGGTGCGCTCGCCGTGCAGTTCCACCGGCACATAGGTCACGCGCTGCAGGGATCCGAAGGCGGCCCTCAGTCCCAGCGTCACGTCCGCCGGCTTGGCTCGATTGTTTGTCAGGGTCATGCGCAGAAAAGCAGCTCGCGACCCCGGAGGAGCGCACCAGGTAACTGTAGCTACAAGCCCGTCCGTGGTCTGGTGCGCCGTGGGAATCCAGTATTCGATCAGCTCCCATGAAGGGTTGTGAAACTCGAGCGGTTTGCCGTCTGCCGTGAAGTACGGCTGCAGCACCGGTCCTCCGGCGTCGCCCTCTACCTGCATCAGGCCCCGGTGGTGCATCGAGAGCACATTGAATGTGGTCAACGCGCCGTCCTCAGCGCGAATGTCAGGCAACGAGATCCACTCGTTTCCGGTAGGGAGTACATCGGCAGGCAAGAGTTGAAGCGGAGTCCGCTGGAACTGCGCCAGGGCCGGTCCCGAAGCTCCCATAAGCCAAAGCACCGGAAGAATCACTGCCAGCTTGAGCCGTGGTCGGCCCAGCATCCCTGATTGCACGCACCTCATGCCGGTTTTTCTCCCTTCCAATCGATCAATGCCGTTGCGGTTGCGCCGGCCCATCCCCTTCCCGGCTCTGCGACGGGTTGCGGAAAAATTGCGCCCGGAAACTCTCCCTGGGACGCAGCCGGCGAGGTTGGCCGTGCGTTCTTCAGAAGCCCCTTAACCTCAGCCCGGGGAATGGTTTCGGGGCGTCTCAGGGTCGCCCGGATACCCTCTCTGCAAAGGTGACGTAAATTCGATTGTGTAAAAGGCAGGAGGGTGTAAGTTGGCTTTGGCCTGACGAGCTAAAGCCGATTCCGAAAAGGAGACTTACACCCCATGGCGAAGATTATCTCGATTGACGAGCATTTCCAACACTTTCTCAGTGATTTGAAGGAGAGCTTCTGGGGCGACCTGGAAGCCAAGACGCGGCTGGCCTGGAAGCATTTTCTGGAGGCGGAGTCGGAGCGGATGCGCAATCTGTACATGGGCTACGAGTCGTACGAACGCGGCCCCAGGGTGGCGGCGGGCTATCGCAACGGCTATTACGAGCGGGACTTTGTGACCCGCTTCGGCACCCTGCGGCTGCGCATAGCGCGCACCCGGGACAAGGGTTTCCTTCCCGCCGGATTGGACAAGTTCCAGCGCCGGGCGCCGGAGGTGGCGCTGCTGATTCGCGAGGCCTTTCTGCGCGGCATTTCCACGCGTCAGGTGGGCCGTGTGGTGGCCACGCTGACGGGCGAGACGGTCAGCGCGCAGACGGTCTCCAACCTGGCTCGCGATCTGGACCATGCCGTCCGGCAGTTTCATCAGGCCAAGCTGAACGACGAGTGGGCCTATCTATTCCTGGACGGGGTAAATCTCAAGGTGCGCCGGCCCGCAGGACGGCAGTGCGTGCAGATGCTGGTGGCCTACGGTGTGCGCCAGGACGGCACTCGGCAACTGCTCGGCTTTCTGCGCACCAAAGGTGAGGGCCAGGCCCACTGGGAGGCGCTGCTCAACGATCTCTACCGGCGCGGCCTGAGGGGCGACAAGCTGCTGCTGGTCGTCACCGACGGATGTCCCGGGTTGGCGGCGGCCATCCAAACCGTGTACCCGCGCGCGACCCACCAGCGCTGCTGGGTGCACAAGATGCGCAACATCCTGGAGAAGGTGCGCAAGCGCGACTACGACGCCGTCAAGGTCGACGCCCAGGCCATTTATCTGGCCAAAGGCCGCCGTCAGGCAGAGGCTGCCGCGCGCGCCTTCTGCCGTCGCTGGCGGAGCGAATATTCCTCCGTGGTCAGGCAACTGGAGCGCGATCTGCCCGAGCTGCTCGCTTTCTTCGCTTTTCCCAAGCATCTCTGGCGCAAGCTGCGCACCACCAACATCATCGAACGTTGCTTCGTCGAAGTTCGCCGAAGAACCCGGCCCATGGTCTGCTTCGTCAACGTGCAATCCGTGGACCGCATCATCTACTCCATCTTCCAGAGATTCAACCTGGAATGGAAAAATCGCACCCTCCGCGTTTTTACACAAGCGGCTTGACGTCACCCTCTGCAAAATTCCGGTTGACAGAGATTTCATTTCGGTGGTAATTGTACACCGTTGCACAATCGATTGAGCAAGTCTTTCCCGGCTAGAACAATCGATTGAGCAAGTCCGCCCTGAGAGAGTAGAGTCCACCGTTCCTACAGGGCTACCGAAACACCGCAACCGCTTTTCAGGAGACCCGTTATGCGAACCCTCGGCTCAGAAAGCCATTCGAGCTCTGCCCCCTTGGGCAAGAACCTGTTTACCGCGCTGAAGGCCATCTGGCCCTTGGCATTCCTGCTTCTCCTCCTCCCCGCCATCCCCGCCCGTGCCCAGTTCGGCGCTTCGTTGCGTGGCACTGTCACTGATCCGAAGGGAGCTGTGGTTCCCGGAGCGACAGTCACGCTGGTGGATAAGGGAACCAGCGAGAAACGCGAAGCTACCTCAGATGACAACGGCATCTACACGTTCAATGCGCTTCCCGGCGATCACTTCCAGTTGACTGTAGAGAGATCCGGCTTCAAGACAAAGGAAGTCGCAGAGGTAGCTTTGATTCCCGACCAACCGGCCAATCTCGACGTGCAGCTGGATATAGGCGACGTGCACGAGACTGTGACCGTCAACGGTTCATCGCAACCGCTGCTCAACACCGACTCAGCGACGCAGAGCGCCACCATCAGCAGCGACCAGGTGCAGCACATGCCGTCGTATAACCGCGATGTCTTCCAGCTGGCGCAATTGACCCCCGGCGTTTTCGGTGACGGATCGCAGAGCGGCGGCGGCGGTTCGAACAACACGCCGGGCAATCAAGGCCCCGGCGGCTCCGGCTCCTCCTCTGCTGGCATCTTCCAGACTGAAAACGGACCCCAGATCCAGACCAAAGGCGGACAGTACGAGACCAATGGCGTTTCCATCGATGGCATCAGCACGACCAGCGCAGTGTGGGGCGGCACCTCGATCATCACGCCCAGCGAAGATTCTGTGGAAAGCCTGACAGTAGTTGCTAACGCCTACGATGCTGAGACGGGCCGCTTCTCTGGCGCTCAGATTGAGGTGACCAGCAAGGGTGGCAGCAACACGATCCACGGCAGTGCGTTCTTCAAGGTAAATCGCCCTGGCTTGAATGCCTACCAGCGGTGGAACGGCGTAGGATCGAATCTTCCTGGCACGGCGGCTGAGCGCGGCGTCAATCGCGACAATAGCCGCTTTAATAACTACGGCGCCAGTCTCGGCGGGCCGCTCTGGAGAAACAAGCTTTTCGCGTTCTTCAATTTTGAAGCCAGTCCGTATTCTTCCAGTTCGACCGGCCAGAGTTGGTTTGACACCTCGCAGTTTGACTCCCTCTCGGGCCTGGCGCCCATTGCCACCTCGATTCTGACGTACAAGGGTGAGGGCGTCGCCTCAGGCAGTACGATTGTCAGCCGCACCTGCGAATCGATCGGGCTGACAGAAGGCGTCAACTGTAATACAGAGTCTGGTGGACTCAATGTGGGTTCGCCTGGAGTGAACCCGGGTTCGCCGTGCTCCGGATTCGGCTGTCAGGACCTGTCTTACGGCGGCTCGTCGGGCACGCCTGGCGTGGGTTCAGGACTTGGAACGACGCCGGATATAGCCCTTTTCAATACGGTTAATCCAACTACGGTATCGGCAATCCAGTGGAACGGGCGTGTCGACGCAGACGTAACGCAGAAGGATCACCTGACGGGTACTCTCTATTGGGTGCCTTACAGCCAGACCAGCTACAACGGTCCTGACCGCACGGCTAACTTGTGGCACCATGCGCAGATCAACAATGCATTTGCGTTGATCTGGAATCACACATTCAGCCCGACACTACTTAACGAAGCCCGGGCCAACGCAGCCGGCTGGCGGTGGAACGAACTCAAGACCAATCCCCAGGCGCCTTTCGGATTGACAGCGGGCAACATCGATGGCATTGGAGGCGCAGGCGTACAGAGTCTGGGCGCTGTGAGCCCCAGCCTTCTGGATCAGTGGACGTTTGACTACAAAGACACCCTCACCAAGGTTCTGGGCCGTCACAATATCAAAGCCGGTGGCGATGTTACGCGTCTCTACTATCTGAGCGATGCGCCTTGGGCTTCGATCCCATCTTATAACTTTCACAATCTCTGGGATTTCGCGAATGATGCACCTTATGCCCAAGGCGGCGCCTTTTTCAATGCCACAACAGGCACGCCGTCGATGGAGCGGCTGGATGAACGCACCGACGTTTCAGGATTCTTTGTGCAGGACGATTACAAGATGCGTCCTAACCTGACGGTAAACGTCGGCCTGCGCTGGTCCTATTACGGAGGGTTTTATTCAAAGGAGAATAACCTCGGCGTGGTCCAGTTCGGCTCTGGCACCGATGCCTTGACCGGCATGAGCATTCGCCTTGGAGGCAATCTGCAAACCTCGCAAAAGACCAACTGGGGACCAACGGCCGGCTTTTCTTGGTCACCGACAAGAATGCATGACAAGGTTGTAGTGCGTGGCGGCTTCGGTATTGGTTATAACCAGGACGAAATCGCCATTCTTGCCAACGGCTGGGCCAATCCACCGAATGGAACCGAGCCTGGCTTCAATTGCGCGTATCCGGCCTTTCTTACGAATCCTACGTGCGCCGGCAGCGGTATTCTTTACGGCACTTCTTCGAGCGCCACGAATATCTTTGGCTATCCGCAGAATCCCGCCACCATTACCACTTTCAGCAGCGTGAATCTGCCTAAGACCGGTACGACTGGTGTCACGGCGTTCCCGTCGAACCTGAAAACCATCTCCAATTACCACTACTCACTGGAAGCGGACTATCAGTTCTCAAGGAATATGGTAGCGACACTGGGTTACGAGGGTAGCGAGACGCGGAATTTGATCATCCAGAATCAGTGGAATGCGGTTGCGGCAGCCGATAATATACCCCTGAATCCGAGCGTTACCGGAGTGGATTTCTATGGGAATCTGGGCAGCGGCGATTACAACGCCCTGATCGCAACGCTCAAGCACACCTTCTCTCAGCATTTCCAGGCAGATGCTCAGTACACATTCTCGAAGGCGACGGATGAGGGCTCAGGACCATACGAAGAAGATCCGTATCCTTACGATGTGCACGCGGCTAGTGGACCCTCAGATTACGACGTGCGGGATGCTTTCAAGCTGTTCGGCATTTGGTCTCCTGTGATCTCCCATAGTAATGACCTGCTCGAAAAGATCGTGGGAGGATGGGAATTGGGCGGAATCATGAACTGGCATACAGGATTCCCCTGGAACCCGGTCTACAACGTTGTCGGCGGCAACCTCTATTGCTCAACCTGCGGTTACGGGCAAATCCGTCCGGCACAATATCTGGGCGGTGCCGGCAAGAACACGGCGAACCATGTTTTTGAGGGATTTGGTGGCGTGAACCCCGATTTCGGCGGCAACGGAACCACGTTCTTCAAAGGACCAACATATACTCAACCGGCAGCGTTCCCAGCCATATCGCGTGGGCCGCAGCCGGGGATTCAGCGCAACAGCCTCCCGGGTCCGCACTACAACGACACAGACGTGAGCTTGACGAAGAACTTTGGCCTGCCGAATATGAAGTATCTGGGCGAGAAGGCCGGCCTGTCGTTCCGCGCCGATGTTTATAACCTGTTCAACAAGACGAACGTCAATGGTTCATCGATTGATACGAATCTTGGCACCGTCAACCCGGATGGAACCATCAACAGCGTCAACGGAGATTTCGGCGTTGCGGGTAGCGGGCTGGGCAGCAGAACCGTGCAAATCCAGACACGGTTCAGCTTCTAGACCTTACGCGATGTTTGGCAAGTGGGGCGCGTCACGCGCCCCGCTTTTTTTGAGATATGCTGAACTGCAGGAAATGATCTGAGATTCTCAAAAAACATGCTCGGATTGAGACCAGTGCGCGTGCGGAGAGTGAATGCGGCTGCGTCGTGCGCCATGGCCGTAGTGATTTTTCTGTATTGCGACGTTGTGAGCGCGCAGGGACCATCTGGCGCGGCTCGCCCGGCACAAACCGCTTCGGCGGCCTTTCAAAGTTTGGCTGCAAGAGCCACCGCTGCCCAGGATGCCGACAACCTTGATGAAGCCGTACCGCTCTTCCGTAAAGCACTTGCCCTCAATCCCCGTTGGGTTGAAGGTTGGTGGTCATTAGGCGAAATTGACTACAAGGATGATCGCTATAGGGCAGCGGCGGGTGAGTTCAAAAAAGTAGTTGCTCTCGATCCGAAATATGGCACAGCGCGCGCCATGCTTGGCCTGTGCGAGTTCGAGCTTGGCCAGGAGAAAGAGGCGCTCCACGACATTGAAGCCAGCAAAGAACTCGGAATGGAGCAAGATCCGCAGTTGCGCCAGGTGGTTCTCTATCACGAGGGCATCCTGCTGCAGCGAGCGAGCCTATATGAGCAGGCAAGCATGGCTCTCTCTTCGCTCTGCCTGAGCGGGGTCAGAAGCGCCGATCTTGCTCAAATCTTCGGAATGACCATGCTGCACATCAATAGCGAGGCCGCGCCAGCCGAAAGTACGCCGGAGGGCGACGTGGTGCAGCACATCGGGCGTGGCGCATGCCTGTCTGCCGCGAATGAATACGATCAGGCGCGGCGTGAGTATGATTATGTCCTGCAGGCAAACCCGCACTTCCCTCTCGTTCACTTTGCCTACGGCAAATTCCTGCTCGAGGCGCGCGACCGTCCGGGCGCGATTGAGGCATTCAAACAAGAGATAACGGAGGCGCCGAACAGTGTGCTTGCGCGGCTTGAGATTGCGGCGACGGAGTACAAGGTGGATTCCGCGGCGGGAGTGGAATACGCCCAGCAAGCCGTGAAGATTGCGCCCGGCTCGGCGCTGCCGCACTACCTGCTTGGCTTGCTGCTCCTTGATACCGGCGACTATCAGGGATCGATCCCGCACCTTGAGATTGCGAAGAAGGCTCTCCCACAGGAGTCGAAACTTTATTGGTCGCTTGGGGTCGCTTACGCACATGTAGGCCGCCCAAAGGACGCAGCCGAAGCGCGAGCGACATTCGCCCGCATGAGCCATGCGAACGGTGCATCTCAAAACGCAGCCGCAGGCGACACTCCGGATTCAGCTCCGCAAATTGACGTGATGGATTCCGCGGGCACAGCCACAACACATTAAGACAACTACAGACGCCGGGTGCCCGAAGCCTGTCCTGAGCGGAGTCGAAGGATACCGATTCTGGGACATGGGAAAACTCAAAACCCAACTCGCCAACAGAACGCCCTACGCCTTCGGCTCTTCGATGGTCAAAATCTGATCGACTGCAACCTTGCGCAGCACTTGGCGTGTGCGGCTCGGCCAAATGATCTCAATTTCTTCAATCAGCTTGTTCATACCCAGTCCGAAGTGCACGCGGCAATCGCTGGCCGATGCGTAGCCGACCGCGGTCGTCACCTCGTTCCACTGCTCCATCCCGTCTTCCGTTTTGATCCTCACCTTCGCCCCAAGCCCCATCCGGTTGCTGCGAGTGCCCACCAGCTTCAACAGAATCCAGTGATGGCCGGTCGGCGAAGTGTTGCGGAAGAGCTTCACCTGCCCATTGAGCGTCGTCACCACGGCGTCGATGCGCCCGTCGTTGTCGATATCGCCGAATGCCACGCCGCGGTGCGCCGAGGCAATGAGAAAATCGGGGCCGGCTTGGTCGCCAACCTCCTCGAATTTGCCGTTGCGCAGATTGCGGAAGATCGAGTTGCGCTCAGGATACGCCTGGCTTGGAATCGCCTGCTGAATATTGTCCATCACGTTCGCGCGCGCAACAAACAGGTCTTTCCAGCCGTCGTTGTCGAAGTCGTAGATGCCGTTGCCCCAGCCAGTCATGTTGTTGGTCTGCCGGCCCAGGCCGCTGGAGACCGTCGCATCCACAAACTGGCCCCCGCCCTGGTTCACATAAAGCGGAAAGGCTTCGTGCTCCACCGCCGTGTGCCAGATGTCCGGCAGCCCGTCGTTGTTCACGTCGCGAAAGTCCGATCCCATGCCTGAAAGCGCGTTGCCGTCAGGCGAGAATGCCACCCCCGCCACCACTCCCACCTCTTCAAATCTCTTTCCGCCAACGTTGTGGAACAGGAAATTCGGCATTGTGTCGTTGGTGACAAAAGCATCGATGAATCCGTCGCCATCGTAGTCGGCAAAGCTTACGCTCATGCCTTTGCCGAACGCCGCGGCAATGCCTGTCTCGCGCGAGACATCGGTAAATGTTCCGTCGCCGTTGTTGCGGTACAAGGTGTTATAAAGCGGAGCGTACTGGTTGGGATGGCAGTAAGCGCGCAGGCCCGCCTTGAGCGCGCAGTACGGATCCTTATTCACTTCCCACTGGCAGTAGTTCACCACAAACAGGTCGAGCAATCCGTCGTTGTTGTAATCGAACCACCCGGCGCCGACTGACCACATCTTTCGCCCGTTGTGATGCGCGCCGGCCACGCCTGCCTTCGCAGTTACGTCGGTGAAGGTTCCGTCGCCGTTGTTGTGGAAGAGCTGGTTGCCGGTGACATTGGCGACAAACAGATCGGGCCGGCCGTCATTGTCGTAGTCGCCCACCGCGACGCCCATCCCGTAGCCCGCACCCGCCACTCCGGCATTTTCAGTCACATCGGTAAACGTCCCGTCGCGGTTGTTGCGGAAGAGCCGGTTCCAGTACGCGGGCGAGGTTTTCTCGAGCGAAGGAATCTCAGCGCCGCTGACCAGATAGACATCCAGGAAGCCGTCGCCGTCGTAGTCGAACAGCGCAACCCCGGCCACCATGGTTTCAATCTGATTTTTGTTGGGCGTGGCGCAATTGAGCGTGGTGAAGTGCAGCTCCGATTTGCCGGCGATTTCTTCAAAGCGGATCTCGGACGGGCCCGGCTCTTCGGCTGCGCCAGGCGCCACGCCGGCCGCAGCCCACGAATGCCGCGCTGCCAGCGAGGCTGCTGCCGTGCCCAAAAGCGAAGAGAGCACGCTGCGGCGGCTCAGGCGTCCTGCATGAACTCCGTCGAACATCGAAGGTCTCTTCTTCGAACTTTACTCCGGCGCAATCACAAAGTCTGCATGTTCGGTCGCCAGAGAGCTGCCGCCGATCCACACCGTGTAATGGGTTGGTTCAATCACTGCCTTGCCCGAGTTGGTATAGAACGAAAGTTCGGGAAAGCCCAGGTCGAACGTAACCTGCTTCGATTCGCCGGGCTTCAATGTCACGTGCGTGAACCCATGCAGGCTTCGCACCGGCTGTTCCAGGCTGGCGCCCAGGTTGCGCACGTAGCATTGCACAACCTCAGTGGCCGTGCGGTCGCCGCTGTTCTTTACGGTGGCCGTTGCCGTAATCAGCTTGCGGCCGCCGTTGCTTTTGGCTTCGCTCAGCGGCACCGACGCGCGCGAAACAGCCATGCCCGAGTAATCAAACGTCGTGTAGCTCAGGCCGTAGCCGAAGGGGAACAGCGCGTCGTTGGCCACGTCGGTGTAGCGCGAGATGAACCGGGTATCTCCGTCTGGCGGCTTGCTGAGATCGGCAACGTAGGTCGGGCGGCCGGTTGGGAGCTGATTGTAATAGAGCGGCTCCTGGCCCACGGCGCGAGGAAAGCTCATGGGCAGCTTGCCGCTGGGCGACACATCGCCATAAAGCACATTCGCGATCACCGATCCGGCCTCAGTCCCCGGGAACCAAGCCTCAATAATCGCGGGAACGTGCTGCGCCGCCCAGTTGAGAATCAATGGCCGGCCTGAGAACACCAGCAACACAATAGGCTTGCCCGTTGCGGCGACCTGCTTCAGCAGCTTCTCCTGGTTGCCGGGCAGATCGAGATGCGCCCGCGAACCAGCCTCTCCGCTCATCTCGCTCGACTCGCCCAGCGCCATCACCACAACATCAGACTGATTGGCTGCATCCAGCGCCTCGCCGAACCCGCTTTCTGACGTTCCCGCTATCTCAGTTCCCTTTGCATAAATCACTGAGCCGCCCGTCCGCTTTGCGCGGTCTTCAAGCGCGTCCTTTACCGTGACCACATCGGGATTGCGGCGCGGATCTCCCCATTGGTTGATCATCTCATCGGCGTTATCGGCAAGGGGACCGATAAGCGCAATCTTGCTGGGACGATAGGCCAACGGAAGGATCGGCCCAGACTCGCCGAAAGGTTTGTTCTCAAGCAGCACCAGCGACTCCTCGGCGGCTTGGCGAACAATCGGCCTGTGTTCGGGTACGGCGCGGGTCACTTCAGTCCCTTGCGTGTAAGGGTGTTCGAAGAGCCCGAGCGCAAGCTTCACCCGAAGTACGCGACGGACAGCCTCGTCGATTGCCGCCATCGGTATCTGGCCCGACTTGACCATCGCCGGCAATTCGGCATCGTAGAGGTGCGACATCATGTCCACGTCCACACCGGCCGTAAAGGCCTTGCGCGCTGCGGTCGCCCCATCCAGCGCGACTCCGTGATTGATAAGCTCGCGAACCGCCGTATAGTCGCTTACTACAAAGCCGTCGAATCCCCACTGGTCGCGGAGAACGTCGGTAAGCAGAAAGCGGTTGGCACTCGCAGGCACGCCATTCAACGCGTTGAATGCCGACATGATGGTGGCCGCGCCGGCTTGCACCGCGGCTTTGTAGGGCGGCAGGTAATCCTGCATCAGCCGGCTTTCTGACATGTCGGTGGTGTTGTATTCCCTTCCCGCTTCAGCCGCGCCGTATGCTGCAAAGTGCTTTACGCTGGCGGCAACCGCATCCGGCTTTGAAAGATCGTCGCCCTGGTAGCCGCGAATGTAGGCCCGTGCCATGGCCGCACCCAGGAATGCATCTTCTCCCGCGCCTTCAATCGTGCGTCCCCAGCGCGGATCACGCGAAATGTCGACCATGGGCGAGTAGAACCAGCGCACGCCCGCAGTCGTGGCCTCCTGAGCGGAGATATGCGTCACCGATGTCACCAGCGCTGGATCCCAGGTTGCAGCCAGGCCGAGAGGAACCGGGTAAACCGTGCGATAGCCGTGGATGATGTCGGCGCCGAAGAGCAGCGGGATGTGCAGCCGGCTCTTCTCAACTGCGGCACGTTGGTAGGCGTTGGTGGTTTCGGCGCCCACAACATTCAGCATTGAGCCCAGCCGGCCCTGGGTGATGAGCTGCATCGCGTCCGGGCTGTCAGGGCTTACCGGGTTCTTTCCGGGCGGCGGAGGCACGTCTCTCGCGGCCGCTACGTCTGCGCCGCGAAATCCGTCGCCGCTGTATTGAACCAGTTGCCCCAGCTTTTCTGCGAGGGTCATCTGCTTCAGCAAGGTGTCCACCCGCCGTTCGATGGCCGGGTCGGCGAGTTGAGCATTCGAAGGCGATGCCGCCTTCTGGGACTGGACTGCCGTCGCGAAAGGCATATCGCGTTGTGCGTGCGCGTCACTTTGCAGCAGCACGAGCGCGATGCCGGCAGCAATCAGAATCCCTAATCCCGCTTTTAACCCATGTTTCGAATGTTCAACCCGATGGAACATACTTTCTCCACTTCTCAATTTCTTTCTTGAGGAGCCGCCGCAAAGGCCGAATTCATCCCCGCGATGCCGGCTTTCCAGGTCTGCGGCGAGAAGAGCCGCAGATTGCTCCTCCCAAGGAAATTTTGCAGAAAACCCTTTGCACAATCGTTTGCGCCATGGATAAGATTGCATCCGCCGAAAAGACCTGTCAAGCATTCATTTGGGCCATCTCCAAGGTGCGGTACACCAGCGCATGGACTCAGCTGATGCGGCGCAGGTCAGGCTTGAAGCGCCCCGTCAAGGCGATGCGCTCCAGGCTGTGTGACCTGCCGCACCGCGAATCGAGCGTCCGCTTAGTGTGCCGGGATCTCGATGATGGCGAGTCCGTTCACCGGCAGCGTGAGTTCGAGTTGATCGCCGGTGAGAGTTTTGTGCCCTGGCGGCGGAAGCGCCGAGGCCTTATTAAGCGCGGTAACCTGCGCCCGCGTGGGATAACGAGGGTTTCCCATCTTGCGATAGGCAATCAGAGGGTTGCCGTGCATCTCATCCAGGCACTCGATGGAGGCCTGCGATCCGGCCGCGACACCTTTAAACGACAGCCGCAATGTGATGGGCTTGCCCTCGGCAACCTTGTCCATATCGACCAGGTTCCACGCGGCCACAACCAGCGTTCCATCCGCGCGGCGCGTTACCAGCAGATGATCGGATGAGTTTGCAAGGCGCACATCGCCCAGCTTGTGCAACAGCTGGAACGCGTAGAAGCTCGGCTTTTTGATGTTCCCCTCGGCGATCAGGCCAAACATTCCAACGAAGGGTTCGGTGGCAACGCCGCCTTCTTCGAATACATCGTCGAAGGTCCACCACGACATCATCTTTACGTAGCCGTCGCACTGGCTTGCATCGTGCGCGAGCGCGGGGCCCACATACCAGTTGTCGCGCGCGTTCAGATCACCGTAAGAGGGCACGTTCCACTCCGTCCAAAAGAGCGGCAATGAAGGCTGCGCCGAAGCCTGTATCTGTCCGTGAACCATCTGGATGGCGCGGCACACGCGGTCGCGCATGGGAATTTCCTCATGCGTGCCGAACATATCTTCCACCGTGTCATCGGCGTAGCCGTGGGTGGAAACAAAGTCGATTGGCACTTGTTTGGCGCTGACGTAATTCAGGAAGTCGGGGATCCAGTGCGCGGATGAGGTTGCGGGTCCGCCCACACGCAACCGCGGGCTCACTTGCTTGAGCGCGCGAGCGGTGTGGTCGTAAAGCTCAAAGTAGGTGGCCAGTTTGGGTTCGCCGGCCCAGAAATCGATGTTGGGCTCGTTCCAAACCTCGAAGTACCACTGAGCAACCTCGTCGATGCCGTAGCGATCGATGAGGTGTTGTGCGAATGCGCGGATCAGCGCATCCCACTTTGCGTAATCCTTGGGCGGCGCCACATTGGGCTTGTACCAGAAGCCCTGAATAGCGTTCCGCGCGGCCAGGGCATAGGGCATAAAGCTGATCTCAACCATCGGGCGCACGCCGCGCACCAGAATTCCGTCGTAGATCTGGTCGACGTAAGTGAAGTTGTACTCGGCGTTTCCGTGGCCGTCTTCTTTGTACACGCCCACATCGTCAAGCAAAATGGCGTGGAAGCGCACGTATCGCATTCCCACCTGGTCGTGAACTGCCTTAAGGTCATTGCGGTAGCCCTCGCGCATGGCGAGTGAAGCATGTCCGGAACCGAACATCTCTTCCCAGAAGTGCGGAAAAGCGTGGGTGGGAGCATTGGCATCAACGGTGACGGGGATGGCCGCGGTTTGTGCCAGTGAGGTCGTGACGAAAGTGAGAGCAACTGCGGCGAGAAACGAGAGCCTTAGAAGAAGTGAACGAAGCGGCATTGCTCCAGATTAGTCGATATCGATGCGGGACCAGAAGCGTGAGTGGAAACCGTCCCGGCCGTCGCTGTTTTGTCCGGGACGGTTCCAGCTGCCGCCGTAATTCAGCTCAACGGCTCACTCAATGAGGTCTCCTGGAGTACTTGTTGGGCGCGCCGGGGGGTGGGAACGTTGTTGGCGACCTGCGTCCCGCTGGCATGCGCGCGGGTCGATGGAGCGGTGAAGGTGATGCCGGTTTCCCGGCACGCTGCTGGATGTATCTTGCCGTTCGCAATCCTCCCTTCAATATGCCGCAGCCCGCTCACTATCTGTTCAGATGTATGCTTCCGTCCCCGCGCCATTCCAGGCTCTTTCCGGCCGAAATCTCCAACGCCGCTTGGCTCATGTTTCTTGGGCGGGTCATTATGCCGAAGACTGACATTTACAGTGGTTCAAAATACCCGGGGCCGATCACCTGTCCTTCGATGGTTTCCCTCCCCATGACTTACACTGCTGTTGATGAAGCCTGTTCGCTTTTTCGTTTGTATTCTGCTGCTCGCAGGCGGGTTCGCGTTTTCCGCGGCGCGGTCCCGAGCTGCCCGGGCGGAGACTTTTGCCCATTCCACCCAGATGATCGTGGTGACTACTTCCACCTGGGACGCGGTGGAAGGACGGTTGCAGCGTTTTGAGCGCGCCACTCCGCATGCGGCGTGGCGTCCCGTAGGCGAGCCGATCCCAATTGTTGTGGGAAAGAATGGCCTGGGATGGGGCATAGGCCTGGCCGCGGCGGATCCCAGCGCAAGTGCTGCACAGGAACCCGTGAAAAGGGAGGGGGACGGAAAGTCCCCAGCCGGCATCTTTGAGCTGGGTGCCGCATTTGGCTATGCGGCGCAACCTCCTCCGGGATTGAAGCTCCCCTATCTGACCCTCACGCCTTCGATCGAGTGCGTGGACGACACCGGTTCAAAGTACTATACCCGGATCGTGGATAGCTCGACAGTCGCTCCGGACTGGAATAGCTCGGAGCACATGCGGAATTCCGGCGAGTCGTACCGATGGGGCATCGTTGTGGATCACAACGGCACGGTTGCCGGGCGCAGCAGGAATGCGCCGGTGCCGGGCGGCGGCTCGTGTGTCTTTATCCATATATGGCGTAGTCGCGACCAGGGTACGGCCGGATGCACCGCGATGACGCAAGCGAATCTGGAGGCCCTGATGCTGTGGCTCGATCCGGCGCGCAAGCCGTTGCTGGTGCAACTACCCGAAGCGGCGTATGCGCGGCTAGCCACGCGCTGGAAGCTCCCGGAATTGACCCCTGTGGCCGCCGCGCATTGAACGGAGGCCGCGCCTTGAGCGGCAGCTGTGCATTGACCGGCCGCATCACGCCTATTTCGTTACCGGCTCCGGTGGATTATTGTCCAAGATCCTCGAATTTCACATTCAAGATCGGATACTGCTTCCAATCCTTATAGTCAAAATGCCACCATTCTTCCGGGTTGACCGTGAATCCCTGCTTTTCCATGGCCTCGCGCAGCAGGGCGCGGCGGGCGCGCTCGCCGGCTGTGCCGCCTGGATAGTCGGCATAGGCGCGATCGGACATTTCGTCGTAGCCGCTGGGCATCTCCACTTGCTTGCCTGTTTTCAAGTCGTATAAGGACAGGTCCACGGCGCATCCGCGGTTGTGGTTGGAGCCAGTTGCCGGATTGGCGACAAAGATCTTTTTGTCGTCAGGCGTCGCGTCCCAGAAGATCTTCGTCACATACCACGGGCGATATCCATCGTGGATGATCAGGCCGTATCCAAGAGCTTTGAGCTCGCGATGAGCGCGAAGCAAGGCTTCCGCCGCCGGCCGCTGAAGAAAGGCGCGCGCCTGGGTATATACGGGCGTGCCGAGAAAATTGTTGCTGGTTGCGTAACGGATGTCGAGCTTGATGGTGGGATCGAGCTTGACCAGCTCCACCAGATCGGGTTTGCGAAAGGTTCCCTGCTCGCGGGGCGGCGGCGCCTTGAGTGCCTCCGCGCGCAGCTCCGCAACAGGACGCAGAGGCGTGATGCGGAAGCTGACCTGCTGCGCCGAGCCGGCAGGCAGCAGGCCTAGCAGCAGAACACAGAGGCAAAGAGGTCGATGCCGTACGTGATTCATAGGCGTTACTCCAGGATCGGTTGTCTCGTTCAACTTGCTCCGCGCGGTTATACCGGATTAGGAATTGGCGTAGGGAGAGTCGATGCTCTCAAGTGCCGTTTTCCTCAAGAAAACGGCACCTTGCACACTGCTGAAATCCTTACGTGAATTCCTAATCCGGTCTGCAGCGGTTCTCCAATCACTGCGAAGCTTCCGACGCGGCACGACAATCACCCGGCCGAATTTCCCGGCGGTCTTTGCAACGATGTCAGCGGCCCAACAAGCTCGCGCTTGGCGCGCATCAGCCGGTTGACGACCTTATAGCGGTCGCCGGGATAAATCGACTTTACGTACTCCGCTGGCGTGCCGTCTTCGAGATACGAGACCCTGGTAAACAGGAAGACCGGACTCTCGACCGCGATCTTCAGCAGGAGCGCTTCTTCCGGTTTCGCCTTTCCCACTTCGATGACTTCATCCGTCACCATCAACTGGATTCCGTATTGCTCCGATAACTCCTGGTAAAGTGAGGTCGCGGGATCGAATACGTCAATCAGCCCCGGGCAGAGCCTCACCGGCAAGGAACTGGACTCGATTCCCATCGGAACCGAATCTCCAATCCGGACCCGGCGCAGACAGTAGACCTTGTCGTTGTCGCTTAGACGCAGCGCCTCTTTCACCTCGCGGCCTGGCGTCTGGATGCGAAACGACAGCGTCCTTGAACTGGGCGTGGCTCCCCGGGCTATGGTCTCTTCGCTAAAGGAAAGAACGTAGCGGAAGTCTCTCTCCAGTTTGATTCCGGAGATGAATGTGCCCTTGCCCTGGCGGCTGTAAATCACCCCGGTTTCACACAGGGCACGGACCGCCTGGCGGACCGTCATCTGACTGACGCCCATGCGCGCGGCAATCCGCTGAATGGAGGGCAATGGCTCGCCCGGCTTGAGTTCTCCAGACTGTATCTGGTCCAGGAGACGCTGCTGAATCTGGTGGTAAAGCGGAATGCCGCTTCCACGGTTCAGCATCGACTGGAGCGGCTTCTTTTTCGTGTTGGTCAACGTTTCGGATTTATCCACGGTAGAGTCCACCTCAAGACCAAGCGCCCCAGCGCGGCTTTTGTTTCCCTCACTTTTCAAATCTCTGCCCATCAGCTTATCGACGGGCAAGCAAGACCGTCCATTGATTTGTCCGGCGCCCCAAAAGGAGCCCCGGGGGTAAGTCACGACCGGATCAGGCCCAGCCCAGGGCCGGTCGGGAGCAGCAGTTTTCCTTTATCCACCCGCACACCGCGCCAGGGATCGTTGGCTACCAGCAGGTTGCCATCGAGATCGGCGTAATCCACCAATGGCGATAAGTGAGCGGCGGCGGTGACGGTGCAGGAGCTGGAGACCATGCAACCGATCATGACCTTCAAGTTGACCGCGCGGGCCACCTGGATCCAGCGCAGGGCCTCGAGAATGCCTCCCGATTTGTCGAGCTTCACATTGATGCCGTCATAGGCCTCAGTGAGGCGAGGAATCATCGCGACATCGGTGCATGCCTCGTCGGCGATGATGGGAAGGTGAACCTTGCTGCGCACGTACTTTGTCTCTTCCAGCATATGGGCCGGCATGGGTTGTTCCACATAAACCACCCCCTGTGCTTCCAGCCAGTTGATCTTGCGGATAGCTTCCTCTTTGTCCGTCCAGCCTTCGTTAGCGTCCACGCGAATCGGCTTGTCGCTTACGCTGCGCACGGCCTCGATGGTTGCCTCATCGGTCTTGAGGCCCACCTTCACCTTTAGAATCGGAAAGTCCGCCGCCTCGCGTGTCTTCTGGCGGGTGATCTCCGGCGTATCGATGCCGATGGAGAAGTCGGTAACAGGCGCATCGGTGGGATCCAGCCCCAGAAACCGGTAGAGAGGCAGGTCCAGCTTCTTGCCCAGCCAGTCGAATACGGCGATATCGACGGCAGACATCGCGGCATGTTGGTGATCGCCGAGAGCGCTCCTCAGCTGGGCGAGAAACTTCTGATACATCCATGGATCGCCCGCGCCGATTTGTCCCGCGATCGCCTCGATTGCCTGCATAGCCAATGCCGGAAACTCCTGGTAGCGAATGATCGGTGCGCCCTCTCCATGGCCGGAGACGCCATCGCGCCGGTATTCCACCTGGACAGTATCGCGGTATTCGCTGGAAGACATGGTCGTCGTCCATGTGTGGCGCAGCGTCAGGCGTTTGAGATTGCACAGCACTGTGGCTGGTTCACCGGCCCGCTCCTGGCCCAGCTTCGATTGCGCGGCAAACGCCGGCAACGGCAGACCAGCAGCGACAGCTCCTGCAGCCTTCAAACAATCGCGTCGATTCATTTCGTCCTCCAGGTCATTTGACCCTCCGCGCCGCCACCAGAAGACGAGTCCAGGGCATGTCGTCCAGGCGGCTGATCTGCACTCCGGGATGGTCGTGGGTCGTATCGTGGATAAACATGCCGTTGCCCAGATACATACCCGTATGGGTGATTTTGGCCGCGCTCGAGCCGAAGAACAGCAGGTCGCCGGGTTCCAGGTCCTTGCGTTCCACCGGAATGACGCCACTCCATGCGGCTTGCAGATCGGCATCCCGCGGCATCTCGATGCCCCGTTGCCGCACCAGCATTTGCGTGAACCCGGAACAATCGAAGCCAAAGCTGCTGACTCCGCCCCAGGTATAGGTGACGCCCAGAAATCTGTGCGCCAGTTGAAGCAGTTGGTCTATCGCCAGCGGAACAAATTTCGAGCTGATGTCGCCGCGCTGCACCCAGGCGGTGGTTCCATCGACAAGCCGAACCTGGATCCATCGGGAACTGCCGTCCGCCGCGCCGGGAGCTATCTCCAGGCGCGCCTCCCAGGGCAGCAGCAACAGCGGAGCATGGCGGGTTACGTCCGGTTCGCGATAGATGTTGACGCTCAATCCAGCAACCTCGACCGCCTTGCCATCGGGAGCGTACGGCGTGTCTTTGAGGGGCAGCAGATCGGACGCTGCGACCCATCCCGTGTAGTCATCTGCCGTGCGGATCCTCAACCACCCGTCATGCTGTTCGAGCGAGAGCACGCCGGCGCCGTAGATGGCCTGGGATACCACGTCACTGTCCGCTGTTGGCTGGGAATACATGTCGACGACGGGCTTGGCAATCACGAAGTCCGGGTTGGAAACGCTCTGCTGCGCCACGGCAACATGTGCGGCTGGCAGCATCACGGCCGCGCACACGGCGATGACAAATGCCGTCACAATCGTCCTGGCTCCAGCAGCTCTCACAATCTCATCCAGCAGTTGCATCGGCCCTTTGGGCATTGGGGTTTTGGGCATTTCAACCTTCAATCGCTTTACGAACGTTGCCTTTGGATTTGCGCAGCCGCCGCGCCGCATCGGTCTTGCCAACATGGGCTTTCAACATCACCAGCGCCAGCGGAACGCTCATCTCTGCCGTCTCAAGGGCTTCTACGGCAACCGTTCGATCGACTTCCGCAAGCAACTCCAGAATCGCGATGCCCCGCTCCAGCAGCTTCTTGTTCTTCACGTGCATATTGACCATCAGGTTGCTGTAGACGTAGCCCATGCGGGCCATGGCGCTGGTGGTCAGCATATTGCAGATCAGTTTCTGCGCCGTGCCTGCCTTGAGCCGCGAAGAGCCTGCCAGCACCTCCGGCCCGACTTCAACTTCAATGCGAATATCGGCGGTCTCTCCCAGCGTCGAGCCGCGGTTGCTTGTGATCGCTATGGTAGCCGCTCCCCTCTTGCGTGCGTGCTCAAGCGCGCTCACGGTGTAGGGCGTAATTCCGCTGGCCGCAAGGCCAACCACCACATCCCGTTTGCCCGGCTTCCGCGCCGCCATATCGCTCTTCCCAAGTTCGGCGGAGTCTTCACTGGCCTCCGCGGCATGCACCACGGCGTTTTCGCCGCCTGCAATCACAAACTGGACCATCCCCACGTCGATGCCAAAGGTCGGCGGGCATTCCGACGCGTCCAGCGCGCCAATCCGTCCGCTGGTTCCGGTGCCAACATAGATCAGCCGCCCGCCCTTCATAAAGCAATTGCAGATCACGTCGACAGCGCGCGCAATCTCAGGCAATACCCGCTTGATGGCGCGCGGCACGGCCGAATCCTCGCGGTTCATCACCTGTACCATCTCGAGAGACGTCATGGAATCAAAATTTTCAGTCGCGCGATTGCGGCGCTCTGTCTTCAGATCTTTCACATGCATTTCATTTCCTCGGCACGGCAGATTCGCTCAGTTTGGGGCATCACCCAGCTTGCGGCATATCCGATAAGAAACGTAGCACCGCTGCCCAGCACCACATACCACGTAAACGATACGCCGGTGCAAAACCACAAATAGAGATCCAGGGCAAACCCGCAGATCATGCCCAACATGGCCCCGTGTTCCGATGCCGTGCGTGTCAGAACTCCGAGCAGAAAGACTCCTAACAGCGCCCCGTAGGCTACCGATGCGATCGACAGGCCCACTTCCAGGACTTTGCCGCCGTGACGGGCAACCAGAGCCAGGCAGAACAGCAGCAGCGCCCATCCTGCCACGGCCATTCGGGACAGTTGCACGCGGCGCTTCTCGGTCGAGGCGGGATAAAAGCGCAAATAGAAGTCGACGATGGTGGTGGAGGAGAGCGAGTTCAGAGCGGCGCTCAGGTTGGACATGGCGGCCGCGAGAATCGCGGAGATGAGCAGACCGCTGACCACGTGCGGCATGTGGTTGACGATGAACTCGGGAAAGATGGTGTCGGTCCGGCTAAAGGCGGCGGCCGGGGGAAAGAAACGGTAGAACACAAACAGCATGGCGCCGATGGTGAGAAACAGCGAGAACTGGAAGAAGACCGCGACTCCGCTGCAGATGAGCGCGATCTGCGATTGGCGCTGGCTGCGCGCCGAAAGCAGCCGCTGCACAATCAACTGATCGGTGCCGTGGCTGGCGAGGGTCAGGAAGGTTCCGCCGATCACGCCCGACCACAGGGTGTACGTGGTGGTGAAGCTGAAGGTGTAATCGAAGATGCGGAACTTGCCCGCGTGGCCGGCTACGCTGCGCACCGTTTCCCATCCGCCGGGCACCATATGCAGGATGGTAAAAAAGCCCACCAGGGTTCCGGCCACATAGATCGTCTGTTGCACGACATCGGTCCAGATGGCCGCCGTCATGCCGCCCTCGAACGTGTAGATGAGTGTAAGCAGCGTGACGATGGCAATGGCGCAGAAATCACGCTGAAAGTCGCTGAGCCCTGAAAGCAGAGCGCCGAGCGCGACCCGCACAACGATGGCCACCGCAAACACGCGCACGCCCTCCGCGCCGGCTCGCGTAGCCAGAAACATTCCGGCAGTCAAAGCGCGCAGCTTCTGGCCGAAACGGCGCTCCATCAGTTGGTACGCTGTCACCAATTCTCCGCGAAAGTACTGCGGGATGAAGACAAAACTTACCACCACGCGGCCGATCAGGTAACCGATCACCAGCTGCAGGAAGCGAAAGTCCTTGTCGTAGGCCATGCCCGGAACGCTGATCACGGTAAGTGTGCTGGTTTCGGCGGCCACGATGGAGAGCGAGATTGCCCACCAGGGGATGGTTTTGCCGGCAAGAAAAAAGCTCTTCAGGGTTTGCTGCTTGCGCCTGAAGTGCAAGCCGAAGAGTGTCACTCCCACAAGGTATGCGGCGATAACTCCCAGATCCAGCGCGTTCAAACCCATCGAGTACTTCCCTTGCGGCAACCACACTTATTGAACTTTGAGCTATGGAACTGGCCAGGCATCCGCTCAGGACGATCGTTGCAGCCCGGCAGAAAGAAATCCGCAGGAGGATTGTTCTCAGAAACAATCCTCCTGCTTGAAGGTTGAACGCAGCCCGGAATCAGAACTTATAGTGCATGGATATCTGCATAATCCGTTGCGAGGAGTTGGTGCCGGTGATCAGGCCCAACTGAGGAGAATACAGGTTGTTGTTCGGCGGCGCGTAGCTGGCAATATTGAGAGCATTGAATGCCTCCCCGCGCAACTCGAGTGTCTGTGACTCCGTAATTTTGAATGTTTTGAACGCGGCCAGGTCGACCTGACGGAATCCCGGGGCACGCTCGGAACCGTTCTGCGCATTACCAAAGCCGGTATACGATTCGCCGCCGTATGCGCAGACGCCGTTGTCAATGGTGTTTCCATTCGCGTCGGTATTCAGGCACGGCGTCGCCGACGGATCGGTGCCGAACCAATTTTGAGTCGTCCGGTGCCGAATACCCATATTCCGGAATTGGATGGCATGTGCGGCCCAACTGTTCACATAGTAGTTTTCATACGAGCCCATGGTGAGCGGGAAGCCGGAATACATGATGACACTCCCCGCAAACTTCCAACCGCCGATGGCCTCGTCCGCCATCCGGCTCATGTTTCCGCCGAACTGTTTTCCACGGCCGAAGGGCAATTGATAAGCCCAATAGCCGTTGAAGGCGTTGCGGGCGTCTTGGCCGGCCGGCCCATAGTCCCCGCGGGGATTGCGGTAGTCCTGGAAGAATGACGAGGACTCGTTGACGCCGGCCACGCCGTAGAATCCTGCGTTGTCGGTCATCGCCTTCGCCCAGGTGTAGTTGAAGGTGTATTCGAGGCCGTTCGAATTGTGACGGCGAACGGTGGCTTGCAAGGCGTTGTAGTTCGAGAAGCCTTCCGACTCGGTGACCTGCAGATTGCCCCAGTTGCCGACCAGGTTGCAGGCCGGCGCCGCTGGCGCAATGGTGCCGCTGCAATCGCCATCGGCCAAAACTCCCGACGCAGGGGTCGTAAACTGGTCGCCTTCCGTCGGCGTGATCAAATGCTGCCCGAGCTCGCCCACATACCCAACCTTGAACGAAGTCTCGTTGTCGAGCTGATACTCCCAGGTCAGGTTGAATTGCTGAATGATGGCCGGCTTCAAGTTTGGATCCCAGGCGTTGTAATTGAAGTAGCTCACCTGCAGAGCTCCGGCGCCCAGACTGAACCCGTTTTCCAACGGCAACGGCGCTTGCCCGCTGCTGGTTGGCGAGGGTGGCGTGGGAGCAGCCACAAAGCTGCCCTGGTACGGCGCATTCTGCGTCATGCGCCAGTTCAGGCCGGTGCCTTCCAGGTCGTCGGTCACTCCGTAACCGCCGCGAACGACGAAACGGGGAGTGACCTCCCACGCGAAGCCAAGGCGCGGCATGAACTCAGTGTAATTGGGGTTATAAAGGGCGCGGCTGTTGCCATTCTGTCCGGCAAATTCGATCCCCGTTGCCGAAATATCTGTCCAATTTACCAGGGCGACGCTGGCCTCGCGGTTGTGCGCTTCGTAGATGGGCTGGTCGTAGCCGTAACGCAGGCCGATATTCACAGTCAGGTTGCGCGCCACCCTCCAGTCGTCCTGAGCATAGTAAGCATTGCGGAACTGGCGCTGTCCGGCGCCTCCAGATACGCCGCCGATATTTGCGCTGGCGCTCTGGTCCAGAACAAAGTCGGCAAGGCCGTATCCATACTGGCCGGCATTCAGATTTTCCGTGTACTGCCCCGTATAACCGAATGATCCCAGTGCGCCCCCATTTCCTGAATAGTAGGCATTCTGCTGATAGCGGACGATCTGCGCGCCGAACTTGACCGTGTGCAGGCCGCGCTGCCAGGTCAGGCTGTCGCCATAGAAGAAGTTGTTCTCGTGGAATTGGGTAACAATCGCGGAACTCCCCAGATTGCTCTCCCAACTGCTGAAAGCCATCTCACTGAATCCGGGGAAGGGTTGGTTGGCATACGGAAGCCCGATCTTCTGGTCGCCGCCGGTGCCGAACAGGCTGTCAGGATCGTCCGGCACGCCCTGGTTCCAGACTTCGCGCGTGAATCCCGGACGGAATTCATTGATCAGCGTGGGCGAAAATGTATGAACGTAATTGGCCACAAAGCTCTTGAAGGGATAGTAGTTGTTCGCCGGGAAAAACACGGGGGCAAGGGTGTCAGGATAGAAATCGAACGCATCGCCGATGGTAAAGCGGCCCATCACCGCGTCTCTGTCGCTGGCCTTCCAATCCACCCTGGCGTCGCCCTGATCGTTCCTGGTCTGGCCCTTCGTAAACCCAATGTAATTGTTCAGGTCTCCGTCGCCGGGTACAGGCGACTGGTTGGGCATAGGGAGAGCTTTTGTATCGGCCCACAGGTATTTGGCCGCGGGACTGAGGAGCGGGATCTGGTCGTTAACGTAGGGAGTAGCATTCGCGAATCCCTGCCCGTTTTGGTTGTTATAAAGCTGAATGCCTCCAAATTGGGGAGTCAACAGCTCTGAGAAGTCGCAGGTGGGGACCCCGTTATCAACGGGACATGTGCGCATTTTTTCAGTGGGCACAGTGGCTACCGCCTGGCCGCCGCTGTGATACCGGAAACCTAAATAGTCGCCGAAGAGGAAGAGCTTGTTCCTGATGATTGGACCGCCGATGGTCGCGCCGAACTGATTCTGGGTAGAAGAGGGGAGCTGAGTCACCGGGCTGTTCAAGCCATTGGCCCATGAATTGGCTTGCATGATATTACTCTGAAAGTACTCGTAGAGACTGCCGTGATACCCGTTTGTTCCTCCCTTGGTGACCACCAGGATTTCGCCGCCATTGACGTTTCCATACTCCGCGTTGGCGTTGCCGGTAACCACCCGCATCTCAGCAATGGCGTCGGGAGCGGGGTTGTAGGCCGAGAGGTTATTGATGGTTTCGTTCATCTCGACGCCGTCGAGAATGTAGTTGTTGGTCTGCGCCCGGTTGCCGTTGAACGATGGACTTCCAAGCCAGTCGACGTCGCGCTCGTTGCCATCGTAGCTGCCCATGTACGCCATGCTCGGATTCACCGCGCCGGGCACAAATAAGGTTGCCGTCTGGAAATTGAGCCCGTTCAGCGGCAGGGATGAGAGGGTATTGCCGGAGAGAGTCGATTCCAGCGTGGCATCCTGGGTTTGCAGGATCGGCGAGACGTCGGAGGCAACATTGATCGTGGTGGAGGCGCTTCCGAGCTGGAGCTTTGCATCGATTTTGGCGATCTGGTCGATCTCCAACGTGAACGGTCCGATCGATGCGGTCTGGAAGCCGTGCCCGGTCACGGTGATGGTGTACGCGCCGATGGGCAGGAACTGAATGTTATAGACGCCCTGCTGATTGGTGACGGTGCCGGTCTTCACGTTCGTCGCCACGTTTGTTGCCGTAACGCTGGCCCCGGCAACCACCGCCCCGGATGGGTCGGTGACAGTGCCGCGCACGGTGCCTGTAATGGTTTGCGCAAAGGCCTGCGGCAAGCTGAGTAGCAGAGCGAACGCTACCAGGCTGCCCAGCATCCGTACAGGGTCTGCGCACAGTCGGCGCAAACTCGTAACTGGCAAGAAACTGCAAATCATCCTCATCCTGTCCTCCTCAAAATTTTCTTGGCTGTGGTGCTGTAGCGTCCAGAAAGCCGCCGGTGCCCCTGTGCAAAGTTCACTCACGCACTGCGGGCACAACCCGAAAAACGAATCGGAATGAACTCCATAGCACATGCCCATTTTCCCGGAGCCATGCTTGGATGCATGCCTTCCAGGAACACCCGCACATCCCGCGGCGCCGCTAAAGGCCACAAAGTTCTGCGCGAGAGGAAACCGGCCTTCACCGATGACCACCCGCGAACTGGATTCCAGTCAATTGTCGACCCGCTCATCCAGTCATATAGATGACTGAATGAATGACAAACTAACCCTCGATGAAATGAATGTCAATAAAAATCTGCCCAAAAAAACGCGTGCCTGTGGATTTTGCCTGGACGCTGCCGCTCGCACTGCACGAGAGTGTTCGCCTTCCTGCCCAACTCATTTGTGTGCAAGCGGAGCCTTCGCGCCCCAGGCCATCACGCGAGTCAGCGCTTCGAATTCGTCGTCCGCAGCAGGGCGAGAATGGGCAAGCCGCCAAGGATCGGCACTGTCCCGGGCAGCGAGCTTCTCAGGTTGCTGGCGTAGCTTGAGACCAGCACCGCTGCGGCGCTCGGCATGAAGATGGCCGGGAGCACCGGGTAACAGATGATCGAGGTATAGACCCAGACAGACGCAACTGGATAGGCTACCCGAGCCTTTCGGCCTCAAGGCACTTGGGTCAGTACCAGATGGTCGACACGGTCAGCTTGTAAATTCTTGAAAATATTGGTCGGGAAGAGAGGATTTGAACCTCCGACCCCCTGGTCCCGAACAAGTTTTAACGATATGTTGAAGCTTATTGAAACTGAGTGAAATTAACTGTTTTCGATTGAATGTGTTGCAGCCTTGCTGTAGAAAGCGGCGCTTTTGAATGGTTCCGTAGTGCTTTGTCCGCTGCGATTTCGACTACACCTGTGCCTCACTTTGTGGGGTCAGTCCAATCTTGATTGCTCAACCGAACAACCACCGGCTTGTCTCCAAGTTGAACCGCGTAGGCTCCGCGCACTCGTTCGAATTCACCTTGAGGTGCAATCGCGCCGACACCCGCAACCTTGGCCGGCTGCTCAACGCGCAACAGAGCCGTAGAAGTGTATGCGTCCCCAGGCGCGAGAGTGATTTCCACTTCGCTCGCTGCCGCATTCAGAGCTACACGCTGGAACTGCCCGCTATCAAGCGTGAGCCAAAGCCCGAGTGGCTCAAGGTAAACGCGCTGCCGCAGGCTGTCGAGCGGCTCGACGGATACCGATGGGCCTGAAACGTCAACATTGCCTCCGAAGGCCAGCCAGCCGAACTCCGGATCCTTGGTCAGATAGGTGCCTGTGCTCCACGCATGTCCAAAGAAATTAGGACCGTAGTCGCCGCTATACGGGTCGAATTTCATCATGTCGGGGTAGCTGTGGAATGCCGCCGACGCAAATCCCTTCTGGTCAATCCCGCTTATGGCGCCCATGGCGCCGCCGTAACCGACGCGCAGCAAGTAAAGATCGCCCGGGTCGCGCCGGTAAGCATCGAGCACCGGGATCGCATTGATCCCCGATCCATAGTGGTGCAGTTGCCGCTCCAGCCGTTCATACTTCCCACCATAGAGAAAATCCCAGTAGCGGCGCGCGCTTCCGTTGTATCCCCAGCTCGGAATCGTCGGCATGTATCCTTTTATCGCGTCCAGTGTCACTTGGGCCTTGTCGTTCATTCCAAAGTAGCGCGTCCAGGCGTACACCTCTTCCTGGCCGGTCGAATCCCACGGCATTTCGCTGCCGAATGGGAAGGCCAGCTTTTGCCATGCCTCAGCCCGTGCGCGCATTGCTGCTTCCAGTTGCGCAGCCTCTGCGGTCATTCCCTCGCGGCGCAGATCGTCGAGCACTGCCACAAACACATCGCCTTCCATCTGGCCGAATTGCGCGAGATCCTGCGCATAGCGCGTCATGGCCATCGTGGTTTCATAGGCCTGCGTCAGATACCAACGCCAGTCGTGGTGAGTCACCAAGCCCTGGCGATCGCGCGCCAAGCGATAAAGCGCCCAATACGCCGCCACCACGTGCGGATAGTTGTAGGAGCGCCCCACATCTTCGCTGGCTTCCTGGTTCCAGCTCTCCCACGAGTGCCAGTTCATATCGCTGCGGTAGTAGCCTGCCGGCAGCTTGTCGGGCTGGTAGTAGAAGAGGCTCTTGCGCACGCCGTATTTTTTTGGGCCGTCCTTGAACTGGAGTCCGCCCCACAGCACGTTGTCCACAAAGTCTTCGAGTTGCTCTGCCTGTTGCCTGTCGGGTCTTACGTACTCTTTCATTGCGGCGGCCAGCCATGAGCCTGCGCCCGCCTCATCGCTCAATCCTGCAATCCACACGCGGCTGTCCTCGGTCACAATCGCGTTCGCCTCGCGGTCGTAACTCATCACCGACGGCGCACGATGAAAAGGATCGTTCTTTTGGTCGAACCACTGCTTTGTGAAGAGGAAATCACCCAGGTCATCGATCGCTTCGGCCTCAGGCTTGATTACCTTGTACTGCACCGTCTCCACCAGCCCATCCGCGTAGGTCACGGTGAGCCGCGCGCGACCCCACTGCTTGCCGTGCAGCGTGTAGCGTTGCCAACCGTGTGGTGTTTTTCCGGCCGGCTTTATCGCGATGGCGCCCGCGGGCTCCACTGCAATGGTCTTGACGGGTTGCGGATATTCCAGAAAGAGGCTGGCATCGATATCCTGCGGCAGAATGTAGCCGGGAATGCCCACCGCGACCGGCCTGCGCGCTTCAGCCAGCGTCTTTTCAATCGTCTCAATCGAGTCGGCCACCAGGAAGCGCAAACCCACAGTGCGCTCCTGTCCCGGCTGCAACACGATACTCGTGGCCGGATTCCACGAATCGGCCTTCTTCCATTCGTTCTCCTGGTATGCCGCGGATGCCACCATCCATTCGTAAAAGCCTTCGAAAGTCATACTGCGCGGCGTCAGGTCGTGAAACAGCTCCGCTTGGTGTCCCCGCCCGCGCGGGCCTGCGATCGGGTTGTAGGCCTCAAACGGTGTCTTGCCATCAGGAACCACAACCAGGGCGGGTCCGTGACCGTTGAGCCGCGTTACCTGTACATAACCGCCGTCGAGAGCAATCGACGGATCAGAGAAGCTGCACACAGCGTGCGCCTCTTCAAGGTTTTTGCCGCTCAGAATATTGTCAAAGATCAGCGGAATCCCTAACGCGCCAATCTCAATCGCCCTTTTGCCGGGATTCCCGAGAGTGAAGCGCAGCGCCAGCTTGCCGTTCACAACTACCCAGCTCCGCGTCATTTCCAGCGGAAAGTCCACGGGGAGTGTCGGCCGCAGATCATCTCTGCGCAGCTCTCCGGGTCCGGACGGCAGTGGCTTTACCGGCTGGCGCTCGAGGGCGGTCGAATAACCGTGCCACTCCACGGTTCCCACCTCGCGCAGGCGCAAATCAAGATCGCCCAGTTGGTAGTACCCGTCAGTCGAGCGCGCGGCCAGCAGTTCTGACGGAACAAAATCGAATCCCTTGCTGCCATTCGGCTCAAGTCCGGCGACAGTCCCTGAAGAACGCACCAGGCGCAGGCTCAACTTCGGTGTCTGGTAGCTTGCCAGCCCCTGGTCAAGCATGGGGCCAAGCCTGGCATCGCGGCCCGCTGGATACCATTGTGAGATCGCCGGCGTACTTAAAGCTGCCAACGTTACCGCAGCCAATAACCACACTGCCTTGTTCAGGTATCTCAAGCGACCATCCATAAGAGTTCAGTTAGTAAGTTCGTTATTGTCTCGCTCACCAACTGCCGCGCTCACCAAAGATGTCAATAACGTGTGCGAGCCGCCTGCAGCCATTCTCCCAGTTCACAAACAGCGCCCGCTCCAGCCCATCGGGATTGCCCTCAAGCAGCGCGGCAATAATCTCTTCATGTTCCTTCACTGACACGTGCAGCTCGTTGATGATCGAGCTCGCATAGAGCCGCCAGTAGCGCTCCGTCTGCGGCTCAACAGCGCGATGCATCGCCTTCAGCCTCGGGCCCGAACCGGCGGTCAAGAGCAGGCGATGAAACTCGTGATCCAGGTCGAAGATCACCGGCCCATCGTAGCCGCGCTCGCGCGCAATCTTGTCGAGCTTTCCATTGATGGCTGTCAGTTGCAGGGCCAGAGACTGACGTTCCCCCTCTGGCAACAGCGCTGTGCGCCTTCCAGCCAGTCCTTCAATGCGCCCGATGATCGGATACAGTTCGCTGGCGTCCTCTTTCGTCAACGGCGCAACGATCATTCGCGACCTTCTGCCGTTTCGGTACTCGAGCGCATAACCCTCGCGCTGCAGTAAATACAGCGCCCCACGGACAGGCGTCCGGCTCATATTCAGGTAGTTACAAAGATCTCCCTCCACAATCCAACTGCCCGGCGCCAGCTTGCCGTGGACAATCAAATCGCGGACCCGCTGAAAAGCCAGCCCCACGCTTGTTCCGTGTTCCGCCTTCGCGGAGCGTTTTTGTAAATTCTTGGTGTCTTTAGATGTTGAAGTTGCCATTCGGCTTCGTTCTCCCGCTACGAACGCGTTAGCCGGAATCCGGCTTTCCCGCGTTCAATTGTTGCGTTACGCCGATGCCAACAACGTCGTGCGGTCGCCACTTGGTGGCAAGTGATGACCGCACAACCCTCTGATTGTCTAGAACCGGAGATTGCCGCGGATTTCAATGTTTCTCGGACCGTTGGCCGCCCCGGACGTGGTGCCGAATGTGTAGTCCTGAACGCCCGAATCCATGCCGGCCCAGGCCACATGGTTAAAGGCATTGAGGAATGCGGCCTGAAGGGTGAAATTCATCTCCCTGGGGAGCGGCACCACCTTGGTGACCGCCATATCCGTGTTGATCCACTTCGGGTCGTGCAGCCACATTAGATTGCCGAACTGCCCGGCGGTAAAGTTCGGACCGATGTACTGGGTATTGGCTTGTCCCGCAGTGGAAATGTACTTGGGATCGAAGAGGGTCTTCAGCCCGCTTCCGGCAGGACCCGAGCGAACGCCGATCTGCTTCTGCAACTGAGAGACGGTAACTCCGGTGAGGCTGATGCCGCCATCGTTCTGGTTCACGGTGTTGGTTCCACCGTAAAAGAGATGCGGATCGCCGGTTTCGCGGGTGATGATCGTTCCCACCGTCCATCCGCCGATTACGACATTTGCAATCCGGTTCCCGGCGAGAAACGGCTGGCCATGGCCGAACGGAAGATCGTAGCTTCCGCTGAGGTGAAACACCTGGCGAATATCGAATGAGCTGGGGAAATAGTTCAGGCGCTTGTTGCGCAGGGTGTAAAGGCCGGGGGCGCTGTTGCCGGAGTTGTTGTTGCCGGCGCCGCCATAGTAGCCCGGAGTCAGGCTCCCCTGAACGTTGTTTTCAAGCGAGTGAGCCCAGGTGTAATTGGCGTCGAACTGCATGCCGTGATTCAGCTTCTGCCGGAAGTCTACCTGGAGCGCGTTGTAGTTGGAGTATCCGTCATTCGTCATCTCTTCAACGCCTGAGGTACCGGCCGCGAAGGGATTCACCTGGAAGAAGTTGATGGGATATGTACCGGTGGCAGGCTGGCCAACTACGTTGCATCCAGTGAATGTGGAGATCAGAGAGCAAAGGTAGCTGGGGCTGCCGGCCAGAGCGTCGGCAAAGGCGCCGGCCTGCCCCTGTTGCAGCCAGTAAATGAACTGGCCGTTGGTGTAGTTCCCAGCCGCTCCGGTGGCAGCAAAGGCTTGGTCGAAGATCGGCGTTGGTTGAGATCCCTGGAATGTGGTTCCTCCGGACGCAGCCAGGTTGGCTTGCGCGGCAGTAAAATCCTTCAGGAACCCGTTCTCAAAGATATTGACCTCGTTGTAATTGACCCCCAGCCATTGATCTTTTGCGACATTGCCAACATATCGCAACTCAAGCACATTGTTGGGGCTGAGCTGGCGCTCGATGCCCACCTGCCAGGATTCGACATAGGGCTGCTTGATGTTGGGATCGAAGGTGAGGTAGCCGGTGCCACTGAACGACTGGTACGACTCCGGAATCACAGATTGAAAGGGCGACGGCGAGGTTGACGTGAGCGCGGGCAACGTACCACCCAGGTTGACTGAGCCGGCGTTATAAAATCCGGCGGCAGGAGTGCCACTGCCAGGGGCCTCGGGATAGGCGTAATAGTAAGTATTGAAATTGGCGCCGTTGTTGGAACCGAAATTCCAGAAGTTCTGTGCTCCTTCTGTATAGTTCTTGAACGTATAGCTGGCGCGGATGACGGTTAGCCCATTGCCGAATAGCCTGCCCAGCACGGTGTCTGACTGCCCTTGAGGATTCCAGGCAACTCCGATATTCGGCTCCGGATGCACGTAGGTGGGGCTATAGCCCTCTGCATGGGGGCCCTCCACTGGATTCGGGTCGCCGCCCAGTGTCCCCGGCTGGAATATATCGCCCACTTGCGTGGGACCCCACAAATCCTGCACCGTGGGGTGGGTATAGAATCCGGTTTCATCCTTTGACGCGCCGGTGAAGTCCCAGCGCAGCCCAAGGTTCAACGTAAGCGTCGGCTTTAGCTTGTAGGAATCCTCGATGAACAGCGCGGTTTGGTTGAGCCGCTCATGCAGATCGAAGGCGATTCCGGGCTGAAACTGCTTGGTGGCCGCATTCACGAACTCGCCAAGGCTGTAATATGTCATGCGTCCCGTCAGAGTTGCATAAAGCCCTTGCACATCCCCTACCGCGGAGGACGGTGCATTGGGAGAAAGCGAGTTTGTCAATGAATTGGTGACGGGATCTCCGTATGAAATGCCGTTCACGCCGATATAAGGCACAAACTGGTTGTTGTAGTAGTGATCGATCTCGGTGGCGCTCTCAACGCCGAATGCCAGTGTGTGCTTGCCGCGCTGCCAGGTAAAGTCGTCCTTCACGCTGAGGACGGGATACAGTGATCCCCCTTTCAGGCTTGCGAAGCCGTTGACTCCGCTATTGAGCCCAAAACCAAACTGCAAATCGCCCTGTTGGACCATGCTGGCGGTAGGCGTCCCTATTCCCTGCGAGTTATAGGTAAAACCGGTGTAGAGATATCCCACCCGGAAGGCATTCACGAGATTCGGCTTGAGGTTCCAGTCGAAGCCGGTGACAACCTGGTAATTCCTTTCCACGTTACTGTAAGCCTGGTTGGCATAGTCGGGGCCGGGGTACGGAGCGGGGTACTGATTGATGTTGTAAAAATTGCTCGCGTTCGCCGATCCGGTAAGACGGAAATTCTGGCTCAGGTTATAGTCAAGCCGCAGAGTCGGGTACTTATCGACAACGGATCCCTTGTTGATGAAATTGAGGTTCTCGTGGTTGATATCCAGGGGGCTCAAGGTGGCGCCGGCCAGTTGATAAGTGGACTCTATGTTTGCGATGTCTGTCGCTATTAATGAGTTAATGGTGCCGGGACAGTTTGAACATTCCGCACTCGCGCCCGCTTGCAGCACGTTGACGGTGACCGGCGTGCTGGAGTTGGTGGGATAGTAGGAATAAATGCCGGAGAGAGCCAGCGGAGTGCCCACCGGAGTGACGGCTGTGGAACTGAAGGGCTGCCGGAAATTCGACAGGCTGGCAAAGAAGAAAAGCTTGTCCTTGAGAATCGGCCCTCCGACGCTGCCCCCGAAATCGTTCTCGAGCAGAAATCCGCGCGGTAGACCTACGTCGTTGTTATACCAGCTATTGGCGTTCAACCAATCGCTGCGGTAATCCTCATACAACTGGCCGTGAAACTTGTTGGTGCCGCGCTTGGTCAGGAAGCTTATGTTCATGGCCGCGGTGCCGCCCTGGCTGGCATCCAGTTCCCCGGTCTGCACCGTCATTTCCTGCACATCTTCCAGACGGTTGGTAGTCGAAGGGCCATCGGAATCGAAGCCGGCACTCTTAAAGCGGTTGGTCATGGTCGAGAAGCCATTGGCGCTGACGTCGACCGCTCCACCAGGCAGGTTGTTAAAGTCGTTGCCCACGGCGCCGGGAACCAGGAAGGCCAACGGAAAGAGATCGCGGCCGGCGATCGGCAGGGCATTAATCTGTTTCAGATCGATGGTCGTGGAAAGTGCGTTTTGCGTGGTATCGAGCAGCGGAGTATTGTCGCCGGACACCGACACGGTTTGCGTGGTGGTGCCAACAACAAGTGTGACTTTAAGATCGGTCACCTGATTGGTCTGGATAGTGACGGATGGATAGAACTTGGTGCCGAACCCGTCCCTGCTGACCGTCAGGGTGTAGTGGGCGGGATTGAGGAAAGAAAGGACCGCATTACCTTCCCCGGTGGTTGTTGCCGTGTGAACGTCATTGGTTTCGATATCTTTCAATTCGAGCTGAGCCCCATTTACGACGGCCCCGCTGGGATCTACCACGGTGACGTTCAACGCCCCGGTCGACAGATCCTGGGCCCTGGCTGTTGGATACGTCGAGACCGCGGCCAGAATCACAAAGGCAACGATCGTGCCTGTAATCCGAACCATGTGTTCCTTCAATGTCATCATTCCACCTCCACAAATCTCTTTCGATTTCTGTTTGTTTTTCGTCCCGGCTTCATTCCGACCTACAATCGAGCTCGGCGCCCGTAAAAGTCTTTGCCTGGCCATGTTCTGTCCTCCAAGATTGGACCGCTCATTTCGATATCGATGCATTTTCAGGAAACGCTTGCAATAGAGCTGCTTAGTGATTCGGCCCGAGCGCAAGGCGCTTCAAGTCTCGGCGTTTTGAGAAAACGCATTCTCTGACATCCATTGGCATGAAATTATGTATTCAAATTTGTATTTAATGCAAGAGTTTTTGTCAACACGGCTTTTTTATCCGTCCCCAGAAGTTCGCGCAACGGGAAGCGTCGCCAAGGCAGAAAGCCCCGGCGGTACACAAACAGCCGCTCTATGTTATTGATTCGTCATTGGTTTTTGGATAGGGGCTGCGGGGCAACCTGCCGGTTCCAGTCCGGTGTCGGCTCGCCCATCAAGTTATGCACAAAAAAGTCCATCAGCCGACGTTCTCCGTACCGGCCGCCGGCTCCATGGCCCCCGCCCGGCACATCGAGGAAATCAAAGTCCTTGCCCGCCTTGATCAGCCGGTCCACGACTTGGAGCGTCGTGGACGGGTCAACGTTCTTGTCCATCTCGCCCATCACCAGCAACAGTTTGCCCTTCAGACGCCACGCATTGTCCACGTTCGACGACTCGGAGTACCACGGCCCCACCGGCCAGCCCATCCATTGCTCGTTCCACCAGATCTTGTCCATGCGGTTGTCATGACTGCCAGAATTGGCCACCGCAACCGTGTAGAACTCCGGATGAAACAGCAGCGCGCCCATCGCGCTCTGTCCTCCCGCCGAGGTTCCAAAGATGCCCACCCCTTTCGAGATGTCGTACCACGGATACTTTGCCGCAGCCGCCTTGTGCCACAGGATGCGATCTTCGAATCCAGCGTCTTTCAAATTGCGCCACGCCACGTCGTGGAAGGCGCGTGAACGGTTGTTCGTCCCCATGCCGTCAATCTGCACCACGACAAATCCCAATTCTGTGAGCGGCTCAATGCGCGTACTAAAGCTCTTGGGCACAAATGAACCCTGCGGCCCGGCATAGATGTCTTCAACGACGGGGTACTTCTTCTTCGCGTCGAAGTTTGCGGGCCGGTGAATTATGCCCCAGATTTCGGTCTTGCCGTCGCGGCCCGCCGCGTGAAAAGGTTCAGCCGGCTTCCAGCCCGCCGCCACCAGTTGCGAATCGTCAGCCTTGTCCACCGTCATCGCCAGGCTCGCGTCTGCTGCGCGATGCAACTCCATTACCGGCGACAGATCGAGCCGCGAATACGTGTCAACGTAGTACTTTCCGTCCTCTGAATAGCGCAACGAGTGATTGGCTTCAGCCGGACTGATCGCAGTCAGGCCCGTACCATCAAAGCCGATCTTGTACCCGTGCACGAAGTAAGGATCTTCACCGGGATTCATTCCGCTGGCTTCAAAGTAGATCTCGCGGTTGGCATCATCTACGCGATCCACCGCGCGCACCACCCATTCACCGTGCGTGATCTGCCGCTCTAGCGCGCCTGTCTGCCCGTTGAAGAGATAGAGGTGCTCCCAGCCATCGCGCTCCGACGCCCAGATAATCTCTTTGCCGTCGTCGATGTCGTGGCGATAGTACTTGCCGTGATCGTATTGATCGTCGGTGAGCGGCTCGTAGTTGATGAAGGTCTTGCTGGTCTCCTCGATCAACGTGCGCGCCTTGCCGCTTGCCGCATCCACTTCAATCACGCGATACACCTGGTGGCCGCGCTGGTTGTATTCAAAGGTCAGGGCGTGCGAGTCCTTCCGCCATGCGAAGTTCAATATCTCATAGGGATTAGGAAACAGCGTATTATCAATCGGCACTTCCTGTTTCGCGTCAATCTGAAATAGCACCGGCTGATAAAGCGCCAGCACGTCGCCAGGCTTGGGATAGACCATCGTTGAAGTCTCCGGCTGAAGCTGATCGGCGGGCGACGACTCGACATAGTGAATCAAGCGCCGGTAGCCCGGCCTGATGCGATAAGCTGCCAGATGCTTTGAATCGGGGGACCATGCGAGCGTTTCGACGGCGTAATAGTTGCCCTCAGAGCCGTCTTCGCTCAGCACGACAGTTTGTTTTTTCGCTTCATCCGGCTTTTCGTTTGCCGGGCGCATCGCGATGTTGTAGTTCTCAACAAAGGCCAGCCAATTGCCGTCGGGGGACTTGACTCCATGCTCCGCTCCGTTGATGGGCTTTGGCGTGGAATCGTAGCCGCCGTCATCGTCATCGTCTTCTGAAAAACCCTCAGGCCGCGGCAGCTTCTCGCACGTATAGGCCGCCAAATCGCAGCGCCAGAGGGCGTGCGCGCGCATGAACTTGAATGCTGTTCCGCCTTCTTCCAGATGCAGTTCTTCAAACGGCAGTTTCTCCGGCTGAATCTCCTCTCCCAGGGCTTTGCTCAGTACGCCTGCCAGCCGCGCGTGGTCGAACGCCGGTTTCACCGTTTGCGTCTCGGCATCAACTGCAATAAACTCGTGGCCGCCTGAAATCGTCCGCCGGTAGATGAAGCGATCGGTCCCTTCGATCCACTGCACATGATCGGGCAGGTGCTGCACCAGCCCGCGATATTTCTCCTGTATATTGAGCGCGCGTTCGTAGTCGGCCGGAGTAAGTTGAGCGCCCGCAGTTGCTGGCAGCGATCCCAGCAAAAGGAGAACACCAGCAACGTTCAATCCGTACCGCTTGAGGCCGCGGCAACACGAAAATATAAAGCCTCTCCTCTTCAATGAGAGCTGTTGCATTGCGAATCTTCCTTTCGAGAGGTAATCACGCCGAAGCGATTCGCGAAGAGCGCGTCGCGCCGTCAGCGGCTATACCGGCAGCATCGATCTCCGCAGCCAGTGTTGAAACCCGCACTGGATAAACCGGAGGCCTCGAGTCTGCTGGCCCCCATCCGTACAGAAACTCCGTCGCGCCGCCGCAGATGCGCCCCTGGCACGGTCCCATGCCGCACCGCTTGTGCAGCTTTGCCTCACGCCAGCCTCCGCAACCAGCCAGCGCGCTGTGCGTCACGTCTTCGCACCGGCAAACAACGGTCGGCGCCATTGGCAAGCGGCGCAACTCGGCGCGCAGAACAAATGTTTGGTCGAGGCGTAATGCGAACTCCTGCTGCTTTCTTCGTTGCCCGCTCAGCGTCATTGCCCGTGCTGGGTTGCCCGCAGCCGCCCATCCGGCAATCTCACCTTCAATAAGCGCCTTCTCGAGGCCCCCAATCCCCGTCAGCTCGCCAACGCAGGACACACCCGGCACCGAGCTTTGCTGCATGTCATCCACAGTCACATAGCCCGCTGCGATGTCGCAGCCGAGCAGCCGCGGCAGTTCGAGATTCGGCACAAGATGAAATCCGCAAGCCAGCCAGTCGCAGGCCAGTGAGCGCTCTTTTCCGTCAATGCTTACCGACACGCGTTCAACTCGTCCGCGCCCTTGTACTTGCCTTACCCACGAATTGCAGCGGTAGGGCACAGCCAGCGTGCGAATAAGGTAGCGCGCTCCCTCCACCACTTTGCCGGGCTGCGCAAACATCGTATACATGCCGAAGTGCGCCAGCCGCGCTATCGGCGCCTGCTCAATGATGCCTTCAATCTTCGCGCCGGCGCTCGCGAGCCCTGCAGCGACCGCCAGCAGCAGTGGACCGGTCCCGGCCACAATCACCCGCTTGCCGCGCGGGTCCAGGCCCGATTTCACCAGCGCCTGCGCTCCGCCAACACCCATCACGCCGGGCAGCGTCCATCCGGGGAAGGGCAAAAACCGCTCCCGCGCGCCCGTCGCCAGAATCAACCGCTCAAACTCAATGTCCTGGCACTCGGTTTCGGACTCCACGCGCAACTGTCCCGCCGCGACCAAATCCGCAGCCTGCCATCCTGGCCAAATCTCGCACTCTGACGCATCCAGACGCGCCTTCCACTTGGCAAACTTCTCTCCATGGGGATACGACCTGGCCTTATGCGCGCTTATCCCTCGCCAGATCTGGCCTCCAGGTGCAGGATTTGCATCCAGAAGGCAAACGCGCCTACCGGCCTCCGCCGCCACGGCTGACGCGGCCATTCCTCCCGGACCCGCTCCCACCACTACAACATCGAAGCGTGCGCTCATCCCGACACAACCTCCATGCCGGCAGCGCAAATCAACTGGCAACTGCGCTGATGCGGAACACCGTTCACAGTAACCCTGCACTCCATGCAGATTCCCATGCCGCAGAGCGGTGCGCGCGCCTCACCCTCCACTGAAAACCGGCACGGCTCGGCGGCCATCATCATCGCCGCAGCCACGCTGGTTCCCGCTGCTACCTGCATCGGCTTACCATTTACGGTGAGGGATACCTGTGCGCCAGCCAACGTTTCCTCCGGCGTTGCCCCATTGTGGCAGGCTCATCGCGGGTACAGCAGCGATCATAGCCCGATTATCACTTTGCGTACAATTTTGTATATCGAAAATCTCTCAAACCCCTTCCCTGACCCTTCCGGCCCCCCATGCCGCGAAACAATTCAGGAAACAGCCGCTCCCCGGCCAAACCTCGGCAATTTCCAGTCCACCAAAATACGATGTTGTATACAATTCGCGGTTGTTGTATAACTCAATCGATGCGCCGGGGCCGGGAACCGGTTACCGACTCTCCTGCGAATGATTGCCAGCCAAGACAAACTGGAAGTTCTACGGGGATCACCCGACCCATCCCTGATTGCAGCGGCGGAATCGAACCTTCCGATTTTCCGGAGGAACCGATGGACAGAAGACGTTTTCTTCAGAGCATGGCCTCAAGCGCTCTCGCTCTGCCCGGCATTGTCTCCTCCGGGGAACCTTTGTCTTACTCCACCGGCCTCAGCAGAGAGGGTCTGCGCGAATTTCCCGCAAGCGAAGCCTCTGTTGAAGGCCACACGCTCCTTTCGAGCTTCAGCCGTCGCGAGGAACAATGGAAGGTCTACGAAGATCTGCGCGTTCGCGATGGCGCGATCACCTTTGTCTCTTCGGCTGGCAAGGCGCGCGTCCTCTCGAAAACTGCCGAGCCTGTCTTTGCTGAAAGCGGCCCGCAGCATCTTGGGCTCGATCTCAAAGACATCGGGCTGACTCCGGAGGACCTGCTCACGCAAAAGCTTCTCGCCAACGGCGATCCCGACGAAGAAACGGTGCGCAGCGCAGCGCCGCCCATCGACTCCGCAAATCAGGGTGGTCCCGGCTACCGCGCGGGCTGGAACACGATTGTGGGCACGCGCGAGTGCAGCGACACCATGCCCGTGTATCCCGGCGGCAATACCCGCACCTATCATCCGGTGCAGTACTTCCCCGAGTTAATGCAGCAGCACGCCAGCAAGCGGTTTGAAGGCCTGGTAGGCGGCTGGATGCCTGCCGTGCGCAAGATACTCCCCGCTGATGACGGTTCGTACTGCGAGATTGTCGTTCTGGGCGATGTGCTCGCCAAAGACCGCTTCATTGTCCAAACCTGGCATCGCACCGCGCACATTAGCGGCGGCAAAATCCTCGACGCCGTTTACGGCCATAGCTATGCGGCTTACACGCGCCGCCGGCAGGCGCCGAAACCCGAGGAGTTCTACCTGGGACTTCTGGAATTTGCTGAGTACTGGGATCGGCTTCTCCACGATCTCGTCCCTATTTCACTTCCCGACGCAAGCTGGACCAACATGGTCGCTCACGCCTTTGCGAAGGAGCAGATCGTGCGGCCTGGAGGCGTTTATCCCAAGTATGGAGCCGTCGATCGCGATTACTACGGCCCCGAGTACGACGGCTTTCAGGACATATTCACTATGTCGCTCTATGCCAACCTCGAGTGCGGACGATTCGAGCAGGCGCGCGACGTTTTTGACAACTACTTCTCTGATTTTGTCGACTCAAAAGGCGTAATCAACATGCGCGGCCCTGAGACCGCGCAATTCGGCCTAACCCTCTCACTTGTTGCGCGCTATTTCAACTACACCCGCGACCAGGCTCTGCTGCTCAAGCATCGCCGCAAGATTGAAGCCGCTGCGGCGCTGCTCCAGGAGTTGCACGAGGAATCGCTGCTGTTGCCCGTTTCCGATCCCGGCCACGGCCTCATCCACGGCTGGTGCGAATCCGATTCGTGCCTCATGCCCGATCCCTCGGTCTGGTGGAAGCCCTACTTCTCTAACAGCGCGTTTGCCGTTCGCGGCTGGCACGACATCTCCGCCATCTGGCGCGCCCTCAACTTCGACGGCGCTGAAACTCTCGCCGCGTCATGGTCGCGCAGCAGCACCCAGCTGCAGGCAACTCTCATCGAAAGCATCGACGCGCATACCAGGCACGAGATGCAGCCGGCCTATATTGCACCGCTTCCGGGCGCCAAGCTCACCTTCTGGGAATCGCTCACGCAAGAGCACCCCAGCGAGCAGCAGTGGGTCCATCGTTGTTATGCTGAGCTGCTGCAGGCCGGTGTAATTCCCGACCGGCAAGCGAATACTGTCATCGATTGCATGCGCTCCTATGGCGCCACTACGCTGGGTATCGTCGCCAATGTTGAACGTCCGCATCCTTCCGGCCGCGATATACTCGGCTTCATCTCCTACGGCTACGCGCAAGCATTGCTCCGTCTCGATCGCATCGAAGAATACATCCTCTTTCTCTACTCTCACCGTTACCATGTCCACTCCCGCGGCAGCTGGACCGCCGGTGAAGTCACCGGCATCGCGGGTGACGGCGCGTTGTTCTGCATCCCGTCGCAACTCACCATCCCTTTGCTGGTGCGCTGGATGCTGGTCTTCGAAGATCCTGATGCAAGCATGCTTTTTTTCGGCCGCGCCCTGCCACGCAAATGGGTCGCCTCGGGCAAACCAATCGCAATTCACGATGCCCCCACCAGGTGGGGGCGCGTCAGTTATCAGTTTGTGCCCCGCGGCGATAGCCATTTGGTCGCCGCCATTACGCTGCCTGAAAAAGGCATGCTGCCAGAAGAGCTTCAGGTCAGTTTCCGGCTGCCGGCCGGCAGGCAGCTATCATCGCTTACAGTCAACGGTCGACCCGTGAAGCCTGCCGGGCTCCATAGCGACGCCGCGCTCTTTGCCACCAGCGGAGAGCGTACATTCGAGGTAGTGGCCGCAATGAGTTGAACAGAGCACAATGGCTTCTGAGAATACACTGAATTCGTACGAAATGAATCTACGCTGCGTAACGCAATAACGGATCCGGCTCGAAGGGGCCGGCTTTACCGGATTAGGAATTGGTGTAGGGAGGGTTGATGCTTTCAAGTGCCGTTTCCCTCAAGCGGGGTCCCCGCGGACAGGTTTTTGTCGGTGGGGAGAAGAAAACGGTATCTTGCACCCATCCAAATCTCGCACGTAATTTCCTGATCCGGCCTAAATGAGGTGAAACAATGAGTCGCGGATTTGATCGCAGAAAATTCCTTGGCGGAGCTGCTGCCGCTGGCGCAGCTACGTTCTTTGCCACACCCGTGTCCGCCCTCCGCGCAGTCCGCGGCGAGCAGGCCACAGCTCAAAATAGAGCCGAAGACACCGCCAATCAAGACCTCACCAACTCGAAAGTTGCCAAGGTGCAGTGGAAGGCTCAGCCGTTCACCATGCCCGATGTGCGCCTGCTTCCCAGCTTCTGGAAAGACACCATGGAGCTCAACCGCAGTTATCTCTACTCGCTGCCCAACGAGCGCTTGGCGCATAACTTTCGCGTCACTGCAGGCATCGCCTCTGACGCTGATCCCCTCGGCGGATGGGAAGCTCCCGACTGCGAGTTGCGTGGCCACTACGTCGGCCACTATCTCTCCTCATGCGCGTTGATGCACGCCAGCACCGGCGACAGCGTCATCCGCGCCAAGGCCAACGATCTGGTTGCCGCGCTCTCCGAGTGCCAGCAAAAGGACGGCTACCTCAGCGCATTCCCCGTTGAGCTGTTCGATCGCCTGCGAAAGCACCAGAGAGTCTGGGCGCCCTTCTACACCTATCACAAGATTCTTGCCGGCCTCATCGATATGTATGAGCACACAGGCAACCAGCAGGCGCTCGATATGGCCCTGCGCATGGCCGACTGGGCCTCGGCTTACTCAGCCCCTTTCAGCAACGACGACTGGCAGCACGTGCTGATGGTGGAGCAGGGCGGGATGATGGAGGCAGCCTTCAATCTCTACGCCATCACCGGCAACTCAAAATACCGCGACCTCGCTTATCGCTTCGAGCACCACCGCATCTTCGATCCCCTCGCAGCCGGTGACGACAAGCTCGACGGCAACCACGCCAATACCAATATCCCCAAAGTTATCGGCGCAGCCCGCGGCTACGAGCTCACGGCCGACGATCGCTATCGCCAGATCAGCGAGAACTTCTATCGCATCGTCGCTGAACACCACGCCTACTGCACCGGCGGCACCAGCAACGGAGAAATGTGGCACGCGGCCGACGCAATTGCGTCGCAGCTCGGCCCCGCGGCTGAAGAGTGCTGCTGTTCCTACAACATGCTCAAGCTTTCGCGCCATCTCTATGGCCAGAATCCTGACCCGAAGTTCTTCGACTACTATGAGCGCCTGCTCATGAACGTGCGTTACGGCACGCAGGACCGCAACGGTATGCTCATGTACTATGTGTCTCTCCAGCCCGGCATGTACAAGACCTTCGGCACCCCCTTCGACGCCTTCTGGTGCTGCACCGGTACGGGATCTGAAGAATACTCCAAGCTCACTGACTCCATTTACTTCCACGACGACTCGTCACTCTTTGTCAACCTCTTCATCCCCTCCACGCTCAACTGGAAAGAGCGCGGCCTCAAGCTGCGGCTCACTACTGAGCTTCCGCAGGATGACCGGATCACTTTGAAATTCGATGCTGCTCCCTCAAGCCGCACGCCGCTCAAAATCCGCATTCCCTACTGGGCAACCAAAGGCGTCACCGTCAGCGTGAACGGCACGCAGCAAGATGTGACGGCCACACCCTCAACCTACCTCACGCTCGACCGCGACTGGAAAGCCGGCGACATCGTCACCGTTGAAATGCCGCTTCCACTGCACCTCGACACCGCGCCCGACGACAAGACTGTCCAGGCGGCGATGTACGGCCCACTTGTGCTCGCGGCTCTGCTCGGCACCGACGGACTCACCACCTCGATGATCTACGGCGGCAACGGCCCACGCGGATACGACGATGGCTATCCGATGCCGGCCATCGACCTGCGCCATCGCATGCATCGCGGCGAAAACAGCGAGGCGCCTCCGCCGCCTCCACCCATCGATGAAGTATGGTTCGAGCAGGCCGAGGCTTCACCGCTTTATTCCCTGCGCTTCCACACCAGGGGGCACGGGCCAACGCATACGCTTGTGCCATTGAATCAGATCATGGACGAGCGCTACTCGGTGTACCTGAAGCGTATCGACTCATAACGCTACGCGGCGTCAGTGCTCCTGGCGCCGCATCTTTCCCACTCCATTAGGTAGTGTCTTACGAATCTGTTTCATATCTGTCTCGTAATGCATGTCTGTCTTGTAAAAGGGCACGACTTTTGTCGTGCCGAAGAGCGGCGGAAATTGTGTGGGCTCTAGCCACTTAGGGATGTTGTTGACCTTTAGCCGGCGAAAACCCGATTCGTCAGACACTACCTGGCACCGCCCCGCGGATCAACTCGCTTCACCTCGCGCTCCCGACGTGCTTTGATCTCTGCTGTCGTTTCGGGGTAAAATCCTCCTAATGTATGCAATTTTGTAGACATTATTATGCTTAATACTGCTTTGCCTTTACGCATCGAGGTCATTGACTCGCACACCGCCGGCGAGCCCACTCGCTGTGTGCTCTCAGGCGGCCCGCATCTCGGCACTGGCCCTATCGCCGGCCGCCTCGAAAAACTCCGTGCTCACCATGACGTTTATCGCCGCGCCATCCTCTGCGAACCGCGCGGCTCTGAGGTGCTTGTAGGCGCTCTGCTTCTGGAGCCTGTCGACCCCGCAGCCGCGGCAGCAGTCATTTTCTTTAACAACGCCGGATATCTGGGCATGTGCGGTCACGGCATGATTGGCGTCGCCGCAACCCTCTCCTACCTCGGCAGAATCTTCCCGGGCAAACATCTCATTGAGACTCCTGTCGGCGATGTCACCATCTCCCTCGACGAGAAAAACGAAGTCACGGTATCGAATGTTGAAGCCTACCGTTATCGCGTGCGCGTCCCCGTCGAGCTGCCAGGATACGGCGTGATTCACGGCGACGTGGCCTGGGGCGGCAACTGGTTCTTCCTCATTGAAGAGCATCCCTTCACCTTGAGTCTGGAGTACGAAGAACAGTTGACGACCTTCACCTGGCAGGTGCGTCACGCTCTCGCGGCAAACGGCGTCACCGGTGCGAACGGAGCGGAGATCGACCACATCGAGCTCTTCACCGCCGCGCACAATTCCGATAATCAAAGCCGAAACTTCGTCCTCTGCCCCGGTAAGGCCTACGATCGTTCTCCCTGCGGCACGGGCACCAGCGCCAAAATGGCCTGCCTTGTCGCCGACGGCAAACTTAAGCCCGGCCAGTTATGGCGTCAGGAAGGCATTCTCGACAGCGTCCTCACCGGCCACGTCGAGCTTGAAGGCAACCGCATTTTGCCATTCATCACCGGCTCGGCGTATGTCACCTCCACAGCCTCGCTTATCTTCCAGGCCAACGACCCATTCCGCAACGGGATCACCCTGCACAACGGAAAGGTGCTGTGAGCGCGGCAAAGCATTTTGACGTCGCTATTGCCGGGGGCGGCATTGTTGGCTGCGCCTGCGCCCTGGCCTGCGCAAAGCACGGCTTGACAGTCGCGCTGGTTGAGCGCGACGTGCTGGGCAGCGGTGCTACTGCTGCCGGAATGGGCCACATCGTCGTCATGGACGACTCAGAGGCGCAATTTGCGCTCACACGCTACTCGCAGCAGCTATGGCATGCGCTCAATCTTTCCGCCTCGGCAGAATATGCGCAGGCGGGAACCTTGTGGATTGCGGCTGACGCCGAAGAGATGGAGGCTGCGGAGCGAAAACATACCTGGTACTCCGCGCGCGGCGTGCCGTGCCGTCTGCTCAGCGCCAGCCAATTGAAATCCGAAGAGCCGAATCTCGCTGACGGGCTCGCCGGCGGACTGTTGGTTCAGGAAGATTCCGTTGTCTATCCGCCGGTTGCCGCGCTTGAGCTTGCCCGCCGCGCTAAAAAATTCGGCGCTCATTTCATCGTCGGCCGGGCGGTGAAAGCCGTCGGCAACGGCTGCATTGTGCTCGACGATGGAACCGAAATCCACGCCAACCGGCTGATTCACGCTCTCGGCGCCTATGCTACTGACCTCATGCCCGAGTTGCCGGTACGCAAACGCAAAGGGCATCTCGTCATCACCGATCGCTATCCCGGCTTCGTTCATCATCAACTGGTCGAACTGGGCTACCTGAAGAGCGCGCACAGTTCCGCAACTGACTCGGTCGCGTTCAACGTGCAGCCGCGACCCACAGGCCAGGTGCTGATTGGGTCCTCGCGCCAATACGGTGCTGAAGATACAGCCATAGACCACCAGATCCTCGGCAAGATGCTGGCCCGCGCCGCCGTCTACATGCCGGCCATCTGCAGCCTGAATCTCATTCGCGTCTGGACGGGCTTCCGCGCCGCCACGCCAGACAAGCTTCCACTCATTGGCCCTGCTCCGGACGATTCCACGCTCTGGCTCGCCACCGGCCATGAAGGCCTGGGAATCACCACCGCGCTGGCCACAGCCGAACTGCTGGCTGCAGCGTTCACCGGCACTGAGCCGGCCATTGCGCCTGAACCTTATCTGCCCATGCGCTTCGCGCAGGCCGCAACATCCACTTATGCAACTCGGGAGGAGTTATGAACTGGACCGGCGTTATGCCCGCCATGACCACCGCTTTCAACCCTGATCTCTCGGTCGATCACGCGACCGTCGCGCGCCACGCACAATGGCTCATCGAGAACGGCTGCACCGGCATCATCTGCCTTGGCTCATTGGGCGAAGCTGCTACGCTCAGCTTCGCTGAGAAGATCGACATTCTCAAGACCGTGGTCGCAACCCTGGCCGGTAAGGCTCCCGTTGTCGGAACCATCTCGTCGCTTTCGACTGCCGAAGCCGTGGAGCTCGCGCGCGCCGCACACACTGCCGGCTGCTCGGGCCTTATGATTCTGCCGCCCTACGTCTACAAGGGCGACTGGCGCGAAAGCAAAGCCCACGTTGCGGCGATTCTCAAGGCTACGCCCCTGCCCGGCATGCTCTACAACAACCCCGTCTCCTACGGCACTGATTTTCTCCCAGAGCAGATCGTCGAGCTAGTCAACGAGCATCCCAATCTCGCTGCGGTCAAGGAGTCCTCAACCGATGTCCGCCGGGTTACCGCAATTCGCGCTTTGCTCGCCGATCGACTCGCCGTGCTCGTCGGCGTCGACGACGCCATCGTGGAAGGCATTGCTGCTGGAGCCGTGGGATGGGTTGCAGGTCTCGTAAACGCCTTCCCGCAAGAGTCCGTCGATCTCTTCAACCTCGCCAGCGGGGGCAGAGCCAGAGAGGCATTCGAGCTCTACCGCTGGTTCCTGCCGCTCCTCCGCATGGACACAGTGCCCAAATTCATCCAGCTCATCAAGCAGGTTCAGCAGGAGGTCGGCGCCGGTTTTGCCCGCGTGCGTCCGCCTCGGCTCGAACTGGTTGGCGAGGAACTGGCTGCAACGCATTCCGCATACCAATTCGCCCAGGCCAATCGTCCTGCGTGTGCCATCGCCAGCACGCCGTTCAAAAGCTAGATGCGAGCGGCCGGCGCGGTGCACCAGTTCGCACAAACCACTGCGGCAGTAGGCGCAGTGTGCGCGCCGTAGCAATCAAAAAGGGCAGCTCCTTTTAGAAGCTGCCCTTCACTTTCTTCACTCATTCCTTTTGCGAGCTGCCCCGCTCTCCAAAAATCTCAATCACATGCGCCAGCCGGGCGCAGCCATTCTCCCAGTTCACATACAGCGCACGTTCCAGCCGGTCGGCACTGCCCTCGAGCAGCGCGGCGATAATCTCTTCGTGCTCTTTCACTGACACGTGAAGCTCGTTGATGATCGAGCTGGCATACAGCCGCCAGTAGCGTTCTGTCTGCGGCTCAATTGCCCAGTGCAACGCCGTCAAGCGCGGACCCGCGCCGGCGGTCAGCAGCAGGCGATGAAACTCGTGGTCGAGGTCAAAGATGTTCGGGCCGTTCAAGCGCGGCCGCGCGCAATGGTGGCCAACTTCTCGTTGATCGGCCCCAGCTTAATGGCCAGTTCCTCGCGTTCCGCCTGCGGCAGCAGTGTAGTGCGCCTTCCGCCAGTCCTTCAATGGGCCCAATGATCGGATAGCTCTGGTGTGTCGTGTGCTACTTCTTGACCGTCCTAACAATCAAGGGGAGACCCCGGATCGCGTGACCCGGATTAAGGACCTGCAGCAGGCGGCTGCAATAATCACCGAATCTATTGGCGGCAAATTCTTTCTGCGGGTACCGATGAGTGCGCTTCGTGGGAAGTCTGCTTGTTGAACTTGAAGGCTCTGACCGACTACAAAATCGTCTACATCGGGATTTTGGGCGATCCCGGAAACATCTGTAAGTTGTTGAAAATAATGGTCGGGGAGAGAGGATTTGAACCTCCGACCCCCTGGTCCCGAACCAGATTTTGCGGCTTGTTGAAGTGTGTCGAAATCGAGTGAAAATAACTGCTTTTGATTGAATACGTTGCGGCCCTCGTGTTGAAAGCTGTGGTTCTGCATGGTTTCAGGGTGCTTTGACAGCTACGATTTCGACTACATCGGCTCACTTTGTGGGGTCAGTCCACCCACCGGATGAGAATTGACAATCGTTAGAAATGGCTGGGGTATTCGGGCGGGTCAGGCGATCTTTCGAGAACCGTAGGAGGTTCAGAAATTGACCTGCTACTAAATCAGACGATATGCGATCAAAGTCCGCTCTGGCGTGGGAAAACCCGCGCTGCGGTTCATGCGCGGCGCGACACTTGCCAGGTCGCTCCTCCACACTGATGGTGAGGAGCTCCTCTAACGCTTATTCGGAGGGGCGGCTCTGGCCTGCCCGATCTTTTGTACCAGCGAGAGTGTTAGTGTAGCGCGGAAAGTGGTTTAGTCAACCCGCCGCCGTAGTCGGGGGTGTGGGAAAGTGGGAAGCGCTCTTTGCTTTCCACTTTTCCATGCCCCTGGGAAGCTTTGGTCAGCCATGCAGCCGGCGCCGGCGGCTTGTAGCCCAGCGAAGAGTGCGGTCTGACGGTGTTGTAGTGGACGCGCCAGCGTTCTGCCAGCACCCGCAGCTCTTTCATCGAGTAGAAGATCTCTCCGTTCAAGAACTCATCCCGCAGCTTCGAGTTGAAGCTCTCGCAGTAGCCGTTCTCCCACGGCGAGCCGGGTTCGATATACAGCGTTTGTGCCCCAGTTGCGGCAAGCCACTTGCGCAGATCCCTAGCCACGAACTCCGGGCCGTTATCGGATCGAAGATGCTCCGGCACACCCTTGATCACCATCACGTCGGCCAGCGCGGCGATTACTCTTGCGCTCGACCAGCTCCGTTCGCATCGAATCATCAGACACTCTCGGGTGTGCTCATCGATCAGGTTCAGTATCCGCGCCGTGCGCCCGTTCTGCGTTTTGGCGCTCACGAAGTCGTAGCTCCACACATGGTTCCTGCGCTCCGGCCTGAGCCGAACGCACGATCCATCGTTGAGCCACAACCGCCCCCGCGGCTTCTGCTTTTGCGGAACCTTCAGCCCTTCGCGACGCCAGATGCGCTCGACTCGATCTTTGCCAACATGCCAGTCCGCTCGCTGCAACAGCGCCGTGATGCGCCTGTAACCGTAGCGTCCATACTGACTGGCCAGCTCGATGATGGCCTGCGTGAGTCGATCCTCGTCTTCACGCTGTGTCGGCTGATAACCAATTGGCTTCTGATGAGTTCTGGCGGGAATTCATTCAGCAATACTCGGCTGTCGTGCAGGATTGCCCTTTGGAGGCTCAGGCGAACACTACGCAGTTTGTTAACCACGTTACGTGCTTGGCTTGGCCCAAGGAAAAAGCAAACGCTCTTTTTCCGGGTAAACACGTCGTCCAATGGAACTGGAACCTGAAGACTGGCGCACTAAGGGAAAAATTGGTATGCGCGCTCATTTGAATTGGATGGGAGGAGCTGAGTATGGCCCCGATGGAACGAACCACAATACGTCGCATCCGCGAAGCCATCGAAAGCGGGACGCTAGTGCGGCCCTTCAGAGCCTCAGACGTGAATCGGGCTTTGGGCATCGACTACGCCGGGGTTTTCCTGCCCAAGCATCGTGTTGGGAATCCGGGTGGATTCACGGAGCACTTCGTACAAATCGAGCGCGGCCTATATCGCTTGAAATAGAAGCAGCCAAGAACGGAAACGGTAGACCCAAATCTGCGCTTGTGGTCAGTCTCGAAACAGCGCAAAAATGCTTGCTAAAAATGACCCCTTAGGCCATACTATTCAGCACCGGGAGACTTGTTGTAACCGATTGATTCTAAAGATGGTCGGGGAGAGAGGATTCGAACCTCCGACCCCCTGGTCCCGAACCAGGTGCTCTACCAGGCTGAGCCACTCCCCGAACACGGTTGAGAGCGTATCGAAAGGGCGCGGCCTGGCGCGTTCGTTCCCTCCGTTACGCTCACTCAAGTGTAACAGAGTCCCACCGTTAAGAGCGGCCGCTCGACTCAAAGACATGCCGCCAAAAGCGATGCAACAGGAACTGCACCAAATTGACCCTGTTTGATCCGGTTTCTTATACTCGCAGCATGCGTTTGGCTTGCCAATGTTGTTGTCGCTCCTCGCGGTTTTGACCTGACGAGTCGAGCGCTGCGGCAAGCAAGCGTATTTGATATCCGGCGCATCTTCCGCGCTCTCGTCTCCCCGGCGCTCTTTCGGCAAGCAGCGAATTCTGGGCCGCGTGGAATGATGCCGCGTGAGATCAAAAGCAGGTCATTCACTCACTTTTGCCGGTAAGGAGAACGCGGCAGTTGCCCACGCAAATGGAAAGTAAGGACTTCCAACCCGGTTCCGGTCTGCTAGGTACTGATCTGGTCGATAGGATCGGCAACACACCGTTGATTCGCCTCGACGCACTGGTGCGCGGGCTTCAGGGCGTGACCGTGCTGGCCAAAGCCGAGTGGCACAATCCCGGCGGCAGCGTGAAAGACCGCGCCGCCGCAGCCATGATTCGCGCGGCGCGCGAGCAAGGCAAACTCCTTCCGGGCAAAACCATCCTCGATGCCACCAGCGGTAATACGGGCATCGCGCTGGCAATGCTGGGCGCGGCGCAGGGCTTCCCTGTTCTGTTGGTGATGCCTTCAAATGTCTCTCCCGAACGCCAGCGCATCCTCAAAGCCTATGGCGCCAAGGTGGAGTGGACCGACCCTGACCTGAGCTCCGACGGCGCCATTCTTCGCGCTCGAGAAATGGCCGCAAACGATCCCGGCCGTTTTTGCTATATCGATCAGTACTCGAACGACGCCAATTGGCGCGCGCACTACAACTCTACGGGACTGGAAATCTGGCGGCAGACCGACGGCCGAGTAACGCACTTTATCGCCGGCCTCGGAACCAGCGGCACTTTTACCGGAACCACTCGCCGTCTCAAGGAACTCAATCCCGCCATCAAGTGCATCAGCTTGCAGCCCGACTCGCCCTTCCACGGCCTCGAAGGACTCAAGTACCTGGCTACTACGATTGCTCCGGCCATCTACGATCCCACGCTGGCCGACCGCACGATAGAAGTGGAGACCGAGGCTGCTTACTCCATGGCCAGGCAGCTCGCACGCGAGCAGGGCCTGCTGGTCGGCATCTCAGCGGCCGCTGCTGTAACCGCAAGTCTCCAGGTTGCACGCGAAGAAGCTTCGGCTGGCCGCACCGCCGTCATCGTCACCGTGCTGCCTGACTCGACAGACAAGTACCTCAGCGATCGATTCTGGGAGGAGGCATGAGCGTACTGCGCATCTCCTCCCCGGTCTTCGAGGCGATCCGCGCTCATGGCGAAGAGACATATCCGCACGAGTGCTGCGGCGTGCTGCTCGGCCACGAATCGCCCGATGGCTGGCGCATTCAAGCGTCGATCAGGGCCGGCAACACCCGCACCGATTCCTCCCACAATCGCTACAGCATATCGCCTGCGGAACTGGTCCGGATCGAGCGCGAGGCTCGCCTTCAGCAAATGAGCATCGCCGGTTTCTATCACTCCCATCCCGACCACCCCGCGCAGTGGTCGCCCACCGATTTCGCCGAGGCTCACTGGATTGGCTGCTCTTACGTCATCACCGCCGTGGCCCAGGGCAAGTCGACCGTCACGAATTCGTTCCTGCTGGCGGGCGCCACCGAAGAAGACAAACGCTTCGAACAGGAAACGATCCAAGTCATCGAATCCATCTGATCTATTGACTTGTGTCTCTCTTGCGCCCAGTGCCAGCCATCCCCCGGGATTGACATTCAAACACTGTGCTATTATCGCGGTGCTTTTCACGTCAACCCAGGAGTATCGACCTATGAAGCGAGTTCGTTTGATCGCTCTGCCCATCGTTTTGCTCGTGATTTCAACTGCGGCCGTCCTGGCCCAATCGACTCTCTCTCCAAAGTGGGAGGAACTGACCGGACCGGACTTCATTCAGGCCATTCACCAGGCGCAGGGCGTCTGCGTTCTGCCCTTCGGCATCCTTGAGAAGCACGGTCCCCATCTGCCCATCGGCACCGACCTCCTCGACGTGCGCTTTGCCGTAATGAACGCAGTGAAGCAGGAGTACGCTGTCGTTTTTCCCGAGTACTACTTCGGCCAGATATTCGAGGCCAAGCAGCAGCCGGGAACGGTGGCCTACAGTCTCTCGACGCAGCTCACTCTGCTGCAGGAGACGGCCGATGAGATGGCGCGCAACGGCTGCAAGAAAGTAGTGATCGTAAATGGCCACGGCGGCAACGAGCATCTGCTGCCGCTCTTTGCTCAGGCGCAGATGGCTTCGCCGCACGACTACGTTGTTTACGTTATTGGCCTGATCGATTTCGCCGGCCCCGACCGTCCCAAGCTAAAAACGCACGTTGACGGGCACGCCGGCGAAAAAGAGACCTCGCTGATGCTGGTTGCGCGTCCCGATCTGGTGCACATGGATCGCGCTCAGCAGGAGTCTGGCGCGGATCTCCACCGCCAGTCGTTGCCCGGCACCGTCTACACCGGCATCTGGTGGTATGCGCGCTTCCCCAATCACTACGCAGGCCAGGGTGAAGCAGGCAATAAGGAACTGGGCGAGTACGACCAGAAGCAGTGGGCGCAAAAGATCGCCGAGGCTCTCAAGGCCATCAAGGCAGACGACGTGAGCCTGAAACTGCAGAACCAGTTTTACCAGGACTCACAGCACCCGCTCGATACCAAACAGTAGCCTCGATGTCCTTGGTCTAATCAGCAGTTGCCGCGGTTCTCACCGTGGAGTGAGCCGCGTTGCGCGTTCGCATCTCAGTTTGAGAGGCCGAGAGCCAGCCAACGGATGCTTGCGGGCGAATGCCGAAAGCAAACGCGCATCTGCTAGAGGTATGTGGGAATTTGTGGGGCCAGGAAGAGAGCTGATTTGCTCGTAAATTAAAGAAAAATATGACTCCTCAGGTAGGACTCGAACCTACAACCCTTCGGTTAACAGAGCAATAAACAACTCAATATCAACGACTTACGTGGAACGGCTGGCAGCCTAAAGTATTGAAAAGAAACGGCAGGAAACGATGGGGACTATGTACTGTGGGGTTGACGACGGCTCCAAAACTCGACGTACACACTCCAATTTCCACCGAATTTTCGCCGAATGGTCGGAGCTAGAGGACGATTTTAGAACTTTTGTGCTCCTCCCCGAACATCTCAAAACCGGAGACTGTGATCATGACACAAGAAATTACGATTTGGCTGGAATGGTCGGGAATTCCCGCAGTGATTCAATCTGAAAAGCTCACACGTTAGAGTTCGATGCACCGGAATTCGAACTCAGGGTTGGTCCTCATGCGTCTTTCCCCGCGGCAGCCACCTTGCCGGCGCCCGTGTCTGTCGAATCCAGGATCTCACGCAGGGTCTTCGCCAAGACCTTGCGGGAGAGCGGCTTTTGAAGAAATGGCGCGCCGGAGGCCCTGATTTTCTCTCCCACAGCGCCGCTGGCGTATCCCGAGACGAACAGCACCTTCAGAGTGGGTTGTTGCCGGAGCGCCTCTACCGCGAGTTGTTGGCCGTTCATTCCCGGCATGATCACATCTGTGAGCAGAAGGTGCAGTTGGTCAGGATACTGCTCAATGATCCGGAGCGCTTCGGCTCCGTCAATCGCTTGCATCACGTTATAGCCAAGGTCGCGTAGCAACTCGGCATTGAGTTTGCGCAAGCCGGAGTCGTCCTCCACGAGCAGAATCGTCTCGCTGCCGCCGCGGATCATCTCAGTGATTTCGTGCGCAACGCTTGGCCCCGCGACCGCTGCTCGCGGAAGATAGATTTTGAAGGTCGTTCCGATTCCATGCTCGCTATAGGTCCATATGCTCCCACCGCTCCCTTCGACGATTCCAAACACCGTCGAGAGTCCCAGTCCGGTGCCGCGGCCTTTTTCCTTCGTCGTATAGAACGGCTCGAAGATATGCTCCTGCGTTTCCGCATCCATGCCAACGCCTGTGTCGCTCACCGTGAGAACCACATAGTCCCCGGCAGTCAACGTCCCGTGCCGCGTTGATGAGTCGGTGTCGATGGTTGCATTCGCCGTCTCGATGGTCAGTTTTCCGCCGTTGGGCATGGCTTCACGCGCATTCACCGCCAGATTCAGAATGATCTGGTCGATTCCGGTCGGGTCTGCTCTCACGTTCCCAATATCCGGATCCAACATGACGGAGAGTTCAATGTCCTCGCCCAGCAATCTTCCCAACATTTTCGTGGTTTCCTGCACAACGGTGTTCAGGTTTAATATTTTGGTCTCAATCACTTGTTTGCGGCTGAAGGTGAGAAGCTGCCGGGTGATCGCAACCGCACGGTTGGCTGCATTCTTGATCTCGGTCAGGCGTTCCTTCGGACGCCCAGCCAGAGCCGGATCGTCCAGCGTCAGGTCTGCGTAGCCCGTAATAATGCCGAGAATGTTGTTGAAGTCATGCGCCACGCCGTCGGCCAGCTGCCCCACAGCCTCCATTTTCTGCGCCTGCATCAACTGCTGTTCGAGCCGCTTGCGGGCCGTGATGTCGCGCTGGATGGAGATGAAGCCGGCCAAGTTGCCGCGTTCGTCGCGCACAGCACTGGTGGAACGCTCGACAGTGACCTTGCGTCCGCTCTTAGTCTTGTTGACGATCTCACTTTGTGCGCTGCCCATGTTCAGGGCAGCGAGCCAGACCCGTTCGTAGTCGGCTTCGCTGACATCGTTGTCCTTGAGAATGTGGCGTGACGCCTTGCCGATCACTTCTTCTTCGCTGTATTCGTACAGACGGCTAAATTCCTGATTCACGAAGGTGATGAGGCCTTCGTGATCGGTCATGAAGACGACTTCTCCCGAGGCGTCTACCGCCTGACGCAGCCGCAGGAGGGCCTCTTGCGCTCGTTTCCGTTCGGTAATGTCCTGGAGTGTGCCGCTAAGCCGGACCACACGGCCGGTGTTGTCGCATACTGGATTGCCACGGGCATGCCCCCAGCGTACCGCGCCATCTCCGCGTACAAATTCGACTTCCAGGTCATACGGTTTTCGCGCCGCCAGAGCCTCCTCGACGGCAGAACTCATGCGTGCCCAGCTCTCAGGAGTGTAAATTTTGGATCGGCCCGAATGTTTCGGCGGCGATTGGCTGGAATCCAAACCCATAATTCGGTAGAGTTCCGGCGACCATGAGGTGGTATCGGTGTTTACGTCCCAAACTGAGCTGCCAAGGCCGGCGATGTGTTCAGCCTCTCGGAGCTGAGCCTCGCTGTCGCGCAGGGCTTCCACTGCACGCTTGCGTTCGGTGATGTCCTGAACCATGGCCACCGAGTACTGCGGCCGTCCTTGGGTGTCCCTGACCACCGAAAGGGTCAGACGCGCCCACACTGTCTGCCCGTCTTTTCGGATATAGCGCTTCTCCAACTCATACTTTGATTCGACCTTGCCTTCCAATAGGTCGCGAACGATTTGCCAGTCGTGCTCCCGATGTTCGGGATGCGTAAACTCGGTGAATGCCATGCCGCGCAATTCGCTCTCGCTGTAGCCGATCATGCGCCGAAATGCAGGATTCGATTGGACAGGACGGCCCGCCAAATCCACCAGCACGATTCCCATGCCGGATTCTTCAAAGATCGTGCGGAATCGCGCTTCACTCTTCTCGAGTTCCTGCGCAGCCAATTCGCGATCGGCGCGCGTGCGTAATGCCTGGATGCCGTATGCCACGTCGTTGGTAAGTTCGGTCAGCAGACGTATCTCGTTATCGTCAAATGCCTCCCGCTGCGACGAATAGAGTGTCAATGCCCCAAAGCCCCGGCCATCCTGCAACAAAGGGAGCGCGATGGACGAGACAAAGCCACGACGCAGGGCTTCGTCGTGCCAAGGCGCCAGGCGAGGGTCATTCGCAAAATTCCATCCGACCGACGGCTGGCCGGTTCGAATTGCGGTTCCAGTGGGCCCTCTACCCCCCTCCCGATCGGCCCACGTGAGCTTCAGTGCTTCCACATAGCCTTCGTTATGGCCGGCATATACCACCGAACGGATGGACTTCGCCTCATCGCTCTCGGCGAAGCCGACCCATGCCATTCGGTACCCGCCTAGGTCGACAAGAACCTGGCAGACGTCAGTCAGCATCGCCAGTTCGTCTTGCGCCTGCGCCATCCGTCGCCGGCATTCGACGATGGTCTGCAAGGCCCGGTTGAGCCGGCGTGACTCCGCTTCGGCTTGCCTTCGCAGGGTGATGTCGCGAATGATGACCGTATACAGCTTCTTGCCCGAGGTTTCCACCTGAGAGATAGAAGCCTCGATCGGAAATTCCTCGCCAGTCGATCGTAACCCCGACAAATTATCCAACACGCCCATCACGCGATTGGTTGTGCCGGTTTCGCCGAATCGGCGAATGTGCGCACTGTGTTCCGAGCGAAAACGCTGGGGAATAAAACGGTCGAGGGAACTTCCGATCGCAGTCGCGGCGGGACAGCTAAAGATGCGCTCGGCTGCGACGTTGAAGAGCACGATTCGCTGCTCCTCATCGACCGCGATGATTGCGTCAAGCGCAGTCTCGACAAGACCGGCCAGGCGCCTCTGATTTTGATCCAACTCCGCTTTGGCTCTTCGCGCTCTTGCCCGGTTTAGCAGGAGGCCGAATATCAGCAGCGTCTCCAACAGCATTAGGGAGAGGCCGCCAATGATGTACCCCTTATACATTTCCCATGGCGTAGGCGGGCGATTCAGGATATTGCTGCCCGGAGGGAGATCGCTTTCGGTAAGCCCCCAGCGCTGGAGTGCGCGCCAATCGAAGACAAAACCGTTGGGCGCCTTCGCAACCGGAATGTCGCCGGGTCTCGCGCCGTCGAGAATCTTCAGAGCTTCATTGCCGGCAATCTCCCCTTGCGCCCTGGTTTTGACAAGATCACCCCCAACCTGTCCATATCCGATTTGCACATCGAGGAGACTGAATACAGGAGCGTTCGCCGCAGAGCTGATCAAGGGGCCAGATTCTTGCGAGTTGTAGTACGTCCCGGCGCCATCGCGAATCAGCGAGGCGAAGAGCACGATGGAATCCTGCGGCAAGATGCCCAACCGCTTCTGGAACTCAGGCATTGCGAGTCCGGCGAGGTAGGTGATGTCGACGCGGCGACTGTAATCCTCCAGCTGTCTTTTGACTTCCTGAATTTGTGTAAGATCGTAAGGGCCTGCACCAGTTACGACAAATACGTGCCTGGTATTGGGCAACATCTGCAGCGCTGCTCTCAGCGTTGCCGCAGCGTCGATGCCTATGGTCGCTCCCGTAAAATCCGGATCTGGCTTAAGATTCCTCTCGGCGCCATTGGGAAAACAGTAGACCACCGGGATACCGGCAAAATGCTCGCGGTGTTCTTCCGCCATGAACTGGAGCGGGGCGCTGCCGACCGTGATGATCACGTCCGGTCTGTGATCGCGGTACAAGCGAACGTAAAAATCACGAATCAGCTTCTGGTCGGCCTCGCCGGGAAACAGCGGGGTTTTCATGTATTCGGGGTAAACTTCGATGTGATGCTTCGATCCCCGAAGAGAATCCCGGATTCCCTCGTCGATCAGGGAGATTGAGACAGAGGACGGGTCCACCTCGTTCAGTACCAGGATGCGGCGGGTGAGTGGCGATGGCTGGTCTCCGGCCGGCGGAGCTTGCGCGCTGAGCAGCCCCGTACCCAGCACAAGCAAGAGCAATAACCTTGCGCTCCTTTGCCGAATCATGGCACTCCCGCCAACTGCACGCCAAACGCGCAGTTTTCCTTGCCGCTGAGAGGGAATTATGCTATCGTATGGCCTCGGATTCCCCCCAGTAGTGTACCCCAGAATCGCTGAACGCTAGCACCGTCTATTTGGCAATCGTTATGGCACCAATGATAAAGGCGGGATCAAATAGGCGAAGCGACATCCTCAAGCTGCTTGCTTTCGTTGTTTTCGTGTTCCTGCCGGTAACTTGCACATTTGGACAGACCGCCTCAACGGGCGCAGTGGTGGGCATTGCCCTGGATCCGTCGGGAGCGCTTCTGCCGGGCGCGACGGTTCATTTGCAAAGAACAGACGGCGTTGGGAGCAGGTCTGTCGAGACAGACCAGAACGGTGAATTTGGATTACTCCTCATCGAACCGGGCACCTACTCGCTGAACGCCAGCATGAGCGGCTTTGCAGCTCTCGTGATTCCAAACATTCAAGTTCTTGTGACTGAGACAGCACGCGTTGAGCTTCACCTGGAACTCCCAAAGCAAAAGGAAGAGATACACGTATCGTCGAGCGCGGCGATGATTGATTTCGACAATTCGGCGCTGGGGAGAGTCGTCCCCGAAGAGGCCTTGGAAGAGCTGCCGCTGACCACAAGAAATTTTACGCAGATCGCGACGTTGTCCCCGGGAGTTGTTGCAGGTGTAAATAACGCGGGGGAGCTGGGCTTGGGCGGAACAGCGCTTTCCCAGATCGGAATGTCTAACGACGGTATTTACGCCCACGGTTCACGCTCGTATGACAACAACTGGCAACTCGATGGGATCAGCGTCAGCGATGTGCTCGGTGCAGGTACGATCAGTGGCGGCATTCCCCTCCCCAATCCCGACACGTTGCAGGAGTTTAAAGTTCAGACCGGCCTTTACGACGCGGCGTTCGGAAGGGGTTCCGGTGCGAACGTGAGCATCGTTACGAAGCAAGGCGGCAACGACTTTCACGGCAGTCTATTTGAGTTTCTGCGCAATGACGCTCTCAACGCGAATGACTACTTCTTGAAGGAGACGGGTCAACGGCGACCCGAGCTCAAACAGAACCAATTCGGAGCAGCACTGGGCGGCCCGATCAGACGGGACAAGCTGCTGTTCTTTAGCTCATACCAGGGAACACGCCAGATCAATGGGCTCGCAGCGGGTCAACCAAGGATTGCGTGCAGCGCGCCCTTGACGGAACCGGCGCTCACCAATGACAGGTCGCCGGCGGCTCTTGGAGCCTTGTTCGGAGGGCAAACGGGAGCACTGGGAGGAGTGGCCGTCGCTCCCGATGGGTCAAACATCAACCCGGTCGCCGTGAACCTTTTGAACTTCAAACTGCCGGATGGCAGCTTTCTGATTCCGAACCCGCAGACCACCAATGCATCCAAGTCGTTCGCGACTCAAGGATTTTCTGTTTTCAGCGATCCGTGCCGTTTCGATGAAGACCAAGCCTTGCTTAACTTGGACTCAAACCTTTCCAGCAGGAACAGCTTTGCCGGCAGGGCCTTTTTTGCAAACGACACCCAGTCCGTCACGTTTCCGGGAGGTTCCACGAACAATGGAAATGTCCCCGGGTACCTTAGCCCCGGGAACTCCCAATTCGCCGTTTACTCGATCAGCCACCGATACCAAGGCGGTAGTACGTGGCTGAGCGAAACCAAATTTGGATCCGTCCGCACGGTGACCACGACTGGCAATCAGGCTCCGTTCAAGTGGTCCGATGTTGGGGCTTCAGAAGGCGAGATGAACAACAACAATGAACTGCCCAGCTTCAGCATCCTTGGCTCAGTGAGCATGGCCAGCGTTCTGCCTCGAACGTATGGGCAGGATAATTTTGTGTTCAGTAATGCGACGAGCTTTCTTCGCGGGAGCCACATGCTGAAATTCGGAGGCTCACTGACGAGATTCACATCGGCCCTCAACTTCAACGGATATGGCACCTACATCGAGTTTCTCAGCTGGCCCGATTTCCTGCTGGGCCTCGACGCCCAGGACAACGGAACGGGAGATTTTTCTAATCTGTTTGAATCGAAAGACGCTTTCGGCCTTCTCAATCGCCTCCTTAATACCTGGGAAGGTTCAGTATTTGCCCAGGACAGCTATCGGGTGGTTCCCGCGTTCACCCTCACGCTGGGCGTCCGCTATGACAGGATCGGCTATTTCGGTGATAGTCTGGGGCGACTCTCAAGCTTTGACGCCAGCAAAGCAGATACAGACCCTTCGTCGAGCGGCAGCCTCGCCGGCTACGTCGTAGGGTCGAATTTTCCCGGCACAGTTCCGGCGGGAGTTGTACGCGCGAATAACACATCGGGAACGTATGGCGATGGAGAGAACGCATTTGCTCCGCGACTCGGTTTTACCTGGCAAGCATTGCCCAACTCCTCTCGATTAGCGGTAAAAGCCGGATACGGCGTGTATTACTCCCGGCCCACAGGTCAAACGGCCGTCCTTTCCATCGACTCCGCGCCGTTCACAATAGAACGCCTCATGACTGGCACTGCGAACGCAGCCGCCAGCTGGCAATTTCCATTCGCGCAACCGTTCCCAGTGCCGAGCGATTTCCCGACGTTCGAACCCTATTCCCCAACCACCAGCCTGACCATCAGGTCACTGTCCTCAACCTTGCGCTCTGCCATGACGCAGCAATTTTCCTTAGGCACCCAATGGGAACTTCGCCAGGGATGGCTGGTTGATATCGGGTATGTCGGCGCGCGTGGCACTCACCTGCAGCGATATCGCTCTCTCGATCAGGCCTTGGGTGCTTCTGCTGAGAGTTCTGTCCACGGCGTAACCACGAATACATTGTCCAATGTCGCCCAGCGTGCTCCGATTCCGGGGATCATTTCCGACTCTCTCTCTCAGATGGAGTCGGAAGGAAGTTCGTGGTACAACGGGCTCGAAGCCAGCCTGACCAAGCGTCTTGCCCGTGGAGTGCAATTCCTGGCATCGTATACATTCTCGAAAACGCTGGATACAGATGGGGCCGACATCAATTCAACCGCTGCAGACAATGCACTGACACTCGGGGACCAAAACTCGCCAGCACAAAGATGGGGCCGGACTTCAATCGACCGCACGCACCGATTCGTTTTCAGCACTACTTGGGCTCTCCCTGGCCCTTCTCGCGGCGGGATAGGAACCATGATGCGGGGCTGGTCTTTGGCTGCCATAGCAACCGTTCAATCAGGCACTGCGCTTACCATCCCGTTCACAAACTCCAAGAATGCGTTCGGAATTTCTGAAGATCGTGTTCAACTGAGCGGGACCTGTTCCAAGGGGCAGTTGGTGACGGGCGGTTCGGTCGTGTCGAAATTGAACGCTTATTTCAACGCTTCCTGTTTTACCACTCCACCAGTTATCGGTTCGGATGGTATTGCAACCGCTTTTGGAAACAGCGCGACAGGGTTAGTGGATGGTCCCGAGCAAGCCAATTTGGATCTCGCCGCCTCTAAGGCCATAGCGCTCGGGTGGCCGCATGAACACAGCAGCCTTCAGTTTCGCGCTGAGTTCTTCAACTCACTCAATCATCCTCAGTTCGCCAATCCCGCCACGAACTTTAGTTCGTCGACTTTTGGCGTCATCAGCAGCGCGTCGGTAAATCCCCGCATCGGACAGGTGGCATTAAAGTACGTCTTCTAGACGCACGAAATCGGAGCCTGAGGGCTCCATATACTCGCTTATGTTTTTTGGCGGGAATGCGAGGTCTGGATGTTAGGCTTGGAAATTGACTGGGAATGGCTGAGAGACCATGAACGACTGTCGCCTCCTGATACTGGATGATGACCCCGCCTTCGGGCGAATGATTCAGGACATTGCTGAATCTGTAAGCATTCCATCGCGGCATATCGCGCGCTCCGATGAGTTTTTCGAGGTTGTAAAGACTTGGAACCCGACGAATATCGCAATAGACCTCCAGATGCCCGGTATGGATGGCGTCAAGGTAATGGAAGAACTTTCCAGGCTTGGCTGCACTGCTGAACTTATCATTCTTAGCGGCGTCGATGAGCGGGTGCTGGACGCGGCGGCACGTTCAGCCAGAAACTTCGGCCTCAAAATTGTGGGCGTGTTGTCCAAGCCCTTTACGCCGAGAGCTCTGCTCAGTTTGCTCTCGACTTCTCACGGCAATGAGGAACTGCGCGCCGAAGGTATCAGCACCAGTGATGCACAAGGCGCCATGATGAGCGCCGAGGACCTTCGCCTGGCAATCGATCAAGGCTATTTGCAAGCTTTCTATCAGCCAAAGGTCGACTGCACCAATCATCGCCTGCTCGGCTTTGAGGCGCTAGCTCGCGTGGTCCATCCGAAATACCTCGTGCTGTACCCCGGCTCATTCATCCCGGTCGCAGAGGCGAAGGGACTGATTGGCGACCTTACCAGGGTGATAGTGGACCAGGTCTTGAGCTTCCTGGCGCGCGACTTCTCGCTCGCTGCTCCGGCTACGAACATTGCAGCGAAGGACATGGACGAATTGCAGGTATCGATCAACCTGTCCCCGCAGGTTCTGCGCCAGAAAACTTTTGTAGAGGAATTGCTGAGCTCCTGCTCGGCAAGCGGAGTGGATCCGGAGCAGATCATCCTCGAGTTGACGGAGACCGCTACTATGGAGAATCCGGCGGAGTCGCTCGCGATGCTCACCCGCTTGCGTGTAAAAGGCTTCCGATTGTCACTCGACGATTTTGGGATCGGCTATTCGTCCATGCTGCAACTGGTAAAGCTGCCCTTCTCTGAGATCAAGATCGACAAGTCGTTTGTGATGACTTCGCAGAACTCCGAGGAATCGCGCACCGTAATTGAATCGATCGCCCATCTCAGTCGCAGCCTGCATCTATCGTCTGTCGCAGAGGGCGTTGAAAACATGGAGACGCTTGAGTATCTTCGCAGTGTAGGATGTGATGCGGCGCAAGGATACTTATTCTCCCGGCCAGTTCCGGAGCGGGACCTGATGGCATGGATTCAGACGAAGTGCGTTGATGGATGCTGGCTCCCCCTCTCGCATGGCGCGGAGCCATCCTCGTAAGCGCCACGAGTTCACTGTGGCCGGAGCCTGGAAGCGTGTATTTCTCAAGGAACAGCGCGTTCTTGTTTTCCTATCGAATTTCAGCCGTTATTTCGATGAACCTCGTCGTTGGCCCGTCAAAATCTCATCGCTTTTTCTTGAATTTCGCCGGTGTGTGATCGAATTTCAGCCGTTGTTTGAGTAAACCTCGTCGTTGACTCATCAAATCTCGCCGCTTTTTCTTGAATTTCGCCGGTGTGTGATCGAATTTCAGCCGTTGTTTCAATGATTTCGGCACTAATTCGTCAAATCTCATCGCTCTCTCGCTGAATCTCGTCGTTTTCCGATCAAATTTCAGCGGTTGTTTCAGTGAATGCCGGTCCCGTCGCTCGGGTTGTTCAAGTCGTAAGCAACAACGTGAAACTCGTAAGACCCCGGCGGCAGATTCGTATAGTCGGCGGTTCTTTCACCGGGGGCGTCCGTCCAGTCCTTGTCGAATCCGAGCAATTTATATCGGTATCTGATTCTTTCGGGAGACTGCGGGAGTATGGCCGTGAAATGAAACTCGATTCTTGAAGTGTCTGGGCGGAGTGTAATCCGAGAGGCGGCATCTACGCTGCGCCCATTCACGACGATCCCGTCAATCGTAACGGGCGCCGGGTCAGCCGGCGTCTCCGTTGTGAGGGGCATACGGATCGGACCCTCAATCCCCGGAAACCATACGTACCCGTCGCGCGCCACAAAACCGGCAGGCTGAATGTCGCCGCAAATCTGCGTGCACTGTATGTCTTCCGCGGCAGCGTAAAAAGTAACTGGCAGTTGCCGGCCCTGCTGACTCCCCGCGTTCTCAAAAGAACTCAAGTCCGCAGAGGATAATCCGTTTGAACTGCTGAACCAGATCCGGTGGTTCTTATCCTCGAGAATTTTGTAAATCTGATCTGTAGGCAACCCGTCGCTCAGGGTGTAATGAGAAAGGCGGCCGTCCTTCCATCGGAAGATTCCGTTATCCTCAGTGCCAAACTACAAACCACCTGCCGAGTCCTTGCATAGAGTCAAGACCTTTTCTTGCCTTAATTGGTTGGTGACGGCGTTTTCTTCGAAGGCGCCATTGTGATGAAATCGCAATCCCTCTGCGGCCGCGACCCACAGATCTCCATTCTCTTCGGCCAGAACGTCGCGAACTGCGGTATAGCCAAGAACCGTGTTGATCGTCGGACCACCTGAGGCAGTCGTGTACCAATGGCTCAGGCCGCCATCGGCGCCAATCCAAACGCCGAAGGCGCCGTCCTGCACAATCACTCTTACAAAATTGTTTACGAGTCCGTTGGCGATTGTGTAGTGTTCCACTTTTCCCCCAGAAAGGCGAAAAACTCCCTGCCCATCTGTTCCGATCCATAAGGCGCCGGACCTGTCGCGAAAGACGCTGTGAACAGCGATGGGGCCGAGTGCGGAGAAATCTACTCGTTCAAGTTTGTCGTTCGAAAACTGATAGAGATGGGAATAAGCGAACCACATCTTTCCCTGCGGATCCTCGTAGACATTTCCGAAGTCGGAAGCGCCTGCGTCAGGGAGCAAAACGGAGGTAATTGCGGTCTGACGCAATCGCGCCAGGCCGGTTTGTGTCCCAACCCAGAGACTGTGATCTTTGTCTTCAAGAATGCAGAAAGCCGCATTTCGTACCGGATCTTGTGTCAGCTTAACCGGCACGATGCCGCCATCGTGATAAAGGAAGACTCCGTGTTTTGTGGTCGCAATCCAGATGGCTCCATTGGCGGCCTCGTGCAGCGATCGAATTGTGTCGCCCAACCCGGCAATCTTCTTCGGCTCGCTCTTTCCCGGATTGCAGTTCGCACGAAGTTCATACAACCCATTCACACCGCCCAGGTAGAAGGAGCCGTTGGACGCTTCGAGCATCGCCTTGATTGCCGTTTGCGTTGAATTCGGTCCCAGGGCCCAATCCTCTGCAATGGAGTTCTTCCAACGCACGAGCCGCGACCCCGCGATCCAAAGCGCGCCATCCCGGGCTTGAATAATGGTGTGGACAGTAATTGATGGAAACCCCGGCGTGTTGTCGATGCGCCTGAAGTGGCCGCCCTCCAGGCGAAATACGCCGTTGTCCGTGCCCAGCCAGATCGCGCCCTTAGAGTCTTCAAGGATCGACCGTACGAATCCACTGGTTAGGCCCTGCTGTTCGCCGAACGGCTCAAAGCTTCCATCGCGATAATGGAGCGCCCCGCCACCCTCGGTGCCTATCCAAAGCGATCCGTCCCTTGCCGCGAGCAGCGAGAAGATGCTGTTCTCGCAAATAGCCGGGGTGTTGGTCCGGTTGAATGTTGTGAAGGACGTGCCATCAAATCGAACCAGTCCGCCGGTGGTTCCTGCCCACAGATAGCGATCTAGTGTCTGCGCCAGCGCCTGGACTGTTTCCTGCGGCAATCCGTCCGCGGTTGTCCACGCGCGCACGGTGAAGTTGCGGAGCGGTTCGGCTGCTGGCGCCGCCGCCTCGGCGAATCCAGCGATCGGAAGACAATTCGCGACCGCCACGCAGAGGAGGAGGGATAAGGAGAAGGTTCTTGTTCTCCCGCGCTCCTCCTGACTCGTTGGGTTGCTCAGGATTTGACTCGTCCTGAAGATCGCCTCTCCCGTCGCGAATGTCGAACTGCGTAAAGCATGAGCCATTGGGAGGAGCCATCCTCAAAGAGGATGATATTGTGCGTCTGGAATCATAACAACCCACCCGTGTAATGATGGCTGCAGATCTCGTTCGGTATTGAAAACGCCCTTCTCGGCAGGTACCAGGCGCCTGCAAAGGGAGCCGGAATCCTGGACACTAGCCGACAAGTGGGGACTGATCGGTCCTCGAAGAGCAAATCGGCGATTTGGCATGAATTGAGATTGGAGTGTTCAGGAGGCCCGGAGTTGAGGCTTGTGCTATCCCAGTCTCTGCGGTTGATTGAGATGTGGGCCTCCTGCCTAGGGTCCGACTCCTGCTCTGCGATGCCTGCCCTGCCGCCTTCCCGGTCTTCGCCGCGCCCATTCATCACATCGCCTAGTGACGAGATGCACTGACAAGATGCGCAAGAGCTAACACTGATACTGGTGCGCTGCGCCACCTGGAAGAGCAGTTCACGCGGGTAGTTTCCGCCGGTCGCGACGCGACAACCTCAGAGGCGCGGGCCTATTTCCTACCAACGGACTACAGAGCAGCAATCGCTTCGAGCTGTCACAGGCACCAGTATCCCCTGTCACATGCGCTCATCTCCTTCCGTATCTATGATCTTGCCGCATTATTGGACCCACTTACACACCTTCGAGGAGGCGTGATGGCTGTTATGTCTGTGTACCCCATCCTTCAGAATGAGCACAAATTGGCTGCTTGCGTCGGCCTTTCGGCCGCTCTTCTCGCCGTTGGAATTCTGCTGTTTCCGGCTGCATCGCGGGCGCAGATCGTTACCACCACGATTCAGGTGGGAACCGGTCCGCAGGCTGTGGCCATCAACGCGGTCACCAACCAGATCTACGTCGCCAACTCCGGCAGCGGCAATGTGACGGTGATCGACGGGGCGACAAATACGGTAACCAAGGTGGGGGTGGGAACCCAGCCGCAGGCCATCGCGGTGAACCCGTTGACCAACACGATCTACGTGGCCAACTACGGCAGCGCCAACGTGACGGTGATTAACGGGGCCACCAACAAGACCACGACTGTGGGGGTGGGAACCAACCCCTACGCCATCGCGGTGAACCCGGAGACCAATACCGTCTACGTGGCCAACGCCGGCAGCGCCAACGTGACCGTGATCAACGGGGCCACGAACAAGACCACGACGGCCGGCGTGGGCACCAAGCCCTATGCCGTGGCCGTGAACCCGATCACCAACATGGTCTACGTGGCCAACTACGGCAGCGCCAACGTGACCGTAATCAACGGGGCGACGAATACGGCCAACGCAACTCCTGTGGCAGCGGGAACCCAGCCCTATGCCGTCGCTGTCAACCCGGTGACCAACCAGGTCTACGTAACCAACTACGGCAGCGAAAACGTGACCGTCATCGACGGGGCGACGAACACGCCCAGCACGGTGGCGGCGGGTGCTTCACCCTGCGCCGTGGCCGTGAACCCGGTCGCCAACCAAACGTACGTGGCCAACTGCGGCAGCCCCGGCTCCGCGTCCACCGCGACCGTCATCAATGGCACATCGACCGTGACCTCGACCATCACGGTCGGCATGCAGCCGCAGGCCATCGCGGTGAACCCGATCACCAACGAGATTTACGTGGCCAACTACGGCGGCGGCGAATCGTCCACGGTGACGGTGATCAACGGGGCAACCGGCTCGACCACTCCGTTTACGGCGGGCAGCGCTCCCTGGGCTGTCGCGGTGAACCCGGTGACTGACAAGATTTATGTCGCCAATCAGAGCAGCAACAACGTGACGGTGCTTGACGGGGCGACGAACGCGGTCACCTCGTCGACCGAGGAAGCTGATGTGAGAGCCTTGGCGTTGGAACTGGTGACCAACCAGGTCTACGCTGTCGACCCATCCGCCGACACCGTAACCGTGATTGACGGGGCAACGAATGAGACAACCACCACGGTGGCAACCGGGAGCGCCCCGAATGCCATCGCGGCGGACCCGGTAACCAACACGATTTACGTCGCGGACTGCGGCAGCACGTGCTACGGGACGGGCAATGGCGGCGTGACCATCATCGACGGGGCGACCAATGCGCCCGTCACGCTGGCGGTGGGAACCAACCCGATTGCTGTCGCGGTGAACCCGGTCACCAACAAGATTTACTTCGCCAACAATGGCAGCGCCAACGTGACGGTCATGGACGGGGCGACCGAGGAGACCACCATGGTGCCGGTGGCAGCCAATCCACAATCGGTTGCGGTGAACCCGGTGACCAACAAAATCTACGTTTCAAGCTACTCGGGTGGCAACGGGAACGTGACGGTGATCGACGGGGCGACTCTGGCGACCACCACCGTGACGGGGGTATCGGGCCCCTTGGCAGTGAACCCAGTGACCAACAAGATATACCTCACATGCTCGTGCGGCCTGACGGCAATCGATGGGGTGACGTTAGCAACATCCACGGTACCGCTGGCGACCAATTCACTGGGCTTGGCCGTGAATCCAATGACCAACATGGTCTACGTGGCCTACGGCGACGGCATTGCTGTAATCGACGGGGCGACCTCGACGGTCGTCACGTCGATAGCGGGCATCGCGGCGGGGGGCCCGATCGCGGTAAACGCGGCAACTAACAAGATCTACGCCGCGAACGGAACCGATTCCCTACCGATTTTGGTGATTGACGGGGCGACGAATACTGCCATCAGTATTGCTGGGGGGGAAACTACGAGGTAGCCGCGGTGGCGAACCCCGTGACTAACACGATCTACGCCACTCTGCCGGGCAGCGTCATGACGGTGTTAACCGAAGCACCGGCCGCCCAGCAGGCGGTCAGCGTAGTCATTCAGCCGTTGGAAGGCAATACCTCCGGTGCGCTTCCCACTTTTCAAATGCAAGCCCAGGACGTGAACGGCAACCCGCTGCAGCCCACCGCGCTTTATTGGCAGATGGACACGATGCAGGGCCAGTGGTTGCCGGCTACGGCAGCCAGCGGCACGGGAAACTTTACCGCCGCGCCCGCCGCGCCCCTGCTGGCCGGCATGCACGTTCTCTACGCCTACGCCGTCGAGGGCGACGCGGGCGACCCGGACCTCGACATGGGCGGCCCGCGCATCGGCACCATCGCGGCCTACCCGTTCATCGTGACCGCCTACACGCAGGTCTGGCTGACGACGAACCTGGACACGCAAACCTACGGCCAGCCGCTTACCTTCACCGCGGACATCATTCCGCATCCAGGCGGCGGAGCAACACCAACTGGGACCGTCACCTTCTATGACGGCATCAACTTCCTGGGTACGGAGACGGTTTCCAGCAGCGGCAGCGCCACGCTGACTACTTCGGCGCTTGTGGCCGGCCAGCACAGCATCTCCGCCAGCTACTCCGGCGACGAAGCGAATGCCGCATCGAGCGGCGGCCTGTACGTTCCGCTGACCATCAGCCAAGCCACGCTGACGGTGACGGCGAACAGCCTGAGCATGGCCTACGGGGGAACGTTCCCCACGCTGACCTACACCATTACCGGATTCGAGAATGGGGACACGCAGGAGAGCGCGACGACCGGCACACCCCAGCTCTCCACCACAGCCTCCGGCGGTTCTGCCCCCGGCGTCTATCCCATTACCATTACTGCAGGCTCGCTCGCCGCAGCAAATTACAGCTTTGCGTTTGTCGATGGCTCGCTAACCGTGACCAAAGCCCAGCAAACCATCACCTTCGCGGCCCTCCCGTCTATGACGTATGGAGCGGCGCCGTTTACGGTGAGCGCGACGGCCAGCTCCGGCCTGCCGGTGAGCTTTGCATCGACTACTCCATCTGTCTGCACGGTTTCGGGTGCCACAGTGACTCTGGTTTCCGGCGAGGCGGACTGCAGCATCCAGGCGACGCAGGCCGGCAACAGCGACTATAACGCAGCTCCGGCGAAGACGCAGAGCTTCTGGGTCTATCGCGAAACTCAGACCATCACCTTCCCGGGGATACTGAACCAGACCTATGGCGCGACGCTTACGTTGAGCGCGACGGCTTCTTCCGGCCTGCCGGTCAGCTTTGCATCCACGACTTCCGCGGTCTGTACGGTTTCCGGTACGACGGCGACTATGGTTTCCGTCGGCACCTGCACTATCCAGGCGACGCAAGCAGGCAACACCGACTATGGAGCAGCCACGGCGGTCTCGCGCACCTTTACGGTCACCAAAGCTTCGCAAACCATCACCTTCGCGGCCCTCCCGTCTATGACGTATGGAGCGGCGCCGTTTACGGTGAGCGCGACGGCCAGTTCCGGCTTGCCCGTCAGCTTTGTATCGACTACCACATCGGTCTGCACTGTTTCGGGTTCGACTGTGACTCTTGTTAGCGCCGGGGCGAACTGCACCCTCGAAGCGACGCAGGCCGGTAACAGCGACTATAGCGCGGCTCCGGCAACGACGCGGACCTTCTGGGTCGATAAAGAAGCACAAACCATCACCTTCCCGGGGATACTGAACCAGACCTATGGCGCGACGCTTACGTTGAGCGCGACGGCTTCTTCCGGCCTGCCGGTGAGCTTTGCATCCACGACTTCCGCGGTCTGTACCGTTTCCGGTACGACGGCGACTATGGTTTCCGTCGGCACCTGCACTATCCAGGCGACGCAAGCAGGCAACACCGACTATGGAGCAGCCACGGCGGTCTCGCGCACCTTTACGGTCACCAAAGCTCCGCAATACATCACCTTCGCACCTCTGCCGGACAAGACCTATGGGGCGACACCGTTTACGGTGAGCGCGACGGCCAGTTCCGGCCTGCCGGTCAGCTTTGTATCGACTACCACGTCGGTCTGCACTGTTTCGGGTTCGACTGTGACTCTTGTTAGCGCCGGGGCGAACTGCACCCTCGAGGCGACGCAGGCCGGTAACAGCGACTATGGCGCGGCTCCGGCAACGACGCGGACCTTCTGGGTCAATAAAGAAGCTCAAACCATCACCTTCACGTCTCTGCCGGACCAGACCTATGGCGCGGCGGCGTTTACGGTGAGCGCGACGGCCAGTTCCGGCCTGCCCGTCAGCTATGCATCGACCACCACGTCGGTCTGCACGGTTTCGGGTTCGACCGTGACTCTTGTCAGCGCCGGGGCGAACTGCACCATCGAGGCGACGCAGGCCGGTAACAGCGACTATGGCGCGGCTCCGGCAACGACGCGGACCTTCTGGGTCTATAAAGAAGCTCAAACCATCACCTTCGCTAACCCCGGAACGCAGACGGTGGGCACGCCGCTGACGCTTTCAGCCACGGCGAGCTCCGATTTGGCGGTCACCTTCACCTCGACAACCACCGGCGTCTGCACGGTCTCCGGCACGACGGCCACATTTATCGCCTCGGGCACCTGCACCATCGACGCCAGCCAGGCCGGCAACAGCGACTATGGAGCAGCCCCGACGGTCGCGCGCAGCTTTACGGTGAACGCGGATTAATCTCAGCTGAAGATGCTGAAATTTGTGGCCCAGGGCAACCTGGGCCACAAGCTTTCGCAGGCCTCTATTACTGTGCATGTTGCCGACCTGACCGTATTCGCAAGGTCTCCCCTCTTGGCCGGGACTTCTGCTGGTGTTGAGCGCGGACTGCGCGGCGCGAATTGAGCCAGATTGTAAGTTGCGCCAAGTCGACCAGCGTTCTGCAAAGTGATGCCGGGGCGGAGGGTCAACTAGCGCCAACAGTCCAATGCACACATCGTGCGCGTTTTAGGAACGATCGCAACGAGTGAGATTACCCCCGGCAGAGCCGGGGGCTTCATTTTGCGAGCCGCTCAAAGCGGCTTGAGCGGGGTCGCTAACGCGGCCCCGATTGTGTTGGGCCACCTGATCGGTGGCAGGTCATCGCCACATGTTCAACTGGTCCAGCCGTTTGTCGTCCTGTTCCTGGTTGCGGATGTAATCCCGAATCGTGGCCTCATCGCGTCCGACCGTTGACACGAAATATCCGCGTGCCCAGAAGCTCTGCCCGGCATAATTCTGCTTCTGCTCCCCATACACCCGCGCCAGATGAATCGCGCTCTTGCCCTTGATGAACCCCACCACCGACGACACGGAGTACTTCGGCGGGATCGAGATCATCATGTGCACATGGTCGGCCAGAAGATGCCCTTCCTCGATCCGGCACTCCTGCTGTTCGGCCAGCCTTCGGAACACCTCGCCCAAATGCCTGCGCAGATTTCCGTACAACACCTTGCGCCGGCATTTCGGGATAAAAACCACGTGGTACTTGCACTCCCACTTCGAGTGGCTTAAGCTCTCATATTCGTCCATCCGGGAATCTCCTTGAAGTGTGCTTGGTGGCTCACCTCTCGGAGTCTCTTGGATGGACTCCCGCAAATGTCAAACTGCTACTGCCACCCCGGCAGAGCCGGGGGAACTCCCGTTTGATTAGAACGCAACCTGATTATCGAACGTGTCCGGGCCGGCATGCGCCGGGCCAAGCTCGAAGGCCGGCACATCGGCCGTCGTCCGCTCGATCTCGACCGGGAAGCCATCCTCCGCGATCGCCAGCACGGCCGCAGCCTGGGCCAGATCGCGAGAGACCACGGCATCTCAAGAGCCACCGTACACCGAGTCGTCCATCACGAACCGCAGCTCAAAAGCCCTGTTTCACAAGGGGTCTGAAATCAGCTCCTCTAAACCCCATAAAACAAACGGCCGAATCTCATCAATCCAGCCGTTCCAAAACGTATACCTTTCGGCACACGTGGCACCCTTCCAGATTTCAATGAGCGTAGGGGAGATTTGGCCTCTGAGGGGATGTTGCGCTGAATCGATAAACCATCTAGAAGCGGAAGATAACGCCGGCGCCCGCGCGGATGCTGTTCTGAACATTGGTAGTGGTGTTGGCTAGCTTGGTGCGAAGCCAGTCGGCCTCGAAGACGCGCACCCCAACGTGCGGCGTCGCGCGCAAATTCATGCCGCCACCGGCCAGCACTGCCAGGCCGTTGTCTGAAGTGATCGGTAATGGCTTCATCGGAATTATCGTGTTGAACGCGAAAACCTCGCCGACAAGTCCCTGACCGTATAAATCGAAACGCCGGCGAGTTGGCGTCCAGGTGTATCGAGGGCCAAACACCGTCGTCACCATGTCGAGTCCCACGCCCGAGGAGTTGATGTTGGCCTTGTGCAATCCCCCAAAATCGGCAACCATGCCCCACCCGCCTGCAAAGCGGTCGTGCACCTGCATGCTCCCGCCCGACATCCAGAAGCGGCTGCCGCCCACCTGGTTCGCCGATGCGGCGTTGAAGGTGAACGTCACATCGAACTCGGATGGCGGCACTGTATTGCCCTCTGCCTTCTGTGCCCGGCACTGCGCCGCCAGTGTTGTCATCGCCATCGCGCTCACAAGGAGCAGTGTGCTGAAGTGTCCACGCATCGTGTCTCTCCTTTGTGAGCTACTGAACGTCGAGGGTGACTGTGGCCGACTTTTGTACCGAGCCGGCGGTTGCGGTGATCGTCAGGTTGTAGTCTTGCGGAGCCTGGGCGAAGAAACCGTTCGGCGAACCGCATCCACTCAGTAAGGTGGCCGAAAGCGCGCCGCACGCTAGCACCAGCACATAGAACATGTGTCGCATTCTGCGCCCGTGCCGCCGCATCCGCCGTGCTCCGGCAAGCGGCAACAGCAGCAGCGCCAGTGCCAACGGCACAATACGTTTGGGCAGGCCTGTTGGCGGGCTTGCCGCAGAACTCAGCGCAGCATCGCTGATGGTGAGCGTCACCGTTTGCGGGCCGCCGTTGGCGGGGATGCTATCGGGCGAGAAGGTTGCCGTTATGCCCGAGGGCAGACCACTGATCGAGAAATTCATCGTGCCCGCGTATGCGCCATACTCGGGCGCTACGTTGAAGGTGTAGGTTGCGGTCCCGCCAGGATATACGCTCTCAAGGGTCGCGCTGTTGATGGTGAGCGTGAATTCTAGCGGCCCCACCGTCACGATCAAACTTGCGGTGGTGCTGCTGGTTGTAAAGTTCATGTCACCGGAGTAGGTGGCCGAGATCGTATGTGTGATGCCTGGCGCAAGCGCCGAAGTCGTATAGCTTGCCGTACCACTCGTCAACTGAACCGTGCCCAGCGGAATGGTGTTGTCGTAGAAGGTGACTGTACCGGTCGGAGTCCCTGTCGTTGACGAAGCTACTGTTGCGGTCAGAGTCACCAGTTGGCCCGGAGTGATCGAGGTTGCGCTTGCGATGAGTGAAATACTGCTCCCCGCCTGCGTAATCGTGAGCGTTCCATCGGTCACCACCTGCGTGTAATCAGAGAGGTCTGCGCCCGTCACGCCCGGCACAATCGGATAGCTGCCCACGTTCGAACTGGTGTTTGCTGTCGTCGTAAAGCTCTCGGTAAACGTGTCGCCGTTCTGTGCGCCTGTAACAGAGCCTGTGAAGGCAGGATTCGCCGTACCGTAAACTTTTGTGGCGCCGTTTGCCGTAATCTGCAAAGCCGCCTCGTTCACCATGATCGTGTTCGTCACCGGACTCGGAGTGCTGTAGTCGGTTGTATCGGTCGGCGTGAAGCTCACGCTCAGCGTGTGCAATCCGGCACTCAGCACCGTTCCCGCCGCCGGCGTGTAGACAAACGCGCCTGCAACCGTCGCGTTGTTGAAGCTGGCCGTGGCATCGAGCTGGGTTGCGCTCAGCGCCGTGCCGTAGGTGATTGCCGCCGGTGTGGGCCACGTGATTGAAGGTGTCGCCTGGTTCACCGTGATTTGCACTGTTTGCATCGCTGTCGTGAAGTCGGTTGTATCGGATGGCGTAAAGCTCACGCTCAGCGTGTGCAATCCGGCACTCAGCACCGTTCCCGCCGCCGGCGTGTAGACAAACGCGCCTGCAACCGCCGCGTTGTTGAAGCTGGCCGTGGCATCGAGCTGGGTTCCGCTCAGCCCCGTGCCGTAGGTGATTGCCGCAGGCGTGGGCCACGTGATTGAAGGTGTCGCCTGGTTTACCGTGATCTGTACGGCCTGCGTCGCTGATGTGAAGTCGGTTGTATCGGATGGCGTAAAGCTCACGCTCAGCGTGTGCAATCCGGCACTCAGCACCGTTCCCGCCGCCGGCGTGTAGACAAACGCGCCTGCAACCGCCGCCTTGTTAAAGCTGGCCATCGCGTCGAGCTGGGTTGCGCTCAGCGCCGTGCCGTAGCTGATTGCCGCTGGCGTGGACCAGGTAATTGAGGGCGTCGCCGGGTTCACCGTGATCTGCACGGCCTGCGTCGCTGTTGTGAAGTCGGTTGTATCGGTCGGCGTGAAGCTCACTGAAAGCGTGTGCAATCCGGCACTCAGCACCGTTCCCGCAGCTGGCGCGTAGACAAACGCGCCTGCAACCGTCGCCTTGTTGAAGCTGGCCGTGGCGTCGAGCTGGGTTGCGCTCAGCGCCGTGCCGTAGCTGATTGCCGCTGGCGTGGACCACGTGATTGAAGGTGTCGCCTGCGTGATCCTCAGCGTTCCCGTTGCCGAGCCTACGTAATTCGCGTTCTGCACTGTCGCTACAACCGGGTAGCTACCGGCTGTCGTCGGCGGCGTTGTACTGCCGTTGTATGTGATGCCGACCGTCAGTCCCGGCGGCGTGGTCGTCGCTGTCACTGAAATCGGCGATCCGGTGTAAGTCTGCGCCAGATTGGCGAGCGTCACCGTCGCGGTGGCTTTGCCGACGGTCAACATATGCGTGTTGTCGCTGCTCGCCGTGAGTGATGCCGTCCCGCTGTAAACGGCCTGGATGGTGTACGTCCCTGCCGGCGTTCCCGGCGGCAGTGCGTAGCTCACGCTGGCCGAGCCGTTGGTCACCGTGGCGCTGGTCACCGCCGTCCCGATCGGAGTGCTCCCCTGAAGCACGGTAAAGGTCACCGTGCCCGCATTCACCGTTCCCGAAGGACTTGTCACCGATGCCGCAAGGGTTACGTTCTGCGCCGCAGCGCTGAATGTTGCCGAAGCGTTGGAAGCGGCCGTAGTCGTGGCCGCTTGACCGATCGCAAGCGTGTGCGTGCTGTTGCTGCTCGTCAGCAGCGATGCCGTCCCGCTGTAAACCGCCTGGATGGTATACGTCCCTGCCGCAGTGCCTCCAGGCACCGTATAGCTGGCGATGGCCGAGCCGTTGGCCACCGTGGCGCTGGTCACCGCCGTCCCGATCGGAGTGCTCCCCTGAAGCACGGTAAACGTCACCGTGCCCGCATTCACCGTTCCCGAAGGACTTGTCACCGATGCCGCAAGGGTTACGTTCTGCGCCGCAGCGCTGAATGTTGCCGAAGCGTTGGAAGCGGCCGTAGTCGTGGCCGCTTGACCGATCGCAAGCGTGTGCGTGCTGTCTCTGCTCGTCAGCAGCGATGCGGTCCCGCTGTAAACCGCCTGGATGGTATACGTCCCTGCCGCGGTGCCTCCAGGCACCGTATAGCTGGCGATGGCCGAGCCGTTGGCCACCGTGGCGCTGGTCACCGCCGTCCCGATCGGTGTCGTACCCTGCAGGACCGTAAACGTCACTGTGCCCGCATTCACCGTTCCCGAAGGACTTGTCACTGTCGCCGCAAGGGTTACGTTCTGCGCCGCAGCGCTGAATGTTGCCGAAGCGTTGGAAGCGGCCGTGGTTGTGGCCGCTTGACCGATCGCAAGCGTGTGCGTGCTGTCTCTGCTCGTCAGCAGCGATGCGGTCCCGTTGTAAACCGCCTGGATGGTATACGTCCCTGCCGCTGTTCCTGCAGGCAGTGTGTAGCTGATGCTCATTGACCCCGCGCTGACCGTCGAGCTTGTCATCGCGGTCCCGATCGGTGTCGTACCCTGCAGGACCGTAAACGTCACTGTGCCCGCATTCACCGTTCCCGAAGGACTTGTCACCGATGCCGCAAGGGTTAGGTTCTGCGCCGCAGCGCTGAATGTTGCCGAAGCGTTGGAAGCGGCCGTAGTCGTGGCCGCTTGACCGATCGCAAGCGTGTGCGTGCTGTCGCTGCTGGTTGCAAACGACGCGGTCCCGTTGTAAACCGCCTGGATGGTATACGTCCCTGCCGCGGTGCCTCCAGGCACCGTATAGCTGGCGATGGCCGAGCCGTTGGCCACCGTGGCGCTGGTCACCGCCGTCCCGATCGGAGTGCTCCCCTGAAGCACGGTAAAGGTCACTGTGCCCGCATTCACCGTTCCCGAAGGACTTGTCACCGATGCCGCAAGGGTTACGTTCTGCGCCGCAGCGCTGAATGTTGCCGAAGCGTTGGACGCGGCCGTAGTCGTGGCCGCTTGACCGATCGCAAGCGTGTGCGTGCTGTCGCTGCTGGTTGCAAACGACGCGGTCCCGTTGTAAACCGCCTGGATGGTATACGTCCCTGCCGCGGTGCCTCCAGGCACCGTATAGCTGGCGCTGGCCGAGCCGTTGGCCACCGTGGCGCTGGTCACCGCCGTCCCGATCGGAGTGCTCCCCTGAAGCACGGTAAACGTCACCGTGCCCGCATTCACCGTTCCCGAAGGACTTGTCACCGATGCCGCAAGGGTTAGGTTCTGCGCCGCAGCGCTGAATGTTGCCGAAGCGTTGGAAGCGGCCGTAGTCGTGGCCGCTTGACCGATCGCAAGCGTGTGCGTGCTGTCGCTGCTGGTTGCAAACGACGCGGTCCCGTTGTAAACCGCCTGGATGGTATACGTCCCTGCCGCGGTGCCTCCAGGCACCGTATAGCTGGCGATGGCCGAGCCGTTGCTCACCGAGCTCGTCACCGGCGTCCCGATCGGAGTGCTCCCCTGAAGCACGGTAAACGTCACCGTGCCCGCATTCACCGTTCCCGAAGGACTTGTCACCGATGCCGCAAGGGTTACGTTCTGCGCCGCAGCGCTGAATGTTGCCGAAGCGTTGGAAGCGGCCGTAGTCGTGGCCGCTTGACCGATCGCAAGCGTGTGCGTGCTGTCTCTGCTCGTCAGCAGCGACGCGGTCCCGTTGTAAACCGCCTGAATGGTATACGTCCCTGCCGCGGTGCCTCCAGGCACCGTATAGCTGGCGATGGCCGAGGCGTTGCTCACCGAGCTCGTCACCGGCGTCCCGACTGGCGTCACTCCATGGAGCACAGTAAAGGTCACCGTGCCCGCGTTCACGGTCCCCGCCGTGCTTGTCACCGTCGCCGCCAGCGTCACATTCTGATTGGACGCGCTATAGACTGCAGTCGCGTTCGACGCAACCGTTGTGGTGGGCGCCGTTCCCACATCGAATGGACTGCTGGTGGCAGAGATGAACAACGCCGTGGGAGTGACATTCGGATTCAACGTCACGTTGGCTGTGAGCGTATCGCTACCCAACTGGTTAACCTGCAAACCGGTGTACGAAGCGATGCCGGTGGCGTCGTTGATGGCCGCGGAACCGCCGGTGAGCGAACCGTTCCCGTTCAACATCAGCGGTATGGTTATTGTGGGCAGCGGGGTTGCAGTCACCACAAATGGGATATTGCTCTCCAGGAGAGTGACACCGGCGCTGAAATTCGCGGCGAGGGTTACGTTCGCCGGAGGATCGGTGCTGAAGTTCAATGAATAGTTGGACTCGACCGCGCCTGCATCCTGGCAGGTAGTGGCGCCGTAGGTGGTTGTGCGTGGCAGGCCACGCTGATCGGTGCCGGTCGCCGCCGAGGGGTTAATGAGACAGATCGCCGGACTGCCGGGCAGCGGAATCATGGTCTGCGTCGGCCCGCCGTAGTTGCCCAGCGGGGCAAGATTCGCGTTGAGCGGATTCGCGACTGTCCCAGTAAGGGTGGTGGCCGCGGTGAATCCGGTGTTGCCCGATCCCGCGCCCGATATGCCGATCAGATTGTAGCCGCCGTCAGTGGCCGCGCCGTAGAAATCAGGGCCGGACGATGCCGTGTTGCCCGCCACGATGGTGTTGGTCACTGTCAACGTGCCGCCACCGTTATAGATGCCGCCGCCGACGGGGACGCCGGCGCACGGGCCACTGCAGGATGCGGAGTTGCCGGAGACGGTGCTATCGGTGAGCGTCAGCGCGCCGGCGCTGTAGATGCCGCCGCCGTCGGCGTTGTTGCCGAAAGTTACCGCGGAGTTGCCGGAGACAGTGCTCTCTGTCACCGTAAGCGTGCCGCTGCTGTAAATGCCGCCGCCGTTGCCGCTGTTGCCCGTGGATGCCGCGGAGTTGCCGGAGACGGTGCTGCCGGTCAGTGTCAGCGTGCCGCCGTTGAAGATGCCCCCACCGTCGGCATTTGACGTGAGTGCAAGGGTATTTCCGGAGATGGTGCAGTTGCTCACCGTCAGCGTGCCGCCGTTATTGATTCCGCCGCCGTTGCCGCTGGTGCCGCCGCTGCCGCCGGTGATCGTCAGGCCGCTGATGCTGGCGCCGGTCACGCCGGTGTTAACAGTGAAGTCCGTGGATGCATTGTTGCCGCTCACCGTCACCAGGTTCTTGAGCGAAGCCCCGCTGCCCGTTGTGGCGCCGGTAATCGTGGTATTCGACGGAATGTTCAGCGTGCCATTGGTCAATGTGATGGTCTTGGCGGATGCAAATACGGTCGGATCAAACGTGATGTTCCCCGAGCCCGCGCTCGAGGCGTTGGCAAGCGCCGCACGCAGCGAACCGGTCCCGGTATCGTTTGTGTTCTCTACCACGAAACTCGGAATCGTGACCGAGATACTCCCGGACGTGCCTGTAATGCTTGAGGTGGTTGTGTCGGTAGCCGTGATCGTCTGGCTGCCCACCGTCATCAGCGTTGCCGAGAACGTGCCGGCGCCGTTAGTCAGAGTGGTGTTAGCCGGCAGCGCGGCGTTGGGATCCGTACTGGTGAAATGAATTGTGCCGGAGTAGCCGGCAGTCGGGTTGTTGAGTGCATCGAGCGCCGTAACTGCGAAGTTCAAGGCTCCGCCCACGTATGCCGATGCCGGAGCAGTAACCATGAAGTGCGTGGCCGGCGCTGGAGCTACCGAAGCCGTGCTTGTACCGTTTGCAGTGCCGTATAGCGTACTGTTGACGGTAACCGTGAACGTATAAGAACCTTGCGCCGCGTAAGTGTGGGTGCCGCTGACTGTGTATGCGGTGCCGGTTCCACCGGGCTGGATGATGGTGCCAGCCGTCGTGGTTCCATCGCCCCAGCTGATCATCGCGGTGAAATCAGATACGGGCGCCGTGTCGCTTACGTTGATGAAAGTTGCCACCTGGCCACTGAAAGGCACGGTCGCCACCGCTGAAATCGGGCTGCCTGTAACCATCAAGGCCGTTTGGCCCATACCGCTCACCTGAATCGACTGTTGCGCGCCGGACACATTCAGCGCATTGTCTGTCAGGGTCACATCCTCAGTGAGTGTTGTTGCCGATAGAGGCGAGAAATCGATATTCAGATTGCAATCTCCCCCGGCGCTCACAATGCTCGTGCTGGTGCAGCGGTTGTTCCCGGTGCCAGATTCTTCGGGAAAATCGGCGGGATAGACAAGACCCGTGAAATTCAGGTTCGCGTTGCCTATGTTTTCGACCGTCACCCTCTGCGGACTGTCGCTGCTGGTTGAACCCACTGCCGTCGTCTTAAAGGTCAAACTCGGCGGAGTGGCGCGATTCACCTCGACAACGGTGCCGTTGGACCAATCGGAAACGTAAATATTTCCGCTGCCATCGAGAGTTACTCCTTCAGGCGTGACCCATCCGGAACCAATGGATCCCTCGTTCGTCCATGTCGTTCCCACCAGGCTGTATTGCGTGACGGCGCCGGTGGTCGTCACATAAACGCTGCCGGCTGCGTCCACAGCCACGTTAAATGGATAGTTAAGTCCCGCAGCAATGGTTGATATGCCTTGCCATGCTCCATTCACATACGGGATCTCATCCAGAGCATCGTTGCCGTTGTCTACGACATAGATATTCTTCGCACCGTCCACGGCGATGCCAAACGGCTCAGCAAAGCCGCTCGCCACAGTGGCAGTCTGCGTCCACGTTCCGCCCACAAGGCTGTACTCAACCACAGCGGCGGAAGTTGAATTTGCCAGATAAACGTTCCCGCTTCCGTCCAAAGCCATCCCATAATAGTCGGCGCCGCTGGTCACGGTTGCAGTCTTGGTCCAGGTGCTGCCAATCAGGCTATATTCGTCCACTCCTCCGCCGTAATTGCAAGCAAAGACGTTTCCCGCTCCATCCACGGCGACGGCCGACGGGTTGTTCAAACTGGTGCTGATAGTGGCTGTCTTTGTCCAGCCTCCTGAACCCTTGGGCGAATATTCGTACAACGATGAGGGGGCATTGTTGTTGGGAGCCGCCACATAAATGTTCCCGACTGCATCCACTGCCAGGCCTTCGGGAGCAGCCAGGCCCGTGACCGCATTGGATTGAATCCCTTGCGCATAGGCAATCTGTGGTCCTGTGCCCGTTCCCGAAAGATAGACTGTCGTGATTGCATGGCCGCTGCCGTCGTAAAACACGACCGCGCCCATGCGCCGGCCCGCAACCGCCGGCTTGAAGTTGACATTAACCACGCAGTTAGTCTGCGACGAGAAGGTCTGAGCGGTGCAGGTGCTGCTGCCGGCGTCGGCAAAATCCAGGCCCGTCGTACCAGTGGTGAGAACACCGATGCTGCCCACCGTCGTGCCGGAAGCAATGGCAAAATTGAGCGTCTGCGCCGTACTGGTCGATCCAACGGCGACCGAACCGAAATTCAAGCTTTGGCCTGACCCTCCCGGAACCGGTATTGCCACCGCGATGCTACCGGACGAGCCCGTGATGCTGGAGGTGGTTGTGTCCGTGGCCGTGATCGTCTGTGCGCCCGATGTATTAAGAGTCGCCGAGAACGTGCCCGTGCCATTGGTGAGAGTGGTATCAGCCGGCAGCACGGCATTCAGATCCGTACTGGTGAAATGAACAGTGCCGAAGTAGCCCGTGGTCGCATTGTTGAACTGGTCGAGCGCCGTGACCGTAAAGTTGAAGGCTGCGCCCGCGTATGCCGATGTTGGTGCGGTAACCATGAAATGGGTGGCGGGCGCCGGAGCAACCGTCGCCGTGTTCGTGCCCATCGCCGGGTTCCCCACTGCAGGCGTAACAGTGACGGTGAAGGTGTAGGCGCCGCTCACGGCATAGGTGTGGCTGGCGCTGACCAGGTAAGGAGTGCCGGCTCCGCCCGGCTGAGTGATGGTTGCGACAGTAACCGGAGTCCCATCGCCCCAGTTGATGGCAGCGGTGAAATCAGAGACTGAAGACAGATCAGCCGCGGAGGTGAAGGATGCCAGAATGGCAGTGAATGGGGTTTCCGCCACTTCTGAAATTGCGTTAGGCGTGACCGCAACCACGAAATTCACCGTCAGCATAAAGCTCTGCGTTGCGTTCGGGCTTACTCCATTGGCGGCTGTGATGGTAATTGGAAAAATGCCGCCAACCGCCGGCGTTCCGGCCAAAGTCGCCGTGCCATTGCCGTTATCGTGGAAGGTTACGCCGCTTGGCAGCGCCCCGGTCTCGCTGAGGCTCGGCGTCGGAGAGCCGGTAGCGGTCACCGTAAACGTCCCCGGCGCGCCAGAGTTGAATATTGCTCCGTTGGCGCTGGTGATGGCTGGCGCCTGGGAAACCGTCGCGGTGCTCACACCCTGCGCCGCGATCCCTCCTGAGGGCGTAACGCTGACAGTGAAGGTATACGAGCCACCCGACGCATAGGTGTGGGTTCCGGCGACTACGTAGGGAGTGCCGATGCCGCCGGGCTGAGTGATGGTTCCGGCCGAGGACGGTGTTCCGTCACCCCAAATGATCGAGGCGGTGAAATTGGTCACCGGGTCCTGATTGCCGGTGTTCTCGGTGAAGGTTGCCACCGGACCGTTGAATGCGGTACCGGCGGTGGCCGAAATCGGGTTAGCTGTAACGCTCACCGCGACATAGGTGTACTGGTCGGCCGGAGTTGTCGCGCTCGTGCCGTTTGTTGTTGAGACCACGGTGACATCCACTGTGCCGGTGCCGGCCGGGGCAGCGGCGGTCATGATAGTGGGGCTGATGTACGTGGGGTTAGGCGACGGCGTCGCGCCAAAGTTGACAGACGCTGCAACGGCAAAGTTGGTCCCGTTGATGGTCACGGTGTTTCCGCCCGCCGCGGGGCCATTGTTGGGAATGATCGAGGTCACCGTGGCAGGCTGGAAGGTAAGGTCGAACTGGCTGCTGGTTGTCGTAAGGCTGGGCGGAGAAGGCAGCGTAGCCGTCAGTGTGAGGCCCGACAGCGCCGTTGGGTTGGTTACGGTAACATTCCAGTCCGCAACGCCGCCGGAAGCGGTGCTCACCGAAGGCGGAAAAATTGACACAGTTCCGCCGCCGTTCGGCGACAACGGGATTGTTACTCCGTTCACCGGGTTGCCGCTCTCGGTCAGGGTAACCTCAACCCCGAACTGTACATCGTTAATCACCGTCGCCGGCGGTTCCATGCTGAACGTCATTGCGTAGTTTGTCTGCACAGCGCCGGAGTCCTGGCAGGTGGTGGCGGCGTATGTGGTGGTGCGGGGAAAGCCGCGCTGATCGGTTCCGGTCGCCGCCGAGGGGTTAATGAGACAGATCGCCGGACTGCCGGGCAGCGGAATCATGGTCTGCGTAGGTCCGCCATTGTTGCCCAGCGGAGCCAGGGCAATGCTCGCCGAGCCCAGCGCCACAAGGTTGTAGCCGTTGTCGGTGTAAGCAGTCCCAAAGAAGTCGTTCGTGCTCGACGCCGTATTGCCCGATACAATCGTGTTGGCCAGGCTTACCGTGCCACCGTCGTTGTCTATGCCGCCGCCCGCACCACCCGACGCCGTGTTGCCGGAGATGGTGCTATTCGTCACCGTCAGATTGCTGCCGCCGGCTGCAAAGATGCCGCCGCCGTAGCCCCCGCCGCCGCCCGCGGCGGAGTTGCCGGAGACAGTGCTGTTGCTGAGCGTCAGGGTGCCCGCGTTGTAGATTCCGCCGCCGTAAGAAGCGAGGCCGGGGACATTGGCGGAATTGCCGGAAACGGTGCTATTGCTGAGCGTCAGGGTTCCGCCGTTGAAGATTCCGCCGCCGCTGGCAGGGCCGCCGGAGGCGTTGGCTGGGTTCCCGGAGATGGTGCTGTCGCTGACGGTCAGCGTGCCCGAGTTGGAGATGCCGCCGCCCTGTTGGCTGTTGAATCCATCGGTGATGATCAGGTTAGAGATGGCCGCGCCGGTTACGCTGGAGCCAACGGTGAAGACCGTCGACGCATTGTTTCCGCTCACCGTCACCAGGTTGGTCAGCGAAGCCCCGCTGCCCGTTGTTGCGCCGGTAATCGTAGTATTCGCAGGAACACTCAGCGTGCCGTTTGTCAGCGTGATTGTCTGAGCCGATGCAAATACCGTCGAGTCGAACGTGACGGTGGCTGCGCCCGCCTGGCTCGCCGCCGCCAGCGCGTCGCGCAGAGTGCAGGTGGTTCCGGTGCTGGGAATGGGGCAGTTCGATGGAGTCCCGGTGGCGTCATCGGCAATCGTCGTCACCACATAGTTAGGCACGTTGACCGTCAGAGTGAAGTTCTGCGTGGCGGTGCCCCCGAGCGAGTCGGTTGCAGTAATCGTAAAGGTGCTTGTACCGGACGCGGTGGGCGTGCCGCTGAGCGTTATCGTGCCTGTGCCGGAGGATGGGATCACGATTCCCGGGATCGCGTTTTGTATGTTTGATACCACCAGCGTAACCGCGCCAACACCGCCCGTCGTGGCTACCGTGAAATTGAAAGCCGTGTTGACTGTGCCGGTCGCACTGCTGGCGGATGTGAAGGACGGAGGCTGGGCCACGGTCAGAGTGAAGTTCTGCGTGGCGGTGCCCCCGAGCGAGTCGGTTGCAGTAATCGTGAAGGTGCATGTACCGGACGCGGTGGGCGTGCCGCTGAGCGTTATCGTGCCTGTGCCGGAGGATGGGATCGCGACTCCCGGGATCGCGTTTTGTAGGTTCGATACCACCAGCGTAATCGCGCCAGTGCCACCCGAGGTGGCCACAGTGAAGTTGAAAGGGATGCCCTGTTCCCCGGTGGCGCTGCTGGCGCTGGTGAAGGTAGGAGGGAAATCCACCGCAAAGTTTTGCGTAACCGTCTGATTGTCGAGTGTTGCCGTCGCGCTTCCCGACCCGCCGCTGGTCGGTGTCACTGACGTAGTCGCGTTCCCTGTGCCGTCGATTGTGGCCGAGGGCGAAACAGAAAATGCTCCGACCGTTGCTGTGAAGGCTACGCTCAGCCCTTCGAGCGCCCCCGGCCCATTCGGAACGGTGGCTGAGCTTGAATCAGTGTTGACTGCCGCGTCGAGCTGAAATGCTGTTCCCAGCGTTGCGGAACCTGGACTGACTCCAAGGGTGAGCACGATATTCGGAGCGGTGCTCAGGCTTCCGGTAGACGGATCGTATAGCTTCGCCTGGTCGCAGCCATCGCCTGTGGTGGTTGGTCCGGCATTGCAGCCCCACCAGTTTTCTGTGGCCGTCACCGCGCCGGCACCGGTGCTCGATGGCTCGCCAACCGAAAGTCCGCTCACGCCATTCGTCGAGGTGTTGCCGAAGATGCGGCTGTTGGCCATGGTGAATGCGTTGCCGTTTGCGGCAGTTTCAGTTCCGACCGTGATGCCGCCGCCGGTATTCGTGGCTGTATTCGATGCGATATTCGCGGCACTCACCGTCGTGGTTGCGTCGGCGTCGTGGAAGATGCCGCCGCCTGAACCGGTCGCAGTATTGCTCGAGATGTTTGTCCCGCCTGAAATCGATATGCCCTGCGTGGTGTAAACACCGCCGCCATCGCCATCGGCGGAGTTGCCAGTAATGCTGCCGCCACTGATGGTTGCCGAGGGTATGCCGCTTCCTGAAGGCACGGCACTGAAATAGATTGCGCCGGCGTCATCGGCGCCGCTCGCGCCGCCGGGATCGTTGGTGTTCACGCTTGGCGATGCATTGTTGCTCGTAAACGCAACGTTAGTGGCCGAAAAGCCAGCGGGTGTCGTGGCCTGGTAGATGCCGCCGCCTACTTCAGATGTTGAGTTGCCTGAAACGCTGCCGCCGCTCAGCGTCAACATACCTGACTCGCCGCCTGCCGAATTGTAAAACCAGATGCCTCCGCCGTCTCCCCAACCATTTGTGTTGCTGACCAAAGCGCAATTGGTCAGCGTCAGGTTACCCGTTCCATACGCGTCCCAGTTGATGCCGCCGCCCACGTTGTTCGGCATACCAGTCGAGCTGTTTGCGGGATTGTTGAAGTTTTGGCCGCCGATAATGGTCAGATTCTCAAAAGTCGTGTCGAAAACGTAGGAGTTTCCGCTTGGGTTGTACGATCCGTACGGCCCCGGATTGATGGTGAATACTACATCGTTGCTTTGCGAGTTGATGGTCACGCCTGTACCACTGGTGTCACCCACCAGAGTCATGGGGCCAAGAATCTCAAGATGAGTCACTGCATTGTTGTTGGCGTCAGTTACGCCGGCCTCATAGGTCAAGTCGTAAGTTCCGGCCGGAATCATGATCGTGTCCGAGGTCCCGCCGATGATATTGTCGCTCGCATCCTGATTGGCATACGTAATCGCGTCGCGCAAGCTGCAAGCGTCGACCGTATCGGACTGCGTGCACCTGTTGGCGTTGTTCGCGTCCAGCGAGTCTGTTGTCGTATTCACATACAGCGTGTTCGACTGCGCGGGACTCGAGATCTCAGGTCGCAGCGATCCCATCTTGAGGACGATGATTCCGTCAGCGCCCGCCGGGCTCACGCGTTGCGCGATCGCGGCAACCACGCCGCCTGAGCTCAATGGGCTGCGCGTTACAACCCCTGAGGCTGCGAGCAAGGGGCTGTTTGCGCTGACGGGGTGCCGGACGACAGCAATCTCCTGTTGCGCTCCGTTCACTGCCAGCACGTCGTCCTGTCCGCCGCCCGCAGCACGTGCGCGCAGCAGCACCGGCGCGGTTCCGGCGAAACCCGCCGGCGCCAACCCGTCGAGCGTCTCCACTTCGGTCCATGGCGCGTTGCCCGTATTGCCGGCGATCTGAGCCAGCGTAGGACCGTTCTCATGACGCATCGCGTTGCGCCGCGCGGCGGTGATCTCCTGCGTCGTAAACGGCCGCGGATCGAATCCCTGGTGGGCTAGAAAATGCACGGTGCCGTCGGAGGTGAGCGCGGCAAGCTGCAAACCCGCGTGGCGGTCAAACAGGAATGAGCCCACGGTCAGCGATACGGCGTCGCTGACGGGCAGAGTCTCGAGCCGAGCCGAGCCCGCGAGCGCGCCGGCGCCGTGCAGCACCACAAGCTGGCCTCCGGCAATCAGGGCGGCATCGGGCGTCAGGTCGCTGTCAAGATTGGCCGTCGCAATTGCCGTCACCGCGCCTGGCATTGCGTACGCGGCCTTCAGCGCAAAGCCGTCCCGCTCCATGCGATACAACTCGGCCGCAAAGCTCTTGCCGGTCTTCACGCCCACCACCAGCGCATCTGCGGCGTTATTGCCGCCCGGCCGGTAATCGGCCAGCGCCGTAATCGTTCCCTGCACCGTCACCGGCTGCTGGAGCGTGAATTGCCCTCTCCCGTTGCCCGCAAGAACGTAAAGCGCGTGGCCATTTTTCGCCGCAAAGACCAGGTCGATGTATCCATCGCCGTTCACATCCGCGGCGATCAGCAGATCGGGTTCCACCGGAACCGGAATCATGTTGGCCTGGGGAAGAAATGCATCGGAATAGCGGCCAAGCCTGGCGTTCAACCAACTCTCTTTGCTCTGCGGCGCAATCGCGTCCAGGTTGCCGCGGAATATGGCGATCTCACCGCCCTTATTCAATCCATAACCAACCGCAAGGTCCTTTACGCCGTCCGCGTCAAAATCGGCTGACACCATCGCCGCAGGCCGGGCTTGCTGCGCATTGAATGCCGCCGCGCCGGCGCCCACTGGCTCGATGCTCAGCGCCTTTTCTCGCTGGAATTGCATTCCGCGAGGCGCTGGCCTGGGGACCGGCTGGGCAACGCTGCCCATAGCCAACAGAGCGAGCGTTGCAATCGAAGTTGTAAGTTGGGTACGGCTAAGCCTGGGCAAGACCTGCTCAAAGGTCATTTTTCAGCCTCCGGAGGGCGCTTATGCGCAAAGGCGTGAGTGTCTTCGACCGCATTCAGGGTCGAAAGAAAACTTTATGTGTGAATCCTGGGGATGTTGTTTTTTAGAGCCCGATTCAGAACATTCTTTCAATCAACTTGGGGAATGATTTGGTGAAAAAACGATGAAAAGAATGGTGTTCCAGCTTGGTTTGAATGGGGGGATGGCTGGCCCTTGAATCTTCGCTTACGCATCCGGGGCTGTCAAGGAAAAGTTATCGGGAGAGAAATTTGCTGCTTGCAATCGCTGGTCCGTAGTATGATCAGCCGCGCGGTCTTCCCTTTTTTGAGATCAGCCTCATTACCCCGCCGCAATAACTCCCCTTTCGATGGAAAGGGCGCCGGAGGTCAAAAGACATGTCCGTCACTCGACGCAGCTTTCTAGAACGCGCTACCGTCACGATGCTGGCCGGAACCGTCCTGCCCAGGGCATTTGCGCAGTCCAGCTCCTCGTTTTTTGACAACATCTCTGCCGAAACCTTCAAGCCGTTTATCGGTGACGAATTCGGCATCGCTGCCAATGGCCGCTCGCTAGGCTCGCTCACTCTGATCGCGGTCACGCAGTCGCCATCCACCGCGCCGGCAACCGCGAAAAGCGGCTCTGGCAGTACGTCCTCCACCCCTGCCGTCGATGCATTCACATTGAAGTTTCAAGGCTCCGGCCCCAGGCTGCCGCAGGAAACCTACACGCTTTCCCAGTTGTCTTTGGGGAGCTTTCCGCTTTTCCTCGTTCCTGGATCATCCGTCGGGTCCTCACCTACATACACTGCGGTCTTCAATCTGTTGAAACCGTAACGCACATCAACATTTGCAGGCGGTTGGCGTCGCCGGCGTTCATCGCGCCGCAGCTTTGGGTGCGCCGTGTCCGATGAGGCGCGAGAAGATTGCCTGGTACCACATTTTTCCTTCGCGCGGACCCAGCGGAACCAGGAAGATTTCCTGCTCGCCCAATTCCGCGTGATGCAGCTTGTGCGATCCCTGCTGCAGCCACGGCGTCTCCGGCCCGGTGAATAGAAGCGAGAACTGTTCAACCTGCGCATTGGAGAGCTCGTCGATCTCTGCCAGCTCCAGTTCCAGCGCAATCGGCGTCTCAACCCGAAATGTACTGTGCAAGTGTCCGGCAAAATCCGCGCTATGCAAAAGCTCGGGCATATACCATTACGCTCGCGACGGGAAAATGCCTTGCAGCGCAATGCAGAAATTCAACGTTAGATAGGGCTGCATGTTGTTATGCGCCTGCCCCCCGCCCGTAATCGCAACCGCCGAGGAGCTCATGGCGGCAGGCGTACCCGTCGTAGCCGCGTAGCCCGGCGGTTTTCCACGCTGCGCCGAGCCAAATGAATTCCCCGACGGGTTAGCGGCATTGCCGGTCGTCGTCGCGCTTTTCAGGCTATGCGTGTGAGCGGGAATTTCGGTGGTAATCAGCGTCACCGTCGTGCTTCCTCCTGTCTCGCCGATAACACGTTCCGTCAGTCCCGCCCCATTCCCGTAGTCCAGCGCCCCGCAACCTTGCAGATTAGGTAACGCAAAATTGCTCGTTCCGTTGCCGCCGTAAAAGGTGCCGATCAGCGAGAAAAGCGCTGTGTTTTGGCTGATCGGCAATAGCTGGCCGTTGCAGAACGCCCACCCATAGGGCGCAAAATTGAAGGGAAACGCCCTGATTTCGCCCACGAAACTGTCTGCCATTTTGCCAATTCCTTTCTCTCGCCGGGTACTAGTTCTGCGACGGAAAGATCCCTGAGAGCGCGATGCAAAAGTTGAGCGTCAGGCAAGGCGCCAAGTTGTTGTGCGCCTGCCCGCCGCCCGTCGACGTTACGCCGGCTGCGTTCATCGTCACGCCCGGGCTGGGACCATAGGGCTCGTCCACCGATACGGCCCAGGTGTTGCCCGTCGGGCTCCCTTCGTTGGCCGTGTTCGATACCCCCGACGCCTGATGCGTGTGCGCCGGCAGTTGTTCCGTCGTTAACGTCACTGTGGCCGAGCCGCCGGTTTCGCCGATTGTATATCCGTTTCCCATGTGCACTGCCATCGCGCCTTGCAGGTTCGGCAGCGCAAAATTCGTTGTCCCGTTTCCTCCGTAGTACGTTCCGATCAGCGCAAACAGCGCCTGGTTCTGATTGATCGCCAGCAACTGCCCATTGCAGGCTGCCCATCCCTTGGGCGGATAGTCAAAGCTGAAAATCCGGATCTCGGATAAAAACGGAGTGCCCATTCTTTCTCTCCTTTCGGATTGCTGCCTGCCCGCTAGTTTTGGCTCGGATAAACGCCAAACAACGAAATGACGTAGTTGATCGCGAGGAAGGGCGGCATGTTGTTATGCGGCTGGCTTCCGCCGGTCTGGCCCAGCGTCGCGCCCATCGATCCCGTCGGGCTTGCAGTCGAATACTGCTCCAGCGCCGACTCCGCCCACACGGCGCCCGCCGGGCTGGTCTCAGTCCCCGCTGACGCCGCCGCCTGCAGCAAATGGCTATGCGCAGGAATCTGGCTCGTCGTCAGCGTCACCGTCTCAGTGCCGTTCAGCCCTCCTATGACATACCCATTACCTTGGTGGACCGGAAACCGGCCCATCAGGTTAGGGAGCTGAAAAGTGGTCTGGCCGTCGCCGCCGTAGGTGGTGCCAATCAGATTAAACAGAGTTTCGTTTTGGCTGATCGAAAGCGTTTCACCGTTGCAGAACGCCCAGCCATTCGGCGCAAAGTTGAAGCCCACCATTCGTATCTCGCCCACAAACGGTTGCGACATTTCATCTCTCCTTGTGCTTCCTGGGAATTCACCCGGAATCAGACGCTGACTTTTTGGGAATCTCAATTGATCTTGTATTTCGGGCCCGCTGGTATTTCTGCGCTCGCTGATACGTAAACTCTGGCGCGCTCTTACGCCGCAGCCAATCGCCAGGTAATGTCCCCGCGCACGCGGCCAATCGACCGCGTCTCTTCACGCAACCAGGACCGGGAATGGCCATTCGGACAGATGATGAGGAAGCGGGGAATCCAGAATGGCTCCGTGGGCGCATACTAACCAGCCCCGATTGCAAAAGTCAAGCAACAGCTTTCGAGTGTGACCTTTCCCATTTTGGGCTCCAGTCTTGAACGCCGCCTGCGCCGGTCACAGCTCCCAGGCCTCCCGGCAGAGCACGACCATGTTGAGCAACTTCTCGAAGCTGACCTCGAGCGCCGCTCGCCGAAACTAGGTTTCTGGCGGACCGTGAAGAACTGGTTCTCCTAATAACCACCGAAACGCTGCACGCCGGCACCAATAAGACAAAACCCGTTAATGATTTCCGATGCTGCTTTGCTTGATCCACGGTACGTGATAATCCGGTTTATCAAGTAGTTAATAAACACGGCCGGGGGCTGAAATAATCAAAGCTTAAATACGATCCAAATCGATCTTGAAACGGCTAGGATTAAAAGTCAGCAGAAAGCCAAGCTCGAAAATGAGAACCGAGGGGATAGCATGCCTAGTGTACCGTCTCTAAAATGACTTTACAGGGGCTGATTTTCTCAAGGATCTTTTCGACGCTGGCTGTCCAGATGAAGGGTTTGGGTTGGCGGTTGTTTTGCTGCATGTATTCTTCGATGGCCGCCTCCAGTTCTTCGACGCTGTAGAAGCTACCGCGGCGAATACGCTTTTCGGTCAGTTCCCGGAACCAGCGCTCGACCAGATTCAGCCACGAGGAACTGGTTGGAATGAAGTGGAAGCGGAAGCGAGGATGGGTGGCTAGCCACGCCTTGACCTCCGGCCTGTTGTGGGTTCCGTAATTGTCCACGATCAGATGCAGATCGAGGTGGGCAGGCAACTCGCGATCCAGGCGGCGCAGAAACTTGAGAAACTCCTGATGGCGATGCCGGGCCATGCATTCGCCGATGACCTTGCCTTCCAGCACATTCAGAGCTGCAAACAGGGTGGTGGTCCCGTTGCGCCTGTAGTCGTGGGTCATGGTGCCGCAACGGCCTTTCTTCATGGGCAGGCCGGGCTGGGTGCGGTTCAGGGCTTGAATCTGGCTCTTTTCGTCCACGCATAAAACCAGGGCCTTATCGGGAGGGTTCAGGTACAGGCCCACCACATCGGTCAGCTTCTCCACAAACCGCTTGTCGCGCGACAGCTTGAAGGTGCGCGTACGATGCGGCTCCAGCCCATGCGCATCCCAGATGCGCTGTACCGTCGCCGGACTCACTCCCTGGGCCCGGGCCATGGTGCGCACGCTCCAATGCGTGGCCGCCGGCGGCTTGGTGTGCAGGGTTGCTTCCACGATCTGCTTCACGCGCGCTCGAGAGATGCTCGGCTTGCGTCCACGTCCGGGCGCATCTTCGGTCAGCGCTGCCGTTCCACCTTCCTGAAAACGCCGCCGCCACAAGATGACGCTGGGCCGGCTGGTTCCCAGTTCCTGGGCAATTCTGCGATTGGCCTTGCCTTCGGCAGCCAGCAACACAATACGCGCACGGAAGACAATCTTCTGCGCCCTGTTGCAGGCAGCAATCCAACTGCGCAACGTGCGTCGTTGCTCCTCGGTTAATGCGACGGCATCGGGCATGGTCCACATCCTACGTGAACCATGACACATCTTTCCTCGTATGTAAAGTTCTTTATGAGACACTACACTAGCTCCTAGCTTTTGGGCGCGGCTGAAGCCGCGATGCAAGGTCCGGTCGGTTTGGGTTCGTGCTATCCCACCCTAAACGCGAAGAGCGCGCTTAGGATGGGGCACCCTCTGTTCGTGCGTGGTTGATTTCCATCCCGCTACTCGTAGCGAAGGGCCTCGATGGGGTCGAGATTGGCAGCGCGAATGGCCGGGATCATGCCGCTGACCAGGCCGGTGACCACCAGAATCAGCGTGGCTACAATCACGATGGAGGGCGAGATGAGCAGGCGGATGTCGGCATCGGTGGCGTTTTTGGCGATGGCGCTGTAAAAGGTGATGCTGCCCACCATGAGCGAGACGAGATAGGCGAGCCCGATGCCGCCCACGCCGCCCACGCCGGTGATGACGAAGGCCTCAGAGAGGAATTGGACCAGGATCTGGTTTTTGCGGGCGCCGAGCGCCTTTTCGACGCCGATTTCGCGGGTGCGCTGCTGCACGGCGACGAGCATGATGTTCATGAGCCCGATGCCGGCGATGCCCAGCGTGAGCGCGCCCACCATGGCCAGCAGCACCTTGAGCGCGATGGAGAGAATCTCGAACTGGTGGAGCTGCGAGCGAAGGTTAGCGATATGAACCGCGTCGTGGTCAGTGGGGCGGAAGTGGTGCGCCGCGGCCAGGGTTTCGCGGATGGTCTTTTCGATCTGCTGGTAGTCGCCGCCGCGGTAGCCTATCCAAATGCCGTCAATGTAGGTCGTGTCCTTGAGGTCGCTCATGGTGTTGAAGGGCACGTAGACAGTGCGGTTGATGTCGTCGTTGCTCTCCTGCATCTTGGGCTTGAGCACGCCGACGACCCTGAAGAAGACGCCGTTGAGCCGGATGGTCTCGCCCACTGCCCACTCTCCCGAAAAGAGCTTGGTTTTGGCCTCGGAGCCAAGCACGCAAACGTGCGCCCGCTGCTGATCCTCGGCGCCGGTGAAAAAGCGTCCCTGGTCGGGAGTGAGCTTGACGATGTCGGAATAGGGAGGGCGCGATCCGACCACGGTCCAGGTGTAATTGTGCAGATCGTTCTGCACGTTGGCGTCAAGATAGGCCGCGGGCGAGATGTGCATAATCTCAGGCACCACTACGCTGACGCGCTCGAGGTCGTCGAGCGTGAGCCGCACCTTGACGCCGGCCTTGTCGCCACCGGCCTGCTCGCTGGATTTGCCGGGGAAGATGCCGATGGTGTTGGTTCCCCACTGCGCAAAGATGGCCTCGATGGCGTTGCTGAATCCGGAGCCATAGGCCATGAGCAGCACCACCGTGGCAACGCCCCAGGCCATGCCGATCACGGTGATGGCCGTGCGCCGGCGATTGAAGAGCATCGCCTCCCAAGCCTGCTTGAAGATGTCGGAAAACATAAAATGCAGCTCCTAGCTTCTAGCATCTAGCTGCTAGCTAAAGGCCCGAGATCGACGCTTCTGTATCTGTCGCAACGGTTCGTTCCAGCACACTCAAGCTAGAAGCTAGCAGCTAGAAGCTGAGAGCTGCCTTATGACTCCCTGCGCAGCGCCTCGATCGGGTCGAGGGCCGCGGCTTTGCTGGCCGGGTAAAGGCCAGCCGCCACTCCACACAAAACCAGCGCGCCGAAAGCCAGCGCCGCCGACCAGGGCACGATACGCGGCGGATCGAAGCCCGGAATCTTGTCGGTGAGCGTGGCTTGCAGCAAGGCCATGAATGCTCCCGAGACGACGATCCCGATCAATCCGCTGAGCGCGGTGAGCAGCAGCCCCTCCCAGAAGAACTGCGCCAGAATGCTCGATTTGGTTGCACCGACGGCTTTGCAAAGCCCAATCTCGGAGGTGCGCTCGCTGACCGATACCAGCATGATGTTAATGATGCCCACCGCGCCCAGGCCCAGCGTCACAATCCCCACGCTGCCCAGAAAAATATCCATCGCGGTAAAGATGATGCCGATGGTCTGCGACTCCTGAATCGTGTCCCACTCGTTGAAAGCGTCGGTGAGCGAAGGATCGAAGCCGTGCCGCTCGGCGATGACGTGATGCACGGCCACCTGGGCGTCGGTGTTGTCGTTTTTCTTCGTGGGCCGGTAGTCGATCGCCGTCAGCGCGTCCTCGGGAATGTTGTCGCCTGTGAGCGCGAACAGCTCCTGCATGGCCGTCACCGGCACGTAGATTTTTTCGTCGTCGTAGGTGTTGTTGCCGCGTCCGATCTTGGCCAGGACTCCAATCACCGTAAACTCGGTTCCATTGATGGTGATGGCTTCGCCGAGCGCTGGATGCCCGGGAAACAGCAGCGCAGCCGATTTTTGCCCCAGCACCACCACTCGCCGGTGTCCGCTTACGTCTTCGGCGTCGAGAAAACGTCCGCCGTCGACCGGAATGTAACGAACCGTGGCATAGCTGGGCTCGGTTCCAACCACGTGGCCGGATGTGTTGCTCCACTCGCTTACCTCGTAGAGATCGTTGCGGGTCAGCTCCTCGGTAATGGCGCGAATCGCAGGCAGTTTGGCGAGCGCAGCTTCGTCGCCCATGGTGAGCTCATAGGGGCGCATGCCGGTGTGCTGATTGGCCAGCGCGGGAATGGTGCCGTTGAAAACCATCACCACGTCGACGCCGAGCTGGGCCAGCTGCTTGTGCTGGCCCGCCTTGAACCCCTCACCCAGGCCAACCAGCACCAGCAGTGAGCCCACGCCCCAGGCAATGCCGAACATGGTCAAAAAGCTGCGCAGCTTGTTGGCCATGATGGCGCGCAAAACCTGGCCGAGCGTGTCAGAGAAGCCGAGCATATGTCTTTGACGGCGCAACTTCGCCGTTGCTTCTATTTACGAGGAGAAGTCCCCGCTGGTTCCAAGGCAGTTTTGGAACCTGGGACGCACGGGATGCGTATTGAGAGATGGCGGTTGACTGCGAAGGGCCGGGACCGTCTCACTAATCGGGACTTTTCAATGCAAGTGAGTTAAATCACTTGAGTTCATACCGGCGTTCTGGTCATCTGCGGGAAGAGTAGTGGGTCAGTTTGATAAAAGCTACCCTCAGGGGCTAAAGCCCTTAGACATTTTGCTCGATTTATGTACGGGCTAAAGCCCGTACCCTTCAAACTGACCCACGATTGCGGGGAGGGATTTGTGGCTGCACGCAAGAGCAAGCGTTTTTGGATCTGGGTGGGTGGCACAACGGTGATTCTGGTGCTGATCGCCGGCACGGGATTGATCAAGCTGGCCAAGGGAGCGTCTCTCGATCCCAACCGGCTGGCGCGAGTGACCCGCGGAGACGTGGCGCAGTCAGTGGTAGCCACCGGCAAGATTGAGCCCATTACCAAGGTCGAGGTGAAGAGCAAGGCATCGGGGATTGTCGAGAAGCTGTTTGTGGATATCAATAACAAGGTGACCAAAGGCCAGGAGCTGGCCCAGCTGGACAAGCAGGAGATTGAGGACCAGGTAGACGCGCAACGGGCCCAGCTTGCCGCGGCGCAGGCCAACGTAGCTACCTACGAGGCCAATATCGCGCAGGACAAAGTGAACGCCGCCGCTCCCGACCTGCAGATGTACAAGGCCACGCTGGAGCGGACCCAGGCCATGCAGAGCGACGGAATCGTAAGCCGGCAGTCGCTTGACGACGCCAACCGCGACTACCTGGCGGCGCTGACCCGGCGCGACTCGGCCAAGGCGCAGATCGGCGTGGACACGGCCAAGCTGAAGCAGGCCCAGGCGCAGGTGCAGCAAAGCCAGGCCAGCCTGAAACAACTTGAGGAACAGCTCTCATACACCACGATTGTGGCGCCGATGGATGGAATCATCCTGTCGCGCGACGTTGAGATGGGCGATGCCGTCAGCTCCATCCTGGTGCTGGGTTCGACGGCCACGCTGGTGATGACCGAGGGCGATACAACCGAAGTTTACGTGCAGGGCAAGGTGGACGAGGCCGACATTGCGCACGTTTACCTGGGCCAGCCGGCGCGCATCAAAGTGGAGAGCTTCCGCGACCGCATCTTCAACGGGAAAGTGACCAAGATCGCCCCGATGGGCGTGGAAAAAGACAACGTGACCACGTTCGAGGTGCGCGTCTCGATCAACAATCCCGGCGGCGAACTGAAGGCCAACATGACGGCCAACGCCGAAATCTTGCTGGACGAGCACAAGAATGTGCTGATGGTGCCTGAGAACGCGGTGGTTTACGACGGCCAGAAGAGAGCCTCAGTGATGGTGCCCGACAAGAGCCAGAAGGACGGCACGCGCAAAATTGCGGTGATGGCCGGCCTCTCAAACGGATCGGTGACCGAGATTACCGGCGGCCTGAAGGAAGGCGACCAGGTAGTGCTGCAGCAGTAGATGGTCACCCGTGTCTGAGAACCCGGCCTGGGGCACCCATTTGGGAGCCAATTGCTTTTCCACCCTAACCGCAGAAAACGCGGTTAGGATGGGGCACCCCTTTCGACCTTGTGCTAAGGTTTACGCGTGGAGCTGGCAGGCGCGAACAAACCTCTTACACGGTCTCGAAAGAAACGGCGCATGCTGAAGGGGCTGGCCGTAAAAGACGGCCTGGTGCGCCACCCCTTCGATCTTGAATTTGGCGTGCGGACGAGCGGTCTGGTTGCCGGACGCGATCTCGCCCTGGGCCATCGCAGCGACCGCCACGCGACCGCCTACTACGCCGTCGCGCCGTCGGTGTTCCGGTCAATGATTGCGCGCTGGCGCCGCTCCACTCCCCTGCCGAATCTCGACGAATTTACCTTCATCGACGTGGGAGCGGGGATGGGGCGAGCCATGCTGCTGGCCGCCCAGCATCCCTTTTCCGCGGTGGTGGGCGTTGAGCTTCACCCCACGCTTGCCCGTATCGCGCGACGGAACCTGGCGATCTGGCGGGTACAGGGGCGGGCAATGACCGGAATGCGGTTGTACTGCCGGGACGCGGCCACGTTCAAACTGCCGGCGGGACCATGCGTGGCGTTCCTTTTCAATCCGTTTGCCGGGCCGGTGATGCGAGCGGTGCTGAGGGCGTGGAACGGCCAGTTAGAAAAGGACCCGCGGCCGTTCGAACTGCTCTACGTGAACAACGAGCAGGAAGAGGTGATCGAGCGCCAACCCGGGTTCAAACGGCTTTTCCGCGGGCAGGTGCGGCGGACGCATGCGGATGCTGTAGCCGACCGGAAGATCCTGACCAGCCAGCCCGATGGCGAGTACGCGGCGATGGACTGGGAGGACTGCTCGATTTACAGGTGGACTGGCAGCGAATAGCCAGTAGCCAATAGTCGGGAGCCAATAGCCAGTAGCCGGTGGCCGGTAGCCAGTAGCCAGTAGCCGGTAGCTAATAGTTGCAATCTATCCACTGATCGCTGTTCACTCATTCACTTCTTCACTTTTTCGCTGCATTGTTCTACTATCTCCGCACAAACCACGATGCGAGCACCGCACCTGATTCTGGGAATTGGCGAACTGCTGTGGGACGTGCCGCAGCACGCGCCGGGTACTGTGGGCGCGGCGCATCTCAAAGGCACGCTGGGCGGCGCGCCTGCAAATTTCACTTTGATGGCTGGCCGGCTGGGCAATCATGCGGCGATTTTGAGCAGGATCGGGCGAGACGAACTTGGCCGCGACGCCATCGAACGTCTCAATCCCCTGCCTGTGGACACCGGCGCTCTGCAGATTGACGCGGCACACCCGACCGGCCGCGTGACAGTTGACCTTTCCTATGGAGATCCCCGGTACACGATTCATGGTCCCGTGGCGTGGGACTACATGCAGCTCAACGACGAGTGGGTGCGGCTGGCCGAGCGCGCCGCCGCCATCTGTTTTGGTTCGCTGGCGCAGCGCAGCGAACAGTCGAGGCAGACCATCCAGGCGCTGGCCGCGGAAACCACATCGGCCTGCATCCGCGTCTTCGACGTAAACCTGCGCCCGCCGTTTTATTCCGAAGAAATCGTTGAGGAGTCGCTGGAACTGGCCACCGTGGCCAAGATGAACGAGACGGAGGCGGCGCTGATTCTGGATCTGCTGGGGCTGGATGCGGCCGAGCCCCCCTTTGAGGAGACGCGGGCCCTGCGCTTTGCGGCCGAACGGCTGCTTGAGGAGTTCCCGGGGTTGGAATTGGTAGCGATTACGCGAGGCAGCCGCGGCAGCCTGCTGGTGACCCGCGACGAGTGGGACGAGCATCCCGGGTTCCCCGTCGCAGTTGGCGACACGATTGGCGCAGGAGACGCGTTTACCGCGGCGATGACCCACTACCTGCTGCGCGGCGCCAGCCTGGCCACGCTCAATGAGGCAGGCAATCGCTGGGGCGGATGGGTCGCGTCGCAGATGGGCGCGATGCCGGAGCTGCCTGAGCGGGTGCGCGAGGAGATTGCGGCGGAGATCGAGGGCGCGGGGTAGGACGGTTCTTCCATACCGTGTGACCACCGGCATTTCGGAGCGTGGCAAAGCCGCTGAGGGCCGGGAGGCCCTCAGCACAGCCGGTCAGGAGACCGGCGATACAGGTGCAAGGTTCGTTGCTATCCCAGGTCCGAAAATCCGGACCTGGGGCACCCATTTTCGTGCGTAATTGAACTCCCTCCTTTCGATGGATTCTTCCGCTGCCTTAGGAGAGCGGCGGTACATGTGACACCGGCAGTATATTTGGAGGCACACTAAGGAATTGAGGCACCCTGGCGGGTCGCGGCAGCGTCCAATGCTTTGAGCACGGCCATCGCTTCAATTAAAGTGAGGGAACGTGATTATCAACTTTGCCAGGCGCGCGCACGATCACAACTGGGAGCTCGATCCCATCACGCGCTCCCTGCTCGATACCGACTTCTACAAACTGCTGATGCTGCAGTTCGTCTGGAAGAACTTTCCCCAGGTTCACGCCACGTTTTCGCTCATCAACCGCACCTCTCATGCGCGGCTGGGCGACGTGATTGACGTGGATCAGTTGCGCGAGCAACTGGAAAACACCCGCAAGCTGCGCTTCGCGCGGTCAGAGCTGATCTGGCTGGCCGGCAACAGTTTTTACGGCCGCCGCGGCATCTTCGATTCGGCGTTTCTTGAGTGGCTGGAACAGGGGTTCCGGCTCTCAGATTACGAACTGACCGTTGACGACGGCCAGATTGACCTGCGCTTTCACGGGCTATGGTCGGCGACCTCGATGTGGGAGATCTACGCACTCTCGATCATCGGCGAGTTGAAGACGCGCGCCAGCCTGAAGCTGCTGAGCGAGCTGGAACTCGACATTCTCTACGCGCGGGCCAAGACGCGGCTGTGGGAGAAGATGGAACGGCTGCGCGGGGTTCCGATGCTGAGCGTGAGCGACTTTGGCACCCGCCGGCGGCACAGTTTTTTGTGGCATGAGTACGTGGCGAACGCGATGCGCGACACACTCGGCTCAGGATTTGCCGGAACGTCGAATGCGTACCTTGCTTACAAGCACGACCTTGAGGCGATCGGCACCAACGGCCACGAGCTGCCCATGGCGATGGCTGCCCTGGCCAACAGCGATGAAGAACTGCGGTCGGCGCAATACCGGCTGCTGGATCTGTGGCAGCAGAGCTACCAGGGCGAGTTGCTGATCCTGCTGCCCGACACCTTCGGGTCGACGCAGTTCCTGCGCGATGCGCCGGAGTGGGTGGCCAACTGGACCGGCCAGCGCATCGACAGCAAGGACGCTTACGTGGCCGGCGACGAGTACATCGCGTGGCTGGAGCGGCATAACCGCGACTCGCGCAAGAAGCGCCTGATCGCTTCGGACGCGCTCGACGTGGAGCAGATCCTGGGCCTTCACGCCTACTTTACCGGGCGCATGCGTAACGGCGCCACGCCTGACGACTTTCGCTCGGCAGCGGACTTTAACGACTGCGAACGCTGGGTTCCGGAGCGGCGTATCCGTTTCAGCGCAGGCTGGGGCACGCTGCTGACCAACGATTTCAGGAACTGCAATCCGCAGGGCGGCGAGAACTTCAACCCGGTGAGCCTGGTGTGCAAGCTGACCGAGGTTGAGGGCCGGCCGGCGGTGAAGCTCAGCGATAATTACGCCAAGGCGCTGGGCGACGCCAAGGAGACCGCGCGCTACCGGCGCGTGTTTGGCGTGGCAGGGCTGGCCGACGTGCCGGTGCTGACGTAAGCATTCGCAAAATGCGCAGGTTCGTGATTTCCCAGGTAGCTCACCCTCTGGCGGTAGTGATTCGCACTCTTCGCCCGCAGAACGCGGGAAGAATGGGGCGCCCCCGGTATTGCGGGAACGCAAACGGTGGGGCCACCCGCCGCTCTAAATGCGCTGCCGCCTCCAGTCCGAGCCAGTGGATCAAAACGCGCCGACTACTGCAGGGGCAAGGAATCATTCCCTTGTGAACGATGTTGTTCGCCAGTCGGTAGTGTCCCCAGCTGAATCCATGGCACGGACCTGCAAACGATATTCGCCGGGACCAAGTTGCCCTATCGCGACTTGCTCGGAGATCGGAATCACCGCCCTGTCCAAACGCACGAATCCGTCTGCCGGGCGGAACCCGGAATCGAATTTGATCGCCCCGGTGCTGGCATCGATGACGCGCATTTCAAATTGCGCGTGGACATTCGGTCCGTCGCCGAGGAGTTGGCCGGCCACGAGCAGTGGCTCATACACTTCGAAATACGCGGCCATCGGATCGTCCTTTTTGAAATGCGTATCCCCGGTGGGCGTGAACTCGATTCCTTTGCTGACGAGTGGTTCCATTTCAATGGGCATAGTACGAATCCCATCAGGCGGCAACTGCGGCGCAGTCGGGATCTGATTGTGTTCGAAATAGCGCCTGCAGAGAGCAATTCCGCTCACGGCCAGACGCTGTGCTGGGGCTGGAACAGTGACCGGAACTTCCGCGCGGCGCAACGCACCACCAAAATCGATGGCAGAGTGAAGATCGTAGTCGCCGGGAGGCAGGTCGACCTCCGTTTCGTAATGGTTGTAAGAGTAATCCAGGCCCTCGTTATTGCCCGAAGTGTCTTTATCCGGAAAAAACCAACCCTCCCACTTGCTGTCGCTGAACCGGGCAGCAAGACCGCCGTTCGTACGGTTGAATATTCCCAGCAGCGACGCCTGGAAGCCGGGGTTGCCCGTCTGAGTGGATAGCTGCGGAAAGTCGAGCGCCACATGGATGCGAGGTGCGCCGGATTCGTCAAATAAATCAAAGCTGCTGAGGTAAAACCCCTCCTGATCTGCCTTATCATTCGTTGCGAGATTCTCGAGTTCCGCGCTTACCGGGTTTCCAAAAAGGGGATCAGACGCGGCATGAGCAATATTGCAGAACTCAGCACGGTAACGTAGCAGCAGCTTGCTGCGCTTAACTTCTTCCTCTCTAGGCTGTAAGACCACATTTCCGAGTAACGCAGACGGGGATTCCGCCGCAGTCAGCTTTCGTCCAGACGCATCCCTGGGGCTGACCGTGATTTTGATTCTGTGGCAACTTCCCTCCGGTGACGGAGGGGGTCGATAGGCAATCATGTATAGAGGGTCGGCAACCATGGGGTTGAGGTCATGGCGCGATACGCGCAGGTTTGTCCACTCTCCTCTCGGAGTAAGAGAGACGCTCAGCTGGTAACCCAGGTTGTCCCGTGCAACATCGGTCTGATACGGTCGCACCAGAGCCGCGCTGTCGATCCGCTGCTCCCGTTCGTCCGCAAGAAGATGAAAATCCCGAACCGTGAGGTGTAAAACGTCGAAGTAGCCATAGAGGCGAAAGGGGACGCTCTCTGGAACCCATGAAAAAACCACTGTGGGAACAAGCACCTGCTCTGTCTCGACGCGGATGACAGGAACGTCTCCACTTTCCTGCGCGGCGGCGTATGGAGCCGAACCGCGAGAAGCGATAACGAACGACGCCACCAGCAGGCACATCACATGACTGATCTTCCTGAAACGCATGACAGCAACTCTTTCCTTCGCCCCAAATGGACGGCCCGCCAGGCCGGCGCGGACCAGTGGGCGCATGGAAAGCCTGATCGGCTCTGCGGTGATTTGTCTGTGACGTCGGCAACTCCGGTGCCCTCCCGCCCTAACAAGGTTAGGACGGGACGCCCCGATCCGGGATCACTTACTCTTGAAAAATGGGAAGGGACGCGAGGGCGGCCTTATATGCAGCCCGATTGAGGGCCGAACTGGTGGCGCGCAACTGGCGCTACGCGCGCGGGCGGGCCTATGTCGAGAGCTATGGCGCGGCTCCGGTGATTGTGTATGAGCCCGAGGGTGAACGGCACGGGAACTTTTTCGATGCGGCGTACGCGGCAATGCGGTCGCGGCCGGAGTGGATGCGGCGGTTCGACAAGGTTCATACCCAGGGTGCGAGGTCGCTGCCACGCCCGGCGCTCGAACCCTCGCGGCGCTGGCGCGAACTTGATTCGTCGATGAGTTCGGATGCGCTGCTGATGAACATCTTCTGCACGCCGGGAGTTGTGGAGTCGGCAGCGTTGCAAGGTGTGCTGGGAGTGGAAGCGGGCGCGCAACCGGAGTTCGGGTGGAAGGCGAAGGCGCCGCTCGCGAATGGCCGTTTCGACCGAACTGAAGTGGATATGCGGTTGGGATCGCTGCTGGTTGAGGCGAAATTGACGGAATCGGATTTCCAGCGCCGGTCGCCGGCGATTGTTGAGGCGTATCGGGACTTTGATGCGGTGTTTGAGCGGGATTTGCTTCCGCGCACGGCCATTCCAACAGCACGGCCAAGACGCGCCAGCGAGTTCCCTGAAGACAATTCGCAGGAGTTCGAGAGCCTCATCGTTGAGGCCGATCTCTTCCCTGCCCTGAACCCGCTCGCCGAGGACCCGATTGTGAACGCGCCGACCGAGCCGGGCTACGAAAGCTACCAGCTCATGCGAAATGTGCTGGCAGCGCAGGCGACGGGGTCGAGTTTCTGCGTGATTCACGATGAGCGCCGGCCGGACCTGCGCGAGGCGTGGTTTGACGTGATGGCCGCGGTGAAGAGCGCGGAGTTGCGGGTGCGGTTGAAGGTGCTGACGTGGCAGGAACTGGCTGCGTATTTGCCGGGAGGGTTGCAGGAGTTTCTCAACGTGAAGTACGGGATTGTGGCGCCGGGAGGGTCTGCGAAGCCGGTTGAGGAAGTCGCGGACCCGGATTGATGCGGACGCGGTGTCCAGGGGGTGATCCCCGAAAAGGGCGATCGCAGAGCTTCGACGTCTGCGCCGGTCAATTCAAAACGAAAACGTCGTTTGAAAGTTGATGGCGCGATTGCCCGGCGTGGGATTGGCGAAGGGCCCGCTCGCCAGCGACTGAGTCGTATTGAAGAGCGGTGAAAGCAGCACTCCGTTGGGCGTGCCCAGATTCACGATGTTGAAGGCGTTGGCTGCGCCGACCACGAAGGTCAGGTTGAAACGCCGCGGAGCCGTCTGGTCGAGCCGTACCGCGGCTGCTCCGTTTCCGATGCCCCGGCCGCTCACGCTGTTTCCATTTGCGGTGTAAGTCTGTCCCTCGCCCGCGGTCTTCGTCCTCGGCCCCACGCCAATCACCTTGCTGATGCGCACGTGATACACAGCATTGGCCGGGCCGGTACCAATATCGAAGGGAATCATCGTCTCGTCTTTGCCCACGGGGTCGGTGTCGAGGCAGCCGTAGGCGGAGGAAACCACCCCCGCCGCGCCGCAGCTTCCAAACGTGGGCCGCGCGTTGAATCGGTTGTTGCCGGTGAGATCCTCGCCGATGGTGATGTCATAAGGCACGCCCGATCGCGCGGTGAGGATCGAGGCGAAGACGATGCCCCATGGGCCCGTGTAGCTGTTGAGGAAGGTGAGCCGCTGCCGGTAGCCGAAAGGGGCGCGGCCGTAGTCCAGGCCCGGATCGGCAGCCACTGACGGCACGTAATCCACCGCGAGTGTGTCGCTTTTGGCCTCGTTGATCAGGTAGTTCCCTGAAAAAATGAAGCGCTTGAGCTGCACGCTGACGGTAAAAATGAGCTGATTCTGCCGGTAGAATCCGCCTGACTGGAACTGATAGTTGTACTTGGCCGGGGCCGGGCCGGTGAGCGTGTAGTCGGTGAGGTCGAACGGCGGGGCATTGACGCAATCGCTCAGGTAATGGTGAACTCCCTGCGTATACAGATACGTCACGTTTGCAGTGACGCCCTTCACAATCTGGCGGTCGACGCCCACCCCGCCCTGCATGTCGAGCGCCGCGTGAAAGTGCTTGTCGATGGTCTGAATGGACAGCGATGTGGAGCTGAGTGAGGTAAACATCGACGGGGGCACGGGCGCGGTGGGGTCATAGAACCCCGGGTTCTGAACAACGTAAGCCGTTTGGTTGATGCCGTTGTTGTGGATGGCCTGCGCGATGTAGGGCGTGCCCGAATACGAACCGGCAAAGGAGTTGGGCACGGTGAAGCGGTCATAGAACCAGCCGTAACCGGCGCGGACGACCGTTTTTGGAGCAGCTGCGCCATGCAGCCTGGGGCTCCATGCAATGGCCATGCGCGGCGCCCAATCGTCGTGATCGTGAATCCGGTTCTGTGCTTCAAAGCGCAGCCCCATACCGATGTCGAAGTTTGGCCTGACCTTCCAGTCGTCCTGAAAGTAAAGCGCGCCGTCGAAGAGCTTCACATTGATACGTGGATTCGCAATCACGATGGCTACGTACTGCGTGGGTTGTCCCGCCAGGTATGCGGCTACGCTCTCAAACGTGTAAGTTCCGTTCTGGCCGGTAGTCGCAAAACTCGTGTCATCGTAGAGCCGCAGTTGCGTCCCGAATCGCAGCGTCTGGTTTCCCGCCGTTGCTGTCGAGTAGTTCTGCAGTTCGAAATTGTTCTGCGTGTCACGCTCCGATCCCGAGTTATTGCCGCCGTTGGTGAAAGCGCCTTCCACGGTGATGGCGGGGGCGCCGCTCACCGCCTCCTGGTTGTTGATGATGTGACTCCACTGGAAGTGAGTCTCGTTCACGAAATGAGCATTCACCAGGAAGGTTTCGCCAAGCTGAAGGGCGTTTTCTTCGCTGAGAACGGTCGAGGCTTGCGAGGGCAGGTTCAACGCGCCCACACCCTGGCCAGTAAGGTAAGTCCGGTAGAACGAGTCGCGCAGCGAGAGCGTGTTGTTTGCGCTTAGCTGAACGTCAACTCGCGGATTCACTGAGAGCGTATCGACCGGCGCCGGAACAGCCTCGCGAATATTCGACGCGATATCGTTCGGGTTCAGCGCATCCACCATGTTCTGGTTTTGGAAGATCATGCGGAAGCCGTTGAAGTAGAAGGCCGCGTTTTTGCTGATGGGCCCGCTCACGTCGCCGATAATCGTGTATTGGTAGTAGCTGGGCTGGTTGCCGACCAGGGGATTGGCCGTGTTCACAGCCGAAGGATTGCCGCCCGCGGAGATGGAACCGCGAAACTTCTGTGAGCCTGGCTTGGTGATGATCTCGACGCGGCCGTAGCCGATGCGATCGTACGCTGCGGAAAACGGATCCTGGTTGACGCGAATCTCAAGGATCGAAGACTTGGGCGGAATCTTGCCTCCGGCGAATCCGTCGATATAAATCTCGCCTCCATTGGGTCCGGCCGCGGGCCCGGCCAGCGTCTGCAACTCGCTTTGCAGTTCATTCGGATCGTCGGAAAGCGCATTGAGCGCGCTGCCGCGAATGATGGTGGCATTGGCGTTCTGGTCCGCGGCCACGCCCACCTGCTCGTTCTGCCCGGCCACCGTCACTTCCTCTTTTTCGACGGCGATGGAAAGGTTCAGATCGACCTGTTTCGATTCACCCTGCGCGAGCGCGACGCGGTCGAGCCTGAACACGTCAAAGCCCTTCGCTTTGGCTTCAATGGAGTAAGTCCCCGGCCGCAGATTGCCAAAGCTGTACTGGCCGTCAGCGCCGGAGAGGGTTTGCGGGGCGCGGCGCGCGGCGATGAGGGTGACCTGCGCGCCGGCAATGGCTGCGCCGCTCGGGTCGAGCACGGTTCCGTGGAGCGATGCCGATGGGGAGGGCGCCTGCGCCGCCGCCTGCTCCGCAAAATAGAGAGACGCGATCAGTAAGATACCAGGACACAAGATGCGGAACTTCAATTTCATTTTCTTAACTTCGTACAGACTGCTTTTGAAATGGCCTCAGTGACAAAAAACATAGCAGCATGTGCGCTCGCATCATCATGGGGCGCACAAGTCCTGATGCGTAAGAAATCAAAAAGCAGAACGAGGAAAAGTGGAACAAATCAATTACCCTGCGCCGTCGAAATCGGGGCGCGCGCGAACAAGAGCGGCAATATCAATGTTTCTTCGAAAAGAAGTCTCTCATGGAGAGCGGTGGGCACGGAAGTAATTTCCCCGATACCGGAGCTCTATTGGGTTCTTAAAGTCTGCGAATAAAGGCAAGCGCCTCATTGAGATGTGGAAATCTGGCCTCTTCGGCCTTGAACTCGGCCGAGTGGACGCAGCGCCTGAGGCCGCGCATCTTTACCGGGTGCTTCAGGTGCAGCATCTCGTGGTAAAGCAGATATTCGAGCGCATAGCGCGGGCTTGATGGCCGGTCGAAGACGCGGCTCACCACGATGGTATTGTGCGCGGCGTCGTAGTGGCCCAGCGATCGCTTGGCGTGATGCTCGCTCCAGGTCAGCTCGGGCCGGCCCATCAGTCCCGAGAAGAAGCGCGTATTCAGCGACTCGAAGACCTCTTCCAGGTTGAAGTACCGCCCCTCGGGGCCAAAGAAGCGCTTGCTGCCGCGCGCGGTGCGGATGAGCTCTGCCTGCCGCGTGACGGCGGCGCTCGAGCAAAAACGCTTGTAGCGCAGGTTGTGCGCGGCCTCGATGGGCTTCTTGTAAAGCTTGGCCAGCAGGATGTGGGCGATGGCGCGAATTACTGACTCGGGAGCGCCCTCAAGCAGATCGGAGAGGCTGGCCAGAATCTGTCCGTCGCGCAGCCGGATGCGCGTATTGAGCGAGGTGAACCGCCGGAATTTTACCTGGATGACGGGCATCGGCGCGCGCGGCCTGATCGTCCGGTACTCCTCTTGAAAGATGGCTGCAACGTCGGGGGTCACCAAGGGCAGGATAGCAGGGCGAGCCAGTAGCCAATAGCCAGTAGCCAATAGCCAATAGGCAGTAGCCAATAGCCAACAAGGGTCGAAGGCAAGGCTCGCCAACCGTGCTACGATCCATCTTTCATCAAATGCCGTGGAGTGGCAAGTAAGAAAGGGAATCGATGAAAGGCTCGTTTAAGGATCTTATCGTTTGGCAGAAGGCTGTGAGACTCTGCCTGGATGTTTACAAACTCACTGTCACTTTTCCACCTTCAGAGCAGTTCGGATTGACGAATCAATTGCGGAGGGCCTCCGTCTCGATTGCGAGCAACATTGCGGAGGGCTATGGCCGATCAACCAAAGGAGAGAATATTCAGTTTCTCGGTCACGCCAGAGGTTCAAACTGCGAGGTTCAAACGCAGCTCGTAATCGTGAGCGAACTTGGTTTCGGGTCTGATGAATTGCGCTTCCCCGCTGAGAGCCTATGCGACGAAATTGGGAGGATGTTGGTGGTGATGATGAGGAAGCTCAGAGCCTGAGACGCTGCGCCTATTGGCTACTGGCTATTGGCTACTGGCTACTGGCTGCCTTTCTCACTTCGGCTCGGCCCGATCCTGGTCCTTTTCATCCGGATGCAGCTTGAAGTACGCTTCCTGGTCGGCGGTCACCTGCTTGGCCTGCGCGGCCAGATCGTTGCTGCTGTCAATTGCGTCCTGCAGCGAGACTTCGAAGCCAGGCTCCTTGGGTATTCCGTTCAATACCGATTGCCAGCGCGCAATTGACTCGTTCATCGGCTTCATGCTCTTGCGGATATCGGCCTTGCGGTCGGCGTACACGTCAAGGTTTGAGCTCAGCTCGTCCATCAGCGCGGCAAAGTCCTGGAGTTCGTCGTCCATGCGATGGACGCGCGCCGCAGAATGGGCTCGTTCAATGAGTCCCTGAATGGTGTCGGCGTGCTCGTTGATGAATTTCACGTAGAGATTCAGCCGGTCAACGGGCACAACGCCGGCTTCGGCAATCTGGTCCTGTTGGACCGGGGTGAGCGGATCGCGCTTGTTCTTTTGCGCGCAGAGCGGCACAGCGAGAAGCAGGCAGAGAAGATATGGAATGAGTGTTCGCATGGCGGCATGCCCCCGGCGGCTCTATTCAAGCACATTAGGAAGGGGAACTGGAAGCAGACGCCCAAGGACTGGAAGACGAAGAGGCGGAGGGACGGCCTGAAGCTGATTGCAATTCACGAGCCACGATTCACGACACACGAATCACGAATCGCGGGCCGCTACTTCTGGAAGACCGTCATCATGGCTTCGTTCTGGGCCTGGTTTACCTGCGAAAGCGTCTCCTGAACCAGCGGGCGGTCGTCGTAGCTGCTTGAGTGCAGCATCTCGTTCAGGCGGAAGGCCGTGTGGCTCAGAAGGAGCTCGGTGTTTTTCAGCCGCTTGTCGTTTACGGCAACCGACAGGTGAATCTTCTGCGCGAACGACTGGATGCGCTTGAGCAGGCTGGTGGCGTGGTCCACATCTCCGGCCGAGTATTCCCTCAGGCTCAGCTCGGTCATCTGGTGCACGATCTGGGCGTAGAGGAAGCACTGCTCGCGGGGCTGGGCCTGGCTGGCGCGGGCCTCGAGCGCAGCAATGGTCTGGGCGTCGGCGGGTTGAGAATCAAACGAGGAGGCACACAGAGGGGAACCAGTTGCGCCAACTGCCATGAGCGCGGCAATCAGAACCACCGACCGCATGAGAAACCTCCGCTGATGCGGTTCAACCCCAAGCTTGTCAACGACCTGGGCTCGAAAGTGGATGCAATGCGCCAGGTCTTGAAAAATGCCCCTCGGTCAAGGTTCCTGCAAATCTCTGCGCGAAAGCCGGTACCGGCTCTCCGATGTCCCTAATACTAGGCACAATTGGAAGGGAACTGCAAGGGCGAAATTGGACAGTTGTTGCCCAAATCAAAGCCGCTTGCAATCAGGGGTGTGCCAGCCCAGACACCTGCCAGTTGCCACGGCGACCAGCGCAAAACCGCCGCAAGAGGGTTTTTGGAAAAGGACTTAGAAGCGCTGGCGGAGAAAACTCCGGCCGGGCTGAGCTTCAATGCGCCGCGGCCAGGAACCCCTCCCCAGGCATTACTTTTTCAGCACCTGCAATCGCTGTTTGGCCTGCCACTCTTCATCCGGGGCCTTGCCGGCTGAGGCTTCGAGGAACCGCTGGTAGTAGTCGATGGCCTGTTTCTTCTGGTTCAGCTTGTCGTAGCTGATCGCCCAGAGGAAATAAGTTGACGCGTTGTCGGGCAGGTATTTGCTGCGCTCGGCCAGGGCGCGCAGCGTAACTTCCGGCCGTCCCAGCCGCTCGGCGGCAAAAGCCAGTCCGCTCCAGGCGTCCACATTCGCCTGTTCAGCCTGGGTGGCCTTGTCGAAGGCGGCAAAGGCCTCGGCGTAGCGCTGCTGGCGCACCAGGTTCTGGCCGTGTCCCACCAGTAAATCGGGGTCCTGGGGACTCTTTTGGAGCAGCTCGGCGAACAGCTTGTCTGAGGTGGCGTAGTCGCCGGCATCGGCCTCCACAATCGCCAGCATGCGTGTCATCGAGGCGTCATCGGGGTGGCATGCGTGCAGTTGCTCCAGAAGCGGCAGCGCCTCGGCCTTGTCCTCGGCCACGAGCACGGTGGCAAGCTGCGCGGTGAGCGTGGGGTCGCCGGGAAACTGCTCCAGCGCCGCCCGCAGCATGGTCTCAGCTTCGGGGTACTGCTTGCGGGCAAGCAGCAGGTGGGCCAGCGCCGCGGTCGCCGGTTGTGACTTTGGATTCTTGGCCAGAACCCGCCGGTACGCTGCCTCGGCGCTGTCGTACTGGCCGGCGTCCTCGGCCAGGCTTGCGGCCAGCAGCGTGTCGCTCTCGGTCTCAGGCGAAATCTTCAGCGCCTCAATCAGGTCGTTCGAAGCTGCCGTCGGGTCGTTGTCGCCGCCCGGCTTGGGGCGATCGATCTGCGCCAGCGCGCGCCACGCCCGGGCCTTGAGCGCCGGTCCGGCGTCGCCGGGGTCGAGCGCGGTGGCCGTCAGCAGTTCGGGCCGCGCCTCGTCGGGCTTGCCCTCGCGCGCCAACAGCAGGCCCAGCGAAAGGTGCGCCTCAAACGACTTCGGGTTCGCCGCAATCGCCTTGCCATAGAGATCGGCGGCGGCGTCCAGCCGGTTTTGCGCGTCGGCAATATAGCCCAGGTCGAAGAGCGCCCGCTCGTCGCCGGGGTGGGCCGCGACGTAAGTCTCGAGACTCGATTGCGCAGTCTTCAGGTCGCTCGCGCCAATGGCCGACTCGGCTGCCAGCACCTGCGGGTCGGCAGGCTGCGGGGCTGCGGCGCTTGCCTGGGCCGGCTGAGCAGAAGATGAATCCTGAGCGGGAGCTGGGGACTGCGCAGAAATGGGGCCGGGGACGGTGCACATGGCGCAAAGCGCCGCAAGACGAAGAAAGCGAAACACGTAACTCACTGAAGAGCATTCTAAATGTGCTGGCCGTTGCAGGTCTGAATTTCCGGGTAAAATTCAGATTCCGCAGCCCGTTCGACGATCAGATATTCGGAAAAAGAATCGGGCGGATTTGCTCACGCATTCGGTCAAGTTCTGAAGCGTTATGTTTGAGGAGGTCATGTCCCCAAATCGCGCTCGTTTCATTGCGGCAATCACTTGCCAATGCTTTTCCGATCTCTTCGAGGGAGCTACCGATTCCACGTTTTAGGTCTTCGGGGTCCGTCAGACTGCCTAGGACAAATACTCGTTCCTCCAAGTGCGTGGGGATCCTGGACTTCGCCTGGACCAGCCTGTCCTCCCTACCATCGAAGTCGATGAGGAGCACCATGAATCTGGTGGGCCAGTTCTCCATTCCGAGGACGTGGTCTGCTTCAAAGTTGTCCAGCACTCGAGTCCAGCCGCCAGCTTCCTCTAGAACCTGGATTTTTCGGGTGGCCAACCACTCGTCAAGCACGAATCCATTCGCCAGCTGGCGGTCAGCATCATCTTCAGGAAGAACCAAAACGTGCGGGAGGTAGTTGTTCGGAGCCATCGCTAAAGTTCGCCCCGTATGATTGCGTCGACGAGACTCCCTTTGATTTGCAGCTCGCTGAGCGGGCGAACGGTTGTTGGCTCAAGATGGCTGCTCCTTTGGAGAACTAGGGTATTCTCGTCGGAAAACTTGCGGATTGTTTCGGGATTGTGCGACGTTGCGACAAACTGACCACCCAACTCGAATGCTTTGCGAAGGGCTGTAACGAAGTAGCCCACCTCGTCCAACGCCAGATAGTTGTCAGGCTCATCCCAGAAGCAAAGGACCGGCCCGCTCGCAAGATTTGCGGCGAAGACGAGAGCACATATCATGAAGCACTTCTCCCCGTCCGACAAATCCGCAAAGGGCAGGGTAATGGTGCCTTGTTTTGTTGAGAAATCGACGGTCAGGCTTCTAGAGTCTGCGCCAACCAAGGGATTCTTGATGTCTTTAAGGTCGGGCATCACCTGCTTCAGGTATTCGTCGATTCTGGTATATGCAGAAGGAGCGAATGCTAGAAGCCCCGTGAACCAAGCACCGAAATCCGAGACCTCGGCATTGGGTTGAAGTGTCTCCTGTTCGGAGGTTCCCGAGATCAGCTTGGGAATTGGGCGAAGAATCAGCGTCTGAGCAAGCCACTGCTTAAAGAGGAACAGAGGGTCCTTTGGAGACTGTTGTTGAACGATTGGCAATGCAACCAAATGCCAGTCAATTAGAAATTTTGCCTCCGTAGTCTTTCCCTGACGAGAAAGTGTGACCTGAGCTAAATCTCTTGTGTAGATGGGCTTTCCATCAAAGATCAGCTTCTCTTCGAGGACCCTCATCTCTCGATAGCCTTCGGGGAGATCGAAGGCGACCGTATATCCGTAAACAATCTTCCCCAGCTCAACCTCGATCTCGAATCGCATCGGCACATTCGTGTGGTTTCGAGTGCAGTCCTTCGGCTTGACCAGTTCACCGACGCGATTCGTGCCCCTAGCGATTTTCTGCAATATCTCTAAGGCTGAACCGACTGTGCTCTTTCCGGCGCCATTTCTGCCAATCAAGAGTGCAGACGGCTTGCCGGAGATGGGCAGGTCGAAATTCTGCAAACAGCGATAGTTATTAACGTAAAGGCGGCGGATCACACAAGCATGATACACGCTTGGCGTAATTTGGGGCCCCGCAGGATCACCCGAGTTAAGATCGCTTTCCCAGCAGGCGAGCAGAGCGTTTCGCCCTATAATGAAGAATGGCCGGATGCGCCCTGAGCCTCTCTGTGGTCTCTATGACGCCGCCGGACGCCTTTTTCCCGGTGCCTTCCCTTTGAACGACGCCATAATCATCCGCGGAGCGCGGACCCACAACCTGAAGAACATTTCCTGCGAGATTCCACACGGCAAGCTGACGGTGGTCAGCGGCGTGTCGGGCTCGGGAAAGAGTTCGCTCGCCTTCGACACCGTCTACGCCGAAGGCCAGCGCCGTTATGTGGAGTCGCTCTCGGCCTACGCGCGCCAGTTCCTCGAGCGCATTGAGAAGCCTGACGTGGACGAGATTGACGGCCTGGCGCCGGCCATCGCCATCAAGCAGAAGAACACCACCCGCAACCCCCGCTCTACCGTTGCCACGGCCACAGAAATCAACGACTACCTGCGCCTGCTCTACGCGCGTTGTGGCGAGGTGCACTGCATCCACTGCGACGGCCTGGTGAAGCGCGACTCGGTGGACGAGGCGGCGGACGCGATTCTCGCGATGGGCGAGGGTACGCGGCTGAATGTGCTTTTCCCGGTGGCTCCCGCACCGGCGCCCAACGGAGAAGCTGCCGCAAAACCGGAAAAAGCTGCAGCCCGCGCCGCCAGGCCAACCGCAAAGCCCGCCGCGAAATCAAAAACCGCTGCGCCTACCGGCGAAGCTCTGCACATCGAGATGCTCAAGGCTCGCTTGGCTGACCTGCGCGCGGGCGGATTCAACCGGCTCTGGCAGGCAGGCAAAATCTTCGAGTTCTCCACTCCCGAGTCGCTCATCGATCTCGACTTTCGAGCTCAGATCTTCGTCCTTTTGGACCGGCTTGTTGTAAATGGAGACAATCGCCCGCGCATCGTCGACGCGCTCGAGACCGCTTACCGCGAGGGCTCGGAGGCAATTGTTGAAGAAAGTCCAAAGGAGGGGAGTGCGGAGCGCCGCGGGCGCAGATTCAGCGGCGCCTACGAGTGCACCAACTGCCATCGCCCTGGCCGCGAACCTGAGCCGCGGCTCTTCAGCTTCAACAACCCCTTCGGCGCCTGTTCGCGCTGCCAGGGCTTCGGCAACACCGTCGACTACGACATCAACCTCATCATCCCCGACAAGGGCTTGAGCCTTAACGACGGCGCCATCGACCCCTGGAACCGGCCCAAGTACCGGCCATGGTTTACCGACCTCAAGAAGCGCGCCGCCGATCTGGGCGTAAGGATGGACGTGCCCTGGCGCGACCTGCCCGCAGAGATGCAGGAGATTGTGCTGCGCGGCAAGGGCAGCTTTGAGGGCGTGTGGGGATTTTTTGCGCAAATGGACCGCAAGAAGTACAAGCTGCATGTGCGCGTCATGCTCTCAAAGTATCGCGGCTACGCCGAGTGTCCCGATTGCTGCGGCCAGCGTTTGCGCGCCGAGGCCCGCGCCGTGCGCCTGAACGGGAAAAACATTTGCCAGGCCACCGCACTCACCATCACACAGGCCAAAGCTTTCTTCAATTCGCTCGAGCTCTCGCCCATGCAGGCTGAGATTGCCGGCCCGGTGCTTGAAGAGGTTCGCCAGCGGTTGAATTTTCTCGATGCCGTGGGACTCGAATACCTTACCCTCGACCGGCTGGCCTCAACGCTGAGCGGCGGCGAGGCGCAGCGCATCCAGCTTGCCACTTCGCTGGGCTCGCGGCTGGTGGGCGCGCTCTACGTGCTCGACGAGCCCTCTATCGGCTTGCATACGCGCGACACTGCGCGGTTGATTCACATTCTTGAAGAGCTGCGCGACCTGGGCAACACCATCCTCGTCGTCGAGCACGACCAGGACATTCTGCGCGCGGCCGATCATCTGCTCGACCTCGGTCCCGGCGCCGGAGAGTTCGGCGGCAAGATTCTCGCCGAGGGCATCCTTGCCGAAATTGAAGCCAATCCCAACTCGCTTACCGGCCGCTATTTGAGCGGCAAGATTTCCATTCCCGTGCCCACGCGCCGCCGCGCGCCGGGCCGCGAGAAGCTGGCTCTGCGCGGCGCGCGCGCCAACAATCTGCGCGGCATCGATGTCGACATTCCTCTCGGCCTGCTTGTGGCAATCACCGGTGTCTCCGGCTCGGGCAAATCCACGCTCGTCCACCAGGTGCTCTATCGTGCCGTTGCCCGCGCGCTCGGACAAGCTGACGGCGGCGAACTGGCCGGCAGCTTCACCTCGCTCGCAGGTGTTGAGCGCCTCAACGATGTGGTGCTGGTCGATCAAACTCCCATCGGCCGCACGCCGCGCTCCAATCCCATTACTTACATCAAGGGCTTCGATCTCGTTCGCGAGCTCTTTGCCGCGCAGCCCGACGCCAAGCGGCTCTCGCTCACGCCGGGACATTTCTCATTCAACGTCCCGGGCGGGCGATGCAATACCTGCGAGGGCGACGGCACGGTCACCGTCGAAATGCAGTTCCTGGCCGATGTTGAGCTGCCCTGCGAAGACTGCAACGGCACGCGCTACCAAGCGCGCATCCTTGAAGTGCAGTACAAGGGCAAGAACGTTCACGAAGTGCTGCAGATGACGGTGAAAGAGGCGCTGCGCTTCTTCGCGGGCCAGACCCGGCTGCTTGAGAAGCTCGCCGTCCTCGACGAGATCGGCCTTGGCTACCTGCGCCTCGGCCAGAGTGCGACCACACTTTCAGGCGGCGAGGCGCAGCGCGTCAAGCTCGCGGCGCATCTTGCAGCTGTGCGCGCGGCCAACGCCAATGCCAAGCCATCGCAGGCCAGCCGCGTGCTCTATATCCTCGACGAGCCCACCACCGGCCTGCACTTCGACGATGTGTCAAAGCTGCTCACGGCCTTCAAGAAGCTCATTGACGGCGGCGGCTCGCTCATCGTCATCGAGCACAATCTCGACGTGATCAAGAGCGCCGATTGGGTCATCGACCTCGGTCCCGAAGGCGGCGACGACGGCGGCCGCATCGTTGCCGAAGGCCCTCCCGAGGAGATTGCTCAGAACCTCCACTCCCACACCGGCAAGTGGCTGACGAGAGTGCTGTAACCCGCCCGAATTTATGTGACAATTGCAGGCTGTTGCGCTGTTTCCGAAGCCAGGTTCAAATGAGCCCAAGAATGGGCTATAATGAGCTGTGAGGTTCCAATGATCAGGCCGGAGAACATAGCGGAAGTGATGGGCGGAGCGGCGATCCTGGGCCAGCGCGTTCGTTCGATCGATGACCTTGAGAAGACAATTTCAGGCGGACTGCCGAAGCGCGCCCTGCGTCTTACTGCCGAGCGGGTCTCTGCCTCTGCGGGAGACGCGCGCCGCGTCATGTTCCGCATTGTGCCTGAGGCTACCTTCAAGCGCCGTACGCGGCTCTCTGCCGCTGAAAGCGAGCGCACCGAGCGGCTGGCGCGGGTGATTGCCGCGGCAGAATTCGCTTGGAACGACCGCGGCGATGCGCGCGAATGGCTTACCCGGCCGCATCCCGAACTGGGACAGCGGACGCCGCTCGAGTCGGCCATGACCGAACTTGGCGCCCGGCGGGTTGAAGATCTTCTCGACCGTCTCTTTTACGGCATTCCTGCCTGATGCGTGCTTTTCGCATTGCCGACAGGCGTTTTCCCATCTTCGACGGCACTGGCGCACGCCTGGCCGGAGGCCGGTGGAATTCGCCGGGGAGGGCCGTGATCTACGCGGCTGAGAACTTTGCAGGCGCAGTGCTTGAGGTGCTGGTCCACAGTAACCTGGGCCGCATTCCAAAGTCGCATGCGCTGGTTGAAATCACCATCCCCGACAGCCTTCGCGTTGAGACCATTGCCGCCGCAAGCCTGCCCGGCTGGGATGCCGAAGACCAGCGTGCGAGCCGCGCAGCGGGCGACCGATGGCTCGAAGAACAACGGAGCGCGGCTCTGCTGGTTCCCAGCCTTGTTACCCACGGACGCGAGCGCAATGTGCTGCTTAACCCCGAACACTCGGAATTCGCAAAGATCAAGGCCGGCAAACCTCAGCACATTGCGTGGGACGAGCGGCTCTTCCGGCGCGCGAAGTAACTCACTCTTCCGCCACCACCGGATTGGTCAGCGAACCCAACCCCTCCACCGTCACTGTTACGCTGTCTCCGGGTTTGAGCCAGCGAGGCGGCTTGCGACCCATGCCCACGCCCGATGGCGTGCCCGTCGATACAATGTCGCCGGGCAGCAGCGGCGCAATCGACGACAGGTACTCGACGAGCGCGGGAATGCCGAAGACGAGCTGGCCGGTGCGCGAGTTCTGCAGCACCTCGCCATTGATGCTCAGCCCGATGGCGAGATTATGCGGGTCGGCGATCTCGTCCGCCGTCACGATGGCCGGGCCCATGGGGCAGAAGGTCGGAAAGCTCTTTGACATGGACCATTGCGAGGTTGAGCGCTGAATATCGCGCGCGCTCACGTCGTTGATGATGGTGTATCCATAAACATGTTCGCGCCAATTGGCCGCGGGAATCCTGAACCCTCCCTTGCCGATTACAAACGCAAGCTCAGCTTCATAGTCCGGTTCCGTCGAGTTCCTGGGCAGCACAATCGCCTCGCCCGGCCCGATGATCGAGGTCTGCAGCTTGAAGAACACGACCGGAAAGTCGGGCAGCTTGAGCCCCGATTCGACGGCGTGCTCGCGATAATTGAGCCCGATGGCAAACAGGCGCGGCGGATTGGCGAGCGGCGCGTGCAGGCGCACTTCGCTGAGGCGGTGACCCACATAAACGCCCGGTTCGCGCGGCACCGTTGCGATGCCGGCAGCGATCGCCTCCAGCGTGTCTTTGCATCCCGCAGCGGTCAGGTCGACCACAAGATTTGATTCTTCATGCAGCGCTCCCGGCCGAATCACGCCATCGCCGGCAGAAAACGAAACAAGCTTCACCTTCAAACCTCCCAATCATTGCCTGTTCGGCAAAACATATCGCGCCGGCCCGCGACAGCTCTTTCCCCGTGGCTTCGCCAATGCCGCTCGCCCCGCCGGTAACCAGCGCGTTCCGCCCGTCGTGGCGGAAAGAATCGCGGGTCTGCATTCCGAAATCGGACAAGGACGGGTCCTTCATGGCATTACTCCCTGTCGAGAGAATGCTAAGCGCCCTTCCGCGCCCTCGCCAGCACTTCAAGATACGCGCTCGCTGTTTCGGTAATTGTCTCCGGGTGCCCGGCATCGATGGCCGCAAGATTCACCAAATCGCTGCCCACGCCCAGCGCCTTCGCCCCGGCCTTGATAAAGCTCTCGGCCGTCTGTAGCGTCACGCCGCCCGTAGGGATCAGCTTCAAAAATGGAAACGGCGCCAGCAGCGACTTGAGATAGCTTGCTCCGCCGACCGCTGAACAGGGGAAGATCTTCACATAATCGGCGCCGGCCTCCCATGCAGTGATGACCTCAGTAGGAGTCAGCGCCCCCGGGCACGAGACTTTGCCATTCTTTTTCGTCGTCGCAATTACTTCGTGGTGCAGGCTGGGGCTCACCACGAACTCCGCGCCCGCATCGATGGTGGCCTGGCACTGGTCCGCCGTGGTCACCGTGCCCGAGCCCAGCAGCAGCTCTTCGTCAAATTCCTTTTTCAGTTCCTCGATCAGCTCAACGGCGTTGGGAACGGTCATGGTAACTTCCACCACGGTCACGCCGCCCGCCATCATGGCGTCAACTAACGCCCGCCCCTGGGCCACGCTCTTGGCGCGCAGCACCGGAATGAGCCCGACGCGTTCGAGAATCTCCTGGGTGGTTTCCGGCATTGTCTTCTTCCTTCGGAGGAGCGAGTCAGCAGGTCAGCGAGTCAGCAAGTCAGCACCGCCGACGCTCACCGCGCGATCCTCGCCGACCCTCCCTTGATCAAACGTTCCACCTCGGCCAGTGTTGCCATGCTGGTATCGCCGGGCGTGGTCATGGCCAGTGCGCCATGTGCCACGCCGCACTTGACGGCCCACTCAGCGCCCCTGCGCTCCAGCATGCCGAAAATCAGCCCCGAGGCAAAGCTGTCGCCTCCGCCCACGCGGTCGAGAATGTCGATCTCCCGCTGCGGAACGTGCACAATTTTGTCCTCGTAAATCGCAATCGCGCCCCACGCGTTGCGGCTGGCCGTCTGTGCGGTTCTCAGCGTGCTCGCCACCAGCTTCAAATTGGGATACGCCGCGGCCACCTCGCGCAGCATCTCCTCGTAGCCGGCGATGGGCAGCTCGTCAAAGTCCTCCCCCACGCCCTTGATGGCGATGCCCAGCATGGCGCTGAAGTCTTCTTCGTTGCCCAGCAGCACGTCAACCTTGCGCACAATCTCGCGGTTTACTTCCTGAGCCTTGGCCTTGCCGCCAATCGACTTCCACAGCGAATCGCGGTAATTCAGGTCGTAGGAGATGGGCGTGCCGTATTTGCGCGCCGCGTCCATCGCCTCCACGGCCACATCGGCCGTCGAAGCAGAAAGCGCCGCAAAAATCCCGCCGGTATGAAACCACCGCGAACCGTTCTCGCCCCCGAAGACGTCTTCCCAATCAAAATCGCCGCGCTTTACCTGGCTTATGGCCGTATGCCCGCGGTCGTTACAGCCCACCGCCGCCCTCACGCCGTAGCCCCGCTCGGTAAAGTTGAGGCCATTGCGAACCGTGCGGCCCACGCCGTCATAGGGAACCCACCGGAGCAGCGACGTATCCACGCCGCCCTGCAAAATGAAATCTTCAACCAGCCGGCCGATGGGGTTGTCGGCCAGCGCGGTCGCAATCGCAGTGCGCAGCCCGAAGCAGCGCCGCAAGCCGCGGGCCACGTTGTACTCGCCGCCGCCCTCCCACGCCTGGAACTGGCGCGTGGTGGCGATGCGGCCCTCGCCGGGATCGAGGCGCAGCATCACCTCGCCGAGCGAGAGGCAATCCCAGCGGCGGTTCGAGTCGGGAACGATCAGAGGATTCATGGGCGAAGATCATTCTATTTCATTCTTGTGCCGCCCAGCCGTGATGCGGGATGTTGTTCGCAGACGCGCAGTCGCCCCCCGCCGCGCCGCCGCACTCGTGGTGTAGACTGGCTCGCGGAGAAGAGTGCGCGCAGATTACCGTTGTGCGCCGCGGGAGGGGCTTCGAATGGCATTGGGGCGCAAGCTGCGCATGGGACTGGTGGGCGGGGGAAAGGGCGCGTTCATCGGCCCGGTGCATCGCATTGCGGCCGAGCTCGACGGCAAGATCGAGCTTGCAGCCGGCGCGTTTTCGCAGTCGCCCGAGCGTTCGCGCGAGGCGGGAGTGGCGTTTCACATCGATCCCGCGCGGGCCTACTCGAGCTACCAGGCCATGATTGACGCCGAGCGCAGTCGCGAAGACGGCATCGACTTTGTGGTCATCACCACGCCCAATCATCTGCATCTGCCCATCGCGCGAGCCGCGCTTGAAGCGGGCATCCCGGTGATGAGCGACAAGCCCGCGACGGCCACCTACGACGAGGTCCTTGAGCTCGAGGCGCTGGTCAAGAAGACGGGCCTGCCCTACGGCCTCACCCATACCTACGCCGGCTACCAGATGGTGCGCGAGGCGCGGGCAATCATCGCGGCGGGCGCGATTGGCGCAGTCCGCAAAGTCGCCGTCGAATACCTGCAGGGATGGCTGACCACGCCCCTGGAGACGATTGGCCACAAGCAGGCCGTGTGGCGAGCAGATCCCGCGCGCAGCGGGCAGGGAGGCGCCATCGGCGACATCGGCACCCACGCCTTCCACTTGCTGGAGTACGTGAGCGGCCTCAAGGTCACGGCCATCAACGCTACGCTTCGCCGCGTAGTGCCCGGCCGCACGCTCGACGACGACTGCAACGCGTTTTTGCAGATGAGCAACGGCTCTGCCGGAACGCTGGCCTGTTCACAGGTGGCCGCCGGCGAGATTAACGAAATTCGTATTCGAATTTATGGTGAAAAGGGCTCGGTTGACTGGCGCCAGCAGGACCCGAACCGATTAATCGTCAAGTGGCTGGACAAGCCCGAGGAGGTTCATCACGCGTCGAGCGGGTACCTGACTGCGGGCGTAAGAGCGCTTTCACGGACTCCGGCCGGCCATCCTGAAGGCTATCTGGAGGCCTTTGCCGTACTCTATCGCGAGTTTGCCGATGCGCTTGTTGCGTGGAAAGAGGGCGCCCCGAACCCGCTTCCGCCCACGCTGCCGGGGATTGAGGCCGGCGTGCGCGGCATGAGGTTTATTGAGCGCACAATCGAAAGCGACAAGCGGCAGGGCTGGGTCGAGTTCTAAAGACAGGGAATAGGGAGTAGGGAATAGGGAATAGCACAGGCGTTTGAGGGGAACCACTATGAAAACCATCAAAGGACCGGCAATTTTTCTTGCGCAGTTTGCGGGCGATGAGCCGCCCTACAACACGCTCGACGGCATGGCCGGATGGGCTGCGGGCCACGGCTATGAAGGCATCCAGATTCCAAGCTGGGACGCGCGGCTCTTCAATTTGAAGCTCGCTGCCGAGAGCAAGTCGTACTGCGACGAGGTGCTGGGCACGGCCTCCAGGCACGGCCTCGCGGTCACCGAGCTTTCAACGCATCTCCAGGGCCAGCTCGTCGCCAGCCATCCGGCCTTTGACCCCCTGCTCGACGCCTTCGCTCCGGCTGAACTGGCAGGCAACGTGAAAGCGCGGCAGGCTTGGGCGGTGCAACAGCTCAACCGCGCGGCAACAGCCAGCTTCAATATGGGGCTCAAGGCGCACGCCACATTCTCTGGCGCGCTGGCCTGGCCGTTCTTCTATCCCTGGCCGCAGCGCCCCGCGGGGCTCATCGACGAGGCGTTTAACGAGCTCGCCCGCCTGTGGCTGCCGATCCTGAATGTCTTCGATGAGGCCGGCGTGGACGTGTGCTACGAGTTGCACCCCGGCGAGGACCTGCATGACGGCGCGACCTTCGAGCGGTTCCTGGATGCGGTGGGCGGGCACACGCGCGCCAACATTCTCTATGACCCGAGCCACATGGTTCTGCAGCAGCTCGACTACCTCGCCTTCCTCGATCTCTATCACGAGCGCGTGCGCGCGTTCCATGTCAAGGATGCGGAGTTTAATCCCAGCGGCCGCGCCGGCGTCTACGGCGGCTACCTCGACTGGATCAACCGTCCCGGCCGCTTCCGCTCGCTGGGCGACGGCGAGATCGACTTCAACCAGATCTTCAGCAAGATGGCGCAGTACGACTACCCCGGCTGGGCGGTCGTCGAGTGGGAGTGCTGCATCAAGAACCCCGAAGATGGCGCGGCCGAGGGCTCTCACTTTGTGCGCAGCCACATCATCCGCGTCACCGATCGCGCATTTGACGACTTTGCCGGCGCGGCGCCGGACGAAGCGAAGAACCGGAGGGTCCTGGGGCTTGGATAGCGGGCCTTCCAAGGTCTCAGAATCGGGATCTCCACCTCAACGAGCACAAATCGCTCCTTTGCTTCCCCGGGGCTGGGGCGCCCATTTTCGTGCGTGATGGAGGTCCCCGGAGGTTTGCTGGAGATGGCGGTATGAGTTTCGGCGGCTCTCTACGCCGGTTTGCCGACCGGCGCAGGCACCGGTCCGGGCAGCTCTGCCGGTCGCTTTGCCGCCCACCAGATGATGGCGATGCCGGCTAGTGCAGCCCCTGCGCTGGCAAGCTGCGCGTTCGACAGTCCCCACAGCACTTTGGGATTGCGGCGAATGAACTCAACCAGGAAGCGGGCCACGCCGGTCAAGAGCAGGTACTGGCCGAGAATGGCGCCCGTGGCGTGGGACTTGCCGCCGCGCCAGTAGAGGAACGAACCGATGAGGATTCCGGCAGCCATCTCGTACAGCGGGGTGGGATGAACCCGCACAAAAACCGGATCGATGCCGTGGGGGAAGGCCATTCCCCAGGGAAGGCTGGTGGGAACTCCGTAGCAGCCGTCGCCGGAGAGGAAGCAGCCGATGCGGCCGATGCCGTATCCGATGGCCGCTGCCGGTGCGGCCAGGTCGAGGATGCGCAGCCCGCCGATCTTTGCCCGCCACCCCTGAAAAACCAGCGCCCCTATGCCAAAGACCAGCCCGCCGTACCAGGCAAAGCCCGCTGTATCATAGAGAACCCGCCAGCCATCGAGCCGGAACTCGGCCGGCGTGTCGAGAATGTGCCAGGCCTTGGCGCCGACGATGCCCGCCACAACGGCAATGGCCACCATGCCGATGGCGTCGGCATCGATGCGGGCGCGCTTGAAGTTGCGGTCGACCACCACCGCGGCCACCACCGCGGCCAGCCACAGCATGAGCCCGAAGGTCGGGATGGTCATCAAATGCGGGATATGGATATACGGATACATCGCTCTTTCTAGTATAGACGCGGGCGAGATGCGCACCGGTTGGCTGAAGCGGGGTTCGAGAGCGCAATTCCCTTCCCTGATTTACACATGGGCAACTTGTTCAGTTTCAGGCGATACTGTGTGCATGGCTACCACGACCTTCAGAGGACTTGAAGTTCTTATTTCCCGCGATCAGATTGCCGAGCGGGTGGCCGAAATGGGCGAACAGATCACGCGCGACCTGAAAGGCGAGAAGCTGGTGATGATCGGCGTGCTCAAGGGCGCGGCGTTCTTCCTTACCGACCTGTCGAGGGCCATCGACGCCGACGCTACCTTCGATTTCGTTGCAGTCAAAAGCTATCCCAAAGGCAGCCAGACCTCGTCGGGCGCGGTGCAGGTTATCAAGGACCTGGATGAGCCGATCGAGGGAAAGAATGTGCTGATTGTGGAAGACATTCTCGACACCGGCCTCACGCTCGCATATCTGCGCAAGATTTTCCTGCAGCAGCATCCCAAATCGCTGCGCATCGCCACGCTGCTCGACAAACCCTCGCGCCGCGTCGAGAAGATCGAGGCCGATTACGTGGGCTTCCCGATCCCGAACCTGTTCGTAATCGGGTACGGGATGGATTTTGCCGAGCGCTACCGCAATCTGCCCGACATTTGCCTGATGCCGCCGGACCAGCCGGCGTAGGGCCACGCCTCGCCTTTACACCTCCCTGGCGGGTAATGCCGTATACTCTTGTCCCGGAGAGAGTGAATGGAGCCGATTTGAACGACCGGCTCCGGACCCTGAATTTATGCCCGCAACTACCCCCATTGCACCTTCCGATCTCGAATTCGATCATGGAACCTTTGATTCGGCGGCCTTCGCCGCGCAAACGCTGACGAGCTGGCAGTCGCTGGCTTCGGTCATCGACCACACGGTGTTGAAACCCGAGGCCACCCACGCCCAGGTTGAGCAGTTGTGCGAGGAGGCGGCCAGGTACCGGTTTGCCTGCGCGATGGTGAACCCGGTCTGGGTGGCGACCGCAGTGAAGACGCTAACCGGGACCGGGATTCCCGTAGGTGTGGTTCTTGGATTCCCCTTTGGCGCATCGCTGGTTTCAACGCTCAGGCAGGAAGCCGCAGCGCTCACGCGGCTGGGCGCGCGCGAGCTGGACATGGTGCTGCCCATCGGCATGCTCAAGAGCGGCAACTACATGGGAGTGCAGCACACCATCCACGCAGCGGCAACGGTGGCGCACCACCACGGCGCGCTGCTCAAGGTGATTCTTGAAACCTCGCTGCTGACCATGGAAGAAAAGCTGCGCGCGTCAGAGATTGCCATCCAGGCCGGAGCCGACTTTATCAAGACGTCGACGGGCTTCTCAACCGGCGGTGCGACGGTGGCCGACGTGGCGCTGATGCGCGGCGTGGCCGGCGCACGCTGCGGAGTCAAGGCCTCGGGCGGCATCCGCACGCTGGCCGATGTGAAGGCAATGCTCGAGGCGGGAGCGAATCGGATCGGCGCATCGGCCTCCGTCGCCATCGTCCGCGAACTCGGCGCGGAATAGCGGCAGTGGTCAGTGGTCAGTTATCAGTGACGAGCCGCGTGACACTGTACCCCGCCGCTGATTTGCTGACTTGCCGACTCGCTATCTCTCGTTGCCTTGTTCCCTCGTTCCCTGTTCCCTGCTGTATCCTTTCCTTCGACGCATGACGAAAAAAAACCAAACCCCGCGGCCCGAGGCGACCGAGCTCGAAGGCGACTACCGCCCGGCCGCACAGGCCCATCTTGACCCGGTGAACGCGCGCATTGAGCCGGTGGATGCAGCCTATCTGCTGAAGCTGACCGAGGCGCTGAACACCACGCTCGACCTGCAGACGCTGCTCAATCGCACCTCCGAGTTAGTGCACGCCATCATCCCTTACAAGATCTTCGCCATTCTCCTGCTCAACGACCGCACGCACGAGCTGCGCATGAGGTTCCAGATTGGCCACACACCACAGGTGGAGCGCACGCGGGTGCCGCTGGGTAAAGGAGTGGTGGGCCAGGTGGCGCTGACGCGGCAGCCCATGCTACTGAACGACGTTGCGGCCTCTGAGTATTACGTCGCGGCCAACCCCGACGTGCGCTCGGAGCTGACGGTTCCGCTGATTGCCAAGAACCGGCTGATTGGCGTGATGGATATTGAAAGCGAGCAGGCCGGCTACTTTCGCGCCGAGCACCTGCATCTGCTCACGTTTACGGCCTCGCGCATTGCGCAGGCCATTGAGAATGCGCGGCTCTACGCGCGGGTCTCTCGCCAGGCGCAGACGCTGGAGGTTTTGAACGAGATTGCCGTCGAGCTGGCGTCGATTCTGGATCTGGGGCCGCTGCTCGAACGCGTCGGCCAGTTGCTGCGCCGCCTGATCGACTACCAGATGTTCACCATCATGCTGCTGGACGACAAGGGCGAGACGCTGATTACGCGCTATGCGTGGCGATTCGGCTATTCACATGCGCCGCGGCGGCGGATTCCCATCACAAGTGGACTGGTGGGCGCAGCGGTGCGCGAGTGGCGAACCATCAACGTGCCCGACGTGTCGAAGGACTCGCGGTATCTGCCCATGAATCCTGAAACGCGGTCGGAGCTGATTGTGCCGCTCTTCTACAAGGGACGCGTGATTGGGGTCCTGGACCTGGAGCACACGCGGGCGGCCTTCTTTAATGAAGAACATGAGCGGATGCTGACCACGCTGGCCGCGCAGATTGCGATTGCGATTGAGAATGCGCGGTTGTACCAGGCGGTGCGCCGTCAGGAGGCGCAGCTGGAGAAGGACATTGCCATGGCGCGCGAGGTGCAGCTCAGGCTGCTGCCGCCTGAGGCGCCTCGGCACGAGCATGCGGAGATGGCGGTGCGGTTTTTGCCGGCGCGGTCGATTGGCGGCGACCTGTACGACTTTATTGACTACGGGCCCAACCGCACCGCGATTGTGCTGGGTGACGTGAGCGGAAAGGCCGCACCGGCGGCCCTGTTTGCCGCGCTGGTGAGCGGCATTATGCGATCAGCGGCGCAGCAGCAGCCCGACCCCGCACAGATGCTGGCGCACCTGAACGACGCACTGCAGGAGCGCAAGCTTGAATCGCAGTACGTGACGCTGTTGTTTGCGCTGTGGAACGACGAGAACCAGACGCTGCAGGTGGCCAACTCGGGCGCCGTGCAGCCGGTGTTCTGCCGGTCCGGACAGCCGGTAACGGTAAAGGCCGAGGGATTTCCGCTGGGCATGTTCCCTGACGTGACCTATGAAGAGCTGAACGTGGCCACGCAGCCGGGAGACGTGATTGTGTTTGTCTCCGACGGCATTCTGGACGCGGAGAACGAAGAAGAAGAGATGTACGGGCAGGAGCGGCTGTCGAATTTGCTGTGCGGCAGCCGCGACCTGCCCGCGCAGGAGATTGCCGATGCCATCCTGGCCGACGTTGCCCGGTTCCAGGGCGCGAAGGACCGCTTCGACGACGAAACCATTATTGTGCTGCGGGCACGCTGAGGAACAAACGCCCATGTTGTCCCATACCAACCAAAACGCTCAACCGATCCTCACCTCGGTGGCCGCACACCTGTACGTTCGCGATCTCAAAGCAACGACCGACTTCTTCACCACGAAGCTCGGCTTCAGCATTGATTTTATTTACGGCGATCCGCCGTTCTACGGACAGGTGAGCCGCGACAACGCCCGGCTTACGCTGCGGTCCATGGATGAGCCTTTCTTTGTCGAAGACATCCGCCAACGGGAGGGACTGCTTTCCGCATCGATCACGCTGGCAAGCGCGGAGGAGATCGAGAATCTCTTCCTCATCTACCAGGCAGCAGACGTGCCTTTCGCTCAATCTCTGAGAGATGAGCCATGGGGAGCCAAAACCTTCATCGTGAAAGACCCGGACGGGAACCTCATTCTCTTTGCAGGGCCTGCAAATTAGCGCAGCGGAATACTCATGTGACTTATGCGCTCACCGGAATTGGCTACCGGCCGCCCAATAAGCAATAATGCGCAAGGGCTTTGAAAGAAACTTCATGATTGCCAAGACCATTATCGAGCCGTTCCGAATCAAAAGCGTTGAACCCATCCGCTGGACCACGCGCGCCGAGCGCGAAGAACTGCTGAAGGCTGCGCACTACAACCTCTTCCTGCTGCCTGCCGACGACGTGCTGATCGATCTGCTGACCGACTCGGGTACGGGCGCGATGTCGACCAAGCAGTGGGGCGCCATCATGGAAGGCGACGAGAGCTACGCAGGCAGCCGCAGCTTTGTTCGATTCAAGAACTCGATCCAGGACATCTTCGGCTACAAGCACGTGATTCCCACGCACCAGGGCCGCGCCGCCGAGCGCATTTTGTTTGGCGTTGCATGCAAAAAGGGTGACGTGGTGCCGAACAACACGCACTTTGACACCACGCGCGCCAACGTGGAGTTCACCGGCGCCGAGGCGGTTGACCTGGTGATTCCCGAGGGCAAGCAGCCGGCGCTCGTGCATCCTTTCAAGGGAAACATGGACGTGGCTGCGCTAGAGAGCCTGATTGAGCGCGTGGGACGCGAGCGCGTGCCGCTGGTGATGCTGACGGTGACCAACAATTCCGGAGGCGGGCAGCCGGTCTCGATGGAAAACGCACGGCAGGTGAGCGCGGTTTGCCGGAATCATGGCATTCCGCTCTACTTTGACGCGTGCCGGTTTGCGGAGAATGCGTGGTTCATCAAACTTCGTGAGCCTGGATACGAAGACAAAACGCCGAAAGAGATTGCGCAAGAGATGTTCCGGCTGGGCGACGGGTGCACCATGTCGGCCAAGAAGGACGGCATGGCGAACATTGGCGGATTCTTGTGCACCAACGACGATCTGCTGGCGCAGCAGCAGAAAGACCTGCTGATTTTGACCGAGGGCTATCCCACCTACGGCGGACTGGCCGGGCGCGATCTTGAGGCCATTGCCGTGGGCGTGCAGGAGGCGCTTGAAGAGGATTACCTGCGCTACCGGATTGCCTCAACCGCGTACCTGGGCAATCACATTGCGGCTGCGGGCGTGCCTATTGTTCAGCCGCCGGGCGGGCATGCGATTTATCTCGATGCGCGGGCATTTCTGCCGCACATTCCGGCCGACCAGTTTCCCGGCGTGGCGTTGTGCTGCGAGCTTTATCTCGAAGGCGGGGTACGGTCGGTTGAGATTGGCACGCTGATGTTTGCCGCGGCTGCGCAGATGGACCTGGTGCGGCTTGCGATTCCGCGGCGCGTCTACACGCAAAGCCACATCGATTACCTGATTGAAGTGATTCTGGAAGTGTGGAAGAACCGGGAGAAGATCGCCGGAATGCGCCTTACCTACGAGGCTCCGTTTTTGCGCCACTTTACCGCGCATCTTGAGCCGATGGCTGAGATGCGAGTTGTCAGTTGTCAGTGATCAGTTGTCAGTCGGTCACTCATTTTCGTGTTTGATCGAAGTCCCCCCGCCGCGTAGCGCGTTCGTGCCGCCGACCCCGTTTCGATACACTCAGATCAGCCGCCGCGGCGGCCGGAGCCCGCTTGTCTATCGCCACCCAGGAACGCCTGATTCGCCCCGCCCGCAACATCTATGGCAGCCTGAAGCTGCCCGGCGACAAGTCCATCAGCCATCGCTACGCCATGCTGGCGGCATTTGCCGAGGGCACATCGAAGTTTACGAGTTTTTCGACCGGGGCCGACTGTGCCTCGACGCTGGGTTGCATGGAGGCACTGGGCGCCAAGGTAAACCGCATGGGCGGCCAGGCGGTTGAGATTACCGGCGTGGCGGGCCGCGTGACGCCGGCCGATCATCCTCTTGATTGCGGCAACTCCGGCTCGACCATGCGCTTTATTTCGGGGTTGCTGGCGGCGCAGGAGGGGAGTTTCACGCTCTTCGGGGATGCGTCGCTTTCAAGACGGCCGATGGAACGGGTACGCAAACCGCTTGCCGAGATGGGCGCGCAGGTGACGCTGACCGAGGGTCACGCGCCGATCACGATCGAAGGCCGCATGCTGCGCGCGATCGACTACACCACGCCTGTACCGAGCGCGCAGATCAAAACCTGCGTGCTGCTGGCAGGCTTGCAGACCGAAGGGACGACAACGCTGCGCGAGGCTGTGCGCACGCGCGACCACAGCGAGCTGGCGCTGCGCGCCTTTGGGGCAACATTGACGCGGACTGTCGATTCCGTTTCGATCAGCGGACCGCAGGTACTGCACGGGATTGAAGCAGCGGTGCCCGGAGATATTTCGTCGGCGGCGTTTTTTCTGTGTGCGGCGGCGCTCTTCCCCGGCTCGGGGCTGGTTCTGGACTCGATCGGGCTTAACCCCACGCGCGCCACGCTGCTCGACGTGCTGACTTCGCTAGGCGCGCGCGTTGCCGTGTTGAATCTGGAAGAGAAGCACGCCGAGCTGGTGGGCACGATACAGATTTCGGCTCCAGAAGAGGGGCTTGGATCGACAACGGTAAGCGGCGCGCTGGCGGCGCAACTGATTGACGAGCTGCCGGTAATTGCGGCGATTGCTCCGTACTCAAGCGGCGGCATCAGGATTCGCGACGCGAAGGAGCTGCGCGTGAAGGAGTCGGACCGGATCGCGCTGGTGGCGAGGAATCTTCGAGCGATGGGCGCCGAGGTGGAGGAGTTTGAAGACGGGCTCGACGTGCCCGGCGGGCAAACGCTGCACGGAGCGACGATCGATGCCGGCGGAGACCATCGGATTGCGATGGCCTTCAGCGTGGCGGCGCTCAGGGCCGAGGGAGACACGCTGATCCAGGGCGCTGAATCGGCGGCCATCAGCTTTCCCGAGTTTTTCGACCTGCTGGATCTGGTGGCGGAGCGGTAATACGCGCCAAGGAAGCGGCGCAGAGAAGAATCCTTCACACAAAGAAGCCCGGCTGGTTAGCCGGGCCAATGCTCAGTCGCTTCTCAAGAAGCTTTATTGGTTCGACGGCGGAGCAGCAGGCACTGGAGCCGCTGCCGGCGCTCCCGCGCCAGGAGTGTCTGACTCCAGGATTACTGGCTTGACGCCCGGGACGACCGGTGCGGATCCCACGTTGCCGGCAGCCGCATCGCCCAGATTAATGCCGTACTGGTGCAGGGTCGAGGCGAGAATCTGGTAGAGCCCGGCACGGTCTTTTGCATAGGCCGCGTTGGCCGCGATCAGGTTATCTTCGGCGATTGCCAGGTTGCGCTGCTGCAGCAGCACGTTTGCCGTGGTGGAAGCGCCAAGATGCAGCTTCTTGACTTCGGAATCGAGGCTCTGCTGGTTATAGTCACGCGCCGCCTGATCGGCCTGCACCTGGGCGCGATCGTTCGAAAGCGCGTACATGGCGTTCACCACCTGCATGCGGATCTGCGTGTAGAGCTGCTCCAATCGCAACTCCGCCTGCCGGTATTCCATCAGCGACCGCTCCTGCACCGACTGCGCCTCGCGGTTACGGATGGGGATGGTGAGGTTGAAGCCGGCGCCCTTGTCGGGAGCGGAGCTGTTAAACAGGTTTTGCACCACGGCGCCGTAGCCCACGGTCGGGAAGGTCCCGGGAGGATAGATGGCAATGCAGCCTGAACTGTTGCACTGGCAGGTGGCGCTCGGCGCGGTACAGACTCCGAAGAAATTCTCAGCGTCGGGGCTCTGCGAACCGCCGAGGGCGCTGGAACCGTAGAAGCCGTAGGCGTCAAGGGTTGGCAGAAGGGCGTTGCGTGCGCCCTTCAGCGTGATCTCGTCGTTGCGCAGGGTCAGAACAGCCTGCTCAAGCTCCGGTCTTTGCTGGAAGGCACTTTGCACCAGCGATTCGATCGGCTGGCTCTCCTCAGGGATGGCTTCGATGCTCACGCGGTCAGTGGGAATGACCGGTGCAGACGACAAAACCGGATCGTTGAGGTTGCGGGCGATGGCCTGCTTGATGATCTGCTGCTGGTAGTTCAGGGAGCTGCGGGCGCTGATCAACGCCTGGTTGTCAGTGGCCACGGTTGACTCGGCGTTCACCACGTCGAGCGGGGCCATGGTGCCGATTTCGAGCTGCTTCTTGTTGTCTTCAAGCAGCCGCGTGCTCTGGTCGAGGGCGCGCTCCTTGGCCTGCACGTCCTCATAGGCCTGCACCAGTCCCCAGTAGATGGTCTCGACCTGGTTCACCGTGTAGAGAATCTGCTGGCGGAAGGACGAATCGGTGATTTTGCGGTTGTTCTGGGCCTGGTAGATGAAGCGCTTGTTCTCCCAGATTCCAGCGCCCTGCAGCAGGTGCTGGGTGACGGTGGCCTTGAAGACCGACTGGAAATAAGGGCTGTAGTCAGTGAATGGGTTATCGGTGGTGACGCGTTCGTTCTGGAGGCCCACCTGGAGGTTGGCGCCAGTAATGAAGCCCTGATTGTAGGTGAAGTTGTACTGGTTGGTATTGGTGGTGAGAGCAGCCAGACCACCGGAGAACAGGGTGTTCACCTGAGGCTGCTTGGCGCGCTCAAGCTGAACAGTTCCGGTCAGCGTCGGGTCCAGGGTCTCGGGGGTGGGACCCGCGCCGGCAGTGGTCAGGGTCAGTCCAGCCGCGCCCGAACCGGCGCCGCCCGAGCCGCCGGCCGTACCACCCGGGCCACCGCCGGTGGAGAGGATGCTTGTAGAGCCGCCGAGGGTTCCACTCACGATTCCTGAGGGTGCGCCCAACGGCGCATTGCCGGTCTTGGCGCGCAGAATGTCGGTGTCGGCAATATCGAGATCGTAGCGGGCGATGGCAATGTCGTAGTTATTCTCGACGGCCAGGGCGATGGCGTCAGAGAGGCTGAGGTAGATCTTGCCGTCCTTGACCAGGTTTCCCAGCCTGACGGAGTTGGTGAAGCTGGCCACCCCGATTTTGGTCGGCCGGTACATATTGATCGGGTTGCCCCACCAGCCGCCGAAGGGCTTGGAATAGTCGCGTGCTCCGGTGCGCAGCGGAAAGGGCTGGGTTGGAGCCGGAGCCGGGGCGCTGGGCAGGGTCGAGGCTGCCTTGTCGGGTCCGTTTGAACCCGCACCGGTCACCTGCTGGCTGAATCCTGCCGGCATGCCGGCGGTAAGAGTAAGCATGACTGCGGCGACTGCGCGCAGGCTGCCGGCCTTTCTTCTTGACTTCATCAAACCGAAGCCGGCGCCGCGGCATTCCTTTGACCCAGCCTCAAACACACGTCTATTTTCAAAGGGCATCGTTATTATCTCCACCAATTGCAAGGAACATTTGGAATGACATAGTTCAAGACGGCTGGTGAGCACGTCAGGATGCAAATTTGTGTTGCCGGAACGGCTTCACCCTCGGCCGAGGCTCCGGGACCTGTCTCGTAATACGCGATTGCCTCCCCGATCGTTCCAGCGATGTACAGGGAGGTGACCGGCAGATGCCCCCCTGACACGGCGAAGGAAGGGTCGAATGAGCGGTCAGTCGACCGGCAAGAGGATGGTTAAAAAAAGAAAGGTCAAAGAAGGCGCGGCTGAGCCCCAACCTCGACGGTCTGACAGAAAGGCGAGTATATCGCAACGGCAAAGCGGGAGGCGGTGACGGTGGTGGTGGAGTACCCTGTTAGCCAGCGAACCGCATGGACAAAGTGACCAAGCACACGACCGGAGAGAACGGCCCGGCGCCAGGGTCCGGGGATGGGCGGCGTAATTTTAGGCTGACCCTGGCCTACGACGGAACTCGGTTCCACGGATGGCAGGTTCAGCCCGGATTGCCGACGATCCAGGGAGAACTGCAGGCGGCGCTGGGGAGGGTTACCGGCGAGTCGCCGTTGCCGCAGGGCTCGGGGCGAACCGATACTGGGGTGCACGCGCTGGCACAGGAGGCGAGCTTTCAATTGGCTGCTCCCATACCGGCGGAGAACCTGTTGCGGGCGCTGAACCGGACGTTGCCTGGGGCGATCAGGGTGATGGCCGCTCAAGTGGTTCCGTACCCATTCCACGCGCGGCACTCGGCTTTGGCAAAGAGCTACGAGTACCGGATATTTCGTGGAGAAATCTGCCCGCCATGGGTCTATCCATTTGTCTACTGCTATTCCAAGCGATTGAATTTTAATGATTTGGCAGGAGCTGCAGACGTGTTTACGGGAGAGCACGACTTCACCAGTTTTGCGGCGAAGGACCCGGATCTGGCAGCACGGGAGGAGATTCCAGAGGAGGACGAGGAGCTGACGGCGACAAACATCAGGACCGTGTTTTCTTCGGCCTGGGAAAGACAACAAAATGATGCCGGAGAGCTGTGGGTTTACCGCGTTCGGGGCAATGGATTCCTGCATCGCATGGTGCGCAATCTTGTGGGGGCAATGATCGATGTCGGGCGGGGATACACGACGGTCGAACGGCTGAAAGAGATCCTGGAAGAGCGTTCGAGAAGCAAGGCAGGACCTACGGCGCCGGCCTCGGGGCTCTTCCTGACTTCAGTGGAATATGGGGAGTAATCATCAGGACCAAATTTGGTCTTTTAAAAGACTGAAAATAGACTAATATTGGACTTGGAAGGCCGAGGATTCCACTCCATGAGATTCTCCACTCAGATCAAGCCCATCAGCTACGTAAAAGCCAATGCGGCAGAGCTGCTGGAGAGGATTCGACAAGAGCGCGAGCCAATCATCATCACTCAGAACGGCGAGGCGCGCGCGGTGCTGATGGACATTCACAGCTATGAGGAGCAGCTTGAGACTCTGAATCTGCTGAAGGCGTACGCGGCAAGCCAGGCCGATGCTCAAACCGGCGAAGCGTATTCAGTGGATGAAGCGGTAGCAGAGCTCAGGCGCCGGAGGGCATCACGGAGCCCGGGGCTGGAGCCGCTCTTCAAGTAAACTCAGGCGTTTGATCCCTGTTAATCTGGGACCACCCCATGCCCTTGCTGACTCACAATTCAGCATTCTCGCAGGTGACGGCCCTGGCCGCTCGCCGGAGTGTGCATGCGGCCTTTGCGTGGCTGCACCTGAACCCCAAGCGGATCATGGACTGGCAGACCGAGCTGGTGAAGATCCCGGCCCCGCTGAACGGCGAACAGGCCCGGGGCGAGTGGATCGGGCGGCGGTTTGCCGAGGCCGGGCTGAGCCGGATCGAGACAGATGCCGTGGGGAATGTTTTTGGAGTGCTTGAGGCCGAAGACCTGCCGCCGGAGAGCACCGGGCCGGTGGTGGTGGTTTCAGCGCACCTCGACACGGTCTTCCCGCCCGGAACACATCTGGAGCCGTTGGTGGAGGGTGAGCGGCTTTTTGCCCCCGGAGCGTGCGATAACGGGGCCGGGGTGGTGGGAATGCTGGCCATCGCCTTCGCCCTGGCTGAGGCGAAGACGTCCCTGCCTGTTCCCCTGGTATTCGTGGGTAATGTGGGCGAAGAGGGCGAGGGCGACCTGAAAGGAATGCGGCACCTGTACCGGGAGAGCCCCCTGGCGGGCCGGATTGCCGCCCATATCGTGATGGACGGGGCGGGGGTGGACGCCGCAGTGACCCAGGCCCTGGGCAGCCGGCGGTTTCATGTAACGGTGCGGGGGCCCGGAGGCCATAGCTTTACCGACGCGGGAACGCCTAATCCGATCGCGGCGCTTGCCATGGCGCTGGCGACGCTGGCCGAAACGCCCCTTCCCGAAGAACCAAGAACCACCCTCAGCCTGGGAACGATCCACGGGGGAACGAGCGTGAACTCGATCCCGGAAAGTACCGAGGCGACGATCGACTTCCGTTCGACGAGCGTGAATGAGCTGTTGCGGCTTGAGGTGACCCTGCACCGGGCCGTGGAGGACGCGGCTGACCATTGGAACCGTCGGGCGAAGGCGGCCGGGACGGACGGGCGAGGCAGGCTGGATTTTACGATCCGCAAGATTGGCGACCGGCCGGCGGCGAAACTGGCCGAAGACTCAGCACTGCTTGAGACGCTGCGGGCGGTCGACCGGCATCTGGGATTGCCGACGGAGCTCCGGCTGGGTTCGACGGATGCGAATCTGCCCCTTTCGCTCGGGGTGCCCTCGCTCTCAATCGGCGCCGGGGGCGATGGAGGGGGCGCCCATACGCTGGCTGAATGGTACTCAGCAAAGAACCGGGAAATTGGGTTGCGGCGGGTGTTGTTGCTAGTACTTGCGATGGTTGAATGGGCAGCGGAGCAATAGAAACTTTCAAAAAAGCCGAAGTGCCGAGATTTATCGGACATCGGTGAGCGCCTTGGCGATTCTGCACGAACCAAGGGGAGCGGCGACTGCCAGCTCTGGTTCGCTAATGACGGGCAATCGTTGGCTTGGACACGTCGCAGCCCTACGCCTGAGGCGGAGGAGGAGCAGGAGTCAGCCCGTGGCGGCGCATGATCTCCACCATCTTCGCGCGATCCGGCGGACCACCGGCCGCAGCGCTGACCGCCTCGGCCGTTTCGCGGAAATACTGCGGGCCGATTGCGGCGGGCGTAATGACGCACAATCCCTTCACGTCCTCGGTGCCGTTGTTGTCGAACCGGTGAACGGCGCCCCGCGGAATGCAGAGCGCCTGCCCCGGCCCTAAGTCGATCAGCCTGCCGTCTACGGTCCACGTCAACACGCCTTCGATACCGTAGATCGTCTCCTCGTAGTGGTCGTGGCTGTGAGCCGGCGCCATCAGGCGCTGCCCGGCGGGCACAACCACCTCAAAGACCGCGACCGTTCCGGATGAGTTCTCACCGGTGACAAGGAACCGCACCAGGAGTGGCCCTAAGCGGATCGTCTCGTTGGCAGGATTGACGGATAGATCGATCGATTGCAGTGACATGGAGACCTCCCTTTCCTTGGTCTCTTCCTTGATTGATCTTCTTGTGGACCCGATGAAACCCGTTATGCCGGGGGAAGAAGCTCCATTCCGTACCTTGGGGCAACCGCGAGCGCCCGGCCGATTAACTCTTTGCTTGCAGGCGGCGGCGCCGCGAAACGGTCCACAGCAGGCTCGAAGACCTCCGTGAAAAATCCCTCAAGGCCCGCCGGAGTGATTAAGACCAGTGCCTTCGCATAGCCGTCGCCGGTGTTCTTGAACGAGTGAGCGATGCCACGGGGAAGAAAAGCAAAATCTCCGGCGGATGCAGTGATTGTATCCCCGCCCACCTGGATCGTCAGCGTGCCTTCGAGCAATCGAAACGCTTCGTCCTCACGGTGGTGGATGTGCGGCGGTGTGCCTCCGCCCGGCGCGACAGAAATCTCCGCCATGAAGAGCGCGCCGCCTGTCTCCTCGCCGGTGAGGAGAAACGTCATCAACTCGCCGGGACCCCAGTAGGCTGTGCCGGTTCCTGCGGGAACGCGCTTTGCCTGGTTTGCCTGCGGCAGGGTTGATGTTTGGTGTGGAACTGCCGATACGATTTCGTCAGACAACAAGTCGATGGCTTGTAGTGTCATTTTGTTCTCCTTTTTGGTAAACTATGTTTACCGTTGCTGTATAGTAAACAGAGTTTACGGAGAATGTCAATGAGTTCTTTTGAAGAAAATTCAGCGCCGGTCACGGCCAAAGATATGCTCATCGGCGCGATGCTGCGTATTCCTGCCGAGGCCATTCACCGGCGCATCGTCCGCGACCTGAATGCGGCAGGCTTCAAGGGGCTTAGCCTGCCGCACATAGCGGTATTCCGATTCCCAGGTCCCGACGGGGTTCGCCCCGGTGTTCTGGCCGTGCGTGCAGGGATGAGCAAGCAGGCCATGAACCGCTTGCTCGGGAGTCTGGAAGTTCTCGGATATCTGATCCGGTCCGACGCGCCGGATGAGGGCCGCGCGCGCATTGTCCGCTTTACCAAGCGCGGACACGCCGCGTGGGCCAAGGCTCTGGAGGTGCTCCGCGAGATCGAGCGCGAATGGCAGGCCGAGCTTGGCCCGAAGGATTTCTCTCAACTCAAGGAATTGCTATTTCGAGTTTGGGGGAGTCCGTTGATCCGTTAGCCGTCCGCTTTCGCGACGAAGGGATCAGGGGACAAGTCGTGAATGACAGGCATACGGGCAGTTGGAGGCCAACTCGCTTATCGATTGCCAGCGTCCCGGAAGCAATCCCCATAGACGGCCCCAGGGCCCAGGAAAAGGGCCGTGCCCGGAGGGCCGGAATTCCGGCCACCCCCCCCCCGGCAGAACGCGTCTCTTTTCCGGGCGCCAGCCCGTCTATAGAGAAGCGGGCCGGGATCGCCGAGGAAAAGCCCATCGCGGATGGGTCGCTTGCACCAACGACTCGCTATACTGAGAGTTGGTGCATCCAACTGAGAATTGAAGTGCCGGGCCGCAGCCGCGAGGCGGGCCAGGGCAACGAGGTCAAAAGAAGTTATATGAGATCGATTTTTGAACGGCTGAGCGCGCGCCGTCTTACTTCGGCGTTTGTGGTGCTCGCCACGCTAACGGCTGCCATCGTGGCGGGTTCCTTTGCCGCGCACGGAGTTCGCGGGCAGGAGCAGCAGAACGCGAGCAGCGACGCCAGCCCCTTGAAGATCGTGAATTCTTCGCAGCCGCCGAACGAGTTTGTGAGGATTGCCAAGCAGGTTGGGCCGGCGGTGGTGAATATTAATACCCAGACACTGCCCAAGCAGAGCGAAAACAAAGGGCGCCGGTTCCACGGGCGGAATGCACCGATGCCGGGCAACGGCGACGACAACAACGAGGATCAGGGCCAGGGCGAGGACAACTTCCAGGACTTCTTCAACCGCTTCTTCGGCGGGCAGATTCCGGGGCAGGGCGACCAGGGCGACCAGTCCCAGGTGCAGGAATCGCTGGGTTCGGGGTTCATTGTCGATCCCAAAGGCTACATCATCACCAACGACCACGTGGTGGACAATGCGGACAAGATCTACGTGAAGCTCTCGACCGACCCGGATACGCAGGATCTGGGGCGGCCGGCGCGGGTAATCGGCGTGGACAAGGCCACCGATCTGGCGGTGATCAAGATCGACACCAGCACGCCCCTGCCGACGGTAAAGATGGGCAACAGCGACGAGTCGCAGGTCGGCGACTGGGTTGAGGCCATCGGCAGCCCGTTTGCCCTCTCGCAAACAGTCACCGCGGGCATCATCTCGGCTAAGAACCGCACCATCGAACCCGGCCCCAGCGGCCAGTTCCAGCACTTTATTCAAACCGACGCGGCCATCAACCCCGGCAACTCGGGTGGGCCGTTGCTCGATATGAACGGCAACGTGATCGGCGTGAACACGGCCATCTACACGCAGTCGGCGGGCTACCAGGGCATCGGCTTCGCCATGCCGTCGAATACGGTTGTCGCGATTTACAACGACCTGATCAGCCCCAGCCACAAAGTGGTTCGCGGCTCGATCGGAATCTCGTTCAACAACGGGCTGTCGAGCTCGGTCAACCGGGTGTACGGGTTCAAGAACGGGGTACTGGTGGGGTTGGTACAACCGGGCGGACCTGCCGACAAGGCCGGCTTGAAGCCGGGCGACATTATTACAAACATCGACGGGCGGACGGTGAAGGATGGCGACGACCTGGTGAACGACATCGCCGGCCGCAGGCCGGGTTCGACCGCCCGTCTGGGATACCTGCGAGACGGAAAGCCTGCCGACACGACCGTGACCATCGGCGACCGCGACAAGGTGTTTGCCAACCTGAACAATCCCGAAGCCGCTCCCAGCCAGGAAAGTACGGGTGGGGCGGGCGAGACCAAGCTTGGACTGGTGGTCCGCGACATTTCGCCGGCGGTGGCCGCAAAGATCCACGCGCCCGGAGTGGAGATTGAGTCGGTGCGGACGGGCTCATTTGCCGATCTGCAGCAACTTGAGCCAGGCCAGGTGATTACGAGGGTGAATAAGCAGCCCACGGGGACCCGCGACCAGTTCGAAGCCATCGTGAGCAAGTTGAAAGTGGGCGATGACGTGGTCTTTGAGGTGGTCGACCCGAAGCATCCCGAGGCAGGAATTCTGTATCCGGGCGGAGCATTGCAATAGTGTTCGAAACGGCGCCGGAGAGCGATTCTCCGGCGCTTTCAGTTAATATTCGAGCGGATTTACGTTAAGAAAGTAATACCCCAATCCCCGCGAAAAATTATTTTCTTCTTGTTGGGCACCACGGGTTTGGGTACACTGCACGCAACCTCCAGGTAAGAGTTTTCATATATGAGGTGCTAAGGGACGTGTATCGTTTGCATTTTTTCCTGGCTTTATTGATTGGCGCGGGGATCCTCTCTTCTCCCGCGTACGCGTCTCGCATCCACCGCTCACCCACGAGCGGCCAGTCGGCTCATCACTCCCGCAGCGTGACCGGCAAGCGCTACCATCGCGCGCGCGGCCAGCAGGCTATCGAGCCCGACCGGGTGATGCAGATTCAGCAGGCGCTGATCCGCGAGCACTATTTGAGCGGCGAGGCCACGGGCAAGTGGGATTCGACCACGGTCGCTGCGATGCAGAAGTACCAGTCCGACCAGGGATGGCAGACCAAGCTGATGCCCGACTCCCGGGCGCTCAAGAAGCTTGGCCTCGGCCCCGACTACTCGAACGCGCTGAATGCGAAGGATTCGAGCTTCAGCGCTCCGCCACCCACAAGCACGATTCCCGCGCAACAGGGCGCCGGTTTTGCCGCGGCATCGGGCGTGCGCCAGTAGCCTGAGTTCCGATCCAGACACCAAGGGCTGCGCGAGCAATCTCGCAGCCCTTTTCACACCCAGGCAAGTCAGCAAGTTGAGGTTCGAGGTTTCCCACACTTTGCTGATTTAGCAGAGATGCTCTAATCCCTGCCCTGCCCCCGATTCACCGGCTTTACATCCGTCATGAACTGGTAGCGCGCCGTGGTGGTGGGTGTGACAGACGAGATCTCTTTATCGAGATGAATGACCTTGCCTTCCTCGTCGTAGCGAGGCCATTGCGGCAGTGTGCCGCCGTTGGGGTCGCCCGTTTTTGCAAAGCTGGTCCAGTAGTCCATCACCTCGTCGCTCAGCTTGCGATCGTCAGGGCTCACTGCGAATCCGGGCCGGGTATCGAGCGTGCCGAAAACGTACTCGATGTCGTCAGAATGGAAGGCATACGTGCCGGCGTGGAATTTGCTGGGCGTTGCGGCAAGGTCGAATCGGTAGCGATAGACGGGTGCGCCGCCTGTCCGCCACTGCGCCTCAATCCACTGCCAGGTGCCGTAGGCGATGAACGAGTCGCTGCCGTAGTCGATGGCCGAGCGCTGGGCCTCTTCGTCGGTGCTGCCGGGATAGAGCGCAAGGAACTCGTCGGCGTGTTCACCGTAGGTGGTGGTTGCGAAGTCCTTCCATTTCTCCACGGTCATGCCGTTTGAAAGACCGGAATTCTCGTCGTGGTTCCAGCCGGCGAGCAGCGGAATGTTAGCCTGGCGACCGGCGGCATAAGTGTCCGCCACGGGCTCGGTAAGAAAATGCCCGTCGATGACGATCCCGAAGCGGGGCGCGCCCGGTTTGTGTGAATCTTCGAGCACGGTCTGGGCAGGCAGCTTACGCAAGTCCGGGACCGACGAAACGCCGAGGCCTGTCATCCAGGTGAGATTCCGTGCTTCAATCGCCTGGAGCCCGTTGTCAACAAGCATGCCTGTGCCCAGCGCGCCGCCGCTCTCGCCGATGGCCTTGGCGAACAGTCCCCGGGCCGGCGGAGCGGCCATCAGCGCGCTGACCGCAAATGAGCCGGCGCTCTCGCCGAAGATGGTCACGTTGCCGGGGTCGCCACCAAACTTCTGGATGTTTTCGTGAACCCATTGCAATGCGGCCACCATGTCGAGCATGCCGTAGTTTCCGGTGGCTCCATTCGCCTCAGTGGCAAGATCGGCCAGGGCCAGAAATCCGAAGACTCCGAGGCGGTAGTTGATGGTGACCAGCACCACGCCTTTGAGGGGCAGGAAGTCGCCATTGTGGCGTGGTTCGTCGCCCGAGCCGCCGCTGAAACCTCCGCCATGAATCCAGAACATGACCGGCAACTTGCTCTTTTTATCGGCAGTGGCGGGCACGTAGACGTTCAAGAAGAGGCAGTCTTCGTTTTCGCCGCCGTCCTGGAAGATCATGTCTTCAAAGACGTGGCCCTGCACGCAATGTGCGCCGAATTTTGTGGCGTCGCGCGCGCCCTTCCACTTTGCAGCCGGTTGGGGAGCCTTCCAGCGCAGGTCGCCGACGGGCGGCGCGGCGTACGGCAGGCCGAGGAATGCGCGAACCTTGCCATCGTTGATGGTTTTGCCGTGAACCTTGCCCTGAGCGGTTTTTACCTTGAGCGGATCGGCGGAGGCGGTCACGGAGAACCCCAGCAGGAAGCAGGACACAACTGCGGCACAAATTACAAAGAACCTTGGACGCATCGAAAATTCTCCCGCGCAACACGATAACAGGGTGGGGCGGGGTTGCGTGAGCCGCTACGCCATCTCCGGCGCGAGCATCTCGTTGATGGTCTCGCGGCGGCGGATGAGGCGGGCATTCCGGCCGCTCACCAGTACCTCGGCGGCGCGGGGGCGCGTGTTGTAGTTGGAGCTTTGCGACATGCCGTAGGCTCCCGCGTCGAGCAAAGCTACCAGGTCACCGGGCTGGACCGGCGCGAGCTTGCGGTCGCGGGCGAAAAAGTCGCCCGACTCGCATACCGGACCCACCACGTCGACGATGCGCGGCTTGCCCGGCCTGCGTCGCACGGGAACGATCTCGTGATGGGCCTGATAGAGCGCCGGGCGGATGAGGTCGTTCATGGCCGCGTCAGCAATGACGAAGGTTTTATTGCCGTTGCGCTTGACATAAAGCACGCGCGCCAGGAGCGCACCGGCCTGGGCCGCCAGAAAGCGGCCGGGCTCGATGAGCAGACGGCCGTTGAAGCCATTGAGAGCATCGTTGAGGGCCGCGGCATATTCAGCCACTTTGGCCTCAGCGTCAAAGGGCCCGTGGTAGTCGATGCCCAGGCCGCCGCCGGCATCGATGCATGCGAGCTCGATGCCTTCGCGCTTGAGCCTGCTTGCAAGCTTGCTGACACGCTCGATGGCTGCGCCGAAGGGCGCGGCTGAGCGAATCTGCGAGCCGATGTGAACGCTGACGCCGAACGGCACGAGCCAGCGATCGTTGGCCGCCTGCTGGTAGAGGCTGAGCGCGCGGCGGATATCGACCCCGAATTTGTGTTCGCGCAGACCGGTGGAGATGTAGGGGTGGGTGTCGGCAAAGACGTCGGGATTGACGCGCAGCGCAAAGCGGGCGCGGATTTTGAGCTTGCGGGCGCGCGCGGACAGCAGCGCCAGCTCACCTTCGCTTTCAACATTGAACTGAAGAATGTCGGTCTGAAGCGCGAGATCGATCTCGGCCTGGGTTTTGCCGACGCCGGAAAAGACCACGCGGCCGGCCACTTTCGGCGCGACAGCAAGCACGCGTTCCAGCTCCCCGCCTGAGACGATATCGAACCCTGCTCCACGCTCGGCCAGCAGCCTTAGGATGGCCAGCGTGGAGTTGGCTTTTACCGCGTAGCAGACGAGGTGGTCTCGGCCGGCGAGGGCGCTGTGGAACATCTCGAGCCGCTCGGCGATCTGGTCGGCCGAGTACACGTAGAGGGGCGTGCCGTAACGGCGGGCAAGGGTCTCAAGCGAAACCGGGCCGCAGCAGAGCGGGCCGCCAGGCTTGGCGTAATGAAACGGACGCGAAGATATTTGCTGACCCACGGCGCCAATCCAAAACAAAGAGAATAACTTGAGCGTACAGCATCGGAGCCAATAACAAGGCAGCGGGCGCATCAGGAAGTGGTCAGTTTGAAAACTCTCCCTCAGGGGCTAAAGCCCGCAGACATTCTCGATCGATTGATGTACGGGCTGAAGCCCGTACCCTTCAAACTGACCCATCACCGCGCACCAGTGGTACTCCGCCGAGCCGCTACAATTGCGGAATGGCGGGATGCGCAATGGTTGACCTGGTGGGCGTGGGGCTGAACGCCACTGACACGCTGATACCGCTCGAGAGCTTTCCCGCGCGCGGGTCGAAAACCGAATACGCCGGCGCCAGCATCATGCCCGGCGGGCAGGTGGCGACCACCGTGGTCGCCTGCCAGACGTGGGGTCTGCGCACCCGCTACGTGGGCAAACTGGGCGATGACGACCCATCGCGGCTGCACCAGGCAGCATTTCATAAAGCGGGAGTAGAAGCGCGGCTGATTCAGGTGCCGGGCGGAGTAAGCCCGCAGTCGCTGATTATTGTGGACGCGGGCGGTGAGCGCACGGTGCTTTGCCGGCGCGACGAGATGCTGGCCCTGAAGCCTGAGGAGCTGGATCGCGACTGGATTGTAAATGCGCGCGCGCTGCATGTGGACGGACACGACACGGCGGCGGCCACGCAGGCGGCGAACTGGGCGCGGCAGGCGGGCGTACCGGTGGTGGCAGATCTGGATGAGACGTATCCCGGCGTCGAGGACCTGATTGAAAACATCGACTACCTGATTGCGAGCCGCGATTTTCCCTGCCAGCTGATGGATGAGCCAAATCTTGAACGCGCGCTCAAGCGGATGCAGGCGCGATACGGTTGCAAATTGACCGCGGCGACGCTGGGACAGGACGGCGTGCTGGCGTGGGATGGGAAGCGGCACCTGCACTGCGCGGCGTACCGGGTTCCAGTGGTTGACACCACCGGCGCGGGCGACATCTTTCACGCCGGGTTCATCTACGGACTGCTCAACAACTGGTCTCTCGATCGGCAACTGGACTTTGCGTGCGCGGCGGCGGCAATGAACTGCATAGCCGCGGGCGCACGCGGAGGCATCAAGCCGGTTGCTCAGATCGAGGAGATGATGGCGACGGTCTCGCGTTACCAGACGGCTTTCGACGAGCTGTGAGGCGCGCACCGACATCGTCCCGTAGGGACGAACCAAAATTAGCCCAGGGTGGAGCTGAGCGGAACCCTAGGAATGCGTCCATGAAAATTGTCCGCGCCCCGTAGGGACGCGACGAGCCAGTTGCGTGCCCGTATTCCTTTTCATCCGATTGCCTTGAAGGCCGTCCGGGCTTGGACCGGCAGGCGAAGGAATTAAGATTGAAGAGACGGATGAGGCAGCGATAGACCCCAAGCAAACGCTGCGCGAATCCATGGAGGAGTTGCAATGCCACTGATAAAGACTTCGAATCCGGCACTCGGCCAGGACACATTCAAGCAGTTTTCGAGCGGCCAGTACGGTGGGTTGATCGACGCCACGGCGCGCATGACCCTGAACGGCACCGTGAACAAAACCGGGATTCTGCTGGTGTGCGCGCTGGCCACGGCGGCGTGGACCTGGAAGAGCTTCATGCAGACGCTCGACCCGAGCTCGGTGTCGCTGCAACTGATGGTGGGTCTATTTGGCGGCATGATCTTCGCCTTCGTGACCATCTTCAAGAAGGAGTGGTCGCCGGTAACAGCGCCCATCTACGCGCTGCTTGAGGGCATGGCGCTGGGCGGCATTTCGGCGATCTTGAATACGCGGTATCCGGGGATTGCGTTCCAGGCTGTGAGCCTCACCTTTGGCACGCTGTTCGTGATGCTCTTCCTCTACCGGTCGGGGATTATCAAGGTTACCGACAAATTCCGTATCGGCATCATCGCGGCGACGGGCGGCATCTGCCTCTTCTATGTCGCGTCGATGTTGCTGGGGATGTTTCACATCTCGTTCTTCGGCTCGGTGTGGGGATCGGGAGTGGTCGGGATTGGTTTCAGCCTGTTTGTGGTGGCCATTGCGGCATTGAACCTGGTGCTGGACTTCGACTTTATTGAGCAGGGCGTTACCGCTGGCGCGCCCAGGTTCATGGAGTGGTACGGCGCATTCGGCATCATGGTGACGCTGGTGTGGCTGTACATTGAGATTCTGCGGCTGCTGGCGAAGACGCGGCGGCGGTAGGCGGAGCGCGTCTACGCGCTCCGAGGGACTGAGGGACTAAGGGACTAGGGACTGAGGGGACCTCCGGCGCGATGCGCTGGAGGTCCCGCTGTTTCTGGGTTGACTCGCTGACTCGCTCCTACACCGTTCCCTGCGGCGAGATGAGCATGAGAGTTACGCTGCCGGCGTTGGTGCGGCGATGCGGCGTGCCCCGCGGGATAATGAGCATGTCGCCCTTGTTCAGAGTAAGCTTGACCGCGTTTTCCGACTCCGGTGCATTCCACTCGCCTGGCCTGATGCTGTGCGCGTTCTTTGGCGTTCCGCCCACTTCAATCACGGTGGATCCCGAGAGAATCTGAAAGATGTGGTCACGGCCCTCGTGCCACTCGAATTCTTGGACTTCTTTGGCAGCTTTGTTCTTTTCAACGGTCAGGGCGACGGTGAAGGTCTTGTCGTCGACGAGGTGGTTGGTGCCGGGGTTGGCCTCAAGATTGGCGATGGCATCTTGCAGACCGGCAGCGGTGAAGGACTGGACTGCGCCATGCGGGGGTGGGGCGGATTGCGCCGCTGCTCGGGATGGGTTGAGGGTCTCGCTTGCGGTTGAAAGGCCGGCGGCCGCGGCAGCCGAGGCTCTGACCAGGAACCATCGGCGGCCCCGTTCGTGGATATCGATAAATTGAGCAGCGCTCATCCGTTATCCTCCACGGCAAGTTAAGCACCTGACGGTGCGATCTGTCGCGGCTGGGCCTATTTGGCGCGCGCGAGCCGGCCTTGGGCGCGTGGATCGCAAGGCAATTCAACTGTCACAATCCGCTGCCGGAACGCGGTGTAAGCGCGGCAGGCGGGTGATTCAGGTCACATGCAAGCCGGCTTATCGACTGATAAATATAGATCATCGCGCCGATGTATCAGGAGCGGCCCGCAGGTAAGTTGTGAAGAGCTGGAGAGGCCGGTAAGCGAAAGACCCCCGGAGGTTAAGACGATGGGTTTCTGGCGAGCGATCTTCTTTCAACG
>CAWEHF010000029.1:0-117883 GCA_963808695.1 uncultured Acidobacteriaceae bacterium
TCATCCCGCCGCGCGTTTGTGGCTGGTCTTGGAGCAGCGAGCGCGCTCGCTGCTGCTCCGCGAGCCCTCAGCGCTCTCGCCGACTGTCCATTCCGGCTCTCGGTCATCAACGACGAAATCTCCGATGACTTTGACCACGCCTGCAGCGTGGCCGCAAACGACTTTGGCTTGCAGTGGATTGAGATTCGCAGCATGTGGGGAAAGAACGTCGCCCAGATGAACGATGCCGACGTGGATCGCGCGCGCGCAATCCTCGCCAAATACAAGCTGCGGGTGACCGATATTGCCAGCCCGCTTTTCAAAGTCCACTGGCCGGGCGCGCCGCAATCAAAGGCGGGGCCGTCGCGCGACCAGTTCCGCGCCGATTTCGACTTCAAGCAGCAGGATCAGGTGCTCAGCCGCTGCATCGAGCTTTCGAAAGTATTTGGGACCGATCGCATCCGCTGCTTCGATTTCTGGCGGCTCGAGAATCCGGCGCCTTATCGCGACGCCATCAACGACAAGCTGCGCCAAGCCGCGCGAGAGTGCGCAAAGCACAACATTATTTTGCTGCTCGAAAATGAAATGGACTGCAATACGGGCAGCGGCAAGGAAGCGGCCGTAACGCTCAGCCAGATTCAAGAGCCGAACTTCATGCTCAATTGGGACCCCGGCAACTCCGCAACCTTCACGGGCGATACGCCGTACCCCGACGATTACAACCTGCTGCCGAAGGACCGCATCGGCCACTGCCATTGCAAGGACGCAATTCGCAAACCCGGAGGCGGTTTTGAGTGGGCGCCGGTGGGCGGCGGAATCATCGACTGGGTCGGCCAGTTCCGGGCCTTCGAGCGCGATGGCTACCAACACGCCGTCAGTCTTGAAACGCACTGGCGCGGCGCGGGTACGCCCGAGGCATCAAGCCGCATAAGCATGGCCGGTTTGAAGAAATGCCTCGCCCAGGCCGGCGCCAAATGCTGAATCGCGCGAAGTTGCTTCTCCGGGCAACGTTCGATTGCCCGGAGATGAATTACGGCATTTTCAGAGTTATTGCGTCCTTGCGGCGTTATTCGGAGGTCGGCGCTCCCTGATGGTCGCGCCGACTGAGCTTCGAGGCTTCGAGATACATCAACTCTGAAAATGCGATAGGCCGCGTGGCAGGTTAGCTTTATAAGGTGAAATCAGTAAACGCCGAATACGAAAACGAATCTCATCGTTCTACGTCTATCGTGATGCGTTCTTGCGCCGATAGAGATCTTCAAGCGCGTTGCATGCGGTAGCCGCGCCGTTCTCGCTTGCAATCTCATGCGCGGCCTTCTGCGCTTCTTCCTCGTATTCCGGTTCTGCCAGCATCGCGCGCAGCACTCCGGCCACGCGTCTCGCCGTGTAGCGCGAACGGAGCATGGCGCGTGCCACGCCCAGCCGTCTCATGCGCCGCGCATTGTCGGGCTGGTCGTGCGAATAGGGCATGATGAGCATGGGCCGTCCGGCGCGCAGGCATTGTGCGGTAGTGCCCACGCCGCCCTGGTGCACAACCAACTCAACGCGAGGAAAGAGCATGGAGTAAGGTGCGTACTGCGCAACGCAAATCGAATCGGGCAAAGGTTGCGCGGGGCGGTTGCGCGGATCGTCGCCGATGAGCAGCACCGCGCGCGTGCCAAGCGTCATGGCGGCCTGCGCGGAAATCTCGTAGAACTGGCCGGCAGCCAGCACGGCGGCCGAGCCCAGCGTGAAAACAATCGGCGGCTCGCCAGCTTTCAGAAAGTCCTCGAGTTCGGGCTCAAGCGCCGAATTGCCGGCGTTGGCGTCGTAAAAGCAGAATCCGCTGATGAGCACGTTCGGCGGCCAGTCCTTTTGTTCCACGCCGAGCACACGCGAAAACAGCGCCAGCACAAGGTCGGGCGAGTGCTTGGCGTCGAAGATCGGGTTCGGACCTTTGCTCAGTCCCAATTCGCGGCGCAGTTCCCAAATGGGCTCAGGCCATTTGCGCGTAACAAAGCGTGCCAGCCGCCGCATCGCGCGCCCCATGCCAGGCGCCTTATCGGCGCGCGCAAGCCTGGGATAGGGTGGCAGCACCGGCGGATCGAAGGCCGAGAAAAATGAAAAGGGCGCGAGCACATAACTGGCCCAGGGAATTCCGGTGGCCTCGGCAACGATTGGCCCGGCATAGTTAAGCTCGCCCAGCAGCATCAGGTCGGCGCGCACCGGCCTCGCCGCGGCATTAAGCAGGTCGGCGTAGGTTTCGCGCAGCACCGGAAACAGGAATTTGCGCAGCCCCGTCTCGGTTCCCTTGTTCACGTCGTAGATCATCTCCACCAGCATCGTGTTTTTGGGATCGATATCGGGCCTTACGGAGTGGAATTCCAGACCGAGCGGCTTAATTCTGGGCCGGTATACTTCGGGCAATGCCATGACCGGCGTGTGGCCGCGGCGCTTCAGCTCAAGCGCAATCGCGATCAACGGGTTGGTGTCGCCAAAGGTGCCAATGTTCGACAGAACGATGCGCAAATTCTTCCCCTGTGCGGCAACCGCCCGCTCTTATGAGGGTAAAGCATCGATCGCGGGTCTCTCGCGGGCTGGATCAAGAATATCAATCGGTAAGCTTCGCTTTTGCGCGGGCGCACGAGGTTGGCGGATCGGTGACTGCCTTCTCCAGGTCAGGCCAGTACGGGCTGGTCTTAAGTTGAGAACAGAAATCTGTTAGGAATTCGTCTTTACCTTGCCGCGTTTGAGGCCATGCCTCGTCAACGAGCTTCCACGCTAGGTTAGAATGGCCGGAGTAAATTAGTTCGAGCATCTTCGCCCACAACGTAGAATCAATCCCATCGGGAAAGCGCGGGTTCCTGTTAAAGGATTTGCGCCCCGCGGCGAGCAACGCCTGCCATTTCTCCGGAGCCGGCTCGGGACTTCGCATCTTGTCCAGGGACAAATGAAAGCTTCCGCCGTCGCCTTCCGGTACAAAACCGAGAACTACGTTCGGAGCCGGAGAATCGGCAAAACTGGCGCGCCAGTAGGCGAAGGTCCAGTCGTTGGCGAAGTAATAAAAGCGGTCGCCAATGACCGCGAAATGGGCAAATGAACTATCTTCGGCGTCAAGTGTCGCGAGCATCTTGAATGCGGGCTCGAGTTCGAAAACATACTCCAGGATGCAGCAATGCGCCCCGCCGGTGTAAAGCGAGACGATCATCTCCGGGTGGCCCTGGCCAGTAAGGTCCGTTCCATTTTCGACAGTTGGAATCTTGTCTGCCGAATCGGCGGGTTGTCCGAGACTGAATTGACCAAAGTTGCCAATTGTTCTCCTGAAAATAACCTTGCCAGCGCGGAGCACTTGAAGGCAGGCGTCGCCTGTTTTCTGGTTCTTATATGACCGAAACATGTAACCCGCCGCCTGGGCCGAACTCAGAAGGTTTGCGGCGAGGCATGCGGTATGCGGCTCGGCTGCGTCAAACTGGGCAAAGATTGGAGTTCCTGACAGGATCCACGCGAGTCCAATAAGAGTTGCTGTTTTCAACGACAGGCCGCGTCCGGGCATTTGTTTCAACCTCGTAACAATTGCGATCAAGATAGCACCACTCGGCGCAGAACGGACGTGATTTTATCTCTGGCGCTTTACGCTTCGCAGGTCTTCAGCTTGCCTTCAGCCTCGTATGACAAACTGCTTAGGACGCATCGACTAATGCCGGACTGCCCGTATACGTCGATACCGTCGAAACAGGAAGTCCCATTTTGTCCGCCCCATGGAGTCCCTCATGCGTTCTGTGAGCGCTATCCGCCGATTGGTCCTGCCTATTGCCGCAGCATTTCTGCTCGCCGGCCTTGCCCAGGTTCCTGCACAAGCTGCCGACCCTCAGCCCTACCACGTCATCGCCCGCTGGCAGATTGGCGGTGACGGAGGCTGGGATTATCTGACCGCCGATAGCCCCGCGCACCTGCTGTACATCTCCCGCGCCGACCGCGTCGAAGTGGTCGACACGAATACAGGCAAGCTGGTGGGAACCATAGGCGGCATGCACCGAACCCACGGCATTGCGCTCGATCCCGGGGGAAAGTTTGGTTACATCACCGACGGCGATGGAAACGCGGTCATCGTTTTTGACCGCTCCACGCTCGCGACGGTAGAAACGATTCCGGGCGGCAACGGGGCCGATGGCATCATCTTTGAGCCGGCCACGGATACCGTGTGGGCCTTCGACGGCCACGGCCACACTGCGACGGTGATCGATGCGGCTACTCACAAAGTCGTCGCCACAGTTCCACTGCCCGGCAAACCTGAGTCCGCGGCCGTCGACGGCCAGGGCACGATCTTCGACAACATCGAGGACAAAAGCGAGGTTGTCCGCATCGACGCGCGCACCAAAACCGTTACCGCAACCTGGCCGGCGGGATGCGATTCTCCCTCCGGTCTCGCGTTCGACGCTGCCGCGCACCATCTTTTCCCGGTCTGCGACGGCAACAAGATGTCGGTGATCGACTCCAATACCGGCAAGCTGTTGGCCAACCCCTCCATCGGCGGCGGACCCGACGCGGCCGGTTTCAGCGCCGCCCATCAACTGGCCTTTGCCACCAGCGGCGACGGCATTCTCTCTGTTGTGGATGCCTCCACGCCCGGCTACCCGACCATTGAGAGCCTGCCCACGCAAAAGGGCGCGCGTACCATGGCTTACGAACCATATACCGACCGCGTGTACACTGTGACCGCCGAATTCGGCCAGCGCCCCGCGCCTACGGCCGAAGAGCCAAAGCCGCATGCTCCGGTGCTGCCCGGCAGTTTCGTTGTCATTGTGATCGGGCGTTAGAACGCGTCGCGGGAATTCTGCCCGGGCGCGGAAGCGTAGGATGGAACCAGCCAGTTTCATCGGCTCTGGCAAGCATTCCAACGCATGTTCATGAACGGCAGTCATGACCGTTGTCCGAATTGACGATTTGATTGAAATTGAACGGCTGCCCGGCTGGTACGGCCGCTATTTCCACACCGAACATATGACCGTGGCGCACTACCGGTTTGTGCGCGGCGCCTCGATCCACGAGCACTTTCATCCACAGGAGGAGGTGTATGAGGTTCTCGAAGGCGAACTGGAAATCACCATCGAGGGCGTCGTCAACGTGGCGCCTCCCGGAGTCGCACTGATTGTGCCGCTAGGCGCGAGACACTCTGTTCGGGCATTGACCGATGGACGCCTGTTCATCGTCGACTGCCCGCGCCGGCCGGAGTTCGAGGGCTCACCGGATCCATCGGCGAGCTGAACGAGGGAGTTCTGCAGCTGACCAAAGGCTATGAAGCTCATCCTCGCCATCGTCGTCATCGGTATCGTCATCGGCTCCTTTTACGCCGACTACAAATGGCGCAAATGGATCGCTGCCCGTCGCCGCGAACGCGAGTAGCGGCTCGGTCGTGGCTTCGATTTGCGGTCCCGGTCTTCGCGCCCGGCGGTGGGTTCCTGGCCCGATTTATGCCTTTACAATGGCTTCAGGGAGCTGTCGAATCGCCATGCCCAGTGTCTTTGTCTCGTTCAGCCGAAAGCATCTTCCCCAACCCGGCTTTGCTCTCGGCCTCTTTTCAATCGTGCTGCTGGCTGCTGCCGCCGCCAGCGCCGGCGCCCAGTTCGGCGCTCCGCCCACCACAAAGGTCAACGACCCCGCTGCGCTCAAGCCGCCGGCGGGTAGTCATGTGGCCATTGTCGAGTTTGAAGACATGGAGTGCCCTGACTGCGGCCGCGCCAATCCGCTGCTTATGGAAGCCGCGGATAAATACAAGATTCCCTGGGTAAGGCACGATTTTCCGCTGCCGTTTCATACCTGGAGCTTTCAGGCTGCCGTGAACGCACGCTTTTTCGACACCAAGAGTAAGCGCATGGGCGACGACTACCGGAATTTCATCTTTGCCAACCAGCCGCAGATTGAAACCCTCGGGGATCTGGCCAAATTCACACAACAATACGCCGACGCCCACAAGGTCGCCCTGCCCTTTGCCGTCGATCCCATGGGAAGGCTCGCTGCGGAAGTGAAGGCCGATTACGCACTGGGCCAGAGAATCGGCATCGAGCACACGCCCACCATCTGGGTGGTCACCGACGGTTCGCATGCGGCTCCGTTCGTCGAAGTCGTGGACCGCACCAAGCTCTTTCAGCTCATCGATTCGGCGCTGGCTGCAACGCAGCGCTGATTCCGGGCCCTACCTCGCGCGGGAGAAACGCGTCTAATATCCATGTTGAATTCGATGGTGTCGATTCCCCTGAGCCGCATTGGCCAACTTCGTTCCCTGGCTCTTGCTGCCGCACTGGTTCTCATTGCGCCGGTCTTCTCGGCCGCTCAGTTCGGGCCGCCGGCGTTCACGAATGTTCTCGACGCTTCCCCGCTCAAGCCGCCGCCGGGCGTTCGCATCGCAATTTTCGAATTCGCTGACCTCGAGTGCCCCGCCTGTGCCCACGCCAATCCCCTGCTCAAGCAGGCCGCGACACAGTACAAGATTCCGTGGCTGCGCCACGATTACCTTATCCCGGGACACGTCTGGTCGTCGCAGGCCGCCGTCAACGCCCGCTGGTTCGACACACAGGTGAAAGGGCTCGGCGATCAATACCGCGACCAGACTTTTGCCAATCAGCAGTACATCGAGACTCGCGCCGACCTCGACCGGTTCACTGAGAAATTCGCCCAGTATTGCAAAATCAATCTGCCCTTCTCGGTCGACCCGCAGAACAAACTGATGGATGCGGTACAGGCCGACGTTGCGCTTGGCAAACAAGTAGGCATCGTCAGAACGCCAACCATCTTTATCGTCGTGAATACGGCCAACGGCCCGCGCTACTTTGAATCGCGCGATCCCGACCACGATCTCTACCAGACCATCGACCAGGCCATGGCCGTGGCTAGGCCGGTGCTTGCTAAGACTGCGCACAAATAGGGTTGCGAGACTACTTTGCCGTGCAGTTGAAGTCCGGCGATAGACTCGTTCCATTCAGCAAGAAGCAAGACACCCCGTTCATATCGGTGCGCAGAGTGCGAACATGCGTGGTCTGCAGTTCTTCCAGGACTTCCTGCCGCGGGTGGCCGTAACGGTTGTGGAGCCCGCACGAAATGACGGCCCACTGCGGAGCGACGCGAGCTAAGAACTCGGGCCGCGTTGAAGTGATGCTGCCGTGGTGTCCCACCTTCAGCAGCGTGCTGGCAAGGTTCGGCTCGGCAAGCATGGCATGTTCAATAGGCGCCTCGGCGTCTCCCTCCAGCATCACCGATGTTGAGCGGTACGCTACGTGCAATACCAGCGAGTCGTTGTTGCTGGGCAAGGGGCCGGGCTGGTAATTGGGGAAGGGCGCCAGCACTTCCACTCGCGTTGAGCCAAAGTCGAAGGCATCTCCTGAGTGAAAATTTTGTATGCGCGTATGCAGCCTCGTTGCTTCGTCGAGAAGCGCGATGTACTCGCGAAACCGCGGATTCTTCCCCACCCACAACTCATCGGGGTGAAAGTTGCGCAACACCGCGGGCAGTCCGCCCATGTGGTCGGAGTGCGCATGGGTGAGCGCAACCGCATCCAGATGGCGAATGCCGCGCGCCCACAGCGCCGGCGACACCACCTCCTCGCCAATATCGAAGTCCGGCGCGGCTTGGCGCGGTCCGCCTCCAAAGCCCCCGCCATCGATTAGCAGGGTCTTGCCGTCAGGCGTGATCAGTAGAATCGAATCGCCCTGCCCCACGTCGATGGCTTCAACCAACAGAGCGTTATGCGGGTGGTCGATTGGCCCTGGTACGACGGCAACCAGCGCCGCAAGCAGCATGGCGGCCCATGCGAGACGGCGCTGCAATCGTGCGCCGCGGGCAAGAAGAATCGCCGCTGCAAGCAGCAGGATGAAAGCCACAGTCTGCCATACAAGCGGCGTGGCCACGCGAATGTCGCCAAACCGCAACCCGCCGAACAGACGCACCAGCCCCACGCCAAGATGAAGCACCAGGGCAACCACAACGGCCGGAATGGTTGCGGCCGCGGGCCACACGGCCAGCAACAGAATCGTCAATAGCGCCGCGGGCATCAGCACAGCCAGCAGTGGCAGGATGACGATATTGACGGGCAAAGCAAAGATCGTGATGCGGTGAAAGTACACAGCCATGGGCAAGGCCATGGCAAGCTCGACGATGCACGAAACTAACACAAGCTCGCCGACGCGGATGATAAATCGCGAGGCCCAGGGAATCGTCCGCCGCGTGACGAACGGGCTGGCTGCGGGACACAGGTGGCGCACATAGCGCAGCAAGTGGCGCAGGTGGGCCACTTTGGGAGGCAGCTTTACGTCGAGCGCCGTGATTTCAAGATTGCGCGTGGCTTCAAGATACGGATGAATCGTGGATTGCAAGAGCGGCGCGGCGATGCCGGCGATGACCAGAACTGCGAGCAGCGTCATTTGCAGGCTTGAATCGAAGAGGCTGCGCGGGCTGGCCGCGAGCAGGCAGAGCGCGGCAAATCCGATAGTGTTAAGCGGGCTTCGCTCGCGATAGATGAGCCGGCCCAGCAGGTACAGCGTCACCATCAGCAGCGAGCGTTGAACGGGCGTAGCGAAGCCGGTGAAGAGCGCGTAAGCAAGCGATGCGCCGATCGTAATCAGAGTTGCGGACACGCGCCCTATGCGAAGTCGGCGAGCGACGAAGAAAATACATGCCGCCACAATCGCCAGGTGAAAGCCTGAAACCACCAGCATGTGAAAGGAGCCGGTGCGCTCGAATCCAACGCGGAGGTTATGCGTAAGGTAGGTGCGGTCGCCGGCCACCATCGCGGCGAGCATGATGGCGTCATCCTCTGATAGCCGCAGCGGCGCGGGCAGGCTGCGCATGGTGGCCGGCAGTGCCAGCAATCGCGCGGTGGTGGCGTGTTGCCAGCCTGCGGTGCGGCAGGCCATCGACGCGAACAGGGGCAGGCGAGCAGTGCCTAGCCGCGCGATGCGGTCAATATGAACCGGTGCAGTCGATGTGATGCCCTGGTCGAGCAGATAGTCGGCGCGACTCCAGACGCCCGGATCGCGATAGGTCTCAGGCGTCAGCAGGCGTAGATCGGCGCGCACGCGCTCACCGCAACGAAAAGGTTGAATCGCCTGAGCGGCAGTACCCGAAGGCCAGCGTACCGTCAATCGCACGGCGCCGCTGACAGGAATCGGATGGTCTTCAGTGTCGGTCACAACTTCGACCGTCGATACGCGCAGATCGACGCGCTGCGCGGGCGACTGCGCCGAAGGTTCATCGACGTTCGGCTCGAGTTCGCTGCGCAGCGGGCCCGTGTCAATCACCGTGCCTTCAACGGTGCGCAGCAAATTGTCAGAGAGCGCGGTGAGCCCGGGAGCCGGCGCAGGCTGCGGCTGCATCAGCGCGCACCACACGCCGAGCAGCAGCCACAGCGTCGCCATCGGCGCCCACGCAATGCGGGTTGCGCGGAGATTCGCGAGTGCGCACAGCCCCGCGATCGGCGCGATGGCGATGAGAACCAGGCCCGGCCGCAGCCATAGATGAGCGGCCACGACGATGCCGCAGGCGAATAGCCACGCAGCGTGAAAAAGCGGCACGGCGCCGAGGCCGGCACCTGTTTGCCCGGAGGTGTGTTCCAGTTGCATCGCGGCCCAGAGGGATTGTTGTCGTCAAGGGTAACAGGAGTTAAGGCTGACGCGCATCTCTGCCGGGCGGCACGTAACGCGAGCGGGGTTGATTCACCCTCGCCGCAGCCGCACAATCGACTCCAGGTGAAATGTCTGCGGAAACAAATCGGCCAGCGTAAGCGATTCAATCGCGTAGCCGCTCCCAACCAGCGTGCGAAGGTCGCGCGCCAGCGTCGCCGGGTCGCAGGAGACGTAAACCACCGAAGGCGCTGCAATCTTCGCCAGTAGTTTTGCCGACTCGGGATCGAGGCCGGTGCGTGGAGGGTCGAGGACGATGAGGTCGGGCCGTTGGCCTTGCGGAGCCCGGCGTAGGAAATCGAGGGTGGTTGATTTCACTGCCGAAGCGTTTGAGCCTGAGAGATTGTGCGCGAGCGCCGAGTTCGAGGCAGGCGACGATTCGACGGCAACCACGCGGCTGAACTTCCCAGCCAGCCTCCGCGCGAAAAGGCCTACTCCGGCGAATAGATCCCATGCCAGCGATCCCGAGTGCCCCGCAGTTACGCGATCGACGAACTCATCCACCAGCCACCGGTTCACCTGGAAAAATGCTCCGTGATCGACGCGGTACCCGAATCCCGCGGCCTGGTAGGTGAGCGCCGCCGCGCCCCAGCGTGCCACCATTCTCCCCGGCCTGCCATCGCGGTCCTCTGCGATGAGCTCGGCGCCTGCAAGCTGCGGTATCTGCATTGCAAGTGCGCTGCAGACCTGCTCAAGGGGGAACCTCGCTGTGCCCGTCGCAAAAAAACCCGCAAGCAACGCTGTCTCATCTCGATCGCAAAAAAGCGAACCCTCAGCCGGCCGCGCGGCAGGTGCCAGTTTGCGAGTGAGTGCACCCACCGCCAGCGCAGCGCGAACCAGCAGCGGCGCGGCAATCGCACACCCGGCGATCGGCACAACCGCGTGCGAGCGCCGGCCTCTGTAGCCGGGGTTGCCATTCGCGTCCAGGGCCAGCCGGATGCGGTTGCGATAACCCCACGGCTCGCCGTAGAGCACTTCAATCCGCTCGGGAGCTGCAACTCCTGCGCGCTCTAGCGTCTCGCGCAGAATCGCCTGCTTGAAGCCAAGTTGCGCCTTGTACGTCGCATGCTGGTAGTTGCACCCGCCGCAGACGCCAAAATGCCGGCAGGCAGGCGCGATGCGATCTGCCGAGGGCGCGACAATCTCTTCGGCTTCGGCAACCGCGTGGCTGCGCTTGTTCTCGACGATGCGAACGCGCGCCTGCTCGCCGGGCAGCGTGAGCGGAACAAAGACCGCCTTCCCCTCGTCGCGCGCCAGAAACGCGCCGCCGTAAATGGGCTTTTCGATGTTCAGTAATTTCAGTTCAGGCTCGGTCATTGCTGGCTCATGTAGAAAAGGCTGAGCCGCGGCAAATTGTAGTGCACCAGCAGTTGCTTTTGCACAAACTGGCGTTCCACCTGCCTGAGTTGCACCACGCCCATGCGGCTGCGGTATGGCGCAAGCTCGCGAGCCGCGTGCTCCTTCAGTCCCACCAGCAATTCCTCAGGCGCCGCCGCCGTCAGCGCCGCAAACAACTTCTCTTCAAGCACGGTCAACGAGCGCTCCAACGATTCAAGGTCCGGGCCTTTATCCGCCGATCCTCGCACTTCGGTGGCCAGTTCGCGCAGCCGCGCGGCCGTCGCAGCGCACGCCTCGGGCGCGGCGGCCTGCGCCGATTCAAGCGCCGCGGCCGCCGACTCAAGATGCGCCGCCACGCGCTCATGCTCAAAACCAGTCTCACGCGGGGTCGTGCTCGCCGGCGCCGATCCCGCCGCAGCCTCGCGCATCTCTTCTGCGGCTTCCATCACTGCCTGCGCGCACCACGCCAGCCCGTTGATCCTCCGCATGCGGCCGCGTTTCTGCCGCGCCTCATATTTGTCGAAGGCCGCATCGATGCCGCGCAGCACCGCCTCCAGCGGAATGCCCGCCTCGCGCCACGTTTCAATCAGCGCCCAGTCGAGCGTCGAGAGCAGCAGAATCGCCCCGCGCCGCTGCTGAAAGCGCTCTTCGATCTCGGTGAAGTAGTTGAAGTAGTTGCGCAACTTCTTCCTCAGTGCGCCCTGCCCCGCGGCCTCGCGTTTCGGTTGCGCTCGAACAAAATGCGCAATCCGTCGAGCGTCAGCCGTTCGTCAATCTGCTGAATGTACCGCGAGTCTGGCGCAATCATCTTGGCCAGCCCGCCGGTGGCGATGATGTGCGGCACGGGTGCGCCGAACTCGGCCAGCATCCGCTCGATAATGCCATCCACGAGCCCGATGTAGCCGAAGTACAAACCGCTCTGCAAGTGGCCCACGGTGTTGGTGCCGATCACCTTCGCCGGCCGCTTGAAGTCCACGCGGCTGAGCCGCGCCGCGTGCGAGAACAGCGCATCGGCGCTCAGGCCAATGCCCGGCGCAATGGCCCCGCCCAAATACTCGCCGCGCGCGCTGATCATCTCGAATTTCGTAGCGGTGCCAAAGTCCACCACGATGCACGGGCCGCCGTAGCGCGCGAATGCGGCAACGCAATCGGCGATGCGGTCGGCGCCAAGCTCAGTGGGGTTGTCGATCAGCATGGGCATGCCGGTCTTGATGCCCGGCTCAACAAACAGCGGCTCGATGTGGAAGTACTCTTCGCACACCCGGCGAAGGGTGGTCTCAACCGGCGGCACAACCGACGAAATAATGATGTGCGTGACCTGGCTCGTCGCCATGCCGTGCATCTCAAACAGGTTCACAAAAAACACGCCGTACTCGTCCACGGTCTGCGCGCGATGCGTGGTGATGCGCCAGTGCGCCGCGAGTTCGGGCGCGGCATCTTTGGGCCCGGCATGTTCTGAACTGACCTGGTCGCCCGCTCCCTCGCTATCGAGGCGGTAAAGACCGAGCACGGTATTGGTATTGCCAACGTCCAGGGCGAGCAGCATTGGGGGCGAACTCCCAGCTTTCAGCAATCAGTTCTTAGCTTACAGCGACCGGGCTGCCTCGCGTATGCCCCCGGTCTGGACAGTTACAACGCCACCGGCCGTCTCAACGCGAAGAAATCCGTTCGCATCAAGCCCGGCGGTTGTCCCCCTGAAGGTCTGCGGCCCGTGCACATCGACCCTGCGCCCCCGCACCCAACTTGAAGCGGCCTCAATCCGCGCAGGAATCTCCTTCGCCAGTTTCGGATCAACCACTGCCGCCGCCTCCCGTTCGAGCGCGCAAAGCAGAGCCACAAGCAGCGCCTGCCGGCTCACACGTCGTCCCGTTGCAAGATCGAGCGACGTGGCCGGCGTGGCCAGGTCATCGGGAAAGATCCGCTGGTGCACATTGATGCCGATTCCACCCACCACTGCGTGGGGCGGCTCTTTGGATTCGGTCCTTGCCTCCACAAGAATGCCCCCGGCCTTCAAGGGGCCGATGAGCAGATCGTTGGGCCAGCGAATGTCGACTGCAAGCCCCGTGACTTCGTCGATCGCCTGCGCCGCTGCCAGTCCAACAGCGAGCGGCAAAAGCAGCAATCGCTCGGCCGGCACCGCGAGCCGCAACAGGACGCTGACATAGAGCCCGTCGCCTTCCGCCGATAGCCACGAGTGGCCTCCGCGGCCCCGGCCGGCGGTCTGCTCGTCGGCAACAAAGACCGAACCGTGCGGCGCACCACTGCGTGCGGCGGCGAGGGCATCGGAGTTGGTTGATTCCGTAACCGGTGCGAAGTTAAGTTTTCCAGCGTAGATGCTGCCGGAGAGCGCGGATTCGAGGCGAACCAGATCGAACAAGGCCCTAACTCGGTTCCGCATCGATCGACATGGAGATGTCGGCCGCGCGCGCGGAGTGGGTGAGCGCGCCCACGCTGATGAAGTCGACGCCGGTCTCGGCGTAGGCGCGAATATTCTCGAGCACGATACCCCCCGAAGCCTCCGTCGGAATCCACCGATTCTCTGTCTTGATGCGCTCAATCGATTGTTTCACCTGCGCGGGCGTCATACTGCTGAGCAGAATGGCCTCGGCCCCGCCCGCGAGCGCCTCTTCGAGCTCCTGCGCCGTGCGCACCTCAACCTGGACGCGCTGGCCCGGCTTGCGGGCCGCGAGCGCACGCCCCAACACCGTCGCAATGCCGCCGCCTAGCGAGATGTGGTTGTTCTTGATGAGAAGGCCGCTGGCCAGATCGATGCGGTGGTTCGTCCCCCCGCCGCACAGCACAGCGTACTTCTCAAACGCCCTCATGCCGGGCACGGTCTTGCGCGTATCCAGCACCCGCGCGTGCGTGCCCTGGATCGCATCGGCGTACTTGCGCGTCAGCGTGGCAATGCCGCTCAGGTGCTGCAGCAGGTTCAGAATCACGCGCTCGCAGCTCAGCAGCACGCGTGCGTTGTGGCGAATCACGGCCAGCACCTGGCCGGCATGCACGCGCACGCCATCGAATATCTCAGGATGGCTTACGACTTCAAATCGCGTCTGCGCCTGGGGCCTCGGGTCGAGGCGTGCGAAAATCTCAAAGAAGCGCGGAACGGAGCCCAGGCCGGCCACTACCAGCTCTTCCCGGGCGATGATGGAGCCCGCCGCGCGCAGTCCTGCATCGATGGTCAGGTTAGTCGTGGAATCGCCGGCGGCCTTGTCTTCAACAAGCGCCTGCTCCAGGATGACGTCGATTCGGTGGCTCTTCCATTCCATAGGTTCTTCTGCGGAAAACAGCTCTCAGCTATTAGCTATCAGCCATCGGCAATTTGTACATTGCCGAAAGGTGGGAGACCACGATGCCCAATTCACTCTTCCTGCAGCCCATCCAGCGCCGTCTTCGCTTTCTCCAGCAGCAAACGATTCTCCGCCAACTGCTTCTTGCGCCCTCCCACAATGTGCGCAGGCGCTTTCCCCGTAAATCCTGGATCGTTCAGCGCCCGCTCATCGTTCGCAACCATTTTTTCAAGCCTCAAGCATTCCTTTGTCAAGCGGTCCCGCTCAACGGCCACGTCGATCTTGACTTCGACACTTGACTCGTCGAGCTTCGCCTCGAATCTCACCCCGCCCGCAATACGCCTATGCGCGTTACCTTCAAGCGGTCTATCCACATACATTAGGCTCTCGACGCGAGCCAGCTTCTTTATTACATCGATATTTCGACTGAATGTTCCTTGCACGTCGGTCAAAGCATGAACGATTACTCGTACTTCCTTCTTCTCTGGAACCTGCCTCTCCTTGCGATTGAAACGGATATATCCAATTAGATCCTTTAGCTCGGACATCTCTTTGGGCGTCCCAACAAGAATCTGGCTACCAATGTATTCCTCGTCTGCATTTGGAAAAGTGGAGAGCGCGATTGACTTCGCGGGCGGGTCGCCATCGTAGACGGAGTGCCAAATCTCTTCAGCTATGAAGGGCATAAACGGTGCCAGCAACCTGAGCGTTGTCTCAAACACCTGCAAGAGTGTAGTTAGGGCGCCTTGAATCGCCTCTCGGTTGGGATTCCCCGAGAAGTCTAGGCGGAGCTTTACCATTTCGAGGTACCAGTCACAAAAATCTCCCCACAGAAACTGGTAGATCGTGCTCGCTGCTTCGTCGAAACGGTATTCTTCGAGAAATCTGTTGATCGCTCTAGCTGCTACATGCAACTCGCGGGTGATCCAGCGCGCTTCAAGGGGCGCGTCGGCGCCAACTGTGGGCATGGAACCAAGGACCGACGGATCAACCTTGATCCCCGCCTCCGCCGCCCGATCCACGTTCATAAAGATGAACCGCGCCGCGTTCCATATCTTGTTCGCGAAGGCCCGATATCCCTCGGTCCTCGCCATGTTAAAGGCGATATCCGTACCCGGCGAGGCCATCGAAGCCAAGGTAAACCGCACCGCATCGGTCCCGTACTGCTTCACAATCTCGATCGGGTCAATCACGTTGCCCTTGGTCTTCGACATCTTTTCGCGGTTGGCGTCGCGCACGAGAGCGTGAATGTACACCTCTTTGAACGGCACCGATTCCGAGAGCGGACGCGGGCTCCCGTCCGGCATGGGAACCTCTGCCGAGAACCAGCAGCCCAGCATGATCATGCGCGCGACCCAGAAGAAGAGAATGTCGAATCCGGTCACGAGCAAGGAAGTTGGGTAAAAGGCGTCGAAATCGGCCCGATTCTTCTCGGTAATATTCGGCCAGCCGAACACGCTCACCGGCAGCAGCCCCGACGAGAACCACGTGTCGAGCACGTCGGTCTCCTGCGAAAGCTGGTCGCTGCCGCAGTGCGCGCAGGCCGTGGGATCGCCGGTCGAGCCGGGCTTGGGCACGGTGATCTTGTGGCAAACTCCGCAGTGCCACGCCGGGATGCGATGCCCCCACCACAACTGCCGCGAGATGCACCAGTCGTGAATATTCGACATCCAGTTGAGGTAGGTCTTCTTGTACATCTCCGGCGTAAACCGGATGTGGCCCTCCTCAACGGCGGCGATGGCCTTGTCCGCGAGCGGCTGAATCTTGACGAACCACTGCGTCGAAAGCCGCGGCTCGACCACCGTCTTGCAGCGGTCGCAGTGGCCCACGTTGTTGGTATAGTCCTTGATGCCGGCCAGGAGCCCCTGCGCCTCGAGATCGGCGACGATTCTCTTGCGGGCCACGTAGCGATCCAGACCGGCATACGCCCCGCCGTTCTCATTGATGTGCGCGCGATCGTTCATTACATTGATCGAGGGCAAATGGTGCCGCTCGCCGATCGCAAAGTCGTTGGGGTCGTGCGCCGGCGTCACCTTCACCGCGCCGGTGCCGAATTCGCGGCTCACCCACTCATCAAGCACGATGGGGATCTCGCGATTCACGAGCGGCAGGCGCAGCTTTTTGCCGTGCAGATGCGTGTAACGCTCGTCCTCGGGATGAATCGCCACGGCTGTATCGCCGAGCATGGTTTCAGGGCGCGTCGTTGCTACGGTAATGAACTCGCCGGAGTCCTTGCCATCGAGGCCGATGACCGGATAGCGAATCTCCCACAGGTGCCCCTTGTGCTCGTCGTACACCACTTCAAGGTCGCTGATGGCCGTCTGGCAGCGCGGGCACCAGTTCACGATGTACGCGCCGCGATAGATGAGCCCTTGCTCGTACAGTCGCGTAAACGCCTCGCGCACTGCCACTGAAAGCCGCTCGTCCATGGTGAAGTACTCGCGGTTCCAATCCACGCTGGCGCCGAGGCGCTTCATCTGGTCCTGGATCGCACCCCCGTAATGGCGCTTCCACTCCCACACCCGCTCCACAAACGCCTCGCGCCCCAGCTTCTGGCGCGACGAACCCTCCTCAACCAACTGCCGCTCCACCATCATCTGGGTTGCGATTCCCGCATGGTCCGTGCCCGGCAACCACAGAGCCTTTCGCCCGCTCATGCGCCGCCAGCGCGTGAGAATATCCATCTCGGTCTGGTTGAGCATGTGGCCCATGTGCAGACGTCCGGTAACATTGGGCGGAGGCAAAAGAATGGTAAAGGCCTGGCCGGCTGGGCCTTCCGCCGCTTCGCGGCCCGAAGCCTTATCGGTTATCTGGTCATTCGTGGGCGTGGGAACCGCGAACAGCTCTTCGCGCACCCAGTATTCGGCCCAGTGATCTTCAATGGCAGTCGGGTCGTAGGCTTTGGGCAGATCGTGAGGCATTTTCGTGTCGGATGAGCCCCTGGAATCTCGCAAAAACACCCGTCGAGACAGGGGCTTTCAAGGCGAGGGGATCACCCTCAAGGTTAGCAGATTGACGGCCAGTACTCAGAAGCTCGCGCGGCGTGCAGCGCGCTGAAACCAGAAGGCCGCGCCCTTTTTCGGCACGGCCTTGTTTCTTGTTCCTTTGTTCCCTGCCGGGATCCCCGGCGAGCGACCTTTGCTCGCTGGGATGGCTCGCTCCCTGTCTTTAGAACGGATTGAGCTTTGCCAGCCCCTTCTTCTTTTTCTTCTTGCTCGAGGACTCGTCGCCCAGGTCAGCTTTGGGCTTCTTTTTCTTGCCGTTGGCGTCGGTGGCCGAGGGCTGCGGCGCCTCGCCCGGCTTCACGTCGTTCACCTGGTTAGGAGCCGCGGCCGGGGCCTCGGCTGCAGGCAGCGCGGTGTTTGCGGGGCCAACCGGCTTCACCAGGGCATTCGGATCGGCGGCCGGTCCGGTCGGAGCAGCCGGCGCGCTCACAATCTCAGCGCCCACGCCCGTTCCTCCCGCCGGCGGAGCCTCCATCTGCAGCGGGGCCTGCGACGGCTGGTCGGTGCGCGGGGGCTCATTCACTCCGGTGGGCGGCGCCGTAACGGCAGTCTGTGGCTTGCCGCCGTTCGCGGCCTCGCTAAAGAGCGCCACATTCTCCTTGGTAATGTCGGGCGCAAGCACCCGGTGAGGATCGGTCGAGCGTAGGCTCGCCAACGTGGACAGCTTCAACCACAGTGGGCCCATGCTTGATGATGCCGAGCAGGCTGTCAGTAAAGTGCAGAGCTTCGTGGCTGCGCACCTCAGCGTCGCTTTCGGCAATGGCGGCTTCGGTCGGCTCGGGAATCGGCCGGTTCATGGCCACCAGCCGGTCGCGCGCATCTTCAACGTGCGGATACATGGGATACCGCGTGATCACCTTGTCGTACGCCTGGGCAGCCTTGTCCTGGTAGATGGCAACCAGCCGCTCGCGCACAGCGCCCGGCACGCGCGGTGAGATTGCAATGTTGTGCGCCTCGGTGGCATACGCATCGCCGATACCGATAAGCACCTGATCGCTCTTGGAGTACAGCGGATAGGTGTCTGCAACGGTATCGAGGCGGGCCACGGCGGCATTGAGATTCTCACGGCTCTCATAAAAGAAACCGATCTCAGCCTCGCGCTCGGCCAACACCTCCTGCACATCGCGCAGCTTCTGCTTGGCGCGCGGAACCAGCGTCGAGTCGGGGAACATGTTGATCATGTTCCGGTACTCCTGCTCCGCCTGCTGCACGTTGGTGAAGTCGCGGTCCGGCTTCTCCATCTGCTGGTAGTAGATGTCGGCCACCTTCATCTGCGCTTCGGCCGCTTCAGGCGCGTCGGGGAAGAAGGTGATGAAGTCCTTGTACTCGGCTTCGGCCTGGGTCAGCGCCGCGGAGCCGCCTTCCTTGAACCAGGTATCGCCCACTGAGAGCTTGGCCCTCATCCGGTACTCCGACTCGGGGTAGGTGTTCAGCAAGGTCTGCAGGTCGAGGCGCGCCACGTCGTAGCGGCCCTTCCTCATGGCCGTCATCGCCTTGTCGTACAGCTCCTTGTCGGGCTGCTTCGACTGCAGGCCTGCCAGCGGATTCGCGTTGAGGTCGTAGGCTTTCTTTTTCTTCTGCTTTTTGGCGTCAGCGGTAGCGCCGGCGACAAAAAGCACGGCGAGCGCCACTGCAGAAACTCTCATTAACAACCGGTTCATACTACCTCGATGCCGCCGACGGGTGAGGGGGTAGCCGCCTGCGCTTTGGCTTGCTGCTAATTCTGAATCTTACGTTGCTTCTCTACAGTCTGTTGCTAACTTTCCCGCCTGCGCGAAAGTTAATGACAGGCTCTGGTACTGGCCACCCGGCACTCGCGCCGTTTCAACTTTGAATTGGGTGCCCCATCCTTTTGCGCTCGTTGCGAAAGGGTGGGAAACTCAACGCTCTCCGGCCGCTTTTTTCGCGGCCCTCAGCAGTTTCCTCGCGTCCTGCTCCGGTTTGCCGGCCCCAAAAACCGCGTTCCCGGCAACCAGTAGCTCCGCACCTGCTTTGACGACCTGGGCCACCGTGTCGTGAGCCACGCCGCCGTCCACTTCGATTCTAAATGCCAGCCCCAGCTCCCGGCGCAATTCCCCCAGCCGGCGAATCTTGTCCAGGCTGAAGGGGATAAACTCCTGCCCGCCGAATCCCGGATTCACGCTCATCACCAGCACATGGTGCACCATGGGCAGGATTTCAATCAGCAGATCGACCCGCGTGGCTGGATTCACCACCACCCCCGGCTTCATGCCGTGGTGAAGAATCATCTCCAGCGAGCGGTGCAGATGGGTGCAGGCCTCGTAGTGCACGCTCACCCAGTTGGCGCCGGCCTCGGCAAACGCCTCGATGTACTCATTGGGATCGTCGATCATCAGGTGGCAGTCGAGTGGCAGCTTTGTTACCTTGCGCAGGCTCTTCACCACCGGCGGGCCAATGGTTATGTTGGGCACAAAGTGGCCATCCATAACATCCACGTGGATGACCGTGCCGCCGCCGCGCTCGGCCGCCGCAACCTGGTCGGCCAGGTGCGCAAAATCCGCTGAAAGTATCGATGGACAAAGCTCGACCATGGCGCTCCGCGCAGAACTCCTTGCGGGGACAGTTTATCAGGCGAATAGCGCTGCCTGTGCGCTCAGCCCTGGCGCGCCTTGCCCGGTGAGGACCGGCGCTTGCGCAGCCGCCAGCCGTAGATGCCAAGATTCAAGCTGCAGACCGCCACGCCGGCAACGGTCACCACCCACCCGGGCAGGTTGGGATAGACGATTGCATCCAGGTAGTGAAGCAGAAAACTGCCCTGATATGCATTCCAGCCGGCCCGTGATTCGAAGTACTGTTCCGCCAGCGTGAGGGGACAGGGCCAGGGTCCCGCTTCGAAAACGATCCCCCATATCAGGGTCAAAACGTGCACGGCGCTCCACACCGGACGGCCGCGCGTCCAAAAGGCGCCGAAGATGACCGCCGCAATCCACGCCAGGTGGAATGTAAGAATGAGACACGCCGCCAGGACCATACTGCCTTCGACTACTAGGTTCGACTCTGCCCCGATGCTATCGGGTATGCGTGAACCGGTCAGCTCCCAGGTTGTGGAACAATCGCTTTCGCCGCCACTCTTCCGATCCCGCGCAGAATCGCCCGGATCGGCCAGCGGCCTTCACCGTCAGGGAAAAAGATCTCGCCCGACCGCTTGGCCTCGGGCCGGTAGTACCAGCGCTTGAGCAGCGCCAGATGCCCCTGGCGGACGGTCGCGGATGGCGCCTCATGCGCCTCCGCCGAGAGCGTCGCCAACACATCTTCGAGCCGCGCCTCCAGCATCGTGCGATGAGCCTTCCCACCCGCCTTAGTCTCTGAGTCCCTCGGTCCCTCAATCCCTAATCTCTGCTTTTCCGCCGCTTGATCGTTGTTCTCTGATCCCTGATCTCTGATCTCTGGAACGGCCTCTATCGCCAGCGGCTGCGCAAACAGCGACGTGGACCCCGACTGCTCGTTCTGAATCCTCATTCCGACGGTCGAAAACGCCGCCGGCCCGCGCAGGCATCCGTTCTGATACAAAAAGACCGAAACTTCAACAGAGGTCGCCGAAGCCGGGGCCCCCAGCGACAGATCTTCGTCGCTGGGGTGGGAAGGCGCAGTTGGCCCCGCAGCAGATGGCTGCAGAATCACGGCGCGCAGCCGGCTCATGGGCCGCACCAGCTCAGCCGCCAGCGCCCGAACCGCATCCACCTTCTGCACCTGCGCATGAATCGCCGCGGCCGTTTCAAACTCGAGATCGGCCGATGCCTGTTCGCGCTGGGCGCGGAGCGTCACCAACCGGCTCTCGCCGCGCGTCGCAAAAAAGCTCTCGACGGCAGCCGACTCCTCTGCGTACCGCTCGTCCGTGCAGCCCTTGAAGCACGGCGCCAGGCACATCTTCATCTCGGAGTAGACGCACCCCGGAAAGGCCGGGTCGGGATTCAGATCGTCGGTGCAGCGCCGCAGCAGAAACAGCTTGAGCACTTCGTCCACATATCGCTCGGCAGCCGCACGCGAGGGGAACGGCCCGTAGGCCCAATCGGCCTCGCGCTGGCTGGGCCGGTGCGTAACCACGACGCGCGGATACTGGTTCGACCCCAGAAACCGCACAAACGCCGGCGGGCGCAGATGCATTCGTTCTAGACACTTCGTTCCGTATACCTTTTGGAGCAGACCGAACTGCAGGAGGAGAGACTCAAACTCCGAGCCCGTGAGCTGCCAGGCGATTCGCCGCACCCGGCTGGCCAACTGCAATCGCCGCGGATGCTTCTCTGAGGGCTGCAGCAGCCGCTCCAGCCGCCCGCGCAGATTGGGGGTGCGGCCAATATAGGGCTCTGCGCGTTCATCCGCGCCATACAGCGCAAATACCGCCGCTTCCCGCGGCAGTTGCGCCAGCGCGGTCTTCGGCTGGGCCGGATCGAAGGCAATCTCGTTGATGGTCGCGTACGACTGCCCAGCCACTTCAGTACCGGTCTGCGCGCCTTCAGCCATCCTGCAAAAAGCTTACTAGCACGGCTAGCCAGCTGACTTGCTGACTTGGTGGGAGACCCGGACACCCAACCAGCCAATCCCCAGCCGGCCCAAGATTGCTTGTTGCCCCATCCTTTTCGCAGCTTCATCGTGAAAAGGGTGGGAGACCACATAGTCTGGCTGGCCAACGGCCATCCCCGCTAACGCCGCTAACTTCCCGCCACCGTCATCCCGTCGATCCTGAGCGTCGGTGAGGCGATCGCCGTGCGGAAGACCAGGTCGTTGCCGATGACGGTAATGTTCTTCAGCATTTCGCCCAGGTTGCCGGCAATCGTCACTTCTTCCACGGCGTGGGTCAGCTCGCCGTCCTCGATCCACAAGCCCGCCGCGCCGCGCGAGTAATCGCCCGTCACCACGTTCACGCCAGTTCCCATCAGGCTGGTCACGTATAGCCCCGCCCTGACGTCTCCGAGGATCTTCTCTTTGGTCAAGCTTCCAGGCTGCACGTAGAGGTTTCCGCACCCAACACCCGGCGCACCGGCCAGTCCCCGCGCCGCATTGTGCGTCGACCTCATGCCCAGCTTGCGCGCCGTGTAGGTGTTCAGCATGTAGCTGTTCAGCACGCCCTGGTCAATCACCACGGTCCGCCGCGAGGGCAGCCCCTCGGCGTCGAAAGGCGAGGTGCCGAATCCGCCGGCTCCGTTCGGCAACACCATCAGGTTGTCGTCCACCAGGGTCAGCGCCGGCGCGGCAATCGTCCCGCCCAATTTACCCGCCAAAAACGAAGCGCCGCGCCAGATGGCGTCGCCTGAGACCGCCTCGAAGATCGACCCGATCAGCGTCCGCGCCGCCTCGGGCGAAAATACGATCGGCACACGCTGCGTAGGCACCCGCCGCGCGCCCAGCCGTCGCAGTGTTCTGCGCGCAGCCTCGGCGCCCACGGCTTCAGGGCCCTCGAGAAGCGCCAAGCTTCGCGCGCTCGACCACCAGCCGTCCCGCTGCATCTTTCCGCCGGCATCCGTGGCCAGCGGCGTCGCGCTCACGCCCGCGTAGCTCGAGCGGTAGCCGCCCGCAAATCCACGCGAGTTGGCCATCGCCCGCCGTCCGGTCGATGCATCAAAGCTGCCCCCGTCAGAGTTGTTAATCCGCGGGTCCGCAGCCAGCGCCGCAGCCTCGCACCGCCGCGCCAATTCAACCCGCTCAGCCGCCGGCAGCGAATAAACGTCGTCGTAGTAAAGATGCAGATCGTCAGCCCAACCATAGAGCATGGGTGCCCCCTGTCTCGATTCTGAGACAGGGGAGACCATGTCCGATTGCAATCTCGCCCTCTCGCCAAACTCCTCGACATCCGGCAGCCCCGCAAAAGGATCTTCCTCGGTGATGCGCGCCAGCGCCATCGCCCCTTCAACAAGCTTGCGCACCCCGGCTGGCGACAAGTCGCTGGTCGAGGTCGAGGCCGACCGCTTGCCCACAAACACGCGCAACCCCAGCGCCCGCGAGCCGGATTCTTTGATCGTTTCAACCTCGCCCATGCGCACGTTCACGCTGAACTCGTCGCCCTCGCGCGCAACCGCTTCGGCGTCCGTGGCCCCGGCCTTCATGGCCGCGGCCACCACGTCAATCACAAGAGATTGGAGATCGATGTCGGTTTCGGCCGGTGAAGGAGCGGATTCAGGCATGGGTCAACAGTAGCAAACGAGGGGCAACAAACCGGTTCGTGGCAGGCTCGGATAGGGAGCTTGTAATATATATTCAATCGGATATAATTGAATCATGAAAGAAGTGGAGTTCCTTGGGGACTCGCTGAAGGTAATCAGCGGTTTTCCCAATGACGCGCGTCAGAACGCTGGTCGCCAGCTTGCGAAACTGCAAAACGGGAATCTGCCGGACAACTACAAGCCGATGCCGGAAGTTGGAAAAGGCGTGGAGGAGATTCGGATTCGCGACGAATCGGGAATCTATCGAGTGATGTACACAGCGCGTCTGGCTGATGCTGTATACGTTTTGCACGCGTTCCAAAAGAAGACGATGCAGACTTCAAAACAGGACATGGAAATTGCGAGGCAGCGTTTCAGGCGGCTTATGCGAGGTGAGAGATGAAGGAGTTGGAAAAGCAGAGATTTGCGAATGTCTGGGATGCGATTGCGGAGACGCCCGAAGAGGCGGCTAACCTGACCCTGCGGTCCGATTTGATGGACGAGATCGATGCGATCATCAAGGCGAATGGCTGGACGCAGAAGGAAGCGGCGAAGCGGTGCGGAGTGTCTCAGCCGAGGATCAACGATCTGCTGCGCGGGCGCATCTCGCGGTTCTCTCTCGATGCGCTGGTGAATATCGCCTCAGCGCTTGGGCGCAAGGTTCGGGTCACTCTCGAGGATGCGGCCTGAAGAGGGCGATTTGGCCGTTTGGGCCTGCTTGGCGGCGATTGATTTTGCCAAGGCTTCGAATTCGGGAGCGAGGGCGTCGTATTCGCGCTGAACTTCAGGGTCGGCCTGCAGTCTGGCCTTGATTTCTTCGAAAGGGATGGTCATGGCTTCTCGTCTGCGCTCCAGCGGCTAGACTCTTCCACCCCGCTCATCTTTAGGCTTGCGCGATCTTCTTGAGGCTCTCTGCGAACGATTTAACTTCGGACTGGTGCCGATGCAGTTCGCGAAACACAAACGAGAAAACAACTATGCTCTCATCAAATATCTCGATGCACTCGTCCTCCGGCAGGTTATGCACCCCCTCGCTCGCGAGCTTGTGGAGTGGCACGAGCGGATTGATGCCTCCCGGTTTAAGGTACTCGGGCAGGTTCTTTCCGGCAAGGTCCAAGAGCCCCCTAAATCCTCTGTCCGCCCTTGCCTTTTTGATTCGAGCCTGTAACTCCCCGCTATCTTCCTTATGATCCTCCACGAGTCTAACGATGAGAGGCTCGACCTGATTCTCAACCACCCGTCTTAGATAGGCTACGGATGCGAGACCGCTATTAAAGTTCCGTGAGGTGATTGCTTTCTTTAGTAGAACGATGTCCGCTGGAGAGATCGATTTTTGCAAGTCGGGGTCAATCACGGTGTCAATTTCTGGAAACTGCCCGCATTTCTGAACGACGTTTTCTTCGCCTTCAAGGCGTTGCCTCCAGTGGACAATGTATGAGACCCAGAATTGCTTGCAATCAGGACACCGATACGACAAAGTCCTGAGGGCTCCTCTTGTAGTGGTGAATTGTTCTGGGCCGAACGGCCCCTGCCCTCTACGCGTCGTTTTCATTCCCTCCCACGAAAACTGGTCGAAGTTTCGGTCTCCGGAGCAGGTCGGACAGTGCGCGCGGACGATCTCTGGATAATTGTGGAGCGTGTCGTTTTTGAACCTAAGCTTTCGATAAAGGGGCCATTTCGCGAGTAATTCGACGAGCTTCACTGATAGCTCTTGGTCTGACAACGCTTTAACGGTCCTTTGCTCTGACATAGATCGTTCCTTTCTCCTACCGCCCCGTTCCCCCCACCGTAATTCGATCCAGCTTCACCGTCGGCATGCCTACGCCTACCGGCACGCTTTGCCCGTCTTTGCCGCAGGTGCCGATGCCCTCGTCCAGCTTCAGGTCGTTGCCCACCATGGAAACGTACTTCAGCGCCTCGGGTCCGTTGCCGATCAGCGTCGCGTCCCGCACCGGCGCCGTCACCTTGCCATCCTCGATCAAGTACGCCTCGCTCGCCGAGAACACAAACTTGCCGTTGGTGATGTCTACGCTGCCGCCGCCAAAGTTCACGGCGTAGAGCCCGCGCTTCACGCTGCGCAGAATGTCCTCGGGCGAGTCGTCGCCGGCCAGCATGTAAGTGTTGGTCATTCTCGGCATGGGGATGGCCTGGTAGTTTTCGCGCCGCCCTGAACCGGTATTCGCAATCCCCATCAGCCGCGACGAAAGCTTGTCAGACAAATACCCCTTCAGCACGCCGTTCTCGATCAGCACCGTCTCCTGCGTCGCCGAGCCTTCGTCGTCCACGTTCAGCGAGCCGCGCCGTCCGGCCATCGTGCCGTTGTCAACCACGCTCACCTTCGAGCTCGCCACCTGCTGGCCGACCAATCCCGCAAATGCCGAAGTCTTCTTGCGATTGAAGTCGGCCTCGAGCCCATGGCCCACAGCCTCATGCAACAGGATCCCCGGCCATCCCGGCCCCAGCACCACCTGCATCTCGCCCGCCGGCGCCGGAACTGCGCCAAGCTGAAGAATGGCCCCGCGCGCAGCCTCGCGCGCCAGGCCCTCCGGGCTTTTACTTCCCGTAAATTGTTCCAGACCGGCACGGCCCCCGCCTCCCGCGGCGCCCTTCGTTACGGTCGCGCCCTCCTTGGCGATGGCGTTCACCTGCAGCCGGCAAAGAGGCTGCGTGTCAGTGGCAAATGCGCCATCCGACGCGGCAATCAGAATCCGCCGCAGTTCTTCGCTGTAGCCTGCGCGTACCTGCACAATCCTGGGATCGAAGGCCCGCGCGGCGCGATCGGCGCGCAAGATCAGCTCAAGCCGTTCGGCCAGGTCGAGATCGTATCCGCCCAGCGGAACCGGGTAAAGATCCCTGGCCGCGACCTCGGTGAATCCCTGCACCGGTTGTTTTGCCGGGCCCGAAGCGATGATTGCCGCGGTGCGCGCGGCCTTCAGCAGCCGCTCAGGGCTCAGATTGTCGGTATACGCGTACCCGGTCCGCTCGCCACTCACCACCCTTATGCCGCAACCGGCGCTCGACCCCTGGCTGGCCGATTTCACAATCTGCTCGTCCACCGCCAGGGCCGTTGCCGTAACTGCCTCAAAGTAAAGGTCGGCGTAATCTCCCCCGGCGCTCAGCGCCTCACCAAGGCAGCGCTCAAGCAGGCGCTCGGTAATGCCGAACTCCTTAAAAAAGTAGCGTTTTTGGCTCGCCGGCAGGGAAGCTTTCGTTGGTCCCATCGTCATCCAGTTTATGCCTCCTGCGTCGAATTCCCTAGAACGCAGGTACGGCGGACGGAATGCCCGTACGGCGGACGCGTCGTCTTCCTGTCCCCCTCGTTGTTCTTTTGATACGAGGCGCGGCAAGGCGCTTTCGTTGCGAATTCAATTCTGCTAGGATGCCTCCCATGAAAAGGTTTCTCGCGGTAGTTTTGCTTCTGATGGTGTTCGCCAGCCCGGCCGCATTTGCGGCAAAGCACCATCACCACCACCACCATCACCATCACGCGCATCACGTATGAGCCCGTGCCTCCCGGCCATTTCGGTCCACGGCATTCGCCAGGTTGTTTTTCGTGTGCCGGGACCGGCAATGCTGCTCACGTGGCCGCATGCGTGATAGGATTCTTCGCATGAGGAAACTGCTTGCAACAATTCTGCTTCTGGCCGCGTTTGCAAGCCCCGCTTTCGCCCGGCACCACAAACCCAAGACCAGCCACCAGCACTACAACTATCGCTACAAAGCCCCCAAAAGCTACAAAACCCATATCCATCGTCAGAAGCAGAAGCAGCACCACCCGGCGTAACGCTCTCCCGGGCAAGGCCCTCAGCCAGATCGAGCAAACTCTGCGCCGTCGTGGTGTCTTGTTCTTCCTCAATCTCCAATTACTGACCTCCAGCGGCGAATCATGGTAGTGTTTTTGCCATGACCGAAGTCGATCCTCGTTATCCCATTGGAAAATTCCAGGCGCCCGAGTCGAACTCGGCGGCCGTCCGCGCCGCACACGTTGAAATCCTCCGCCAATTGCCCGAGCGCCTGCGCGCCGCCGTGAGCGGCCTCACCGACGCGCTGCTCGACACGCCCTATCGCGACGGCGGATGGACCGTCCGCCAGGTGGTGCATCACGTCGCTGACAGCCACGTCAACTCGGTCATCCGCTTCAAACTCGCCCTGACTGAAGACTGGCCCACCATCAAGCCCTACGATGAAAAGGCCTGGGCCGAACTCGCTGACAGCAAGCGGTTGCCCATCGACGGGTCGCTGGTTTTTATCGAGGCCATGCACGCGCGCTGGGTCGCGCTCCTCGAGTCGATGAGCGAGTCGGATTTCGCGCGCGGCATGATTCATCCCGAGCGCGGCCGCTGGGATCTTGCCCTCACTCTGGCCATCTATGCCTGGCACTCGCGGCATCACGTCGCACACATTACAATGCTCCGCGAGCGCATGGGGTGGTAGCGCGAGATGGAATCGGGCTCGAACGTTGACGCCACGCCGGCCGCGCGCCTGGCGCAGCAAATCGATGAGTACGTGCTCCGGCATCCGGCAGCCGCTTTTCTTGAAGACGGCCGCGTCCTCTTCGACATGCGGTCGGCGCGCTACTCCACCAGGGACTCGCACGGCCGCTGCCTGCTCGAGCTATGGAGCGACGAGCGCAACCTGGTCCGCACCGTGCTCGAAGTGCAGCAGCGAACGGCCAGCCTGCGCCTGATGACGCGCCGCATGGGCGCAACCAAACCGCAGGCATTGGAGTTGGTTGCATCGAGCGACCGCCGCACTCCCACTGCGCGCGACGCGGCCCGCCGCAACTATCTGCGCCTGCTTGAGCGCGCACTCACGCGCCGCTTCATCGGCGCAAAGGTCGACGGCCTGCGCTCGGCCATGGACCTGGAACACAGCTTCGGTCCGGCCTACATCCGCGGCCGCCTGCTCAAAGGCACGGCCGCCGACGCGGTTATTGGAGTGGGCGAATGCGAATCGGGCGCGATGGTCGACGGGATTCTGACCCTCGGCGTGCTCTGGCTCGACTACTGCCGCCATAAGGGCGACGTGCGCCGCCACTTTGGCGGGCTCAAAGTGATTGTTCCCGCCGGCGCATGGCGCACCACCGCGGAAAGAATGGCATGGCTGAATCATGCCGCCGCGAAATTCGAGCTCTACACCCTCGACGAGCGCAGCGAAGAGCTCGCCCGCGTCGACATCAACGACACCGGCAATCTTGAGTCGCGGCTCATGCACGCTTTCTCGGCCGACGCCGCAATCGAGCGCTGTAATGCCGGTGTGGCCCGCCTCATGGAACTTGTTCCCGCGTCCGCGCAGCACCGTGTTGAGTTGCGCGCCAGCACACCCGCCGAAGTCGGCCTACTGCTGCACGGCCTCGAATTCGCGCGCGTTCGTCACGGCGCGGCCGCGCACTCCTTCACCAGCAAGGATGAAGTCACCTTCGGCGCAGGCGCAAATGAAACAGTGCTGACCGGAGGCAACGAAGACGCTTGCCGCGAACTCTTTGCGCGCCTCTTCCTCAGCCGCCACGCGAGCGGCGCACATACCGACGCGCTCTTCCGTATGCAGCCCGAGCGCTGGCTTGAGAGCGAACTGCGCCGCGGCATCGGCGAGTTGCTGCCCGAGATCCGCGGCGAAGCGGTCTACTCGCAGGTGCCGGCAATCTCGTCAGGGGACCGGGGAATGCTCGACCTGCTCGCTCTCGATCAGCGCGGCCGTCTCGCGGTCATCGAAATCAAGGCCGACGAAGACCTGCACCTGCCCATGCAGGCCCTCGATTACTGGATCCGCGTGCGCGCGCTCAACTCCGACCGCCAAACGCCAGCAGGAGCCGCGCGGCCGCTCTCCGCCTTCGAGCGCGCCGGCTATTTTCCAGGCGCTGAGGTCTCGGAGCTCGAGCCGCGCCTCATGCTCATCGGCCCGGCCCTGCGAATTCATCCGGCCAACGAGCCGGTACTCAGGTACTTCTCTCCGAAAATTCAGTGGGAGCTGATCGCGCTCAACGAAGACTGGCGCCGCGAGCTGAACATCGTTTTCCGTAAACGCAGCAGCGTCGCCTGATCTCTGACCTCTGACCCCCGGTCGTCACGGCTTCCACCTTAGCACCGGCTTGCGCGCGGCCTGCACCTCGTCGAGCCGTGAAACTCGCGTCGAATGCGGCGCAGTCTTTACCAGCTCCGGCGTCTCCTCCACCTCGCGCGCAATCGAGCGCATCGCGTCGATGAACAGGTCGAGCTCCTCAACCGACTCGCTCTCAGTCGGCTCGATCATCAGCGCGCCGTGCACAATCAGCGGAAAGCTCACGGTGTAGGGATGGAAGCCGTAGTCGATCAGCCGCTTGGCAATATCGCCGGTCTTTACGCCCTGCGCCGCCTGCCGCTTGTCGCTGAACACCACCTCGTGCATTGACGGCGTTTTGTACGGCAGCTCGTACAGGTCCTCAAGCTTTTTGCGAATGTAATTTGCGTTCAGCACCGCGTCTTCGGTGGTCTGCCGCAGCCCGTCCGGCCCGTTGGCCAGAATGTAGGCCAGCGCGCGAATAAACATGCCCGTATTGCCGTAGAAAGCGCGCACCCGGCCCACCGACTGGGGCCGATCGTATTCCCAGCACTTCGTGCCGTCTTCCCTTTGGACGAGAACCGGCGTCGGCAAAAACGGCTCCAGAAACTTCTTGCAGGCAACCGGTCCCGATCCCGGGCCCCCGCCGCCATGCGGAGTAGAGAAGGTCTTGTGCAGGTTCAGGTGCATCACGTCCACGCCAAAATCGCCGGGCCGCACTTTGCCCACCAACGCGTTCATATTTGCGCCGTCCATGTAGAGCAGCGCGCCCTTGGCGTGCAGAATCTCGGCGATCTTGTGGATCTGCGTCTCGAAAACCCCCAGCGTCGAGGGGTTCGTGAGCATCAGCGCGGCGGTGTCGTCCGTTACCTGCCGCTCCAGCGCGTCAAGGTCAATGCCCCCCTCCGCATTCGACTTCAGATTCTCAACCTGGTATCCGCAGATTGCCGCGGTTGCGGGGTTGGTTCCGTGGGCCGAGTCGGGAATCAGAATCTTGTGCCGCGGATTCCCCTGCGACTCGTGCCAGGCGCGCACCAACAGGATGCCGGTGAACTCGCCGTGCGCGCCGGCCGCCGGCTGCAGCGTAATCGTGTCCATGCCGGTGATCTCGATCAGGCACTTCTGCAGCAGGTCAATGATCTCGAGAATTCCCTGCGCCAGCGACTCGGGCCGGTAGGGATGCGCCTCAGCCAGCCCCTCGATGCGCGCCACAAACTCGTTCACCCGCGGGTTGTACTTCATGGTGCACGAGCCCAGCGGATACATACCCAGGTCGATGGCGTAGTTCCACGTCGAAAGCCGCGTGAAGTGGCGGATCAATTCGATCTCGCTCAGCTCCGGCAGCAGCCCCGGCGTTTTCCGGTGCGCATCGCCGAGCAGCGCGTCGGCGTCGACGGCAGGCACGTCGAGCGGCGGCAGCTTGTAGGCGCGCTTGCCCGGCGACGACTTCTCAAACATCAGCGCTTCGTTCTGCGTGGGGTGGGGACGAACCTTGCCGGTGGTGCGTGGACCTGAATCTGCGCTCATCTCTATGCCTCCACCGTCACACTCGCCAGCACCTTTGCTGCCTTATCGATCGTTTCGCGCGGCATCACTTCCGTTGCGCACCACAGCGTGCAGTTCTCAAGCTCGGGATACCAGCGACTCAGCTCAATGCCGCCCACAATCTTGTTCTCCAAGAGCCGCTCGCTCCACGACGCAGGCGCTTCGTCGGTCTGCAGCACAAACTCGTGGAAACGCGGCGCGCCGGCAAAACGCAGCTTTGCGCCGGCCTGCGCGCTCAGCGACCTTGCCGTGTAGTCCGCCTTGGCCAGGTTGTGCTCGGCCAGTTCGCGAATGCCCTCTTTGCCGTACACCGAAAGGAAGATGGTCGCCATCAGCGCCACCAGCGCCTGATTGGTGCAAATGTTCGAAGTCGCCTTTTCGCGCCGTATATGCTGCTCGCGCGTGGCGAGAGTAAGTACGAACCCGCGGAACCCATTGCTGTCGACCGTCTGGCCCACCAGCCGTCCCGGCATCTGTCGCAGGAACTGCTCCTTGGCCGCGATCACTCCGCAGAACGGCCCGCCGTAGCTGAGCGCCACGCCGAACGACTGCGCCTCCATGGCCACAATGTCGGCCTCGACCGGTGGCCGCACAATGCCCAGCGAAACCGCCTCGGCAATCGAGACAACGAGCAGCGCGCCCTTCTTGTGCGCGATCCCGGCAATCGCCGGAATGTCTTCAACCACGCCGAAGAAGTTGGGGCTCTGAACAAGAACGGCCGCAGTCTCTGCGGAAACCGCAGCGTCAAGTGCATCCAGATCCACGCGGCCGGTCTCGGGGTTGTAGCTGACCAGCGTCGAGGGCAGCCCCTGATGTTTGGCATACGTCGCCATCACCTCGCGGTACTCGGGGTGCACGGCCCGCGCCACCACCGCCTGGTGCCGGCCGGTCACGCGAACGGCCATCATCACCGCTTCCGCGGCTCCGGTGGACCCGTCGTACATGCTGGCGTTGGCCACGTCCATGCCGGTCAGCTCGGCAATCATCGTCTGGAACTCGAAGATGGCCTGCAGTGTGCCCTGCGTGATCTCGGCCTGGTAGGGCGTGTAGCTGGTCAGGAACTCACCGCGCTGGACGAGCGAGTCGATAATCACCGGCCGGTAGTGGCGATATGCGCCCGCGCCCAGAAAACTCGCGTAGTCAGTCGCGTTTTTCTGCCCGGCGGCCTTGAAATAGTCGACGATCTCGCTCTCCCCGTATTGGCGAGGCACCTGGAGATCGCGCGTGAGCCGGTACTCGGCAGGGATGGACGAAAACAGATCGTTAATCGATGCCGCGCCGATCTCGGCGAGCATCTTGGCGCGTTCGGCGTCGGATTTGGGGAGGTAGCGCATGTGGGTCCCTCCGGGACCAGTGAACAGTGATCAGTTGTCAGTTATCAGTCTCCGACACCCACGAAAGAAGCCGGAGCGAAGCGAAAGGAGAATCCGCCATCAGCGATTGCCCGTGGCTGTAATTGACAACTGACCACTGACAACTGCTTTCGCTTATTGTTCTTCCGCGATAAACGCCTCGTACGCCGCGGCGTCCAGCAGCGAATCAAGCTCGGCCGGATTCGAAAGCTCCACCTTGATAATCCAGGTCTCGTGGGCGGCCGCGTTGATCTTGTCGGGCTCGGTCTTCAGCGCCTCGTTCACCTCAGTCACCGTTCCCGAGACGGGTGAATAGAGGTCGCTGACAGCCTTCACGCTCTCGACCGAACCAAAGGTGGCGCCGGCCGTTACCGTGTCACCAACCTTAGGCGCGTCAACGTACACAATGTCGCCCAGCGAGTTCTGGGCGTAGTCGGTAATGCCAATGGCGCCAATGGACCCCTCAACCGAGATCCACTCATGTTCGCGCGTATAGCGGTAGTTCGTGGGATAAGGCATGTCTGATTGCACCTCGAAGAAGCTCATTGCAGCTTGAAGGAGTAGTGTACGGCGTGGGACAGGGGGAAGAAAACCTGTGGATGACGAGGGGAGAATCCCTGCGCTGAGGGGCGGAATTCCGCATCTGCGCGGCGCAGCCGGCTCAAACCGCTCAAAACACAAAGGGCGCCGGCCGGATTATGGCGGGCGCCCTGCGGAAACTGCTCCGTAGTCAATTGAACTAGACGAAGTGGCCTGACTGCTGCTCGAGCCAGTATTGCATCTGGTCGTGGAGTTGCTGTTTCTGCTCTTCCATTTGCCGGCGCATCTGATCCATCTGTTGGCGGAGCTGGTCCATCTGCCTGGGATCGATCTTGAACTGGTCGGCGTTGAAGTTTTTCTTCAGCTGCTCCATCGGCTGCTGGTTCATCTGGAACTGCTGCTTGAATTGGTCGGAATTGAAGCCCTTCTTCAACTGCTCCATCTGCTGTTGCAGTTGCTGCATCTGTTGGGGGTCGATCTTGAGCTGATCGGGATTGATGCTTTTCTGCATCTGCTCAGCCTGGCGCGCCATCTGCTCAGCCTGCTTGCGCAACTGCTCGGCCTGCTGCTCTGTCAGGCCCTGCGCCTGGCTTTGGATCTGATTGCGCAGCGCATCGGCCTGGCTCTCGATCTGATGGCGCAGCTGGTCGTTGGCCTGGGTCTGGGCCTGAATCCGGGCCTGAGCCTGGGCCTGTACCTGCGTGTCTATTAGAGACTGCATCTGCCGCGCCTGCGCCGAATCGACGTCGGCCTGGGCCGCAGCGGCGTCGGCCTGGGCCGCCAACGCCTCCGGGATCAAAACGTCATTCTCGGCCACCAGGTCCGGGTCGCTATCGCCAAAAATATCAATCCACTCCAGTTCGCTGTGGCGCTTCGAATCCACTTGCAGGTTGAGCGTCTGCTGCTTCTTGTCGCGCAGGATGGTTACCTGCACCTTCTTGCCCTCGTTCGAGCGAAGAGCCCGTTCCCAATCGGCCGACGTATTGATGGGGTCGTTGCCGACCTTCAGAATCACGTCGAGGGCGCGCAGCCCGGCATTGGCCGCCTCGCTCTTGCGCCCAACCTGCTTCACCATCAGCCCGCCGCTCACGCCCAGGGCCTCGGCCATCTGGGAAGTCAGCGGCTCGACCAGCGCGCCCACCTTCAGGCTGGAGCCAAAAAACGGCATGTGGAAGCCGGGAGGCGCGGCAACGTCGCCGTTGTCGCCCAGGATTCCCATCCCCGGCGCGGGCGAAATCAGGTCGCCGTCATGGTCGATCTTGTCCCAAATATCGTGTTCCATGGCTGCGCGATCGGCCAGTTCAACTGCGATCGTCTGGATGTTGCCGTCGCGGCTGATCTCCAGGCTCACCTTGCGGCCCGCGGGAATCTCGTGCAGCATCCGCTTGAGCTGCTCGGCGCCTTCAACGGTCTGGCCGTTGAGCGAGATCACCACGTCGTTCACTTTCAGGCCGATCTTTCCGGCCGGCGCATCGTGGTCGATCAGCGTAATTACCGCGCCGCGAACATCCTTGAGCTTGAGCTGCTGGGCTTTTTCCTGGTCAACGTCGGCAATCTCCACGCCCAGGTACCCCTGCGACGTGTGCGAGAGCGACGGAAACGGATTGGCGAAGAATTCCGTCACACTCCTGCCCTGCGCCTGCATCGCGCGCGGCGCCGCCATCAGGCACAGCGCCGCCACAACCAGCGTGAATGGACCCCAGCGATGAAGACTCCGGTAAGGCCTCGAAATGTATTTCATTGCTTATCTCTCCAAAAGTTCATCTCCCCGGTCCGGGCTCTTTGGTTGGCCCGTGGCCGGCTTCGAGAGCGTTATTGAATCTCAGATACCCGGCTCAAAACCTGCCGGGAAACATTGCGAATCTGAGGATTGTTATCGGTGGTTGACACCGAATAAAGAACCTGGCGCACGCTGGTGTCGGCCTCAACCGGTTCAAGCAGGCTGATGGCCGCGGAGCGGATGCGAGGATCGTTGTCGTTCATCAGCGACTCGAGAACCGCGTCACGGACGCGCATGTCCTCTGAAACATAAGGCTCCAGCCCCTCCAGCGCCTTCTGGCGCACGGCGGCGCTCTTGTCGTTGCGCAACACATACATCAGCGCGTCGCGGATGCCCGAAGGCTGGCAGCTGTGGCCGGCGCGGCACTCGGCCGCAAGCAGACCCACTGAGTCGTCGCGAACGCCGGGGCTGCTGGCATTCTCTGTGGCCAGCATCAGCAGTTGGCGGATCTGCGGGTCGTCGAGCGAGCCCTCGATCTGCCGCGGCACAACCTGGTTGTAGCTCACGTCCACAATTTCGCTGTTAGGCTGCCGCACAATCCCTGACACGCTGGCCACGTTGGCCAGTGCGGGCAGCGCCGTAGCCTCTTGAGTCCTGGGCGCGCCCGCAGCCCGCGCCGCGGCAGCATGGGCTACGCGGCTCTGGGCGTACTCGTATCCGCCCAGGCTGCCGGCTCCGCCGCCAATCACCAGCAGCAATACTGCCGCCACCGGCGCACTCTGCAGCCGCGCAAAGTTGTTCCAGGCCCGCGTGCTCCAGCGCTCATACCAGCGCTTCGGCGGCAGGCTGTCGAGGGCCTCGTCGAGCCTAAGCCGCGCCCGCGCAACCAGGTTCGGCGCCGGCTCCTGCACCGGATGGGCGTCCACGAGCACCTTCAGCGCAAGCACTTGCTCGCACTCTCGCTGGCACTCCGGGCACGCCGGCACATGCCGCTCCAGCTCATGGGACTGCTCATCCGGCAGCTCCTGGTAGGCTGCCGCCACGATTCGCTCCCTTGCTACTTCGCAATTCATAACAACGTCCTTCCAGCCTCAACAAATGCAGCTCTCAGCTCCTAACTCTCAGCCTTTAGCTCCTTCGTGCCTGAGCTGCGGCTTTTCGTTCCAACGTCACAACGGGTACTTCCTAACGCATATCCGCCAACTGAACCCTCAACTTCTTCGTCGCCCTGAAGAGCGTATTCTTGGCCGTCTCCTCAGTGGTGTTCAACATCTCTCCGATGGTGCGCAGGCGCAGACCCTGGTAATGCTTCAGCTCAAACACCATCCGCTCCCGCGGCGTCAGCTTTTCAAGCGCGCTCTGGATCTTCTCGGCCAGCACCTTGCGGTCCAGTTCGCGCGCCGGGTTTGAAAACGAGCGATTATCTGAAACCGCCGCCAGCAGGTCCACCTCGTCGCCCGAACGGTCCACCACCATCGCATGATCTTCGCGGCGGGTCTTGCGCCGGCGCAACTGATCCAGGCACAGATTGGTCACGATCCGGTAGATCCAGGTGTAAAACGAGCACTCGAACCTGAAGTTGCCGATGTACCGGTAGGCTTTCAGAAAAGCCTCCTGGTAAATGTCCTCGGCGTCGTGCTCGCTGCCGGTCAAATGCAAGGCCAGCCGCAGCACCTGGTGCTCGTACTGGCGAACCAGCGCATCGAAGGCCGTGCGCGATCCCGACTGGGCCTCGCGGATGAGGTCCATCTCGTTCTGCCGGGCCAGCAGGCGCTCCGCAGCCGCTGCCGCACCGTCACGGCCGGCATCGCCGGAGTTCGCACCGCCCATTGCCCTCGTCGCAGCCATTCCTCGAAAGGATTGTACCCTTCCGCTGGCCGGCCAGGCCAAACCGCGTTGCGCGGTTATCCCCGCTAAACTCGCCGCGTCTGCTCCCATTCCCATCTCCGTCTCTCCGCCGCGGAGGTTGGATTGCTGTGCGTACTCGAATGGACGCATGGTGATCGAATTCGTAACAGGCCCAAACTAAATGCGTTGGTTACCTCCGAATGGAGCCGGCCGTCAGGCCCCCTCGGAGGGAGCAGGGGCCTTCGGGCCCCTGATTTGTCGCATCCCCAAATTTGTCGGGCCTTCAGGCCCGGGCTATCTCGTTCCCTTGTTCCCTCCGTCCCTCCTTTAAACTGAAACTCAATGAACCGAACCCTCTTCGACGAATCCCCGAGCTCGACCGCCCCCGCCTGGTACACCGCCCACTGCGACGGCGGCTCGCGCGGCAACCCCGGCCCCTCCGGCTACGGAGCGGTTATTGAAGACCCCCAGGGCCAGATTGTCGCCCGCCTCAGCAAGTTTTTGGGCGTTCAGACCAACAATTACGCCGAATATTCAGGGCTGCTCGCCGTTCTCGAATGGGCACTTGCGAACGGCGTCCGGCGGCTGCGGGTATTTTCCGATTCCGAACTCATGGTGCGGCAAATGAAGGGCATCTACAAGGTGAAAAACGCCGGGTTGCTGCCGCTGTGGCAAGAGGCGCAACGGCTGTCACGGCAGCTCGACGCCTCTGAGATGCGGCACACGCTGAGGGGTGGCAACCAGGAAGCGGACAAGCTGGCGAACGAAGCGATGGACCGTGGGGCGAGAAAGGCATCGAGCTAGCGGTAAGCTAGCTTTAGCCGTCTCCCCCCTTTTCGACGGAAAAAATCGCGAGGATGGGGCAAGCGGTCGACAGCTGAACAGAAGAAAGTGATTGAGAATGACCAAAACAATGCATGCGCTTTCTGCCTCCGTCGTTGAGGAGTTCTGTAACCTCTGCAATCGGGCGCATGAGTTGTGGCTTAATCATCTCGAGCTATTTGAAAATAACCCGCGCTCGACCGAACTTATGAAATCTATTGCCAGCTGCGAATTGAAGCGTCTCTCCGTCATCAGCCATGAGTATTCATTACTTCAAGTCATCAAACTCCATGACAAAGCCGTTATGAATGGCAATATCACGCTTGGAATTGACTACGTGCTCAAATATGGCGGCTGGTCCGATTCCGTGCGCTCTCGCCTTGAGGGACTGGCAAAAGAACTAGATGATTTTGCAGACAAACTGCGCGGCGCTCGCAACAAGATATTGTCACATTACGATCTCGTCACAATCTTGGCAGGGGCCACGCTGGGGGAATTTGCCAAGGGCGATGACGTGAAGTACTTCGAGGATCTTCAAGAGCTTGTAAATATTGTTCATGACCAAGTTGTTGGGGGCCCATGTCCATTCAGCACAAACGTAGTAAACGATATAGCGTTTTTCTTGCGCACGATCAAACCGTGATAGGTATGCCGGTTGCCCCATCCTTGCGGCGGAAAAGAGTGGCAGGGATGGGTCTCCCGGTGCCCTGATAACCGACCGCGTCAGAAAAATAGGCGTTCAAGAAGGAAGAGCGTAAATAATATCCCCACGATCAGAGAGACCCGGCGGGTTCTCCCCGGCGGACTACGTTTCGCCCATTCGAATATCTCGTCCAAGATACCCGCCACTATGGCTCCGGCAGCCACATACCAAACGAGCAGAAAAGGCAACATCAAAACCGCGGGCAAGTGTTCCATATGGAATACACGCCTCAGGAGCCAGCCGAGGACGCCGAGCGCGAACGCGATCGGAACCGGCCACCACAACACATCGGAGGGCTTCAGGTCCGCCCCCTCCTCCACCCTTTTCCACGACTCCCGAATAGTCCTCATCGGTTCGCCTCTGATCCCGGCACGAACTCTCGCAACCTTTGAAATAATTTTATAGCCGGGTGCCCCATCCTTCGAGCGTTCTTTGCTCGAAGGGTGGGATCGACTCGCATTCCCACTGCCCGTGGCATACTCAGGCATGTTGCTTCGCCCAGCCAAAACGCAGGATGCGATGGATGTAGCGCGAGTACATGTGCGCTCGTGGCAGGCGGCTTATCGCGGGTTGCTTCCTGCCGAATACCTCGACGCGCTCAAGCCTGAGGATCGGGCCGCGCTATATACATTTGAGAGCACCGATATGGCCAAGCCCTTCACCATCGTGGCTGAGGACGACGGCTTCATTACCGGGTTCGCAACTACTGCACCGGCTCGCGATGCGGACTTTGAGGGCTGGGGCGAACTCTACGCTCTCTATGTCGACCCCGATTTTTGGGGCCGCGGATTTGGCGCGGAGCTGATGAAAGCTGCACGGGCGCGGCTGGTTGAGGTTGGATTTCAGCAGGCGGTTTTATGGATGATGAAAGGCAACCAACGCGCTGAGCGGTTTTACTCACTCGATGGTTGGGAGGCTGACGGACTGATGCGCTCCGAGATCATTTGGGGAGTTGCGGTGAACGAGCTGCGCTACCGGCGGTGGCTCTAATCGGCGCAAAAAACTGTGAAACGGTGAACGCACTACCGCCAAGCGATTGATTCCATTGACTCCGGTTTCACCTTTTCACGGTTTTCAAGGATTTTTTTGTTGGAATGGCATGACGGTTGGATTGCTGCTTGGAAATGCTGCAGGCGGGGAGTGGCAAAGATCTTCAGGGTTCTTGACCCTTCACTTACGAGTGTGCGCCAGAACGCCGTAATTATCTGCAACGTTGAATGCGGATAAGTCCTTGGAATTCAACGCGGGAATGGCTGACCTATTGACGTGATTTTCGGGTGTCATCTCCTCAAGCGACGTTGCTGGCGAAACCGGCGGCACCTATTGAGCTTGTCGGTAGTCTCTTTCGCCCGCTCAAGCGGGCTTGCGAGGATACTATGTGTTAGAACCCCAGGCTTGCGCCTGGGGCTACCGTATTTCGCCCGCTTTGCGGGCTTTGCCGGTAACCCTTCAGCCTTTGCGCAAAATCGTTTGGCCTCGCCTGATAATTCGTTTGCGAGCGTTGAGTTTTTCAGCAGCCTCAGGAGTCCGGCGCTATCCTTTTTACGCCTTGCGGCCGAGTTCGTTGCGCCACACGTGGTTTTCCTTCTCGAGCAGGCGGTCACTGCACTCCGGGCCCCAGGTGCCGGCAAAGTAGTTGGGGAAGACCTCGGGCTTTTTGTTCGCCCAGGCTTCAAGAATTGGCGTGTACAGCGCCCAGTTTGTTTCGACGCCGTCGCGGTGCGAGAACAGCGTCTGGTCGCCGAGCATGGCGTCGAGCAGCAGCCGCTCGTACCCGTTGGCGCTCGATTTGCCGAATGCGGTTTCGTAGTCGAAGTCCATGTAGACGGGGCAAACCGACATCTGCGAGCTGGTAGGCACCTTGGCGCCGAAGCGCAGCGCAATGCCTTCGTCGGGCTGGATGCGGATGGAGAGCAGGTTGGGCTGAATCTCCTGGCAGGGGCCGCTCGACTGCATGCGGTTGAAGATGAGCAGCGGCGGCTGCCTGAACTGGATGGTGATTTCCGTGGCCCGTTTGCGCATCCTCTTGCCGGCGCGCATATAGAACGGCACGCCCGCCCAGCGCCAGTTTTCGATTTGCAGCTTGAGCGCGGCGTAAGTCTCAGTGCCCGACTCGGGATTGACGCGTTCTTCGTCGCGATAGCTGATCACGTGCTCGCCCTGAACGATGCCGGGGCCGTATTGCCCGCGCACGGCATTCAATATCGGCAGCGGCGGAATGGCCTGCCACACCTTGAGTTTTTCGCGCCGCACGCTCTCCGCCTCAAAGCTCGAAGGCGGCTCGAGGGCGACGAGCGCCAGCAACTCCATCATGTGGTTCTGGACGACATCGCGCAGCGCGCCGGCCTTCTCGTAAAACGGTCCGCGGCCCTCAACGCCAAGAGTCTCGGCCACGGTAATCTGCACGTGGTCGATGTAGTTGCGGTTCCACACCGGCTCAAAGATGCCGTTGGCGAAGCGGAAGACCAGCAGGTTCTGCACCGTCTCCTTGCCCAGGTAGTGATCGATGCGGAAGACCTGGCTCTCATGGAAGACCGCGTTGACTTTGTGATTGAGATCGCGCGCCGAGTCCAGGTCGTGACCGAATGGTTTCTCGATCACGATGGCAGTGAGCCCCGCCTCTGGCTGCGCCATGCCCTGCGCGCCCAGGTTCTCAATAATGCCGGCAAAGAACTCAGGCGCGGTAGCCAGGTAGAACAGACGGCTGCCGCCGATGTTCTTTTCCTTGTCGATGCGGTCGAGTTCCGCCTTCAGGCCGGCGTAGTCCGCCGGGTCGTCGAAGTTGAGCGCAAAATAGCTGATGTGGCTCACAAACTCGTCGAGGACGGGGTCGGAAGCATCGGCGCCGCCAAATTCGACAATGCCCTCGCGCATGTCGGCCGCGAACTCATCGCCCAGCGGCCGGCGCGCAACCCCCACAATGGAGAAGTTCGCGGGCAGCAATTTGTTCTGGCGGAGGTGGAAGAGCGCTGGGAGGAGCTTGCGCTTGGTGAGGTCGCCTGAAGCGCCGAAGATGACCAGGATGCCGGGGTCGGGAATGCGCTCGCCGCCCTTTTGAACCTGGGAAAGATCCTCGGGCCGCACCTTCATCTGAATCGTCGCCATTAAAAACCCTCCTGAGCCGCTAGCTGCTAGCTTCTAGCCGCTAGCTCCATTCTGCAAAATCCAAATTCCGTGGCGAAAAGCCAATAGATCCTCGACGGATTGTAAAGCTGTAGACGATTGGCGCAGTTGAAACCCGTCGTCGAGCAGGAAAAAGCTAGTAGCTAGAAGCTAGTAGCGAGTAGCTGCCGTCAGCCCTTCTTCACCGCGTGGCCGCCGAACTCGTTGCGCATGATGGCCAGCATGCGGTCGGTAAAGTTGTTCTCCTCGCGCGAGCGAATGCGCCGCATCAACGACTCGGTGATGATGGGCGCGGATACGTTCAGATCGATCGCCTCGATCACCGTCCAGCGTCCCTCGCCGGAGTCTTCGACAAAAGCTTCGAGCCCTTCGAGCGTCGGATTCTTTGAGAGCGCGTCGGCGGTCAGGTCAAGCAGCCAGCTGCGCACCACGCTGCCATAGCGCCAGATCTGGGCAATCTGCGGCAGGTCCAGCTCGAACTCTTCCTTCTTCTCAAGGATCGTAAATCCCTCGGCGTAGGCCTGCATCATGCCGTACTCGATGCCGTTGTGAATCATCTTCACAAAATGGCCCGAGCCGGCCGGGCCAACGTGTCCCCAGCCTTTGTCGGCCGCGGGAGCGAGCGTTTCGAAGATAGGCGTCAGGTATTCGACCGTCTCCTTGTCGCCGCCCACCATCATGCTGTAGCCCTCTTTCAGGCCCCAGACGCCGCCCGAGGTGCCTACGTCAACAAATTGAAATCCCTTGGCGGTGACTTCCTTGTAGTGGCGCATCGAGTCCTTGTAATTCGAGTTACCGCCGTCAATCAGAATGTCGCCCGGGCTCAACAGCGGCTCAAGCCTGGCAATGGTGTCGTCCACCGGCTTGCCCTGCGGCACCATGATCCATATCGCTTTGCGCCCATTAAGATTTTTTGCCAGATCTTCAAGGGACGAGACGCCCACGTTGCCCGATTCGGTGAGTCGCGCTACGGCTTCGGCGTTGAAGTCGAAGCCGACAACCTGGTGGCCGCCCAGCCGCAGCCGCTCCGCCATGTTGGCGCCCATCTTGCCAAGACCAATCAGTCCGAGTTGCATGTGACCTCCATTCAGCTGCTAGCTTCTAGCTGCTAGCTTGTTCGTGCCATGGTTGCTGCTTGATCAGAATTGAATTCTGCTCGCCGGCACGGATTAGACTCGTCCCTCAGGGGCTAAAGCCCCTGATTTTGTTGAGCGTTTTGCGGCACGGCTAAAGCCGTGCCCTTTCAAAACCAACCCTTCAACTGCTTACGCAGTTGCTGCTCGCCCTCAAATCGAATCCCCCTCATGCCTGCCTGCAATGCGCCGTCCACGTTTTCCTGCCGGTCGTCGATGAAGAGAATCCGCTCCGGCGCCACACCCAAAATGTCGATCGCGCGGTGGTACATCTCCGCGTGGGGTTTGCGCAGGCCTACATAGCAGGAACTGAAAGCAACCTTGAAGTACCGGCGCAGGCCGAAGGTGGCGAAACGATAGTCGTTGGTTTCGCGGGCTTCATTATTGAGGCAGCCGACCATACAGCTTTTGGATGCAGCCAGTTCCCTGAGGATTCCGAAGGCCCCGTTGGGCAGAATCTTCGACTGCGCCAGGATGAAGGCGAAGAATTCGTCGCGCGAAAACGGGCGCGGCTCGTTGAAGGCCGCCGCGTCCAGGTAAGCGTCGAGCGAGATCTCGCCTTTCTCCCAGGCATCGAAAACCGCAAGGTGCCGCGCCTCGAAGGATGCGTGATCGAGGCCGAACTTTTCGGCGGCGGCCGCGCGCTCCACCCGGTCCCAGCCGTTGGTCAGCAGGACTCCGCCCACATCGAAAAGGATCACGTCGAATGGAAACATAGGTAGCGAGTCAGCGAGTCAGCCGCGGGTATGGTGAATCCGAAGCTTGTTTAGAAACAACTGCAGATCCTTCGACTGCGTCCGCCGCGGCGGACTTCGCTCAGGATGACAATTCGTTTTTGATGCGAGCTTCAGACTCAGTATGCCAAGGGAAGCCAGAGTCTACTGCAAGACACAATCAGAAACCGGTAGCGTTTCGTTTTGATGAATGCGTCCGCGGGAAGATTCGGACGCGTGGATTGCACGTTATGCGGGACTGTTCGAACCGTCTCCGCAGCGGTATTTGGCCTCAATGGCCAAGACTTTGTTAAAACGGCGGACGAAGCGTTCTTCCCTGGCGATGAAACTTGCGCCGATGAAGGCGTTGACCACCTCGAAGGCCAGCGCCGAACCGATGATGCGAGCTCCCAGAACGATCACGTTCATGTCGTCGTGTTCCACGCCCTGGTGCGCGGAGTAAGTATCGTGGCACATTCCGGCGCGAATTCCGGGAATCTTGTTGGCCGCCACGCAGACGCCCACCCCCGACCCGCAGATGAGAATGCCGCGTTTGGCCACGCCCTGGTTGATGGCGTCGCCTACCTTCTCGGCAAAGTCGGGATAGTCGTCGGGCTGGTCGCCGGTGTATGCGCCCAGATCCACAACCTCGTGCCCGGCGTTGGTGAGATAGGCGCGTACTTCTTCCTTCAACTGAAAGCCCGCATGGTCGGCACTGATAACGAGTTTCATATTGCTCCTTCGGAGCGAGGGACTAAGGGGCTGAGGGACTAAGGCCCGATGTCCGCCTGCGTTTATCCCACCAGCTTCTTCGCATGGGCCGCAACATTTTCCGCGCTGAAGCCGAGTTTCTCCATCACAATCGGTCCCGGAGCCGAGGCGCCGAAGCGTTCGAGGCCGATTACGCCGCCGTCCAAGCCCACATACTTCCACCAACCCAGCGGCGCTCCCGCTTCAGCCGCCAGTTTGGGCACGTTCGCTGGCAGCACGCTGGCCTTGTACTCGGCCGATTGCTCGTCGAACAGCTTCCAACTCGGGAAGCTCACGACGCGCGCGGCAATGCCTTCGGTTTCGAGCAGTTTCTTTGCGTCGATGCAGGTCCATACTTCAGAGCCGGTGCCGATCAAAATCACCTTGGGGTCGGCCGCATCGGCCAGCACGTATGCGCCCTTGTTTACGCCGCCCGATACATCAACTTTGGATGCATCAATCACCGGCAAATTCTGCCGGCTCAGCGCAAAAAAGCTCGGCCCGGTACGCTCGAGCGCGATGCGCCAGCAGGCCGCGGTTTCATTGGCGTCGGCAGGGCGGAAGTCGATGAGCCCCGGCACCGCGCGCAGCATCATCAGTTGCTCAATCGGCTGGTGCGTCGGCCCGTCTTCGCCCAGGCCGATGGAGTCGTGCGTGAAGACGAACAGCGAGTGAGTCTGCATGAGCGCGGCCAGCCGGATGGCCGGCTTGCAGTAGTCGGCAAAGCAGAAAAAGGTTGACCCGAAGGGCACCAGGCCGCCATGAGCGGCGATGCCATTCACCGCGGCGCACATGCCAAACTCGCGCACGCCGAAAAAGACGTTGCGGCCGGCCGGATCCACATGGAAGTTCGCGCCCGGCTTGAAAATGGTCTTGGTGGAACTGGTCAGGTCGGCCGCGCCGCCAAACAGTTCGGGCACCACATCGGCGATCTTGTTCATCACTTCGCCGCCGGCATTGCGCGTGGCAACCTGCTTGTCGGCCGGGTAGCTGGGGATGGCTTTCTCCCATCCTGCCTGACGCTTGCCGCTCTGCGTGCGCGTAAACTCGGCCGCGAGGTCTGGAAACTCTGCCGCGTAAGCGTCGAAGAGCTTTTTCCAGTCGGCTTCGAAGGCCGCGCCGCGATCGACGGCCTGGCGCCAGTTCTTCAGCGCATCTTCGGGCAGGTAAAAGCTCTGGTCTTCGGGGAAGCCGAAGAACTTCTTGGTGGCAGCGGTATCGGCCGGGCCAAGAGCCTCGCCGTGCACCTTATTGGTGCCGGCCCTGGGGCTGCCGTAGCCAATCACGGTGCGCACCGCGATGAACGAGGGCTTTGAGGTTTCAGCCTTGGCCACGGCGATGGCCGCTTCAATCGCTGCCAGGTCGTTGCCGTCTTCCACAATCTGCACGTGCCAGTTGTAGGCATCAAAGCGCTTCAGCACGTCCTCTGTGTAGCTCAGCTCGGTGGGGCCGTCGAGCGAGATCAGGTTGTCGTCGTAGAGCAGGATCAGCTTGCCCAGGCCCAGCGTGCCGGCCAGCGAGGCGGCCTCGTGCGAGACGCCTTCCATCAGGTCTCCATCGCCGCACAGCGCGTAGGTATAGTGGTTCACAATCTCGTAGCCGGGCTTGTTGTAGATGGCAGCCAAGTGCTTCTCGGCGATCGCCATGCCTACCGCCATGCCAACTCCCTGTCCAAGCGGGCCGGTGGTCACTTCAACGCCCTCGGTGTCGTTCGATTCAGGATGGCCTGGAGTTTTCGAGTGCCACTGGCGGAAGCTCTTGAGATCGTCCAGAGTGACGTTGTAGCCGGAAAGAAACAGCGATCCGTAGAGCAGCGCCGATGCATGGCCGTTCGAGAGCACAAACCGGTCGCGGTCGGCCCACTTGGCGTGCCTGGGGTTGTGCTTCATCAGCTTGTGGTAAAGCAGGTAGGCGATGGGCGCGCAGCCCAGCGGCGCGCCGGGGTGGCCGCTGTTGGCTTTTTCAACGGCATCGACGGCGAGCAGGCGCAGCGTGTCGATGGAAAGCTGGTCGAGAGAGAGTGCGGCAAGGGTGGTACTCATAATGGCCTTTTAAAACTCGTCCTTTCGGTTGGAGCGCAATGCGCAATCAGGAAACGCAATTAGCAAAATTGCCCAATCCAGCGCGGCTCTTCGAGCCTTATGTGACGGCGTCAATCTTGACCCTCACATTGTAACCAAGCCAGGCGTCCTGCTCGGGCCAGTGGAGGGTCCATTCGAGCTCGGCTGAACCGGGTTCGGGAGCGATGTCGGCGCTGAAACCGGCGCTGCCCAGGCCGCGGCTCGGCGTGGCGTTCCTGGTCTGCCAGCCGTCTGACGTCCACACTACGTCAAAGTGCCTTTCATCCAGGATCCGCAGCATGCGGCCAGCGTCCATGCTCTGGATGGGCCTTTGCCGGGTGTAGATCTCAAAGCCGTGATTGACCCGGCTGCGGCCCGCCGGGGTGCAGTATCGCTCGTAGACGGCATCGATGCGGTCAAACACCTTGCCGTCGACGGCCGAGCGCAGCAGCTTGAGGTATTCGGCGTGAGCCCATACAAGCGGGACTGCGGAACCGGCCGGCCTGCCAAACTTCAACCGGCGCTCGGGGCGGTCGGCCTCGTCCCACACCTGCTCGGGCAACATGCAGCCGCTGGTGGCGAACTTTTCATAGGTCTCAATGAGCGGCGCAATGTCATTGCCGGCGGCAAGTTCGTAGTGCGCGCGCTCACCGCCCAGCAGCGGCCACACGCGCCCCTGTCCCCAACCTTTGTACGGGCCGCCGTCGGGGCGCTGGCCGTAGCCGTCGTTGTTGTAGCGCAGCCAGCCGGGCCCCTGCGGCAGATCGCGTTTCAAAACAGCATCCACTACTTTCAGCGAGTCGATCATCAGCGGGTCATCGGCGCGGCGAATCCCGTAACGAACCAGCTCAAGGAATCCGGCATCAACGATCTCCCGCGCCTGGAACTCGTAAGGCGTGCCGGGCGGGCGGTTGGACAGCCGTATGGTCTCGGTGCCGCAAGCCTCGTGGGCATAAGCCTCGCCGCACTCCGGCGGGCGGATGCGCATGTAGTGCCGCTTGACCTCGGGAAGCAGTACCCCGTTATTGGTCACCGTCCAGTCTTCAAGATGTCCTTCGATCCAGTCGGCATACTCTTCCAGGAAGACTCCCAGCTCGTCGGCATCGTGGGCGCGGGCCATCTCGGCGGCGCAAATCAACCCGCCGATCACCGCCGCGAGGGTCGAAGGCGAGTAGCCTGCATTTTCTTCCCATCGCTCCTGATGGGTAATGGGAGCGTTGCGGACCAGGTAACCGGCGGCGCGCTCGGCAAAGGGAAAATTCTCAAGATTCCCGAGTGCGCCGGCCTTCCATAGGCGCCAGGCCAGGATGATGGGGAAGGCGACCTCGTCGAGCTGCTTGCCGCTCCAGTAGGGGGTGCCGTCAATCCAGAAGTTCTGGGCAAATCCGCCGTCGGGCTGCTGAGTGCAGGCCAGGTAGACCAGCGCGCGCCGCGCCGTCTCAGCGCGGCCGCAGGCCAGCAGCGCCGAAGCGGTCTGCACCATGTCGCGGGTCCACACCAAGTGGTAGCCGCCCAGGTCATCGTCACCCTTGGCCTGGCCCCAGGGTATCGAGGCCGAGGCTACAAAAGCGCCGGAGAACGTCTTGTCCTCGTGCGCCAGCAGCACGTTGTGGCTGGCGCGCATCAGCTTGCCGCCGTCCATCGCTTTGGCCGCCAGCCACTCCGGGTTGGCCGCGCGGTGCCACTGCTCGATGAATCGCTTGCGCATGTCGGCGTAGGGAGCCGCGAGAGACCCCAGTGTTTTTTGCGCAGCCGTGTGGTGGCCGGCGCCAATGCCGATGGCGACGGTAAATTCATACGCTGCCATCCCGCTTGAGTTTTCGGTCAATTCGGCGGGAAGGTCGCCGCTCCGCAACGCGTGGTCGGGAGCGCCGCAGCCGCCAAGATTGATCTGGCCCATCACGGCGAGGTTGCCGTTGGTGGCCGAACCGAACTCCCAGTCCATCTTGAAGTCCTGTGTCAGGTCGCGCCAGCCATCGCTGAAGCCCACAAAGCCGCAGCTCACATGCGAGAACCCGCAACTGGCGGCCATCATCAGCGACCACTCGTCCTTCCATGCCAGCAGAACCTTGCGGCCGGCCAGGTCCACGGCCCAGGCCGAGTTGCCTGCTCCGCCGCCATTCAGGTGCGGCGCCAGCAGCGCGAAAACCTTGAGCCGCGGCAGCAGATCGGCGTGGCCCTCGAGCCGCACCCGCTGCAGCACCACCGAGTGGTGCGGATCGCAGATGATTTCCTTTACCAGGGCATAACGGCCTTCGGGATCGCGATTGATATAGCGGACCCCCAGAGCCTCAGAATGGATGTACTCGAACGCCGAGATTAGATCGCGCTTTTCCTCGTGGGCAAACGTCTCGCCGTCAGTGACCAGGAACTCCATGTCGCGCACCTGGGCGCGATCGATGGTGGGGTGGTAGATCTCGTTGAGAATGCCGTGGGAGCAGGTGAACCAGATGCGGCTTGAGGCGGCGTAGGCCGTGCCGACTGCGTCCTTTACGCTCGAGGTCCAGCGCGGTTGCATGCCGGGCGCGCCGAAGGCCTCGCCCTGCTGGTCGAGGCGCCTGTACAAAGGTTGTTCGCTCATAGGCTAAATTGACCGGGACTCGTTTGACCGGGTGAAACGGGGAAGCATGGATGAAACGCGTTCGATTCGGGGAGCCTAGCGGATTCCCCCCCAAAAACTTCGACGCATCGCGCCATGGGAAAGATACTAATTTGTCTGTGCGGTGCGCAAAGTGCAAAAACAACCGGATGTTTGCCAGTCGGCAAAGCCTCGCCTGATTCCAGAGGTTGGAGGCGGGAGTTGCGCTTGGCTGCTCGCCGGGTCACAGTCTCAATTCGTTTGCTATTTCGTTACTGACGAATTGCCGGTCATTCGGGCACAATCAGTCCTTGTAGAACTTGGCACCGATGAGTGTGGCGATGAGGAGCGCTGGCAAGGTTCCGATCATCAATGGAATCAGGGTCCGCGGTGGAAAGAGGCCGAATGAACACCATGTAACGTCTCCAAGGCTCACGATAAACCACCAGGCGAAGGCCGCAATCAGCGCGGTTCTCGCGCCGGGACGATAGGCCGGACGAATCGAAGCATACAGCCAAAGAATCGAGAGGCCCTCAAGGAGATCAAGCACCACATTTAGGATAAGAAATCCGGGCGTGGGTGCACCCAGGCGGTTATGCGGCAGCGCAGCAAAATCGCGCCCAAGCAGGGCAGTAACTATCGAGCCAAGCACAATCCAGACAATTCCGGCTATTGTTCCGCACCCAAATACGCGCGGCCAATTGACCTTGGTCGTACTTTGGGATTCCATGTGACGCATTTCCTCCTCACAACCCAGCCGTAGCGGGCGATTATATGCTCCGGATTATTAGTCCAGGTCCGTTCCGCTTACCATAGAGATAATGACCATGGTTCTGCCGGGCCGCACTCGTAAGCAGGAATCACGATGAACGAAATCAGGCCGGCCTGCAATAGAACGTCTGATCGTTGCATTCTTGCGGGTTCGGGTTGGATGCCCTTTCAGTCGGTCAAAGGCTATACGCCAGCGGATGCTTGGGCTCGTAAAGCATGATGTCGTCCGCGCCAGGTACGGCCATCATGACCACGAGTCCGTACCCGTGATCCTGAACTTCGCCGCGGAACTCCGCTCCTTTGCCCTTCAATTCAGCGACCGTGTGTGAGATGTCGTCGCACATCAGGGAGATAAGATGGTGCCGCGGCGATTCGTATGTCTTGCCATCGTAGACGCTGTGGGTCGGGTGCACACCCATCTCACTCCGCCCGGTCTTGAAGATCAGCCAACCCGGGCCTCCGCCCGCAGCATCCTCGACGTAGGGCCAGCCGAGGACGTCGCGAAGGAATGCGCGCGTTGCGGGGGCATCGTCGGAATAAATCAGGGTGTGGATGCTGGTGATCATCAGACTGAACTACTGAAATCGCCTGAAATTCTACTATTTGGGTCTATCGCCAATCAAGAATCCGTTCATCGCACTGGAGATCGAAATTAGGACACTACACATAAATCGCTCAAAAATACGACATGCTCCAGCGTTCCGGTCGGATTGTCGCCTATCCGTCAGTGTCCGGTTGATTAACAATCTGCGGCGTCGCTGGCGCAAAGACAAGGTGGGGCCGCTCGCAGAACGGCAAACGTTTTGTTGTTTCCGCGCAAAATATTGAAAATCGTTGAATTCTCGCACCCCGTTAAAGCGTGCCCGCATCCAAGCAGGCAGATACGCATTGCGCGTACCACGTTGATTTTTCACAATGCCGGGACCGCTGATCGGCGTGTCCCACCCGCTACAATCTGAACGGAGGAGAATTCCCCTTATGGCATACGAACTCGCACCGCTTCCCTACGACTACTCCGCCCTTGAGCCGTATATCGATACGGAGACCATGCATCTGCACCACGACAAGCACCACCAGGCGTACATCAACAATGTGAACGCCGCGCTGGCCAACCGCCCTGAACTGGCCGCAAAATCGGTGGACGACCTCATCAAGGACCTGGCTGCCATTCCTGAAGATATTCGCGGGGTTGTCCGCAACAATGGCGGCGGCCACTCCAACCACAGTGCGTTCTGGAAGCTGATGGGTCCGGCCGGATCGGCCGGCGTAGGCGGCAACCCCACTGGCGCAATCGAAGCGCAGATCGCTGCCGACTACACCAACTTCGAGACCTTCAAGAAGACCTTCAACGAGACCACGGCCAAGCAGTTCGGCTCGGGCTGGGGCTGGCTGGTGTTTACCGGCGGCAAGTTGAAGGTGATAACCACCCCCAACCAGGATTCGCCGCTCTCGCAGGGGCTTTATCCCATCCTCGGCAACGACGTGTGGGAGCATGCTTACTACCTCAAGTATCAGAACCGCCGTCCCGATTACCTGGCCGCGTGGTGGAACGTGGTGAACTGGGAAGAGGTCAACCGCCGGTTCGTTATCGCAAAAGGGTAAAGGCAGCTTCTAGCTACTAGACCGTGCCCCGCCTGGGAACCCTTTGGGAAGCGCGTATTTGTTCTCGCGCCCAGGTATTGACGGTGCAGATAGCGACCCTGGGCCGTTTAGAAGACTATTTGACCTATGATGTATGGCCGTCCGCATTGCCCTGCAGACGGCATTGGAGTGCGTGCCTTTAGTCGAGGAATAGCCTCCCAGCTTGTTCCCGGAAATGGCCTCGGCGGGAGGCCTGGAATGACTCCCGCCCCAGGGTTCGATTACCTGGCTCTCAGGTCAACTGGGTTGATGATCGGCGGTGCAGGGTCGCCCCCCGACGCACATTGGGTGTCGGCTACGACCAACTGCTTGAAAGGCGCAGACTTGGCCGCTTCATGCGTCGAGTCGCCGCTGTAGTTCGCGGTCAGCTCCTGGGTTCCGGCTGTAAGCCGGAGGTTCGGCAATCTGGCCGCGCCTTCGATCAACGTAGCCTCGCCCAGCATCGCCGCTCCATCCATCAGCCTCACCGTGCCGGTCGGCTTCTCGCTGCCGGTTCCAGTCACTGTGACTGAGAAGGCAACCGCGCTGCACACCGTTGCCGGGTTAGCCGATGAGTCCACCGTGACCTTCGACTCTTTCGTCACAGCCTCAGCATTCACCGTCACAGTCCGGGTGATGGGGCCGTCGGCGGAGTAGTTTGAGTCGCCGTTGTACGTGGCCGAGAGTGTGTTCGAGCCGGTCTTTGTTGAGGTCACGCTCAGCGAAGCTACGCCTGAGCCGTTCAGCGTGGCCGGGCTGCCGCTGATGGCGGTTCCATTCAGCAGCATGGTCACTGTTCCCGTCGGCTGCGTCCCTGACGAGGTGACGCTCACCGAGAACGTGAACGCAGTCCCTGACGTTTCGGTAGCGCTGGAAGCGGGCGCCGTGATGGTGAAGGTTGGCAACGGCAGCGTACCGGTGCCGGCGAGCCCCACGGTGTTCATGTTGGTCACCGTGTTGTCGAGGAAGATCAGGCTGGCTGTACGGAAGCCTGCCGCCGCGGGCGTAAAGATGATGCCCACCTTGCAGCTCTCTCCTTGGGTCAGAGTCGCATTGGCCGTCAGATTGCAGCTCGTGGTGTTGGGGTCGATCGCGAAATCGCCGGCGTTCGTGCCGGTGATATACGCGCGCGTCAGCGTCATTGCGGAGTTGCCGGTGTTGGCCACGGTCACCAGGTGCGCCGCACTGCTGGTGTTTCTGAGCTGCGCGCCAAAGCCCAGTTGCCCGTTGGGTCCAAGTTTACGGACGACCTGGCCAAGGCCAATACCCGCCGAACTCATGATGTATACCTGTCCCTGGCTGTCCACGGCCACCCCGGTCGGTACGTACAGCTCCGCAAAAAGGGCGTCGCCGCCATCGCCGATATAGCCGGCAGTTCCGTCACCGGCGATGGTGTTGATCTGACCGGTCGTGTAATCGATGCGGCGCACACGCTGGTTTGTCGTATCGCTGAAGTACAAGTTGCCGGCGATATCAAAGTAAATCTGGCCGATTTCCGTGCCGATCTCGGCGTTGCCCGCCTGGCCGCCGTCGCCTGAGAATCCGCAGATCCCGCCCGCAATCTTGGCGATGATCGGGTTCTCGTTCTCAGCGTTATAGAGAGACTGCTGCTCGATTTCGCATGATCCGTTGACGATCCCCAGACTGTAGAGATTGTCGCTGGAATCCACGGCGAAGGCGCCCGTTGGGCTTGATTCATAGGGAAATGGGTCAAAGAGGTAGATCAGCACCGGCTGGCCCCCAGGCAGAACGATCGTCACCATCGCCGCTCCGTCGGTTTCCTCAGGAAAAAAAAGGTTGTTCTCGGGATCGATGCTCAACATCCCGGGATTGTTCAGCGCCTGATCCCCAAAAATGCAGGGCGCGGAGACGGTGCAATTTCCCGTGTCGGTTCCGTTGTCGAATCCGACCGTGTCGTAGTCGAAGATCTCATGAAACACATTCGTGGCCGACTGGTCGAAATACACGTCGCCGTAGTTGTCCACTGCAATCCCAAGCACCTGCGGGTAACCCGTGGCCAGGCTCGTGAATTTTCCGCTCGAATCCATTGACCGGATAATCCCGTCGCCCGAGTCGGCGATGTACAGCGTATCGCTGCCATCCACGGTCAGGTTCTGAGCTTCGCTCAGCAGGCCCACACCCGACGGAAAGGTTCCGGGCACAGTGGTAATGATGGCGGGCGTGAAGCTGATGATTGGCGCGTAGCCGTTCCCACCCAGCCCGAACGCCATCGGCTTGGGCGAGGCGGTATGCGCGATGGTCAGCTTGCCCAGCCGCCGTCCCGCCCCCTGCGGCGTAAAGCGCACCAGCAGGATGCAACTGTCGCCTTCAGCATAGCGGTTACCCACCTGGCAACCCGACGCCGGGTCCACGAAGAAGTCTTTGGTTGACTCGATATGAGTCAACTGCGTTGAGGCGTTGAACTTGAGCGTGAGTTGTTCCTCGTCCGCGAGTTCTCCCATGCGTGCCGAAGCAAAGGCATGGAAGTTGGCCGGCGCGTTCTCGAACGAGGCCTCGCCATCCTTTCGCAGAACCGGAGTCGTCCTGGGAGCCAACTCGATTACGGGTTTGGCCGCTGGCGCGGATCCGCGATCCATTTGCGCTAATGCGGCGGTGGAGGCAAAGAGGATAGAGAAAAGCGCGGCGCTCCACAGAGCGACACGCAGAGGAAGAGCTCGCATGGCTTCACTCCTGATTTTCGGTAGGGTGGGCTGGATGGTCGCTCGAATTTGAGTGGGAAGGCCCAGGCGACCGCTTCAGACCTGTAGTTCGGTAATAATCTAAATTGGCGCGAAAGCCTTGCTGCGCCGCGTCATCGGGGACCAGGTTAGATAGGGAAGAGCCTACCCTGCTTCCGGGGCTCTGTCGAGCCAATTGAGCGGTCGCCGGCCCGTCCCAATGGGACAAGCTTCTGCGTCCGCGATGCGGGATGATTCCGGCGAACGGCCCGGCGAAGGAACCGTGGCGCTTTCCCACAAATCATCTGGAAAACGCCGCAAGCGGCTGCCTCTGAAGGGAATCAGAGCTTCGGAGACGGCCCCGCGCCCCCCATTCCCTGTACCGATCCACCGCAGGCCCCATTGTTCGTCGTGTTGTCGGCAACAACGGTGCTGGTGCCGATGATCGCCGTCGAGTTGGTCCACATGCAAACGCCTTCGGTGTTGGAGGTGATCATGGAACTCTGCACATTCACTGTTGCGTAGGTATCTGCCTCGATCCCATAAACGCTCGACCCGACGCTCCCAGTGATGTTGGAGTTGCTGATATCCATGTTTCCATTGCGGTTGAACACTCCCGCCGACGTGGCTCCCTGAACAGTCACATGATCCACGGATACGTGGTCGTAGACGGTCGTAGCCGGATTGCCCTGAATGGTGCGAACGCCTACGGTCCCGCCCTGGATGGTAGTGTTCCTGACCGTCACATACATCGGCGAATTGCTGCCCACTGCAACGCCATACCCCGAGAAGCCTTCAAGATGGCATCCGTCAATCATCACGTTCAGGACGTTTGTGGTCCCGCTGCTGACAACGTATATCGCATATGAGCCCGTCCCGCCCCCGTCGATGGACAGGTTGCGTAAGACAATGTTCGCCGCCGCGCCAGCGGAGATGTAGATGCCCTCGCCGTCACCGGCAAAGCCGATGCTGCCGCCGCCGGTTCCGTCGATCGTGATCGATTGGGTAATGGTCACGGGGCCGTAATCTCCGGGGCCCAGCACTGAGACGGTGCCGCCGGCGGCCGTGTTGGCAACGGCCGTAGCAAAGTCGGCGTATGGACTTTGGGCGGTGCCGGTATTTGCATCGTTGCCCGTGGCTGAAACCCAGGTGTGCGTAGACAGTGCTGACAGGGAAGCCGCGGAAAGGAGGAGTAGGCACGCCGGGGCGACGTGAAGGGGATGGGCTCTCATGTGAATTCTCCTTGTCGATTGCAGCGAGAAACCAGGGGAACATGGGGGGGGGCCGGCCGTCGTCATTCGGTTGATCGCTGTGGATCGAAATTTTATACGCCAGCCGGTGCACTACTCCATCAAATTCTTGCCAACAGATCAGAAATACCGTCCGATGCGACAGACTCAGGTGTTTCGGAGGCGGACAACTAGCCTTTCCACCACCTTCGCCGTTGCGGCAACCTCGCTACCTCCTCCAGACCCGCTGAAAAGTGCTATAACCTCACTGTCAATCTTTATCGAGGTATTTATGCCACACCCTGTTTACATGAACCTGATCGGCGGCGAGTTGAAGCCGGCAAAAAGCGGAAAGACAATCCTGAACCTGAATCCCGCCGACCACACCGACGTGGTGGGCGAGTTCCCCTCGTCGCACGCTGAAGACGTGGCCGAAGCCGTTGCCGCGGCAAAAAAGGCCTACGCCTCGTGGCGCCTGGTTCCCGCGCCAAAGCGGGCTGAAGTCCTTGTAAAGACGGGCCTTTTGTTACAGGAGCGCAAGGAAAAGTACGCCCGTGAAATGACCCGCGAAATGGGCAAGGTGCTGGCTGAAACCCGCGGCGATGTGCAGGAAGCGATCGACGAGGCCTTTTACGTGGCCGGCGAGGGCCGTCGCTTATTCGGCGTAACAACCCCGTCCGAAATGACAAAAAAATTCGCCATGAGCGTCCGCATGCCGGTGGGCGTGGTCGGGCTCATCACGCCATGGAACTTCCCCATGGCCATCCCGAGCTGGAAGCTCTTTCCTGCGCTGGTCTCCGGCAACACCTGCGTTATCAAGCCGGCCTCTGACACGCCGCTCTCAACCTACAACCTGGTCCAGACGCTCGTCGACGCCGGCCTGCCGCCGGGAGTCGTAAATATCGTTTCCGGTTCGGGCTCGGGCGCCGGCGAGGCGCTCGTCAACCACCCCGACGTGAGAGCCATCAGCTTTACCGGCTCCAGCGCAGTGGGCTCGCTGGTGGGCCAGCACGCGGCGCTGGGGTTCAAGCCAGTCTCGCTCGAGATGGGCGGCAAAAACGCGCAGATTGTGCTCAACGACGCCAACCTCGACTTGGCGCTCGACGGGGCGCTCTGGGGCGCCTTTGGAACCACCGGCCAGCGTTGCACGGCCACCAGCCGCGTCCTGCTGCAGAAGGGGATTGCCGGGGAGTTTACTGAGAAGTTCGTAGCCCGGGCGAAAAAGCTCAAGGTCGGCAACGGACTCGACGAGTCAGTCGAAGTGGGCCCGCAGGTGAACGCCAGTCAGATCGAGACCTCGGCCAAATACGTCCAGATCGCCAAGGCCGAGGGCGCACACCTGTTGGCCGGTGGATTCGCGCTTGCGGGCGGACCCTACGCCCACGGCACCTTCTTTGAGCCCACCGTCTTTGGCGGCGTCAAGCCCGCGATGCGCATTGCGCGCGAAGAGGTCTTTGGGCCGGTGGTGAGCCTCATTGAATTCGAAACCTTCGAGCAGGCTATCGAGATCGCGAACTCCATCGATTACGGCCTTTCGACCGCGCTCTACACGCGCGACGTGAACCGCGCCTTCGCCGCTATCCGCGACCTGGAAGCGGGAATCACCTACATCAACGCGCCCACCATCGGCGCCGAGGTGCACCTGCCCTTCGGAGGCGTGAAGCAAACCGGCAACGGCCATCGCGAGGGGCTCGGCGCAATCGAGTTCTTCACCACCTGGAAGGCGGTGTACGTCGACTATTCCGACAAGCTGCAGCGGGCTCAGATCGATAACGCGGAGTGAATCCTCCCCACCCCACAAAGTTGTCATCCTGAGCGACCGAAGGGAGCCGAAGGATCTGCGGTTGCATTTTCGGGTGCGTTATTGACTGTCGGTCAGCATTTCTCGAAGTTTCATCGCAAGTTGGTGGTTTCTGCTGCCAGAGATGAATTGGCCATGTTTGTTGCAATATTTTTGGAACTTGGAGGCGGAGCGCCTCATATGGTGCATCTTTCGGAACGCATCTTCGCTCAGCAGACCGAGCTTCAAAAGCCGACTAATGATTTCTGCGGTTGCCGCGGGTGTAGGACGTGCGTTTGGCATTGATCTCCCTCCGAGATAGCATACCGCGCTACAATTCTGTCATGAGTCCAAACGCGCAGCGACTCCTCGATGAAGCCCGGCAGCTACCTCCAGACGAAAGAGAGTGGCTGGCGGAATGCCTCCTGATCGACGATGAGAACGTCTCTGCCGCTGCACTGGAATCCGCCTGGGACACAGAAATCAAGCGCCGACTTGACGAGATCGATTCGGGTGCGGTGGAAATGATACCAGGCGAAGAAGTAATGGCCAGAATGTTAAACAAGCTCTCCCCGGAGGCGCAAGCACGTTTGCGCAAGTGAAAGTTCTTTCGTACCACCCTTCAGCACAATCCGAACTTGAGGCCGCTCACGCGTGGTATTTCCGCCAGAGTCAGCAGGCCGCCGACGGCTTTTACGAAGAACTGATTCTGGCGATTGACCGCATACAGGAACGGCCGCGACTGTATCCGTCCTATCTTCACGGAACGCAGCGGGTCGTCCTCGGCGAGTACCCGTACTCCGTCGTATTCCGCGAACGCCTCCACGATATTCAGATCATCGCCGTTGCCCATGCCAAACGCCGCCCAGGCTATTGGGCGAAGAGAGTGAAGCAATAACAGGAGTCCTATGGAAACTGCATATATCCCCAATCCAACCCGCTACGAAAATGCCACCTTCCGCCGCTGCGGCCGTTCCGGACTGATGCTTCCGGCAGTTTCGCTCGGTCTGTGGCAGAACTTTGGCGGCGCCGACGTCTTTGAAACCGGCCGCGCCACCATCCGCCGCGCCTTCGACCGCGGCGTGACCCACTTCGACCTCGCCAATAACTACGGGCCGCCTTACGGGTCGGCCGAAGAAAACTTCGGCGAAATTCTGCGCAAGGATTTTCGCGGCCTGCGCAACGAGCTGGTCATCTCAACCAAGGCCGGCTGGGACATGTGGCCGGGCCCCTACGGCATCGGCGGTTCGCGCAAGTATATGCTGGCCTCTCTCGACGACAGTTTGAAACGCATGGGCCTGGAATACGTCGACATCTTCTACGCGCACCGGCCCTGGAACAACTGCCCGCTCGAAGAGACCATGGGCGCGCTGGCCACCGCGATCCACCAGGGCAAGGCGCTCTATGCCGGCATCTCCTCTTACAACGCCGACCGTACGCGCCAGGCCGCGCAGATCCTCAAGAGCCTGGGCGTCCCGCTCCTCATCCACCAGCCTTCTTACTCCATGCTGAACCGCTGGATCGAGAAGGGCCTTCTCGACGCGCTCGATGAAGTTGGCGCGGGCTGCATCGCCTTTTCTCCGCTGGCGCAGGGCCTGTTGACCAACAAGTACCTGCACGGCGTGCCGGCCGACGCGCGCGCCGTAAAGCAGAACTCCTCCATGCCCAAGGACTCGCTCGCCGAAGAGAACGTAAAGCGCGTCCGGGCGCTCTACGAGGTCGCCAAAAGCCGCGGGCAATCGTTGGCGCAAATGGCCATTGCGTGGGTGTTGCGCTTGAGCGGCGTAACCTCCGCGCTTATCGGCGCGCGCAACGTGGAGCAGCTCAACGACTCACTCGATGCGCTCAAGAACCTCACCTTCACCGACGCTGAACTGGCCGAGATCGATCGCTCCGCCCAGGAGGGCGGCCTCGACATCTGGAAGAACGCGCGGGAATGGATGAACTGAAAAGGCAGCGAGCCAGCAGGTCAGCAGGTCAGCAAGTCAGCGGAAAGCGGAGCTGGTTCTTGGCTTGAGCGCCGTCGTTGCGCTGAACGTTTCGAGAGGCGTGTTTTTTGGCCTAAAAGCACCGAAATGAGACCGAAAAGTGGCCTTTTTTGCGCGATTTCCTACGCTTGCTTTGCACTGTTTTTGGAGCAGCCGCCCGGCTAAGTTGTTTGTTTTCAGCGTCGCGCCTTTCACAGTTTCCCAGCGGCTGGGGGGAGGGGGGTGGGGGGAGTTATTTTTCTAGTCATCATGGAACACGGGGTAGTTACCAGGGAGTACCAGGGCGCCGGGCTTGGACGGAAGAATCATGCATCACCAGTATGCAGGAAAGAGCGGAATTGCATGCAAAGAGGCGGGGCGTGCGGAGTTGGCGGGCGCTGGCGTTTTAGTGCTCCACGACAACGGCTCGTTGAAATCGCTGGACGGGAGGGCGTTTTCGGGGACCGATCTGTGCAGATCCTCCTCGAACCGCGCCTTGGCATGCTCGCCGAATTTGGCACTCAGTTCCCTTTTCGGCTCCCCTTCAAATATTTGAGAAAAAGACGTGTTTTCCAGAGCTAAAAGCGAATATAAAGGGAATGGACGGGGGCCGAGTTCTGGTATGACAGAAGCTAAGGTGGCGCTAAGTCTGGTATCGGGCAAGGGCATCCAGCCCACATTGCGGAAAAGCCTAGATGCGGGTGTCTTTGCAGCGCTCGGGCGGCGACCGAGGCTGCTTGATCTGTTCTGCTGCGCAGGCGGCGCAGGTGCTGGATACTACAGGGCTGGATTCGATATTGTAGGCATCGACCTCAGCCCGCAGCCGAATTACCCCTTACCTTTCGTTCAAACGGACGCCTTGAAACTCGACCCGAAGTTCATCTCGACCTTCGACGCAATTCACGCGTCGCCGCCCTGCCAGTCATATTCCGATCTTGCTAAGCGAAACGGCAATGCGGACGCATGGCCCCGCCTTATCGACCCCATTAGGGAAGTGCTGGAACGGTCCGGACTCCCATACATCATCGAAAACGTCGAGGGTGCACCACTTCGCAACCCGACAGTCCTTTGCGGCACGATGTTCAAGGGACTCAGGGTCATCCGCCATCGCCTGTTCGAAACGAATTTTCCGGTTCTCACCCCAAAGCACGGACCCCATCCCAAGGTTCACACCTTCGACAAGCGGAAGGCACATTATGGTAAGACAAACGACATGGTTGACTTCGTGCAAGTTACGGGAGGGGGGAACTGCACTATCGCAGCAGCCCGCGACGCAATGGGCATCGACTGGATGACCAAGAATGAGCTAAACGAAGCAATACCCCCCGCTTATACGTTGTTCATCGGCAAGCAACTTCTGGCGTACATGGTTGCAAAAGCGCAGATCGAACCGGAGGTACTGCTCAATGCGTAAACCGGGATCCAAGGAGCGGATTCGACGGTTTCTTCTGGCAAACGTTGGGCGGATAATCACTTCAATCGAGATCCGGGATGCGGCGGGCACGGAAGTGAGCGAATGGGCGCGTCGTGTCCGAGAACTGCGCGAAGACGAGGGTTGGGCTATCCTCACAAACAATGACAATGCTGGACTGAAGCCGGGTCAATACCTGTTGAAAGAAGCTCCGCAGGTGGCATCGCAGGTCGTTTTCTCCCGAAGCATCTCGGCGAAGCTCCGCGCGGAAGTGCTGGACCGAAATGGATTCACATGCCAGATGTGCGGGCTGACCCCCGGCGAAATCGACCCGTCGACGGGACGCAAGGTCCGCCTCCACATTGGGCACATCATCGACAAGAGCCTTGGCGGCAAGGACGAACTATCGAACCTCCGTGCGCTCTGCTCGACCTGTAATCAAGGTGCCAAGAACATCACGTCGGTGAAGCCGCCCGCGATATGGCTGCTGTCGCAGATTCGTCGCGCAGGCCAGGAAGAGCAGCGTGCGGTTCTCGACTGGCTCCTCAAGAAGTTCAAGGAATGAAGATGTATGGATCGCAGCGAGAACATGCGAGCAATCCGAGGCAAGGACACGAAGCCGGAGATGGCGGTGCGGAGCATCGTGCACCGGCTTGGCTACCGCTTTCGTCTGCACAGGGCCGATCTTCCGGGTACGCCGGATCTTGTTTTTCCCGCTCGGTCGAAGGTGATATTCGTCCATGGATGTTTTTGGCACTCTCACGGCTGCAAGACGGGCCTCGTGCCGAAGTCGAATCGAGACTTCTGGCTTCCAAAACTCAGGCGAAACAAGGTGCGCGACGGAAGGAACCTTGAAGCTTTAGCGCGGCAGGGCTGGAATGCCTTGGTGGTTTGGGAGTGTGAATTAAGGGACCTGCGAGCTTTGCGTCTTAGTGTGAAGCGATTTCTGGGGACCAGAAAAAACGCAACAAAACAGGCCAAATAACCTTGGGTCTAAGTGCGGGCTTCCAGCACATCCCTCAGCGCGAAGCTCGTCTCGAGGCGCGTCACGCCCGGCAGCCGCGAAAGCTCGTTCTGGTGCAGGCGGCCGTAGTCGTCGATGCCGGCCACGCGCGCAACCAGCATGTAGTCGTACTGGCCGGCCATCAGGTGGCAGCTCACAATGTCGCGGCAATGGCGTACAGCCGTCTCAAATGCGCCCAGAACCGCGGCCGACTGCCGCTCGAGTGTGACGCGAATGTAAACCGTCATGCTCTTGCCTTGCAGCCGATCGTCGATCAGCGCTCGATAGCCGCGGATTGCGCCGATGCCTTCCAGGGCAAGAATGCGCCGCGACGCCGCCGAGGGCGAAAGGCCAACCGCTTCTCCAACCTCAAAGTTGGTGGCGCGCCCGTGGCGCTCAAGGTAGCGCAGGATGGCGCTGTCGAGCTCGTCGAGATCGGAATTCAGGCCGGGATTCAGGCCGGAATCCGAGGAGGAAACAGCGGCCTTGGCCACGCTGACAGTCGAATCGTGCGAAGACTGGCTGTTTTTGTCACGTTTCGTGCTCATAGTGCTGTTTTACCACGAAATTTGCACACATTGGTAGCCGCCAGAGACGTACGATTCAAGACTAGTGTGGTGGATCCGAAGTTCGCTGAAGAACAACTGCAGATCCTTCGACTGCGTCCGCCGCGGCGGACTTCGCTCAAAATGACAACTCGGTTGTTGTGCGAACTTCAGAGACAGGACACTAGACGGAAGCCAGCGATGTTGCGCGCCGGTATGGGGCGTTTCCAGGATCGACATACTCTGTTCGGCTTTTGTGCCGGGTCGCCCCTCCTTTGGGTCGGGTCGACCTGTGCATGTTGGCTCCGACGTATCACAATCCTGGAACCGCCAGAGCCCTCCCCGACAGAAATACCGGCGCGCTTCCTGTTTCGCCAGAGCGCGGCCCTCCCCGCGCGCGGGTCAAAATCGTCTAAAGAAGTTCTGATTAAGTCGGAGGAGCGCGCCGGACATCCCTCAGGGGCTAAAGCCCCGGGGCATTTTGCTACGATTGCGGCACGGCTAAAGCCGTGCCCTTTCAAAACGCCGATTTATTCAGAGATTCCGTAACCCGGATCGGAGCAGATGATGATCATCGGAGTTCCCAAAGAGATCAAGGACAACGAAGCCCGCGTAGGCGTAACGCCCGCCGCGGTGAAGTCGCTCACTGAAGCAGGCCACACCGTGCTGGTTGAAACCCAGGCCGGCGCCCTGTCGGGGTTCCCAGACGACGAATACCAGCGGGCCGGAGGTGAGATTGTGGGCGACGCCGGATATTGCTGGGGCAAGTCTGCCATGGTGGTCAAGGTCAAGGAGCCTATCGAGAGCGAGTACGCTTACTTCCGCGATGGGTTGGTGCTGTTTACCTATCTGCACCTGGCGCCGCTGCCCGGGCTCACCAATACCCTTCTCGACGCGAAGATGATCGGCATCGCTTACGAAACCGTGCGCGACCGCCGCGGAACTCTGCCGCTTCTCACTCCCATGAGCGAGGTTGCTGGCCGAATGAGCGTGCAGGTGGGCGCGAGCTACCTGGAGAAGGAAAAAGGCGGGCGCGGAATTCTGCTGGGCGGCGTCCCCGGCGTGCCTCCTGCGCACGTCACCATCCTGGGCGGCGGAATCGTGGGCACCAATGCAGCGCGCATCGCGCTAGGTTTTGGCGCCAAGACGACGCTCATCGACGTGAACCTGAACCGTCTGCGCGAGCTTGAAGACGTCTTCGGCGGCCGGCTCTACACGCTGGCCTCAAACAGTTACAACATTGCGCAGGCAACGCGCGAGGCCGACCTGGTCATCGGCGGCGTGCTCATTCCCGGCGCCACCGCTCCCAAGCTGGTAACCCGCGAGATGGTCTCGAAGATGAAGCCCGGAGCGGTGATTGTCGACGTCGCCATCGACCAGGGCGGATGCGTGGAAACGGCCAAGCCGACCTCGCACTCAAATCCCAGCTACACTGTCGACGGCGTGGTTCACTATTGCGTCACCAATATGCCCGGGGCGGTGCCGCACACTTCTACGCTGGCGCTCACCAACTCCACCTTCCCCTATGTCATGCGACTGGCGAATCTCGGCGCGCGCGAGGCGCTTAAGCAGGATGCAGGCCTTGCCGAAGGGCTGAACACCTGGCTGGGCACGCTCACCTACCGCGGCGTTGCCGAAAGCCAGCACCGTCCGTGGACCGCCGCGGCCAGCGTGATCGAGTAAGAGCGAAGAGCCGCTAATCTGTCCGGAATCGTCAGGCGTGAATTTTAGTTGACAGTTCAATCTAATAGGCATATATCTAATAGAACTATGGCAAAGCGCTCCAGCTCCAGCATGGAAGTTCTTCTCGGCTTGTTGACCATCGAGCCCATGTCGGGCTACGACCTCGGGCAAACCGTGCGTATCTCGATCGGCCATTTCTGGAACGAGAGTTACGGCCAGATCTATCCCAATTTGAAGAAGCTGGCGGCGGCCGGCTTTATCACCGGAAAAACCGAAAAGCAGAAAGGCAAGCCGGATCGCCAAATCTACTCCATCACAAAAAAAGGGCGCGAACGCCTGGCCGCGTGGCTCAAGGTCGAGCCTCAGCCGGAGATTCCACGCAACGAATTGCTGCTGAAGCTTTTCTTCGCGGTGCAGGCCGCTCCCGGGAACGTCATCGGTTTCGTTGAACGAATGGCACGGAGCGAGGGTGCGGTTTTGAAGCGACTCGACGGGCTCGAAGAGGAGATTGCAAAGCTTTATCGGTACCCCGATGCGCCCTACTGGAAGATGGCGCTGCGATTCGGGCAGCTTGAATTGGAGGCCCACCAGCGCTGGGCTGAAGAGACGCTCGCTGAATTGCGCAAGCTGAACAGCAAGCAAAGCAGGTTATCGGCGGTTGGAAAGGAAAAACGTCATGGAAGCAGGTGACAGCGTCGTCAAGAGCAGGCCAAACGCGCCTGCGAAGATCGCGTCGTGGGGCTGGCTCGCGGGGTTCCTGGCAATCGGCGCCGGAGTGGTGCTGATGGGCTTTCTGGCCCAGCACGCTCCCACAGGCGGCGGAGGAGCCGCGCCCGGACAGCTCGCCGGCCACAGCAAGGCCATCCCCATCTATTTGAGCCTGTTGGTCATGGATTGGGGTCTCCTCTATTACTGCTGGGCCGGCGTGCATGGCTACGGAGGAAACCTCCTCATGCTCTCCGGCGGACGCTGGAAGTCGTGGAAAGACCTTGCCGTGGACTTCGCCATCGCGCTCCCTTTCTGGGCAATATGGGAAGGCACTGCTTACGGCGCTCACTGGCTGATTCAACCGCGAGTGACAACATCGGTCGCCGCCAAAACCGTTGATAGTCTCCTGCCTAAATCCCTTACTGAAATCGTCATCTGGATTGCCGTCTCCATGACAGCTGGCATCTGTGAAGAGATGGCTTTTCGCGGATTCTTGCAGCGCCAGTTTCACGCTCTCACCGGCAACCTTGCCGTCGCCGTTTTGGCCCAGGGAGTGGTTTTCGGGCTGTTTCACGCGTACCAGGGCTGGAGAAATGTTGTCGTGATCAGCGTGCTCGGCGTTTTGTACGGCGCGCTGGCAGCATGGCGCGGAAACCTGCGCGTTAACATCGTTACCCACGCCTGGGGCGACGTATGGGAGGGCTGGCTCAAGTTCATAATCTGGAGATGATGCGTTCCGTTGAAGGCGCGGCCGGCCCGGTTCATCCTCGAGCAGCTGTGACATCATCGACCGGCGGCTACAATGATCCTTCATGTGGGAGGGTCTTTATGGAACGCCGGCAGTTTCTCGCTGCATCGATTGCTACCTCAGCCGCAGTCCTGGCAGGCCGCGCAAGCGCCGAAGAACAGCACGCCGCACCGCGCGAGCTCTACCAGATTCGCCGTTACACACTCATCGGCGGGCCCCAGCAAAAGCTCACCGAGAACTTCTTCGGCACTGCGCTGATTCCCGCGCTCGCAAAACGAGGCTTCGGCCCGATTGGCGCTTTCCGGCTCGACATTGGACCCGAAACGCCGACGTATTACCTCATCGTTCCTGGCAAGGAACTCGACGCCCTGGCCAGGCTCGACCTCGAGCTCGCAGAAGACCAGCAGTTTCTCGATGTGGCCGCGCCTTTCTGGAATGCAACCTCGACTGCGCCTGCCTTTCAGCGCGTTGAGGTTTCGTTGCTCGAGGCATTCGCGGGCTGGCCCAAACTCACGCCGCCCGCAGCCGCATCCACCAAAGGCAAACGCATCTTCCAACTCCGCACTTACGAGAGCCCGTCGAATGGGGAGCACATTCGCAAGGTTGAGATGTTTCACTCAGGCGAGTTCGAGATCTTCCTCAGGGCAGGCTTTCATCCGGTTTTCTTTGGCGATACGCTGGCCGGCTCGCGCATGCCCAACCTTACCTACATGCTGGCCTTCACTGACATGGCTGAACTCGACGCCAAGTGGGACGCCTTTCGCAACGATGCGGACTGGAAGAAGCTCACGGCGAACCCCCGCTTCGCTTTCGACCAGATTGTGACCAACATCGGCAACCTGATGCTGAGCCCGCTGGATTGCTCGAACATTTAGGCCTGCCGGCCAGCCGGCGTCTGCACCGAAAGCGTGCCGCGCAAGCTTGCGCGGAACTATAATCGCCGCATGTCGTTCTGGAGCGATCCGCGGAGGCGTGTGGCGGCGATTCTCGTCGCCTGCCTCATCGTGTTTCTCGGCTTCGGCATATTGCAGGCATTCAATACCTCCAACATCCGCTTTCTCAATCCTGAGACCTCGGGCGAGACCCTCGCCTTCACCACCGTCACCTTCGTCTTTTTCCTGGTGCTGCTGCTGCTCCTGATGCTGCTGCTCAGGAACATCCTGAAAATCTACTCGGAACAAAGCACCAGCGCGCTGGGCGCGCGGCTGCGCACGCGCATGGTGGTCGGCGCGGTGCTCATCGCGCTCATGCCTGCAATTTTCATGTTCCTGTTCAGTTTTCAGCTTATGAACCGCTCCATCGACCGCTGGTTCTCGCCCAACACCTCTGAGCTGAGAGACAACTCAACGCGGGTGGTTGAGCAGCTTGTGCAGTACGTAACCGGCAACGCGCGGTCCGAGGCTGAGTCCATCGCCGCTTCCGGAGCGCCTGACCTGGAGCCCGCGCAGCTCGAAAACGTTCTGGTTGGGCACCGCATCACGCTCGAGGGCGGCTTCGTAATGGCCTACAGCCGCGACCTGCACCTCATTGCGGCGTTCCAGGCTCCGGCTGAATCCAGCCCCGCCAGCCTGATTCCCTGGCTCGATGAGGATCACGGAAAGGCCATCGCCCTGCACGGCCAGCTGTCGCAGGTTTTGCTTGCCGCGGCGCAGCGCAACGATGAATCGGTCATCCGCATCGGCGGCCAGGATTATGCGCTGGCCATGGCCGTCACTGCATCGGGCAAGCCGGTGGTGGCCGCGCTGCCCATGCCCCAGGGGCTGAGCCAGACGGCCACGCAGATTCGCGCCAACGCAGCCGAATACTGGCAACTCTTCCGCACCCGCAACCGTCTTCGCGCCGATTTCTTCCTGGTGCTTTTGATTGTCACCATCGTGGTCTTCTTTTCGAGCGTGTGGATTGCGCAACTGCTCTCAAAGCAGATCACGCGCCCGGTTGAGGCGCTGGCCGACGCCATGGACGAGATTGCCGCCGGTAAATACGAGCAGCGCGTCTCAGTGGCTGCCACGGGCGAAATGGGCGACCTGGTACGGGCGTTCAATCACATGGCGTCGGACCTTGAGGCCAGCCGGCGCCTGGCGGAGAGTTCTTCGGCGCAGTTGACCGCCGCGAATCAGGCCATCGAAGAGCGGCGCAGGGAGCTTGAAACAATTGTTGAAACAATTCCATCGGGTGTGGTCACGCTCGATGGCGCCGGCGTTGTGCTGCAGTCGAACCGGGCCTTCGCCGCGCTGCTCGGATTGCGCGAAGACACAAACTTGAAAGGCGAGCGGATCGCGACGGTGATGCCGTCCGAGTGCGCCGACGATCTGGCCGGGGTCATCAGGCGCGGGCAGCGCATGGGCGCGGCCTCAACGGACATGGAGTTCCAGGCGCAGGGCCGCGCCATTCACCTGGCCGTGACCAGCGCGCGCCTGGAGCTGGCCGATGGTCAAACCGGCAGCGTGCTGGTGGTTGAAGACACCACCGATCTGCTGCGTGCGCAGCGGCAGTTGGCCTGGAAAGAAGTGGCGCAGCGCGTGGCCCACGAGATCAAGAACCCGCTCACGCCTATTGCCCTTTCAGCCGAGCGCATCGCGCGCCATCTCGATCGCGGTCAAATGGAGTCGCCGGGCATTATCCGCAAATGCAGCGAGGTGATCCTGGGCTGCGTGGGAACTTTGCGCACGCTGGTCGATCAGTTCTCGGCGCTGGCGCAGTTTCCGGTCTCGCAGCCGCGCGCATGCGATCTGAACCAGGTGGCAGATGAGGCGCTGGCGCTGTTTGCCGGCCGGCTTGTGGGCATCTCCTTGCAGCGCGATCTCGAGCCCGGACTGCCCATGGTGATTGCCGATCCCGATGCCATTCGCCGCGCTCTGGCCAATCTCATCGACAATGCCGCTGAAGCCATGCAGGGCAGCCTGCTGCGCATTCTCGGCGTGCACACATCGCTTACCGAGGACGGCGCGGCGGTCGAAGTTGCCGTCTCCGACACCGGTCATGGATTGACCGATGAGATTCGCGAGCGGTTGTTCCTGCCGTTTTACTCCACCAAGCATCGCGGAACCGGGCTGGGCCTGTCGATCGCGGCCAAGATCGTGCAGGAACATGGCGGCTCGATTCGCGCCGAGTCAAACAGCCCCAAGGGCGCGCGGTTCCTCCTGCGTTTGCCGCTGGTTGATACGGGCGGCCAGCCGCAGATCGATGACGTTCAGGCCGCGAAGGTCGAGCCGGCTGTGAAAGGGTTGCGTTGATGGATCACGTTCTGGTGGTGGACGACGAAGCAGAAATACGCAGCTCGCTCGAAGAGATTTTGCGCGAAGAAGGCTATGGCGTAGCCACTGCGGCAACCGCGGCCGAAGCAGTGGTTTTGCTTGAAGACGCGCCTTATGACGTGGTGCTGCTCGACATCTGGCTGCCCGATCGCGACGGTCTCGACGTCCTGGCCGATCTGCGCCGGCAGCCGTTGGAGACGCGGCCTGAAGTGGTCATCATCAGCGGGCACGGCACCATCGAATCCGCGGTGAAGGCCACCAAGCTGGGCGCCTACGACTTTCTTGAGAAGCCGCTCTCGCTCGAGCGCACGCTGATTGTGCTCAAGAACGCCGTCGAAGCGCGGCGTCTTCGGGCTGAAAACCAGGAGTTCAAGCGGCAGTTCAGCGTGGGCTCGGTGCTCACCGGCGAAAGCGTGCCGGTAAAAGCCCTGCGGCAGCAAATCAAGCTGATGGCGCCCACCAACGGCCGCGTGCTCATCTACGGCGAATCCGGCACCGGCAAGGAGTTGATCGCCCGCGCCATTCATGCCGAGAGCCTGCGCCGCGACCGCGTCTTTGTCGAGCTGAACTGCGCGGCTATTCCCGAGGCGCACATCGAGGCGGAGCTCTTCGGATACCGTCATGTCGCGGTAGGCCAGGGCTTCAGCCCTGGCTCGCCGCTCGAGCAGCGCGGCACACTGGAACGCGCCGATGGTGGAACGCTGCTGCTGGATGAAGTGGGCGACATGAGCCTGAAGACGCAGGCCAAGGTGCTGAGCGCCCTCGACGAGCAACTGTTCACGCCGGTGGGAGGCACGCAGCCCTTGCGCGTCGACGTCAGGCTCATCGCCACCACCAACAAGGATCTCGAAGAGGAGATTGCCAAGGGCAACTTCCGAGAAGATCTTTTCTATCGCCTCAACGTGGTTCCTTTTTTTGTGCCGCCGCTGCGCGAGCGCAAGCAGGATATACCGCTTCTGGTCAAAGAATTCCTGGCCGATTTCGGCCGTCAATATGGGCGCCCGCGCATGGAAATCAGCGAGGATGCGCTCCAAGTGCTTGGCGGCTACCACTGGCCGGGCAACGTGCGCGAACTCAAGAACATGATCGAGCGCGTGCTCATTCTCAATCCGCGCGTGCTGCGCATTGAGCGCAAGCATCTGCCGCCCGGGGCGCCCAGGGCCAAAACGCGCGCCGGCGAAGAGTTTTCGTCGCTGCAACAGGCACGCGACGCCTACGAGCGGGAATACATCCAGAAAAAGATTGAGGAAGCGCGCAACAACATCAGCCACGCCGCGGAATTGCTGGGGCTTGAACGCAGCCATCTCTATCGCAAGATGAAAGCGCTGGGGATCGCCGTTCGCGAATAGCGGTTGTGCAGTGATGCGGGCTCTTTCGAGCCCACTGAGTTTCAGAGAGACGGAACCAGATCCTAGTCGGCCGCGTGGTGGCCTGCATCCTTAAGGCGCCGTGCCTCTTTTTCTGCGCGCCGGTCGGATGCTTGCTTGCGGCGCTCAATTCTTACCACGCGAATATCGGGAAGTCCTACCCGGCGGTCCGCACCGTCGCGCCGTTCCTCGTCACCGCGCCGGTCGGCGCGGGCCACATTGCTGTTGAAGGGAACAGGGCCTCTGGGTGATGCCGGTTGCTGAGTTTGTTGTTGCCGGTTTGCTCGGGCGTCTTCCACGGTCGGACGTCCTCCGCCGCTGGTCAGCAGCTTATTGAGTACAGGGAGATTGCCCCGCTGAGTCTCGATAAAGTCCACCCCGTCGGCCGTCAATGCCATTTGGGCATTGTCCCCCTTGGTCACGTAGCCCTTCTTGTTCAAATACCAGATCGTGAAGTCCAGATAGTCGCGTGGGAACCCCATGCGCGTCTCGATCTCGCCAAGCCCTACCTCGGGCATGTGGGGATTGGTGCGCCTCCGGTAATAGAGCACGGCCAGCACGGCCAGGCGGCGATTGAGCTCGCCATCCAGGCTGTCCATGAAGTCGACCTGCTCTGAATAGGGGTTCTGCTGTTCCGGCTCGGCTTTGCGCTTTGCATCGTAGTCGGCCCGGGCCGTGGGGTTCGAAAGAACATCGTATGCCACCTTCAGCAGGTGGAACATTTCGGCGTCGCCCGATTCGGGGTTATCGGGGTGTAGCCGGGACGCCAGAAACCGGTACACGCGATGAATCGTATCGGCATCGGCATTTGGGCTTATCTGCAGAAACTCGTAATAATCGACCATCCTGTCGAGCTCATCCTTCTATTGTTGGAGACAACTATTTGGCGGCCCCACTTGCCCGGGACGCTATCGGACGCATCGTAATTGGTTATATCAAGTGCGGATCACCTGCACACCTTATCCCTCGGCTTTCTTTCAGAAGCAAAGGGGAACGCATGAAGCCGAGCAGTCTGCAGATAACCCGATGCTTCGATTTATACACCCTCGAAGCGGCTCATGGAATGGCGAGGAAGTTCTACTCTCGGGCGATGGAAAGTCGCATCGTACGCGGCCCGGCCGATCGGATAAAAGCCCTCTTCGCTTTCGCCGACCCTGAGCCTCCACTTCGCCCTGGCTTCAGGCATACCGTTCGACGGCGCAGGCCATTTCCTGAGGCAAAATGCCCCGGCTGCCCGGCGGCGGCGTCTGGTATGTTTGCCACCGCTGGCTCCCTCGAGCCGCGTCAACGGTCGTCTGCCCGCCGCTGGTCAGCAGTTTATTCAACACAGGGAGATTGCCACGCTGCGTCTCGATAAAGTCCACCCCGTCGGCCGTCAACGCCAGTTGGGCGTTGTCTCCCTTGGTCACGTAACCCTTTTTGTACAAATACCAAATCGTAAAGTCCAGATAGTCGCGCGGGAAACCCATGCGGGTCTCGATCTCGCCCAGGCTTACTTCGGGCATGTGGGGACTGGTGCGCCGGCGGTAATAAAGCACGGCCAGCACGGCCAGGCGGCGATTGAGCTCGCCATCCAGGCTGTCCATGAAGTCGACCTCTTCAGAATAGGGGTTCTGCTGGGCCGGCTCGGCTTTGCGCTTCGCATCGTAGTCGGCCCGGGCCGTGGGGTTCGAAAGAACGTTGTAAGCCGCCTTCAACTGGTAGAACATCTCCACGTCGCCCGTTTCTGGATTATCGGGGTGCAGACGCGCGGCCAGAAACCGGAACACACGATGAATTGTTTCTGAATCCGCATTGGGGCTAATTTGCAGAAACTCGTAGTAATCAATCATTTTGGTCAGATCTTTCTTCACTCATTCATAGCCCTGTCGCGGACCTGCTCTCGCGCCCCGCAATCTGCCATGTGCGAAACCGCTGTGTCAGGCGCAACCCCCGGGCCCCCTCGACCTTCGTGCAGCATGGAAAGAGAAGGCATGGAGCTGAACAGGCTGCGACTGAATCAACGATTCGATTTATACGCTCTCGAAGGGGCTCATGGAATGGCAAAGAGGTTGTACTCTCAGGCGAATCGTTGTACTCTCGGGCGAATTTTAGTCGTAGGCGGCACAGTGACCGGAGGCAGCGGCGGCGCCATCTCCAGCACCTTCGAACCGCGCATCATCCAGTTCGGATTGAAGGTGATCTACTAAGCCGAATCGAGCAGAGCGCGAACTTCCGTGCCCCATCCTAGCGACGTCTTTGTTCTTGCCGCCAGGGTGGGATAGCACGAACCTCGACTGAATCGTCTTAATCGAGGACGAACCTGGGCGCCCCATTTCCGGGGCCCCCACAGACAGGTCTTCGTCTGTGGGGTGGATTCAGGCTCCGCTTGGGTGGGGAGACCCTACCGGCTCTCCTTCTGAATCGGCGTAATCGACCCCGGATTGTCACCCTTGGTCGGGTCCACGCGAAAATCCCATACCTGCTGGTTGATGTCTTCGGACGAAAGAATCTCAACCAGCGCGTATTCGCCGATCTCCAGAGGCTGCTTGGGATCGATGCGCAGCCAGTGCTTGCCTGGCATCACTTGCACGTTCGCGGGAATCACATTTTCATCCTGCGTAACCTGGCCGCCCGGGCTTACGTGAACGGCGCCGATGATGCGAACCGCGTTGCGCTCGTCCACCTTCACAAGAGCAAAACCCGACTGAGGCGAGTGCGCGCCCTGCTTGGGCTTGTGATTCATTCCTTCAGTCGAAGTGTGCACCGTGACCGGCTCTGAGAGCACCGGTTCTTTTTCGTCCGCGACGTCGAGCGAGAGGAAGAACGACGGCTCGTTGACGTGCAGGTGAATCTTGGAGTGAGCACCCTCCAGCACCAGGTCGGCGCGCTGCCCGGCCATGGGATTCAGCACGCCGATACCGTGCCGCGAGCGTGCGTTCAGGTCCAGATCGCTGGGCGGCAGCTCAACCAGCTCGGGAGTGCCCTGAAAATTGTCGAGAACGAAGACGCCGTCTTCATCCGGCAGCTCGAGGCCGGTTGCAACCTCGGGCATGCGCGCCTTCTGGTCCTCGCGTTCCTCGGTCTCTTCCTTGTCAATCGACTCGGCCTCTTTCATGGCCGGCGACGCGTCATCGTCAGAAGTCAGATCGGTGTGCTCCTGCTCCCATTTCTTCGTCGCGTCCCAGTCCACCAGGTCGACGGGCATCTCCTCCCAGTCGCCGCGCTCCTGTGAGAAATAGCGCACCCGTTCGCCCACGATCTTGTACTCGCGCACCACCTGGAAGCTGCCGTCTTTCAGGATCAGCCGGTGGTTGCGGCCCATGCCCGGCAGATCCGGCTTCATGGGGAGGGGCTTGCCATGGTTGTCAGACTGGTCCGAGCTCTGGCCGCACGCCGGGGCTGCGGTCAGAACGGGACCCAGAAACAGGCCCAGACACAGGCCCAGGCAGGCCGGCAATGCACGTCGAGACTGAGGAATCAGTAACATGGCGAAGATCGGGCGCTCTGGCCCGGGAAGTTGCGCTTTCAGCCAGCCGGGTGCCCCATCCTCGCGACGTCTTTGTTTTTGTCGCCAGGGTGGGGCAGCACAAAACGCGGGTCGCGCTTTCAGCGGCCTCACCAGCTCGCCGCGTTGCTCCCCCAAACGCGCGAAAGTCGATATGAACCCTCAGTTTAGACGAAGCCCGGGAAGCACTGTTGGCAGCCTCGCCTGATTATGGCGCATCTAATCGTAACCAGCGGCGCTGCTGGCGCGTCCAATTTTGTGTATCCTTAAAGTGTAGGAATTCGATTTTGACAGGACTCAGGGCAAATTTGAACATGGATTTCCGCTCGCGCCGCAGCTTGATGCTGGCGATCGCCGGGCTGTGCCTTGTCCTTCTGGCCATGTTGGCCATTGCCCAGGTTGCTCACCAGCACGCCAACGGGACCGATGCGGATCACTGTCAGCTCTGCATCGTCATGCACACAGCCATTCCGGCTGCGATTGCAGCAGCCATCATCGTGATGGTGCAGCTTGAATCCCTGGCACCCGTGGCCGAGCCGGTTCCCGTCGTGCGTAAACGGCAATCCAGGCTGTTTATCCGCCCCCCTCCCGTCTCCTGCTGAGCGCCACTCCGGCCGTTAATTCCCGTCGAGCCTGACGCATCCTTCGCATTCATTAGAACAATTGAAAGGCTCACTCGCCGCATTCGGCGCGTGAGCTTTCGGCTCTTCGATTCAGGCTCACTGGTCAGGCTCATTTGCAACCGGATTGACACTCTAATTTGCTGAGAAACTGCCGCGCGGCCAATTACCGCCGGCAAATCGATCGCATTTCAGCTGATTTTCAGGAGACTATGCCATGCAATTCCCTCGTGGCGCAATGCTACGCATCCTTCCCTTTCTCGTCCTCGGCCTCGCGGCGCTCTGCGCGCAGGCGCAAAGCGGTAACGCCGGCGCCATACGCGGCACGGTTACTGATCCATCCGGCGCAGTCATTCCCAACGCGACGGTTCACCTGAGCAACGAGGTCAGCCATTACGACCACACCGTGACCACCGACGCCACCGGCCAGTTCGTGTTCCCCAACGTCCCCTTTAACCCCTATCGGATCGATGCCTTCGCTAAGGGGTTTGCCCGCTTGAGCCGGAGTACGGAAATTGGCTCGTCGGTGGGAACCAGCCTCAAGCTGGTCATGCAAATCTCCGGAGGCAGTCAAACCGTCACCGTCGAATCCTCCGGCGACCTGATAGAAGACGACCCCACATTCCACGTCGACGTGGACCGCGACCTGTTCAACAAGGTGCCCCTCGAGAGCGCATCTTCAACGCTGAGCTCTCTGGTTACTCTTTCCACGCCCGGCGTGGCGGCCGACTCCAACGGCCTCTTCCACGGTCTCGGCGACCACGCCTCCAACTCGTTCTCCATCGATGGACAGCCGATCACCGACCAGCAGAGCAAGGTCTTCTCCAACCAGTTACCGGCCGACGCTGTCCAATCCATTGAAGTCATCAGCGGCGCGCCTCCGGCCGAGTTCGGCGGCAAAACCAGCCTCGTTATCGTCGCTACCACCCGTTCCGGGCAGGGAATCACCAAGCCCACGGGCAACATCAACCTTTCCTATGGCAGCTTCGGGTCGGCCACAGGCGGCTTCGATCTCTCCTACGGCGGCAAAAGCTGGGGCAACTTTATCGAAGCCGACGGCCTGAACACCGGGCGCTTTCTCGATCCGCCTGAGTTCACCGTCTTCCACGACAAGGGCAACGAACAGAACGTCTTTGACCGCATCGATTACAGCTTCGATCAAGCCGACTCCGTCCATCTCGATCTCAACTACAGCCGGTCGTGGTTCCAGACACCCAATGCATTCCAGAACATAGCCGTCCAGAATGTGACGGATGGCGGCACCGAAGCCGGTGGAGGCGCCAGCGCCAGTCCCAACTTCGTTGATGTGGGCAATACCGACCAGGCCTCCAAGATCAATACGTTCAATATCTCGCCCACCTACACGCATATCATCAGCAACGACTCGGTCGTCAACCTGGGCGCCTTTGTTCGCAAAGACATCTACGGCTACTATCCCAGTTCCAATGTTTTTGCCGACCTGGGACCCGCCAACCTTCAAACCTCGTCCATCTCCCAGTACCGCACGCTCACCGACGCAGCGATTCACGGCGACTATTCGTATGTCAAAGGGGTCAATAACCTCAAAGCCGGCTTCCAGTACGGGCAGACCTTCCTGCGCGAACATGACACACTGGGAATCGTAGACAACACCTATAATTCACCCTGCACAGACGCATACGGCAATTCCTTGCCGGGATTTAACGCCACCCTCGTGAACGGTGTATTTACGCCGAACTGCGACGGCGAAACGTCCTTTGCGAATGGCGACTTTAACCCGGTGCTATACTCCTACGACCTCACCCGCGGCGGAAGCAATTACTACTGGCCCGGCCGCACCGACGTAAAAGAATTGGCGATGTATATCGAAGACCAGATCAAGGCCGGCAACTGGGTTTTCAACTTGGGCATGCGCGGCGACGTGTACAACGGCCTGGCGATTGGCCGCCAGCCCGAGCCCCGCGTCGGCCTCGCGTATACCATCAAACCCTCCGCCACCGTCCTGGCTGCCTCCTACGCGCGCACGATGGAAACGCCCTTCAACGAGAATCTCGTGCTCTCCAGCCTGGGATGCGACGACCAGGTTCTTAATCCCCTCCTCGGCTGCAACCCAGGCGTCGAAGGCAGGGTCCAGCCGGGCTTCCGCAACGAGTTCCATGCGAATTTCCAGCAGGCACTTGGAAAACATGCCGTGGTGAGCGGCGAGTACATCTGGAAGTACACCCACAACGGCTTTGACTTCAGCATCCTGGGTAATACACCCATCACCTTCCCCGTAGACTGGCACAACTCCAAGATCCCCGGCTACGCTCTCCGCGCCGAAGTCCCCGAGACCCGCGGCTTCAGCGCCTATTTCGTCGCCTCGTCGGTGGCGGCACGCTTCTTCGGGCCTCAGGTGGCTGGAGCCGGAGCCACCAGCGGAGTCGCTGTCGGAACCCAATATCCCTTCCGCATCGATCACGACGAAAAATTCAACGAAACCACGCACTTCCAGTACACGCTTTCACATGATGGCTGGTGGAATGGCCTTTGGGGCGGCTTCAACTGGCGCTTCGACTCGGGCCTGGTAGCCGGCTCAACGCCTTGCTATGGACCGACAGATCCCAACACTCCCTGCGGCAACAGCTCATTCACGCCCGACGGCAACCCCGCGATGCTCAACGGCCAGCCTGCCGTACTGTTGGTGGACAACAACATTCCTGCTACCACCAACCCGGTGACTGGAGGACTCGCGTACCTTCCATTGACCGCGGACGAGGAATTTCAATCGGGGCTCGCCTGCAACGGGGTTAAAGCAACTCCCACAACTTTGATTGGCACCCCGATACCGAACACGCCGTACTATGAGTGCCAGGCCAACCAGCTCACCTCAAGCCTGCTTAGTGTCCCGGCGCCGAGCGCGGGCGACAACGACCACAACCCGCCGCGCGTAGCGCAACGCAGCCTCTTCGACGTCACCGTTGGCAAGAACAACATCTTCCGCGCTGACAAGTTCAAAACAGATCTCGACTTCACGGCCATCAATGTCACCAACAAGTACGCGCTGTACAACTTTCTTTCCACCTTCAGCGGCACGCACTACGTAACCCCGCGCGCGCTGACGGCCAAGCTGACGTTCAATTTCTAACCGCAACTTTGCTCCGGCCGCGCTCAGGCAACTCGGGCGCGGCCCGGCCTATCGACGTGCTTCAAAACCGGTCCCGGCTCTCAACCGGAGCTGGGGTAGTGGTGCAATTTGATAATTAGGCTCTCAGCAGCATCCGCAGGCTTGACCTTGCCAGGCCGATCTGCCCTCCTTTACGAGGATGGGAACAGCCACCAAAGCGGCAACCGAATCGAACCATGCGACATGAAATGCTGCATTGATAGCGAGGCCCGCCAGCGCGATGAGGGCAAGATACGCGCAAGTAGCGGATTGCACTGCATCGGCGGCCAAGGCTGCATTCTTGCTGCGACCAGCCTCACGGCGCTTGAGGAGGGCTAGAACAGGCATTGCGATCAGCGCCGCGATGGTGATTGCTATACCCGCGTAACTCGATGCAGGCCGCAACCGCAAAGCCAATGACGCAACGGCAATCACTGCAACCACAAAGGCGAGCACAAAAAGCAGAGCTCCGGCTGTTCGGCTTGCCCTCTGTTCCGGGATAGACAAGCTTGGGATCCACTGCAGGAGCACAACAGTAGCGGACAGGAGCTCTACCAGGCTGTCGGAGCCAAAGGCCAGCATCGCGGGGCTGTGAGCCGTTGCAGCCGCGTATGCAGAGACGCCGAATTCCACGAGCATCCATGCCAGCGTGACGCCCTGTATCCAAAGCACTGAAGCGCGTGGCTTCGGAGCACCAGCGATGGCAGACTTCGACGGCTGAAAACCGATCTGTACGAGTTCCGGCACTTGTTCCATTCATGATGTCAGGCTCTCAGAAGAGGCGCAAGGGCGCGGGCCGGCTCCAGGGCCAACTCTGGAGCTTCAAACTGCGCAACTGCCTGGGCCGGTTGTTTATTGCGTGTTTAAAGCTCATAGCAGACACTATATACATGACACGGCCAACTGCCAGATTCCTGCTCATCGCGTGCTGCGTCATCGCCCAGCTTCATCCCCCTGCATTTACCAAAGAACCCAAGCTCAAGGAAAAGGACGTCTCCGGCCTTTCGTACCTGGTTTTTCGCAATGGTTCCACGCCCAGCAATGAATTGATCGCAACCCTCGTCCAGCAATTGCACTGGGATAACGGCGGCGCAGGCAATCTTGACCGTATGGCCGTCCACCTTCGTTTTGAGAAGGTCGACGAGACTCACTCCGCCCAAGGCGACCAGATTCGCTATCGGGTTTTCGCCGAGGGAGCGCCGGAGAATAAGGTGTACGCCTTGTCTACATGGGAGGTGGGAAAGCTGATTAATAACAGCGATCAGGATGTGTACGTGAATGCGCAGGGCCTGGTGATGACCCGCCGGCCCAATCCTGAAGAGGAAGGTGTTTCCCAGTTGCCGGGCGCAGAATTGTATGTGACCCCAAAGACCACCCCCGGCGAGCCTACCCGATACGCAGTTGCCAGCCGTGACCGCGATGTGACTGCCTTCGGAACCATTGTCCCCTATCCGGTGGTAAACGTTGACCGCCTTTGCCGCCTTGAAGCCAGAATCGGTGCGCCCGGTGCTGCCGCAGTGCTGGTTGTGGCCGACGGATTCACCCCGAAAATGCGTCTGTCGGTCATTCTCGAGTCGCAGGGCGATGTTGCGAATGTTGAAGTGACCACCGACCAGAACGGCCACGCCATGGTGGCCGGCTTTCCGTTCATCCAGGGCAAGACCCAGGGAGTGCTGAAGGCCTCAGCACAGGGACAAAACTGCCTGCCATCGGTGCAGATACCCTGGGACTCCACTCCAGCCGCTCCGGCCAACACACCCGTCACTCCAACCAAATAGAAGCGGCGCTGAGATTAAACCTCGTTGCTCAACAAATGCTGTCATCCTGTGAAGATCGTCCGCAGCAGCGGACGATTGAAGTCGAAGGACCTGCAGTTGTTCTTCGGGAAGCGTCGGATTCGCGACACTGAGCTGCTACCTCAGCCCCAGTTCCTTCATATACGCGCCAAACACCTCATCCCCAAAGCACGCAAAGATCACTTTCTCAATCTCCGGGTTCGCGCCCAGCGCCGTCCGCGTCTCGCGCACCGCAATTTCAACCGCCGCAGGGATCGGATAACCGTAGATGCCGCAGCTGATTGCCGGAAACGCCAGCGTCTTCAGCCCCTTTTCCCGCGCAATCGCAAAGCATGCGCGGTAACAGCTCGCCAGCAATTCCGGCTCGCCGCTCCGTCCGCCGCTCCAGACCGGCCCAACCGTATGAATCACAAATCGCGTCGGCAGCCGGTAGCCCTTCGTGATCTTCGCCTGGCCCGTGGGGCAGCCGCCAAGCACCCGGCACTCGGCAAGTAACTCCGGCCCGGCCGCGCGATGGATCGCCCCATCCACCCCGCCCCCGCCCAGCAGGGAACTGTTCGCCGCGTTCACAATTGCGTCCACGGAAAGCCTGGTGATATCCGCCTTCATAACCTCAATCCGGTCTTCCATACCCACCTCCACCGGCGGAATTCAAGAAGGTCACGCCGCCTGCAAGCTCGCCCGCCCTCAAGCTCCTGCCCGGCCAGCCACTTACAAGGAGTATCGCCCCAGTTATCCTAAGCCGCGTCAAAAACCCTCTTCCGCCGCAGCAACATCTCTGCCATACTTGAATGTGCCCACCAGGTACGTCCAATCACAACATTCCAGTAAAGAGGTTGCATCGATGTCGGCAAAGTATGTCTTTGTGACGGGCGGAGTTGTGTCCAGTTTAGGCAAGGGTCTGGCGGCGGCCTCAATCGGCTGCCTGCTTGAGAGCCGCGGCCTGCGCGTGAACATGATGAAGTTCGACCCCTACCTCAACGTCGATCCCGGAACCATGTCGCCCTTCCAGCACGGCGAGGTATTCGTCACCGACGACGGCGCAGAAACCGACCTCGACCTGGGTCACTACGAGCGCTTTACCCACGCGCCTCTCTCGCGCGACAACAATCTCACCACCGGCCGCATCTACGAGCAAATCATCCAAAAAGAGCGCCGCGGCGACTACCTGGGCAAAACCGTCCAGGTCATTCCCCACGTCACCAACGAAATCAAGAATGCCATGCGCAAGGTCTCTGCCAATGGGGCCGACGTAACCATCGTCGAGATCGGCGGCACCGTGGGCGACATCGAATCGCTGCCGTTCCTCGAAGCCATCCGCCAGATGCGACAGGAACTTGGCCGCGAAAATACGGTGTTTGTGCACCTCACGCTGGTGCCATGGATCGCCGCCGCGCAGGAACTCAAAACCAAGCCCACCCAGCACTCCGTCAAGGAACTGCTCTCCATCGGAATCCAGGCCGACGTGCTCATGTGCCGCTCCGAGCGCCCGCTGAGCCGCGAGATCAAGCAGAAGATTGCCGCCTTCTGCAACGTTGAAGAGCGCGCCGTGATCGGCGCTAAGACGGTACCCTCAATCTACGAGGTGCCGCTCAACTTCGCCCAGGAAGGCGTCGACGAGCTCATCCTCAAGTACCTGCACAAGGAGGCGCCGGAGGCCGACCTGAGCAAATGGCGCGACCTGGTCGACCGTTGCTACCACCCCAAAGACGAGGTCTCCATCGCCATCGTAGGCAAGTACACCGATTACGAGGACAGCTACAAATCGCTCAAAGAAGCGCTGACCCACGGCGCGGTCTCGCAGAACCTGAAGCTCAAGATTACCTGGATCGAGGGCGAAGGTCTCGAATCGGAAACTCCAGAAGACCGCAGCTACGAGCCGCAGCTCGACGGCTTCGACGGCATCCTGGTGCCGGGCGGCTTCGGCAAGCGCGGCATTGAAGGCATGCTCAACGCCATTCGTTACGCGCGCGAGAAAAACGTGCCCTACTTCGGCATCTGCCTGGGCATGCAGACCGCGTGCATCGAGTTTGCCCGTAACGTCTGCGGCCTCAAAGACGCCAACTCAAGCGAGTTCGATCCCGCCGCGCAGCACCGCATCATCTACAAACTGCGCGAGCTGCTGGGAGTTGAAGAAATGGGCGGCACCATGCGGCTCGGCGCCTGGACCTGCGTCCTGCAACCCGAATCGCTGGCCTCGATGGTCTACGGCGGCCAAAGCGAGATCAGCGAGCGCCACCGCCACCGTTACGAATTCAACCGCGAGTACGAAGCGCTGCTCACCGGCGGAGGCCTGCGCATCAGCGGCACCACGCCCGACTCAACCTACGTTGAGATCGTCGAGATCCCCGGCCATCCGTATTTCATCGGCTGCCAGTTCCATCCCGAGTTCAAGTCGAAGCCCCTCGAGCCCCACCCGCTGTTCCGCGAGTTCATCGTCGCCAGCTACCGCAACCGGCTGGCGCGCGGCGCGCAGGAGTCCGGCGACAGTGAAGCATTCACTAACGCTTTGTCATCCTGAGCGACCGGAGCACGGCGCAGGGAGTCGAAGGATCTGCGGTTGCTCTTCAACGAACCGTATACTCGTCATTTTCGGGACAACTGCAATGAAAGAACAATATGTCGGCGATATTGGCGACTTCGGGAAGGTGCTTCTTCTGAAACATCTTGCCGCATGTGGCTTCAGAGTCGGCGTGAATTGGGTGCTAACTCCCAACGATAATCGCACCGATGGAAAGCATAGAGACTACGTTAAATACAAAGGCAAAGACTGTTTGCGTTGCTGCGATCGAGATATTTATGAGGCAATTCTCCCGTTAGCAAATAGAGAAAAGGAAGAACGCGCGATTACCGATCTTGAGGCTCTGATTCGCCGATTTGCGCCAAGTGCAGTTTTCTTTAATGAGGTTTTTGAGTCTGGCGTCGATCGCACCGGACCGGATAGGAAAGCTCGCAGCAGACTCGTTCCTGAATTATGTGATTTGGTCTTTTTTGACCCAGACAATGGAATAGGAGGAGAGGATGGCATTTCTCCCAAGCACATCTATTACTCAGAACTAGATGAATACTGGGAGGGTGGGCAATCGATTCTTGTTTATCATCATTTAAATCGTGAGAAGAAGAGCGAAGAAGAAAAGTCCTCGCATCAATCTCAAATCGAGCAGGTAACGGAAAATCTCAGCAATAAACTCAAAAACAGCAAGGTACTTTCATATCGCATGCGCCGAGGCACGGCACGCGCCTACTTCCTTTGCCTTCAGCCCGGACACGTACATAAGGTAGAAGTCAGATCAGATATTACTTCGATTCAGCCTCTATTGCACACGAAGAGTGACTGGAGGAAACAAGCTAAAACTTGTACTCGTATTCACTAATTCACCCCAGCAGTTCCGCCCCCTCCACCTTCGCCGCCAGCGCGCGGTCGAACGTCACGAGCGTTAATCCGGCAGCTTCGGCAAACGCCGCAAGGTAAGCGTCGGCCCACTCCTTCGGCGAGGCCTGCTCTGCACTGCTTCTCGAACGGAAGCCGGGCTCAACTCCCAACGGTTCGCCGATCAGCTCAGCTCCAGCCGCCTCAATCCACTGGTCGTAAGCCTGCCAGGCTTCAGCTTGTGACAGGGTGCCTTTGCCCATCACACCCTGCGTGGTCAAAAGGCGCAGGTAGCCAAGCTGTGTGAAACGGCAAAAGGTCAAAACAGTTTCCTGAGGCGTACTCATGTACCACTTCCATGCCGCCTCAAAGTGCTGATGGTCGCGCGTGCTCAGCGCCAGCCACACATTCACATCAAGGAAAACCGATGAGGTCGTAGATTTGCTCATTGTCGATCCGAATTGAACCGGGCGCGTAGGATTTGAGGATGGGTTCGGAGAGACGGCGCACGGCTTTCTCCGCCGGATGGTCGATCTCCCGTTGAATTCCCCGCAGGGCAATCTCCCGCACCGTCTGGCCCTCGAGCGCAGCCTTGACCTTCAGCTTGCGATAAGTCTCATCCGGTATGTCCACAGTCGTCCGCATATTTCCATAATAGCATATTTATATATTTATGGAAATATGCATCACCGGCCCGGCCTTTTGACGCTTTGCTTGTCTTCCTTCGCATCACTGGCCTCAAATAGCCTGTTCTAAGGGGCATTTCCATTCCTGGCAAACCCATTTTCGCCGCCTTTTCATCCCACTTTGAAACCCAACTTGCATCCTACTTTCGTGGACCCAGGCGTGCTATTGACAACGATTTTGCTGCGGGCCTATTGTTTGAAAGTTTTTGAGCGAAAGGTAGGCTGAACGATGGTTGCGTATTTTCAGCTCCAACCCGCTGAGGCGGAACTGCAGGAGCTGGCGGAAGAATATTGGAAGAAGGCAGGGGAAAAGGTACAAGAGCTAGAAAAGGCTGCATTTGAAGCCGGCGAAGGCATTCGAAACGGCGACTTTACCCTGGCCAATCTCGAAGCAATTGTGCGCTGGAAGTCGGAGCGCTCGGTTCAATACCTGATTGCCAACAGCAACGAGAAAATCCGGCGCGTGCTGGCGGCGGTGACGGCTCCCGAAGCCACCACTGAATCCGCGGTGCGGGCGCTGCTCGATCTGCAGGGCGTTGACCTGCCGGTGGCCTCGGCCATATTGGCGGCAATTTACCCCGAGCGCTACACGGTGCTCGACTACCGCGCCCTCGAAGCCCTGGGCCACGCGCGGCACGATGTGCACTTTTACGAGGAGTACCTGGCCTTTTGCAAGCGGCTGGCCGAGAGCAACATCGTGCAGCCGCAGAGCGAATTGCCTGGCGCCACGCCGTTGCGCACGCTCGACCGCGCACTCTGGGAGTGGTCGCGCAGCCACATCAGCTGACGCGGGCCTCGGCTCCAGCTCGCCCATGTCGCCATCGCCTGAGGCTCTTTGCACTTAAAGGGCCTGCGTTCACCGCAGGCCCCGAGTTCGTCGCGGCGTTTTCGACCGCTGACCCCTGATCTTTGATCTCTGATCTCTGATCCCTGATCCCTGTAGAATCTTCCTCGTGAGCAACTCCTTTGAAATTGGGCCGGTCCAGGTCGGCGCGGGCCGGCTTTTCCTCATCGCCGGTCCCTGCGTCATCGAATCCGAATCCCACGCCCGCTTCATGGCCGACGCCATCCAGCGCATCACCTCCGACCTAGGCGTCCCCTTTATCTTCAAAGCCAGTTACGACAAGGCCAACCGCACCAGCGTCAAGAGCTTTCGCGGCCCAGGACTCGTTGAAGGGACCCGCATCCTCGGCGTGATCGCGCGCTCCACCGGCCTCCCCGTCCTCACCGATGTCCACGAGCCCGCACATTGCGAAGTCGCCGCCGAGGCTGTCGACGTTCTCCAGATTCCCGCCTTCCTCTGCCGCCAAACAGACCTGCTGATCGCCGCCGCCCGCACCGGCCGCGCCATCAACGTAAAAAAGGGGCAGTTCGTCGCTCCGTGGGACATGACCCACGCAGTCGAAAAGATCCGCTCCACCGGCAACGAGCGCATCTTCCTCACCGAGCGCGGCGCAAGCTTTGGCTACAACAATCTCGTCGTCGACTACCGCTCGCTGGCCATCATGCGCAACCTGGCCCCGGTGGTCTTTGACGGCACCCACTCCGTGCAGCAGCCCTCGGCGGCCAACGGCGTGAGCGGCGGCCAGCCGGAATTCATCCCCCTCCTCGCCCGTGCAGCCGTGGCCGCCGGCGTCGACGGCATCTTCCTCGAGGTGCACGACGATCCCGCCAACGCCAGGTCCGACGGCGCCAATGCCCTCGACCTCAAGCTGCTCAAGCCGCTGCTCGAGCGCCTGCTCGCCATTCATGCCGCCGCAAATGAAGATTGAGTTTCCACTTTCCCACCCTTGCGACAAAAGGCGTCGCAAGGATGGGGCACCCACCGATTTCTTGCTTTCGCTCTCGCTGCGCCGAACGCTCCGCATCGCGCTCTGGGTGCTGATCGTCGCGCTCGGCCTCGCCCGCTTCCTCTGGCTCGCAGCCGACTTCCCCAACTACTCGCCGTGGATGATCGACCAGGCCAAGTTCACCGACGAAGGCTGGTGGGCCTATGCCGCCGTCATGCACGCGCTCACCGGCCACTGGCACATCGCCGGCGACTACAACCCCGCCGCAGCCCTGCCCGCATGGCCGCTCCTGCTCGACGCACTCTTCCACTTCACCGGCATCAGCATCGTCGCGGCACGCGCCCTCAGCGCCGCGTTCTCGCTGGCCACGCTCGGAGTTATCTATTTTCTGATCCGCCGATACGCCGAGAGCCCCATCGTTGCGCAAGCCGCCGTCCTGCTCATGGCCGCCAGCCCCTTCGCCTTCGTCTTCAGCCGGCTCGCCATCCTCGATACGCTCGTCGTCTTTGAGTTCTGCGCGATGCTCCTCGTAGCGTCCTGCGCGGCAAACGCCACAAATGCCGGCAAGCACCGCATCTGGCCCCTCGCCGCTCTCACCCTGCTCATCACCGCGGCCCTGCTCACCAAAACCACCGTCGCCGTGCTCATCCCCGCCGTCGCGTGGCTCGCCTTCCGCGCCTCATCTTCGGCCGGCCGCGACTGGCGCGCCCTCTTCCGCGCGATCGCCGCCGCAGCCGTCGCGCCCCTCGCGCTCCTCAAGCTCTGGGCCCTCTTCGTCTCCTGGCTCGGCTATGGCTCCGACTACAACTACTTCTTTGGCGTCAACGCCATGCCCGACATCGACTCGTCCGCAACCCTGCACTGGCTCCATGACCTGGCCGTCAATGGCCTCTGGATCGACCGCCTCCTCTATCCGCTGGCCCTCGCCATCCTGATCGCGTCCCTCGCCTTCGCCCGCAGGCTCTGGCGCAATCCCCTCTTCACCGCCTCATGGCTCGCAATCGCCGGCGATGCCATCTTCGTCTTCAGCCGCCAGGACGATTACGCCCCGCGCTACTTTCTGATGATGCTCGCGCCCGTCGTCTTCATCGTTGTGCTGGCGTTCGACCAAGCTCTCCGCTCCTCGCGGCCCGCCGCCGGTCTGCTGGCTGCGGCCATCGCCATCGCCGTCGCCTTCAACTCCGTGGCCATCGCCAATGTTCTCGCGCATCGCACGTATCAGTTCTACGGCGCCGCGCGCGATATCGCCGCCAACGTCCGCGCCGATCGCCGTCGCAGCCAGCTCCTCTTCGGCGTGAGCGCCGCGCAAGTTGGTCTCATCGCCGGCCTGCCGTCGATCAACGGCGCCTACGGCACTGAAGACATGGCCGCCAAGGTCGCGCGCTACAAGCCCGGCTGGTATCTCGCCTGGAACGGCGAAGTCGACTACGACGCGATCGCCGGGCACACGCTCGTCCCCGTCGCCAGCTACCGCATCTTCGACGACGACGGCCGCACCACGCTCACGCTGTACAAGCTGGAGAAACAGTGATCGGTGGTCAGTGAACAGTGGACAAGCTAGAGAGCGAGCGGCGGGCTTGGGGATTGGGAGCCGGCCCCACATCAAACCCCCGTGCCCCATCCTTTCGACTTTTTTCCGTCGAAAGGGTGGGTAAGCGAGAATCTCAACGCGCCTTGTAACAGGGCACGAGTTTACTCGTGCCGATAGGGCTCCCAAAATGTGTGGGGCTTCAGCCCCTGGGGGAGGTTTTCAAGCTGACTCGCCGACTCGCTGCTTTTAGCTCCCCTGTATCTTCACCAGCTCCTGCCCGCCCGGCGCAACCATCCGCGTCTGCGGCGCGCGCCAGTGGTCGATGTAGCTGATGCGGTGCACGCAGCCGATGGTGCAATTGGGCGCGCAGCTCTTGGCGGTCAGGAACTCGCGCTTCACGTGCTCGCGCGTGTACTCCGCAATCGGGATCCCCGGATAGCCGCGCTGCTGGCTGCAATAGTGCACCAGCCCGTCTTCGCAAATGTACAGGTACCGCGAGCCCGCGCGGCAGCGCCAATCGTTGGGCCAGCCTTTCACAATCGCTTCCTGAAAATCGTCGAACTGCGCGTAGTTGGTCTTCCTGCGATTGGTCATCTCAAAGTAGACCTGCGCCTCGTCTTTGTTGAGCGGTTTCAGTTGCCCTTCGCCGTCGTGGATAATGCCGATGGTCGATTCAAACCCCAGCTCGAGCGCGCGCTTGCCGATCGTCAGCGCGTCGTTGGGGTTCTTGAACCCGCCGCCCACCACCGAATTAATGTTCACGTGGAACTCGGCGAACTGGGCCAGCATCTGCAGCTTCTTGTCCAGCACCTTCAGGCTCTTCTTTGAAATCTCGTCCGGCTCAACGTTATCGATCGAAATCTGCATGTGGTCGAGGCCGGCCGCATTCAGCCGCTCGATCCGCTCCTGGTTCAGCAGATATCCGTTGGTAATCATGCCGGCGATGGCGCCGGTCTTTCTCATGCGTCTGATAATGTCGTCGAGATCGGGATGGGTGAGCGGCTCGCCGCCGGAGATGCCGATCATGGCTGTTCCCAGTCGGCCCAGGTGGTCGATGCGCCGGTACATCTCTTCGAGCGGGACGGGTGGGGAGACTTTGTCGTACTCGTTGCAGTAAGCGCAGCTCAGGTTGCAAAAGCGTGCGGGGATAATCTGCGCCAGTACGGGATGCGACGTGTCGGCCAGCGCGCGCGCAACCATGGCGTACTCGCGCAGCTTGCGCTGAGCCGCAATCAACCGTCCGCGAGCAGTGGATCTGAGGGGAACCGCCATTACTACTATTGAATCACAGTGTGGGGTGACAGGAGGCGCATTGCGTCAGTCAAGCTGCACGCTTCGGACCACTAACGAGCATCGCTGCGAGAAGGTGGGAGAGATTCTCACCGTCCCAGGACCGATGGCACTCGGCATAGCATCTGCCGCTGCCGCAGTGGCACGGGCCGCATGCGGGGAGCCCTAGGTTTGAGGCGAATCCGTGCGGTGCCGCGGGCCCCGGCCAAAAGCCCTCCCAGCCAAATCTCTCCTGAAAAGGATACGGAAAGGACCTTAATAGGCGCGCAGCGTGGATATTGTATTCGGGACCTCGGTATATCTCGGGGAAATCGGTAAGTGGCTCGCGGGGCGCGGGTATGAAAAGCACCCTCCCCCGAAGGCGATCAACATAGTACCGGGTCCTAACCCAGACGAGATGTTTGGCCAAGAAAATTGCTGCGAAATCCAGGACGTCGACCAAAGAGCTGCAAGCCTTATCTGGGGCAAAGTCCGTGCACAGCGCCTGTAGGCAACGGCCTCCGAGTAGCGCTGATCGGTCATCACGTAGGTGCGGATGCAATGGGTACCTCTGCCTACTAATTTCCGGTCGGATGGCGTAGACCTCAGAGTGCCTGCCGTCGGCGTACTCCAACACTCGCACGAGAAACTCGGTCCCCATATTCACGAGATACCGCTCGTTCATGTCAGGCGCCACCTGCGGCTCGCCCCTATGGGGCAAGCTGACGTGGCCCGCCTGGACCATGACCACCTCGTTGTTCCTCAGCCCGCGGTAGACCGGAAGCACGTCCCTGCTGCTTGCAAACGGGCGAAGCACACAGGACCAAGCCCGGGCTGCCCCGCAGGAGTCTGGGACCGTCGCGGGAGAAAGCCCCGGATAGAGGTCCAGCGTCGTCGCCGGATGAACTACCTGCACGGAGCGTAGGCAAGAACCGCGTAGCCGTGAACCCGCGGCGGCTGCACTGGCCTGGGCGCCGGCAACGGCGGCGCAGGGGGAGCGCAATGATGACGCTTGATCTCTTCCGCCTTACGCTCAAGGTCTGCCGCGCGATGCTCCATCTGCCCTGCCAGCTGTTCTATCTTCTCGGCCTCGGACTTTATTTCCTTGGCCTCATGCTCGGCCGCACGTGACTCGCGTTCGAGCGCCTCGATTTCTGCCTCACAGCTACGTTGTTCAGGGGTCATGGCCCCTCCTTTGCTCTTAAGAAAAGCACAGGTCGGACCGTTGTGTCAATACTACGATACCTACAATTTCACAATGTTTGTCACATTATATATTGTCTATCCAGGTAAAATCTGATCTTCGTTGCGTCTAATTCTGCTAGACTCCGTTGCGCCTGATGCATTATATTGTGCCCGGATGTCTAATCACATTGACACTGACACTGAAAATGCTTTACTTTTGGTGCATGGACGGCAAATGGAAGTGGGTCAATCGTTGGGCCGGCCAGCGGGTCGCCCAAGCCCGCAAGAGGGTAGGACTGACCCAAAAAGGCCTTGCTGGCCTGATCCAGAAGTCTCGGGCCTCGGTGGCGAACATCGAAGCTGGCAAGCAACCAATCCAAATCCAGATGATTTTTGAGTTGGCAGAGCTCTTGCATGTTGAGCCTGGGGATTTGATACCAGTGATTTCTGAAACCGGCAAGAAACGCGACCTCAGCGAGATCGAAGCGCTAAAAGACATCAAGCGCCAAGTCGCGGCGTCGCTCTAGCCCGGAGGCGAAGTAAATGGCAACCGCTCCTGTCGAAGCAAATACCAATCTCTCGCCCGAGGAGGAAGCTCAGAAACTGCTTTTGTTCCTGCTGCCAGGCCTCGCCAAGCCTCCCGTTCCAGTAGACAAAATCGCAGAGTTGCTGGAGATAAAGTTAGTCATTTCCCCGCTCCAACCCGGTGTGTCGGGAGCACTAATCAGGGAGGGTGGGCAAAGCTTTATTGTGGTCAACTCAGGACACCATCGGAACCGACAGCGGTTTACGATCGCCCACGAAATCGCACACCACCGGCTTGAGCACGCAATGGATGACCACGTTGATCGAGAGTTCACAGTAATCATGCGGGACGAAAACTCGTCGTCGGCGGAGAACGCCCTTGAGATTGCCGCGAACCAGTTTGCGGCGGCGCTTCTGATGCCGCGCAGTCTTGTTATGCGCGATTTTACAAGGCTCGGGGGCTTCCTAGATGACGCGGTTCCGCGGCTAGCTCTCAAGTATCAGGTCAGCGAGCTTGCACTCCAACTTCGTTTGCGAAACCTTGGGCTGCTTCAACCTTTCTGAGTGAAAGCACACTGTCGCCCCGGGTTTCAGAATCGTGATGCGGCGCTCACCCCACCCCGACCCTGTCATCCTTCGCTTCGCTCAGGATGACAAGGCACAGGGGTAAACCCGATTCCGTCGCCGGCCTGCCCCAACGCCCTTTCTGACTGAAGCAGAGGCTCCCGACCCTGTGTTGTCGCCCGCCCCACCAACCGAGCTTCTTTCCGGCCCCTGCCGGAATGTGGTTTCATAGGGTCGGCATGCAACCCTTCAGCAAAACCATTGCCCGGCTGAAGCAACACTACGGGGAACCGGAAATCCCCGCTGCCAAAACGCCGTTCGAGTTGGTGATCTGGGAGAATGCCTGTTACCTGCTCTCAGACGAACGCAGGCTTGAGGTTTTCGAGTCATTGCGTAGAAAGGTCGGGCTCAATGCCGCGGCGATCCTCAAAGCGCCGGACGAAGTGCTGCTGCCCCTTGCAAAACGCGGAGGAATGCTGCCTGAAACTCGAGTCTTTCGCTGGCGCGAAATCGCGCGGATCACCCAGACCCAGTTTGCCGGCGATTTGAGTTCGATTCTTGCGATGCCTTACGCGAAAGCTAAAAAGGCTCTGAAGCAATTCCCCACCATCGGCGATCCCGGCGCAGAAAAAGTTACTGTTGTTGTGCGGAGTGGCATCGGGGTTGCCATTGGAATCGAACGGCCTGAGGGTGCTGGTCCGCATAGGCTGGGGCCGGCTGCAGACGAGCTATTCGGCCACTTACCGCTCTGTTCAGGACGATCTGAAACCAGACCTTCCTGCGGGCGCTGACACGCTCAAAGAAGCCCATCTTTTGCTGCGCCAGCACGGGAAAACTCTCTGCAAGGAAAAGGCTCCTTTGTGCGATCAGTGTCCGCTTTCAAAAGGATGCGATTACGCAGCGAAGCTTGCAGGCTCTACCTCCCGCGGTTCCTAGGCATCGCCGGGCGCCGAGCACTGCTTGTATATCGATCACATTGTGACGCAAATCACATTCAGAGGTCGATGCGTCATGTAGCTTAGATCAGCTTGGTGACCAAACGAGCCCCCGCCCTTAGCAGAGAAAGGCGTCCGATGAATCCTGCCGACCCGGCCTTCTATAAAGAGCTCCTGGACCAAATGAGCGACGGCGTGTACTTCGTCGACCGCGACCGGAAGATTCTGTATTGGAACGAAGGCGCCTTTCGCCTGAGTGGATACAGCGCGAAGGAACTCGTAGGCCGATCCTGCCAGGACGACATCTTGTGCCACGTCGATTATCAGGGCAAAAGGCTGTGTCAGGATGGTTGTCCATTATCGGCATCCATTCAAGACGGAGCCGGGCACGAGGCCAATGTATTCCTGAGACACAAGCAGGGACGCCGGGTTCCGGTTACGGTGCGAGTACAGCCGCTTTGCGGCACCGACGGGGCCGTCGTTGGGGCAGTCGAGATATTCAGTGACGATTCAGCGCAGACAGAGGCCCGGCGCAAGATGGAAGCAATGAGGCGGCTGGCATTTCTCGACCATCTTACCGAACTCCCAAACCGGCGTTTCATTGAGATGACTTTGGGCACAGCCCTCGTTGAATACCAGGTGCATCACGATTCTTTTGGCGTGCTTTCGTTCGATCTGGACAAGTTCAAGACCATTAACGATTCCTTCGGGCACGCGACCGGAGACCGCGCGCTGCAGCAGATCGCGAAGACGCTGGCCGGATCGCTCCGTCCCGATGACGTCGTAGGGCGGTGGGGCGGCGACGAGTTCCTTGCAATCGTCCGCAACGTCGATCAGGCGATTCTCACCAAACTGGTAGAGCGATGTGTAACGATGGTCTCCCGCGTCCGGCTCCTCGGCGCCGATGGAGAGACCATCCCGCTGTCTGTTTCCGCAGGAGCTACGCTCGTCCGTCCATCCGAAACGGCCCAGGAGCTCATATGCAGGGCCGATGCACTCATGTACCAGAGCAAGACAGGCGGCCGTGGTCGCGCAGCAACGGAATCGTACGTGCCAGAGAGTCATGGACAGTCAAGCTCCTGACCGTCCGCCTGAATGAAACGACCGGCCGGGCGCCCATCCTGAGCGCGTTTCCTGCGTTTGGGGCGGGATAGCACTCCCGTCGGCTCTCCCGCCTACGATCCCTGACCCCTGATCCCTGCCTCTACGGCACCGTCACCCTTGGCATGTCGGTGTTCGGTTCGGAGACTGTCACCTGGTACACCTGCGGCGTCTTGGGGTTCACCCACACCTCAAGGTAGTACTGGCCGGCGGGGATGTTATAGAGGTAGTACATGCCGTCGCTGCCCGCGTGGGCCGGCGCGCTGCGATAGTTCTTGTGGTCAGAGATGGTGACGGTGACGTTCGCGGCCGGCTGGCCGTTCTGGTGCAGCACCTGGCCGCGAACCGAGGCGGCGTGGGCAGTGGTTGACGCAACCGCGAGGACCGCGGAGCAAAAAAGCATGCGAAGAAGCGAGACGCGGCAGGTCATTGTTTCTGCTCCGGCGTTGGCGGGGAGGTTTCGGTGTCAGCGGTGGGTGGCACCGGCTTGAGCGGCTGGGTGGGGTTGTAGCTGGCCAGCTTATGCAGCTGGATGGTGCCCACCACTATGCTTTGGCCTTTGCGCGTCACTGAGACGTCGTTTTTGGCGTTGGGATTCAGGTCGACGAGGTCGGTTCCGTAGGTGGCGTGGCTGACGGCGAGGGTCGGGAACTGGGGATTGCCGTTGATGTCGGGCCAGCTTGTGACCGTGATCTGAAACTTGCCCTGAAGGCCGGGATCGATGGTAGACGGCTCGATTGAGATATCGGAGGGGTCAAAGTAGGGGATGGGGACGCCCTGGTCGTCGACCACCTGGCCCGAGACCTGCCAGACCTCGTGCGGCTGGGGAAGCTGCCGGCTAAGGGTGTTGTTGATGATCAGCGCGATGCCCACCAGCGCCGCAAGCGCTCCGCCCAGCTTAAGGGCGCCCACGGTGAGCGAGGTTCCCGGAATGCCGCCGAGGAAGCGGTAGGCGAGCGCGGCCAGACCCGTGGCCAGCAGGAACGATGTGGTGATGGGAGGAATGTCGTAGCGCAGCGGCAGAAACACCGCTCCGGCAACGCCGAAGATGGCGAATGCGGCCACGACGATCTCGTCGATGTACCAGTGCCGGCCGCCGCGAACAGCCGGTGGACGGGGCTTGGCCGCAGCCGGCGGGCCAGGTTGACGTGTTGCGCCCATGGGGCCTCCTGAAGAGGGGAAGGTTAATTGAGAGTCGGGGAAAAATGAGGGGGCCGGGGATTGCCTTCGGATAGGCTCCGTGTTTGCACAGCATTATGGGCGCGCACATGCGGCAAGAGCAAGGGGAAAGCAGAGGTCAAGGGCCAGAGATCAGAGATCAGAGGTCAGAGTTCAGTGCTTTGTTGCAGCTGCCCTGACCCCTGACCTCCCGTTCCTGCGTTCTCGTTCCCTTGTTCCCTGCCTCTCTCACAGCCTGCAGATCAGCAGCTCGCGCTCGTAGATCATCTCGGGCGGCAGATGGTCGTGAAGCATAATGAACAGCTCCTCGTGGCCGATGACCTCGCGACGCCATTGCTCGCGGTCGACCACCTGGAGCTGCTCGAACTGCTCGCGCGAGAAGTCGAGTCCGGTCCAGTCGATGTCTTCGTAGTGGGGCGTCCAGCCGATCGGCGTTTCCTTGCCCTGGGCGCGGCCGCGCACGCGGTCCACGATCCACTTGAGGATGCGGATGTTCTGGCCGTAGCCGGGCCACAGGAAGTTGCCGTTCTCGTCTTTGCGGAACCAGTTGACGTGAAAGACCCGCGGCGTTGAAGTGAGCATGCGCTGCATCCTGATCCAGTGGCGGAAGTAGTCGCCCATGTGGTAGCCGCAGAAAGGCAGCATGGCCATGGGATCGCGGCGCAGCTTGCCGGTTGCGCCGGCGGCGGCGGCGGTGGTTTCGCTGGCCATGGTTGCGCCCATGTAGACGCCGCTCGACCAGTTGAAGCCCTGGTAGACGAGCGGCATGGTGGTGGAGCGGCGTCCGCCGAAGATGATGGCGCTCAGCGGCACGCCCTCGGGCGACTCCCATGCGGGATCAATAGAGGGGCACTGCGAGGCCGGCGCGGTAAAGCGGCCGTTGGGATGCGCGGCCTTGGCGCCGGTGGTGCGGCCGATCTCGGGGTTCCACAGCTTGCCCTGCCAGTCGAGGCACTCGGCGGGCGATTCGTCGGTCATGCCTTCCCACCACACGCCGCCTTCGGGTGTGAGCGCAACGTTGGTAAAGATGGTGTTGCGCGCCAGGGCCGCCATGGCGTTGGGATTGGTCTTGGCGCTGGTGCCGGGAGCCACGCCGAAGAAGCCGCTCTCAGGGTTGATGGCGCGCAGCCGGCCGGTCTCATCCGGGCGGATCCAGGCGATGTCGTCGCCCACCGTCCAGACCTTCCAGTTCTCCATGCCTTTGGGCGGCACCATCATGGCAAAGTTGGTTTTGCCGCAGGCCGATGGGAAGGCCGCCGCCACGTAGGTCTTTTCGCCCTGCGGGCTCTCCAGGCCGACGATGAGCATGTGCTCGGCCATCCAGCCCTCGTCGCGCGCCATGTTTGAAGCGATGCGCAGCGCAAAGCACTTTTTGCCCAGCAGCGCATTGCCGCCGTAGCCCGAGCCGTAGGACCAGATCTCGCGCGTCTCAGGGAAATGCACGATGTACTTGGTGTCGTTGCAGGGCCAGGGCACATCGGTCTGGCCGGGCGCCAACGGCATCCCCACCGAGTGCATGCAGGGCACCACGCGCTTCACGTCGCGGTCGATCATCTCGAAGACCGGCTTGCCGATGCGCGCCATGATGCGCATGTTGACGACGACGTAGGGCGAGTCAGTCAGCTGCACGCCGATCTGCGCCGAAGGCGAGTCAAGCGGGCCCATGCAGTAGGGCAGCACGTACATGGTGCGGCCGCGCATGGAGCCCTGGAAAAGGTCCTTGAGCTTGCGCCGCATCTGGTAGGGATCTTCCCAGTTGTTGGTAGGGCCGGCGTTGTCGCGCGAGAGCGAGCAGATAAACGTGCGCTCCTCCACCCGGGCAACATCGCGCACGTCGGAGCGGGCGTAGAAGCACCCCGGCCATATTTCTCGATTGAGGCGGACGAAGGTGCCGCGTTCTTCGAGCAGGTTGCACAGCCGGTCGTACTCGCGTTGCGAGCCGTCGACCCAGTGGATCGAGTCAGGCCGGGTGAGGTCGGCCATTTTTTCAACCCAGCGCAGAAGGTGCTTGTTGGTGCTGAGGGTGAGACTGGAATGGGCCTTGCTTGCCATGGACGCTCCGCGAATTATGCCAGAACGCTTACGCGTTCGCGAGGTTAAGGTTCCCTGTGCGAGCGGCGGGGCCGTTCAATATGAATGATTGCAAACGATGATTGATTTGATAAAACGAGCCCCGGCGCAGCAAAAAAGTGCTGATAGCCGTTGCCCCTTCTTATACACCATTGCAGTCACCGCGCGAAGTGTGGGGCGTCACTGGTTTACCGGGGCGCAACGCGGTCTGGCGCAACCCTAGGTCGCAGGCTCTTTTGTAGATCGATTTACGGCAGATTTTGTAGGTCGATGCCAAGCTGCTGGCACTTCTTGTAAAGGTGGCTGCGCTCCAGGCCGAGAGCCTTGGCGGTTTGGGTAACGTTGCGGCCGTGGCGTTCGAGCTCAGCCAGTACCTGCGCTCGCTCAAAGACAAGCACGCGCTCAGCCAATGGGCCGCGCTCCGCGCTTTCACCCTTCGGACTGGAATTGGCGGCGGAACGAGATGCCGGCAGCGCCTGGCGCACGTCGTCGGCGGTCACTTCTTCTCCGGCGAGGAGCAGGAGGCGCTCGACCACGTTGCGCAGCTCGCGAATGTTTCCGGGCCACGCGTATTCTTTGAGCGCGTCGATGGCCTCGTGTGCAAACGCAACCGGCTTCCACGAGTTCTGCGCGCTTACCTGGAGAACAAAATGCTCCACGAGCGCGGGAAGATCTTCAGTGCGCCGTCGCAGCGGCGGCAGTTCAACGGGAAACACAACCACGCGATGGTAGAGATCGCGGCGGAATGCGCCCGACTCGACGAGCTGCTCGAGATTGCGGTGGGTGGCGACCACGACGCGAACGTCGACGCTGGTGGGTTTGCCCGCGCCGATGCGTTCCACCTCGCCCTCTTCAAGCACGCGCAGCAGCTTGGCCTGCATGGACGCGGGCATGTCGCCGATTTCGTCAAGGAACAGCGTGCCCCGGTGGGCTTGCTCGAACTTGCCGGTGTGCCGCTGGGTTGCGCCGGTGAACGAACCCTTCTCGTGGCCGAAGAGTTCGCTCTCAATCAGCTCGGCGGGCACGGCCGCGCAGTTGAGCGTGACGAAGGGGCCGGCGGCGCGATGGCTTTTTTCATGCAGCGTGCGCGCCACCAGCTCCTTGCCGGTGCCGGTCTCGCCGTAGATGCAGACGCGCGCTTCGCTGGCCGCTACGCGCTCGATCTGCGCCATCACGCGGCGCATGATTTCGCCGGCAAAGACCAGCGTGTGCTTGCCCACGCGTGCGCGCAGATCGCGATTCTCAGTCTCGAGGCGCGTGAGCTTGAGCGCGTTCTCGAGCGTGACCAGAAGTTTTTCAGTGGTGAGCGGTTTCTCAAGAAAGTCGAGCGCGCCCAGGCGGGTGGCGCGCACGGCCATCTCAATGTGGGCCTGGCCGCTCATCATCACGACGGGAGTCGCAACACCAGCGGCCTTCAAATCCTCGAGCAGCGCGAGGCCGTCGCGACGCGGCATCACAACGTCGCTCAGGATGAGATCGAAGGGCTGCGAACGGGCCAGCTCCAGGGCGCGACCGGCGTTGTCGCACACGGTGGCTTCGTGGCCGGCCAGGCGGAAGGCGCGCGAGATGGAGGCCAGCGTGTTGGCCTCGTCGTCCACGATCAGGATGTTGGCTTTCGTGGTCATGCTGCGGCTCCCGTGCCTTGGCTCGCCCCCGGCAGCGTAATGATAAATGTTGTGCCGCCACCGGCACGGCTTTCAACGGCAATCGATCCGCGGTGGTCGGCAACGACTGATTGCACAATTGCCAGGCCGAGGCCGGTGCCATGTTGCTTGGTGGTGTAGTAGGGAGTGAACAGGCGCTCGCACTCCTCTGGCGTGAGGCCGGCGCCGGTGTCGGAGACTCTCAGCTCCGCTGTTTCACCCCTTGGATGGGCGCTGATGGTGAGTTTTCCGCCATCCGGCATCGCATCCATCGCGTTGAGTACCAGATTTGAGAGCGCACGATGCAGCAGCTCGGGGTCGGCATCGAGCGGCATCGGCTCGGCGGCGACATCGGTTTCGAAGTCGATCTTCGATTCTTTGGTGGCCGCGGCGGTTGCGTAGAGCGAGGCCACGCGAGCTACTGCATCCTTCGCGTCGATGCGTTCGAGCTCGGGCTTGGGCATTTTGCTGAAGTCGCTGAAGCGGCCGATGATGGCCTTTAGATTGGCGATCTCTGCGCTGAGCGTGGTTGTGCTCTCTTTGAAGATCTCGTCGAACTCGGCTTCGGGCAGTTGTCGCGCGCGGGCTAGGTTTTCAACGGTCAGCTGCAGCGGGAAGAGCGGATTCTTGAGCTCGTGCGCGAGGCGCCGGGCAAGTTCGCGCCAAGCGGCCACGCGCTCGCTCTGGATGAGCCGCTCGCGCTGGCTGGTGAGCTGCTGGGTCATGTGATTGAAGCTTCGCGCCAGCACGCTTACCTCGTCTCGTCCGCGCTCGGGCACATGCACGTCCCAATTACCGGCGGCCACTTCGCCCGCGGCGCGCGCCAGCTGCTCAATGGGCCGCGAGACGCGCGCGGCGATCCACAAACTGAATGCGATGGCCAACAGGATGCCCGCTCCCGCCACGCCGTAGGCGATCTTGCGAATGTGCTGCTGCGCGTCGACCATGCTCGCGCGCGAGAGCGCGACCACCAGAACCGCCATCACGTTGCCAGCCTGATTTTTGAGCGGGATGGCCGTAGCGCTGAGGCTGGCTTCGCGCGTGCCGGCGGGGCCGATGGGATTCACGATGCCGCTGGTTTGCTGACCGCTGATGCGTGCGGCATCAATCAGGCTCTGGAAATTGACTGCGCCGGCAATCGGGCCCGAGGCGCCGGCGAAATGCGAGGGATCGAAGGTGGGTGGGGCCGAGTTTGGAGCAGTGCCGTTTGCTGGCGGCGTGCCCGGCGTTGTCGCATTTGCGGCCTGGCCCGCATCGGTGTAGAGGCCGATGGTCATGCCGGGCGCAACGGGCAGATCGGCAAGAAAGCCCTGATCGAGCCGCTCGCCGCCGACCAGGCGCACCGGTGGCTGCGCGCCATCGATAGTGCGCACGGCGAAGACGCCAAGGGCGGTCGAGCCGTCAGGCAGATCTTCGCGCTTGAGAAAAGGCTCTCTACCCGTTTCAGAGTTGCCGGTTTCAGAAGCGGCAGGCTCGGGATAGCCGAAGCGCGCCGGCCATTGCGCGGAGCTGACGATTTTTTCATCGGGGCCAACGATCTCAAGAAAGTCGAGCTGCGCATCCTGCGCCATGCTTGCAGCCTCGGTCAGGAACGGCGAGGCGTCATTGGTCTGGTCGAGCTGGTAGGCGAGGGCGCGTGCGTGTTCGTTCGTGGCGAGCCGGTCGACGGTCGCGGCCAGCTCAGCCGAGCGGTGCTGAAACTCGCGCTGGAACTGGCTGACGAAGAGCGCGGTCTCCTCCTGGTCGCGTTGCTCGAATACCTGGCGGATGCGGAGCAGCACCGTCCAGGAGACGGCCGCGACGGCAGCAGCCACGGTGAGCGAGAGTAATAACAGCAATCTCTGGCGAAGACTCATGGCCCTGCCTCCAGCCATGCATCGGCAAGATCGGGAGTGCCGTCGCTGTCGAGCGAAAGGTCGCGAACGTGCGTGCCAACTGCGTAGGCGCGCGGAAGATCGAGCAGAGGCACCAGCGTTTTGCGATCGAGAAAGTCATGTTCGGCACGGTAGACGGCGGTGGGCGAGGTTGCGGCGAGCGGAGTGGTCTCGCCTGAAGCGCGAAGAACCGACTCGAGCGCCGCGGCGGGATCGGCAGAGGCGAGCGGAATCGAACGCAACATGAGATCGGCGTGAGGTGCGCCGGTTACCTGCACGTCGAAGCCTGCCTCGCGCAAGTTGAGCGCGATGCGCTGCGCGGCTAGTTGCACTGAGCCCGAGCCTGCAAAGCCGAGCGAAAGCGTTGGCGGCTTCACTCCGCCGCGCAACTCCTGCGCCTTGGCCAGGTCGCGTTCGGCAGGGAAGAGGAATGCGTAGCCCGAGAGCTCTTGCGGAAGAATGCTGGCCGTGATCTCGCCCTGCTTTTGAAAGATGACGTTGAAGAGCGCGGCGCGGTCGATGGCGAGAGAGATGGCAGTGCGCAGCGGCTGGTTGGCGAGGGCGCCGCTGGTTGAGATTTCAAGCGCGAGCAGTTCGACTGGCGGCGACGAGAGCAACGTCATGCGCTGCTGTTGGGCCAGGCGTAGTTCTTCGGGTGGAACTTCGACTAGGTCGGCGCGGCCCACGCTCAGATCGAGCCATTGGTCGCGCACCGAGCGGCTGGTGACAAGCTCGATGGAATCGGCGTAGGGGCGGCCGGCCCAGTAGCTTTCATTGGCGGCGAGAGTGTAAGTAGGGCCGTGTTCGGCGGCGATTTGGTACGGTCCAGTGCCGATGCAACAGGGTGGAGCTTTGCCGTCGCCGGCGTCGGTGAGTTGGATTGGATAATTCTCGGCCAGCAACAGTGGCAGTTCAGGCAGAGGCGCGTCGCTCGAGAAGATGACCTCGCTGCCCTGCGCTTTGAGTGAGGACCAGGGGCAGGGGCCGTTGCACGACTCGTTCAATGACGCCGCCGCGCGATCGGCGGTCAGCGGAAATCCGTTGTGAAAGGTGACGCCTTCACGGAGCGTGAACTCCCAGTGGCGGTCCCCGTTTGAGGATTTCCATTCGGCTGCGAGAGCAGGCTGCGGCGAGCCGTCCGGCCCGGTTCGAGTGAGCCCGTCGAATACGAGATGCAGGATGGTTGCGTCGGGCGAGGTGATGCCGTCGCCGGCGACTTCAACGCGCAGCGTGCCGCCGTAATGCGGACGTGTCCTTCCCCACCCGGAGATTCCAACCAAGACGAGGAAAAGACTAATTGCAGAGCGCCGTAACACGGTCCACCTCGAATTGGTTTTGGGCATTGCGGATCACGGCCAGCACGCTCCTGCCGTCGGACACGGTCCAGAGCGCCGTCACTGTGCCGTCGATGGCCAGGAGCGCGCTGGCAGGCGTTGCGTCGGAGCCCGTGATTTGAAACGCGCGCAGCGAGTCGGTTGGAGGGTTACCGGGGGTTGCGTCGCCTGCGCCGGCGGCGATGATCTGATTGCCCGTGCCGCAGCCGGAGTTGATCGAAGCAAAGTCGCTGCCCCAGTCTGAGGTTCCGGCGACGGCGGTGAGCTTGTTGTTTGCGACGAGGAGGATTTTGCCGTCGACTGTCGAGATTAGCAGAACGGTTCCTGGTGCGTGCGGAAGAACAGCAGCCGTATAAAACGGCGGCAGCTCCACGCCCATGCCTGGCGAAACGACGCCGGTAAAGTAGTTGCGAGCCGCGTTGTAAAAGGCGCGAATCTGCGGCGCTGGTGGCGCGGTTTGCACAGGTGGAGGCGGATTTGGCGGCGGATTCGGAGCGGGGCCGGACGGTGGCGTGACCGGCTCTGCCATGGGAGTGAGCGGCCAGGGATCGTCGGAGGAATGGCAGTTGAGGGACCAGCCTTCGCCGGGCGGGCGGTTTGGATCCTCGGCCGGGTTGAAACTTCCGGTACAGGCGGTTCCAGGAAGGTAAACGAGAAAGCCGTCGCCATCGGAATTTGCTACAAGAAGCCCGCGGGGGTCGCGTACCTCAACCGGTGCAGAATTGAGATGATAGAAGCCTTTCCCATCGGAAAATCCGGTCGGCGACCGATCCAGAGCGAGAAGGCAACCCTGCTTGAGAGCAACCAGGCCATGTCGCCTCTCGGCCACAGCAAGTAACGCCGGTTTCGCGTCAGGGAAACAAGAAAGCGAATCCAATTCGTAAGGGCCGACAAATCGCTCTTTGCGAAGCTGCATTTGTATGGCGGCTGCGACAGTCTCTGAGTGCCTAAGGGCACCCTGCACTATCTCCACTTGCGTATCGTCGCCGCGAATCACTTCGCCGACCCAGGTGAAACCGTGCGCCCTCTCGCTTAGTGTGACGCGAATGATGGTGTCGTTCGGGGCGCTGTTGGCGACCACGCCGCGGGCGCGCAGATCCTGCTCCAGCAGCTTGCGAATGGCGGGAATCTCGTCGACTGGCAACGATGACAGATTACGAATCATCAGCCGCGCGGCGCCGTGGCCGAGAATGGAGGCAATCTGCGCTGCGAGGTCGGATGCGGGCTGCTGCCATGGGCTTTGCGCGGGTGCGGTTCCGCACACGGCAAGAGACGCCAGAATCGCCGCGACAGCCCGAATCGACTTCGATAAACGCATCGTCTTCTTGATTCTTCTCTTTGCGCGGATTATATCCCGTGGGGCACTCGCGGCCCCGGTGGCGGGCCGAACTTTTGCTCCACCAGCTTGAGCGCCTCCTCCGGGGTCGCGACCGCTCCCTCGAGCTGTGCATCTTCAGCGGCGCGCAGCATCTCGCGAAAACCAGCGCCAGGCGTGTATCCGGCGTCGATCAGCTCGCGGCCCGTGATGAGCGGCTTTGGCCGCACCGTCTCCTCGGGCATGGCCAGCCATCGCTCGCGGACAAAGTTCCAGTGGTCAAGGTTGCGGCTTGCGGCCATGCAGTCCATGCGGTGCAGGGCGAGGTGCTCTTCAAAGTTTTCGAGGCGGAAAAAGCGCTTCAGCGTCGAGGTCTTCATCCGCTCGGCGTCGGCAAAGCGCATGTGGTTTTCAATCAGGGCGAGAATCTGCCGCGTCTCGTCGTTGGAGAAACGGAATCGGCGGCAGATCTCGGCGCCCATGGCGACGCCCACCGCAACGTGCCCGTCGAAGCGGATGCGGTCGGGTGCGACGCGAAACGTGGGCGGCTTGCCCACGTCGTGCAGCAGCGCGCCCCAGGCCAAGGTCATGCTGCAGCCGGATTCGAGCTGCTCGAGAAGCATGAGCGTGTGCGTCCACACATCGCCCTCGGGGTGGTATTGAGGCGGTTGGGCAACACCTTTCATGCGCACGATCTCGGGCAGCATCTCATTCAGCAGCCTTGTCTCATCCAACAACTCAAAGGCGCGGCGCGAATGGCCCTCGGTCAGCATCTTCGTCAGCTCGTCGCGCACGCGTTCGCGGCTGACGGCGTGGATGCGCGGGGCGAGCGAGCGGATCGCGCGCAGCGTTTCTGTGTCGAGCTCGAAGCCGAAACGCGCGGCGAAGCGCACTGCGCGCAGCATGCGCAGGTGGTCTTCTTCAAAACGCTGTTCGGGGCGTCCGATGGCGCGAATGATTCCGGCCTCGAGATCGGCGACGCCACCAACGTAATCGAGGAGGCCGGCGTGTTTTCTCACCTTAGCCGAAGATTCCTCGGGGGAATGTGCAGCTAAGATGGGGCGCCCGTCAGCAAGTGGGTCGAGAAGTAATCCGTTGATGGTGAAGTCGCGGCGCTTTACGTCCTCTTCGGGGCTGGTGGTGTATCGCACTGCATCGGGGTGACGTCCGTCGGAGTAGGCTCCGTCGGAGCGAAAGGTGGCGACTTCCGTGACAAACTTCGCATCTTCCGCCTCGGGTGCAACCAGCACCACGCCAAAGTGCGCGCCGACGGCAAAGGTGCGCGGAAACATGTCGAGCACAATGCCGGGCGTGGCGCTGGTGGCCACGTCGTAGTCGCCAGGTGTGCGGCCCAGCAGCAGATCGCGCACGCAGCCTCCGGCGAGGCAGGCCTGGTGCCCCGCGCCGCGCAGCGTGCGGATGATCTCGAGCGCGGCTTCGAATTGTGGCGTCGCCGGCAACATGGCCCAGAACTATTGTGCTCTCTTTTTGTCGTGGATGAGGCAGTGAGCTACGCGCCCCTCACCTGGCCGCGGCCGTTACTCTTCACGTCGTACATACGCGCATCGGCGATGCCGATCACGGCGTGCAGCGCAATGCCATCGTCGGGCGCGGTGGCTAGGCCGATGCTGGCGCTCACCTTCAACTTCAGCCCGCGCTTCATCTCAAAGCAGGTGGTCATCAGCTCTCTGTGAAGGGTTGAGGCCTGCTCCAGCGCCGCCTTGGCGTCAGTGGCGGGCATCAGGATTACGAACTCATCGCCGCCATAGCGGAAACACAGGTCCCGCTCCCGGCTCAACTCCTGCAGCCTGTGCCCGGTGCGCGCCAGCAACTCGCTCCCCACCAGGTGGCCGTGGACATCGTTCACCAGCTTGAAGCGGTCGAGATCGAGGAAGGCGAGACTCACCGGGACCATTTTCCGCACGGCGCGCTCGAGTCTCCATTTCGAGGGCCTTGTAAAGATGGCGCACGTTGAACAGGCCGGTTGTGTCGTCCGTAATGGTCAACTGCTGGATGCGCGCCACGTCGCGGGCGTTTTCGATTGCGATCGCCGCGTGATCGGCCAGAATGTGCAGAAACGCGATGGTGTAATCGGTCATCTGCTCGGCGCGGGGGTTAAAGATCTCAATCGCCCCCTGCGTTCCGGTACGGCCGCGCAGCGGCAGCGCAATCACCGAGCGCACCTTGCGGGGTTTTGCGGTGCCCGGCTCAAGCACACGGGGATCGTCAGCGGCCTCGGGCACGATCAGCGTCTCGCCGTGCTCCAGCACCCACCCGGCGACGCCTTCGCCCCTCTTTACGCGAAGGTCGCGCAGCCGCTCCTGCTCGCCGCCTGAGGCCAGCGCGTAGTAAAGCTCCTGCCGCGAGTCGTCAAGCATCAGCAGCGTCCAGAGCTCGGCTTCAATAGTCCGCTCCATGTACTCGAGGATCGTGCGCAGGATGGTGTCGAGGTCGAGGCTCGAGGTGAGCGACCGCGCCAACCGGTGAAAGACAAGCAGATCGTCGAGCGGGATACGTCCTTCCGTCTCGTTGGCCATAGGGAGTGCCTTACGGGGAGAAAGTGTTACACGAACATTCTGTCACAATCGCTCGCGGGAGCCGCGCCTTCAATTGCGAGCAAGGGCAGGGAATCCGGTGGGCGACGTACGGGAAGAACGCGCCTTTCCGAAGGCCCGCGGCCATCAGCCGCCGATATGAACCATCGACCGCGATGGCTTCAGGAATCCCGGCTCGCCGATATGGTGGCGCGCCTCCTTGCCCTCGACGGTGCTGTGAATGTAGGCGCGGAGTTCATCGCGGCCGGCGCCGGCCCTGAAGCGGCCGTAAAGGTCGTGCTCCACCTGCGAGAAAAGGCAGGTTCTGATCTTGCCGTCGGAGGTGAGCCGTACCCGGCTGCATGCGCCGCAAAACGGCTGGCTCACTGGCGCGATGACGCCAATCTCGCCCACCCCGTCTGAAAAAGTATAGCGGCGCGCGGTCTCGCTCGCCTCGCGCGGGTCGAGATCGACGAGAGGCATCACGCGGCCGATGCGATCGACAATTTCGCGCAGGGTGACGACGATCTCCGGTGTCCACAGGCGGCCCTCTTCGAGAGGCATGAATTCGATGAAGCGGACGACAACGTTCTCGTCGCGCGCAAAGCGGGCAAAGCCCTCCACCTGGTCGTCGTTAAAGCCGCGCAGCAAAACGCAGTTGACTTTCAGCGGGTCAAGGCCGGCCTCGCGCCCTGCGCGAATGCCGCGCAGAACCTTTTCGAAGCTGCCCGGAACGCGCGTAATGCGCTCAAAGACCTGCGCGTCTACCGCATCCATGCTTACAGTGATGCGATTCAGGCCCGCGGCCTTCAACGGCCCAGCCAGATCTTCGAGCAGATGGCCGTTGGTGGTGAGCGCCAGGTCAAGCGGTTCGCCGTCAATGGTGCGCAGGCGAGAGAGTTCGCGGATCAGGTCGAGCAGCCCGCGGCGCAGCAGCGGTTCGCCGCCAGTCAGCCGCACTTTAGTGATGCCCAGGTCGACGAAGAGGCCGATCAGGCCCAGGTACTCGTCGATGCGCAGCTCGGGATACTGCGCTCCCTGTTCGCCGGTGCGGCAGTAGACGCACTTGTAGTTGCAGCGGTCGGTAATGGAAACGCGCAGATCGTGAATCACGCGCCCGTGGCCGTCACGCAGGCGCATGCTGCGCCCGGCGGCCGGGGCCGGAGAATCCGATGCCGGGATGGAGACGGGTAGGGAAGCAGCCACGCTTTAAGGCTATACCCTTTGGGGCGGAGATGCAGCTTGAAGGGGCCCTCGGGATTGCGGGGATGCAGAGGGCTACAGCAAATCGCGGGCCGCGAGCTTCCGTTCCTCCACCAATCGGTAAGCATTGTGCACGACAAACGAGTTAACGCCCACCACGACGGTGCCGATCGCCCCGGGAAGCAGGAATCCGTACCAGATCCCCCACGGCTGGCCCTGGGCGAGTGCGACGAACCCGGCAACGAGCAGAGCGATGGCCGCGGCCCAGAGCGCGAACCAGGCCCGGAGCACGAAGTTCCGCGCACGTCCGCGCGGCGCCAGCCAGCCGACCACGCCTCCCATCAATCCTGCCGCAACTCCAAACGCCGTTCCCGGTATCCAGGCGTAGTGATACATATCAAACCATGGTTGAACCATTGGGTCACCTCACCTTTCTTCCGCTGCTTCGCGATGGGCCTTGAGCAGCTCTCGCGCCAACACAGCGGATATCTTTCCATCGGCCGTCAACACGCGCAGCCTGCGCTCAAACGCGTCTGCGGCCCTCGGGTCCTCGACCGCCTTCACCCTGGCAATCAGCCGGTCGAGCCGCGCGCGCAGAGTCGGATACGACACCTCGTACTCCTCGCAAAGCGTTTTGAGCGATCCGGAGCTGAGGACAAAGCGGCGCAGAAACTGCAGGTCTTCTTCGTCGAGCGCCTCAAGCCATGGTGAAAGTGGTACCTTCATTAAAGTTAAGGTACGCTTGAATTTTATTTAAGTCAATAAAATTTATATTCTCTTGAAGAAACTTAAAGAGTGCCGGCGCAGTCCGAGCTACGGGTGCGATGTGCTGGTCGGGAAACCCGCACTACAGCCGGTCAGGAGACCGGCGGTACACTTGCGGCTTCGCCGTGAAAGTTTGGGAAGGGCTTTAGTCGATTCGCGGAGTGCCCTTGCGCATCGTCAGACCGGTAATGCCGAAGATGCACACCAGCAGCACGGCGACGCCAAAATAGTAGGCCATGGGATGCGCCCAGCCCGGCGAGTAGCTCAGGTCCTGGCCGACCCACAAAAGCAGGAAGGTGGCGATCACGGCAAACTGGCCGGCGATGACCAGGAAGGTGTGGCCCAGGTCGCGGCGCTTGTCCAGAGCCTCAACCTGGTCGGGTGTAAGGTTGCGCTCTGCGGGGGGAAGCAGTGGATTAGGCATGCGGTGCTCCTGCGTGGGGAATTACGGGCTTGCGCGTGACCTTCGGGCCGCGGCCGCTCACTCTCTAAATTCAATCATATCCGGGAGACGGGGAACAAGGGGACGAGGGACGAGGGACTAAGGGACTGAGGGACTGAGGGACTGAGGGACTGAGGGACTAAGAGACTAAGAGACTAAGAGACTAAGAGACTAAGAGACTAAGGCAAGCTCGCAGCTTTTAGCTCCTAGCTAAAAGCTGTGAACTGAGAGCTGATAGCTCAATTCGTTCCAGCGTACGAGTACAGCTTCACCCGGTAGACGTGGAATTCGTGGCCGTCCATCAGCAGCCGGCGGCCCTGGTCGCTCTGGTCGCCGTTCAGCACTCGCGCAGTTGACCACTGGCCGTCGGCGTAGCTGAGCTGCTCGATCGCGACGATGCCGACAATCTGGCGGTCGGTGTCGGGGTCGCGAATGAAATCGACGCTGAGCCCCGAACCGGCGATCAGGAATTCATTGGGTGCCGTTTCGATCACCATCATGCCGCCTGTTGTGGCGGCCAGTTCGCGAGCCGGCCAGGTGCGGGCCAACATCGCCCTGAAGCGATAGCCGCCGAGCGCGACCGTCTGCGAAGGACGGGAATCGGTGCTACCCAGTACCAGGGCGCGGATTTTGCCGGCCTGCTGCGCCGCGAGAATCGTATCGCTGAGCTCGGCGAGCGCGCCGTAGGCTTCAGCAATCGCGTGGCCCGGGCCGGCCGGTGCATCGTCGAACGAGTCGACCGCGAATGGCGAGTACCCGAAGCCTCGCGCCTCGCCAATGGTGTAAAGCGCGTTCCACGGGGCCGCATCGGACCGGGCCTCGGGAACAAATACCGGGTTGCCGGCGGCCTTGTAGAGGTTCACCCAGCGGGGGAAGTCGGGCCAGTAGATGTCGGGGGCATAGAAGTCGATGGAGGGCGCTGCCGCGCGGTAGGCGGCCTGGTAGAGCGGATGCGGCCCGCCGCTGGGGTAATCGCCCGGCATCTCAAAGGGTGCGGGAAGCTGCGCGTTCATATACATGGGCAGCGGGTAGGCGGCTTTGCCCGCCTTCACCACCTGCTCCACAAACAGCCCGTAGTGCCATGCCATAAAGACCTCGTCGGCAGCGTCGCCGAAGACCTCGCTCCACGAGCCTGCGCCGGGATGAAAATGCGCGGCCAGTTCAGGCGAAAGAGTGTCGCGATGGCTTGAAAGATACGAGGTCAACTGCGCCGGGACGGGCAGATTGAAGATGCGGTCCGCCTCGGCCGAACGGTCGCGTCCGCCCAGGCCCAGATAGCCGACTTCGTTTTCAACCTGGATAAACAGCACGGTCTGCTCGGTTGCGTCCTTCTGGCGCAGGTGAGCCATGAGTGCGCTATAGGCCCTGGCGTCAGCGCGCGCGGTTTCCTCTCCGAGGGGCGAAAGAATCTCGAGCGGATGTCCATCAACAGCGATGGCACGCGGGAAGCGCCTGGTATCAGCCAGGACCCACGCCGGCGAGTACTCTGAGAACGCGTTTTTCCAGCTCCCAAACCAGAGAAACACCAAGTGCATGTGCTCGGCGCGGGCCACGTCGATCCAGTGATCGGGGATGGAAAAGTCGAATTGACCTTCGGTAGGCTCGATCTCGTCCCACCCAACCGGCATGAGCACGGTGTTGAAGTGCATTTTGGCCAGGTGCGGCAGGATGGTGTCGGCCTCGGCCGCCGTTCCTGAAGAGGAGTTGCCCAGTTCACCGGCGAGTGCCAGGAATGGCTTGCCATGAACCAGCAACTGCGATGCGCCGTTCTCGATGCGCACGGTGGGCAGGTCCTGTGCGGAGACTGCAGCACATGCCAGGCAAAGCCCAAGCGCGAGGGCAGGTAAATGAATTCGCTGCGCGGAAGAAATCATGAATTTCACCGCTAGAAGAATAGCAGCGGAGTTGTTTCAGTAAGGATTCCGCGCGACTGCGGCCTTCTCTCCGTCTTCGAGGCCTCCTACTGCGGCGGGTAGCCCACCGACTGCGCATAGAGCGGAACGTGGCCGGCGTCGAGATTCAGAGTGGCGGCTACAACCGAGGTTTCCTGCGGGCCGTGGAAGGTATAGAACCAGGCATTGAGCCCCTCCGAGGCCGCGAAGAGGTAGACATTCTGGCCGATGAAGCCGGTGTCGACCTGCTCGAACGAATCATTGGCGGGCCCAACATAGACGATGGTCACGGCGGCGTGTGCGGCAGGAGGAGCGCCAATTTTGGAACGCGCGTCACCCGCGGCGACCGGACGCAGGAGGTTCTGCACGGCGTCGTAGGCGTAAACTCCCTCGGCTAGCACCACGTACAGCTCGATGTCCTGGCTGTTCATTGCAGAGGGCGCGGTCCGGCCCGGACGGCCTCCGGGATGGGCGCTGTCCATGCTCTCCCGGTTAACGCCAAATGCGGCCCAGAGAAGGTTTGAAAGGGTTTGCAGGGGCAAAGCCTGGTCGCGAAAAGCGCGAGTTGTGTGACGATGAGCCAAAGCCTGCATCAGGGGCATGCCGCCCGAAGTGTCGGGTTTGGCTAACTGGATTGGTTTCAGCTCTGCCGCCTGAACCGGGGCTGGCATTCCCCACTGGAATGCCGCAGCGAATACGGCGGTGAGAATGGCAATAAGGAGGGCTGAGAGGGCGGTCCTGCTGGCCGCGAACCGGGTGCTGACTGAATTGCGCATGGCTTTTCCTCGAACCGATCGGCTACAGCGGTTTCAGGATTGCTATATCCCGGAGCCGATATAGACAAGTCGTCCCGACCCCAAGAAGGGACGACCCTGCACAAAAGCTGGATAGGGTACGTCTATCCTGGAACCGCTCTGGGCGCGGCCGCCTCCGGGGCGCGCTGGTTCGGGGAAGAATCAACTTGAGAGGACAGGCAGCGCCGAGCTGTCCTGGTGTTCCTCCTTCAATCCGTCAGAAACGCCAGCGACTGCAGCGATGTAATCTCAAACGGCTTGCGGCAGCGGATATTGGCGCAGCTCAGCTTGTCGTCGCGCCGCACCATGTATGACTGGGCCTTGGCAAAGCGGGCGCGGTCGCGTTCATCGGCGCCGCGTGGAAGTTGCTGCCGCTTGCGGCGCACCACCCATGTCACCTTGTACTCGCCGGGTTGACCGCACTTGGGGCAGGTCAGGGTGTGAGCGCGCTGTTCCGTGGTCTCGTTGAAGAATTCCCGTTCATCCATTGTGTAAGGCCCTCACTCCCCAGCTTTACCGGAGTAGCCCCGGCGATTTGACCGCTCGCGTCTTCAGGGGTGATAAACCCTGCTCCAGCAAAAACTACCTTGCGCGGCTTCCGTTCCGGCGGATCCTATAACATACTTAATCTTGCCGTGACGAAACGCAAGCCAGCCCGGTTCTCAGCCACCAAGGCGGTAAAGGCCAACGCCCGCGAGCGCGTGGGCCAGCCCAAGCCTGCGCGCGTGATTGACGACGACCCCCCGCGCACGCCGCGCGAGGCCAAGCACAAGCCAAAGCTCGACGATTTGATTCGCGAAGCCGAGTAGCAGGCGCCAGTCTCTTCTCGCGGCAACCAAAATCCTTGCCTCCCGCACGATAAAGCTGGAAGCTGAAAGCCAGGAGCTGGAAGCTGGCTTATGGCTAAAGCAGTCGGATTCGGAGGCGTGTTCCTGAAGGCTCGCGACCCCGAAGCCTTGTCGCGCTGGTACGCAGAGCATCTGGGGATTCCCGCCCAGGATGGCGGCGCATTGGCCTTCGACGGGCCGGAGTCGACCGGCATGTCGGTCTTTGCGCACTTTCCCGGGGACACGAAGTACTTGGCGGCGGCGATCAGCAGGCCATGGTGAATTTCCGCGTCGACGACCTGGATGCTTTGCTGGCTCAACTGACTGCGGCCGGCGTGCGCATTGACCCCAAACCCGAGGATTATTCCTACGGGCGCTTCGCCTGGATCTGGGATCCGGAAGGCAATCGCGTGGAGCTGTGGGAGTCGCCGGTGGCGGGTTGAGACGGGCAATTTGCGGATGTAAGACAGCAAGACACGATGTCTTACGGGTCCGACAGGGTTGCCTTACATTGTCTTACATTGTCTTACGAGCGTTGGACGGGTGTTGGACTGATGGGGCGCTCTGTAAGACGGCTCACTGTGGGTTTAAGAAAAAACGCGCGAAGATTACTGCGTTTTGTGGGCGCTGTAGGGGCCCGGCAATACCGGTTCGGCCGGCTTGGCTGCGTCCTCGTGCGGCTCCGTCACATTGGTGCGCTTGGAATAGATGCGGAATTGCACCACCAGGTCAAGCAGCACCGGCACGGGCTTGCCGTCTTTCTCGGCGGGCTCAAACTTGGCGGCGCGAATGGCTTTCACCGCGTTCTCATCGAGCCCGAATCCGATGGGCCGCGCCACGGCGATCTCTCCCGGAATTCCGTCGGGGCCGATCACGGTGTGGTACAACGCCATGCCTGCCACGCCGTTGTTTTGCGCAAACTCGTTCGAATCCGGCTCAAAGTTGGTCAGGAGCCGCGCCTTCTTGTCCACTGTGCTCTGCCGCAATACCGCCGAGTCCGCCGGACGGTAATCGGACTTTTCTGCGACCGCCTTGTAGTAGAGCTTCCAGAAATCGGGCATGGCGGCCATCATGCGGTCGTCGAGGCCGGGGGCAAAAATGGCGTCAAGCGCCTGCTTCAGCACCATCGTGGCATGTGCGGGCGAGGTGGTCGAAGTTACGCTGTCGGGGTCGGCAGGGCGTTCCTCGGGCTTGGCGGCAGCAATCTCTGCCCTGGCCTGCTCGGTGTCTGGCTCTTCAGCCGATTCAGCGGGCTGGCCCGCGGCGGCAGAGGCGGGTTGCGCAGCGGGAGCCTGAGTTCCCGTTGCGGCTGCGGCGGCCGCTGGTTTCGCCTGCTGTCTCTTATTTTTTTCCTTGACCTTCTTGGGTTTCACCACCGATTCGCGGTCGATGGTAATGCGCAGCAGCTTCTTTTTGGGCGTAATGCGCACCTTGTCGTAAGCAGTCCTGGGGTCCTCGAAGGCAAGCTGGTTTGAGAAGTGCAGCCCGTAGCGCAGTCCCTCCAGCTCAACCTTGTGCTTTGACAAATGCACCTTGGCGATCTCAACCATATTCAACGTGTATGAGCCAACCGGCGAGTGGCCGGCCAGCTTGCCATGCTCGTTAAAGCTCAGCGAGTCGTCGAGGTAGCCGCCGCGCAGGTAGAAGGTCTTGCCCACCAGCATCTGCTTCAGCTCTTCTTCGGTGATGCCGCCGCCCTGCTGGTCTCCCGTCGCCTCGCTTCCCGAATTCTGCTGTGCGGTCATGGCTGGCTTTGACTCCGGTGCAGCGGCCGGTGGAGCCGGAGATGGGGCCGCGGCGGGAGTTGCCGGCTGCGCGGGAGTGCTTTGCTGCGAATCGGAGGGCGCCGGCGTGGTTTGCTGGGCCGGCTGCGCCGGAGTTGCCGGCTGTTGATCGGGCTGAGCAGGTTGCGCCGGATTCTGACTGAAAGCGGTCGGGTCGAGCGCCAGCACTGTCATGCACACAAAGAATGCCAGCCAGGGGACGCGCGGACTTCCACGATGGGGGCTCATGACGAAATGGGAGAGTCCTTTGAGCGCCAATGTATCAGGGATTTACGCTGCAGTCGATGAATTTCGGCGCCAGGCAAATGCAACCTTCGTGCCATGTCCATTGCTTAATACTTCATTTTGTGAAGCGCCCGCCGGAAGAGCCCAAGCGCGCGCCGCGCATCGGCCCCATTCATCTCGAGCCGGCGCAGCAGCAGCCGCAGGTCGTGCCGGTTGGCTGCCCGCATCTCCTGGGGCGAATAGCCGGCCGCAAGCATCACCTCTTCAATCACCCCGGCCATCCGGTCGAGCTCGCCCGAGGTCACCGGAGGCGGATTGATGCCCGCGGTGCTTTCACCTGGTTGCCCAGAGTAGGCTTCGCCCCGCGAGGCCAGCTCATACAGGCAAACGGCCACGGCTTGGCCAAGGTTCATCGAGGGTTGAGCGGCATCGGTGGGGATGACGGCGAACAGATGGCAGTAACTGAGGTCGTCGCGCGTGAGCCCGCGCTTCTCAGACCCAAAGACCAGCGCCACGCGGCCGCCGCTTGCCAGCTCATAGCCGGCGCGCCCGCCGATCTCGGGCAGCGGTACCACCGGCTGCTCGGTCTTGCGGCGGGCAAGTGTCCCGGTGCCGATCACCAGCGTGCAATCGGCGATGGCCTCGGCAAGGTTCTCCGTCCTCTTTGCGTTTTGGAGGAGGGATTCGGCGCCGACGGCCGACTGTGCCTCGCGCCAGTGCGCCTCGTAGGGCGCGACCACCGTGAGCCGCGTGAAACCAAAGTTGGCCATGGCCCGCGCGGCCGCGCCTATATTGAGCGGGTTGCGCGGCGACACGAGGATGACTTCGATGCGGTCGCGTTGGAGATCTGTGAGCAAGAGATGATTGTAGAGCGGCAGTGCTCGCTTCTGTCTGCTCGGCTCTTGCGCACACAGGTACGATGCGCTATAGTCCGCGCCATGATCCCATCGAAGGTTATATTTCACCCGGTTCGCAGAGGTCTTCGTGTGTGCAGGCTCTATAGGGCTGCAGCGCTGTTGACGCTGGGGACGGCGACGCTTTCAGGATCGGCGCGGGCGCAAGCGGGGGGCAACGGTGGTCCGACAACGGCGTCTGCTCCTGCAAAACCGGAAGCAGGCGCAACCAACAAGCTGACCTTTGACGTTGCTTCCGTTCGGCCGGGCACGCCGGGAACGATGACCCAATCGGATTTCCTGTATCCGGGGAGTGAAGTTGCCCCACCGCCGGGCGGCCTGTTTTCATGGAATGCACCGCTCGCGGTGTTGATTGACTTCGCCTACGATCTCAGGAGCCCGCACGCGTGACGCGAAGCAGGTCAGGGGCTGCCCAAGTGGGCGCAGGAAGAATGGTACACCGTTCAAGCGCGTACGGAAGGGAATCCGACCCGCGACGATGTTCGCCAGATGGTGCGTTCGCTGCTCGAAGATCGTTTTCAGTTCGCCGCCCATTTCGAGAAGCGCGATGCTGAGGTATACACCCTGGTAGTTGCCAGATCGGGGTTGAGGCTGAAACCGCATCCTGAAGGCGCGCCCTGCACTCTTTCTTCCTCTCAGATAGACGACAACAAGTATCCACACGCGGATCCGCCGTACAAGACTGTTCCTGCGCACTGTGGCGTTTTCGATCGCCTGCTTAGCTCGAGCGGCGAGCGTCGTTTGGAGATGCTCGATGCGACGATGCAGCAGATCGCGGACAATTTGAGGCCGGGGCTGCCTGTCGTCGACCGGACCGGGCTTACAGGACGCTACGATGCGGTGCTCGACTATGTGCCATACGGCGCTTCGCCGAGCGCCAATTCCTCTGACGAGATTGGTCTCCCGCCGCTGCCCGCTGCGCTTGAAAAGCAACTCGGTTTGAAGCTGGTCAAGCAGAATGCTCAGGTCGATGCTTTTGTCATCGATCACATCGGAGCGCTGTCGGAGAACTGACTTAATGGCTGCATCGGAATCGCCGACAAACGAGGCCGCAATGTTCCAGCTTCAAGCGTGGTCTTCTCCAAACGGCCATGCGATGATTACCACATTCGAAGCGGCGAGTTAAGTCGGGTTCACTCGGATTGAAGAGGTGAGTTCGATGATCGTATCGGTAGAGGGGAAAAGGCAAGCCGGTTACAGCACCAGGCCGGGCTACGTGAATCATCGGGGCCAGGTAGTGATCCGCAACACCGGATTGCCGGGAACAGATCGCGGCCAGACGGTGTACCAGCTAGGCTGCTCGACCTGCGGCCATGTGTACGGCGCAAATGGCAGCGACATCTTCGAGCGGCGCTGCCCCATGCACGACCGCGGCGCGCCCGGGTTGCCGTACGAAGAAGGCTTCTTCGGCGCGAGCGGGGCCAGCGTGCACTGAGGGCGCGGCCGGTTGCTGTGTCGATTTCAGCCGGCATCCGCATCCTGGTACGTATCATGGGGCTGCCGCTGGTGGCGCTGGCCATGCAGTTCTTCGTGAACGGGCTGACGGACCTGGGGATCATTCTGCGGCACGACTAGACGAGCTCCGCTAACACCGCTTCACCCCGGTTTCCCACAGATTTGGCCGCTTTCCACAGGCCTCGGGCGCTTGTTCCAAATCGAATCCGCTGATAGTCTTAAAAAGTTGCGTTTGCGCCTGGAAACAAGCAGGGCGCGCTTGCAATCGAGTGTGGCATGTGCTACTCTCAGAAAGTTGTGAATTGAGCAGTGGAGCCTCCCGGTGGCCGTTGGGCCTGCCCAAGTTGGGGAAGTGGGAAGCTGGTTCGCAGGGTCGGATAAGGTACAAAAGCTGAACGCGAGCTGCTGGCTGTCTCCGGCAACATATGAGTTTTGGTCAGCGAAGTCTGGCAGCGCCATAACCATTACGTATTGCTCGGTGCGCGGCATTGGCTATCGCCTGGTCGCCTCGCCTTGAGCGCCCCATGACCGTGATCGGATGAAATTCCTGTGATTCTTGCCCGATGAGCACGCTCGACACCGGTTCTAACGCTGATCCGCACCGCCGCTGGCCGTGTGTCCGCGGCCAACGGCTGGATGGGCAACGCCTTCAAAAGCTGGATGCCGACCGGGCTTTATGCGCGCGCGCTCCTGATCATGATCGTGCCGATGGTGGTGCTGCAATCGGTGGTGGCGTTCGTGTTCATGGAACGGTACTGGAACACGGTGACGCGACACCTGTCCGCCGCCGTGGTGCAGGACATCGCCGCGCTGATCGACGTCTACAAGGGCTATCCGCAGGACAAGGACCGCGCGCTCATTCGTCGGATCGCACAGCAGCGGTTGCAGTTGGTGGTGGACTTCCTCCGGTCGGCGACATGCCCCCGCCCGGCCCCAAGCCGTTCTTCTCGCTGCTCGACCAGACGCTTTCGCGTCAATTGGGCCGGCAGATCGCCAAACCATTCTGGATCGACACCGTCGGCCGCTCCAACCTGGTCGAAATCCGCATTGAGCTCGACGACGCGGTGATGCGCATCTTCGCCCAGCGCAGCGCCGCCTATGCCTCCAACTCGGAAATCTTCGTGTTCTGGATGGTCGGCACCTCCTCGATCCTTCTGATCGTCGCGGTTCTTGTTCCTGCGCAACCAAATCAAGCCGATCCTGCGGCTGGCGGATGCCGCCGAGAGCTTCGGCAAAGGCCGCGAGGCGCCCAACTTCCGTCCCCGCGGGGCACGCGAGGTGCGCCGCGCGGCGCACGCGTTCCTGGAGATGAATGGCGCATCGAGCGCTCCATCGAGCAGCGCACCGCGATGCTGGCCGGCGTCTCGCACGATCTGCGCACCATGCTGACCCGCTTCAAGCTCGAGCTGGCGCTGATCGGCGACAGCCCGGAAGTCGACGCCATGCGCAAGGATGTCGACGAGATGTCCGGCATGCTGGAGGACTACCTTGCTTTTGCGCGCGGCGACAGCGGCGAGCAGGCGCAACCGACCGACATGGCGCAGGCGCTGGAGGAGCTGCGCTGCGACGCCGAGCGCAACGGCCATACCGCCACGGTCGCGTTCCATGGGCTGCCGGTCGTGACGGTGAAGCCGGCGGCGTTCAAACGCTGCCTCGCCAATCTTGTGTCCAACGCGGCGCGCCACGCCGACACGATTTCCATCACCGGCCACCGCGATCATCGCTATCTCACCGTCATGGTCGACGATGACGGTCCGGGCATTCCGCAGTCGATGCGCGAGGAAGTGTTCAAGCCGTTCCTGCGGCTGGACGACGCCCGCAACCAGGACGAGGGCGGCACCGGCCTCGGTCTTGCGATCGCCCGCGACATCGCGCGCTCGCATGGCGGCGATATCATGCTGGGCGACAGCCCGATGGGCGGCCTTCGCGCCACGGTCCGGATTCCGGTGTGATTTCTCCCTCGCTCCGCTGTTGCGGGGAGAGGGTTGGGGAGAGGGGCTGTCTCGACAAGTTCGGAAGGCGAAGAGTGCGCGGTGAGCCCCCCTCACCCGAAATTCGAGCCGCGCTCGATTTTCGACTTCTCCCCGCAAGCGGCGCGAGGTTGGGAAACTACTTCGGCACCAGGCCCTTGAGTTTTTCCGCGTCCTTGACGTTGAGCTTGAAGCCGTTGGGCATCACGATGTCGCCGGGTTTCTGGCCCGGCTTGCAGGCACCCAGCCACTTCGCCTCGATCGTGGTCGTGGCATCGCGCGGCAGGCGACCGGGACCGTGTTCGCTGTGCGCGGTGGTTTTCACGGTGTAGGCCGAATTGAAATCGCCGGTGACCTCCGAATGCGACGTCACCGACACGCCCGCCACGCCGCACACTGAATTGGTCACGTAACCGGTCGCAGTCTGCTGGACATCGCGCTTGGAACAGATTTCCTTCGACAACGGCGAAGACGCGGTCGCCATGTCCTTGTCAGTGGTCTCGTCGGTGCAGTGCTGCATCGTCATCTCGGGCAGCGCCGAACCGGTCCGCACCAGCTTCATTTCCCAGAGCCCGGATTTGCGAAGCGGCAATTCCACCGCGCCCGCGTCGAACGCCGGCAACAACAAAACCACAAGGGGCCCAGCGAAAATGAAAGAAAATGCCCCCCTCATGCCCCGCACTCCCGGTCCATCGCTTCCGCCGAGGGGATGGTGCATATGTCAGTAAAGCTGGCGCGCAGCGGCCCTTCGCCGGAGCCATAGGGCACCCAGCGGCAGGCAAAGGAAACGTAGCCGCCGTAATGCTCGATCGACCGCCAGGAATTTCACCACCTTGCCGTACCTGGCGCAGTGATCGACCGCGAGCTGGCGGGCATCGGTCCGGGAGGCCAGCTCATAGGCAATGATGCCGCCGGTATCGTTGCCCTTGAAGGGCGGCACCCAATCAGCCAGCACAGGCGCAGGGGCCAGCATTCCCCGACGGCAACAAGGCTCGCGGCCCCAATGATTTGCATCGCAGACTCCGTTTTGCTCAAGTCTACCTTAGAGCGCCTCGGTCGCGGTGAAAAGAACGGCTGGGGGGCCGGTCACTGACTTGTTGGTGGGTGTTGCCGCGTTGCACTTGACCTTATCCCCCCTTCGCGGCACGGTCTTTTCCGTTCGATGATCTGGCGGACCTTCCATGCGCGACTTCTTCAAAATCTCAGGGAATACAGGCTTGGCCCGCAAAGCTGGCTTTTCTCGAAAAGCGGGCTTGGCTGCTGCGCTCGGCGCCGTGCTTGGCCTGTTGGCCTTTGGCCAGGCGGCGCAGGCGGCCAACCCGCTGGAGCTGAATTTCTGGCTGTCGGGCCCGAAATATGATGGACGGCTCGCCTCCTGCGAGGCGGTGCTCGGCACCATCACCTCCCAGTTCCAGGAAAAAGAGAGCACGTTCTGGAATTCGGCGCTCACGATCACGGCCTATGGCCGGATCCACGAAACCGCCTACCGGCCCTGGCAATCGGACAATATCCCGCGCCGCTATTGCAGTGGCGATGTGATGCTGAGCGACGGCAAGCAGCGTACCGTCCATTACTCGATCATCGAGGATGGCGGTTTCGCCGGCTACAACCAGGGTGTCGAATGGTGCGTGACCGGGCTCGACCGCGACTGGGCCTATAATCCCGCCTGCCGGGCCGCGCGGCCCTGATTTTCGGGCGATTTCTTTCCTTCCGGAGTTGAGGCGCCGCATTCGGCCGCGACTTACGTCATTTTTGTTCTTGAAATGTTCCATTCAACTGCTAGGCTTCCAGCGCAGTCTGGCAGGAGGGTGTCACCATGTTTGAGTTTGGTTTCGGATCGACGGCGCGGATTTCGGCTGGCTTCGGTCGCCTCCTCTTGATGGCGCTGGTTGGGCTCGGCGGGGTCTTCATCTTCGGAGCCGGGAGCGCCTCGGCGCAGGACCGCCGGCAGAACACGCCCGGCGAGTTCGATTTCTATGTGCTGTCGCTGTCATGGTCGCCTTCTTTTTGCGAGGAGGCCTCGGAACGCGGCAATAGCGGACGGTCCGAGGCCCAGTGCGGCGGTCGGCCGTTTTCCTCCGTGGTGCACGGCCTGTGGCCGCAATATGAGCACGGCTTTCCCGAATATTGCGACCGGGATTCCTGGCTGGACCGCGATATCATGCCGGTCGATGCTGGATCTGATGCCGGCGCCTCGGCTTGATTTTCAACGAGTGGAAAAAGCATGGCACCTGCGCCGGAACTTGGGCCCGCGGCTCCTATTTCGAGACCATCCGCAAGGTGCGCCCCGCGGTGAAATACCCCCCGAATTCATTGAGCTGGCGGACCCGAAGACGGTCACGCCGGTCGGACGTCGAGGACGCCTTTATCAAGGTCAATCCCGGCCTCTCCAGGTGCCGCGATTTCGGTCACCTGCAACAGGACGCGGCTCAGCGAAGTGCGCATCTGCATGAGCAAGGACCTCCAGTTCCGGGCCTGCGAGGAAATTGATCGCCGCGCCTGCAAGCGCGATCAGGTGCTGATGCCACCCGTGCGCGGCGGGTGATTTATCTGGCGCGTCATGCCGGGCC
>CAWEHF010000030.1:0-194083 GCA_963808695.1 uncultured Acidobacteriaceae bacterium
GTGACGCAGTGCTCGTTGGTTCCCACAGGATCGGCTACCGACCGCGGAACCGAAGCCAGCGCGGCCTCATGAAAGACCGTGTCGATGCCTTCGCAAGCCCGCGTACAGGCCGCCGGATCGCGGAGATCGCCTTCAATAAACTCCATCGCATCGAGCCCCTTGAGATTCGAGCGCTGGCCCGTGATGAAGTTATCGATTCCACGAATCTGGCCGCGAACCTTCTCACCGCGAGCCAGAAGCTCTGCGGCGATTGAGCGGCCGATGAATCCCGCTGCACCCGTAACCAGAAACTTGCTCAAAGCCCCCCCAAGATGATCCGTTTTCAGCATACATTGCGATGTTCAAGGGAGCGCCGAACGGTGGCAACGGGCCTTCCCTTACAATCGAAAACGTGACTACTGCTGCGGAAAACCGTCTGGCTCTGTTGCGCCGGAAAATGGAGACTCGCGAAGCGCGCATAGGGATCGTTGGCATGGGCTATGTGGGCTTGCCTCTGGCGCTGCTCTTCAGCGGCGAAGGATTCCGCGTAACCGGCTTCGATATCGCTCCCGACAAGGTGGAGATGCTGAACGCGGGCCTCTCCTACATCGTGCGCATTCTGCCCGAGGCCATTGAAGAGGCCCGCAGCGCCGGCTTTCGCGCAACCGGCAAATACAGCGAAGTTGCCGAGATGGACGCAGTCATTATCTGCGTGCCTACGCCGCTCGACAACCATCACGAACCCGACCTCAGCTTCGTGGTCGGCACCGTCAAATCCATTGCCCCGCACATTCTTGAGGACCAGCTGATTGTTCTCGAGAGCACCACCTACCCGGGAACGACCGAGGAAGTTGTCGTTCCGCTGCTCGAAGCCGGCAATCCGAACGGCCTGAAAGTGACGCGCAAGCCTGACGATCGGGGCGTGCACGTGGTTTTTTCGCCTGAACGCGAAGACCCAGGCAACGATTCGGTCTCGCGTCAAGATATCCCCAAGGTGATTGGAGGTTGCAGCGCAGCCGCGGCGGAACTGGCCGCAGCCATGTACGGCGCCATTTTCAAGCAAGTGGTTCAAGTGAGCTCGCCCAGCGTCGCCGAGATGACCAAACTGCTCGAGAACATCTACCGCTGCGTAAACATTGCACTGGTAAACGAGCTCAAGCAACTTTGCATGCGCATGGGCATCGACATTCACGAAGTCGTTGAAGCCGCAAAGACCAAGCCATTCGGATTCCAGGCCTTTTACCCAGGCCCGGGCCTGGGCGGCCACTGCATCCCCATTGACCCGTTTTACCTATCGTGGAAAGCCAGGGAGTTCGACTTCAGGACGCGCTTCATTGAGCTGGCCGGCGAGGTGAACGCGCACATGCCTTACTTTGTCGTGGAGCAGCTGGCTGCCGGCCTGAATGAGCATGGCAAGCCGCTCAAGGGTTCGCGCATCCTTTTGCTCGGTCTCGCCTACAAGCGCGACATCGACGACCTGCGAGAGTCGCCCTCGCTCACCATCATCGAGCTGCTGCGCGAGCGCGGCGCGCAGGTCGAGTACAACGACCCCTATTTCCCGCGCGTGGGCCGCGGCCGCCGCTACGACCTGAATATGACCAGCACTCCGCTCGACTTGATTGCGAGCTTCGACGCCGTAGTAATTGTCACAGACCACTCCGCCTACGACTACGCCGTAATCGTGGATCAGGCCAAGCTCGTGGTCGACACCCGCAACGCAACCAAGGGCATAGATTCGCCCAAGATCGTACGCTGCTGAAGGACTCAGGCCGATCCCGATCGACGAATTCAATCGTCGCGAACCTGTGGATCGCCCACGCGACTTGGCGTAGCCCGATCGTGTATCGTGAGAAATTCGTCTATGTGTGCCTCACTGCCAACGCTGGCTGAACCGCAGCACTTTTCGCTCATCGAACGGGCCCTCTTCCTGGCTCTGGCTGCCGCCTCGGCTTACGGGTTTTGGCGCCGCTTCGGCCCCATCCTCAACAAAATTCTGCATTCGAAAAAAGACCCCGGTTTCTCGCTCGCCCCCATCGGCAGGCGGGTATGGGACTTCGTCTGGGAGGTCGTTCTTCAGGCCCGGGTCATCAGCCAGCGCCCGCTTGCCGGCGTCGCGCACGCCCTGGTCTTTTGGGCCTTCTGCGCCTTCGCACTCGTTACACTCAATCATTGCGCAACCGCACTCGGCCTCGGCTTCTTATCGGCGGAGGGATGGACAGGGCGATTTTACTTCTACTTTGCCGCGCTCTTCGCCATCGCCTGCGCTGTGGGAATCCTTGGCCTCTTTGTGCGGCGATTTGCGGTTCGCCCCAAGTGGCTGGGAAAAGTCTCTCCAGAGTCCGGCGTCATTGCGCTGCTGATCTTCGCGCTCATGGTTACTTACCTGGCCGCGTTTTATGTGCCCGGCTCGGGGCGGGCGGGCCACGCGCTCTGGTGGGCGCACACCCTGGTGCTGCTCGCGTTTTTCCCCCTCGTTCCTCACACCAAGCATCTCCACCTGTTGCTCAGTCCCTTCACCGTCTTTCTGTCGCGCGGCGGCTTCAGCAAGATTCCGCCACTGGCCGGAGATGAGGACTTCGGCCTCGTTTCCGGCCGCGACCTTACGCAGATCGTCAGCCTGCAGGCCTACAGTTGCGTGGAGTGCGGCCGCTGCACCGAGCACTGCCCCGCCAACAACACCGGCAAAGAGCTGAATCCGAAGGAAATAGTGCTGGGCCTGCGCGCCTACCTCAACGACCTCGGCCCGCAGTCTGAAGAGCCGCTGCTGGGCAAATACAACTCGCAGAAGGCAGCCTTTGAGTGCACCACCTGCGGCGCCTGCGAGTTCCAGTGCCCGGTCGGCATTGAGCACCTGCCCATCATGGTCGGCCTGCGCCGCGGCGCGGTAAACACAGGTGAGTGGGAAGATTCGCACGGCGCTAAGCTGTTTTTGGCGCTCGAACGCGGATCCAACGCGCTGGGGCTGCCGGCCAGCGAGCGCGACAAGTTCATCGAGAAGAATGCGCTGCCCATCTACGACGGCACGCAGGAGTATTGTCTGTGGCTCGGCTGCATGGGCGCCTACGATCCACGCGGCCGCGAGATCGTTTTGTCGCTGGTGCAGGTGATGCGCCACCTGGGCGTCACCTTCGGCGTGCTTCGCAAGGAAAAATGCACCGGCGACCCCGTCCGCCGCCTCGGCAACGATTTGCTCTTTCAGCAACTGGCGGAATCGAACCTCGACGCGCTGGCGCAGTCCAAGACGAGAAAAATACTGTCCATCTGCCCGCACTGCGTGCGCACGATTCAGGAAGACTGGAAGGAATTCGGCACGCCGCCCGAGGTGGAGCACCATAGCGAGTTTTTGGCTCGTCACCTGCCGGAGTTGAGCCGAGTGTCAGGGCACGCCCGCTCCGACCCGGCAAAAAGCGGCGCCGAAGCGAGCCTTGTATCAGGGCATGGCTTTAGCCATGCCGAAAACGCGCCCCAAATGACCGGGGCTTTAGCCCCTGCGCATCCGGAGAAGGAGAAAATCGTATTCCACGACCCCTGCTACCTGGGCCGTTACCGCAATGTCTACGATGAACCGCGCGCCGTGGTTGCGAGCGCAGGCGAACTGGTTGAAGCGCCGCGCCATCGCGAGCGCAGCTTCTGTTGCGGAGCCGGCGGCGGCCTCGCATTTCTCGGCGAAGAGGGCGGCGAGCGCGTGAGTCACGTGCGCGCGGCCGAGCTTGCCGCCACCGGAGCAACCACGGTCGCCGCAGCCTGCCCGTTCTGCAATACGATGTTCAGGGACGCGCTTGCTGCGCAGGGCGAAGCCGCGCCGCAGCTTGTCGACATTGCGCAGTTGGCGGCGCGAAACCTTCCGCGCGAATCTAACTAACCAGAGCTGGAGCTCTAAGAGAATATGAAAATCATCGTCGCAATCAAACAAGTACCTGAACGCGATGCGCCCGTGCGTATCGCCGCAAATCATAAATCCATCAACGAAGCCGACCTCAACTGGGCCATGAATGAACCTGATGCCTACGCTCTCGAAGAGGCTCTGCAGCTCAAGGAAAAGAACGGCGGCGAGGTGATCGTGTTGAGCGCCGGACCTGAGCGCGTGGGCTCAACGATTCGCGAGGCCCTGGCCAAGGGCGCCGACCGCGCCATCCACGTCCTGTGCGACGACCTCGGCTCGCGCGACGCTCTGGGCGTGGCAAAGCTGCTGGCCGAAGCCATCAAGCCCGAGAATCCCGATCTGGTGCTCACCGGCCTGCAGTCTGAGGATCTGGGCCTGGGCCAGACCGGCGTGATTGTCGCCGAACTGCTCGGCCTGCCCCACGCAACCCTCATCCTGCAGGTTGAGAAGACCGATGCGGGTATCAAGGTAAAGCGCGAGCTCGAAGAGGGCTGGTTCCAGACGATCGAGCTGCCCCTTCCCGCGGTCCTCACCATCCAATCGGGCGGCAACAAGCTGCGCTACGCCACTCTCATGGGCATCAAACGCGCCAAAACCAAGGAGGTGCGCGCGGTGAACGCCGCCGACCTTGGCCCCGCGGCCGCGCCCGTGCTCACACTCGAGCACATCGCCTTGCCTTCCAAGCAAAAATCCACTCAAATCCTGCCCGGCTCGGCCAAAGAAGCCGCCGCGGCGCTGGTTGAAAAACTCAAGTTCGAAGCGAGGGTGCTATGAGTGTTCTTCTTGTTTTGGAAGATCGTGGCGGCAAGGTAACCCGCACCAGTTGGGAGGCCGCGGCCGCGGCGCAAAAGCTCGCCAATGGCGCAGGCGTGACCGCCGTCGTAATCGGAGCGCAGACCGAAGCTCTCGCAGCCGAAGCCGCCAATCGCGGATTCGCCGCCGTCGTTCGCATCGAGCATCCGCTGCTGGCGCAATACACAGCCGATGGGTACGTGTCGGCATTGCACCAACTCATTGAGAGCGCGAAACCCGCATACATCACCTTCCCGCACACCTACCAGGTGCGCGACTTTGCGCCCGCCCTCGCCACGCGCATGGGCCAGGTACTCATCGGCGACGTGGTCGCCATCGAAGAAGGTCCCGTCTTCACGCGCCAGCTCATGCAGGGCCGCCTCAACGGCAGCTTCAAGCCTGTAGGCTCAGGCCCGTGCTTTGTCTCCGTGCAGGCCGGCGCATTCCGCGCCGAAGCCGCGGGCTCCGGCGCCCCCGCGCCAATCTCCACCTTTACGCCGGCCCTCGACGCCTCACAGATTCGCACCAAACCCAGCGAGCCATTCCGCGGTTCGGCGCAGACCGTCGACCTCGGTTCCGCGCAGTTGATCGTGAGCGTGGGCCGCGGCATTCGCGAGGCGGAGAACCTGCCGCTCATCGAGAACCTCGCCGCCGCGCTCGGCGCAGAGATCGCCGCCTCGCGCCCCATTTGCGACAACGGCTGGCTGCCCATGGAGCGCCAGGTGGGCAGCTCGGGCCAGTCGGTCGCGCCCAAGCTCTATCTCGCCGTGGGAATCTCCGGCGCGATTCAGCACCTGGTCGGCATGAAGGCCTCGCAGTGCATCGTCGCCATCAACAAAGATCCCGACGCACCCATCTTCGAGGTCGCCGATTACGGCATCGTTGGCGATCTGTTTGAGGTGGTTCCGGCGCTGACCGAGGCGGTGAAGGCGGCGAAATAGCTAGCGGAAAGTCCGCGCGCAACCACAGTTGTCATCCTGAGCGACGCTTGGCGCAGTTCCTGCGCCAGGCGGAGTCGAAGGATCTGCGGTTGTTTCTTGAAGGGATTCGAGATTCATCGCACTGGCGCGTCCGCCGCCCCATGCGCTATCGTTCCTTCTTTACCTAACCAGTCAGCTTTAGGGGAGTATTCGCCATGTTTCTTCCCGAAACCTACCAATCCGCGCTCATGCTGATGATCCTCTCCATGCTTTGCTGGGGATCGTGGGCCAACACCCTCAAGCTTTGTCCTCGCTACCGCTTCCAGCTCTTCTACTGGGACTACGCCATCGGCCTCGCTCTCGCCGCTGTGGTCCTCGGGCTCACTGCGGGCAGCATGGGCCATAGCGGTCCCGCGCTCCTGCCCGATCTCTCCGCGACTGCGCCCATCCTCATCTTCTATGCGGTCATAGGCGGAGTTGTATTCAACGTCGCCAACCTGCTGCTGGTGGCCGCCATCGACGTAGCTGGCCTCGCTGTCGCATTCCCCGTCGGCATCGGCCTCGCGCTGGTCATCGGTGCGGTGTCGAACTACGTCATCAAGCCCGAAGGCAATCCCCTGCTGCTCTTCGGCGGCGTCGCGCTTGTGGCTGTGGCGATTGTGCTCGACGCAATGGCCTACCGCCGGCGCGAAGGCACGGCGCAGGCCACAACCGCCCGCGGAATCATCATCTCGCTCGCCGCCGGCGTCCTCATGGGCTGCTTCTATCCCTTCGTTGCGCGCGCGCTGAATGGCCTGCCCGGCCAACCGGCGCCCGGTCCCTACGCCGTCTCGGTTTTCTTTGCCATCGGCCTGCTTGTATCAAACGTGCCGGCAAACTGGCTGCTGATGGTCAAGCCCCTCGACGGCAAGCCCCGCGTCGATGGCGCCGATTACTTCCGGGCACCGCTCGGCTGGCACTTGGCCGGCATCCTCGGCGGAGCCATCTGGTGCGTGGGCGGCGTATCCAACTTTGTCGCCTCAGGAGCCCACCTCGTCGGCCCCGCCGTCTCCTACACCATCGGCCAGGGAGCCACCATGGTCTCGGCTTGCTGGGGAGTGTTTGTATGGCGCGAGTTTGCCGGCGCCCCGCGCGCCGCTCGCGTCCTGCTCGTCTTCATGTTTCTCGTATTCCTGCTGGGTCTCGGCTCCGTCGCCGTGGCGCCGCTCTATTGAGGTGAAGAATGACTGACGCGCGCAAGCCCATCGTCGTTGTCGGCAGCGTCACAATGGATCTGGTGACCACCACCCCGCGCATCCCTGCCATCGGCCAAACCCTCATCGGGACCGGCTTCCGCACCACTCCCGGAGGCAAAGGTGCAAACCAGGCCGTAGCCGCAGCGCGCCTCGGATATTCCGTAGCAATGGTTGCGCGCGTCGGCACCGACGCCTATGGCCCAGCCCTTATCGAAAATCTTCAGCACGCCGGCGTCGATACCGGCGCAATCCGCCAGGTTGAAGGCTCATCGGGCCTCGCGCCTATCTTTCTGGCTGAAACCGGCGAAAACAGCATCGTTGTCGTGCCCGGAGCAAACGGCACTATGAATCGCGCCGCCGTCGACGCCAATGCCGAGTTGATTCGAGGGGCGGGGATGGTCCTCTGCCAGCTTGAAATTCCCTTGGATACTCTCGCCTACACGCTCGACTTCTGCGCCGATGCCGGTGTTCCAGTGATGCTCGACCCTGCTCCTGCTGCCCCGCTCCCCGACACGGCGCTCGGAAAAGTCGCCTGGTTCACGCCCAACGAAACTGAAGCCGCCTTCTACGTCGACGGCGCTGCCGGCGTAGAAGAAACTGCGAATCGCCTTCTCGCGCGCGGCATCGGGAATGTTGTGCTGAAGCGCGGCGCTGAAGGAGCATACGTCGCGCTGGCAAGCGGCGAGGCCGGTTGGGTCCCTCCCTTCAAAGTTCAGGCCATCGACACCGTAGCGGCAGGCGACTGCTTCAATGGCGCCTTCGCCGCGGGACTGCTCGAGGGGCTCGACCCGTTTGCAGCGGCACGTTTTGCCAACGCGGCAGCGGCGATCTGTGTCACCCGGCGCGGCGCTCAGGCCTCCATGCCCTCACGCGCCGATGTCGACCACCTTCTTGAAAGACAATGAACGGTAAGACCGGCAACTTCGCCATCTCACCGTTCCTATCTGGAGAATACACACGATGATTCGCTCCGGTAGCCTGGCAATCCTCGCATTCACGCTTGCGCTCGCCGCCGCGGCGCAAGACACGCAATTTGCGCCCCGCGGCCAGCAGATTCCCGCGCCCGATTGCCTGAATCTCCACTTCGCATGGGAGAACGTGCAGCCGGCCTGCCTTCCGGGAATGCATGAACTCTGGCTCAAAGACATTCAACACTGGCGCGCCGAGCGCCTGATCAGGATTACATTCGACCCTGCGCGCTATCAGTTACCTGCGCTCCAGTGGACGCAGTCAAGCTTCATGCAGCCGCAAATGATGGTGCACGACCGGTACTTCTACGATCCGGTAGCCGGCAAGTACACCGTCGATCGCTACCTCGACGACCTCAATGAGCGCTACGGCGGCATCGATGCCGTGCTGGTGTGGTCGACCTATCCCAACATGGGCGTCGACGACCGCAACCAGCTTGAAATGGTCGCGTCGATGCCGGGAGGAATCGCAGGCGTGCGCCAAATGGTCGAGGACTTCCATCGTCGCGGCGTCCGCGTGCTTTTCCCCATGATGATGTGGGACCAGGGAACGCACGCGCCCGATAAGCCATGGCCGCAGGCGATTGCAGAGCTGATGAAGGCGATTGACGCCGATGGCATTAACGGCGACACGCAGGACGGCGTGCCGCTTGGCTTCTCGCTCGCAGCCGAGGCTGCCGGCCACCCGTTGGCGTTTGAGCCCGAAGGCGGTCCGAGCGATGAGGCGCTGGCCTGGAACGTGATGACCTGGGGCCAGTACAGCTTTCCGTTTCTGCCGATGGTCGACCGCTATAAGTGGCTTGAGACGCGCCACATGGTCAACATCAGCGACCGCTGGGCGCAGGACAAGACGAGCGATCTGCAGTTCGCGTTCTTTAATGGTGTGGGTTGGGAGAGCTGGGAGAACATTTGGGGCATCTGGAACGGCATCGATCCGCGCGACGCCGAGGCAACGCGGCGGGTTGCAACCATCGAGCGCGCAGTCGCGCCCTTCCTCACCAGCCCCGGCTGGGAACCTCTCTATCCCATGCTCAACTTCGGCGTTTACTCAAGTCGCTGGCCGCTGGGCTCTGAAATCGTGTGGACCATCGTCAACCGCACCGGCTACGACATCGGCGGCCCGCAGATGAATGTGCCGCTTGCAGCGGGCATGCGCTACTTCGACCTCTATCACGGCGTGGAATTGAAGCCGGAGACCAACGGCCAGCAAAGCACGTTGAGTTTCGAGATTGAGGCGAACGGATTCCGCGCGATTCTTGCCTCACCCGGCGATCCCAGCGAGGCGATGAAAGCGCTCATGCGGCGCATGGCGGCGATGACGCAGAAACCGCTGGCCTCGTACTCGCACGATCCCATTTCGCTGCCGCAGTATCTTGTCGAAATTGCGCCCACAAAGCCGTCAACCGAAACGCCCGAAGGCATGATTCGAGTCCCCGGCGGCACATTCGACTTCAAGGTGCAGGGCGTCGAGATTGAAGGCGGCGCGAGCCCGTACGTCGATGTTCAATATGCATGGGAAGACTCACCGCGGCGCTTTCACGAGCATCCAATGCAGGTAGCGCCGTTCTTCATCGACAAATATCCGGTGACCAACGCGCAGTTCAAAAAGTTTCTCGATGCCACGCACTACGCGCCGCGAGATCCAATCGATTTTCTGCGCGACTGGAAGAATGGAACGTTCCCGGCGGGCTGGGAGAACCGGCCTGTGACTTGGGTTTCGCTTGAGGATGCGCGCGCCTACGCCGCGTGGGCGGGCAAGCGCCTGCCGCACGAGTGGGAGTGGCAGATGGCGGCAGAGGGCACTGATGGCCGCGTCTATCCCTGGGGCGGCCAGTGGCTACCCGCAGACGTGCCAACACCCGTCACAGGCCGCGCCATGACGGCGCCTGACCCGGTGGATGCGCATCCCCAGGGCGCAAGCCCCTACGGCCTCATGGATCTGGTTGGCAACGTGTGGCAATGGACCGACGAATATGAAGACGAGCACACGCGCGCGGCAATTGTGCGTGGCGGCGAGTACTACCAGCCGCAGGGCTCCATCTGGTATTTCCCTGAGGCGTTTCGCAACGACGAGCACGGCAAGCTGCTGCTCATGGCGCCGGGGTACGACCGCTCCGGCGGCGTTGGTTTCCGATGCGCAGTGGACGCGCAGTAAGCCTCGTCAAATTCTTAGCAACCACGCCTTACCACACATGACATGCATTCGCCGGCATCATCGGCTGGCCCGCTTTGCAGCCGAAGGCCTTGCCGAACTCCGGCATGTTTTGCACCACGCCGTTGACGCGAAATACATTCGGCGAGTGCTCGTCGGTCTGCACCTGGAGCCTGATCATCTGCGGCCGGTCGTTGCTGCACCAGTTTTGCGCAAAGGCCAGGAAGAACTGCTGAATCGCGTTAAAGCCGTCCTGCTTTGCATCCAGGTCGATGCCTTTGCGCTTCGCGTCGTCGAGAAACGCACTATATGCAAGGCGAATGCCGCCGTTGTCGGCGGTGTTCTCGCCCAGGGTCAGCTTCCCGTTCAACTTCACGTCATCGACCGCGGTGAAACTCCCATATTCCTTCACTTCGCAGTCGGTCATTGCGTCGAATCTCTTCTTGTCGTCGGGCGTCCACCAATTGGCAAGATTGCCGTTGCCGTCAAACTGGCTGCCCGAGTCGTCGAAACCATGCGTCAGTTCGTGCCCCACAACTGCGCCGATATGCCCGTAGTTCTCCGCATCGGTGGCGTGGGAATCGTAAAACGGCGATTGCAGAATCCCGGCCGGGAAGTTGATGTCGTTCATCGAGGGGTTGTAGTAGGCGTTCACGGTCGGCGGAGACATGCCCCATTCGCCCCGATCCACCGGCTTGCCGATCTTGTCCAATTCCCGTCTGTTCTCAAACACGGTGGCTCTCCATGCGTTGCCGATGACGTCGCCGCGGACCACCTCCAGCTTGGAGTAATCCCGCCAGTGATCGGGATAGCCTATTTTGTCGGCCACCATGTGCAGCTTGGCTTTTGCCTTGGCCTTGGTTTCGGCGCCCATCCAGGCCTGATTGTCGATCTCGCCCCCCATTGCCGCCTCGATGTCATGGACCATTTGCAGTGTGTAAGCTTTGTCTTCGGCCGGGAATTGCGAAGCAACGTAGACCTGCCCGACAGCTTCGCCAAGCGCATTCTCCGTTGCCGAGGTGCAGCGCTTCCAACGCGCACGCTGTTCCGGCTGCCCGGTAAGCTTGCGGCCGAAGAAATCGAAACTCTCTTCGTCCATTGCCTTCGGCAAAGCGTAACCGGGAATGGAGGCGATCAATTGCCAGCGCAGATAGGCCTTGATGGTCTCAAGGTCGGTGCTTTCAACCAGGGTCTGCATCCCTTTGAAGAAATCGGGATTCGCGACGTTCAATTCTGCAATCCCCGTCACGCCGGTATCCGCAATCAATGCGTTCCAGTCTATCTTCGGAGTCAGTTCGGTTAACTTGGCTACCGTCATCATGTGATAAATGCTGTGCGGATCGCGCCGCGATGTAATGTCCATCGACACCTTGGCCAGCGCGGTCTCAAGGGTCATAATCTTCTCGGCATCGGCCGCCGCCTGGTCAGCCGGCTCGCCCGCCAGGTGAAGCATGTTCGCCACGTGCTCCACATATTCTTTGCGCGTCTTGTCGGCCGCTGCGCCGGTGCGGAAGTAATAATCCCGCTCGGGCAATCCGAGCCCGCCCTGATCGACTAAGGCGATTTGTTTCGTCGCGTCGTTGAAATCCTGCTGCTCGCCGTAGTTGAAAAACGCATTCACCCCAATGAGCTGGTAATGCGCCAGAAGCCCGGTGAGCTGCTCTTTATCGGTAAGCGCAGCGATGCGATCGAGCTCCGGCTGCAACGGTTTTAACCCCTCGGCGTAAACCGCGTTTTCGTCCATGCAGCTTGCATAAAAGTCGCCGATTTTCTGCTCGTTGGCGGTATGCTGCGCGCTTTTGCCGGCGAGTTTTTCCAGCATCTGGTGCAGCACAGCCTCAGTGTGTTCATAGATGATGTAGAACGATCCGTAGCTGGGCATGTCTGCGGGGATCGAATACAGCTTGGAGAAATTGCCACACGCGTACTGGGCGAAATTCACGCAGGCGTTCGCGCTCGTATCCATCAACTGCTTGTCGAGGCCGGGCAGCAGCGCGGCCGGCTTCTCAGAATCGGCCGTTGCACTGTTTTGCCCTTGAATGAAATGGGCCTGCAACGCAAGCGCTGCAATCCCCATTGAGAACACAAATGCCCTTCCGCAAATCCGCTTCATTGCGAATGCCTCCAAATGATTCTTCGGTAGCCTAAAGCCGCGGCCTTGATTCGGTAAAGGGAAAAGGCCTCGTGGCTAACCCACCAGCTCAAAGGCGCGGATCGATTCCTTGCGCACTGTCAGCCGCTCAATCAGGTCGGTCCTGACCTCGTAGCCGCGGCCGGGAGTATCGGGAATCGCGATCTCGCCCTCGCGCGAGACGGTCACTTCGGGCTCGATGATGTCCTCGGCAAAGTAGCGGGCGGAGGCCGACACGTCGCCGGGCAGCGAAAAGTTCTCGAGAGTCGAGAGCGCAATGTTGTGCGAGCGGCCCACACCCGACTCGAGCATGCCTCCGCACCAGACCGGGATGCCGCGCTCCTGCGCTGCGTTGTGCACGGCGATTGCCTCGCTGAATCCGCCCACGCGGCCCAGCTTGATGTTGATGATCCGGCACGACTCCATCTCGATCGCCGCAAGCGCGTCGCGCCGGTTGTGAATCGACTCATCGAGGCAGATGGGCGTGTTCAACCGCTTTTGCAGCATGGAGTGAAAGAAGAAATCGTCATGCCACAGCGGCTGCTCGATCATCAGCAGGTCGAATGCGTCCCACGAGAGAATGTGGTCGGCGTCGTGCAGGCGGTACGACGAGTTGGCATCGCAGCTCAGCATGATTCCGGGCCAGCGATTGCGCACCCGCTCAAACACCTCAACGTCCCAACCCGGCTTGCATTTCAGCTTGATGCGCTGGTATCCCGCCTCAAGCTCGCGCTCGATCACCGCAAGCAACTCCGGAATCGACGGCTGAATACCCAGCGAAACGCCGCACGGAATCACGTCGCGCACGCCGCCCAGCAGGCGCGAGAGCGATATGCCTTCCCGTTGCGCTTCGATGTCCCAGATGGCGTTTTCAAGGGTGGCCTTGGCCATGCGGTTGTCGCGCACGCGCTTGAAGATTCGCGGGCAGTCTCCGCCATGGTGGGGACCCTCTGCGGCCAGCATCGGCCCAAGCTCTTGTGTCATCACCGCCCACGCCGTATCGGTCGACTCGCCGGAGAAATGCGGCCTTTCGCCCACCGTGCACTCGCCCCAGCCCACCAGTCCCTCCGAGTGGATTTCCACCAGCAGCACGCGCCGGTTGCGGGTCACTCCAAAGCTGGTCTCAAACGGCCGCACCAACGGCATGTGAAGTTCGCGCAGGATTATGGCATCGATTTTCATGTCTTTTCTATCCCTCAGCGATCTTGATTGCCTGAATGCACTGCAAAGAATGAGTCTCCGACATCGCCTCACAACCGGCTCAGATCAAAGACTCCATTCCCCTCCGCATCAAGAGAATAGCCTACGACGGCTAATCCCTCTTGAAATGCCTTCTGAAACCTTCCCCGGTTCTCAAGCTGAACGGCGAGGGCGCGGTGACGATCTGCGGCCGAAGCCTTCCACTGGTAAATGGAAGCCGGGACCTGAATCCGCTCCTCAATTTCGCGTGCGGCTGCCGGACGGCCGTCAAGGATTGCCTGCACACGGTCTGAATCCAGCTCCCACTCCGCAAGCAGACGATCCGTCGGGAGCCCACCCTGCAGTCGAGATGAGGATACACCATAGAAATCAGGCCGATACTCCCGGGCGACGGCGCCGAGCCTGTGGATATTCAAATAAGCGTTTTTGATTTCAAGCGGATCGAACGTCCACTCCATGTGCCGGATGCCCCGGGAAAGCGCCTCCAGACGCTGCTCAAGCTTGAGCCGCACCCCAAGGCCCCGGTTTCGGTACGCCTGGCGCACCGCAAGCATGTGCGAGTGCAGATATGGCGTCGCGCCCTCCCGGCGGCTTTTGATCCCCGGCAGCGCCATGACAAACCCAACCAGATCCCCCGGCCCGGTCTCTGCGTTTTCTGATCCCTGATCCCTGATCCCTGATCCCTGATCGGTCTCGAAGGCTCCGATCACCTGCCCGCCGATCCTCTGAGCCAGCAGAAACGTCTTTTTCGGAACCAGGTCGGTCGGATCGTATCCCCAGGTTTCCACCTGGAGCTCGACACATGCCTGTAGCTCGTCAAATCCCCGGCACGCGCGAATCTCGATCATGAGTGCGCTCCATGCGATTCGCGTGGTTGCTGCGCTTGTTCCGCGCCGAGGGCTTCTTTCGCCGCGCTTTTTTGCCCAGCCGCGAGCTTCTGTTTTGCCGCTGACCACAAATCTTCTAGTTCGTTGGGCGCAAGCTCTTCGAGTGGCCGCGAAGAGGCCAGCTCCATCGCCCTGAACCGCTCCCTGAACCGCAGATTGCACCCGCGCAACGCCATCTCCGCATCCACGCCCAGGTGCCTGCCCAGATTCACAACCGTGAACAACAGATCGCCCAACTCTGCCTCGATCGCCGGTTTGCGCGCCGGGTCGCCTGAAGCCGCTTCTGCCTCAAGCTCCGCCGTCTCTTCGGCAATCTTTGGCAGCAGATCGCGCCAGTCCGGCCAGTCGAAACCCGACTTCTGCGCCTTCCCGCCCAGCTTCGCCGCCTCAAGCAGCGCCGGCATCGCCCGCGCAACGGAATCGAGGCGCGATGCGGGCTGGGCGGAGCCGGCTTCTGCATTCGCGGTCTTTTCGGCCGCTTTGATCTCTTCCCAGTTGCGCAGCACCGCGGCAGCGGAACCCTCCACCCGCGAATCAACTTCGGCATTGTTGCCTGCCTCACGCGCAGCCTCGTCTCCAAACACATGCGGATGGCGCCGCACCAGCTTGCGGTTCAGGTGGTCGAGCACGTCGGCAATGGTGAACTGGCCCTCATTGGCGGCCATCTCGGCGTAGAACAGCACCTGCAGCAGCAGGTCGCCCAGTTCCTCGGCCAGGTGCGGGAAATCGCGCCGCTCAATGGCGTCGAAGACCTCATAGGTCTCCTCAAGCGTGAATTTGCGGATGGTGTCGAAGCTCTGCTCGCGGTCCCAGGGGCAGCCGCCGGGCGCGCGCAACCGCGCCATAATCGCCGCCGACTGCTCAAAGAGCGCTGCGGCGCGCGCCGGGCTGGTGGCGATCTGCGGGCTCGGGGACGTGCGGCTGGAGCTTTCTTGCGGAAGGTCCATGCATATTCAGTTTACTAGCCGCGAGCAATAGAACCTCTGCCAACGTCTCACATTCACGCCTTGAAGGCCGTATACTCACTCTTTTCCGTCACTTTCTGATGATTCGCATTCTGGGAACCGTGTTTGCCGCGCTCATGGGGCTGGCCTTTGGCAGCTTTCTGAACGTGTGCCTTACGCGCTGGCCCGCTGGCGAGAGCATCGTGAAGCCGCGCTCGCACTGCCGCAACTGCGGCCGCACGCTTGCGTGGTGGGAGAATGTTCCGCTGGTGAGCTGGCTGGTTCTGCGCGGGCGCTGCAGGACATGCGGGACATGGATTGGGTGGAGATACCTGATCGTGGAGCTTTCGGTCGCAGGAATCTGGGCCTATCTCACCTGGGGTCTTCTCGGGTCCTACCTTGCGATCATGCCGAGCATTCAGAGCGGCGCATTCCCACCGGCTCCCTTTACCGCATGGACAGCCCTGGTTGCGATGTTCCTTTCATGGGTGCTAATCGGATTGTCTGTGCTCGACGCTGAACACTTTTGGCTTGCCGACGCTGTGACAATTCCAACAACGATCCTCGGAATTGTCTGCGCAACAATCGCTTTGTGGGAGGTGAATGGACCCAGCATTCAGACATGGACGCTGCTCGGAGAGAGAATTCTCAGCTGCGTCGCCGCCGCCGCCCTAATCCTCCTCATCCGCTGGATCTACAAACTCCTCCGCCATCGCGAGGGCCTCGGCCTCGGCGACGCCAAGTTGATGGCCATGCTGGCCGCGTGGCTGGGGCTCCCAGGCGCGCTGCTCTCATTTGCTATTGGAGTTGTTCTTGGCTCGCTGGCCGCAATTATTCTGCTCGCCCGTCGCACCAAACCCACTACCGCCGAAACCTGGACTTCGACCAAGCTGCCGCTCGGCACTTTTCTCTGCATCGGCGGAATCGTGAGCAGCCTGTGGGGTCAGCCGATCATCGCGGCATATCTGCGCTGGGCGGGGTTCTAGCTGTGCTTTCCCTTCCACTCTTCGCAGGGACCCTGGGAGTCTTCGATCCCGACGTCGTGAAAGACCCACAGCCGCGTCGCCACCTCGTCGATCAAATCGTGGTCGTGCGTGGCCAGCAGCGCAATGGACTATGCCCAGCTCAAGAACGCCGTCGCTTAGAAGACGAATTCCGATTGACAGCGATTTTTTGCTTGTCACATAATTTGTTCTCTCCGGTCTAGAGAAAACCAATCTGGAGGTCGAAATGGCTACTCAGCAAAGTTCCCCTGTATTGGACGAAGCGAAGCTGAACGCCTTCATGGGGAAGGCTTTAATGGACATGGGCGCAGCTCTTCACGCCACTCTGGTGGTGGTGGGAGACAAACTGGGACTCTACAAAGCGATGGCCGGCGCGGGACCGCTCACATCCAAAGAGTTGGCGGCGAAAACAAATACATCTGAGCGATACGTGCGCGAGTGGCTGAATGCCAACGCAGCAAGCGGGTACGTCACATACGATTCGAAGACAAAACAGTTTGAACTGCCGCCGGAGCAGGCATTTGCGCTTACGGTGCAGGATTTGCCGGGAGCGTTTCACATCATCTCATCCTGTTTCAAAGACGAACCGAAGATCACGCAGGCGTTCCGCACCGGCGAGGGAGTTGGCTGGCATGAACACGATGCGAATCTGTTCTTCGGCACCGAGAGGTTCTTCAGGCCGAACTATGAAAACAACCTGCTGAGCACTTGGATTCCGGCGATGGAAGGCGTGCGCGAGAAACTGGCTGCAGGCGCCACAGTCGCCGATGTGGGATGCGGCCACGGCGCATCCACGATGCTTATGGCCAAAGCTTTTGCAAAGTCGCGCTTCTTTGGTTTCGACTATCACAGCGGCTCCATCGAATACGCCCGCCATGTGGCAGGCCGCGACGGCCTTCTGGACCAGATCAACTTCGAGGTCGCGAGTTCGAAGAGCTATCCAGTAAACGAAGGCTACGACCTGGTAACCTTCTTTGACTGTCTCCACGACATGGGCGATCCAACAGGGGCTGCCAGTCATGTGTTGTCGACGCTGAAGGAGGGCGGCACGTGGATGATTGTGGAGCCGTTCGCTAACGACTCGCCCGAGGAGAATCACAATCCGGTGGGCCGAATTTACTACTCAGCGTCCACGATGATCTGCACGCCCGCATCGCTGGCCCAGGAGGTGGGAGCGGCTCTTGGCGCGCAAGCGGGAGAAGAGCGCATCCGCAGCGTGGTGACCGCTGCCGGATTTACGAAATTCCGCAGGGCGGCCGAGACGCCGTTCAATCTGGTCTTTGAAGCCCGAGCCTGAAGCCGGCGAATTGATCTGCTGTTGAGCTTGCGTCAGCCTAGCTGTGCTTGCCCTTCCACTCCTCATAGGGGCCCTGGAAGTCTTCTATGCCGCCGGCGTGGTCGTGGAAGACCCACAGGCGCGTTGCCACTTCGTCGATCAGGTCGTGGTCGTGCGTGACCAGCAGCACGGTGCCTTCGTAGCGCTGCAGCGCGATGTTGAGCGCGTTGATGGCTTCAAGGTCGAGGTGGTTGGTCGGTTCGTCGAAGATGAGAATGTTGGGCTTGGTGAGGATGAGCTTGCAGAAGGCGAGGCGCGCCTGCTCGCCGCCGCTCAGGGCCTTGATGGGCTTGGCGCCCTCTTCGCCGCTGAAGAGCATCTGGCCGAGAATGCCGCGAATGTCTTCGACGTGCGCGGCCGGGTTCCAGCGATGCAGCCACTCGGCCACGGCGATGTTTGGCTCATTGGCCGCGTCGATGGTCGAGCCAACGTCCTGCGGAAAGTAGCCGATCTGCGCCTCGTGACCCCAGAATACCGATCCGGCGTCGACGGTGAAGCCCGGCTCGGCGAGCCCCGGATAGTTGGCCAGCAGGCTCTTGAGCAGGGTGGTCTTGCCGGCGCCGTTGCGGCCCATGAGGCAGATCTTCTCGCCGCGAAGCGCGTTGGCCGTAAAGCCGTCGAGCACTTTCAGGTCGCCGTAGAGCTTGGTAAGCCCCTTCATCTCCAGAATGTGCTTTCCGCTGGGCCGCAACTGGTCAAAGCGGATGTAGGGGCGTTGAATGTTCGAGCGGGCAAGTTCGTTGGTCTGCAGGCGCTCCACTTCTTTGCGCCGGCTTGTGACCTGCGAGGAGCGCGTGCCGGCAGCGAAGCGGGCAATGAACTCGTTGAGCTGCGCAATCTTTTTCTCGCGCTGCGCGTTCTGGGATTCGAGCGTGGAGCGGATCTGCGTCTTGGCCATCACCATGTCGTCGTAGCCGCCGGTGTAGGTGATGATGGTCTGGTAATCGATGTCGGCAGTATGCGTGGTGACGCTGTTCAAAAAGTGCCGGTCGTGCGAGATGGCGATCAGCGTTCCATCGTAGCTGGTCAGGAAGTCCTGCAGCCAGTGGATGGAGTCGAGATCGAGATAGTTCGTGGGCTCGTCGAGCAGTAGCGCCTCAGGCTTGCCGAAGAGAGCCTGGGCCAGCAGCACGCGCACCTTTTGCCCGCCCTGCAGTTCGCCCATCTTGCGCTCATGCAGTTCTTCGTGAATGTCGAGACCGTCAAGCAGAACCGCCGCGTCGGCCTCGGCGGTGTAGCCATTCTCGTCGCCGATCACGCCTTCGAGCTCGCCCAGCCGCATGCCGTCTTCGTCGGTCATCTCGGGATTCTCATAGATGCGGTCGCGCTCTTCAAGGGCGGCCCACAACGGCTTGTTGCCCATGATGACCGTGTCGATGACGCGATAGGCGTCGAAGGCGAACTGATCCTGGCGCAGGACGCCCAGCTTGCGCGGACGAACCACCGTGCCTTTCTGCGGATCGAGCTCGCCGGTCAGAATCTTCATGAATGTGGACTTGCCGGAGCCATTCGGCCCGGTGAGCCCGTAGCGGCGCCCCGGCGTAAAGGTGGTGGTTACGTCTTCAAACAGCACCTTGGAGCCGTACCGCATGGTCACACTGCTAACGCTGATCATCTCTACCGAATTTCCTTTATTGCACTCGAATTTCCCGGCCTTCAACTGCCCGCAGCGCCGCGTTTGCCGGCGAGGGCCCGCTCAAAATGGAAGTGAAGCGGAGTGTGGGCCGCGAAAAAGGCTTGCCCACAAAGAACTGCTGCACTCTTAGTTTCTCATAAGGGCGGAATGCATGGGCGTGGCGGGGCAAGCACGTAAAACGGCCCGATTCGTGCGCGTGCCTCACGAACCGGGCCGGGTCTTGCTTTAGGAGAGGGTATAGGACGAACTCTATGATTAATTTATAAGCCTTCAATGCGTTGGGGGAGCCGCGTTCTTTCCACTTTTGACCCACAGATAATCTCCGCTTTGTGTCGATTTGCCGTAGTCCTTCACCACATAAAGCAGCACCTGCGCGGGTGCGAAGCACTTGCGGTAGACCAGCCCCAGGTCGGCGCCGTGTCCGGGCTGAATGACGTTCACGTCGAGCATGAAATAGGGCGGAGGTGTGCCAAGGCTCACCGTGCCGTTGTGGACTGCATTGGTGATTTCGCGAACGTGGCCTCCCGCGTACGTCGATGTGCCGTCATTGCGCACGCCAAAGACGTAGTGCGGCGGATTCGGATCGTCCTGGTTGTATTGCGTGTCGATGGCTACCTGGATGTGGGTGATCGGCTTGAAGGTTTTGGCTTCAACCACGCGCAATACCACGGAACAGGAGTTTTTCGAGCCGGGCCCGGTGGTGCCGATTTCGTAATTCGCGCCGTTGTCGCCGGTCTCGTCGGCAATCAACTCACTGGGCGTGGGCGGCGCCTTTACGCCGGCGCAGGAGGGCGGCAGCACGAACAGCGAGGCGGGCGGGGGAGCGAATGAGACCTTGGTGACGTTGACCAAGATCACGGGTTGGCCGCCGCCGGGCAAGGTGGCGTCGACGCGAACCACCAGGTCGTCTTTTTTGTCGAACCAGATCCTCTCCAACGCTCCGCCCTGGGTGCCGCTGTAGAGCACGGTAGCCATGCCGTTGATATTGGCCGGCCCACCGGACTTGAAGACGCCTTTGGCGATGTCGGTGTTGACCTCACTTGTAGCGGCGAACGGGTCGCCCCAGTCGCCCTGGAAGGTTCCCGCGCTGCACTGGATCGGCTTAACGTCGGGGTTCCACGCCCAGTTCTTGCCTGCAGCAATGTCGTAGAGGCTGTAGGTCTTGCTGGCCGGGGTTGCGCCCTGAGCGGGCACGATATTCGCAATGAGCGCCTTCGAACCGCTGCGATAGAAGATGGTCTGGCCTCCGGGCACGCCGCCGGACTCGGTAATGGTGTAGGTGGTGGGCGTGGGCGCCTGCGCGCCGGCAATGGCCGCGCACGTAATCAGACCCAGACAAACCGTGACTTTCTTGATTGGCATCCGATGGGGCTCCATGGCTACAAACTCTTGAAAAGGAACCGAAAAACGCGTCAGAACGACGCCGGCAGGGGAGACGTAGGGCCATCTTAGGACCGGCGCCGCGCGCGGTCAATCCGTAACGGCCAATGTTTCAGGCCAATTCAGAAGAATTCAGCCAGGCGGGCAAAGGCATCCAGCTCAATCAGGTGCTGGCCCTCGGGCGCGGCGGCAACTTCGGCGTGTTCCAGCACCCAGGTGTCTTTGTGGAAGAGAAAAACGGCGTGCAGCCCGGCGGCAAGGGCTGGGTTGATATCGCTCTTGGGGCTGTTCCCGATCATCCACGAGGTGTGAGGGGTGAGTTCGTGCCGGGCGATCACGGCCCGGTAGGTGGCGGGATCCTTTTCGGCGACGATCTCGACGGCGGAAAAATGCTCGGCCAGCCCCGACCGGGCCAGCTTGTCAGCCTGCTCGGCGTGGTCGCCTTTGGTCATCAGGATGAGCCGGTGACGCGCAGCCAGGTCGGCCAGCGTTGCCTTGACTCCCGGGAGCAGCTCGATCTCCTGTTCGGCGATGGTGCGGGCGAAGCCGCGGACCCGCTCGCGCTTTTCCTCGGTCACGGGTTCGGTGCTGAGCCGCTCGAAACAGTCCACCAGCGAGCGCGTGAAGCTCGACAGTCCATAGCCGTGGGTCAGGATCGTATCGCGCTCGACGGCGTTGAGCGTTTGCCGCACCTCGGCGGCCGAGTACTCGCGGTGATCGAGAAAGCCGATAAACGCCGCGATGGCGCGCTCAAAGTAGATGTTGTTCTCCCAGAGCGTGTCGTCAGCGTCGATCAGCAGGGTCTGTCCGGCAGGGAAGCGGGGCATAAGTCGAGAATACAAGCTGGCAGTTATCGGCCCCTATCCTCTAGTTTCGAGCCTCATCAAGCGGGAACAAGCCGCATCGGCCGGATGAGCCGAATCGGCATTACGCCCCAAGTTCATTTCGTATTGCTCCGGCAATCGCCTCGGCGTGGCGCTTCATGGCTTCGCTGCTTTCGGCCTCGATCATCACACGAGCCAGCGGCTCCGTGCCGGAGTAGCGAATCACCACGCGGCCGGAATCTTTCAGCTCTTCTTCGGCGCTGTGAATAGCCGCAGCCACGGCGGAAATTCCCGCCAATGGCTTCTTCTCTCTTACCTGAACGTTCACAATCACTTGCGGAAAAACCTTCAAGTCTGACGTGAGCTCGTCGACGGTCTTGCCGGTGCGCGCGACCAGCTCAAGAATGACGAGCGCCGTCAGCAGCCCGTCTCCGGTGGTGGCGAGATGCGGCAGCAGGATATGCCCGGACTGCTCTCCGCCGAGCGAAGCTCTGGTCTTCTGCATCTCTTCAAGAACGTAGCGGTCGCCCACGGGCGCGCGCAGCATTGTGATGCCGCTGCGTTTGAGGGCCGCTTCGAGCCCCATATTCGACATGGTGGTGGCCACAACCACGTCACCGGTCAGCAGGCCGCGAGCCTTCAGGTCGCGCCCGGCCATCAGCAGAATGGCGTCGCCGTTGATCACATTGCCGCGCGAGCCGGCCAGCATGCAGCGATCGGCATCGCCGTCAAAGGTGACACCCATGGCCGCGCCGCGTTCTTTTACCTCTGCTGCCACGAAATCAGGATGCAGCGCGCCACAGTTCGCGTTGATGTTGCGCCCGTCGGGGGTCACGTTCAGCAGCGTCACCGTTGCGCGTCCGTCACGATTCAGCCGCCTGAACAGCTCTGGCGCAACAGCCGCGGCAGCGCCGTTGGCACAATCCACAACCAGCTTCATCGCGCCCAGCGAAAGGTTCGGGATTGTTGTGCGAAGAAACTGTATGTAATCGCTGTGCAGCGCTGGATTGTCTTCAACGGGCGGTAGGCTGTTCACGTCGGCGACTGCGGTCTTCGAAGCGTGGAAGAGAATCTCCCTTTCCATGGCCAGTTCCACCGCGTCGGGCAATTTGAACCCGTCGCCGCCGAAGAGCTTGATGCCGTTGTCGTGCCAGGGATTGTGCGAGGCCGAAATGACCACGCCAGCGTGGAAGCCGTGCGCGCGGGCCAGGTAGGCAACGGCGGGCGTGGGAACGACACCTGCGCTCTCGGCCTTGGCGCCTGTCTGGCGCAGCGCCTCGGCCAGCGTTGCCGCTATCCATGGGCTCGATTCACGCGTGTCGCGCCCCAGCAGAACCCGTGGCCGCGAGGCTTTTTTCTTCAACGAGTGGCCCAGCGCCAGTCCGACAGCATAAACAGTTGCCGGATCGAGCGGAAATTCACCAGCAACGCCGCGAATTCCGTCAGTGCCAAATAGCTTGCGCGTGCCTGCTGTCATCGTTTCTCGTTTTCTTTGAATTTTGATTTATCCGGCGCAACGTCTGTGACGCGGCTGGTGAAGCTGCCGTCTGAAATCCGTGTCGTGACTGCGTCTGCTGCCGCGAGTTGCGCCACCGATCTGACGATGGCGCCATCGGTCCCGATGACGAGCGCGTAACCGCGATCGAGAACGGCGAGCGGCGAGAGCGAGTGGAGGCGCGCGTCGAGTGAGCCCAGACTGGCGGACGCAGTTTGTACGCGCCGCTCGAGAGTGCGCACCAGCCGCGCGTGGAATTCGTTCAGGTGCTCACGCGTGCGGGCGACCTGCTGACGAGGATCATGGCGCAAAATCGATGCGGCAAGATCGGCAACGTGATTCCGGCCTAATTGCACCTGCGCCGCCATCACGCCTTCAAGACGGAAGCTGAGCTCATCGAGCCTTTGCGCAGACCGGTGCAGCAGGGTAGAAACGCGGGTTTCAGCGCGCGTTGCCGGCACGCGATTCAATCGCTGGTGAGCCTTGAGAAGCTGGAATCGCGTCGCCCGCTCGAGCCGGTGAGATTGTTCGGCGAGGTGCTCGGCGATTTTGTGCTGCGCCTCGGTGATGAGCTCGGCAGCCGCCGAGGGAGTGGGAGCGCGAAGATCGGCGGCAAAGTCCGCTATCGTAAAATCCGTCTCATGCCCAACCGCGGAAACCACAGGGAGTCCGCTCGATGCAATCGCGCGCGCCACGCGCTCTGAGTTGAAGGCCGCGAGATCTTCAAGCGAACCGCCGCCGCGTGCAACCACGATCAGGTCTACGATGTGAGCGCCATTGAGCGATTCGATGGCCGCCTCAATCTCCGCCGGCGCCGAGTCACCCTGCACCGTCACCGGAAAAAGAAAGATGCTCAGGCCGGCGTGACGGCGGTTGACGATGTTCAGGAAATCGCGAATGACCGCGCCGGTTGGCGAAGTAACGATTCCAACGGCGCGCGGAAAAGCAGGTAAGGGCCGCTTGCGCGCGGCATCGAAGAGGCCATCGGCCTTCAGCCGCTCCTTCAACTGCTCAAAGGCAAGCTGCAGCGAACCCGCGCCCACCGGCTCCATGGTTTCGGCTACCAGCTGCATCTGCCCGCGCTGTTCGTAGACACTCACGCGTCCGCGAACCAGCACGTGCAGGCCATCTTCAGGCCTGAAGCGCAGCAGCATGGCCTGACGGCGGAAGAGCACGATGGGCAGCTGCGCATCGGCATCTTTGAGGGTGAAGTAGACATGGCCCGAGGGCGCCGGACGGAGATTTGAAATCTCGCCCTCGACCCACACGTCGCTGTATTCCTGTTCCACCAGTTCGCGCACCTGCGCCACCAGCTCCCGCACCGGCCAGATGCGGCGGGCGCGGCGCGGTTCTTCAAACGTGAGGTCAAGCTGAGGCGCGAATGGATCCTGGGAGAACATCCTAGAAAAGTTTAATCGGTTCACGCACGGGGGGTGGGGCGCGTGGGGGATTAGGTTGTGGAATGCGTCAGCTTGCCGTCGACGCCGAGCGGCCTTCCACGAGTTCGCGCAGTTCTTTTGCCATCTGCGCAGCGGTTTCGGGGCTGGGCCCATCGCCGCCGGTATAAAGGTGCTCAAGCTCCCGCGCCACCAGCGTGCCTCGCGCCAGGCTGAAAGTGCCCAGGGTGCCGGCCAGCTTGTGCGCGGCGCTGGCTGCGGATTCCCGTTGAATTGGAGACAGTGTTCCGCCGGCCAGGGCGAGTGCGGCGGATTCAAGAATCTCAACGCGGGCGCGGATTTCAGGAAGAAACTTTCGCCAAAGCAAGTTAACCGCCTCCGCAATCGCGGCCACCTTCGCCCGGTCGTCTCTCTCGTCCAAAGAGTCCACCGTGCGAAGCACCTCAGCTCCAGCCCAGCGCGGTTTCAATCTGCGTGGAAAGGGTCATGGGATCGAAGGGCTTGAACAGGATCGCATCAACGCCCAAATCGGCGAAGCGGCGCTGGTCGCTGCTCTGTACCTTGGCGGTGAGCAGGAGCACGGGAATCTTCGCTGTATCGGGGTTGCTGCGCAACTCTTTGAAGGTTGTCGGGCCATCCATGCCCGGCATCATCACATCCAGCAGAATGGCGTCAGGCTTGTGTTCGGCGGCGCGAGCCAGTCCCTGGGCCCCTGACCCGGCGGTAATCACTTCCCAGCCGGCGACGCTCTCAAGGCTCAGCGCAGCCACTTCGCGGATATCGTCTTCGTCGTCGATGATGAGGACTTTGCGTGCCACGGAAACACTCCTCGACATCCATTGTCAGGCTCAGGCGCCGGCTTGTCGATGGCGGGACGGTTACGAATTCGGTACAGTGGGCTCCGACGACGCCGTTTCATCCATCATTCGCGTCTGCCGCAGCATGGTGAGCACAAGCGCTTCAAGCTGCTGGGGCTGGACGCGGGCCTTGGCCAGAAAATGTGTGGGCCCCAGCGTGAGCATCCTCCGCTCAGCCGGGGATAGATCGCGCCCTGAATAGACCACCAGCGGCAACCGGGCAAGATTCTCTCGCTTGCGGAGCCAGTCAACCACGTTGAAGCCGTTGCCATCGGGCAATCCGATGTCGAGCACCATGAGATGCGGCTCAAATCTGGAGCAGCTATCGGTTGCGTCGTGGAAGGTGTGGGCCAGCCTGACTTCAATGCCGTCACGTTTGAAAATAGCGGCAATTACCCCGGCCAGGTCTACGTCGTCTTCCACTACGAGAATGCGCGCCTTTTCTCCCGGGCCGCATAGCACCCTCGCCAGCTCAGAAAGCAGAGCATCTTCCTCGAGTGGCTCGGTCAAGCGGCCCTCCGCGCCTTGGGGCAGGTCGGCGGTTCCTTGCGAGCCTTCCACGCACAGCAACACGATTGGCGTGCGCCCTTCGGGATCGACTCTGCGGAGTTTGGGGAGGATTTCCCAGCCGTTCATCCCGTCGAGAGAGGTATCGAGCAAAATTGCCTGGACCGGGTTGTGCGCCGCCGCCATGGTTTCTTCAGTCGTGGACGCCGCAATCACCCTGAAGCCGTGGCGCATGAGCTGGTTTGCAATCCGGGTTTGCGATTCGCCGGCCATGCCGGCCAGCAGCACAACTCCGTTTTCCGTTTCTTCTTCCGGTTCCACGGGTGTGCCTGGTTCGGGCTGAGCGGGCTGATAGGGAAGAAGGACGCGGAAGGTCGAACCGCGGACCGGGTTCCGCTCGGCCCAGATCCGGCCCGAATGCTGCAGCACGATGGTGCGGCAGATGGCAAGACCGAGGCCGCTGCCGCCCTTTTGCCGCGAATCGGAGGCATCAACCTGCTGGAATCGCCCGAAGATTGCCTCAAGCTTGTCGGCCGGAATGCCGCGCCCCTGGTCGATGACCGAAAGCGTGACGCCGGCGATTCCGGGCCGCATCATCACCGAGACCGTCGAGTTGGGCGGCGAGAATTTGACTGCGTTCGAAAGCAGATTGGTGAGCACCTGAAGCAACCGATCCGGATCGGCCGCGAGCTCCACGTGGGTTGTATCGTGGATGAGTTGCACGCCTGCGGCATCGGCCACCGGTTGCATCCCGTCGATCGCCTGCCTTACCACTTCGGCCAGCTGGATCGTCCTGAACATCAAAGGCTCCCGGCCGCTCTGGATGCGTTCCAGATCCAGGATGTCGTTGATCAGGCGCACCAGCCGGTCCGAGTTGGTGAGTGCGATTCGCAGCAGGTTCGCCGCCTTGTCGTTCACATTGCCCAGAATCCCCGAAGAGAGCAGGCCAAGAGCGCCGCGGATGGAAGTGAGCGGCGTACGCAGCTCGTGACTCACGGTGGAAATGAACTCGTCCTTGAGCCGGTCGAGCGCATAGCGCTGGCTGATATCGCGGAAACTCAGCACCGAACCTGCGAAACGTCCCTGGTTGGCGATCGGAGTCGATACATACTCGGCAGGGAAGGCGCTTCCATCTGTCCTGAAGATCGTATCTTCGCCCGCTGCGGCGCGCGCATGCGAGGTGTTCCGTTTCAAAACACAATCGTCGCCGCACTTTTTCCCGGGCTTTGCCGCACCGTGCAGCACATCGTGAACAGGCTTGCCCTTGAGCGCTTCGGCCTCGGCGCCCAGCATGCGTGCTGCCGCCGGATTGGCAAAGCCGATCATGCCCCGGTTGTCGACGCCAAAGATGCCGTCGGCAACCGAGTCGAGCAGGATCTCCTGCTGCCGCGACAGCTCCTCGGCGCGTCCCCGTTCGTGCGAGCGCGCCAGCATCTGTCCGAGCGTTGAAGCCGCGGATTCAATTGCCGCCATCGTCTCCCGGTCTTCACGCAGATGGTAATGGCTGAAGAACTCAAGAACCGCCAGTACCTTGTGTCCAAACCGGACGGGCACGGCCCAGCCTGACACCATCTGCTGACCCATCGCCAGCCTGACCCGCGGGCTGGGCGGTACCGTAGTCAGGTCCTCGACCCACAGGGGCCGGCCCTCTTTCCATGCCTGCCCCGGCAGATCGTTGCCGGGCTCAAGCGTCAGCCCCATGCTTTCCTGAATGAGGGCTTCGGACCGGCGCCCGGGCGCGCCCCAGGCGGTGGAGAACTCCAGTCGGCTCCCCTTCGCATCAACCAGCCACTCGATCGCAACATCCCATTCCTGGGAGATGCACAGAGACTCAAGAATCCGCATCGATGCGACTTCGGGAGACGCGTTTTCGCCCACGATCTGGCCAACTGCAATTTGCAGCGCCAGCCGGTTCTCGCGCTGTTTCTGCTGCGTCACATCGCGCAGCAAGCACCTTACCGCCAGCGGATCGCCGGCCTTCTGGCGCTGGCTAAGGCTGAGTTCGAACTCCAGGACCCTGCCGTCGGCGGTGTGATGCCTCAAAGGAGCGCGGTCGACCATCTCTCCAACCAGCGCCCGCCGGAAGTGCGAGGCCACCTCGCTGCGCCCACTCGCGCTGAACAGGTCTTCGAACGACGCCAGGTTCAACATGGCCGCATCGTCGAGACCGAAACATCGCTTCCACGCGGGGTTTACGTAGAGGAACCGGCCCGAAGGGCTGATGGTCGCGATCATCTCGGTCGAATTCTCAAACAGATCCCGATACCGCTCGAGTGATTCGCGCGAAGTCTCCTCCTGCCGGATGGTCGCAGTCTTATCCACAGCCACGGCGACCAGGCCTGTTACAACGCCGTTCCCATCGCGCACGGCCGATATCTGGAGTGTGGCAGGGAACGATTCTCCGCCCCTGCGCATGATTTGAGCATCGAAGCTCGGCACCCTGCTGGGGGGAAGCGCGCGCATGCACTCGACAAAGGATGCCAGCCGCTCTTCCGGGGTGTTCAGAGGCTGACCGTCTATCCCGGCCAGCTTCTCCATCTCGGCGACCAGGCGGGCTCCTTCGCCGGGCCCAAGGATGTCGATTGTCCGCCATTGCTTTCCGAATTCCGACACGTCGTATCCCAGCAGCCGCTCGGCTGCAGAGTTCGCATAGAGCAGCTTTCCGTCCAGCCCCAGTGCGACCACGGCGGGGCCGGCCGAATCCAAAAGGTCCTTGTGCGTATCGGAACCCGCGACGATCGGCAACGTCGCAGCCCGTGTTCTTGAAGCAAGGCGCAATGCCAGGACGGTCGCAGCCACTGCAGCAGCGAATACCAGGAACGGGTCGTATCCCGCACCGCCTGTCATACGCAGGCTTACGGAGAGGATGCAAAGCAACAGAGACAGTATTCCGAGGGTAGGCCAGAGAATCAGAGCCCCGATGCGCTCCGCAGCGGTTCCTGACGATCCCCTTTTTTTCGGCGTTTCCTCCCGCTGGTTCGCCATTCCCTCCACCTTCATTCCTCCGCGAGGCTGCGTTCGTGAGTCCTTCGAGGCTCAACAGGGAACAAATGGAACGCGCTTACCCCTCAAGTGCTCTTTTACGCCGGCGCGCAGCCGCCGACGCGGGCCCGATGGAGGAGTGCCGAGGTATATCGCGATAACCTCAATCCGGAGTCTGCTATTAACTTTCCCGCAGGCAGCGTTGCGAGCGCAAATTCGGTCAGGCGGGGCCGAGCCCGCGGGCTTTGGCGGGCCCAAGGCCAAGGGCGAGAAGTCGCCGTGGCGACTATGACCGAATTTCCGCCGCAACCCTTCGGGCTGGGGCCAGTTTTCCCGATTTCGTTGTCGCTCGTCGCTAACCGACACCCGGTATGCGTCACTCCTCGCTCCTAGAACTCGGAAAAACTGGCTCCCAGCGCTGCCTACGCGAAAGTTAATAGCAGACTCCAGCGCGATTGGCTGTAAGTATAAGCAATTGAGGAGCGTCTCACTACATAAATTCGATGTTCCACCTAATGCAGTGAAACAAAAGAGTTACGACTTTAATACGGGATGGCAGGCGGTCCCGCGCCCGGACCGGCAAACAAGGGAGGTGCATTTCCTCGTCAACCGCGTTTTCAGGGGCCCGGCTTATACTGGCTTTCATGTTGAACCGCCCAACCGCAAGCCGCACCATCGGTTTTTCAGTCCTGGTTCTTGTCCCCGCGTTTTTCGCGGCACTCCCGCCTTCAGCCCACGGGTGGGAAAGTGAGGGCCATCGCATCATCAACAGGCTGGCAGCCACCAACCTTCCAGCCGGTGTTCCTGCCTTTCTGCGGACCAACGCGGCCATCGACGAGATTGAGTATCTGGGACCCGAACCTGACCGCTGGCGTTCGCCGGCTGAGGCTGAACTGAGCGCGGCCCAGGCGCCCGAGCACTTTATCGATCTCGAGTTAGCCGACGCACTCGGTCCCCTTCCGCACAAGCGGCTCGACTTTGAACAGAAGGTGTTTGCCGCCGGCCAGCGTCCCGAGAAGATCGGCCTGCAGCCCTGGGAAGCGGACGAGGTGTGGGAGCGGCTCAAGGCTGCGATGCGGCAATATCGGGTAATGCATGCTGCCGGTCAGGACACCGCCCCCGTTGAGGCCGCAATCATCTTCTATGCCGGTTGGCTGGGCCATTACGTCGGCGATGCCTCGCAGCCCCTCCACGTTACCGTGCAATACAACGGCTGGACGGGCCCCAACCCCAACGGCTACGCCACCAGCCACCAGATCCATCACCTCTTCGAGGGCCCCTTCGTTGCGGCCAATATCCATGCCAACGATGTGCAGCCGCTCATGACGCCGGCCAAGGCCATCCCCGGCGATATGTTCGACGCCTACGTTGCCTATCTTCGTAACACGGCTACTTATGTCGAAAAGGTCTACCAGTTCGAGAAGGCTGGTGGATTCGTGGGCGCAGGCACGCCGGAGTCGCGAGCCTTTACGGCGTCGCGGCTTGCGGCTGGAGCCAGCATGTTGCGGGACATGATCTATAGCGCATGGATCGACAGCGCCCAGCCAGTGCCCGACCCCTACGCAGGGAAGTGAGCGAAGAACAGGGAAGCTGGAACCGGGGCACTTAAGACGAAGGAAGGCGAGACCAGAGCTGAAGGGGTTAGTCGGCAGCCTCAGCGTTGGCCAACACCGGCACGCGGCGCAGCATGGGCGTCAACAGAACCGTAATCAGCACAACCGCCGGAATGGCCACCAGCAGCCATGCCAGAAGCGCCTGGCCGGCCAGCCCTGTGAGCTGCGATGCCATGTGCAGCGGCGAGAGCCGGAGCAACGCAATCGCGTCAGGATGCGGCGCTGCCGCGGTCATGCGCCCCCCCAACCGCACGAAAGGCACAATCAGCGTCAACTGCAGGGGCATGGCGACGTAGTTCGCGGCCTGAATCGCAGGCACATTCAACCGCAACGCCAGGGCAAGCGCCGCGCACACCAGCGTGGGCAATCCGACAACCGGGATGCAGCCGATAGCAAAACCGAGGGCCAGCGTGAGGGCCAGCCGCCGCGGCGAAATCCCCTGGCGCAGCCACTGCGTCATCCTGTCTTTGACTCGCACCCGAATTGGAACCGTCACAGCCACTTAGACCCCGCTACAGACTTTTAGTCTCTGATGTTCAAAATACGAATCCCGATTGACATCTGTCATCGAGGGGAAATGAAACTTTGTGAAATGAACCAAAATTGCCAGCATTTTCCGCTGAAACGCTGCCTTTGCAAATATGCCTGCTTCGAGCGCTGCATCCCGGGAACCGACGCTGTTCGGCCACAGCCAGCCCTCCCGCTTATGGGTTAAACTTGGACCGAATGCGAGTATTCGGGATCGACTGCGGCACTGAGGTGACGGGATTTGGCGTTGTCGATTCTGACGACGACGGCGGGGTAGCTCGCCTGATTTCAAGGGCTTTTGGCGCAATCAGGCTCTCGAAGTCGAAATCTCTGCCTGAACGGCTCGACCAGGTGTTCCGCGAACTGGGCGCCGAACTCGAACGCTGGAGCCCCGACGCGGTCGCAATCGAAGAGGTCTTCTACTCAGTGAACGCAAAATCTGCGTTAAAACTTGGCCAGGTACGGGGGGTCGCGCTTCTTGCTGCCGCCCGCCAGTCCATACCAGTGGCCGAATACGCCCCGCTCAAGATCAAATCCAGCGTGGTGGGTTACGGCATGGCCGGCAAAGAGCAGGTTCAGTTCATGGTTGCCCGGCTGCTCAACCTGGATGCTCCTCCCCAACCGGCCGATGCCGCGGACGCACTGGCGATAGCGATTTGCCACATTCACACTGCCCAAACTCTTGAGGCCCAAGGGCAACCGGCCCAGAGGGCGGCCCGATGAAGGCGCTTGCTCTTGCTGCAGCGATTGCGCTGGGATTTGCCGGAGCGGCTGCCCGTGCCGATCAAAGCGCAGTGGTTCAGGTGGATTTTACCGACGACCAGTTGAACCCCTCCCACTGGACGCTAACCCTTAATTCGGACGGTTCAGGGCATTTCGCATCGCAAATGAACAGGACGCCCGAAAGCGGCGCACAGGAGGTCGATGCTCCCAATGTCGATCGCGACGTGCAGTTGAGCGCAGCCTTCACAGCGCACGTCTTTGAGGTTGCGCACCACCACCATTTGTTCAACGAGGGCTGCGAAAGCCGTCTCAAGGTGGCGTTCGAGGGATGGAAGAAATTCAGCTACACGGGCCCTGAGGGTTCCGGCACGTGTACGTTTAACTACTCGAGGGATAAGGAGATCGAGGAACTGGGCGAAACATTTGAAGCCGTGGCCGAGACGATTATCGAAGGCGCGCGGCTCGAGAAACTGCTCCAGCATGACCGGCTGGGCCTCGACAGGGAAATGGAGTACCTTGTTGACGCTGCCGGCAGCGGCCGCGCCCGGGAGATCTGCACGATCCGCCAGATTCTGGTCAGGCTGGCCGATGACGACGAGGTTCTGGAGCGGGTCCGCAAGCGCGCGCGGATCCTGTTGGCAAAGGCGGGCACTTAGGGTGTACCGGCATATACAAGCGGGCAGCGACGGGAGCCATTTTTTCCCAGATCCAGGAGCGAGGAGGGACGCAGACTGGACGTCTGTTAACGACGAGCGACAACGAGATGGGGAAAAATGGCCCCGTCCCTTCGGGTTGCGGCGCAAATCGCGCCATACTTTGTTGTCGCCCTTGACCTTGGAGCCACCAAAGCCTGCGGGCTCCGCCGCGTCTGGCGCGATTTTCGCCAGCAACGCTGCCCACCTGTATATGTCGATACACCCTTTTCTTTAATTCCAAGCAGAAACAGGGCAACTATTCTCTATCATTGAATGTCAAAGGATATGAAGAAGTAGTAGGCTGCCATCAGGATCGATGTACGATCGCCTTCGGGGGCGATGGAAAGGCGGGCAGCGATGAAATCGATTGAGAAGCAGGCCGCAAACAGGCGCCGCCGAGGCACCATTTCCTTTTGGATTGCAACCGCCGCTATAGGGATCCTGGTTGGCGCTCAACCCATGTACGCCGACGACGCCCAACCCGCGTCACGCGCCGTACGCCTGAGTTACGTCGAGGGCCAGGTACGCGTCACCCAGGGCGATCAAGTCATCGCCGAAGGCGCCACCGTCAACATGCCCCTTTTTGAAGGGATGCAGGTTTCTACCGCCCAGGACGGGCGCGCCGAGATCCAGTTTGAAGACGGCAGTGTCGCGCGCCTCTCGCCTAATACCACCGTTACGCTGAGCGTGCTGCGCGGCGAAGGAACGAATGGTGACGCCGAAATGCTGCTCAACGGGGGCCTGGCGTACTTTGAGTTCCAAGGCGGCAGCCAGTTGAGCCAGTTCACAGTCCGTTTTGCCGACTCGGCTGTCACCCCGAGCGGCAATGCCGTGTTTCGGATCAGAATGGATGCGCCTCCCGGCGATCTCGCAGTTCTCTCAGGTAACGCCAATCTCAACCGCGGCAACGGCGGCCTGCAGTTGGCTATGCACGGCGGCGAGAGCGTAACCCTGTATGCGAACGACATCAATCGTTACGATCTGAACGAATCGATCGATCCGGACTCCTGGGATGCCTGGAACACAGATCGCGATCAGGTTATGGCAACCGATGGGGCTGCATTTACGGCCGCGCCTCCGAGCCAGAACGGTCCTGAGAGCGGAAGCCCTGCCTGGAGCGATCTGGACGCAAATGGGAGTTGGTATAACGTTCCCGGCCAGGGATACATGTGGTCGCCTTTTGCCGCTTCCAGTGCCGGATGGGACCCCTTCGGATGCGGCAACTGGATGGCGTATCCGCAATTCGGCTACACGTTTGTTCCATGCGATTCCTGGGGATTCCTGCCATACTCCTGCGGCTCTTGGAACTTCTTCAACGATTTTGGCTGGGGTTGGGCGCCCGGCATGGGTGGGTGCAACCCCTGGTGGAATGCGTTTGGCTATTATCCCGGTCCGCGGTTCGGTGGGTCGTTGCCTCCGGGCTATAGACTGCCGCACCGGCCGATAATGCCGCGCGGGTCGTCTCCCGGGCATCCTGTTCCTGTAATCGCCGTCAACCGAACTCCTTTGTCCGGGGGAACACCGTTCCCGGGTCGTGAACGCAACCAGCCGGTGACGATCGGCGGCAATACCGTGGCGCCAATACGCCCGGTGGTTGCGCGTGGAGGCGAGATTCGCCCGCCGACTGGAACCCCACGGCCTGGTTACACCATCTTCGATGGGAGCGCAAGGAGCGATTCGTCTCCGGGTCGCCCTGTCTACACTTCGCCGCATCCAGGCGGCTCCTCGCCGTCGGCCTATCGAGCCAATCCGACTACGAGTTCCCCCGGATCATCGCGAAGCACGTCCTCTTCTTCACACCCCAGCTCTTCGGGTGGATCGGTCCATAGCTCCAGCAGCGGGGGCGGCAGCTATCACGCCAGTAGCAGTGGTGGTGGTGGCGGTGGCGGCGGTGGTGGCGCCTCCCACGCCAGCGGCGGCGGTGGCGGCGGAGGCGGATCGCACAAGTAAGGAACAGGGAAAACCAGTTTGATACACGCTCGCTCTAGTCGGCGGGAACGAAACAAATCGTATCCCACGGAATGGGCGGGCGTGTATACTCTGGCTGCTTTCAGGCCATCCCCCAAAAACTTCCCGCATCAAGAAAGTTGGTTCCCATGCCCAGTTATCTCTTGCAGGTTGCCTATACGCAACAGGCGTTGAGCGCGATGATCGCCGAGCCTCAGGATCGCACGCAAGCACTGAAGAAATGCGTCAAGAACCTTGGCGGCAAGATGGTCGGCTCCTGGTTTTCATTCGGCGAGTACGATCTTGTCGCGATAATGGAAATGCCTGACAACGTCAGCGCGGCCGCGTGGGCGCTGGCCGTCGCGGCAGGAGGGGCGCTGAGGACCGTCAAGACCACTCCCCTGCTGAGTATTGAGGAGGGCCTGGAGGCTTTCAGGAAAGCTCCGGAGTCCGGCTACAAGTCGATTCTCACAACGTAGCGGACGACTGCTGCTCTCTCGATTCAACCTTTCATATCAGGTTCCTCACGGTTTCCATGCGGCGGCGCTCACCAAGCGCCGCTTTATAGCGGGCCGGAGACGATGCGCGCGACTACGTCGTAGTCGTGGGCCTGGGAGATCTGCGCCTTGTAGAAGCGCCCCGGCTCAAGCTGCTCCAAATCGCCAAAGTCGTTGATGTAGACCTTGCCGTCGATCTCAGGCGCGTGGAACTGGGTGCGGCCCTCCCACAAGAGCGGTGTCTCTTCGCTCTCGCCTTCGGCCAGCACCAGAACCTCGCGCCCGACCCACTCCTGCTTCGCGTCGCGGGAGATCTTCTGCTGCAATTTCATCAGCCGCTTGCGACGCGCCTCGATGGTCCGCTTCGGTACCTTGGCGTCGAGCGAGTGCGCGCCTGAGCCCTCTTCATCGGAGTAGCTGAAGACGCCGAGCCAGTCGAACCTCGCCTCACCGATAAACTCCTCCAAAAGATCAAAGTCCGAGGAGGACTCGCCGGGGAAGCCGACGATGAAGCTGGTGCGCAACGCAATGCCGGGGACGGCTGCGCGAACCTTCTCGATGGTCTTGAGGAAGATGTCGGCCCCGGCGCCGCGCTTCATGCGCTTCAGAACGGGAGGAGACGCGTGCTGCAGGGGAACGTCCAAATACTTGCAGATGTTGTCGTGGCGGGCGATGGTGTCAAGAAGTTTCGAAGTGATGCGGTTGGGATAGGCGTAGAGGAAGCGCAGCCAGCGCAGGCCTTCGATTTTCGCAAGTTCGTCGAGCAGCGTGGCAAGACCGTCTTTCAGGCCAAGGTCCTCGCCGTAGCAGGTCGTGTCCTGGCCGATGAGCGTAAGCTCTTCGACTCCGCGCGAAACCAGTTGCCGCGCCTCGGCCACTACCGATTCGAAGCGCCGCGAGCGAAACTTGCCGCGCAGGTTGGGAATGACGCAGAAGCTGCAGGGATGGTCGCAGCCCTCGGCGATTTTGATATACGCCGATGCGCGAGGTGTGGATAGCAGGCGCGGGGTGTTTTCGTCGTAGAGATAGGTGGGCAGCATGTGCTGCGCGCCCTGCCAATCCTCGCGGCTGAAGCGGCCCTGGCGTTCACGGTGGTCGCCTTCCGGGCGGCCCTTTAGCTCAGTGGCTAAAGCCCCATCATTTTCTGCCTGACCAAGGTACGGGCTAAAGCCCGTACCCTTCAAAGAGGCGGCCTTATGTGTTCCGGCCTGAGACTCCTTGCCCGACCGCGCGTCGACCTGCACGCCGGTGAGGATGTTGAAGAGAGAAGGTACGGCCGCCGGTGCGGGGGCCAAGCCCGCGGCGTCGAGGATGGCCTCGAGTTCGCCGGTGCCCACAACGGCATCGACCTCAGGAATTGTCTTGCGGATTTCGTCGCGATAGCGTTCCACGAGGCATCCGGCGACGATGAGCTTTCTTGCCGAGCCGCTGGTCTTGTGGCGAGCCATCTCAAGGATGGTGTCGACCGACTCCTGCTTGGCCGTGTCGATAAAGCTGCAGGTGTTGACGACGAGGATCTCGGCCTCTTCAGGGCGCGAAGTAAGGCGCGCGCCGGCGCGGTCGAGAAGGCCCATCATCACCTCGGAGTCAACGAGGTTCTTGGGGCAGCCTAACGAAACGAAGCCCACGGAAGGGGCCGCGGGCGTGGATGATTTGCTCACCTGTCTATTGTACCGGGAGCTTGATTTTGCCGCTCGGCCGCAGGCGCAAGGTCAGGGGAAGGCCCTAGCTGTCTTTGCGGTAGAGCATGTCGCGGATGGCGCGGCGGCGCATGGCGTTGGCCTCCATCTCGATGCGGCGCTCCTCGGCAGTCTTGTGGCGCGAGCCGGCGGCGACGGACTTTTCCTGCTCGGGCTCGCTGCAGGTGGGGCAGCGGTTGGCAAAGCCGGGCTTGCCAGGCCGCAGTTCGAACTCCTCTCCACAGGCGACACAGGTCTTGATCGGGAAGGCCATGGCAATTAAATGTTACCCAAAAATAAAGGGCGAAGTCGATACCGGAAAATCGATGCGCGGGCGTCGGATTTCGGCCGTCCTGATTCGCGATGAATCGAATCTAGCGCAACAGAGGGCCTCTTCGCGGCCGGGTGCTAAAATCGATCAGTGCCGGGTCCTACGCGACGTAATCCCGCCAACCCCGCCAGGTCCGGAAGGAAGCAACGGTAACGGGCTAGTACGGGCGCAGTAGGTAACCCGGTACTTAAACAGGGGTCAGGGATCGGAGATCAGGGGTCAGAGATCGGAGATCTGCTGACCGGTTTGTGCAAGGAGAAACAGAATTGAGCCTGATCGTACGCCCCGTTGTGGGCCGCCGCGCCAAAATTACCGCGCTCGGCACTTACGTTCCCCCCGAAACGATCACCAATCAAGACCTTGAAAAAATGGTGGAGACCAGCGATCAATGGATTGTTGAGCGCACGGGGATTCGTACGCGTCACAAGCTGGCCAAGGGGCTGGGGGTAAGCGATATCTGCACCGAGGCGGCCAAGAAGTGCCTGGCCGCGCGCGGCATAAGCCCTAGCGAACTTGAAGTGATCATCGTGGGCACGGTTACGCCCGACATGATGTACCCCTCGACGGCTTGCCTGGTGCAGCACAAGCTGGGCGCCAAGAACGTGTGGGGCTTTGACGTATCAGGCGGATGCTCGGGATTTACCTATGCGCTGCAGGCCGGCGTGAAGCTGGTGGAGAGCGGCGCGCACAGCAAGGTGCTGGTGTGCGGCGCGGACGCCAACACGCGCATGACCGACTACACCGACCGCACCACCTGCGTGCTGTTTGGCGACGGCGGCGGAGCGGTGCTGATTGAGCCCGCTGCGGAGGGCGAGATCGGCTTTATCGACTACCTGAACGAAATTGACGGCTCGGGCGGCGTGAGCCTGAATCTGCCCGCCGGCGGCAGCCTGAATCCGCCCACCCACGAGACCATCGACAAGAAGATGCACTTCATCCACCAGGATGGGCCTGCGGTATACAAGTTTGCCGTGCGCAAGATGGCCGAGGCCACGCTGAAGCTGCTGGCGCGCAACGGCGTAGAAGGCAAGGACCTGGGTTGTTTCATCCCCCACCAGGCGAACATACGCATCATCCAGGCCACGGCCAGCCGGCTGGGCTTGCCGGCAGATCGCGTGATCATCAACATCGAAAAGTACGGCAATACCTCGGCCGGAACGATTCCCCTGGCCATGGAAACGGCCATTGAAGAGGGCAAGCTGAAGAAGGGCGACCTGGTGCTGCTGGCCGCCGTGGGCGCCGGGTTCACGGTAGGAACCGTGCTGCTCCGGTGGGAGATCTGAAAGGCAGCCAATAGCCAGTGGCCAGTAGCCTGACCGAGTTGGATTCGGCTGCCCGTTATTTTTCCGAAATGATGCGCCTGCACGGGAAGAGCCCAAAGGCTGGCAGCTAATAGCTGAAGGCCGTAGGCCTTTCGGCATATACTGTGCTCCACCTGTTGCGCGGAACTTCGGGGCCGGCATGGCTCGAGGATCTGCGCAAGGGCGAAAAGAATCCACGAGCGGAGGTTGACTATGGAAATTGAGTTCACCGCAAGGGGAGTCAAAATCTCAAAGGCGGTGCGCGCGCAGGCTGAAGAGGGGATGGAGCGCATCGGGCGCATCCTGGGCCGGGCAGCGCATGCCAGCGTTACTTTCAGCGTGCAGCGGCACCTGCAGATTGTTGAGTTGACGGTGCAGGCGCGCACCCAAAAGCTTGCCGCAACGGGCAAGGCCAACGAACCGGAAGCAGCCCTGCGTCAGGCCCTCAGCCACGCTGAAAACCAGGCGCGCCGCTACCGTGACCGCAGAATTGAACCCAAGCGGTTGCCCAAGGAAGAAAAGGTGCTGTCGGCGCCGCCGGTGACGCGGCCCAAGGCGCGCGTTTCGCCTGAGGCGGAACCGGGTGAGGGCAAGCCAGCGCGCGGCAAGGCGAGGGCATCGATTGCAGTTCACTCGTTCCCGGCGCAGGTCACCGTTGTCGAGCCCCACATTATCAAGAACGGCGGGTGCTTTGCGCTGAAGCCTCTCACGATTGAAGAGGCGGTGAAGGACGCGGAGTTTCGCGACCGGGATTTGCTGATCTTCCACGATCCCGCAGGCGATATGTACGTGCTGCACCGCCGCCGCGACGGCCAGATGGAGCTGGTGGAGATTACGTAAGAACAGGGATCAGGGAACAGGGATCAGGGATCAGGGAATAGGGGCGGCATCGTTTGGGACGGTTTGGAAAGGAAGCTTTGACTTCTGACAGACCGCGGCAGGCTAAAGGCAGGGATCGGGGGTCAGGGATCCGAAGTCAGAGATCGGCTAAAGGCAGGGATCGGGGGTCAGGGATCCGAAGTCAGAGATCGGCTAAAGGCTGTTAGCTTTCAGCTTGGACAGGCGGGTTGCCGGCTTAACTCTTCCGGGATGTGACTGCTGAAAAAGCCGTTACGAGCTGATGCACGCGCTTGCCGCCGCAGTGCGGGCACACAACCTCCGCCGTCTTCGCGTCAGCGATGTGCATCGACTGCGTGAACTCCTTGTCGCAATCCTCACAGTGATAAACGTACTGAGACATGGCCATTCTCCGGCCATATCATACCTCCAAATCGCGGCGACCGGCATCTCTCAGAAGTTAAACCTTCCCGTCAGCTCCAAACTCCGCGGTCCCGCGCCCTCGGCGGTTTGCAGGCCGGTGATCGAGCCGAACCCGCCCGAGTCCACCTGCATGTTGGGCGGCTCGTAGTTGCGGTGGTTGAAGATGTTCGCGGCCTCAACGCTGAAATTGAACCCCGTCTGCTCGCGGATGAGAATGTCCTTCAACAGCGAGAGCGAGAAGTTGTCGGTTCCGGGACCCACCACCCCACCGACCGGCGCGTTGCCGAAGCGGCCAATGCCGATCTGGTTGGACGTGCCGAAGCCTACCGCCAGGTTTTGATAGGGAAACGCATTGGGGTTGAGCCATTGCGAGGTGGTCCTGTTCGGCGCATAAAGTGAAACGCCGGTCAGCTGATCGGTGCGCGCCTGGCCCACCGTAACCAGGATGTTGGTGTTGGCCGGGTCGACCGATTGCTGATAAGGCGTGAGGAACGGGCCCGACTGCAGTACGGTGACGCCGGCAAGCTGCCAGCCTCCAACCAGCGCATTCAGACCCCCTCCGCCGTTCAGCCACTGCTGGCCGCGGCCGAAAGGCAAACTGTACTCATACGTGGCCATGAAGCGATGACGCCGGTCGTAAACCACGTTGCCGTAGTCGAGTCGCGGATGAAAGCGATCGGTCAGGTAACTGCCTCCAGCTACCGCAAATGCGCTCGGAGTTGCGCCGCCCTCATTGGACAGGTCGCGCGTAAACGTATAGCTCGCGTCGAAGGTGATCGCCTTGCCGCTGTGCCGCGATACCTCCGCCGTCCCGCTCGAATAATTGCTGATGTCGGCGTTCTCTACGCTTTGAATGATGCTCCAGCACGGATACGGCCGGTGATCGTCGACATACGTGCCGCCATCGGAGACGCAGGCATTCACGGCCGGCGCCGCTGTGCTCGCGTTGTAGTATCCGTAAGGATTCGCCGGCACCTGGTTCAGGTCAACCATCGCCTCCAGATCGCTGCCGTGGCTTGCCGCGTACGAGAGCCGCATGCCGATGCTGTGGGTCAGATCTTGCTCTACGGTCAGATTCCACTGCTGCACGTAGGGGTCGACGTAGTGAATGGGGAACGCGTAGTAGAAGCCCGCGGTGCCGGTGGAGCTGCCCGCCGCGGAGTTAAAGGGATTCGTAAAGCTGACAAGCGGAGTCACTCCATCGGATTGATAGCCGTTGTTGTAGGTACCCACGTAGCTGGCATCCACGGCCCATCCGGCCACCAGCGAGAATCCCAGCGGAGTCTCGATAAACCGGCCCCAGCCGCCGCGAACAACCGTTTTGTCGTTGCCATAGGGGCGCCATGCGAATCCAAGCCGCGGACCAAAGTCGGTGAGCTTGGTAAAACGCAGCCCCGCGGGGATGCCGGCCTGCGCCGCTGTAACCGTGGGCGTGGGAGAGATGGCCGAAACAAGCGCCGACGACTCAGACGATTCTGCCTGCGTATTCGGAACCACAACCGCGCCCGTCACAGGCCCAAACGGCGATGTGCCGGTATAGCCGGGCTCGAATGTTGCCTGGTTGTAGTGAGTGTCGCTCACGGTCGGATGCAGCTCGTAGCGCAGGCCCAGGTTGAGCGTCAGATTCGGCGTCACCTTCCAGTCATCCTGCGCGAACCACGCGTAGGAGTAGCCGAGACCGTTCATCGTGGGCTGGTTGACGGTGCTCACCTCGGTGTAATCGGGGAAGCCGAGCAGGAACGCCGTGTACGGATCTCCGATGGTTGTCCCTACCGTGGAAGAGCTGTCAAAGACATACCACCCCGAGCGGTAGTTTCCATAGACATTGTCGTCGTGGTCGGTGAGCCGCTTAACGTCTACTCCGAATTTGAACGTGTGGCTGCCTGGCGACCAGGTCAAGTTGTCCAGCGCCTGAATGATCTGCCCGCGCTGCGTGCCGGGATTGCCTGCGCCAGTCGACATGAATCCGCTGATCAATACCTGCGGAGCCTCGGACCATTGCGCATCGGGCTGCGGAACGGTGAATCCGGTTTGAGCAAGGATGTCGGATGTGGAGTAGTACTGCGTCTCGGAAGTGTGCTGCGCGTTGAAGCCGCCCCGGAATTCGTTCAACACCCGCGACGTGATGACGAAATTGTGCGCGAATGTCAGCCCCTCGTCGATCTCCGGAGTGTTGTATGCGCCCTGCAGCGGGCTGCCGGCCTCGGCGCAGTAACTAAACGTGCACACCGCCATGGGCGCAGTCAGAATCTGGCGGTTCTTGTAAGAAAAACGCGCGAAGATCGACTGCCGACCGGTCAGCGTGCGGTCAATGCGAATGTCGCCCTGGTTCGACGAGATGGGCGAGGGGAAATTGATCTCGTAGTTGTTCGCGTACGAGCCCGGGGCACCGTAATTGGGCGCCGGGAAAAGGTATTTGATCACGTTAGCGGCAATTGGCGTAATGGGCACGTTCGATGGATCGATCTGGGTCATGCCATCGGGCTCGTAGATGGCGCTCACTCCCTGGCCGTTGAGGTAATTGGTCAGGTTGCCGTTGCGCATATCGTTGGATGGAACGCTCAAGACGATCGGCGTCTGGCGAGGCAATCGCAGTCCCTCAAAGCTGGCGAAGAAAAATGTGCTGTCCGGCTTGGTAATAATGCGCGGAATGCGCAGCGGCCCACCCAGTGTTCCGCCAAAATCGTTCATGATGATGCGCGGCTTGGAGAGAGCGAACGGGTTGTTGGCATTGAAGACGGCGTTTTCGTCGTACTCGAACAGGCCGCCGTGGTAATGAATCGTCCCCGCTTTTGAGACGGTTGTGATATCGGCAACGCCTGAGAACTCCGCGTTGTTGTTCGACTCCGAAACGCGAATCTCCTCAATCGAGTTGAACGAAGGGAACATCTCATTGACCGGGCCGGAGTACTCGACGCCCACCGACGAGATTCCGTCGATGGTCACGCTCAACAGTGCCGGCGTCGTTCCCAGCACATCCAGGTCGCCGTTATCGTCGGTCTGTACGCCTGCCTCGGTGGTCAGCGTCGAGATGGGGCTTGTAGAGCCCGTAGAGCGTGAGTAAATGGCGACCGGCAGGTTGACGAGTTCGTCGCCCTGCTTGGTTTCAGCCAGGTTTGAGACGTCGGTTGTCACCACCGGGATCGAGTCTTCGACAACCACAACCGTCTGGCTGGCTGCGCCGGGTTTCAGTTCGGCGTCGATGCGGCGGGTCGCGCGCGCGGTGAGTTCGATCGCCGGCGACGACTCGGTTTCAAAGCCGGTTGCCGAAAACGTGAGCTGGTATGTGCCCACGTCGACATTCCTGAAGGCGTAGTTGCCCGTTCCGTCGCTGAGCACTGTGTGTTTTGCGGTTGTGCCGGTATTGACGAGTGTCACTTCGGCGCCCTGCACCACCGCGCCGCTCTGGTCGCGCACAATGCCCAGGATGTCGCCGAACGTGGATTGCGCAGCCAGCGGAACGGCCAGCAAGGCAGCCAGCGCCGGTATGAGAAGGAACCTCCGGCCCACTTGCCACAGGGACCGAAAAGCGCAGGGAAAACCGTCCATCGCCACCCCTTCAACTTGGATTTTCTTTGGAAAGCAACGTCTGGTTCGCTTCGGATTAACGAAAATCAATTAATAATCTACAGCCTTCTCAAGCGCCGGGACCTTTTTTTTTGAGGAAAAATGGGATCGAAGCCGCAGCGGGCTCGCCAGTCGACCGTTGATGCAGATTATTGCGGAGATATCGCGACCAGGATCAAGCTGTCCGTGCGCAAAAACCGAACCTCAATACACGCTACGCACGCGAAGCGCCCGACGGAAGCATCAACGCGTTCACAACGGAGCGTTGTCAAACGACGTGATGAATTGAATTCCCGGTACCGAGAGCCCTTGCAGTCTGTCGTCATTGGTCAGAAACAAGTCACATCCAGCCAACGAAGCGGTGGCAAGCTGAATTGCGTCAGGCGGACGGATCGAAGCTCGAATTCGAATTCTTGCGAATGCCTCGGAGTGCTGTTCGAGAAACGGCAGCACAGAGATACCTTTCCCCCGGAAGATCGCCTTGTACCGCTGCACAAGAGCCTGGTCGCCCTTGCGCAATGGCGCAACAAGGACTTCTCCGAGGCTCATGGCCGACGTGAGGACTTCATCCCTGCGCTCTGAAAATGCGCGCAAGAGATATCGGGCTCGCGGCGCGTGAGCGCTCGAGCCCTCGATCAGATAAATAAAGAAATTGGTGTCCAAAAAGATCCGGCTCATTTCCAACCCTCGCGCAACTTCCGCACGAATTCGTCGGGATCCACATCTTTCCAGTGGTCTTTACCAAGCCCTTCCAGCTCGAAGAGCGATTCAAGCCAGCGCCGCTCCGTCTGGCCTTCAGATTCCCCCGAGTCGCTCGCAGCGGGCACGGAAGTGGTTGCGGCCCTGTCCGCACTTTGCTCATAACGTCTCTTTGCCCAGTCGAGAAGCGGGAGATACTTGTCCGGAATCTCGTCGACATCCGGAAATGTCTTTCCGGTCCTGCCGGCGTGAACGCTGTCATTCGGAAGCAGGAGCCTTCGGGTGTGCTTGCTCGTGGCGAAGAGCATTCTATGCTTGCCAGGATTCGGCGGCCTATTTGCCACGCAGTGTTGAGAGGCATGGACACTCACACCGCTACGCAGCTCCCCTGTTATGTTTTCTTTTGCAGCGCGATTCACAATCTCCTGAATCGTGAAATCTTCGCGCCCCGGCTGCTCTCGATGAAGCAGCGCCGCGGCAATGAATACTTCAGCGGCGCAAGTAACCTCAGTCAAAACACCACCTGAGTTCATCGCAGGCCTCCTTTGAGGCTCGACACCTGGCAATCCGCCCGTCGATGGCCAATATGGAATCCCTTGCAGAACTCACATTGATAGACTGCAAGTGACTCTACATCCAGGCCGCGCCCCGAAGTCGCAATGCTCTGAATTCGTAATCTGGCATGAGCCAAATGACTGAATCTACTCTTCTTACCGCAGCGCGAACTCCAGCGGCAATATTCCAAATTACTCATGTCCGCAACCTTCCGGAAACAGAATAGCACAAAAACGACTCACAATATCTACTCTACGACGATTTTGTCGTCACGACTCCATTTCCTTCTTAAGCGCGCTTCTCAGCAGCCTCTTCGTACACTTGCGCATACTGCCGCGCAGGGCCTGCCCACGAGTAGTCCTTCTCCATTCCATTCCGCATCAGGCGTTGCCACGCTCCCTTGTTTTGGAAGGCAGCAATGGCACGGTCGATTTCCACGAGCAAGTCAGCGGGGTTGTAGCCCTCGAATTTGAAGCCCGTGCCGGTTCCAGCCGCTTCATCCCACTCGTCGATGGTGTCGTCGAGTCCGCCGGTGGCGCGCACCACCGGCACGGTTCCGTATTTGAGCGAGTACATCTGGTTCAGGCCGCTGGGCTCATAGCGCGAGGGCATCAGAAAGATGTCTGCGCCCGCCTCGATCTTGTGCGCCAGCGCCTCGTCGTATTTGATGAGCGCCGCAACCGCGCCGCGATGGCGGAAGGCCAAGTCGCGGAAGAAGTTTTCGTAGTAAGGCTCGCCGGTGCCGAGTGCGGTCACCACGACATCGCGCGCCATCAAATCTTCGGCAATGCGGGTGACCATGTCGAAGCCCTTCTGCGTAGCCAGGCGCGACACGATGCCGATGATCGGCGTCGTCGCGGGCACATTCTCGAGGCCAAAGGCGTGCAGCAGATCGGCGCGGCAGGCTTGCTTGCCTTCGGGATCGGCGGACGTGTAATGCGCGGCAAGATTGCGGTCCACCGCCGGGTCCCAGCGCGAGTAATCGACGCCATTCAAAATGCCGCGAAGATCGGCGGCGCGGTCTCTCAGCACCGGGTCAAGCTGCTCGCCGAATTCGGGGGTTTGAATCTCCTCGGCGTACTTGTGGCTCACGGTTGTGATCATGTCGGAGTACACGATGCCGCCCTTGAGAAAATTGAAGCGGTCGTAGTGCTCCAGGCGATCCATTCTGAAAATCTCCCACGGGAAGAGGAGTTGCTCGGTTGTGGTTGGCGCAAACTTGCCCTGGTAGGCGGCGTTGTGAATGGTCAGTACAGTCGCCGTGCTGTGAAAGGCCGGATCGGACGCATAGGTGGTGCGCAGGTAAACGGGAATCAGCGCTGCCTGCCAGTCGTGAACGTTGAAGACCTGCGGAACGCCGATCTGCTTCGAAGCCTCAAGAACGGCGCGGCAGAAGGCGCCGAAGCGCTCGGCGTTGTCGGCGTATTCGCCGCCTGCTGGGCCATAGATTTCGGGCCGGTCGAAGAGCTCCGGCGAATCGATGAAGTAGAACTCGACGCCGTCGCGCTTTCCGCCATCGACAACCTCGACAAAGCGGTTGTAAGAGCGGAACGGGATGGTAAGCGACTTGATGGCAGCGGAACTCGTCGCGGCGATCAGCGGGCGGACGCGCGTGTAAAGCGGAAGAAATACTGAAACGCGATGACCGAGGCGGACAAGTTCGCGCGGCAGCGCTCCGACCACGTCGGCAAGACCTCCGGTTTTGGCGAACGGTACGCACTCTGAGGCGGCAAAGACGATCTCCATCAGGTTCTGCCTCCGCTGCAGAGCGGCTCCAGGAAACATGTGCCCCGCCAATTTTGTGCAAGGTCGTCCCTCCTTGGGGTCGGGACGACTTGTGTGAATTGGCTCCGCGAATAGCATTCCTGGAACCGCTGTAAAGGGCAAGTCTACTATGATCAGGGCGGACTCAGTTGCCCCTGGAATCCCGTGGGTATTTGAGTTCGGGAAGCGACGATTGGTTTCAGGCAGGAAAAGCAAAAATGAACTTCGCATGGAGCGGATGGTGGCAGACCTGGGCGGAGAGCTGTTTGCCGACGGGTTCCAATGCTGGCCGCGCTCCGATGCCAAACGAAAAGACCGCAGATGAACGGGGCCGCTCACCGATTACAGGGCGAACTTCAATCTTTCAGGAACGAACGTCAACGCTTCAGAAACAAACTTCGGGTTTTCAGAAAGGAATATCCAGCATTCAGGAACGTGTCCAATGAAAAAGAATCTTAATCTGCTCTCGTCTTTGATTTTTCTTGCTTTGACCGGCATTTTTCCCGGGGTCTGCGCAGCGCAGGCGGCCGCGGCGCCCGCAACGCCCCACTCCTTCCGTGCCGAAGGCGGCAAGTTCCTGCTCGACGGCAAGCCGTTCCAGGTGATCGCCGGCGAGATGCACTATGCGCGAATTCCCAGGGAGTACTGGCGGGCGCGGCTGCGCATGGCCAAAGCGATGGGCCTGAATACCGTCACCACCTACGTCTTCTGGAACTTCCATGAACCGCGGCCAGGCGAATATGACTTCACGGGCCAGCACGATGTGGCCGAGTTTGTGCGCGAGGCGCAGAGCGAGGGGCTGTATGTAAATCTGCGTCCCGGGCCTTACTCCTGCGCAGAGTGGGATTGGGGCGGTTTCCCATCATGGTTGCTCAAGAAGCGAGGAATCGTGGTTCGCGGCGCCGACCCGAAGTTCACGGAGCCGGCGCGCCAATGGCTGCTGCGCCTGGGCGAGGAGCTTGCGCCGCTCCAGATCGGCAACGGCGGCCCCATCATCAGCGTGCAGGTGGAAAACGAGTACGGCTCATTCGGCAACGACCACGCTTACATGGAACAGATTCACCGCGACCTGGTGGATGCCGGCTTTGACAAGGCTCAACTTTATACCGCGGATGGACCCGAGCAGATTCCCAACGGCTCGCTTCCCGAGTTGCCGGCAGGGATCAACTTCCCTCCGGGCAATGCGCCGCAGGCCTTCGCGACATTGCACAAGCTGCGCCCCGAAGGACCCTTCATGGCCACCGAATGGTGGGATGGCTGGTTCGATCACTGGGGCGATCGTCACCACACGTCGGACGCCAAAGCACAGGCCAATGAACTGGCATGGATTCTCAAGCAGGGATACTCGATCAGTATCTACATGTTTCACGGGGGAACCAGCTTCGGCTGGATGAACGGCGCAAACATCGACAACAAACACTATGAGCCCGACGTGACCAGCTACGATTACGACTCGGCGCTCGACGAAAGCGGACGCCCATCACCCAAGTACTACCTGTTCCGCGATGCCATCGCGAAGGCCACGGGAGTTACGCCGCCTCCGGTTCCGTCCATAGCTCCGCCCATCACCGTGCCCGCGGTTGGGCTCAATCAGTCGGTGTCGCTGTGGCAAACGCTGCCCCCGTCAGTCGTCTCAGAACAGGTGAAGACGATGGAGGACCTGGATCAGGCCTACGGCTACATCCTTTACAGCACCACGATTCCCGGGCCGGTTTCAGGCGACCTTCTTCTCGACCAGCTGCATGACTATGCGTTGATATACGCCGACGGCAAGCTTCTCGGGACCCTCGACAGGCGGCTCGATCAAAACAAAATGCACGTCGATTTCAAAAAGCCCGACACGCAGCTCGACATTCTTGTGGAGAATACGGGACGCGTGAACTTCTCCCTCGCCATTCGCGGCGAGCACAAGGGAATCACGAAACAAGTCACGCTGGCAGGCAAGCCGCTTACAGGCTGGGCAATTTACCCGCTTCCAATGGAAGACCCTGGCAAACTGCCGTTTGGAAGCGGCGACTGCACAGGTCCCTGTTTCTATCGTGGGAATTTGAAGGTGGACCAACCCGGCGACACCTTCCTCGACACCAGCAGCTTCACCAAAGGCTTTGTGTGGGTCAATGGCCATCCGCTGGGACGCATCTGGAACATCGGACCGCAAAAGACGCTCTACCTGCCGGGCGTGTGGCTGTACGCCGGCAATAACGACGTGATTGTCTTCGATCTCGAAGGAAAGCCGGGCGGAAGCGTCGAGGGCAAAGCAGCGCCGATTCTGGATGCGACGGCCGCGAATTAGCACAACGTGCAGGAGCCGGCGTTGAAGTGCGCTGAGGAGCCTATATCTCCTGCGCCACAACAGGCTCAGGCACAGGCGCCGGAAGCACCACAGTTGCGGCGGCACGCTCGCGTCCGGCAACACGCTCGCGCCACGCGAGAATTGCGTAGGCGCAGAGAATCGCCATCAGCGGATCGAGCGCTCTCATGTCATACGGCTCCGGATGGGAAAAGTAGTACATGAAGGGAAAAATAAACAGAACTCCGCCATAGCGAATGGCCTCGAACGGCTCCCCCCGCCACGCCAAAAACAGCCCTGCGAGCCCCATCAAAGTGACGAAGCTGGCAAATGGAATGTTGGCCGGGTCCATCGGCTCCTGGGCCAGATAGTCGCGATCGAAACTCCAATAACCCGTCCACAGATAGATAGCGCGGCGCGCGCACATCCATGCGTACCACGAGGGATGGTCATGGATAAAGGTCTTGGCCTGCTGCGCTTTGAGTTCCATGTAGGCCACTTCGCCCATCCGGTTGTAGTCCGCCAGTTCTTCCTGGTTATGCAGCGGGTTCAGGTCGTCGCTGGTCCAGCGAAGATTGTGCCCGTTGTTTCCCATCCAGAGTTCCAGGCCCATATTGCCGCGCATGGGAATGAAGCGGTGGAAGACCAATGCGTTGCGAATGAGCCAGGGCGATAAAGTAGCGGCCACCATCAACGATGCCACAACCCCGGGAAGTAGCCAGCGCTTACCGTCGCGAGCGAGCCGAAAGCAAGCCAGCGCCATCAGAAATGGAACCACTGCAAGCGCCGAAGGTTCGGCAAGTCCGGTAAAGCCGGCGAGAATACCGAATCCTGCCCAGAGCCGGAGACGTGGCGACTGCTCCATTCCCTGCGCAAGGTAGAGCAACCAGCACAGGCCTAAGATCAGCAAATGCGTTGACCACGCCCAGGCAGCCGAAAAGTAAATACCGTAGGGAAAAAACGCCCATCCCCACGCCGCCCACCTCCCTGCCCGCTCCCCAAAACTGCGGCGAGCGATAAGGAAGATCGGGATGCAGGCAAGCGAGTTAATCAGGCAGTCGAAAGCATGAATGGCCAAGATCGAGTTGGCGGTGTGTACCCCAAAGACGCGGAAAAACGCCGCGACAATCAGCGGATACATCGGAGGCAAGCTCGCCGCGGGCCGGTCGGAAATAAACGAACTGCCGAATCCGCGGCCTGCGAGCAGGGCTTCTGCCACGTTACCGGGCTCCCAGGCATGGATGTGATTGGCATCCATCAGGTCTTCAAAGAGAAAACGGTTGAAAGGAACGATTGCAAGCCGGAGTACAAGCGCGACCAAAACGACGAAAAACAACAGCCGAACGGTTGAGGCCCGGTTTGAGTCACGGGCAGGTGAGGTCGCTTGATGAGGCATTCGCTTTTTGTATTGTACCGTTCGGCGTGCTTCCTGCGTTCAGGAATACAAGCTGGTTGAACCTTAAAAAGCAATTAATCCGATTGAAATGGTCACGGGCCACTTTTGAATAACGAAGCTTCACGAGATTTGGGCGCCATCAAAAGGAGCAGGATTTGACCGGATTGAATCGGGCGATCGTACCTTGGCCGGCGAATCCCGTATCCTGATTCTGTAAACCCCGGAGGTCAGCGGATGTTTTCCCCCGCCGTAAAAGCCCCCGCAACACCCACTCCCCCTGAGCAGATTGCCGCCGCGATCGATCACATCGCAGCGCTGAACGGATTGTCGCTGGAAGAGCGGCTGTGGTTGGCGCGGCACGGCCAGGAGGTGCAGGCCGACGCCGGCGACGTGCTGTTTGAAGAGGGGACACCGGCCAGCCACATGGTGCTGATCCTGAAGGGCGAGATTCATGTGCGGCGTCAGCAGAGCGGACCGATGGCGCTGTTCATCGGACGCACCGGACAGGTGACCGGGATCCTTCCCTTCTCGCGGATGAAGAGCTATGGCGGACAGGGATACGCGATCTCTCCAGTGTGGGCTCTGCTGATTGCGCGGGACGATTTTCAAGAGATGCTCATTGCGATTCCGTCCATGGCGCAGCGGTCGGTGTCGATATTGCTGGACCGGGTGCGGGAGGTGACGCGGATCGAGCAACAGGCCGAGAAGCTGGCGGCGCTGGGCAAATTGGCCGGCAATCTCGCGCACGAGCTCAACAATCCCGCATCCGCCGCCCAACGCGCCGCGGCAACCGTGGTTGAAGCGGTGCAGGCTAATCGCAGAAACCGCTTCAGGCTCATCAATCTCTGCCTGAATCAGGAGCAGATTCACGCGATTGAGGCATGGGAGGGCAAGGTGCTCAACCGGCCGCTGCCCATGCCCGGGATCAACGAGGAGCCGGGCGCCGTCGACTTCCTGAAGCGCGAGGAGACGATGCGCGGATGGCTTACGCAAAAGGGCTGCGCCGAGCCCTGGGAAATAGCGCCCGAGCTAGCCGAGCAGGGCGTAACAGTCGCCGACCTGGAAGAGCTGGGCACGATTATTGGCCTCGATGAGATTTGTATCTCGCTCCAGTTCTTTGCGCGCTACCTGCGTTCGTCGCGGGCCGCCGATACGTTGGTCATCTCGACGGCGCGGATCTTCGCCCTGATCGACGCCGTAAAGGACTACTCGAACATGGATCGCGCGCCGATCCTCGAAGTCGACGTGCCCGCCGGTCTCGATGCAACGTTGCAAATGTTCCAGTCGCGGATGAGTCACGTGAAGGTGGAACGGGACTACGAACCGGGGCTTCCGCGCATCAGCGCGTACAGCGGCGAGCTGAACCAGGTGTGGACGGCGTTAATTGAGAATGCGCTCGACGCCCTGAGCGCTGGGGTCCCCGCAGACAGGTCTTCGTCTGTGGGGTGGAACGATCAAGGCACGCTCCGGATCACCTGCCGCATGGAAGCCGACATGCTGCTGGTTGAGATCTGGGACTCCGGGCCGGGAATCCCACCCGAACTCCAGGAGCGGATCTTCGAGCCATTTTTCACCACCAAGGCGCCGGGGCTCGGCCTGGGGCTGGGCCTCGATTACGCCACGCGCATCGTGCGCAAACATCGCGGCCATCTGAGCGTGAAATCGGAGCCCGGGTCAACCTGCTTCAGGGCGCGATTGCCACTCGACCAGCTGCAGGCGTACTGAAAGGCTGCTTCTCAGAACGACACATCGGCCGGCTCTGTCACCCTCATCACGCTCTGGTCTCCGGTCAGCCGCTTCCACGCGGCGCGAATCGCCTCGATCTTGTCGCGGTTTTCCTGGATGTCGGGGTAGTCGATGACCAGCAGCTTGGTGCGGATGCGCTCCGGCACGGTTTCGCCCTTGCCCTGCCACTGGCCGTAGACGTCAATCACGCTCAGGCCGTCAGGGAAGCGCGGTGTAACTTCCTTGTCGAGGAAGGCGCGCCAGGCCGGTTCGCTGATTCCCTTCCCGGGCTCGTCTGCCGGACCCAGGCCAAAGTACAACTTGGTGTCCACCCAGCCCGCAGTATGCCCTGGATGAGCCGGATCGCCGGCCAGCGTCGCCGCAACCGCCGGCGGCGTAGCCGGCGCGGGCTGACGGGTGCAGCCGGCCATAAGCGGCACAATCAGCAAAAGTAACGTAGCGCGAAGGCGCATCCAGTCTCCGCAATTCAGTTAATGAGTCAGTTGTCCCAATGAGTTTCCAGCGTGGAAGCGTCAGGCCCTTGTTCCCTCGTTCCCTCGGTCCCTATTTCTCCACTTCCACGCCGCGCCAGAAGGCCACGTACCCCTTGATCTTGCGGGCGGCAGGTTTGGGATCGGGATAGTACCAGGCGGCGTCCTGATTATCCTGGCCGTCGATGACGATGGTCATGTAGCGCGCCTGGCCCTTCCAGGGGCAGGTAGAGGTGCTGGTGCTGGGTCGAAAGTACTCTCGCTTCAGGCTCGACTCGGGAAAGTAGACGTTGCCTTCCACTAACTCGGTCTGATCGCTTTCAGCGACAACCTTGCCGTTCCAAATTGCTCTTGCCATGGCTGATCCGTTGCTTCTTTACGCCACAAAGGCGGCACACTGCCGGTGCAGGCGCCGCCGTAGCGACGAAACGACAGTAGCAGATGTTGCCCCTGAGGGCGAGTCCCGAAATCAGTCTTCTACAGCCTTCAGGTAGCCCGATGGTAAAGGGGACCCTACTTGGCCGCAGCCACTGAATCGATGTGGACGGTCATATTGGCTGTGTCGGAGGTCGCGGTGATGACGACCTTGGCGCCATAGAAGTCCTTCACGGAGTCGGGGTTATCGATCTTCCATACCTGCTTTTTGGATTCGTCGACAAAAACGGGCTTCTCGCCCTTCGAGATGCAGCCTTTGACGCATGCAGCGTTGTCACCCAGATGCTTGGCGCCGCAGTTAGAGTCAGAGATATAACCGGTAATTTGCGTGGAATCGGCAGCCTGGGCTGCCGTCAATGCCAGGGCGAAGACCGCCGCAAGTATACAAAATGCGCGTTTCATTGAACCTCCAGATTGAGTAGGGGAACTCGAAATCACCTACTATCATCCTCCTGCGCGGCGAAATGCACAAGAGACAGCTCTCATCAGGGAGCCGGGACCTCAAGTGGGAGGTCGCCCGGGGCGTCGGCCTCTTTGCGGACGCGCTTCCTCGGTTTGGCCGCCTGAAACGCCCGCATTGCCTCCACGCGCTTCTTGATTCCTTCGTAGCGATGGGAAGCCGACGAGAATCGCTTCACCATTTCGCTCGTTTTGGTCAAATACGTCGGGTTTTTCTCCCGGATGCCGTCGAGGATAGGCGCAAACTTGGCCAGGATGAAAAACCCCTCGGCATTCGAGTCCACAAAGAGCTCGGCAGAAACGGCGCCGTGGATCACCATGGCGGCTGCCATTTCCCAATAGCTGGTCACTTGCCGAATCCACGGATTATGCTTGTCGGCGGGGTTGTCGTATACAGCAAAGAATTCTTCCGCCGTTTGAGGCCAGAAGTCGCCCACCAGCCATGCCCGGGCCTGGCGCATCACTGCCTCAGTGCGCAGTTGGTAAAGCTTGATGATGATCTCAGCGTCGGCCGGGGTGGCGAGCATTCTCTCCATGGGGATCTCCGTTGCCCATGGTAACAGGACGGGCAGGGAGGGAATGGGACGAGGGTGCTCAGGCGGCGGATTCAGCATTCGGCTCCGGTATGATTGGGCGACAGATGCCGGAGCCGAATGCTGACTTGCTAACTCGCCGACTCGCTGCTTTTCTTACGCCGGCAGCAGCTCGCGCCTGTCTTCCTTCTTCTCCACGATCGGGCCGTGTGTCGCCGCGGTCGGCGGCGGCGCATCGCCGATGCGCTTGGAATACGTGCAAGCCACATTGCTTTCCTCGGCCGCAGGCGCAGCCTTCTTTCTGCGCTTCGGCGGTGCAGCCTCTTCCTCGGCGCTCTTCCTCTTGTTGGGGCATTCGAGGAAAATCCCTGATTTGAGCGTCTTCTCAACCAGGTACGGGCTTCCGCACTGCGGGCACTTCTTCGCCACGGGCTTCAGGTTCGACGTGAAGCCGCATTTGGGATAGCTGGTGCAGCCCCAGAAGACATTGCCCCGCCGCGCTTTGCGCTCGGCAATGTCGCCCTCGCCGCACTTGGGGCACTTCATGCCTTCAATCAGGTTCTGCTTAATGTATTTGCACTTCGGGTAGCCCGAGCAGGAGACGAATTCGCCGTACGCTCCCTGGCGCAGCACCAGCGGCTTGCCGCACATCGGGCAGTCCTCACCGGTAGGCTCAGGCGGCTTCTGCTGCTGCTTCTGGCTCAGCTTGCGGAAGGTCTTGCAGGGCGGGTCGGCGTTGTAGTCAGGGCAAGCCATGAACGGACCGAAGAGTCCGCGCCGCATCACCATCACCTTGCCGCAATTCTCGCAGTACTCCTCGGTGTCGCCGGCCTCTTGCGCCTCAGGCGTGTTCAGGTCGGGCTTGGCCGCGATGTTCTCCCTGGTGAAGGTACAGCTCGAGGGGTCCTTCTTGTCGTATGCCGAGCAGGCGAAGAACGTGCCGAACTTGCCCCACTTCAACACCAGAGGGGACCCGCAAACCTCGCACTTCTCGCCGGTCTTCTGCTCCATCCGCTTGATGTTTTCCATCTTCTTGCCGGCCACTTTGAGCTCATCTTCAAAGTGGTCGTAGAACCCGTTGAGAAGATCGGTCCACTTCTCCTTGCCTTCTTCAATGTCATCCAACTCTTCTTCAAGTTTGGCCGTGTACTTGGTATCGAAGATGTAGGGGAAGTTCTTCACCATCAGGTCGCATACCACCACGCCGATCTCGGTGGGGTAGAAGCGGCCACGCGAGCCGCCGTGCTTCACCACGTACTCGCGATCCTGGATGGTGTTAATAATCGATGCGTAGGTTGACGGCCTGCCGATGCCGCGCTCCTCGAGCTCCTTCACCAGCGAAGCCTCGTTATAGCGCGGAGGCGGCTGGGTGAAGTGGTCCTCGGGCAGCAACTTATCCAGCTCGAGCGCCTTCACTCCGTCGAGATTCGGCAACCGGTTGGCGGTCTCGTCGTCGTCATCCTTCTTGTCTTCAGAGACCTCATACACCTTCAGGAAGCCGTCGAAGCGTTGCACGGAACCGCTGACGCGAAAATCGTACGTCCTGCGCGTCTGGCTTGACACCGCGGCGATATTGGCGGTGGTCACGTCATAGATTGCCGGGACCATCTGCGACGCAACAAAGCGCTTCCAGATGAGCGTGTAGAGCTTGAGCTGTTCGTCGGTCAGATAACGGGCAATGGATTCGGGAGTGCGCGCAGCGTCAGTGGGACGGATGGCCTCGTGAGCATCCTGCGCATCCTTCTTGCCCTTGTACACGTTGGCCGTTGCCGGCAAGTACTTTTGGCCGAGATTCTTTGCAATCCACTCGCGGGCCGAAGTGAGCGCCTCAGGCGCCACGCGTGGAGAGTCGGTACGCATGTAACTGATAAGGCCGGTTGTGCCCTCTGCGCCCAGGTCAACGCCCTCATAGAGCCGCTGGGCAACGCCCATGGTCCGGCGAACGTTGAAGCCAAGCTTGTTGGCCGCGTCGCGCTGAAGTTGACTCGTTATGAACGGCGGCAGTGGACGGCGCTGCTGCTCTCTCGACTGGATCGACGCAACTGACCACTTCGCGCCTTCGAGCGCCGCAAGCACTTCGTCCATCTGGGGCTTGCCGGGCACTGCGCTCGAGATGAAAACGTCCTTCTCGTCCTTGTCCTTGCCGTTTGCCACGCGCGCCGGTTCGCCATCGATGCCCACAAACCGGGCCTTGAACTTCTTGTCGGCCTGGCGCTCCGCGTGCAACTCGGCATCCAGGGTCCAATACTCCACCGGCTTGAAGCCGCCAATCTCGCGTTCCCGCTCCACAACCAGGCGTAGGGCCACGGTCTGAACGCGTCCAGCCGAAAGCCCGCGGCGAACCTTGTCCCACAGCAACGGAGAAATCTGATACCCAACCAGGCGGTCGAGCACACGGCGGGTCTGCTGTGCGTCCACAAGATTCTGGTCGATGTCACGCGCGTGGGCAAAAGCCTCCTGCACCGCCTTCTTCGTGATCTCGTTGAAGGTCACGCGGCGGATCTTTTTCCTCTCCTGCGCAGTCTTGCCCAGCTGCATCGCCAGGTGAGCCGCAATTGCCTCACCTTCGCGGTCAGGGTCAGGCGCAAGATACACTTCGTCGGCCTTGGCCGCGAGCTTCTTGAGCTGGTCGACCACTTTCTCCTTGCCCGGCGAAACAATCAGCTCGGGCTCAAATGTCCGCTTCTTGAGTTCAACACCAATATCGTTCTTGGGCAGGTCCATGATGTGGCCGATGGAGGCGCGCACCTCGAACCCTTTGCCCAGATACTTCTCGATCGTCTTCGCCTTTGCGGGGGATTCGACGATCACCAATGCTTTGCCTGTTGCCATTCCTGAACCAGTTCCCTCTCTTAATTACCAGATACGGCTTGCCTCATCCGGCACGAACCTTGCGGAAATCTCACTCTATCCGACCCGCGTTGGTTCGCGTTCCTGTTTGTACCTACAAATCGTGTGCGAGGCCCGCCGCTCGCCGGCAAGAACGAAAATGGACCCGCAAGTTCTGCACCCTACCATGGAACACCGTTTGATTTCCACTCCGGCCCGGGGAATTTTGCCCATCGCTTTCCGTTTCAGCCTGACGGGAAAGCTGCTTTGCGCGCTTAAGTTCTTGCCACAACACCTTGTTCCATCAGCCTTTCATCGCATCTCTGGCGGCGCATGAACGCCGTCGGACGATTAGACGAAAGAAAAATTTGCAGTCGACGAAAATTCGAGACCCGGTTTTTCGCCCGTTCGCGAAATGCACACCCTGATTGAGCCGATCGGGCGCGGTGGACGCGGCGCCGCTTTCGGCCACGCTCTCGTTTCCCGGGACGCGCCGCCCGCCGCAAGATTCCGCTAGAGAGTTCGCACGTAGTTTTTGCCCGGCAGGCATCGCACCCGCCCTGCCATCTCCAACTCGAACAGCGCCGTAAAGACCTCAGACGAAGTCAATTGCGTCTCAAGCCGTTCGAGCAGTTCGTCGATCTGCAGGCTCTCGTCGCTGCGAAGCACCTCGAGCACCATGGCTTCCTCGGGCCGCAGTACGGGGTCAGCCAGTAAGGATGCGGCAGGGTCGCTTTTGGATTCGGACGGCGCCTGGGCCTCGAGCTCGATTCGCACTTGCGAGGGCAGGTCTTCCCACACGTCTTCCCAGGTCGCGACCAGCTTGGCGCCCTGTTTAATCAGTGTGTTAGGGGTCCAGGAGCCTTTGCTGGTCACATTGCCGGGAACTGCGAACAGATCGCGGTTTTGCTCCTCGGCGCAGCGTGCGGTAACGCGCGTGCCCGAGTTCTCTGCCGCCTCCACCACCAGCACCGCGATGCTCACGCCGCTCAGGATTCGGTTGCGGCGCGGAAAATTCTGCGGCGCCGGAAAGGTTCCCAGCGGAACTTCGCTCGCAATTGCCCCGCCGGAGGCGAGAATCTCGTCGGCAAGCTTCTTGTTCTCCTTGGGATAAACGACATCGATGCCCGTGCCCCAGATTGCCAGCGTAGGCATGCGCGCGGCCAGCGCTCCCTTGTGCGCGCACGAGTCAATTCCGCGCGCCATTCCGCTCACCACCAGCAGCCGCCGAACGGCCAAATCGCGCGCCAGCATCTCGGCCACGCCGCTTCCGTAGGGCGAAGGGTGGCGCGTGCCGACGATCGCGATCGACGGCCGGCTCAAAAGGCCTGTATCACCCAGAACCCACAAAACCGGGGGCGGATCGTAGATCTCTCGCAGGCGTTCGGGATAGGCCTCGCAGCCATAGCTCACAATCGTGGCTCCCAGCGCGCTCGCACGGGACCACTCCGACTCGGCCGCACCCCGGGCCTTGCCATCGAAGATGAACTGCGCCGCCTCGGCTGGAAAATTGAGCCCTTCGAGTTCCGTGAGCCGAAGCTCGAAGATGCGGGCAGCCGAACCCAGTTGCTGCACCGCGTCGAGGATGCGTTTGGGGCCGAGACCGGGAGCCAGCGCAAGCGCGAGCCAGGCAAGCTGGTTTTCGCCGAGCTTTTTCGCAGTAGCAGCAAGTGCTTGTGTCTCTATCGTCATTTCGCGGTAGCGACCGCCGAAAAATCAGGCACTCGCTTTCTCGCAGGAAAACAGGTTGAGGCCATTTCATCGGTGATTTCGCTCACAAGGCTGCGTTGATGCGCACCCGCAGAGTTATCCAGCCGTTACTAACCTGGCACCAATCCGCATCGCGAACCGCCGGTTGCTACTCTAATAGGCGTGAGCTTTCAGCAAGACGGTCGTATCCGGGTCGCAGCCATCAACTTCGTCAACCCTGCCCCACTCATGTGGGACTTCGAGCATCCGCCTCTCGATGCCCAGCTGGCGAAGCGCTACCTGATCCATCGCATGACGCCTTCAGAGTGCGCAGCGCGCCTGGCCACCGGCGAGGCTGATATCGGCCTGATTCCTATTGCTGCCCTGGCCACAATTCATGGCCTGCACATTTTGCCGGGTTGCACGATTGCTTCGAAAAGTCACGTGCGGTCGCTGCTGCTGGTGCGCCGGGCTAACCAGCCCCTCGATCGGCTCCGCTCGGTAGCCGCAGATACGGCCAGCCGCACCACGCTGGCGTACGCACGAATCCTGTTCCACAAATGGGGCAACGCCGAGGTTCCGTTTATTCCGCTGGCGGCCGACCTTGACCGGATGCTGGCACGCACCGACGCCGCCATCGTGATTGGCGATCCGGCCCTGCTGGCGCTCGAGGAACAATCGAACCGATTTGCACGCACCCACGAGGAGCTGGTCTACCACGATCTGGCCCATGAATGGCGCACGCTCACCGGCCTTCCCTTTGTCTCCGCCGTCTGGGGCGCTGCGCACGGCGGCGCTTTGGATGAGAGTATTGCCAACGACTTCATCGCTTCTCGCGATCACGGCCTCGCCAGCATCGACGCCCTTGCAGCGGAGTGGTCGAAACAGCTCCCGGTGCCCGAAAGCACCATCCGCACCTACCTGGGCGAGAACATTCACTACGTGCTCGACGAGGAGATCGTAGAAGGCATGCGCGGATTCTTCCAAACGGCCGCGGAGCTCGGCGTGCTGCCCGAATACACGCTCCCAGCCGAAGCGTTGGCTGTCCGCTGACCATCCGTAGCCCCGCGTTTCCTCAGGTCCGTTGCACCTTTCCGCTCCCAGGTGAATCCAATCCAGAACAGGAGACTTGAAGATTCATGGCGAAGAGGATTGCATTCATCACTGGCGGCAACCGCGGCCTCGGATTCCAAACCGCGCTCGGATTGAAAGACGCAGCCAAGGTTGTCATCGGCTCGCGCGACCTGAAGCAGGGCGAACTGGCGCTTGAAAAACTGCTCGCCGCGGGCGTCGATGCCGATGCGCTTCCGTTCGACGTAACCCAGCCGGCCAGCCACCAGGCCGCCTTCGACTACTTCAACTCCCGCTACGGACATCTCGACATACTGGTCAACAACGCCGGAATCGCAGGCGGAAGCTTTCCCGGCACTGGTCCTGAGCACTCGGCCGCCGATGTGCCGTTGGCCCTGCTCAGAAAAGTTTTTGAGACCAACTTCTTTGCCCAGGTTGCGGCCACCAAGGCGCTGCTGCCGCTGCTCCGCAAAAGCGAAGCCGGCCGCATCGTCAATCTCTCCAGCATTCTCGGCTCGCTCACCCTTCACGCCACTCCGGGCTCGCCCATCTACAATGCCAAGTCGTTCGCCTACGACGCCTCGAAGACCGCGCTGAACGCCTTCACCATTCATCTTGCTTATGAGCTCAGAGACACCAATATCAAGGTGAATTCCGCGCACCCGGGCTGGGTGAAGACCGATATGGGTGGCCCGCAGGCAACCATGGAGCTTGAAGATGGCGCAAAGACCGCCGTCGAGTTGGCAACCCTCGGCGAAGATGGTCCCACCGGCGGCTACTTCCACATGGGCAAGCCGTTGCCGTGGTAACCGAGTGTTTGTGCGTCGAATCGCCGCATATTCAACGCAAATAATGCGTAGATTAGTTGCCTTTGCGTAGATTAACTGCCATAATCTACGCAAAGGATGCGTTGAATGTCTCCCTACCTGCACGAACTCGATGGCTGGCCCGGTTTCTTCTTCGACCGCGCCGCCCTGGCAGAAAAGCTAGCAGCTGCTCGCCACCGTCAAGGCCGTCTTCTTGGTCGCATGGAGGCTCTTGGCTTTGAGCCCCGCCAGGAGGCCGCGCTACACACACTCACCCAGGATGTACTCAAAACCAGTGAGATAGAGGGCGAGTACCTGAATCCTGCTCAGGTACGCTCGTCTCTAGCGCGCCGTCTAGGCATCGATATTGGAGCCTTGAAACCGGCCGACCGCAATGTCGAGGGCATCGTTGAAATGATGCTCGACGCCACGCGACGCTTCGCCGAGCCTCTCACCTCCGAACGCCTCTTCGGCTGGCATGCAGCTCTATTCCCTACCGGCCACAGCGGCATCAGGCGGGTTCGTGCCGGAGCCTGGCGCGACGATAGCCTCGGCCCGATGCAGGTGGTTTCCGGTCCTATCGGCCGCGAGCGCGTCCACTACGAAGCTCCAGCAGCAGAACGCTTGGATGCAGAGATGACCAGGTTTCTCGATTGGTTCAATGCTGAGAATGAGATCGATTGGGTGCTCAAGGCAGCACTCGCCCATCTCTGGTTCGTCTCGATACATCCCTTCGATGACGGCAACGGACGCATTGCCCGTGCTATCGCAGACATGGCTCTGGCCCGCTCCGAACAAAGTCCGCAGCGGTTCTACAGCATGTCTGCGCAGATCCGCCATGAGCGCGATGACTATTACCGTGTCCTGGAACAATCGCAGAAAGCAACTTTTGATGTCACTGCCTGGATGCAGTGGTTTCTTGACTGTCTCGATCGCGCCATCGCGGGCGCTGAGGACTCGCTAAAAAGCGTGCTATTCAAGACCCGCTTCTGGGAGCAGGTTGGAGACTTCCAACTCAACCCCCGACAGCGGCTCGCACTCAACCGTCTGCTCGACGGGCTCGAAGGCAATCTAACGACCTCCAAGTGGGCCAAACTTACCAAGAGTTCCCACGATACCGCTCTGCGCGATATCCAGCCGCTGGTGGAACGCGGGATCCTTGTGCGTGGGGAACAAGGCGGGCGCAGCACGAGCTATGAATTGGCGAAAATATAAGGGTGACGAAGCCGGAGCTTCGTGTCTCCGCATCGATATCATTCGACTTTGCTCAGAATGGGCCCCTTGGCACTGGCCCCACCGGCGGCCTTTTCCATATGGGCAAGCCGTTGCCGTGGTGAAGCGGCGTGGGCCAACCCGCCTGGACCTTTGACTGCCTGAATTTGAACCAATGTGGGTGCCCCATCCTTTCCGCAGGTCGCCGCGGCGACCGTAAAGGGTGGGAAAGCATAAAATTACGCGGTCAAAGACCCAATGGCTTACGAACTGACCGGGCCCTGGCGGGGTGAGGTGCTTTCGTTCGCTCCCTCCGCCGCGACTGCGATACGCCTGGATTTGCGATAAACGTTGGCTACAGCCATCGTCCAGAAAGGGACGAGATCGACTCCGGGGACGAACTTGGCGAGGAACGACGGCAAAAACTCCCACTGCCAGCCGAGAAGGCTGACCATCGCCGCTCCGATCGCAAGATCGAGCACGTCGTCGGCCGGCGACATGGCGCCCTCGACGAAATACGGAAAGACGAGGAGTTGGAAAGCGTCGGCAAGGACGGCCAGCACCATGGCTGCTCGAAGCCGCGGGCCAGGCGAGATGGTAACAGTGGCGGAATTCATGGATGCCTGCCGACTCCATATATTTTCACATTGTGTTTGATAGGGCATGGATCAGCACGACTCTTCAGATCGCAATCCGCGTCTCGATCGCGTCGTAGTCCGCGCGTACGCCCTTTGATGTTGTGTCCAGCAAGCCGGCCTTGGCCAACGCCCGAACATCTGCGTGAACGTTGCTGTAATCGCGGCCGAGCGCCTTCGCCAATGCCCGAATGCTGGTGACCTGGTTCCGCCGCACAAAGCGGAGCAGCTCCATCCGCCTCGTGGAAAGCGCGCGCGCCAACGCGTCCCAGTTCTCAAACGCAAGACGACGTTCCGAGAACGTCTCCCCGCCCTCGGCACGATGCCATGCGTCGATGAACTGCCGGGAAGCCTCTTGCTCCATTTCGCCGCCGACCGTGATTTTGACTTCGCTCATCGGACACCTCGCAATCTGTGTACATCGGACCAGAAATCTGTCACGAGCCGTTCGACCGTGGTGAATGAATACGCTGTCTCGACCCCTCGAAAATGCCTGTGATCACCCTTGCCTCGCTCGTTGTCGTATCCAACCTCACGGACCCCTGGCCGGCCGTAAAAAAGCGAGTACTTGAGGCCGTGGGTCGATGGCTTCACCGACACAGGAACCCGCCACAATTTCATCTCGACAATCGCGCCATCCTCGTACTCGATCCTCTGGCGGAAGAGCAATTCAGCTTTCATGGGTCGTTCTATATATGGCATCATATACCATATGGCATTTGGCGACAATGGTTAGTCGGAGACTCCTTCGCCCAATCTTCGCCATTCCGCTATAATCCAGCTATGGACTTCCAGCTCGTAACTCCCTACACACCGAAGGGCGACCAGCCGCGCGCGATTGACGAGTTGATGAACGGGCTGGCAGCCGGCGAAAAGCACCAGGTGCTGCTCGGCGTCACCGGCTCGGGCAAAACCTTCACTATGGCCAAGGTCATCGAGCAGTCCAATCGGCCGGCCCTCATCCTGGCCCACAACAAAACTCTCGCCGCCCAGCTCTACCACGAGTTCAAGCAGTTCTTCCCCGGTAACGCCGTCGAGTACTTCGTCAGCTACTACGACTACTACCAGCCCGAGGCCTACATCCCGGCCGGCGACCTGTACATCGAGAAAGAAGCCACCATCAACGAGGAGCTCGACAAGCTGCGCCTCTCGGCCACACGCTCGCTCTTCGAACGCCGCGACTCCATCATCGTGAGCTCGGTTTCCTGCATCTACGGCCTCGGCTCGCCCGAGGCCTACTACGGCATGTTGTTGCTGCTTGAGAAGGGCCAGCAGATCAGCCGCAAAGACATCACGCGCCGTCTGGTCGAAATCCTCTACGAGCGCAACGATTCAGACTTCCGCCGCGGGACTTTTCGCGTGAGAGGTGACGTGATCGAGGTCTTCCCTACCTACGACGAGAGCGCCTACCGCATCGAGATGTTCGGCGACGAAATCGAGTCGCTCTCTCAAATCGACCCGCTCTTCGGCACCGTGAAGCAGAGGTTCTCGCGTCTTCCCATCTACCCCAAGAGCCACTACGTGGTTCAGCCCGAGCGCAAGGCCGAAGCCGTCGACTCCATCCTGAAAGAGCTGAACGAGTGGGTCGCGCAGCTTGAGGCCGAGGGCCGCATGGTCGAGGCGCAGCGCGTCCACCAAAGAACGAGATTTGATCTCGAGATGATCAAGTCCATGGGCTACTGCCACGGAATTGAGAACTACTCGCGCCACTTCTCCGGCCGCCTGCCCGGCGAGCCCCCGCCCACGCTGCTCGACTATTTCCCCCGCGATTTCCTCCTCTTCGTCGACGAGAGCCACGCCACCGTTCCCCAGGTGCACGGCATGTGGCACGGCGACCGCAGCCGCAAGCAAACCCTCGTCGACTACGGTTTCCGCCTGCCTTCGGCCATGGACAACCGTCCGCTCAAGTTCGAAGAGTTTGAGAATCGTGTTCAGCAGGCCATCTACGTTTCGGCGACGCCGGGACCGTACGAGCTCACGCGCTCGGCCGGCGTGGTGGTGGAACAGGTCATACGCCCCACCGGCCTCGTCGATCCAGAAGTCGAAATCCGCCCCGTCAAGGGTCAGATCGACGATCTGCTCGCCGAGATTCGCGACCGCGCCAAGCGCAATGAACGTGTGTTGGTGACCACCCTGACAAAACGCATGGCCGAGGATCTGGCCGGCTACTACACCGAGGTCGGCGTACGCTGCCGCTACATGCATTCCGAGATTGAGACCCTCGAGCGCGTCAAGCTTTTGGCCGGCCTCCGCAAAGGCGAGTTCGACACGCTCATCGGCATCAACCTGCTGCGCGAGGGGCTCGACCTGCCTGAGGTCTCTTTGGTCGCCATCCTCGACGCCGACAAGGAAGGCTTTCTGCGCTCAGCGGGATCGCTCATCCAGACCATGGGCCGCGCCGCGCGGCACATCGAAGGCAGGGCGATCCTCTACGCCGACAAAGTCACTGACTCCATGCGCCGGGCCATAGAGGAAACCGACCGTCGCCGCGCCATCCAGCGCGCCTATAACGAGGAGAACGGCATTACGCCGCAGTCGATCGTCAGCAAGGTCGAGATGGGCCTGGCGCAGATTCTCAAGGCTGAGTACGGCGATGTGGCGATTGAAGAGACTGAAGGACTGCCGGAATTCACCAGCCAGGAGCAGCTCGACCAGTACATCCTGAAACTCGAGACCGACATGCGCGAAGCCGCAAAGAAGTTTGAGTTTGAGAAGGCGGCCAAGCTTCGCGATACCATCAAGGATCTGCGGACCAAGGAGTTCTTGCTCGGGTGATCGCTATGACGAGGTTTGCACCTTTTCTCGACGACAGTGGACACCCGGATGACCAACCCTTTCTGGTTGTCGCGGGCTAGGTCGCGTCAGAGTCTCAATGGCAGGAATTTGGACCTGAATGGGAGGCTACGCTCGAACGATTTCGTGTAGAAGTGCCGTTCCACATGACCGATTTTCAACGCGCGGGATGCAGCCCGCGTGTTGGTTGAGCCTGAAATGGAAAGAGGGCTCTCTCCGTTAGTGAGTATCCCACCATTCGGGCGGGGATTTTCAAGGCATCGATACGACCACCAGGCTATCCCTTAGCATGGTTGCGTCCCCGCAGAGCCCCGCTTCTGTTTCGCCTGCCAAGATCATTGCAGCTCCACCATGCCCATCCGTCTCAACTTCCGGTTAGCCCGTCATGCACACCGAATCTGCCTTGTGCCAAAACCAGCGAAGTACAATTTGACTTCGTGCCTCAAAAGTCCGGACACGAGGGCGCCGTTTCAAACGCGGTAACGACAGCGTAGAATTTGTCCCAATTCCACGGAGAGCCAAAAAACAATGCGCCGGTACCATCACATCGGAATTCCCACTACTGAAGCGAAGCCTGGCGAGACCCACTTGAAACACCTGAAACTCTTTGTCGTCAGCCACGAGAAAAGCGAATTTGGCGTGGAGTGGATGCGTTTCGAAGCGGACGCGGCGGTCCCTGATCTCGTCCGGCATGTTCCGCACGTCGCGTTTGAAGTGGCCGATCTCGCCTCCGAGCTCGCTGGCCGCGAAATCCTGATTCCTCCCAACAGCCCATCCGACGGCGTCCGCGTCGCGTTCATAGTCGAAAACGGCGCGCCCATCGAACTGCTCGAATTCACCGACCCCAACCATCCTGGTCGCCGCCGGCACAGCAAGATGCTGATATAAACACCCTCCATCCAAAGCACCTCTTCGAGCGAAGGCGAGCACTTGACACCTTTCAAGAGTGGCAAGCTAACGGGCTGGTTTCCACCAAGTAAGCCTTTCCCAACCCCCGCCTCCAAGCCAACCTGACTCCCCGTTTGTCGGCAAACCGGAAGTAACCCGCCAGGACCGGGGTTCTGTCCGGACAGGCGACAATCCAGGCAGCACATCGTTCTCGGTTACTGCGGCGTTTGTGGGACTTACCTGCCGCAAGCTCCGGAACTGACTGCCTCCGGCCTGCTGCCGTAATGGGCCGGGGCGGGAGTCATTCCTCGACTCCCGCCCGAGGGCTCGATTACCTGGCTCTCAGGTCAACTGGGTTGATCATCGGCCGCACAGGGTCGCCCCCCGACGCACATTGGGTGTCGGCTACGACCAACTGCTTGAAAGGCGCAGACGTGGCCGCTTCATGCGAGGCGTCGCCGCTGTAGTTCGCGGTCAGCTCGTTGGTTCCGGCTGTAAGCCGGATGCTCGGCACCTTGGCCGAGCCGTTGCTCAACGTGGCCTCGCCCAGCAGTTCCGTTCCATTCATCAGCTTCACCGTGCCGGTCGGCTTCTCGCTGCCGGTTCCGGTCACTGTGACTGAGAAGGCGATCGCGCTGCACGCCGTTGCAGGGTTAGCCGATGAGGCCACCGTGACCTTCGACTCTTTCGTCACAGCCTCAGCATTCACCGTCACAGTCCGGGTGATGGGGCCGTCGGCGGAGTAGTTTGAGTCGCCGTTGTACGTGGCCGAGAGTGTGTTCGAGCCGGTCTTTGTTGAGGTCACGCTCAGCGAAGCTACGCCTGAGCCGTTCAGCGTGGCCGGGCTGCCGCTGATGGCGGTTCCATTCAGCAGCATTTTCACCGTTCCCGTCGGCTGCGTCCCTGACGAGGTCACGCTCAGCGAAGCTACGCCTGAGCCGTTCAGCGTGGCCGGGCTGCCGCTGATGGCTGTCCCGTTGAGCAGCATTTTCACCGTTCCCGTCGGCTGCGTCCCTGACGAGGTCACGCTCACCGAGAACGTGAACGCAGTCCCTGACGTTTCGGTGGCGGCGGAAGCGGGCGCCGTGATGGTGAATGTAGGCAACGGCAGCGTACCGGTGCCGGCGAGCCCCACGGTGTTCATGTTGGTCACCGTGTTGTCCAGGAAGATCAGGCTGGCTGTACGGAAGCCTGCCGCCGCGGGCGTAAAGATGATGCCCACTTTGCAGCTATCTCCTTGGGTCAGAGTCGCATTGGCCGTCAGGTTGCAGCTCGTGGTGTTGGGGTCGATCGCGAAATCGCCGGGATTCGTTCCGGCGATATACGCGCGCGTCAGCACCATGGGATCGTTGCCGGTGTTGGCCACCGTCACCAGGTGCGCCGCACTGCTGGTGTTCCTTAGCTGGTTGCCAAAGCCCAGTTGCCCGTTGGGTCCAAGCTTGCGAACCACCTGGCCGCTGGACGCCGAACTGATAATGTACACCTGTCCCTGCGAGTCCACCGCCACCCCGGTGGGCGCATTCAGTTCCGCAAAAAGGGCGTCGCCACCGTCTCCGATATAGCCGGCAGTTCCGTTACCGGCGATGGTATTGATCTGACCGGTCCAGTAATCGATGCGGCGCACCCGCTGGTTGTTGGTGTCGCTGAAGTACAGGTTGCCGGCAATATCGAAAGCGATCTCGCCCACTGAGGAGCTGATCTCCGCATCGCGGGCCTGACCGCCATCGCCTGCAAAGCCGCAGTTGTCGGTGCCTGCGACGCGGTTGTAATTAGGAGTGCCGCTTTCGGCGCCGTACAAAGCCTCCTGGATAAGGTCGCAAGCGTAATCGTCGTAGTAGGTGTAGAGGTTGTCGTTGCCATCCACGGCAAAGGCAGCGGGGGTGCCACTGGAATAAGCAAACTCGTCATAGAGATACCACAGGTTCAGCCCGCCGCCGTCCAAGAAATTGGCCACAGGCATCTCGAGAGCGCCCTCAGTCTTCTCTTCCATAAAGAGATTGTTGTTGGCGTCGATAGTGATGTTGGCCGGATCGCTCATTCCGACCGTGCCCAATGCGCATGGCGCGCTCGGGGTGCACGTGCCGGGGGCGTAAGTGATACCGTAGGCGGTTTGACCTCCATAGGGCGTGTAGTAGCTGAAGTAATACGTGGACCCGGAGATGCTAGCGGCCCAGACGATTCCGAAGTTGTCGACAGCGACGCTGGCCGGCGTGGCAAAGGCAGGCACAATGTCGTTGATGCTGCCGCTGGAGTCGAACCACCTGATAAGGACGTTTCCGATGTCGGCAACGTAGACAACATCGCCCCCATCGACAGTCATGTTCTGCGCGCCGCTCAGCAGGCCCTTGCTCGACGGAAAAGTGCCGGGCACCGTGGTAATAATGGCGGGCGTGAAGCTGATGACGGGCGCATAGCCGTTGCCTCCGAGGCCGACAGAAAGAGGCTGTGGTGACGCAGTATGCGTAATCGTCAGCTTGCCCAGCCGCCGTCCCGCGCCCTGCGGCGTAAAGCGCACCAGCAGGGTGCAACTGTCTCCTTCTGCGTAGCGGTTGCCCACCTGGCAGGTCGAGCCCGCGTCCATGACGAAGTCTTTGGTTGACTCGATTCCGGTAATCTGAGTTGAAGCGCCAAAATTCAACGTCAGCGGCTCCGCTGCTGCGATGTCACCAACATGTACTGGGGCAAACGCATGAAAGTTGGCCGGCGGGTTCTCGAACGAGGCTTCGCCGGCCTTTCGCACAAACGGTGTCGCGCTGGGAGCTAATTCGATAACGGGTTTGGCCGTTTGCGCGGAATCACGATTGGATTGCGCAAAAACGGCGGTGGAGGCAAAGAGGACAGTGTATATGAGCGCGGCGCTCCACAGAGCGACACGCAGAGGAAGTGCTCGCATGGCTTCACTCCTGATTTTCGGTAAGGAGGCCTGGATGGGTCGCTCGAATTTGAAGGGGAAGCCCCAGGCGACCGCTTCAGATCTGAGATTCGGCAATCATCTAAAGTGGCGCGAAAACCTTGCCTGCGCCGCTGCTTCGGGACCCGGTTAGATAGGGAAGAGCCTACCCTGCTTCTGGGGTTTTTGTCGAGGAATTTTGAGCGGTCACCGGCGAAGCTCTAGGGCCGCATGCAACCGGCCATTCCGCCGCCTTTGCCGGTCGCTGAGAACACTGTGAATCGACATATACAGGTGCTGCCCGTCTGAAATGCCCGCATCACCGGCAATCCGGAAGCAACCCGCTCCTTAAGGGGCAGGGTGCCGGGTGCCCCAGGTCTCGTCCGCCGCGGCGGAAGACCTGGGAAAGCACGGCTCCCAACATGCCGCGCTCAGCAGGCCCCGATTCACAAACTCCGAGTCACGGGCCGTGCTGCCTCTTGCCGATAATTTCCTTTTCCCGGCGCATACTCTTATTTAGAAAGGATTGCGGGTGAACTGTGCAGACCAGTCTCCAATTTGTTTTCCTGTCCAAATCGCATCGGACTCCAAAAACCGCCTGTCTTTTTCCCCACAGAAACGGTGAAACTGTGAACCCCTCCAACAGAATCAACAACTTGGCTCGCGGCACACTCCGCAGTTTCACAGATTGACTGTGAAGCTGTGGGCTTTTTCTGTGAAACTGTGAAGCCCTAGCTCTTCGGCGCAGCTGGCGCGGCAGGCGCGGCAGGTGCGGCAGGTGCGGCAGGCGCGGCTGGCGTCACCGGCATTTCAAAGATTGCCGGATCGATGGTCTTGTTTATTTCCACCTTCTTCACCGCAATCGTGATCTGGAACTGCCCTCCAAAATCCACACCAATGGCGTAGGGGACCAGGTAGCCCGCATCCGTCTTCCGGTAATCGGTAAAGGTGGTCGTGATGTCCACATCCTGATCCTGCATCTTGCCTTGCCGCGTCGCCGATCTGATCAGAAAAGTAGCAGCGTCAAACACGTAGGTCGTTTCCAGGTTGTCCTTATTGGTCAGCTTGATCCTGTAGGTATCGCTGTCTTTCACAAGCAGTTCAACCTTGTTTCCCTTGGCCGCGTAGTTATTCAGCGCCCCACCCACGTAAATCTGGTCCTTCCCTGCCTTGTACTGATCGTCGGGCAGCGGCGTGGGATCGGGCAGGCCCGCCATCGGATTTACCTGCCATCCGCCCTTGGGGGTGTACACCTGGATAATCTCGGTGTCGTTGAACAGGGTCTCGTTCCTGTAGCCCACACCGTCCACAACCACCGTCGTACCCGGAGCGTCGTTTCCCATGATCTGCGCCACCGTCTCCATCGAGATCGACTTCACCTGGCCGATCGCCTCTTTTCCCCCGATGGCCTCCATGTACTTGGCCACGACCTCGTCAGCCGTGAGTGAAGGCGCTGCCGCGGCCGCTGGAGCGGCAACCTGCGCAGGCGCCTGCGGGGTGGCCGGCTGTGGCGCCTGGGCAATGATTGAAACCGTGCCTGCCAGAGCGAAAAACAAAACCATGCCGCGGATGAATTTCTGCATGGTGCACCTTCACCTTTCGCGTGCCTTAAAGGCACGGTTGATCCTGCCGCAACAGTGTAGTCCAGGAGTCCCAGGTTTTTGACGATCCACAACCCCACGCGCGGACAACGCCCCGCAGCTGCCCGGGAAACCCCTTGGTAACAACCTCCAACAAAAGGCTCTGGGCGGGGCAACAGTTTTCACCCTGTTGTCATCTCAGTTAGCTGTGGCCCAAGCTGTATACGACCTGCCAGGGTCACGGGCCGTCGGGGTGATGAGAACAATTCTTCTAGTTGATGACGATCCGCTACAGGCGTTCGTACGGGTGTCGGCGCTCGAAAGGCGCTTTCGTGACGTGGTTCGCGTAGCGGATGCGGCAGAAGCTCTGTGCCTGATCGAGGAGCCTACCTTCTCGAGCCGGCTGGGCCTGGTAATTTCTGGCCATCACCGCCCTGGACTGGGGGGTCCGGAGTTCGTTGCCGAACTGCACACCCGTAAGCCCGATGTGCCCGTGCTGGTGCTGGGCAATGGCAATGAAAACGCAGCCGATTACGGCGAGTCTGGCGTTCGCTTTATGCCCAGGCCCACAGCCAGCGATGAGCTGGTTGAGATTGCGGGCCAGATGATGAACCAAAACGGGCGATAAGCGCCTGCGATAGGTGCCTGATCGATCGTTGCTGAATGCCCAGAACCAGCTCCTGGGCTTTTCTTTTGTGCGCCAATCAACGATATACTCTGTCACCTCCCGGATCAGGAATGACCGCAGCCATAAGGTGCCGTCCCGGCTCTCGGCATCATCTCCATCTTTGGTGTGAGCCAAATCACAAGCAAACCTCCTATGATGGGAGAGAATTACCTCGTCCCCGCCCCTCAAGAGTGCGGATCATCCTGGAGTTCTAAATGGCAGCATTCGGTAGTTTTGCGCTTCTGATTGCCTTGGCGCTGGCGGTCTACAATCTGCTCGCCGGCACGGTTGCGCTGCGGCTCATTGCCACCGGCCAGCCGGCTCAAATCTCTCCCGAGCGGCTGGCCGATACGGCGCGACGGGCCGGGATCGCCGGATTCATCGCGGTCACTGGCGCGGCCTTCGCATTGCTTTGGGCCGTTTTCACCAACGATTTTTCCCTCACCTACATCCTCGAGCACTCCAACCGCGCTCTCAACCCTGCCTACAAATTCGCCGCGCTCTGGAGCGGCCAGGAGGGTTCGCTGCTTCTGTGGGCGTGGCTGCTGGGTGCTTACGGATTTGTCCTTCGCCTCCGTCACAAAACCGACGTCAAGCTCTACGCCTACGCCGGAGCCATCCTGGCCGGCGTGCAGACCTTCTTCCTGCTGCTGCTTTGCTTCCCCGCTTCGCCGTTTGCGATCTTCCGCGGCGACATCCCCGCAGACGGCAACGGCCTCAATCCGCTCCTCCAATATCCCGAGATGGTGATTCACCCGCCGATGCTTTACCTCGGCTACGTCGGCTTCACGGTTCCCTTTGCCTTTGCGCTGGGCGCTTTGATGATGCGCTATCCCGGCGAAAAGTGGATCAAGATCACCCGCACCTGGACGCTCGTGACCTGGCTCTTCCTCACCTGCGGCATCTTCCTAGGCATGCACTGGGCCTACGCGGTGCTCGGCTGGGGCGGCTACTGGGGCTGGGACCCGGTTGAGAACGCCAGTTTCATGCCCTGGCTCACCGGCACGGCCTTTCTCCACTCGGTGATGATGCAGGAACGCAAGGGCATGATGAAGAGCTGGAACGTCTGGCTCATCTTCTCCACCTTCCTGCTCACGCTGCTCGGCACGCTGCTCACGCGCGCCGGCCTGGTGAGCTCGGTGCACGCCTTCGCGCAATCGTCCATCGGCACATGGTTCGTGGTCTTCATGGGCGTGGTGCTTGCGGTTTGCATCTTCACTTACATCTACAATCGCGGACACCTCAAAACTGAACACCACCTTGAGTCGCTGGTGAGCCGCGAGTCCAGTTTCCTCTTCAACAACCTGGTGCTGCTCACAGCCTGCTTCGTGATTCTATGGGGTACGCTCTTCCCCATCCTCAGCGAGTACGTCGAGGGCTCGAAGGTCACGGTCGGTGCGCCCTGGTATAACCGCGTGGCCGTGCCCATCGGCCTCTTCCTCATCTTCCTCACCGGCGTGGGTCCGCTGCTGCCGTGGCGCGCCACTTCGCTCAAAAGCATCAAGAAGAACTTTATTCTTCCCGTGGTTGCCTTGTGGGTCACTGTCATCGTCTGCCTGGCGGTTGGCGTCAGGCCATGGGCCGGCGGCCAGTTTGACACCGGCAGCTTCTACGCGCTGGTTGACTTTGCCGTCTCCGCCGCGGTGCTCACCGCCATCATCTCTGAGTTCCTGCGCGGCGCGGCCGTCATCTCGCGGCAGACGGGCCGCAACCTGTTTTCATCTACATGGCTGCTTACGCGCCGCAATACCCGCCGATACGGCGGCTACCTGGTGCACATCGGCGTCGTGATCGTGGTTATCGGGCTGGCGGGTTCGGCCTTCAACCGCAATGTTGAAAGCGAGCTTGCAGTCGGCGACCACTTGAATATCGGTCCCTACCAGCTCGATTGCACGGGCTTCACGCAAGACTCCAATGCACTCTACAACTCTGAATACGCCATGCTGAACGTCTCAAAGGGCGGCAAGTACCAGTTCCAGATGTTGCCCGAAAAGCGCGTCTATCTGTCAGAGGGGCAGCCGGAGACGATGGTCTCGGTTCACTCGACTATCGGTTGGGATCTGTACGTGGTCTACGAAGGCTCCAATCCTGACACCGGCCATCCCATCATCAAGGCGTTCCTGAATCCGCTGGTGAGCTGGATATGGGCCAGCCTTGTGGTGATGGTGCTGGGCACGTTTATCGCCCTGGTTCCGAGCATCACTCCGGCGACCGCGGCGTTGAAGGTACCGGCCGCGCGCGTCATTCCCGCTGAGCCAGTTTTTAAAGGAGGCGACTGATGGCGACTCCGTTGCGCTTTACTTTTTGGACGAGATTTGTGGAAGTTGCGGTACTGGCAGTCGCTGTCTGCTTCTCGATTGGAGCCACCGACGCCAGCTCGCGGTTTAACGACCTCGGTCACCGGATGATGTGCACCTGCGGCTGCGCGCAGATGCTGGGCGAGTGCAACCATGTGGGCTGCCCTGAGAGCGGCCGTGAGCGCCAGGAGCTGTCCGACGCCATCGCCGCCGGCAAGAGCGACCAGCAGATTCTGGACATGTTTGCGGCCAAGTACGGGGCAACCGTGCTGGCCGCACCCACCACGCATGGCTTTGACCTGGTCGCGTGGATTGCCCCGTTTGCCGTCTTTGGCGCCGCGCTGCTGGGCACCATCCTGCTGGTGCGGCGCTGGTCGGGAGTTTCAATTGGGCGAGCCCAGGCCGCTGCGTCCGGCGCCGATCTGGCCGCGCTCGACCCGGCCGAGCGTGAACGGCGCGAACGCATTCGCCGCGAGACCGGAATGGATGGAGGGGGATTTAAGCAATGACCGAGAGCCAGGGAATAGTTGCGGGATTCATGCTGTTGATCGCGCTGTTGGTTTACACCTTCTGGCCTGAGAATGCCTTCGCCAACCAGAAAGAAAAGACGCGGCTCGATTTCCTTCTGGAACGGAAAGATCAGCTCTACGAGAACCTGCGCGATTTGAACTTTGAGTACCGCGCCGGAAAGTATCCTGAAGAGGACTTTCAGGCGCAGCGCGCGCTGCTCGAGAACGAAACCGCCGAGCTGCTGGCAGAGATCGACCGGCTGCAGGCGTAAAGACAGAGATCAGAGAACAAAGATCAGCGTAGGACAAGGATTGAGAGAAGACGACACGAAATGAAATCGAACCGACTTTTTACAGCCATCTTTGCATTCAGCCTCCTGGCCGGCGCGGCCGCCTCCCACGCCGCCCCGGTTTCAGGAACTGTAACCGATAAAACCACGGGCAAACCCGCCGCGGGCGATACCGTGGAGTTGCTCGACGTGCAGGCGGCAATGGGAGCTGTTGCCCACGCCACCACCAACGGGCAGGGCCATTACACGTTGAACGGGCCAGGCGCGGGTCCCTACCTGATTCGCGTGACCCACCAGGGCGCGCCCTACTTTATCGCGGCGCCCCAGGGCGCAGGGCCAGGCGACGTATCGGTGTTTGACGTTTCGCAAAAAGTGCAGGAAGTATTCATTGAAGCCGACATCATGGAGATGGAGACCGACCCCGGCGGCCAGCTCAGCGTAAGCGAGCGCTGGCTGGTGCATAACACCAGCACGCCGCCGACTACTCAGTGGAGCAAGCGCTCGTTTGAGATTGTGCTTCCCGACGGCGCGCAGGTTCAGGATACGCAGGCGCAGCGGCCGAGCGGTCTGCCCACCTCGCTGACCCTCGATCCCGACGGCGCCAAAGGCCACTACTCGTTCAACTTCCCCATCCAGCCCGACGACGGCGACAAGGATACGCTGTTCCAGGTCAGCTACACGCTGCCTTATTCGAGCGGCAAGCTCGACTTCAAGCCCGTAGTCACGCTGCCGGCCGAGAATGTAGCGGTCATTCTACCCAAGTCAATGAGCATCACCAGTTCCGATTTCAAACCGGTCAACAGCGACCCTGGCGTCCTGACATTCCTCGCCAAAAACGCCACTCCGGGCAAGGCTCTGGCTTTCACGGTCTCGGGTACCGGCTCGCTGCCACGCGAGCAGCAGGGCGGCCAGGGCGACAACGGCCAACAGGCCGCGCCCGGCAACCAGCCCGGCGGTGGAATCGGCGCGCCCATCAATACGCCTGGTCCGTTGGATCAACATCACTTTCTGGGCCTATCCGCAGTCTGGTGGATTCTTATTCTCCTAGCGGTTGTGCTTATCGGTTCTGCCGCATTCCTGCTGCGCAAACCTTCTGCAATGGCCTACGTTGCGTCGGCGCAGGGCGCAGTTCCTGGCTCGCAGCCCGCCGCAAGTTTCGCGGCAACGCCGGCGAACAGAAACGTCGCATTGCTCAGCGTTCTGAAAGACGAGATGTTCGAGCTTGAGAGCGAGCGCATCGCCGGAACGCTCTCCAGCTCTGAATACGCCGAGCAGAAGGCAGCGCTCGAGATCGTGCTGAAACGGGCTTTGAAGAAGAAGTAGCATGTAGCCAGTAGCTCTTGGCTTTCAGCTTTCAGCTTTCAGCTCTCAGCTTTCAGTTTTCAGCTCTCAGACCTCAGGTCTCAGCGGCCCTCCCCGCTGAGACCTGAAAGCGTCCCCAGTCCCTCAGTCCCTTAGTCCCTTAGTCCCTGTTCCCTTGTTCCCTGTTCCCTTGTTCCCTGTCTCCTGATATATTCTTCCCCAATGAAGACCCTGCTTCGCACGCTTCTCTATCTTGCGTTGATCGTCTGGCTCGGCGCGGAGATCTTTTTCCCCGTCGTTGCCGCCATCACCTTTACCACGCTGATGCCCGACACGCACGCCGCCGGCACCATCGTTGGCCATCTGCTCCGCATTCTGCACGGCATTGGACTGGTCTCAGGCGTCGTTGCGCTGGGCCTGCTGGCGCTGGCTCCAGCGTGGAACATCTACAAGCCGCGTAACGTTCTTGCGCCGATGATTCTGGTGGTAATGATGATGCTCTTCACGGCGTATTCGCAGTACGTCATCATACCCGCCATGGAGCGCGACCGAGTTGCAGCCGGCGGCGCAATCGATACCCGGGACGCGGCAAACCCCTACACCGCGGACTTCAATAAGCTCCACAACCGCAGCGAAGATGTGGAGATGGCCATCCTGCTTTTGGGCGTGGGAACCGTGGTGACGGTGGCCTGGGCTGAAGCGCATCGCGAGCTGAGGCAGTAAATCCAGTCTGAAACCATGGAATCCTGATCTCTGATCTCTGATCTCTGCTCTTGTATCATCGAAGAGGCCCGAGTGTGCGCTGACGCGCTGTGTGAGGCCCTGATGGAATCGTTATGAAGACTGGCATTATCGGCCTGCCGCAGGTGGGCAAGACCTCGCTGTTCAAAATCCTGACCAAGGCCAAGCTCGAGGATCGCGGGTTTTCACGCGAGGCGCACATTGGCGTCGCCCGTGTGCCCGATGAGCGGCTCGACAGGCTTTCAGCCCTTTACTCGCCCAAGAAAACGACCTATGCCCAGGTGGAATACGTCGACGTGGCAGCAATCGGCCAGGAGGCGCTCAAGGAGACCTCGTTTCTGGCCAATCTGCGCAACGTTGACGCCCTGATTCACGTGCTTCGCGCCTTCGAGGACGATTCGATTCCGCATGTCGGACCGATCGATCCCCTGCGCGACGTGAAGAATGTGGAATTCGACCTGATGGTCAGCGACCTGACCCAGATCGAGAAGCGCATCGAGCGAGTGGAAAAAGACCTGAAGAAGGCGCGCACCAGCGACCTGGAGCGCGAGCACGCACTGCTGCTGCGCTCGAAGGAGGCGCTCGAAAAGGAACAGCCCCTGCGCGAGCTGGAGATGACTCCGGAGGAAAAGAGGCTCATCCGCGGCTTCATGTTCCTCTCGCAAAAGCCCATTCTCTATGTGCTGAATATTGGCGAGAGCGCGACTCTGGGCGACGATCTGGAGTCGGCCGTCGCGCGCTTCAAGCTTGAAGATGAAGCCAAACGCGAGAACTCGGGCGCAACAGCAATCTGCGGCAAGGTTGAAGCCGAGCTGGCCGAGATGGATGACGCCGAGGCCGCGGATTTCCTTGATAGCTACGGGCTGCACGAGAGTGGTCTTGTAAGGCTGATCAGGAAGAGCTATGAATTGCTGGGGCTGATCAGTTTTTTCACCGCGGGCGAGGACGAGTGCCGCGCGTGGACCGTACCCTTTGGCTCGAAGGCTCCTCAAGCTGCCGGCGCAATCCACACCGACCTCGAGCACCACTTCATCCGTGCCGAGACCATTCGCTGGGATCAGTTGCTTGAAGCGGGCTCAGAGGCCGCGGCTCGCACCAGAGGCACGCTGCGCCTGGAAGGCAAGGAGTACGTGGTAAAGGACGGCGACGTGGTGCATATACGGCATAGCGGGTAGAGACTCGTGGACGGTGGACCGTGAACCGTGATCACGAACCACCGTTCACCGTTCACCGTTCACCGCCCACCGCTCACCGCCCGCCGTTCACCGTTCACCGTTCACGATCAAATGCTCATCACTGCACTCATTCTCGGAGCAATTGCCTCGCTGGCCGATGTGGCCGGGGGCCTGGTGCTGGTGCGCGCCCGCGGCGTGGAGCGCTACCTGCGCTATTTTGTCGCGCTGGGCGCAGGCTTCCTCATGGCGACGGCCATCATCGAGATGGCGCCCGAGAGCCTGAAGATCAGCCCGAAGTGGGGTCCGGTGCTCATCATGGCCGGCTATTGCGCGGTGCATCTGCTTGAGCACACCATCAACGCGCACTTTCACTTCGGCGAAGAAACCCACGCCCACGAATTTGTTTCGCGCCGTACCGGCTACTCCGTGCTTGTGGGGCTCAGCGTGCATGCGCTTTTTGACGGCGTCGCCATCGGGTCGGGCTTTGTACTGTCGAACTGGCTTGGATGGTTGATCTTTCTCGCCATCCTGCTGCACAAGATGCCGGAGGGTTTCACCATGGCCAGCGTCATGCTGGCCAGCGGACGCAGCCGCGCAACGGCCTTCTACTCGGCCGTGGCCCTGGCTTGCGCAACGCTCCTGGGCGTGCTGGCGATTGAACTGGTTCCAAGCTGGATTGCCGCGGGGCTGCCGGTTTCAGCCGGAGTGGCGATCTATGTAGCCGCAACCGACCTGCTGCCCGAAGTGAATCGCGAGCCGGGAATCCGCATGGCGCTGGTGTTCTTTGCCGGCGTGGCGGGATTCCTGCTGCTGCGGATGATTCTGCCCGCGGTGTGATTCAGGACCAGCGAGTAGCCAATAGGCGCGCAAGCTCAGTCACGCCGGGGGATAGCGCAATATGGCGCGGACCAACTCCGATAGCTCATCCTCCGATTCCCTTGGAAGAAAGGATGTGCTAAACGATTTGGCTCTCGCTTTGTGGGCCCTAAGGGAAATCTGCGCCAAGCGAAGGTGATCCCTATTCTTCGGATTGAACTTCGGAACTCGCATGAACTCAAAAATGGTCGTGGCAATTTGCTTCCCGTGCAAGAACCCGCCGAGCCAAGTTCGGACGGGGTGAGAATTCAAGACAGCAGCGACATAATGCGCTTCGCCCTTGTTCTTGACGTCGATGAAGTAGAGTTTGTGGTCGGGAACAATTCTCCTATTGGGGAGCACCGAGGACGATTCATCTGTAACAACCGAGCACCTGAAAGACGCCGGGTCTTGCTGTTCCATCCAGGCGACCTTCCATTTGTTGAAGCTGTAATCGCCTACGCAATACACGACGTAAAAGGGTAGATGTTTCTGAAACCGCCTGAAGGTCGACCGCTTGAGCAACATCTCTTTGTAGTTTGAGAGGTAGGAATATGCCAGGGGGTACTTTTCCGCGAACTCCTCTTCTTCATCAACGTTTTCGTAATGCGAGTTCGGAACGATCTGATACCACCGTTCGGTCTGATGGCAAAAGCGCCCGAGGTCGCGCCCACGGATAAGGGGATAGAGGAGGTCTGCCTCAATCCACGCGCCGTTTACCGGCTCAATCTCCTGAGCCTTTGGCAGCTCTTCCTTCGTAAGAGTCCTGATGAGTGCCCGATTCGTTTCAGCTGCGTATTTTTCAACTTTCACCCAGTAGACCCTCGCCAAATCGGAGATGGTTCCTCGGTGTGCGTCATCTAAATAGCACGAGCGTCCGCGTAACTGGCGCGATTCGTTGAAGTCCTTTTTATCTCCTGTCCAGAGCGGTGATCCCCAATCGGCGACCGGGCAGGCAGCTCCCTTTTCGATACTCACATCCGCCAACACTGCTTCAAGGCTTGCGAGGGGGTCTATTCTCGGCGAACCTTCCGGAATCCAAGTCTCGCTCGGAATGCTCTTGAACTTCACCCCGCCGCTTTTCCCAACTTTCGTTGCAAAGTAAATCGCGGATTCATTCGTCGCATCAGGGAACGGCTGAATGCGCCGAAGGTCTGCCATTGCAGACATTCTTAAGCCTGTGCCATTGGGGAGCATCCCAAGCCGGAACCCTCGTGCGGAACCCGACTTGAATACGGTCCAGGTGATTAACAGGCCAACCTTCCCGCCGTCTTTCAACCAATGATCTGCTGCGCTGTATAGAACCACGGTTGATATGTCGGACTCGATACCTCCCGTGTACCCCTGACCTGAAACGAGCCCGTAGTGTTTGCAGAACTCTTTCACGCGCTCTCGATACAGAACTGGCAAACGGCTCCATCTCACCCATGGCGGATTGCCAATTAGGAAGTCCACTTGGTCAATGAAGCCATTCGGAGAGAAGCTGTTCTTCAGGATGCGGCACCAGATTCGATTCCAGTCCTGTGCCTCCAAAGACGATACGATTTCAAATAGCTTCGTTAGCCGGCCTACCACGCGCGCATCAAGGTGTTGTTCGATCCCTGGAAGTCCGCGAATGGCCGTTTCGAAAGAGGACGCAGAGCGGGCTTCCTTGATGGCATCTTCGCAGGCAAGCAGGACCTTACCAAGAAGTTTCGCCTCAACAAGCACATTTGGAATCTCGAAAACGAAGCGGCCGACCTCAGTGTCCAATGGGAATGTGAGGACTTCAAGGCCGTCTTTTGCCTTCGATTTGACAGGGACATTGATGCAGTCTGCAAGGTAGATTGGCAATTCCACGTCGTCACCTACACTGAAAATGAGGTCAGCGGTGGACAAGATGAAATTGGCTCGTGCAGAGATTACTGCAAGGGGATTGAGGTCCATTCCTTTCACGCAGCGCAGAAGCGTGCGAAGGAGCTTCTGGCCCTTTACCCCGGTTGACTTTGCTTTCTCCCGGATACGATTGACGCATTCCAGCAGAAAGGTGCCGGAGCCGCATGAGGGGTCCAGCACCGTGGCCTGCAAGTCCCCGTTGTACTGAATCGAGTTTAGAACGCGCTGAGCAAGCCAATCCGGCGTGTAGTACTCGCCCAAGTCGTGCCGCAGTTGTTCGTCAACGAGCGTGGTATAGAACTGCTTCAGCAAGTCCTTGATTGCTTCAGGCTTCAACAGAGGCGTGGCGGGCTCAAAACGAAGCAGCTCCTGTGCCACTTCCTGAATGGAAGCAGCAAGTGCATTCGATTGCTCATTCGTGTACCAACTGAAGAAGTCGCCCTCCAGGAAATTGCTTATTCGAAGGTTGCGCCAGTAGTTCCCATTTTCCAAATCGGCAATAAGGCCGTAAAGCCGCGCAACGGGGGAATTTGCCATTGCCTCGCATATTGATTCCGTCTGCACCGGATTAACCGCCGTCAAAAGCTCTGAGGTCAGCAGCTTCACAACGAGCGCATAGTAGCTGTGTATCGCAAACAGAATTTGAGAGGCGTCCTTCGTGGCAATCCCGAGTTCGGTTGCCCACGCCTTCAGAGTGGGGAGCTGGTCTAGCCCGAAAGTTGATACCTGCTCAAAAAGCCTTTTCCATTCCCGATAAAGCATCGTGGTGCGATGCCGAGGCTTGCTGAGGTGACTGCACATTGTCGTGATGACGGAGCGGGCCACGTCTGAGTCCTTGCCAAAGGACCGCGCCAACAACGGTGCGGTCAAGGGCTTCCGTTGCAACGCGCGATAGTTGCCAACGAGGGTGAGAAGCGATGCTTCAGAGATTGGGAAGAGGTTGCTCCAACGCCATGCTTTCCCATCGGAGTGACAAAACGCGATGGACGCCCCGTCCCAAAGAATGCCTGCCCATTTCTGTGCCTCGGTTGAGTGATCCTGGCCGGTAACGTTGTCCAGGTAGCCCGTGATTTGCTTTCTCGCCTTTTGAACCTCTCTAGCCGAGCTGAATAACCGAGGTGTTTTGTAATCCAGGACCACGTGGCCGAAGAGGCTGTCTGGCCGTGTGGAATCAACCTGCGAAAACCCCTGGCTCGTTAGGGTCTCATTCACGGACGGCTGATAGTCGACGCCGTATTTCGACAGCAATTCCGAGAGCAGCGCTTCCAGCTTGATCTGCATGGATGCCTCGGTCTTGGACTTGCGGGTGATCGCAGCAATTCGGACGACAAATTCTTCGAGCATGATGGCAAGGAGATCCTTGGACTCCGGCTTTGAATCTGGTGAGATCTGCAGGGACGCTTTGGTGCTCTAGCCGTTCTAGCACAGTCGCCCACCGAGATTCCGGGAAAGATCGATACGCGGTAGCGCGGCGCGCCAATTCGGGAGACGCCTATTTGGGAACGGTCTTGAGGCTCGACAATTTGGTGGGGCGCTGGAAAGGGATGTTGGAGCTGTGTGGCCGCATCTCGCCTCGACTGATTCTCACCGGGCAAATGGCAGGCGGTTGAGGCGCGCAGCCCCGGCGGAGACGACTCCGCCAACTCGGCTACCGTTGCAAGATTTATCCCCTCTTTCAGGCATACTGGTGCTGCATCGGACTGCACGGATAAGCTGAAAGCTGAGAGCTGAGAGCTGAAAGCTGAAAACAGAACATGCCATTAAGACCCCAATATTTGGCCCCTAAGTCCTCTATTCCCTGTCCCTTAGCTCACGTCCCCACAAAAAACACCCCCACCCCCCTCCCCCCACAAGAATGGTCCCGACGGGGCCAAAACTCGCGTAACACTATCTTTTTCAATCACTTAAAATTCAGTGCCGGTTACCCTTCAGTAAACAAGACCTTCAAAAAAGCGCCTGTTTTTGGCCTTTTAGGGCCATCTTGGGCCCGATTTTGGCTTTATTTGCGCCCAAGGAACCGCGACGCGTAAAGGCGCATCAACAGCATTCCGTAGTCCCAGGCGACCTTGAAGCTGGCCTTGCTTGCGCCGCGAGATCGCGATCCGAAGACGTAAGGGACCTCCTTGACCGAGTGGATGCGCCCGCGCACCAAGACTTCGAGCAACAGCTTGAAACCGGCGCGCTGGAACCGAACCTTATCGACGCAGGAGCGCCGGACCATGAAGAATCCCGACATGGGGTCGCTGGCGCGCGCGCCGCGATGCTGGATGGGCCAGGTAACCGAAACCGCTGCGACGGAGATGAGCTTGCGGATTGGGTTCCACTCGCCCAGTTCGCCGCCGGGCGTGTAGCGGCTGCCAATGGACAGGTCGGCGCCGTCCACGATGGCCTCAAAAAGCTGCGGCAACAGCTCGGGAGGATGCTGCAGGTCGGCATCCATCACGCCGAGCACATCGGCGCCGGTGTTGCTCCAGCCGTCGAGAACCGCGCCTGAAAGGCCGCGCTCGCCCTTGCGTACCAGCAGCCTGATGCGGGGATCTTTGAGCCCTTCGGCCGCGACCAGGTCGCCGGTGCCATCGGCGCTGGAGTCATCGACGACCACGATTTCCCAGGGGATCCCAGCGGGGTCCAGAACCGAGCGCACGTGGGCAAGCACGCGAACAATGTTGCCCGCCTCGTTGAGCGTGGGAATGATGAGCGCCAGTTTGAGCGGCGCTGTTTCGACCCCTGCCGTAGCTCCGGTATTCGAAGAAATGCCGGTTGTCTGCGACGAGTCTGTTGGGGGTGAGACCATAGGAAGGTATCTTAATTTTATCCCGCTGGGTTGGGCGCCGGAAAATGACGTTTCAGAGGTCGAGGAACCAGCAGTTTTTGAGACGGTTCCTGATCATCCTTGTCTTTACGCTCCTCGGCTTCGCGGTAATGGGCTACCACCCCGGGTTGGAAGACGACGGCATCTACCTGACTGCCGTCAAGGCCGATCTGAATCCCGCTCTTTACCCCCACAACTCAGAGTTCTTCCGCTTGCAGACGCAAGCCACCGTCTTTGACAGCGCGATGGCCGGATTCGTCAGGGCGACGCGCATTCCGGTGGACGGGGCGGAGCTGCTTGGTCAGCTCGTCTCAATATTTTTCATTCTCTGGGCCTGCCACAGTATCGCGCGGCGGCTGTTCAAAGAGGCCGCAGCGCAATGGTCGGCAGTGGCCATGGTTGCAGCCATGCTCACCCTGCCAGTGGCAGGAACCGCGTTATTTCTGGTCGACCAGCACCTTCATCCGCGAACGGTTGCAACCGCGCTGATTCTTCTGGCAGCCGCGAAGATTCTGGAGGGAAAAAGCAGGCCGGCAATCTTATTGCTGGCGTTGGCCGGGCTTATGCATCCGTTGATGGCTGCCATGGGGATCTCGTTCTGCCTGTTTCAGGCGCTGGCGCTGAACGAGAGCGTGAATGCCTGGGTGAAGAGTCGATGGCCGGGCGAAAGAGACGCTCAAGAGCGCGAGACGGCCGAAACAGCGAGCGTTGGCGGCAGGTTCGCTGCGGCAGCGCCGCTTGGCTGGGTCGTCGCCGCGGGCACCCCCGTGTGGAGGGAGGCGTTAAAAGCGCACAGCTACTACTTCATCTACAAGTGGGCGTGGTTCGAGTGGCTGGGAGCAATCGCTCCGCTGGTGCTTTTCTGGGTGCTCTGGCGTTGGGCGCGACGGCGCGGCGAGAATCATTTGGCGCGCTTCGCCCTGGCCGCCTTCGCGTACGGAGTCTTTCAACAGGCGGTTGCCCTGGCGATACTGCCTCCCGTGGGTTGGCTAAGACTTACGCCACTGCAGCCCATGCGCTATCTGCACCTGGTTTACTTCGCCATGGCGCTTGCCGGCGGCGGGCTCCTGGGTCAATTTCTTTTGAAGAAAAGCGCGTGGCGGTGGGTGGTGTACCTGGCGGTGCTGAACACGGGAATGCTGTACTGCCAGGAGGTGCAATTCCCTGCCAGCCGCCATTTGGAGCTGCCAGGCCTGGCGCCGCGCAACGACTGGCCCCACAACGACTGGATTGACGCTTTTGACTGGATCAGGCAGAACACGCCGCAGGACGCTTATTTCGCCCTCGATCCGCACTATCTCGATGAGCCCGGCGAGGACTATCACGGATTCAGGGCGCTGGCCGAACGCAGCTCACTGGCCGATGCGGTCAAGGACCCGGCCGTCGTGGTCCAGGTTCCCAGCCTGGGCGGAGAGTGGCTCAAACAGGTCGAGGCTCAGCAAGGCTGGGCTGATTTCAAGATCGGCGATTTCGAGCGGCTGAAGCAGCAGTTCGGCGTGGATTGGGTGGTGGTGAGCAATCCCGCACCAGCCGGCCTCAACTGCCGCTGGCGCAATCGCACTCTGGCAGTGTGCCAGATTCCTTGATCGCGTACCTCGATCGCCCCGAAATCTTTTGTTCGGCGTATTTTGCACGATTGAGCATTATCCGCGAGAATGAATCTGACACCTCACAGCCGTTGCGGAGCTCCCTCTAATGCTTAACTTTACCCAGCGAACGATTCTCGGCTGCCTGCTGATGGCCGGGCTTGCTGCTGGGTTTATCGCACTCATTCATAAAGCATTATTCGCAGCCGGGTTGGCGAGACTCAGCTACGAATACATCGCAGCAGCGGTTCTGGTGGCGGCTGTGACCGCGTTTTTCATTCTCAGCCCCATCAGTAAACTGGCCCGCGACGCCCACCGGATCGCCCAGGGAAACCTGGAGCACCGCGTGGAGTGGAGCAGCCGCGACGATTTTGGCGTGATTGCGAGCGAGCTGAACCGGATCGCGGTGCGGCTGCGCGAACTGCGCGATACCGAGGCCGGGCGGCGGCAGATGGAGTTCCAGCTCTCCGACGCGGTTTTGCAATCGATCTTCGAGCCGATCATCGTGACCGACAGCAAGGGGCACGTGCTGAAAGTGAACCAGGCTGCGGCCGATTTGCTGGGCGAGGCCGCGCAAGACCGCATGGCGCTCACCACCACTCCGGGAGGAGACAAGATTCTGGACGCCATCCGCGATGCTGTGTCGATGCAAAAGCCGGTCGCGGCGGAGGACGATGCATCGGTGCTGCCGATGAGGATCGGAAAACAGGAGCGGAGCTACCGGCTGCGCACCACGCCCATGCGCGACTCCGAAGGCCGCTTGCTGGGCACCGTAACCACGCTCGAAGATGTAACCAGCCTGCAGGACACCGACCGCTTCAAAACTCAATTCATCGCGGTCGCAAGCCGCAAGCTGCGCGATCCGCTGCTGCAGTTGCGTCGCGGGCTTTACGCCCTCGGACAGGGATTCAGCGGCGAGCTGCGGCCGCTGCAGGCCGAGTTGGTGTCGACGGCTACCGGCGATGCCGAAAGACTGAATGACTTGATGACCGACCTGATCGAGGTTGCCGAGCTCGATACCGGAAAGCGGGTGATGAAGTTCGAGCGCATCAGGCCGGCGCAGGCTTTGATGGAAGCCCGCGACCGGTTCTGCGAAGAAGCAGCGGAGAAGCACATCCGGCTTGAGGTTAGCGCATACGCCGACATCGCGCCGGTAAAGGCCGATCGCCGCGCGCTGCGCTCGATTCTCGACAACCTGCTCACCAACGCGTTGCGCTACACGCCCGCGGATGGCGAGATTCTTCTGGCCGCGGAAGAGACCAAGGACTTTGTGCAATTCACGGTGCGCGATACCGGCCGGGGCATTGAAGCCGAGCGTTTGAGCGCCATCTTCGACCGGTTGAATGCCTTCAGCGATAAAGGGACCGGGCTGGGTTTAGCGCTGGTGCGGCGGCTGGTTGAATCGCTGGGCGGGCAGATCGCGGTTGAAAGCCGCCTGGGGCACGGAACAACCTTTCGATTCACACTTCCGGTGGCCGTAGTTGAAGAGGTCCGCCATCCTGTCGAGGTGGGCTGACCTATGGCCGAGATTGTCCTCGAGAAAATTCAGGAACCCGCCAAGCTGCGCATTTACCTGGGCGCCGCGCCGGGCGTGGGCAAAACCTATCACATGCTGAATGACGCTTACATCATGCGCCACCAGCAGAATATCGACATCGTCATCGGCCTGGTTGAATCCCACGGGCGCAAGGAGACCGAGGCGCGCATCCGTGATCTTGAGGTGATACCCCTCAAGCAGATCCCCTATCGCGGAGTGACGCTGAAAGAGATGGATGTGGATGCGATCGTCGCGCGCCATCCAGACACGGTTGTGGTTGACGAACTGGCGCATACCGACGTGCCGGGAAGCAAGAACCGCAAGCGTTACGAAGATGTGCTCGAGCTGCTGGATGCCGGCATCAACGTAATGACGGCGGTGAATATCCAGCACCTTGAAACGCTCAACGACGCCGTCAATCGCTCGGCCAACACGGTCATCCGCGAGACCGTTCCCGACAGTTTTCTGAAGCGCGCCGACGAAGTGATGAACATCGACCTCACGGTGGATGAGTTGCGCACGCGCCTGAAGTCGGGCAAAATCTACGCGGCGGAAAAAGTTGAGCAGTCGCTGGCCAACTTTTTCCGCAAAGGCAACCTGAACATGCTGCGCGAGCTTGCCCTGCGGGTCACCGCGGAGCAGGTGAGCACGCGGGCTTCGGAGTACCGCCGCACGCAGGGACTGGAACAGGCGCCGATTCCGGAGAAAGTGATGGTCTGCCTGAGCACGCGGCCCGGGACCGAACGCCTGCTGCGGGTTGGCTCGCGCATCGCCGGCCGGCTATCGACCAACTGGTATGCGGTTTATGTTTCCAAGCCCGACGACAAGGGGCACAACGATCCCGAGGCCTTTCACCGACTAGAGGAGTACCAGAAGATGGCGCGCGACCTGGGCGCCAAAGTGGTTATGCTTACCGACCGTAATGTCTCCGATGCGCTCATCCGCTTTGCGCAACAGGAGAATATCAGCCACGTAGTCTTCGGCCAGTCAGCCCGTTCGCGCTGGGACATTCTGTGGCGCGGCTCGGTGCTGAACCGTTTCCTGTCAGAGGTGCGCGACGTTACCGTCCAGGTGGTTCCAATGCAGAAGCCGCTGCGGCGCGGGCAATAGCGTGGCCCACGGCCGCAGAGCCGGCAGAAACTCCCGTTAGCCATCCATCGGCTCAATCAGGCCCAGAAATCTTGTGTGCCGCGAAGCTCCTACTCTATTATTACGGGAGCCGAACAAAATCGGCGGCGGCGGAACGAACTCCCCAGATCACTTGAATGCGCAATCAACCGTCGTGACCGCAACCGCTGGGATTGATGCAACAAACACCCGATCGCCAGCATCGACAAAGCCTCAGGTCGGCCAATACCGATAGCTGTACTACCCTCCGGGAGGAATGAATGCGGCCAGAGCAGTGGGAGATATTCAAGAAGGCGGTGCGCCGCGAGAAGCTGGACAAGGTTCCCATGGCGCTGATTATCGACAGCCCGTGGATTCCCGGGTACCTGGGAATCAGCCACATGGATTATTTCCTCGACCCGGAGCTGTGGTTCCAGTCGAACCTGAAGATCATGCAGGAATTTCCCGACATTATCTTCGTGCCGTCCTGGTGGATGGAGTACGGGATGGCCGCGGAGCCGTCGGTGCTGGGCGCGAAGATCAAATTCTGGCAGGATAATACGCCCAGCGAGTACCACACCCTCTACCGGCTTGAAGACATCGACAACTTTCCCGAGTACGAGGTCGACGCCGATGCATTCGCGGGCCTCACGCTGCACCGCATCAAGATGGCCAAGCAGCGGATTCTGGATGCCGGCTACATTCTGCCCATGGTGACTTCGCGCGGGCCGCTGTGCACGGCCGGATTTGTGCGCGGCACCACGGAGTTCATGATCGACCTGGTTGAAAACCCCGAAGGCGCACACAAGTTGATCGATCTGTGCACGCAAGTGGTGATCGACTGGCTGAAGGCGCAGCACAAGGTGATGGGCGATACCGTCGAGGGCATCTTCATCCTCGACGACATTGTGGGGTTCATCAACGAAGATCACTACATGGAATTTGCGCACCCCTATCTGAAACGGATCTGCGATGCATTCCCTAAAGATTGGGTCAAGCTCTACCACAACGACGCAGAGGTGGACGCTTGCCTCGATCATTTGCCCGACACCGGCTTCAACGCGCTGAACTGGGGCAAGCAGAGGCACATTACCGAGGTGAAGCGGCGCGTTGGCGACCGCATGTGCCTGATGGGCAATGTGAACCCGCTGGAAGTGGGCGTGCGCGGAACTCCGGATGAGGTGAAGGACGAGACGCTCGAAGTGCTCGAAGGTTCGGGAGGCGAAGGAATCATTCTTTCGGTAGGCGGAGGCACCAGTCCGGGAATGCCGCGCGCGAATATCCTGGCCATGCTTGAAGCGCTGGATGAATATAACGCAAAACGCGCCGCGACTGTGGCACCCGGCGCGCGTTGAAGAAAGGCCCTGTGAGGAGAGCCTGATGCCCGATTATGCATTGATGAATCAGTACCTGTATGAGGGGAACGCCAGCGAGGTGGAGCGCCTGACGAAGGAAGCCCTCGCCGAAGGACGAACCGCGCAGGAAGTGCTGAACAATGGGCTGATCGCGGGCATGAGCGTGGTGGGCGAAGACTTCAAGCACAACATTCTCTATGTGCCCGAGGTGCTGATTGCGGCGCGCGCGATGAAGGCCGGTATGGCTGTGCTGAAGCCGCTGTTAACTGCGAAAGACAGCGGGACCAAGCCCAAGGGCATACTGCTGATGGGCACAGTGCGCGGCGACCTGCACGATATCGGCAAGAACCTGGTGGGGATGATGGCCGAGGGCGCCGGCTTCGAGCTGCACGACATCGGCGTGGACCAGAGCGTGGAGAAGTTTATGGCCGCTGCCGACAAGTGCAAGCCGACCATCGTCGGCATGAGCGCGTTGCTGACCACCACCATGATGTATATGAAGACTGTGATCGACGGATTCAACGCCGCGGGACTCACACACATCAAGATGGCCGTGGGCGGAGCGCCGATCAGCCAGATGTTTGCCGACGAGATTGGCGCCGACGGCTATGGAGCCAATGCTTCGGCCGCGGTGGATCTTTTCCTGCGGCTCGCGGAACAGTCGTAGGAGCCTGTGGTGAAAGTCGAGCTTTGAAAGGGCACGGCTTCAGCCGTGCCGCAAACGGTCGATGATGAACGACGGGCTTTAGCCCCTGAGGGATGGATTTCGGCGATTTTGACTTTCACCATAGGCTGAAAACCGGCAGGTATTCGAGTGGCGATATACAAGGTTCTTTACTGGCAGGAGATCCCCACCCAGATCAAGGTGGAGGACGATGAAGACGACCTGACCGTGATGCTGGACGACCGGTTCATGAAGCTGATCGATATTCTGGAGGCCAAGCGCGGCCTTCAGGATGCGGACGACTACCTGGCGCAATGGAAGTGGAGCGAGGAAGAAGAGCGCGAGGGGCCGGCGCAGGAAGTGGCCGAGGCCGTGAAGGCCGAACTCGAATCGAAAGAATGGTAGGAATTGCCCGCGGATGGCCGTCACTCTCACGATCAACGGAAAGACCATGCAGGCCGCCAGCGCGTTGTCGCTGTTTGAGCAGGCTGAAGCCCTCGGCATCGACGTGCCCACCTCGTGCCGCAAGCAGGGCAAATGCAAAGAGTGCATGGTTGAAATTGTCCAAGGGATGGATTCCCTTTCGCCGCTCGTCGAACCGGAACGGCATCTGAAAGGCAATTTCAGGCTTTCGTGCCAGACGTATGTAACTGGCGAGAGCGGCCATGTCCGCTGCCACACCATGCGCCGCGGACACATGCGCATTGAGAGCAGGGCAGAGGGACTGCCCGCCGCGGGTCGTGAATTCGAGCTCGATCCCGCGGTCACGCGCGACGGCGACCGGATTCTGATTGACGGCGCGGAGGTCGATCGCTCAGCCGGGCCGATCCATGGAATTGCGATGGATCTGGGCACCACAACCGTGGTGCTGCGGCTCATCGATCTCGAAACCGGGCGGCTCATCGCAGACACTTCGTTTGAGAACCCGCAGCGGTTCGGCGGCTCTGAAGTCATGTCGCGCATTGCGTATGACACTGAACATCCCGGACGGCTGCTGATGCGCACGCTTGCCGGATATTTGAGTCACGCGATTGAAAAGCTCCCGGTCGATGCGAAGACCATCTACGAGATGGTGGTGGTGGGCAACTCCACCATGCGCGATCTGTTTTTCTGGCAAAGCGTGTATTCGATCGGGCAAAGCCCGTATCAGTCGATCACCGAGATCGAGATGGCCGACGGCAAGCGCAAAACTACCAGCCTCACGCAGACCGGTCAGCACAGCTTGCTGCCGATTCATCCCAAGGCGCGCGTGTACGGCGCTCCCATTATCAGCGGACATGTGGGCGCCGATGCCGCAGCGGGCATGCTGGCTGCCGATCTTGCCCATGAGGAGCGAAAGATTGCGATCATGGACATCGGGACCAACACCGAGCTGATTGTGGGCAACAAAGATCGCATTCTTGCTGCTTCGTGTCCGGCGGGACCGGCATTTGAAGGCGGCGCAATCGCCTGCGGAATGCCTGCGCTCGATGGCGCGATTGAAGATGTTCAGATCGATGACGGCGGCCAATTCAGTCTGAGCGTGATCGGCGATGTGAAACCCGAAGGCATTTGCGGATCGGGACTTATCGATGCTCTGAGCGAGTTGCTGCGCACCGAGCGGATGAACGAACACGGCCGCTTCGAAGACGATTTGCATCGCATTGACCTTTACAAGAGCGAAGAGCAAAGCGTGTATCTGCTCGAAAACGATGTGAATGAGCTGGCCCAGGCCAAGGGCGCAAACGTTGCCGGATTGCACGCAGTCTTCTCGACGTACGGCATTGATTATGAAGATGTCGACGTCTTTTATCTTGCCGGCGGCTTCGGGCGTCACATCAACGTCGATGCCGCAAAGCGAATCGGGCTGGTGCCGAATCTGCCCGAGGAAAAGATTGTGCGCGCTGGCAATACCGCGATTGAGGGCGCAACGATTGCGCTCCTTTCGAAGAAGAAGCGGAAGGAGCTGGAAGAGATGGTGAAGCGGGTCGAGCATTGCCGTCTCGAAACCCATCCGCGCTTCTTCGAATTTTTCGTTGAGGGTTGCCAGTTCAAACCCGTGGAGCCGATTCCATGCGCGAAGTGATGGCAACCATCGAGCTCGCCGAAAAAATCACTCGAGTCGACGTCCTCAATGAGGAGTACTCTCGCCTGCTAGGGTATCCGCGAGGCGTTGTTTGGGAGGGTCGCGCGCGAGAATTGGCCGGCTGGGCGCGTGGCTGGTACGCGGAGCACGGACGGCCGTGGATGTACGCCCGGCAGGCCGAGAGCTTCGCGATCGATGGAAACACCATCGGCATCGATGGAGCGCAATTCACCAGCAGAAGGCTGCAGACAGCGCTGGAGCAGGCCGGTGCACACTCCGTCATCCTGGTTGCGGTGGGCGCCGGCGCTGAGGCCGAAGAAGAGGCTCGGCGGCGCTGGGCCGAGGAAAAGCCGGATGAGTATTTCTTCCTCGAGATGTATGCGTCGGCTGTAGTGGAGCGCCTGGCGACCATGTCTGGCGCGCGTTTGTGCGACTGGGCCGAGCAACGCGGCATGGCGGTGTTGCCTCACTATAGCCCCGGTTATTCCGAGTGGGATATTGCCGAGCAACCGCGACTGCTCGATCTGTTGAAGCAGACGCGAAGCAAGCAGTTCCCTTCCCCGGTTGAGGTTTTTGAGACGGGAATGCTGCGGCCGAAAAAAACGCAGCTCGCGGTCTTCGGGTTGACCTCGCACACGGATCGCCTCACGCGGCTCACCAGCCTGATTCCCTGCGAACGGTGTTCGTTCGGGCCGTGCCAGTACCGCCGGGCGCCCTTTCGCCGCAGCCCGCGGCCGGCAGGCGAAGTTGTCGCGGCGCGCATCCCGGCGCTGAACCAGAATGCGGTCTACAGCGTGAATCGCAAGGCGCTGGATCGCTGGGCAAAAGAGCGGCTCAAATTGAGCGTGAATGACGATGGCACGGTTGATGCCGAGTTTCGCTACGATGGCACCACTTGCACCAACATGGGACGGCCGCTAACATTTTTCTACTACGTGAAACTTGGCGCAAGCATGGAAGGTTATCCGATCAGGACGCAGCAATGCGCTCCGGCCCCTGGCGACGAGGGACACAGGCTGATGTGCAAGTTTACTGAGGACGAAGACGGGTTGATGGGAGCCATTGGCAGCGAGAAGCCGCTGGCCGGGCTGAAACTTGACGCGGTGCTTGCCTGGAGGCGAATGCCTTCTGCGGCCGGATGCTATTGCGAATCCGCAAGCCGCGAGCACAAGTGGTGCCTGGTGCTCGAAACCATACACTATGCTTTAGTGCAGAAAGAAAGAGAGCTGGAATGACCACCAAAGCGCTACTTCAGGATGTAATCAGGCAACAGCCGTTGCTTGGCGACGGCGCCATGGGCACGCAACTGATGCTTGCAGGATTGGAACAGGGCAACTGCGGCGAAGAATGGAATCTCACCCATCCGGAGCGTGTACTGGCGATCCAGCGGCGCTACGTCGAGGCCGGATCGGATTGCCTGATCACGAATACTTTCGGTGGCTCGCGGATCATGCTGAACCGGCACGGACACGCCGATCACGTGATCGAGATCAACAAAGCCGGCGTAGCCATTGCGCGCGAAGCCCTTGGCGAAAAGGGCGGGCACGTGCTGGGCGACATCGGCCCGTTCGGCGGGTTGCTGGCGCCGTTCGGAGATTTCACCGAAGAGCAGGTGCAGGACGCATTCGACGAGCAGGCGGCAGCTCTTGTTGAAGGCGGAGCAGACGCGATTATTGTGGAGACGCAGACCTCGCTCGAGGAGTTGCAGATCGGCATTGAGGCGGCCAAGAAAGCAGGCGCGCGCTGCATTATCGGCTCGATGGCATACGACGTGACGCTGGATGGTTCGACGTTCAGAACCATGATGGGCATCAATCCCGAGCGCGCGGCGAAGTTCATGGAAGAGCACGGCGCGCACATTGTGGCGCTGAACTGCGGCACCGGGATGGAGATGGGGCGGGCGCTCGCGGCGGTAAAGCGTTACAAGAACGTGACCAGCCTGCCAGTAATGGCGCAGCCCAATGCAGGCAAGCCGCGCCTTGTGAACATGAAGATTCTGTACGATGAGTCGCCGGAGCAGATGGTGAAAGGCGTGGCGCCGCTGCTTGAAGCGGGCGCCAACATTATCGGCGCCTGCTGCGGAAGCACGCCCGAGCATATCCGCGCGTTCAGATCAGCGATGGACGAATATTTCGAGGCAAAAGGAATTGCGACCCAGGGAGCGACGCGTGAAAGTTAAACTCTGCGATCTCAATCCGGCGGCCGAAGACAAGCTCCCGGCCCGCACCGACGACAAGTCGGGCATCGGGGTGCATTACGTTGACGCCTACATCAAGCCGATGAACGTGAAGCTTGAAGACGGCACCGCTGTGCGTTGCAAGCGCCGCGGGCTCAAGATCGCGCTTTCGGCCGGCGGCAAAAAAGGCGAAGGCCTGATGCGCCGCTTAGATGTGAGCCCCGATCCGGTTGTGATGCTCGATGCTGCGCTCAAGGAGGCGGCCAGGGCGGCGGGAATTGAGCTGACGGTCGAGTCGGGCGCGATGTGCCTTACACTTTGAGCGCGGAGGGGAATAGACAACAGGCGGCGTGGACGCCGCCTGTACAGCCGGTCTGGAGACCGGCGGTACGCTCAAAAGTTCTCAATGAAAGTCATGCGAGCGCACGTCCACTCCGCCATTCACCAGCGGCACCAGCCGCGCGGCCTTCACGTGAATCACTCCGTCCTGATTCTGCAACGCCCCTTCTACCAGCAAAAACTTGCTTCGCGTCACCATCAGGCGGTTGCGTTCGTAAACGTCGGGCGTCACGATCACGTTGGCGATGCCGGTCTCATCTTCCATCGAGAGAAAGATGAATCCCTTCGCGGTTCCCGGCCGCTGCCGCGCGATCACGCACCCGGCCGCGCGCACAAACACGCCGTCGCGGCAATTGCGCAGCTCCTGTGACGACAAGATGCCTTGCGCGCGGAGTTCAGCGCGGCGGTAGTGCATGGGATGCCAGCCGACCGTCAGCCCCGTGCCCGAATAGTCGGCCACGAGACGTTCTTCAACAGTCATCTGTGCCAGCGGCAGGCTTCGATCCTCTTCGCGCAAGCCGCTCCCCTGCTGGCTCAGCAGCGGCCCCTCCGGCCTGCCGGCCCATTCAACCTGCCACAGCGCGTCGCGCCGGTGAGCCACATCATCGATGCGATTCAACGCGCCGATCCGCGCCAGCAGCGTCAGTTCCCTGCGGTTGAGCTCGGGCACTCGCTGCGCCAGGTCGCCGGCTGAACGGAACTCGCAATCCTGCCGCGCCGCAACCAATGCGTCCGCAGCCTGCTTGCGCAGGCCTTTGGCGTAACCCAGCCCCAGCCGCATGGCCAGCGTGCCATCCGGCTCATGCTCAACCGTGCACTCCCACTCCGACACCTGAATGTCGATGGGCTTGATGCGCAGTCCATGCCGCTGCGCATCCTTCACCAGCACTGCAGGCGAATAAAAACCCATCGGCTGGTTGTTGAGAATGGCGCAGGTAAACGCCGCCAGGTACTTCACCTTGAAGTACGCCGACGCGTATGCAATCAGCGCGAAGCTCGCCGCGTGCGACTCGGGAAATCCATACAGCGCGAACGAGCTGATGTTCTGCACGATCGTGTCCTGCGTCTTGGTGTCGATGCCATTGGTCGTCATTCCGGTGCGCAGTTTCGATTCCAGATTCTTCATCCTCTCCCACGAGCGGCGCATTCCCACTGCGCGCCGCAGCTCCTCGGCCTCTGAGCCGGTAAAGTTGGCAACCGTCATGGCAATGCGCAGCAATTGCTCCTGAAAAAGCGGCACGCCCAGCGTGCGTTTTAAAACCGGCTCGAGCGACGGATGCGGATACGTGACCGGCTCCCGCTTCTGGCGCCGCCGCATATACGGGTGCATCATCTGCCCCACAATCGGTCCGGGGCGAATGATAGCCACCTGCACCACAAGATCGTAGAAGCGCTCGGGATAGTTTCTCGGCAGCGATGCCATCTGCGCGCGGCTCTCAATCTGAAACATGCCTACCGTATCGGCCTTCTGCACTACGCGGTAAATCTCATCGTCTTCAGGCAACTGCGCCAGGTCGACGCGTTCGCCGTAGTGCGCGGGAATCAGCTCCAGGCAATCCTTGAGCACGGCCATCATGCCCAAGCCCAGCAGGTCAACCTTGATGATGCCAAGGTCCGCGCAGTCCTCCTTGTCCCACTGCACCACGGTGCGCCCGGGCATAGAGGCGCGCTCCAGCGGGACAACGTGATTGAGCTGCCCCTGGCAAATCACCATGCCGCCCGAGTGCTGGCCGAGATGCCGCGGCAAATCCTGAATCCGCATGCTCAGCTCCAGGTACTTGGCAATGCGCGGATGCCGGATGTCGAAGCCCGCGTGCTGAAAGGAGTGAGCCATCGTATCGTTGGCGCCGCGCCACTCCCATTGGCTCACCAGGCCCGAGAGGCGGCCGAGCGTGTCCTCATTGAAGCCCAGCGCCTTGCCCACTTCGCGCGCCGCAGACTTGCCGCGATAGCAGATGACGTTGGCCGTCATCGCCGCGCCCAGCTCGCCATAGCGCTGGTACACATACTGGATCGCCTGCTCGCGCTGCGCTTCTGAAGGCAGATCGAGATCGATGTCGGGCCACTCTCCGCGGCTCTCGCTCAGGAAGCGCTCGAAGAGCAGTTCCATGCCCACGGGATCGATGGCCGTAATCTCAAGCGCGTAGCACACCGCCGAGTTGGCCGCGCTGCCGCGGCCCTGCACCAGGATGCCGTTGCGCTTGCAGAACTGGATGATGTCCCAGACGATGAGGAAATAGCCTTCGAAGCCGAGCTTCGCAATCAGCAGCAGTTCATGCTCCACCTGCTTCTTCGCGCGCTCCATCAATCCGCGGTCGTTCTTCGGCCCGTAGCGCCGCTCCACGCCTTCGCCAACGCGCTTGCGCAGAAAACTCACCATCGTTTCGCCCTCGGGTATGGGATAGCGCGGGAACTCGTAGCCCAGATCGCTCAGCTCGAAGCTGAGCCGGGACGAAAGCTCGATGGTGTTCTCAATCGCGCCCGGCACGTCGCGAAACAACATGAGCATCTCGCGCGCCGCGCGCAGATGCCGCTCGCTGTTCACCGCCAGCAGCCGCCCTGCACTGTCCAGCTCGGTGTGATTGCGGATCGCGGTAAACAGGTCGAGGATTTCTCGGTCGTACGCTGTTGCGTAGCGCACGCCGTTGGTGGCGACGACCGGCAGATTGAGCGCGCGCGCAATGCGGATCGCAGCTTGATTTCTCCATTCTTCTTCGCGTTCGCAATGACGCTGTAGCTCCACGTAAACATTGCCGCGGCCGAAGATGCGCGTGAGCTGCTCAACCACCTCGCGTCCTGCATCTTCGCCGCCGCGCATCAGCGCTGCGGCAAGCGGGCCCTCGTCGCCGCCCGTCAGGCAAACCAAGCCCGCCGCGTACTGCTCAAGGTCGTCGCAGTTCGCCGCGCCCTCCTGCTTGGTGGCTTCGCGCATCTTGAACTGCGTAATGAGCTGGCAAAGATTTTGATATCCGGCTTGCGATTCTGCGAGCAAGGGAATGCACGCAGGCTGGGGCTTCGATTGGTGCGGCAGCCACGCCGGAGGCGCGAGCCGCGGCCCGAATGAAGAGACGGCGATTTCTGCACCGATATGCGCGCGAACACCCGAGCGCTTGCCGCTGGTATGAAACCGCGCCGCACCGTAAAGGCCGTTGCGGTCGGCGATGGCAATGGCCGGCATCTCAAGCTCGGCGGCGCGTTCAATCAACGCTTCGGGCGATGAGCCTGCTTCAAGAAAGCTGAAAGCGCTGGCAGCGTGCAGCTCGATATACCGCTCAGTCATACAGCGCCGCTATCTGCCAGCCGCCGTGCATCAGGTCGCGCACCGCGCAGCAGCACAATATTGCTCCAGCTTCTGTTTGCGCTTCAATTCTCGCAACCAGGTCCCACTGCTCGTGACCCCACAGTGTCTGCTGCCACCAGTCGCCGCCCGCGAGCCATGGGCCGTAGGCGCGGTCGACATTGAAGTTTTGCCCGCGAAAACTGAACCGCACCGGCCGCTCGGCTTCGAGCGTGACGGTAATCTCCTCTGCCGGGCGCAGTTGCCGCACCGCGCCGCGCAAAGGTTCAGGTGTTGCATTTTCGGCGTCGCCCGCGGGCACGGCAAAGCTTTCCATCCGGAACCCGTCGGGCGCATGCGTATCCACAAGCACCGCGCGCCCAACATTCTCCTCGCCCACAATGGCCCGGATGCGTGCCAGCGTCACATCCAGCCGCGATGCTTCGGGCAGCTGCGGCGAAAACAAGCCGAGCTGCACCTTGCTTGTCGATCCCGGCTCCGCATCCAGTGCGACCGCCAGCACCGCAGCCGGCGCGGGATGCGCCTCAAGATCGAGATGAAGCAGCTTGATCCAGAGCTGTTTGTCATTGGCCGGCAAGGCAGGCCGTACCGTGCGCGTGTGCGTTCGGCCGCCGTCAAGCTCCAGCGTGACCGTGACCGCCGCCAGCGCAACCAAGCGCGCCCTGGCCCGCACCATGAGCTGCTCGAGCATCGCACCCACCACAAACAGCAGCGAGTCGAGCAGTTCGACGGGCGAATCCAGCTCCATGCGCTCCGCCAGCGTGAACTGCGGCTCGACGGGCTGAAAGAGATGCGGCAGTTCGCCACGCGCACGCTGGCGAAGGCGCTTCCCTGCCTGCCCCATGCGCGCAACCAGGTCATTTTCAGGCAGCGCTGCAAGCATGCTCAGCGTGCGGATACCCCACAGCATCAATGTCTCGGCCTGTTCTTGATTGAGATCGAGAACGTCGAGCGGCAACGCGGCCAGCGCGGCAGCCTCTTCTCCGGCAGCGACAACCTGCACCGGGTCGCGCCGCGACAGGCCTTTGGCAAGCGCGATAGCCGCACGAAAGTTGCTGCTCACGGCAATCATGGCCTCGATGCCCAGCGCGCGAACACGAGCCAGCAGATCGTGGGCCAGCGCGAGAGGCGGCCCGAACAGCAGGCTGGTTCCCGCAATATCGATGACGCACTGGAATACGCTGCCGGCGCTCAGCATTTCAACGCGCGGAGAAAAGCAGCCCGCACATTCGAGCAGCGCGTCCTTGGCTGCATCCTCCTCGGCACACGAGCGCGTAAACACGGTAACCGCTGGAAAAGTATCCACCTCAACCTGCGTCATGCCGTGCTCAACGCCGAGCTCGCGCGCCTTGCGGTTGACCGCACAAACCATTTCGAGCGGCGGATCGCCGTCCATCACCGCGCAGGCGTGTTGGCTTGAGCCCGGCCGCAGGCGCAGCAATGCCTGGGCAGAAAACTCGGTTGCGTAGAGGCATGCGTAGAGTTCGGCTGGACCGCTCATCGCACACCTGCCCATGTAGCGTGGCTCTGCCAGTGCGCCGCATTCGCTCGTTGCGGAGGCTTGCGCAACGGCACCACATTATCCTGCGCGCCCGTAAACCGCCGCCGCGCCACTTCAACGCTGTGCGCCATGCCGGTGAACACTGTCGGCTCACTGCCCAACTCATCGCCGAGTGCATCGCCGGGCTCGAAACGCAGCGTCAGCTCCGCGCTGCTTTTTGCGCAGCCATACTGCGCCAGCAACAGAAGGCTCGCCTGCGTGCTCTCTGCCGCCGCCCGGTAGCGGAACCATGTGGCCAGCGGCACGCGCGAGGCAAACTCCGGCGCCAGGTTTCCAAGGTCAAGCACGATGGCGCTGAATCCCCCGCCTTGCAGCAGCAGGTCGGCCGCGCGCAGCGCCTGATCGAGCCGCGCCCACGGCTTACCCGGCTGCTCGCGCAGCCCTGGCTTTACATGCCGCTGATAACCGCGGTTTTGAAGGCCAGACTGCTGATAACCGTTATTTTGAAAGGGCACGACCGGGGAACCCACCCAGTGGGTGAGTCGCGTGCCGATACTATTAGCAAAATGAGTCGGGGCTTTAGCCCCTGAGGGATGATTTTTCAGCGAGCTCACACCGAGAATCGATCCATCTCTCCGCAGCGGCTCGGCACAGCGCGGCGCGATGTTCGGTTGCCACGAGGGCTCCGGCTGCAGCAGACCGCTTACCGCCTGCGCCATCCCCTTCACCTCGCCGCGCGGATGCCCTCCGCACCCTCCTCCATGCAGCCCCTTGATTGCCGGCGCGGGGACGAGATAGCGCTCCGGCAGAGAGAACCGCTGCCCCGCGTGTGGTATTTTTGCCTGCGCCGTTTCGGTTTTTCGCGCTCCGCACCGCACCCACAGCAGTCTCCTCAGGTCAACGCCGGCCGCAGCGGCCGAGGCCGGATCGAGCGCGTTCGACACATCGAGCCACGCGCACACCCTCCCTGCCTGGGTCATGCCAGCCACGAAGGCCAATGCAACCGAGGTCCGTCCCGAGCATTCCGGGCCAATCAGTTCAGTAATCGCGCCCACCGGCAACCCGCCATGCAGCGCCTCATCCAGCGCCTCGATTCCCGTGGGAGCAACCGGCCGCACTATCCTGGCTGCCGGCGTCAGCGCAGCCGGAATCCTGGCGGCGAGCGCCGATTCAACCTGCAGCCGGATTGCAGAGGCGGAGGGCATGGCGAAGTAGTTTCGCCTTATATTCGCCTTTTTACTTGCTGACTGCAACCCCTCCTTGCATTGTTTTGTGTGCAAACATTCTATAAATATATAAAACTAAGCAACTTATTTAATTTACGAGCCGCAGCTGCAACCGGCAATCCTAAGATGCAGTAAATACCAATAGACTTGGAACATGTGCGGACGATACGGGCGCCGAGCCGACAAGCAGCGGATTGCGGAGTGGTTTCGCACCCACAACACCGACGTATTCGACGAGGAATACTACGAGACCAACGACCGCTTCTTCACGCCCTCGCACAACATCACGCCGCAGAGCATTCAGCCGGCCGTTCGCCACGACCGCGATACCGGCGAGCGCGTTCTGGCGCTCATGAAATGGGGACTGGTTCCCTACTGGTCGCAAACGCCCAAGGTCAATTTCAGCTCGATCAATGCCCGGGCCGACAAGCTCACCTCCAGCGGCGCGTGGCGCGAACCATGGAAGCATCGCCGCTGCCTCATCCCGGCCAATGTCTTCTACGAGTGGGAGCCGCTCACCAAAGAAGAGGAGAAACAGAAGGTCAGAAAGCCGTGGGCCGTCTCACTACCTGATGAGCGTTTGTTCGCCTTCGGCGGAATATGGGATCGATGGAAGGGCAAGGACGAAACCCACAACGAGATTGTCTTTGAGAGCTTCAGCATCATCACCACCGACCCCAATAAGCTGCTGGAGCCGTTCCACAACCGCTGCCCGCTCATCATCGAGCCAAAAGATTATGAGCGCTGGCTTGCGCCGGCAGAGCCGTCGCATCTGCCTATCGATCTGGTGCGGACCTGGCCAGCGGATGAAATGAAAGCCTGGCGCGTAACCAGCGACCTGAGAAGCGCTGCACAACCAGCTGACTGATTTGCGGGGGGGACGTGGTGACCCCGGGAAGACTCGAACTTCCGACACGCAGTTTAGGAAACTGCTGCTCTATCCACCTGAGCTACGGGGCCACGTTCATTCAGACCGGGCTGCATCTCTGATTTTACTTGGATTTGTTCGTAGCAGTTTCAGGAAACTGCTGATCGATTCTCTCCGGCTCTGGCGAGCCGGGGGCCACCTGAGCTATGGGGCCACGTTCATTCAGGCCGGGCTGCATCTCTGATTTTACTTGGATTTGTTCGCAGCAGTTTCAGGAAACTGCTGATCGATTCTCTCCGGCTCTGGCGAGCCGGGGGCCACCTGAGCTATGGGGCCACGTTCATTCAGACCGGGCTGCATCTCTGATTTTACTTGGATTTGTTCGCAGCAGTTTCAGGAAACTGCTGATCGATTCTCTCCGGCTCTGCCGAGCCGGGGGCCACCTGAGCTACGGGGCAACGTTCATAATCAATAACTTGCGTGACGTGCGTCACCCACAATCCCCACATTCCCCGAAAATAGAATGCAACACCCTTCTGGTGGCAGGTCGCTGAGTAAGCGACACCCTGCCGTCTGCGGGTGAAAGGCGAGGCCAGTCATGTCTTCAAGATACCAGCGCGGGTCGGTTCGGCGCGAGAAACGTTCTGGCGGTGATGTGTGGTGTGACGTTACCGGGTCGAGGCCGGGCCAGATAGTGTCCTGACGCAATCGTTACCAGCGTCAAAATCGCGGCTTGCCTCGAAGCTGCCGGCGCTGCGCTTGAGATCTTTGATTGCGATGGAAGTATTGGGGACTGGTCGCGCTCCCATCACTTTTCATCGAACCACGATCAAAGCGCAGGCGTGATCACAATGTTCCGAAATGCGACGTGACCTTTCTCAGACCCTTGCAGATAGATTGGTCCAGGCAAGGCTTCCCGGCTATCCAGTGCGCCACCCGTGATTCCGGGGATTTCCTGATTGTCGATGACAATTTGGCCGTTCTGAACTACCGTCACCTTTCGCCCCACGAGTGTAATTTCGAACGTCTGCCATTGATCAGGCGTGCGCGGAAGCTCCGGAGTCGGAGCCAGGAATCCGTAGATTCCACCGGTATGGTGGCTTGGCGGTTCCGCTTCTGATTCCGTTTCGATCTGCACTTCGTAACGGCCGCGCAGGTAGACCCCGCTATTCGAATCCTTCCCGCAGTTGAATTCAACGTGCAACTTGAAATCCTGGAATTTGGAGTCTGCGATAAGCTCTGGCCCGTTTCCGGGGCTCAACAGATTTCCGTTCTGGACGGTCCATTCCGGAGGACCGGCACTGCTCATCTTCCAGCCGGTCAGATCGTTGCCATTAAACAATTGAATCGGTTTGCCCCACTTAGGGGCATGTGATCTTTCGAGCGCAGGCGCCTTTTCACCAGTCCATGTCCAAACGGTTCCGTCCGGGCCGTTTACGGTTCCGGAGAGAGTGCCTTCGGTGAGGCTGCCCTGGAACACCATATCGTCTTTACTACCTTCCTCTTCCTTCGGCGACACGAACAGAAGACGCCCCGCGGAGATCTCTACTTTGGGGAGCGGTCGCGCATTACCCCAGCGGCCAACCATCTGCGCCTTTAATTCACCACCTTCCTGCCGCACCTCCAGCCAGGAAGGATACTCGCGGTCCGGGGCCTTCAATGTGAGGTCCCAGCGCCCTAAGAACGGCAGCACGGTTGCTGTCTGGGCACACGCCCAGGTTGAAGCAAACAGCATCGCGATTGCCGCAAATTTGACAAACCTTTGTGATTTCACGAAATCAGATCTCCGTTGTTCCTGTTTCGATTGCTCAATTCATCGGACGGACGGTCGTCGGCAGTTGAGGATGGATCGGAATCGGCGTACCCGCGCGCCGATTTCAAGCTCACCCGATTGACTTGATGGCATTGGCCGAGGCGTCCCAATATACGGGGCTCTTGCGGAAGTAGGATTCATTCGCAAGGTGACAGGCCAGGGCTGCGTTGTGTCCGAAGACAGCATCCTGCAGCACAGGTTTCCGGGAACGAACGGCTTCGAAGAACTTAAATAGATGCGGCTTCAGATCGTCATAGTCGTTTCCATTGAATGTTATCGTCTCCGGAGCCGGCTCTTGCCCCGGAACAGGATCGTGCTCCTGGTGCCACTGCTTGAAATAGGGGTCCCTCAAGCGCGAAGGAAAGGATGCGGCGTAATAGCTCGGCGCGAGATCCACCCCGGCTTGTGGAGTATAGCTCACGCTGAATTCGCGAAGTTCTATCATTCCCTTGGATCCCTGGAAGCGAGTGACCTCAGCCGATTCGCAGCCGAGTGACAAACGCATATAGACCGGAATATCGCCGTACTCAAAGAGGACCGGGTGTACATCCGGCATATTGCGCCCGTCCTTCCACCTCAAGATGCCTCCGAAAGAGGATACGCGTTTGGGAATCTCATTGATGCCCAGCACTTTCTGCATACCACTGATCAGGTGAACGAGCAAATCTCCGGCCACCCCGGTGCCATACTCTTTCCAGCAGCGCCAGCGGGCAAAGGCAAGCGGGTCAAAGGGTATCCTGGGGGCCGTCCCAAGCCATGTATCCCAGTCCAGAGTTTTCAGTGACAAATCCGGTGGAGGAGGATATTCCCACGCGCCGGTGGGATCATTCCGGCCATAGGTCGCTTCGACCAAATTGAGGTCGCCAATGGCGCCTTGCGCAAACAGTTCGTTTGCTTTTGCGCACAGAACCGAGCTGGTGCGCTGCGCGCCTATCTGCACGATTCGATCTGTTTTACTGGCGGCAGCGACCATCGCCAGCCCGTCTGCAGGGTTGTGCGACATTGGCTTTTCACAATACACATCCTTGCCCGCGGCCAATGCGTCTACCACCACCTGCTTGTGCCAGTGGTCGGGAACGGCGACAAGGATGGCGTCGATGTCGTTCGCATCCAGCAATTCCTGGTACCGCCGAGTTGTTCGAATTTGCTGGCCGGCTATTTCTTTCGCCAGCTCCTGGCGGCCATCATAGAGATCGGCCGCGGCAACGCATTTGACTCCAGGAAGTTGGATAGCCGTGGAAAGTAATCCGGATCCCTCCATCCCTACGCCAACGATTCCGAAGCGAATCTGGTCGCTGGGAGATGACGGCTGCTCAACTGCATAACCGGGCTCAGAATCGAAAAGGGCAGATCCTGCAATTACAGAAGCTCCCGCTGCGCCAGCGGTCGCATGGAGGAAATCGCGTCGCGACAATAGAACGTTCTTCATGGTTTTGCCATTCCTTTTTGGTGAGTAGCGTCGATGACAGGGCGTACAGGCAAGCGCTGCATTTGGGGCCGTCCGCCCCCGCGCATCGACCCCAATCGTCCTGCGTGCCAGGAACGCATGTCAAGGGACTTAGGGAAGAGATTTGAACAAAAGGGCAGACCGGAATGAGCCGGGGAGGGGCTCTCCTGGCGAGGGACAACCCGATTCCGCTATCGAGAAGCGTTGTGAATACTGTCCATTGCAAAGTGCAGGCGATTTCTATAGCCTGAGGCCCTCATGACCTTCTTCCGCAAGTTCGCTCTTTTCGCCGGTGCGAGTCTAATGGCATCGCTGCCCGCTGCTGCTTCTCATGTGGTTACCGGCAACGGCTTCGGCTTCGCTGTGGTGCTGCCCGAGACAGGTACGGTAAGCAAGTTCTATGCGCACCCCTACTGCTATACCCGGCACGATCCTGAGAACCCGCTCGACGAGGGCATCGAAACTGCCAATTTCATCAAGGAGCTTGGTTGGAGCGGCGTAAGCGCGCAAGGAATGTCGACGGACTACGAGGAGGATTCGCAGGTCATTCATGCCCGCGGAAGCGATGGTGAGGGCGCCTTCTTTATGCCCTTTGGCCTGCAGCACGCCGCTCTCGTGATTGACTGGGAATCCGGTTCCGATAAGACACAGGGCGGCTGGCATGTGGAATGGAACCGGCCGGTCAAGTCACAAAAAGCCACGCGGCTCTTTGGCAGCGAGTTCCTGCAGCTGAAATTCGAAGGAATTCCGGAGTCACTCCTGCTCATTCCACTGGACCACCAGCAAGCAATGCCGGAGCAGCCAGGGCAGGATCTGGCAGGCGGGCGAGCATGGGCGCTCGTCTCCTTAGAAGACGATGACGAATTGGAAGCAACAGTTCGTGACTTCAACCGCTGGCGGGCAGGACTCACGCCGCGCGATCTGACGAAACGCGAGATCGCAGAGCTTGAGCACTGGAGAGTCAAGCCAACAGTTCATTTCAAGGATGAGAATGAACGTCATCTGTGGCGTCAAAGCGAGGTTCTGCTGCGCATGGCGCAAAGCCGCGAACCAAATCGTCCCGGACGAAATAGCAACGGCCTTATCGTTGCCGCATTGCCCGATGGCTTGTGGTTTACGCCGTGGGTGCGGGACATGGCTTACGCCACCCTTGCACTCGCGCGCATGGGCCACCGGGACGAGGCGCGCGCCGCGCTGCTGGCTTACTTCAACGCACAGCCCACGGGAGTGATGCGCGCGGAGACACGCGACGCCGATTACCAGATCTCGGTGGTGCGCTACTTCGGCGACGGCTCCGAAGAGCCATTTTTCACCGGAGAGGGAGTGCCCAATATCGAGTTTGACGATTGGGGACTCGTACTGTGGGTGCTGGGAGAATATGAGAAGCAATACCACGACACCTCATTGCTGAGTGTTCCTACCTACCGCGGCAGGCTCTATGAGAGCGCCCGTGATTTCGTGGTCAAGCCTCTGCTGGCAAATCTGGATCCGATTGGTCAGGGCTCGATTGTCTCCGCCGATACATCGATTTGGGAAGAGCACCAGAAAGACAAGAAACACTTCGCGTTTTCTACGGCTATGGCCATTGTTGGCCTCAAGAACTTCGCCGAAGTAGCCCACAGCGTAGGCGATGAAGCTTCCCGGACGAAGGTCCTGAATGAGGTGGCACTGCTCAATAAAGGGTTCAACACGGGTTTCATCCGTGGAGGAAAGCTGCGGGGAACCATGGAACCAGAAGAGAAAAACGATATCGATGGAGCCCTTCTGCCCATTATCAATCTTGGCGTTGTCACAGATCCGGCCGTCATACGCGACACGATCGAAAGAATGGAGTTGCTCAAAGTCGCTTCAGGGGGCTACCGGCGCGTCCGCAGCAACTACACTGACCCGGCCATCTTTGAATATTGGTATGAGAGGCAGGAATTTCTGTTTGTCGATTTCAGTCTCGCGGAACTCTATCGGCGTCTGGGCAGGAATGCGGATGCGGATGCGATTCTCAAACGAATCGTGTTGAAAGCTGCGGCAGACCACGACCTCATCCCCGAAATGTATGTTGCACTGCCCTGCCAATTGTTTCCCGGAAAGTTGGGCGAACCAACCGGCGCCTTGCCCATCGTGGGATATGGATCGGGTGCCTATATTCTGCACGTTCTCGAGCGCGACGAGTTGAAGAGCGGCCATTGATTTTGCGAGACCTTAAGATTCGCGCGAAATCAAACACGAAGGTGGCATGCACACAGACTGTGGCAGGAGTATCGCAGGAGGACGAAGATGCTCGTGGTTGGCAAGAATATGAATCAGGGGGTAGGGTGTTCGAGGAAATCGATCCTGCCGCGTACTTTGTTGGCATTGGCGATAGGCTTTGCCAGTGTAGTTGCGAATGGCCAGAAGGTAAGCGTCGTGCTGGATGGGAGCAGCCCCGGCAGGGTGTTTGACGGCATTGGAGCGGTGAGCGCTGGTGCTTCTTCGCGACTGCTGATTGACTACCCCGAGCCGCAACGCAGCCAGATTCTCGATTACTTGTTCAAGCCGGGCTACGGAGCGGCGCTGCAGCTTCTCAAAGTGGAGCTGGGTGCCGATGTCAACTCCACTGACGGCTCCGAGCCCAGCCACATGCGGACCGCCTCCGACCACAACGCCAATCGCGGCTACGAATGGTGGTTGATGGCGGAGGCGCACAAGCGGAATCCCCATATCGTGCTTGAGATTCTTCCCTGGGGCGCGCCCGCGTGGGTCGGTACCAAAGTGGCAGGCAAGGAGACGCTTTACTCCTCCAGGATGGCAGATTATGTCGTGGACTTTATCAGCACAGCGAAGCGAGATTACTCGCTGGATATCGCCTATGCCGGGATCTGGAACGAGAGAGACTTCGATATTGCCTATATCAAGGATCTGCACCGGCGCCTGAAAGCCGCTGGTTTGGCGACGAAGATCGTCTGCTGCGACACGGATTGGTCGCCGGCCGATCAGGTGTTGAAGGATCCAGAGCTGGCCGCGGATGTTGCCGTCATTGGCGCGCACTATCCGCGCGATGACAAAGGCAAGATCACAACCACTGAAACTGCACGCAAGACCGGCAAGCCGCTATGGTCGAGCGAAGATCAGCCCAACGATGGGGGCGGTCCTTTCGTCAGCCGCGACTGGCCTGCCGGCGGCCGTATCCTCGCCCATTACTACAATCAGAACTACCTGCTGGGTTCGATGACCGCCACCGAGATTTGGAGTCCCGTCACTTCTTATTACGACAACCTCGCGGCTCCCAACTCCGGACTGATGTACGCCAACACACCATGGTCAGGGCACTACGACGTTCAGTCCACGATCTGGGTGACAGCCCACACCACGCAGTTTGCCAAGCCAGGGTGGCAGTATCTCGATTCCGGCTCTGGCTTTTTGCCGGATAAGGGAAGCTATGTGGCCTTGCGCTCCGCTGACAAAAAGAATTGGAGCGTGGTACTGGAGACGATCGATGCCAGGCAACCGCAAACTGTTACTTTCCGGCTTGCGGGGGCACTGACAGCCACTGAGGTTTATATCTGGGAGACAAACAGCACACACATCTTCGAAAAGGTCGAAACCATCCAGCCGGTAGACGGCGCATTCGAGTACACATTCCAACCTGAATCGCTCTATTCGTTGACCACAACCACAGGACAGGGCAAGGGAACTGTCCAACCCCCGCCTGCCGCGGCATTTCCGTTTCCGTATGGGGATGACTTTGAGAAGGTGTCCCTGGGGCACTCGCCCAAGTATATGGCGGATCAAGATGGCGCCTTCGAGGTCCAGCCTTGCGCAGGGCGTACAGGTCAATGCCTGGACCAGGTGATTACCACCAGGCCCATTGCGTGGGCGTCGACGCCCGATCCATATACGCTGGCAGGCGATGCAGGCTGGACGGATTTGAGCGTTGCGGCCGATGTGCGCTTCCTCTCCGCAGCGCCAGCAACCATCATGGGACGCATCGACTCCGCGGACAACTTTCAGGACGGCAAAGCGCTCTGGCCGAGCGGCTATATTCTGCGCGTGAAGCCCAACGGCGCCTGGGATTTGTTTTCTGAGTCGTTCAACAGGCCCGTCGTAACGCTGAGTTCCGGATCGGTGAAACTGGATAGCGGCTCATGGCATCATTTGGAATTGCGTTTCCAGGGCAAGCAGATTGCCGCCTCGCTCGATGGTGCGCAACTCACTTCGGTGGAAGACACCGCCCATACTCACGGCATGATCGCCCTGGGCACGGGGTGGAACCGCATCCAGTTCGACAACCTTCGTGTTACCCGGTAGATTGTCTGCGCGCTATGACTGGCGCACCCATGAAAAAGGGGAGACGACAGGCAATGCTGCCATCTCCCCCAAGGGTGTATCGACAGGGATCAGAATTCCAAGCGGAGCTGCGCTTCTCCGCTGCGTCCGCCAACATTGGTCCCGGAGATTTGTTGAGTACCCACCTGTTGCCCATTGGAGTTGGTGGTGTACCAACTGTACGGTTGGCCGACACCGGGTGAGCCCTGCAAGGTCCCGCTGGGACTTGAAAAGGCCGGGTGGTTGAATGCATTGGTGAAGGAGCAACTGAATTTGAGCCTGATCCCCTCCCAGGGTATCGAGAACTCCTTGAAGCCGGAAAGGTGCACGGTGTCTGTTCCTGGCCCATAAGTGAACGGCATTGGGGTTAGTCCAGCCGATAGACCAGATTGTCGAAGAGCAGACCCTCGCCGTTCTTGAAGGTGAAATCGACGCGCGAGCTCGGGTCGGGCCAGCCTGTGCGCAGTCGGCGCAGTTCCCCCGGCTTGATAGTGAACGTCAATTCGCGCATCTCCGGACAGCGCATCGTCACAGTGGCTTCCTGCGCGCCGTCGTTGTAAACATCGAGGCCGACAAAGTGGCGCGGCCAATAGAAGCGGAAACCGGCGCTTTCGGCCTTGCGGTCGTTGAGCGTGAGATTAAAGGTGGCGAAACCGCCGCGCGGCACGCCAATCGTCCATTCGTCCGGATTCCATTCCACAGCGCCGACGGGATACTCGCCCTTGAGCACGGTGCCGGCGGGAAGGTGAGGATCGTCGAAGGTAATCATCTGCGCGGGAGGGGCTCCATCGGGGCCCTGCACGTCGATCTCGCGCGCCGTGTCGTGGCGAATCCGCAGCACATGGGTCGATGCGTCGAAGGTGTAACCGGGCTGGTCAAGATCCTCGCGGTTTTCCAGCGGCCTGCCATCGGCGGTGACAAACTCCGGAACAAAATCGAGGCGCAACACGTCATTACTCTGCGGATCGAATGTCGCGTAGGTCACTGTGCCCTTGCCGTAGCGGATCCTGGTCACCACCGAACTTGAGCCCAGCAGATGCGATTCGTCGGCAGGAGCCCACTCCGGCACCGCCCAGAATGCATCCATCATGCGGCGCGGTCCGTCGGCGTACTGATCGGTAAACCACCACTGCCCGGCAAAGGGACTGTGCGCAGCCGCCGACAGGCCCTGAAAGTAAGTCACCCAGTTATAGGAGCGGTAGGCTTCTTCACGATAGGCTGCATCTCCGGTTTTGGCGTAGTAGAGCGCCTCGACCGCGGCCAGTCGCGCGGTGTGGCTGTCGCAGCATTGATTCGGCAGGTTGCAGCAGAACTCTTTGCCGTTGCCCTGTTCAGTGGTGACGGTGGCGCCATGCACAATGTACTTGGGCCACTTGGGCGTGGTCTTCACCCACTCGATGAGTTTGCGCGCGTGCTCGCGCCACTCCGGGTCCTTATCAGGATGCAGCAGCACATAGCGTGCGAACTCCAGCGGAATGACCTGGTTCATGTTTTCCATGCTGGGCACTGTATCTTCGAAGTAGCCCACCCACACATTGTTGGCCAGCGGGTACTTCTTGAACCACTCCCATGCCGCGGCCCGGACGCGCTGGTAATCCTGCACATTGCCCTGACCCAGCCGGATCAACTCATCGAAGAGCATGATGGGCTCGATGACATTTGCCGAGTAGGGACCCATGGGGCCGCCCGGCGCTTTCCCGTCGCGTGCGTAACAACGGACCGGCCAGGGCGAATGTTCGGCGTCGCCCTCCGCATAGTTCTTTACCAACGCCTCAGCGCAGCGAATGGCCGCGCGCAGGTACTTTGTGTTGCCGGTCATCTCATACAGTCTGAGATACCCGTAGCCATCCTCGCCCACCACGTGCGGTTCCACATAGTCTTCGCCCAGATTGCTCCATCCGCTGTAGCGCGTCGCGCCTGGGTTGGCAGAAGCGTAAGGAACACCCGACCATGCGTAGTCCTCGGGCGTCAGCCCATGCTCCAGTTCGTAGTCGACAAACGACTCGAGGAATGTAAGTGTGCGGGGATCGCCGGTGTACGGATAGAGCCGCTCGATAAACCCTTCCATCATCGCCCGCAGATAGCCGGTGGAGTTGGCCCAATGGGGATCGGGTTGCAGCTCAAAGGTGGTGCGGTCAAAGTCGAAACAGCAGTAGAACCACGGCAGCCGCTGCCGATTGTACTGGTCCCAGAGAATCGTCCATTGGCTCAGGACATAGGACGAATACGAGTAGCCGGTATTGTTGGGCATGGGCCACGGCAGCAGCTTTCCCTTGTCATCCAGTTGCACCGGGCGGCCGGCGATGCTGTCGGCATCGATCGCTGAAATCACCGGGAAGTTCGGCTCCTGGCCTCCCACCGGCGCGAGCAGCGCAAGCAGCACGGCTCCGGCTGCGAATATCCCCAGCTTGATCTTCATCGGCAATTCTCTTTCCATCCAATCGCCCGCGAGCACCGTGATTTCACGAACTCACTCGCAAATAGGTCGTGTAAGGTCGCGATCCCAACCATGTAAACGGCAGCATCGTCACCGGTCCGTTGGCCGCGCTTACCTGCCACTGGCGTTCGTTCACGCGTTTGGCCTCCAATAATCCGGCGCGCGTCACCTGCGGCAGCGGCGCGCCTTCTTTTTCTTTCACCGCCATCAGCACCAACGGCCCACGCAGCAACGCCACCGTGTCGGTGTGCTGCGCATCGATTGGCTCCAGGCGCATTCTTAGCGGAAGCTCCAGTTCCACGCGATCGCCGCTCTGCCATGTGCGCCGTATCGCGGCAAACTGTCCCGGCGTCGCCACTTCTTTTTGGCGAACTCCGTTCACGAAAATCTCCGCGCCCTGTGCCCATGCCGGGATGCGGAAATGCAGCGTCAGATCCGCGGATTGAGAGCTGGTCACGGTAAAGGCCACTCGATCCTCGAAGGGATACTCGCTCTCCTGCGTGAGCGAGAGCGCCGCCCCATTCTCATTCCATTGCAACGTCGAAGGGACGTAGAGATTCACGTACACCGCTTGCGGCGCGCGGAAATAGATGTTGATCCGGTAATCCGCCGCCACCTGGGGCAGCGTGCCCGAGCAGCAGGCCCAGTGAGCTTCCTTGTACACACGCTCCGCGTCGAAGTTGTAATCGGAGTAATAGAAGTTCTTACCGTTCTCCTGGAGCGGCAGCGCACCCAGAACGGTGTTGTACATCATCCGCTCCATGCTGTCACCGTAGTGCGAGTCGCCGGTTACGCGCAGCAGGTAGCGTGTCAGCTTGAAGTGCGCGTAGGCGCCGCACGGCGTCTCGAAGCTATGGTGGGTGTTCTTCAGGCTGTCGAAGACGTCGCTGCTTCCCGGTGCGCGCAGCGTCTCATCCGGACCCCACCCTCCTGTCGCATAGCTTTGCGCCTCCAGCATGGCGAAGGCGTTGCGCGCGGCGCGCAGGTGCTTCTCGCTCCCCGCCACCATATACGCCATCATCGCCGAGCTCAGTGAGTTCACGTGGCTGTACGCGTGTCTTCCGTTCAGCACGTTTTCATTGCGCGATAACGGATCGAACCAGGGTTTGTCGTCGAGGTACTGCAGCCCGAGATCGTAATACTGCCGGCCTGCGCCGCGCTGGTATGCCAGAAACAGATTCTCCGGCATGGTATACGACTCGTCCCAGGTCCACGAGGCGTCTTGCGGGTCCTTGTCCATGCGCCATTGATGGTCGTGTTCCACCGCATGCGCTGGCAACAGCGGCAGCGCTGTTTTCGTGGTCTGCTCCAGAATGGCGAGCGCCTGCGGGTCTTTTACATAGACGTGCGAATCGAGCAGCCCCAGCAGCAGCTTGTCGTAGGTATACGCGGGAAAGCGGCTCTTCTTGTAGAATTCCGCCGAAATGGTTTCGGCATAAAGGCGGTTGAGCCGCAGTACCTTTTCGCGTGTCGCCGCTTCCCCGGTGATGGCGTAGGTGCGCGCCAGAGCCGATACCCATTGTCCGAATTGGCAGCCCGGAGCGAAGCCATTATCGAAGTCGTTGCGATAGTCGTAGTCGGGATTGTATCGGTACCACCCGCCCAGATCTTCGCCGGGCGCGGTCATGCCGGCCATCTGCCGGAACGGCTTCAAGAGGCTGTCCTCGCTCAACGCCATCAGCACGTCATGCGTATTAAATAACTGCGCTTCGTGCGGCTCGCTGGCAATCGACACATCGCTATAACCAAATTCGGCGAGCGTCGCAGGCATGGCGGGCTCTGAGCCCCAGGTCCGATAGCTGCGCATCCCGGCGCCCGCAACCACCGCCAACGAACCCGTCTGAAGAAATCGCCGACGCGAAATTGCTCTCTTCTTTCCTGCCGTGCTCATCGTCCTCACCTCCAGGCTTATACCATCATCTTGCATTGGGCACAACAACGTACATACTTCGTTCATGAAGTGGTCAACCATGCCCAGGAATACGTGAATGGGCAGGTTCACACTCAGGGCCTCGACAACTTCTGGAGCCTCTTGAAACGGACGCTGCGCGGCACGTATGTGGCCGTCGAGCCGTTCCATCTGGATCATTACCTCGATGAACAAGTGTTTCGGTATAAAAACCGGGCGACGAAGGATAACAAACTCACGGACTTAGACCGCTTCGCGCTGCTCATGACCCAAGTCTCCGGAAAGCGCCTTACCTACGCCCAACTGACCGGCAAGGATGCAGATGCGCTCCACTTGCCGGAGGCAGGGACCGGGCAGGAGGAACCGTTCTAAGAACTTGTTGAAAAAGGTTTCGAAGTCCCAAATTGCGACAGAAATGGGGCGACCAAAACCATCACCGAGCGTGTTCCGAGCGTTTCTCGGGCCTTCCGGCGCGATTGTGCTTTTGGCTTCGCTAACCGCCAATCGTTTTTCAACAAGTTCCTAGGGATGCTGCTGACAACGCGACGAGGCAGCTTAAAGATTATGAAGCCATCCAAGTCGGAAGAATTAAGGTCGATTTTTCTCCAGATGTAAATATAAGCGGAAACAACTTCATGATAGATGGAGATATACAAATCACGAACATCGGGTCTTCCGAATTGACACATTTGGGTGCCTTGTCGAGTGTCGAAGTAGGCGCCGACCCCATTGAATTCCACGAAGTACCGCCGACGGCCTTTGCGAGTGGCGCCACTCTGACCCCCAATGGGGCACCACTCGTGTGCTGCAAAATTAATATGGGTAACGGCTTCGGGACCGAGATTCAGAAAGGCACGATGTTCTTCGGCATCCACGTAGCAGTCAGCTATGAAGACATCTTCGGCAACTTGGGTGTTAAATGCGAATGCTTCATGTATGAGCCGAAGAGGAATAAATTCGTTGGCTGCCCAGTCCCATCCAAGACAGGAGGCCACATTTATCTTCCTTAGAAATGTCGCAGAAAAGATCAAAACCCCAACTAAGATTAGGCGCTTGACGACCCTCTTATACTTGTGCGTCAACCGTTTTATTGTCCTTGCAAGTTATTGATTCTTATAGGTCCACGCGGATCAGAAGGCTGCTGATCGATTCTCTCCGGCTCTACCGAGCCGGGGCCACCTGAGATCCATGTCAATTCCAGAGGTCGCCCTCGACTTATTGGTTCTTTCACCGGAAACACCGGCTCCCGGGCTTTGACTTAACCAAGTCGCAACAGCTATAAAGTTTGATGTCACGGAAATTGATTCGATGACATCACGGACGCGCTTCGAGCGCGCCCATACAATCTAACCACGCCAGGATGTTCGGGAAGGCGGTGAAAGTCCGCCACTGCCCCGCAACTGTGAGCGCAGCTCGTCAGGCTATCGTCGTAATGACAGCCGGATGGAGCAAACAGATCAGCCATCAAGCCACTGAGGGCCTTTGCAGCCGGTTCTTGGGAAGGCGGTTGATCGATGCATCTTCGGAACACGTTCGAGAGAGTTCCCGCAAGATGCGAGTGCGCAAGTCAGGAGACCGGTCCTTTGGCGCCCAACTGCTTTCACGTTCCGAGGGGAACGAAGGAGCTTCGATGGTTATTTTCCGCTTCCTGCGCACGGCGCCGCGCCGCGGCTTGATCCCTCTCTTCGCTGCTGTCCTCCTGCTCGCCGCTTCATCTCTCAACCTTTACGCAGCCTCAATTCACGGCGTCGTTACCGACGCGACCGGCGCGCGGGTAACCGGCGCCAGCGTGGCGCTCATCAGCAAAGGCCAGGTGGTTGGCTCAGCCGCTTCCGCCGCGGACGGCAGCTTCACCATCACCACCGGCATGAGCGGCCGCTTCTTTCTGCTGGTTTCGGCCGCCAATTTCCGCCAGTTGCAAACCCCCGACTTCTATGCAGGCCAGTTCGACGCTGTTGAGCGCAACCTGGTGCTCGAGCCTGCGTGGGTTCGCGAGTCGATTGTGGTAACGGCGACCGGAACTCCGGTTGCGCGACAGCAGACAAGCTCGGCAATCACGGTGCTGTCGCCGCTCGATCTCGCGCTTCGCACCGACTTTACAGGCGCATTACGACTGATGCCTGGAACGTCGACCGTACAAGACGGTCAAATGGGCGCGCAGACCTCGCTGTTTGTGCGCGGGGGCGACTCCGACGACAACAAGATTCTGATGGACGGCGTGGATGTGGGCGATCTCGGCAATCTCTTCGACCTCGGACCGCTCACCACGTCGGGACAGGAGAGCGTTGAGGTCTATCGCGGCCCCGATTCGAATCTCTTCGGCGCCGGCGCAATGACCAGCGTTGTCAGTCTCACCACGCCCCACGGCACTACCAGCTTCCCTTCCCTGCTCTTCGAAGGCGACGCGGGAAATTTCAATACATCGCGCGAACAACTTGAGCTCGCCGGCGCTCACGGGCATTTCGATTATCTCGGCTCGTTCAATTGGCTCCAAACCAGTAATGCGCTGCCGAACGATGAGTACCACGTGGCCACTTCGACTGGGAATCTTGGCTGGCAACCCTCGGGATCCACGCAAATTCGCGGCGCCATCCACTATCTCGTCGATGGCGCCGGCGTGCCCAATGCCTGGGATTTTTATCACGTTGCCGACGACGCATCCGAGAAGGATCAAAACATCTTCCTGAGCGCATCAATCGACAACCAGACCACGGCGTCGATTCACAACAGCGTTCGCTACGGATTGGCGCGCAAGCGCGAGCAGGAGAATCTGTGGACCAGGTCGGGTAATCAGGTCCCACCTGCCGACTATTCCACCGATTACTGTTTCGGACCTGAAACCCTCGGCAACGTTGTCACCATCACTGGAGCCAATGGGTATACGGCCACCGGCCAGGCCGTACTGGACTGCTCAACCTACAGCTCCCAAATTGTGAATAACCGCGATCAGCTTGTCTATCGCGGAGACATTGCCATCACGCCGCACTTGGCCGGCCTGGTCGGATTCCAATATGAAGATGAGCGCGGCGCTGAACCGGGAAGCACCTACTACACGCCCATCGAACGCACCAATTACGACTATCAGGCTTCGGTTCACGGGGATTACAAGAATCGCCTTTACTACACGCTGGCAGGTAGCCTCGAACACTCCTCCCTCTATGGCGTGCAGACGATGCCGCGCGCAGGAGTCTCCTATTTTGCGCTGCGGCCGCGCAACGGAGTTTTCAGCGGAACCCGCGTGCTGCTCAACTTCGGCGATTCGGTTCGCGAGCCAACCCTCCCGGACCAGGACGACTCACTTTACACCTTCCTCGTCAACAACGGAGCGCAGTCGACAATTCAGTCGCTTCACATCAACCAGCTCACAGCGCCTGCCGTGCGCACGTATGAAGGCGGAGTGGAGCAGGCATTCCTGAGCCAGCACATTCTTTTCCGCGCCAGCTACTTCCACAACCAGTTCGGACGCGAAATTGAATATGTGGGCCTCGATCTGATTCCCGAATTGCTGCCCAATCTGACAGCGTCCCAACAGCAGCAACTCGAACAGATTCTGCAGGCAAACTTTGCCTATGAGCTCACCATCAACTCCGAGGCATTCCGCGCCCAGGGCATCGAAGCAAATGTCGAGGGCGGTATCGGCAAGAACCTCTTCCTCCGCGGCGGCTACACATATCTCGATGCAGTCGTCCAACGCTCCTTCACCAACAGCGATGAGGCGCTGCTGGGCCCGATTCCCACCTTCGACGGCGTCCCGGTCGGTCCCTACTCACCACTCCAGGGAGCAAGACCTTTCCGTCGCGCGCCAAACACCGGGTTCATCTCGGCTACCTACTCCAGCAAGAAGCTGAGCGGGGTACTGACATCGGCCTTCGCCAGCCGCAGCGACGACTCCACTTTTCTGGAGGGCGAAGACGCATACGGCGGCAACAGCCTGCTCTTGCCGAACCGCAATCTGGACCACGGTTACGCCAGGATAGATCTCGGCGGTAGCTATCAGCTCTTCAACTGGCTCGGGATTTACGTGCAGGGCGAAAATCTTCTCAGCCAGCAGCACATCGCGCCCATCGGCTACCCGAGCCTGCCCATGACGGCCCGGGCCGGATTACGGATTCAGTGGGGCATCGGAAGCGGGCATTAAGGCGATAGCCCATTTCCACGAGGATGCATTTAAGAAGTTTGCGGGGATCGGCTTGCTCGATCCCCGCCAGAGCGCGTTTACCGTTACGTGAGACGTTTTCGGTAACAAATCGCAGAATGGCCCTGGCTGACAGGAGTGGAAGTCTGTTTTCCACAGGGATGAACTGCATCCACCGGGCAGCAAACCATTTTCCTCTTTCAAAATCGGCCAAAACGGCGGAAACTAGGCTCACTCGGCTCCTAAGTCATTCGGCTTCCCCGTTTTTAATCTTCCTTTGATAGCCAACGCTGAATCTATCTTGGAGTCTGTCCCGGGCCAAAACCGCCCCTAGCGTATAGCAAGAAAATTCAACTGCAGGACAAGGAGAGTTATGAATAAGTCTTCTGCTTGGAGGAGTGTCGCTTCGTTGGCCTTGACTTTGCTCTTGGTGTCAGCTGGCACACTGTGTAGCCGGGCACAGCAAACGCTCGGTTCAATCAACGGAACAGTATTCGACTCGTCGGGAGCAGCGATTCCCGGGGCACAGGTGACTGTATCGGATGAGAGCATCAACGTGGTTCGTACGGCGACCAGTCAGGGTGATGGCTTCTTCCAGATATTCAACCTTCCCATCGGCGTCTATAAGGTCCGCGCCACGCACGACGGTTTTGATACAACGCAATTGACAGGTATTGCCGTCCAGGAAGCGCGTGCAACCACGGTTCAGATTTCTTTGAAGGTTGGCCAGGTTTCGACTTCGGTGGAAGTGACTGCCACTCCGTTGCTGAACGCAACCGACACCACCAACGGCTACACCCTCGACACCGCCCAGATCGCCGCCGTACCCACCGCGACGGGCAGCTTCACACAATTGGCCATCCTGTCTCCGGGCACCAATGCAGAGCTGCTGAGCGGAATGAACACCAATTCCGGACTCGGAAACCAGAACATTCAGGCCAATGGTCAGCGCGCCACCTCGAACACGATGCAGGTGAATGGCGTTGACGTAACCAACATCTTCAACGGCATGACCTCGAGCGGCCTTACCTCGCAGCGCTTCAACTTCAACATCGGCGCAGGCAGCACTTCGGGCAGCTCATCGGCTGGAGCAGGACCCATCGCCGGCGCATCGCTTGAAGGCGCTTCGCCCTATGGATCGGTAGGAAACAGCCTGCCTTCTCCGCCACCTGAGACTATTGAAGAACTTCGCGTCAACACCTCGATGTATGACGCACAGCAGGGAGCAACGGCCGGCGCGCAGATCGACGTCAACACCATTTCCGGCACCAATCAGTTTCACGGCCAGGTCTACGGCACGCTGGCCAATAACGATATGAATGCCGCGCCCTACTTCTTCAACCAGCAATATCAGCTCTCGCAACAGGGCGTGGGAGCATTTCCGCAGTCGCTGGTGAATCCCTATCTGAATCGCTGGACCGCGGGCGGAACCATCGGCGGCCCAATCAAGAAAGACAAACTATTCTTCTTCCTTTCCTACCAGCGCATGTCCAGCACCGACCAATCCACCGGTATTTCGCAGATGACCGTGCCCAGCGGGCTTACCGACGACCGGTCGGTTGCCGGCCTTGACGCGGCAGCGAATAGCTGGAAAGGCAAAGGTTCGTTCACCAATGCCATCGACCCCATTGCCATGGCCCTGATGGGCGCCAAACTGCCTGACGGAAGCCTTCTCATTCCGTCTGCCCAGAGCAGCAACCCCTACATTTATGGCGTTCCCAATGTCACGCTGATCGGCAATTCGGTCATGACCTCTGACCAGGCCAATGGAAACGTAGACTGGCAGCTCAGCGGCAAAGATCGGCTCTCTGCCAAGTACTACTACCAGAACGATCCCGTTACGCTCCCCTACGATTTCTCGCAGACCGGCGGATTCCCGGTGACCCAGCTCAACGGATCGCAAGTGGCCGCCATCGACAATTCCATCAACATTAACCCGCACTTCAGCTGGGAGCAGCGGCTGGGATTGTTCCGCCAGTCCGCATTCAGCAAGTTCGATCAGACGCTGACGAATTCCGGCGGTCCTGAAAACTTTGGAATTGGCGCCGGCACGACGACAGCCAACGGTGCCGTCCTCGCCTCAACCTTGCCGGGATTGCGCCTCAAGTCCTTTGCAAGTTCGCAAAGTGACTCTCCCTCTCTGAAAGTCGGACCGTATAGTTCGTTTGCAGACATGGGCTTCTACCAGTCCCGTCTCAATCCCTCAACCAACCTGATTCTGGTCCTGGGCAAGCACACCATCATGGCGGGCGGCGGATATAGTTTCACTGAGTTGAACATCGAGAACAATCGCGGCGGACTTGAGCAGATCGAGACCGGAAACTTCGAACAATTCCTCGAAGGCGATACGGCAAAGAAGCCCAAGGCAGTGTCGAGCTCAAACGTTCTTGAAACCATCGATACCAAGTCGGGAAGAAACAACGCCGATCGCTATTACCGTACAAACGAGATTGACGGCTATGTGCAGGACAAGTGGCAGATACGCTCCAACCTCAGCATTACGGCCGGCGTGCGCTACGACTTACACGGGGGCATGACCGAGAAGTACGGCAACATGTTCAACTTCGAGCCGTCACTGTATAGCGTCACCAGTTCGACCGGCGGATTCGATGACTATCCTACCTGGACTGTCAATAACGCCGGTTTCGTCATCGCCGGAAACAACAAATACGACCCCACATCGGGAGTCAGTGATTCAACCCTCACCGGGCGGCAATGGGGCATCTCGCCTCGCGTCGGATTCGCCTGGTCGCCCACTCGCGATCATGGCGACTTTGTTGTGCGGGGCGGCGCAGGCATCTACTACGATCGCGGCGAGAACTTCACCTACCTGTCGCAACCCGCTGGTTCAGGTTACGGTGGCCCCTTCGGCGTCACCGAATCTGCTCCACTCGCCACCTACGTCACTGGCGGCGGAAACACACTTGAAAACCCATTAGGTAGCGCATTCACCGGCGGGTCTTATGTGCCACCGAGTTCCGACCCAACCGGCATTAAGAATGCATTGATAAGCGTTCTCAATGGCATAGGCGGCTACGACTCCTACGGCTACTCCCCGAATTGTAGCGGCTATGACAGTGAGGCTGATTACACTGCCTGCCCGGAATTCGGCACTACGCTTAACTTTGGCACCTATGACCGCACCAACGTTTTGCCCTACACCATCAACTTCGATTTCGACATCCAGTGGCAACCCACCAGCACCGTCGCTTTCGACCTCGGCTACGTCGGAAACCGCGGACGCCACCAGGTAGTGCCAATTCCATTCAATGCTCCCGGAATTGCCACAGCGACAAACCCAATCTGGGGTGAGACTACGAGCTACGGCTTCGACGTGCTCAACCAAAACAACACAGACTCATACGGCGACTACTATCCCATCGCCGGAGAGTTCTGGAACACTAACGACGGCGGCAATGCCGATCTGCGTGTGCCCTATGCCGGCTTCAACCCCAACGCCTCCTATTACAAAACCGCCGGCGTTTCCTCCTACGACGCCATGCAGGCGCACATAGACAAGAAGATGTCGCACAACTTCATGCTGGGCGCCAGCTACACCTGGAGCCACACGCTTGACGAGCAGAGCGATCTGGGTCTGTTCTTCACCGGCGACAATCCGAATAACCTGCGCAACTCCTGGGCCTCATCCGACTTTGATCGCACCAATGTCTTCTCCGGATATTTCCAGGCCTCGTTGCCAAACAAGGCGCGCCCACACTCAGGATTGGCGATGTTGATTAATGACTGGCAGCTAAACGGCACAACCGTGCTGCAGAGCGGCGAGCCTTACTCGCTCTATGAGTTCTATGGCGCCGTCGGCAGCATCTACTTCGGAGATTACCCAACCCTGATGAACCCGATCCTGGGCGTCAAGAATCCGGGCAACCCTAAAGCGGCAATGACCGGCAACAAGGGTGCCACTCGCGGTGTTGGCGGCGCTTATATCCCCACCATCGATCCAACCCAGATTGCGATCAACTACATCACGGGCCAAAAGGCAGTTGCCCTCGGCATCCCTCAAGGCGGTGGACCAAATAACGATCCGCCGGATGTTTTCGAGACCGACTTCGCCCCCCCGCAACGCAATATCTTCCGCCAATCGTCACAGAGGCAAGTGAATCTCTCTATCCGCAAGGCGTTCAAGTTCAGCGAGCGCTTCGGTGCCGAGTACCAATTCAACATCTTCAACGTAACCAATACAACCAGCCTTGACGTGCCCTCAGACCAGGCGCAGATTCGCCAGAACAACGCCTGCTCCACTTCGGCAATTGAGGCCGGCAACAACTGCTTTAATCCTGAAGCCTATTACGTCAACTACGGCCAGATCGCCACCAGCCCGAATCCGGCTGACCTGGCGTCGGCCCGCGCCAATCTCGATCAAGCTCCCTACTCCACGGGAGCGGGCAAGGGGACCACAATTCCCACGTATATCCCCACAGGCACCACAAATCCGGCCGGCGCCATACTTTGCCTTGCTGAGAACGCCCTTCCCGGTGGCTGCCCCAACAATGCAGCCAACTTCGGTTCGGTCTACAACACCATCGGAAGCAACCGCATGATCACCATGGCATTCCACTTCACCTTCTAGAACACAGATTCATCTGCAATTTGCGGCGGGGTTCCTTCGGGAACCCCGTTTCATTTGCGCAGGTTCTTTTCAGGATCGAGCCCCTTATTTCGGCCGACCGGGGATAGGCGCCGATTCGACCTCTTCAGGTTTACGGCTCCGGCTGAGAGGCACGGTGCCGACCTTCCGCCCGAATCGCGGTTTGATCAGAAGCCGGGGTTACTTTCGTAAGCACAATTGCATACAAGTTGTTGAAAACTTGGTGGAAATCTAGTTACTCTGAGGCTTCTTAGGGGATTGTGCGTTTATTGGCCTTGGAATCACTTGGCTCGAGGTGCATTTAAGTGTCTTGCCCAAATTGTCAATCAGACGAGGTCTCCATTATTCCGGCAGAGATCCGTCTTTATCGCAATCGTCAGCGCACGCTCAGCCACCCCCCCATGATTCCCTCGCCCGATATCCGCGTCTGCCTGGATTGCGGTTGGAGCGAATTCGCCGTTCCCCGCTCCTGGCTCGCGGCTGGATGGTTGGGTTCGGCGAATCGTGAGGCGGCGCCGGGGCCGCAGCTCGTTGTCCGCGCAGCCGTTGCCGCGGCTACCAGGTAGCCGCGCGGCTCACCCATCCCAATTCTGGCCATATCGAACTGCAAGCAGTAAACATCTGTCCACGCAAAAAGGCCCCCGGCCGAAGCCGGAGGCCTTTGGTTTTTGAAGGAATTCCGAAATCCCCTCTGGAATTTTGCTCACTCATAAAATTCAAAGTGGGACCTTATCGAGCGGAGCTATGAAACCAATTCCCGGAACGTTAAGGCTTTGCAGTTGACCATCGTTTGTAATGAAAAGGTCGACTCCGACATGGGCCGCGCAAGCTAGCTGGATCGCATCCGCATTGCAAAGCGCATGTGTGGCTCGCAGGGATGCGTATCGCCACGCAATCGACGGATCGAAGCTGACGACTTGTGCGGTGGTCCGAATAGCGCGGTCATATTGCTCAATCAGCGTGGTCTGCCCAAGCTTTGTTGGCTTTACTAAGACCTCACCGAGCGTCATTGCAGACGTAACGATCCTGTCTCCTCTTTCAATCATTCTTTTTCGTATCGCGATTACGCGACTGCGATTGGGCTCGAGTCCCTCGAACAGATAAATAAACAGGTTCGTATCAAAAAAAATCTTGCTCAAATGTCTTCCCTCCGCAGGTTCTCAACGTATTCATCCGCGTGCTCGTCTGCCCAAACGTGGCTTCCGGAGCCGGTGAGGCGAATGAGAGGATCGTCTTCCCAGTTGAAAGGCGCGTCAGGGGAACGAGCATCCCTACTCCAGCCTTCATACCAATCCAGCAGTTGCCAGAATTGCTGTGGGATCTCCTCGCGCTTGGGTACGGTCTTTGAGGGTTTGCGCTTCTGATACCTGGTTGCGTAGGTGAAATCGCCTGGTCGAAAGAGGCGCAGATTTCCTCCCGGAGTTGTCTCGTACAGCATCCGGTATTTGCTCGATGAAGGGGGAACGTTGGCGACTAGATGCTCTTTCAAGTGAGCGTTCACAGAGCCTCGCTCAGTCCCGTTTGCCAGACCTGAGTCATCGAGTTTCCGGCGAATCTCGTCTCTCGAAAAATCCTCACGACCGGGATACTCCTGATGTAGAAGGGCGACCGCGATCCAAATGCGATCAGCTAAGAGCAGATCAGATGTGGTTGTTGGCATTTCCATTCCTCCGAGTATATACCTATTTAAGTATAGTACCTATTATACGTACGTCTGTCAACAATCCCCAAAAAGGCCCCCGGCCGAAGCCGGAGGCCTTTCGTTTTCCGATTGCTTCCAGAAAATCGAGAGCGGGCGTTTTCTATTCCCTGTTCCCTGCTCCCTATTCCCTGTCTTTTAGTACATTCCGTCCATGCCGCCATGGCCGCCGGCCGGAGCCGCAGACTTGGGCTCAGGCAGCTCCACAACCAGCGCCTCGGTGGTCAGCAGCAGGGCCGCGATTGAAGCCGCGTTCTGCAGCGCCGTGCGAGTCACCTTGGTGGGGTCGATCACGCCGGCCTTCACCAGGTCTTCGAAGGTGCCGGTCAGAGCGTTGTAGCCGAAGTGCGCTTCCTTCGACTCCAGTACCTTGGCCACCACCACCGCGCCCTCCTCGCCGGCATTGTCGACAATCTGGCGCAGCGGCTCTTCCAGCGCCCTGAGCACGATCTTCGCGCCGGTCTTTTCGTCGCCCGTGAGCGTCTCGATCAATTTCTCCACGGCAGGCATGGCGCGAACCAGGGCCACGCCGCCGCCCGGAACGATGCCTTCCTCGACTGCCGCGCGGGTTGCGTGCAGAGCGTCTTCAACACGAGCCTTCTTCTCCTTCAGCTCGGTCTCGGTCGCCGCACCCACCTTGATGATGGCCACGCCGCCCACGAGCTTGGCCAGCCGCTCCTGCAGCTTCTCCTTGTCGTAGTCGCTGGTGGTCTTCTCAATCTGCGAACGGATCTCCTTGACGCGGCCTTCAATGTCGCTGCCCTTGCCGGCGCCGTCCACAATGGTGGTGTTGTCCTTGTCGATGGTGATGCGCTTGGCCTTGCCAAGATCCTCGAGCTTCACGCCTTCCAGCTTGATGCCCAGGTCCTCGGTGATGGCCTTGCCGCCGGTCAGAATCGCGATGTCGCCCAGGATGGCCTTGCGGCGATCGCCGAAGCCGGGAGCCTTGACGGCAGCCACATTCAGCGTTCCGCGCAGCTTGTTTACCACCAGGGTCGCCAGGGCCTCGCCTTCAACGTCCTCAGCGATGATCAGCAGGGGCTTGCCGCCGCGGGCAACCTGCTCCAGCAGCGGCAACAGGTCCTTCATGGCGCTGATCTTTTTTTCGTAGATCAGAACGTAGGGATCTTCGAGAACAACTTCAAGCCGCTCGGCGTCGGTGACGAAGTACGGGCTGAGGTAGCCGCGGTCGAACTGCATGCCGTCGACAGTCTCCAGGCCGGTGTGCATGGTCTTGGACTCTTCGATGGTGATGACTCCATCCTTGCCCACAACCTTCACTGCCTCGGCAATAATGTCGCCAATTTCCTGGTCGCCGTTGGCCGAGATGGCGCCAACCTGGGCCACCGAACCCTCGTTGACGGGCTTCGAGAGCTGGCCGAGCGCGCCTCCCTCGGTCCACTTTCCTTCCTTGTCGCGGGTGCCGATCACCACCGCCACGGCCTTCTCAATGCCGCGCTTCAGAGCGGTCGGATTGGCGCCGGCTGCGACCGTCTTCACGCCTTCGCGGAAGATGGCCTGCGCCAAAACTGTAGCCGTCGTAGTTCCGTCGCCGGCCACGTCGCTGGTCTTCGAGGCAACCTCGCGCACCAGCTGCGCGCCCACGTTCTCCATCGGGTCCTTCAACTCGATTTCTTTGGCCACCGTCACGCCGTCCTTGGTGATGGTGGGCGAACCAAACTTCTTCTCGATAACAACGTTGCGGCCCTTGGGCCCAAGCGTCGCCTTCACCGCGTCGGCGAGAATGTTCACGCCGCGCAGAATCGCCTGCCGGGAATCCTCACCGTGCAAAATCTGCTTTGCCATTTTCTTCTCCTGATAGGGTTCAGGGGTCAGGGATCAGGGGTCAGTCCCGCATCTCCGCAATCGACCCGTAATTCTCTTTCTGCAATCGTCGCCCGAGATCAAAAGCCTATTGTTCGAGATCGTCGGTGGCCGGGTATTTCATCTGATCCCTGACCCCTGATCCCTGATCCCTGGCGCGCCAGCGCCTACTTCTTCACGATTCCCAGAACTTCTTCTTCGCGCATGATCAGGAACTCTTCACCGTCGATCTTGATCTCGGTGCCCGAGTACTTGCCGAAGAGGATCTTGTCGCCCGCCTTTACGTCGAGCGGGAAAACTTTGCCTTCGTCGTTCGACTTGCCCTTGCCTACGGAGATGACTTCGCCCTCTTGGGGCTTCTCCTTGGCGCTGTCGGGGATGATGATGCCACCACGGACGGTCTCGCCCTCTTCCAGACGACGGACGAGGATGCGGTCATGGAGCGGAGTGAATGTGGTTGCTACAGAGGTTGCTGCCATTGCTTCGCTTCTCCTTCACGCGCAAACGGGGGTGCCCGTCTGCGGGGTTTTGAGGGTTTTTTGATAAAAGCCTGAACGGCTTGGGAGTGCCTGCCCGCGGCCCTGTCCCCGGTCTGGAACCGAAGGCGCCGCTTTAGCACTCTCGCCTTCCAATTGCTAACGATAGGCAAGCGCAGTTTGTTTTGTCAAGAGGGGCAACGCCAATATATTAGTGGAGCACGCTCATATTTTCTTAGTTTAATAGATTTTCACACTTTTCCAGTATCAGCCCGTCTCTTCACTGTCGCTGTCGCAGGGTTTTGCAGCTCCCAGCGTTTTTTGGCCCGGTTATGATGCTTCGGCAGCTCAAGGTTTACCAGGATGCAACTCCCTGTTTCTCCGCGATACAATTGAACCCATGTTTCGCCGTTCCCTTCTCTTCGCCGCGATCCTGCTCACAACCGTGGGTCTTGCTACCCTCCCCGCCTCCGCCCAGGCATCGAAGGACGACTCCGGCTGGAGCCGCAAGTACAAGGTGCCGCCGCCGTCGTCGCACATTGAAGTCACGGTTCTCAAGTCCTTCAACGGCAAGCCAATCGGAAACGCGTCTGTCATCTTTCATCCAATCGAGGGTGACAAGGATAAGGGGATTCTCGAACTCAAAACCAACGAAGATGGCAAAGCTGTCATCGACGTGATTCCGATCGGCGACACGGTTCGGCTGCAGATCATTGCGAACGGCTACCAGACCTACGGGGAGGACTACAAGATCGACAAGGCCGAGATGACCATGGAGATCAAGATGAAGCGGCCGGGGGCGCAGTACTCGACCTACGGGAGCGGCGGATCTTCGAAGTCGGACTCGGGATCGGGTACCGGCAAGCCGTCGGGCAGCGGTACGCCGCCTGCCTCCGGCAACGGTTCTTCCGGCTCCGGCAGCAATTCAGGATCAAACTCGCAACAGACTCCGCCGGCCAGCCAGCCCAAGTAGGCCATCCAACAATCAACCCGCACTCCGCGCGCCCGACCTCACGATGACGACTCTTCCTCTGAGCGGTAAAACGGCTCTCGTGACTGGCGGAGCGCGCCGCATCGGCCGCGCCATCGCGCTGGCACTGGCCCACGCCGGCGCCGACGTCGCCATTACCTATCGCACCTCGAGCACTGACGCGGCGCGCACGGTACGGGAGATCGCCGCCCTCTCACGCAACGCGCTGGCCGTGGAATGCGACGTCCGCTCCGAGGCCTCCGCGCACAAAGCCATCGTCGAAGTGATCGCGGGATTCGGACGCCTCGATCTGCTCATCAACAATGCTGCCGTCTTCAGCACTGCGCCGCTCGAGTCGCTCACGCTCGCCGACTGGGATCGGGCGTTTGAAACCAACACGCGCGGACCGTTTCTGATGGCGCGCGAGGCACTGCCGCATCTGCGCTCCGCCGAAGGGCGAATTATCAACATCGGCTCGCTGGGAGGATTGAAGGCGTGGGCCACGCATGGCCATTATTCAAGCTCAAAGGCTGCGCTTCACGCGCTGACGCAGGCAATGGCCAAGGCATTCGCGCCGCAAGTCACTGTGAACTGCGTCGCGCCCGGCTGGATCGATGTGGGCGAGGAAAGCGAATCGGCCCCGGCGGAAAAATTCGCCCTCCGCACTCCAATGCAGCGCAATGGAACCGCAGAAGATGTGGCTCAGGCCGTTCTGTTTTTTGCCACAGGTCCCAGGTTTGTCACCGGGCAGATTCTGGCCGTAGATGGCGGATTGGGGCTGGTCTAAACCGCCCTAGTTCCGTCCTATCAGCGAATCCCAAAGGCCGCGAATTCCAGTCCGCGGCGGGGAATGCTGGCCATTTGACGTGGCTCCATTCGCAGTGGGCTTGGCAGTTGCCTTGTGGCGGAAGCGCGAAGCATCGAACTTCAGCGGAACATTCTCTCGAAGCCCGACCGGATCAGGCTGATCCGGGAAGCGCGCGCCCGTCACTGCGGCCTGCGGGTTGGTAAAACACAACCGCCGGGCCGTTTCCTCGCCCATCCGGTCTTTTACATATTCGTAACCCTTTTTCAAGTGCGGCGGACGCCAATTGAGGCGATGCCCGTCAGTGGCGAGAAAATGAACCCAGTTGCGCTCGAGAAGCTCATTCGAGAAGGCTTTGGCAGCAGCGCCAAACCTACCGTAAAGAGAGCTCGAAGTAACCTGGACGAGCATTCCGCGTAGCAGCCAGTCCGCCAGCATTTGGGGCTTATTCTGGACTGCCGGATAGCGCTCAGGGTGAGTAATGATGATCGTGTAACCGACCGTCTGCAGCTTGAAGAGCGCCTCGTCGAAATGCGCGCCAATCGCGTGGCTGGGAAACTCAACCAGCAGGTAGCCTTTGCCGTTGATCGAATACTTGAGCGGGTTGGCGAGCGCCATGAAGACGTTGTCGGCTGAGAGGTGAAAATCGCAACCCAGGCTGAGCTCGATGATGTCGCGAAGCCGCTCGCGCAGTTCACGGAAACGCGCAAGAATAAGCTCCTCGTTATACGGGTATTGCTCGCTGGCATGGGGCGTGCAAACGACATGTGTGATGCCCTCTGCCGCGGCTTCCTCAGCCATTGCCAGGGAAGTTTCCAGATCCGGCGACCCGTCATCCACCCCATAAATCAGGTGCTGATGAATATCGATCATGTTCTCAGCCTTCAAAAAAATCTGCGAGGTAAACCAAGCGCTTCAGAGATTCCAACACCCGGCAATCCGGGTCAGCTTTTGGGCCAACGATGAACCTTTGCGTGTGCACAAGCCGAAATTGATAACGGCGTTTAGTGCGCAGCCAAAGCATATACCATCGAGGCAAATATCTTCCAGCCGTCCGCCGAACCGAGCATTGCCTCGCTTGACCGGTCCGGGTGCGGCATCATTCCCAGCACATTGCGTCCTTTGTTCAGGATGCCGGCAATGTTGCCGAGCGAACCATTCGGATTCGCCTCCGGCGTCACTTTACCATCCGCAGTCGCATATCTGAATGCGATGCGGTCTTCCGCCTCAAGCCGAGCCAGCGTCTCGGGGTCGCAAAAGTAGTTCCCCTCCATGTGGCCGATCGGAATCTGCAAAAGCTGGCCCTTCACAAGTTGACTCGTAAATGGACTATCGGCTGTTTCAGTGCGCAGATGAACCTGCTTGCAGATGTATTTGAGACCGGCGTTGCGCATCAGGGCGCCGGGCAGCAGCCCGCTCTCCGTGAGGATTTGGAACCCGTTGCAGATACCCAGTACCAGCCCACCACCCGCCGCGAATTCCTTCACCGATTGCATCACCGGAGAAAAGCGCGCAATAGCGCCAGTGCGCAGGTAATCGCCGTAGGCAAAGCCGCCGGGGACGAGCACAGCATCGACTCCCTTCAGGTCCTCGGAGTCGTGCCAGAGAAAAGTAACCGGCTGGTGAGCCACCTCGGCGATTACGTTGTAGGTATCGTGGTCGCAGTTCGAGCCGGGAAAGATAATGACGCCGAACTTCATGCATATAGGTTAGCAGCTTCGCAATGATTCCAAATCACGGTCACCATCGGGCCGTCGAATTTGTCCCATCACTGCCTCCGTCGACTCACCTGCCGCCCGCAACCCCTGAAACAACCAGAATTCCGGCTGGCTCAAGGAACCGATACATGGTTCAGGCGACCTTAACGGCGAGTAACTTCCAGTTAGACGACAATCCAGGCAGCACGTCGTTCTCGGTTACTGCGGCGTTTATGGGACTTACCTGCCGCAAGCCCCGGAACTGACTGCCTCCGGCCTGCTTCCGGAAAGAGCCCCGGCGGGAATCCCGGAATGACTCCCGCCCGAGGGTTCGATTACCTGGCTCTCAGGTCAAATGGGTTGATGATCGGCCGCACAGGGTCGCCCCCCGACGCACATTGAGTGTCGGCTACCACCATCTGCTTGAAAGGCGCAGACGTGGCCGCTTCATGCGAGGCGTCGCCGCTGTAGTTCGCGGTCAACTCCTGGGTTCCGGGAGTGAGCCGGAGGTTCGGCAACCTGGCCGAGCCGTTGCTCAACGTGGCCTCGCCCAGCAGCTCCGTTCCATCCATCAGCTTCACCGTGCCGGTCGGCTTTTCACTGCCGGCTCCGGTCACTGTGACTGAGAAGGCAACCGCGCTGCACGCCGTTGCAGGGTTAGCCGATGACGCCACCGTGACCTTCGACTCTTTCGTCACAGCCTCAGCATTCACCGTCACAGTCCGGGTGATGGGGCCGTCGGCGGAGTAGTTTGAGTCGCCGTTGTACGTGGCCGAGAGTGTGTTCGAGCCGGTCTTTGTTGAGGTCACGCTCAGCGAAGCTACGCCTGAGCCGTTCAGCGTGGCCGGGCTGCCGCTGATGGCGGTTCCATTCAGCAGCATTTTCACCGTTCCCGTCGGCTGCGTCCCTGACGAGGTCACGCTCACCGAGAACGTGAACGCAGTCCCTGACGTTTCGGTAGCGCTGGAAGCGGGCGCCGTGATGGTGAAGGTCGGCAACGGCAGCGTACCGGTGCCGGCGAGCCCCACCGTGTTCATGTTGGTCACCGTGTTGTCCAGGAAGATCAGATTGGCTGAACGGAAGCCTGCCGCCGCGGGCGTAAAGATGATGCCCACCTTGCAGCTCTCGCCATATTCCAGCTCCGCTCCCTCCGTCAGATTGCAGCTCGTGGTGTTGGGGTCGATCGCGAAATCGCCGGCATTCGTTCCGGTGATATACGCGCGCGTCAGCACCATGGGATAGTTGCCGGTGTTTGCCACCGTCACCAGGTGCGCGGCACTGCTGGTGTTTCTGAGCTGCGTGCCAGAGCCCAGTTGCCCGTTGGGTCCAAGCTTGCGGATCACCTGGCCGCTAGCTGCCGAACTGATGATGTACACCTGTCCCTGCGAGTCTACGGCCACCCCGGTGGGCGCATTCAGTTCCGCAAAAAGGGCCTCGCCGCCGTCGCCGGAGTAGCCGGCAGTTCCGTCACCGGCGATGGTGTTGATCTGCCCGGTCGAGTTGTCGATGCGGCGCACACGCTGGTTTTTGGTATCGCTGAAGTACAGGTTGCCGAAAATATCAAAGTACATCTGGCCGATAGAGTCGCCGATCTCGGCGTTGCCCGCCTGGCCGCCGTCGCCTGAGTATCCGCAATTACGGCCGCCAGCTATTCTGCTGTAAAGAACAATCGAGTTCTCAGCGTTATTCAGCGACTGCTGAACGATCTCGCAGTCGCCGGCGTACCAGAAACTGTAGAGATTGTCGCCGGAGTCCACGGCAAATGCGTTGGTTGGGACGTAACTATAGGTAAATGGGTCATAGAGGTAGATCAGGTCCGCCAATCTAGGCTGAACGGTGGACATCGCCGCCCCATCGGTTGCCTCAGGAAAAAACAGGTTGTTGTTGAGATCGATGCTCAACATCCCGGGATTGCTCAGCGCCTCAAAATCTAAAGCGCAGGGCGTGGAGACGGTGCAACTACTTATGCCGGTTCCGTTGAGCAGAGTCACCGTGCCGGTGTCGAAGATCTCAAACAACAGATTCTCAACCGGCTCGTCGAAATACACCTCGCCGAAGTTATCCACCGCAATCCCGAGCGGCGACGAGTAATATGTGGCCAGGCTCGTGAAGGTACCGCTCGAATCCATGTACCGGATAATATCGTTGCCCGTGTCGGCGATATACAGCCCATCGCTGCCATCCACCGCCAGGTTCTGCGCGCCGCTCAGCAGGCCCTTGCTCGACGGATAAGTTCCGGGCACGGTCGTGATCAAGGCGGGCGTAAAGCTCAGAACGGGCGCATAACCGTATCCGCCAATCCCAAACGCCATCGGCTGTGGCGAAGCGGTGTGCGTAATGGTCAGCTTACCTAGGCGCCGTCCCGCGCCCTGGGGCGAGAAGCGCACCAGCAGGGTGCAATTGTCTCCTTCGGCGTAGCGGTTTCCCACCTGGCAGGCCGAGCCCGCGTCCACGACGAAGTCTTTGGTCGACTCGATCGCGGTAATCTGCGTTGAAGCGCCAAATCTCAGCGTCAATGGTTCTGCTATTGCGTCGTCTCCAACGTGTGCCGAGGCAAACGCATGAAAGTTGGCCGGCGCGTTCTCGAACGAGGCTTCGCCATCCTTTCGCAGAACCGGAGTCTGGCTGGGAACCAATTCGATAACGGGTTTGGCCGCTGGCGGGGATCCGCGATCCATTTGCGCTAATGCGGCGGTGGAGGCAAAGAGGACAGTGCATATGAGCGCGGCGCTCCACAGAGCGGCACGCAGAGGAAGTGCTCGCATGGCTTCACTCCTTTTTTCGGTAGGGTGGGCTGGATGGGTCGCTCGAATTTGCGTGGGAAGGCCCAGGCGACCGCCTCAGACCTGTGATTAGGTAATAATCTAAATTGGCGCGAAAGCCTTACTGCGCCGCGGCATCGGACCCGGTTAGATAGGGAAGAGCCTACCCTGCTTCTGGGGCTTTGTCGAGTAAATTGAGCGGTCGCCGGCCAAGCTCTAAGGCCGCTTGCAACCGGCTATTCCGCCGCCTTTGCCGGTCGCTGAGAACACTGTGAATCGACATATACAGGTGCTGCCCGTCTGTAATGCCCGCATCACCGCCAATCCGAACAGAACTCGGTTTCAATCGAGGCGATTCAAACCGTGAGCGTGCCAGGCAGGGACTCAGAGATTGTGTCTTCCGCCGGCCGCCCTTTCACTTCGCGCTCTCGCAACGCCCACCCGGCCATCAGCAGGCTCGGGGCCTGCGCGGTGGGCGCCGAGGACAACTCGCCCAGCGTGGTCGAGAAGACGCTCTGGTCGGGTTGAGCCGCGCGGGAGACGATCGCGCACGGCAGTTCGGGGGGCAGCCCTTCGGCCAGCCACTGCGCGGCGAGCAGCGTCAGGTCGCGGCCCGGCATGTAAACCACGCGCGTGGCATCTTCAATCGCCGGCAGAGCCGCCTTGTTGTGCGACTGGGCATGTTGCCCTGCTGAAAAGATCACATTCGAGGCCCATTCGCGATCGGTAAGCGAGCAGCCGATGGCCGCGGCAGCGGCGAAAGCCGCCGAGACGCCGGGAACTACTTGATGGGGAATGCCGGCGCCTGCGAGCGCGGAGATCTCTTCGGCGGCGCGGCCAAAGAGCAGCGGGTCGCCGCTCTTGAGGCGCACCACCGAGCGGCCGTCGCGCACGTGCGAAACCATGAGATCGTTGATCTCGTCCTGGGTAATGGTTTTCACGCCGCAACGCTTGCCCACGTTGACCACCACTGCGTGGGGCGGCGCCAACTCGAGTATCGCTGGCGCAACGAGGTCGTCATGAAGGATGACATCGGCTGATTGAATCAGCCGCCAGGCCTTGACGGTGAGCAGATCAGGCGAGCCTGGGCCGGCGCCGACGAGGAAGACGCGGCCTTTCTGAGGCCGAATCGCAGATCCTTCGACTCCTTCGACCTCGCCTCGGTCGCTAAGGATGGAAGCGCATGAACTCGTGTTTGTGCTCTCCCACCCTTGGAACGGCTTCTCTATCGAGAATCCATTCCAAGGATGGGGCACCCCGGGTTCTGTTTCGGCTTGCACAGGGAGGATGGTCGCGCGCGACGCAGTAACCGGCCGGTTTGCGAGCCGATGCAACAGCGCCTTGCGTGAATCTCCGGCAGGCAAAGTGGCCAGAATCTCGCGGCGCAGCCGGCCCAGGTCGGCAAGCCACGGTCCAATATCCGCTGGCAACTGCGCCTCGATCTCGCGGCGAAGGCGCTGGGCAAATGCGGGGCTTTCGCCGGCGGTCGAGATCGCCACCTGCAGCGCGCCGCGGCTCACCACAGAACCGAAGAAGAAGTCGCAGTTGGGAATGTCGTCGACCGAATTGGTGAGAATGCCCCGCTCGCGAGCCTGCCGATAAACCTCGGCGTTCACCTCGGGCACATTCGTCGCTGCGATGACGAGGAACTGCCCGTCGAGGTCGGCGGGCTCGAACGTGCGCAGGACGAGTTCGATTCTTCCCTGCTCGGCAAGCTTGTGGAACTCCGGCCGCGCTTCCGGTGCGACCACGTGAATCCGCAGGCCAGTTGGCAGCAGCGCGCCGAGCTTATCGAGCGCAACCGTGCCCGCGCCGACCAGCAGACCGGGGCGCGAGTCCAGTTTCAAAAAAATCGGCAGCAACGTCATAGAGTCCGTGATTCGTGGTTCGTGGTCAGCGATTTGCGAGTGCCTTGCATACGCCCCTATTCCCTGTTCCCTATTCCCTGTCTTCCTCAGTCGGCAACTCCGTGAGGCACTCGTCCGACCGGCAAATCGCGCTCAACCTGCGCAAGCACTTCGCCGGCAAGATGGGCGCGCAGTTCTTCGTTGGTGTGCCGCGCGAACCAGGCGCGCAGATTCTCGCCTTGGCCGCGGTCCGCGAGGTATTCGCGCAGCAAGCGCTCGATGGCCTCGGGCACCAGCGGCGCGGCGCAACGAAACCCGACCGGCCGAGCAACCCCGGCATCCCGGCCCACAGCGCCGCCAAGGCAGAAGTAGAAGGCGTCAGTCAGCTCGCCGTTGTACTTGATCTTCTTGCCTTCGAGGCCAATATCAGAGATCCAGTGCTGGCCGCAGCTATTCGGGCAGCCGGTAACATGGAGCTTCAACTGCTGATCGAACTGCGGCAGCCGCTCCTCCATTTCGTCGACCAGCCAGCGCGTAAAGCCCTTGGTCTCGGCGATGGCCAGCTTGCAGAACTCGGTGCCCGTGCAGGCCACCGCGCCCCGCCAGAAAGGCGAGCCGTCGACGTGCAGGCCGATCTGGCCGAGTTCGCGCACCAGTTCGCCTGATTTGGCGCGAGGAACATTCACAATCACCAGGTTCTGCGAGACCGTCGCGCGCAGCGAGCCCGAACCGAATCGCTCGGCCAGCTCGGCCGCAGCCTCAAGCTGCTCGCCGGTCATGCGGCCGCGCAGCACCGAGGCGCCAACGTAATTCAGGCCCGGCTGGCGCTGCAGATGAATCCCCGCGTGATCGCGCAACACGTCGTCCGGCACTTCCTCGGGCTCCGCGGGATCGAGCTTGAAACCGATGCGCCACTTCAGCTCGTCGAGAAAGCTCTCAGCGGTCCAGCCCTCGCGCATAAACAGGTACTTGAGCCGCGCGCGATCGCGGCTCTGGCGCAGGCCAATCTGCTCGCGGAAGATCTCAGTCACGCCGCGAACCACGTCAATGGCCTGATCGTGCCGCACGAATGCATCGAGACGGAGAGCGAGATGCGGCTCGTTCGAAAGACCTCCGCCAACGCGCAGCGAGTAACCGACCTCATCGCCGCGGCGCACCGGCGTGAGACCGATGTCGTTGATCTCGGGATAGGTGCACCATTTGGGGCAGCCCGTGGCCGAGATCTTGAATTTGCGCGGCAGGTTATAGAAATCAACATTGGCCGTCAGCAGCCGCGCGATGCCCTGCGCAATGGGCGAAGCGTCAATCATCTCGTCTGCCGCAACGCCGGCCAGCGGGCAACCGGTTACGTTGCGCACCACGTCGCCGCAGGCCCCCTTGGGCGAGAGGCCGATGGCGTCGAGCGCGTCAACCACCTCAGGCAGCGACTCAATGGTGAGCCAGTGGAGCTGAATGTTTTGCCGCACGGTAATGTCGGCCAGGTTGCGGCCGTATCTCCGGGCCAGGCCGCCAATGGTCCGCAACTGGTGCGAGCTAACGATTCCATTGGGAATGCCAACCCGCATCATGAAGTAATCGGAGGCAAGCCCCTCACCGCCCTTGCCTCCGGTCGCACCCACGCCGTCACCCTGCGTGTATATGCCCCACCACTTGAAGTACACACCCGCCCACTCGGGCACGATGCTAGAGCGGCCGGTGCGTGCAAATGCGCGAACTTCGTCAAAGGCCTCCCAGGGATTCTTTTCGCGCTTCAAGCGCTCCATGCGCTGGGCTTTGGTTTCTTTAGGTTGTACGGCGTCGGTCATTGCAGTCCTTCCTGAACTTTTGGGGGCAAAAAACAGAAAACCCGCGGCAGCGATAGCATGCGCGGGCAGTGGAGATGCTTGATTAGTTGGTCAGGTTCGGACTATTAGACCCAAGTCAAGCTGCGCGCGCATAAATGCGTACAGCAGCGACAACAGGTCAGAACATCCATAAAGGGATCATACCCGTGTGTGAGCTGGAACACAAGGGCACGAGGACGAGGGTAGCGGCTCAGATTGAAGGGTACAGGCTTCAGCCCGTACATGAATAGGGCAAAATGCTTGTGGGCTTTAGCCCCTGAGGGATTGTTTTTTTCAGACTGACCCCCTGCCCGCACAACGCTTCACATCAGCTTCTCAAGCAACGCGCTCAACGCGTGGCCCCGGTGGCTGATGGACGCCTTGGTTTCAAGGTCGATTTCGGCCATGGTCCGGTTGAGCGATGGCAGCAGAAAGAGCGGGTCGTAGCCGAAACCTCCGGTGCCGCGCGGAGCCTCAAGAATCATGCCTTCAACAAAGCCCTCGCCAGTTTGCAGCAGTTGCCCATCGCGAGCGCATGCCAGCACGCAGCGATAGCGAGCCGTGCGGCGGGCAAAAGGAACGTCGGCCAGCCGCTGCAGCAGCACCATGTTGTTCCAAACGTCGGTGTTGTCGTTGGCGTCGGGCGAGTCCACCAGGCCGCAGTCGGCGGCGAAACGCGCCGAGCGCACTCCGGGCGCGCCACCGATGGCGTCTACCTCCAGGCCGGAATCGTCGGCAAGGATCAACGCGCTGTGGGCGAAGCGGGAGTAGTAGACCGCCTTGAGCGTTGCATTCTCCTCGAAGGTCTCGCCGTTCTCCTCGGGCGGGTCGATCTCGTCGAGGTTGGGCAGCGGCTCTATCTCCAGCGAATGGGTGTGCGCCGCCGCGCGAAAATCGCGCAGCTTGCCCTGGCTGGAAGTAGCTGCATAAAGGCGAAAATCCATGCGTCGAGTGTAATGCCGCGCGTTGAACGCTGCTTCTCTAAACTACGATGGTCGCGTCAAGCGGACTGTTGTTGGGGAGTGTATTGGAGAATCCCGCCTTCGCGTAAGATTACTCGCGGATTCCAAATGGGAATATTGGTACCCTCGGACGCGACCAAGCCGTTGCAACTTATACTTTGACAATCTTGCCTCCTCCTGATTAGCTTTATTCCGTCCCGAAATTTTTTCGATAATGAAACGCAATCGTCCAATCGAGCCAATGAGGAGGACGCAAGTGAAAGAAACTGCACCATTCCGCAACTTTCTCAGCCTTGGCCTGGCCCTGGTTTTTACCGCAGCCTCGACGTATCTGCCGGCGCAGAATTCTGTCGGCGTCGTCGGCCCGGTCGAGCTGCGCGTCGACAATCTGCCCAACCCGCTCGGCATCGACGATCCGGCGCCCAAATTCAGTTGGCGACTGCACGACCCTGCACGCGGCGCAAAACAGACAGCGTATGAGGTCGACGTTGCTTCTAACGCCGACTCTCTCAAGGCGGGCAATCCCGATATTTGGACCAGCGGAAGGGTCGACGGCGCGCAATCGCTGAACGTGAAGTACTCGGGACCGGCGCTCAAGCCGAGCACGCGGTATTTTTGGCGCGTTACTGTGTGGGGCGCCAACGGAAAAGCCGATGCGCCCAGCGCGGCCTCCTTGTGGGAAACCGGCCTGATGTCGGAATCGTCCTGGACTGCCGCGTGGATCGGTTACGAGACCCCTGAAGAGGCCACCGTTCGCAACGCAACAGCAGATTGGATCGCGAGCCCCGACGCAGCAACGCTCGCCACGGAACGCGGAAAGGAGCAGCGATTCGCGTACCGCACCATCATCAACCTCACCAAGCCGGTGAAGTTTGCTGCGCTTTATGCAACCGGGCAGGAGACGGCTGCAGCGTGGGTAAACGGCGCGCCGGTAATGGAGGAAGTGCCGTTGCCGCCCTACGGGCACACGCCGTGGAAGAAGTTTGTGCGCGCGGATGTGACCGCGAAGCTGATCGAGGGCGCCAACACGCTGGCCATCGAGACTCTGCATTACCTTGACAATCCCGACGGCGCAGTCGAGGCAACCGCGCCGCCAACCATCGCAACGCTGGTGGTGGAGTATGCAGACGGCGCCTGGGCAAGCTTCGGCACCGACGCGACCTGGAAGTCCGCAATCCACGCGGCTTCAGGCTGGACAGGAAAACAATTCGATGACAGCGGCTGGAAGCCGGCTGCGGTTGTGCCCGATGGCGCTGAGGCAAACGGCCATCCATGGATTCCGGATTCGGTGAAGGATTTGCGGCAATCGTTCACGGTGAATAAGCCAGTGAAGTCGGCGCGGTTGTATGCAACGGCGCTTGGCGCATACGAGATGTTTCTGAATGGACAACGAGTAGGCGACCAGTTGCTGGCACCGGGGTGGACTGATTATCGCGAGCGCGTCTACTACCAAACCTATGACGTAACTTCTCAGATTGCAGTGGGCGAAAATGCTATCGGCGGGTTGCTTGCGCCGGGATGGTATGAGACTCCACTCGAATGGCTGCAGCAGCCGAACAACTACGGCGTCACTCCACCCGCGCTACGCGCGCAGCTTCGTATCGAGTACACAGACGGCAGTGTGGAATGGGTTGCGACGGATGCGAGCTGGCTGGCTGAGCCATCGTACATTCTCCATTCAGAGATCTACGACGGCGAGACGCAGGATGCGCGCTTTCCAGACCAAGGTTGGAACATGCACTGGAACATGCCTGAATTCGCGGCAACCGGCTGGAGCCCGGCTACGACAATCGATCCCGCGCCGATGAAGATCGAGGCGCAGGACTTTCCGCCCATTCGCGCAGTGCGGCCGATAGAGGCAAGATCGCCCACGCAACCCAAACCCGGCGTCTTTGTCTATGACTTTGGGCAGAACTTCTCAGGCCAGGAATGGCTGCGGGTAACTGGGCCGGCAGGAACCGACGTCCGCCTTCGCTTTGCCGAGATTCTCAACCCTGACGGCACAATTTACACCGACAATCTGCGCACCGCAAAGGCGACAGATCACTTCATTCTCCGCGGAGCTCAGACCGGGCACGGAATTGAAGACTTTACGCCACAGTTTACCTTCCACGGCTTCCGTTATGCGGAGCTGACCGGCTTTCCCGGAAAGCCGGACATCAATTCTGTGAAAGCGAACGTTATCCACACCGACGCGCCGTTTACCGCCCACCTCGAAACCGGCAGCCCGTTGATCAACCAGCTCTGGAGCAACATTCTCTGGGGCCAGCGATCGAATTTTGTCGGCGTGCCCACCGACTGTCCGCAGCGCGACGAGCGGCTGGGCTGGATGGGCGACGCCGAGGTCTTCTGGCGCGCCGCCAGCTACAACATGGATCTGGCCGCCTTCTCCCGCAAGTTCGCCGGCGACATGCGCGGAACACAGTTTAATACGCCCTATTACGGCATCTATTCGCCGGGAACAGTGCACCCCAACATGGGCCACGCCGCCGGTTGGAGCGACGCCGGCATCATCATCCCGTGGACCGCGTGGCTCGACTCCGGAGACACCAGCATCATCGACCAGAACTGGGCGGCGATGACCAGGTATCTCGATGCAATCGAGGCCGGCAATTCCGACGGCTTGTGGAAAAACGACTCCGGCATCGCCTTCGGCGACTGGCTCTCGCCCGAAGGCAAGACCAACTACCTTCTCATTGCAACCGCCTACTGGGCGTACGATGTAACGCTGATGCGCGAAATGGCCCAGGCAACGGGCCGCACCGCCGAGGCCGAGAAGTATGCGGCGCTGTTCGACAAAATTCGCGCCGCCTTCGACAAGCAATTCGTAAGCGACGACGGATTCGTGGCCGGCGCGGATAACAGCGCATCGGAGTTCGGGCAGATCAACAACCCGGATGCAAAGAGCAAAGGCGGCGACACGCAAACCGGCTACGTGCTCGCCCTGCACATGAACCTTGTGCCGGAGAATCTCCGCGCCGCCGCGGCCAGAAAGCTGGTCGACAAGATCCAGGCTAACCACAGTCTGCTCGGTACCGGCTTTCTCGGCACGCCGTATCTGCTTGAGGAGCTAACCAAGGCCGGCTACTCCGATCTGGCCTACACCCTGCTCCTGAACACGCAATACCCCTCCTGGGGGTACATGGTGACGCACGGCGCCACGACCATGTGGGAGCGCTGGAACGGCGACCAGATGCGCGGCGACCCGAGCATGAACTCCTACAACCACTACGCATACGGCGCCGTCGCCGACTGGATTTACCGCTACGCGGCCGGCGTGGACGCGTCGCCGCTCGACGCAGGCTTCCACACAGTGGTCTTGCATCCGGTCTTCGACCCTCGCCTGGGCCACGTTTCTTTCGATTACGACTCATCGTATGGACGCATCCACTCCGATTGGAAGCTAGTCGGCGCGACGGCACTATGGCACGTCACCATTCCGGCGAACACAACGGGCTGGTTGCCGCTCACCGCCGCTGAGCAGTCGAAGTACAAACTATCCGGAACGCCGATTCAAGCCGGCGGCGAACTCAAGCCTGAGTCGCGCAATGGCGAGAGCGGCCTTGTGCTGCCCTCCGGCAGTTATACCTTTAACGTCGATCTGAAATAGCGAGGCGCGGAAACCGAATGCAGATGATGATTCTGGCGGGAATCGGGTGGCACATTGTGGGCGCGGCCTGCGCGGCCTCGTTTTACGCGCCCATTGAGAAGGTCAAAAAGTGGTCGTGGGAGACCACGTGGGCTATCGCAGGGTTCTTCTCCTGGATCCTGCTGCCCATCGGCATGAGCCTCATTCTGCTGCCGAGTTTTCATGCGTTTTACGCAGGCATCGACCCGCACCTGATGCTCAAGGTGGCGCTCTTTGGCGCCATGTGGGGCGTGGGCAACGTGAGCTACGGGCTCACCATGCGCCATCTCGGCATGTCGTTGGGCATCGGCGTAGCCATTGGCGTCACCCTCGTCGTAGGCACGCTTGTTCCGCCGTTCATGCATGGGCAGGAGGCAGTGCTCTTCAGCACCCAGGGCGGACGGCTGACCCTGGCCGGCATCGCCATTGCTTTGGCCGGTATCGCGGTCGTTTCCTACGCCGGCCACCAGAAGGAGCAACAACTCGGCAAGGGCGTTCAGGAATTCAACGTCATGCTCGGCCTGGCGCTCGCCGTCATGTGCGGCATTTTTTCCTCGGGATTCTCGTTTGGTCTCGATGCGGCCACGCCCATCCGCGCGGCGGCACTTGCGGCGGGCGTCAATCCTCTCTACGCGCGGCTGCCCAGCTACGTGCTCATCATGGGCGGCGGCGCAGTGGTGAACATGGGCTACTGCTTCATCCGGCTGGCATCGCTCAAGCGGCTGAGCATTCGTGCGGATATGAGCCAGGCGGGACCGGTGATTGCGAAGAACGCCGCGCTGGCGGCGGCCGGCGGCATCATGTGGTATCTGCAGTTCTTCTTCTATGCATGGGGCGAGGCCAACATTCCCGCGCAGGTGAGCTATGTGAACTGGATGTTGCACATGAGCATCTACGTGCTGTGCGGCGGGCTGGTGGGGCTGGCGCTGGGCGAGTGGAAGGGCGTTGGATCGCGGCCCATCCGGCTGCTCTGGGTGGGCATCGTGATCATTATTGCTGCGGCCAACCTGGTGGGGCTGGGAACCGCGGCAATCAGCTAGCCGGGCCCGCAAAAGACGTAAAGAGGAGCGGGTTCGGTCGCGTTGGATTAAAAGGACTTAGCTCCTGTTTCCGCTACAGACAATTACGGTCCTTCGGCGCACACTCTTAATAGGAAGGATTGCGACTGGAAGATGAAGAACTTCACCGTCAACGACAAGAACTGCAAGAGTGCAGGAAACGCCGAAAAGGGGGCCTTCTTTTTCGGCTGTGTAACTGTGATTCCAATGGAATCAATCAATTGGCGGAACTCTCTTCACAGTTCCACAGCCCGGCAGCGAAACCTCAAATTCGTCGAATCCTTCACGGCAGCGGCAACTCAGCATCGAGACCCTGCGCAATCAACTCTGTGCGTAGATTCTCAACGGTCGAGAACCGAATCGCCCGCATGCCCAGCGCCGCAGCCGCCACCACATTTACCTCACGATCGTCGAGAAACAGAGTTTCCTCGGGGCGGGTTCCGAGCTGATCGAGCGTCAATCGATAAATTGCGGGCCCGGGCTTGACCATGTGGTGTTCGAAGCTCCATACGCGGACATCGAATCGCGCGGGCCAGGTAAAAGTACGCTTGATGCTGGCCAGAACGTTGTCGCCCATGTTCGACAGGATCGCCGTCAAAAATCCCCGCGCCTTGAGCCGCTCAGCCCAAGCAAGCATGGCGTCGTTCTGCGTGGTCCACATCCGACCGTCCCAGTGGTTCAGCTCGTCGATGGCTGGCGGCAAAAGCCCCAGCGCAGCATCGCGATTTAATTTCTGCCAGAATTCAAGGCCGGTGAGCCTGCCTTCGTCGTAGGTGGGCCGGTCGCGCCAGTAGAGGGTTTCGAACTCGGCCTCGGGCAGGCCGGTGATGCGCACCAGGGCCGCGTGGGCCGCGGAGTCGGGAGGGCCTGAAAGTACCATTCCATAGTCGAAAACAACCGCGCGCAGAGCCAATTCCCCTCCCCGTTTGATCCTATGAGAAGCCCGGCGCCCGTGTATGTTTGGAGTGGGTGCCTCTCTCCATTGTGCCCGACCGCCGTCGTGGGCGGTCTTACTCTTTGGATTGATGACAGGACTGGCACAAAAGACCAATGCACTTTTCTCAACGCACAAACTGGAACGTGGAAGAGAGCGAGCTGGCGCGGGCCCATCGCGAGCGTGTCGAGGCTGGCTTGCCGGTGGCCGACCTGACGGCATCGAACCCCACGCGTTGCGGCTTTGCCTACCCGGCCGGCCTGCTCACGGCGCTGGCCGATCCGCGTGCCCTCGACTACGATCCGCAGCCGCTGGGAATGCTCCCGGCGCGGCAGGCAGTCTGCGGGTATTACACGGCGCACGGCATCGCGATCGATCCGGGACAGATCGTCCTTACTACCAGCACCAGCGAGGCGTATAGCTATCTCTTCCGGCTGCTGTGCGATCCCGGTGACGAAATCATCACTCTGCAGCCGGGGTATCCGCTGTTTGATTTCCTGGCCGGCCTCGATGACGTGAAGCTGGGCGCCGCGCCGCTGGTCTACGACCAGGGATGGCAGATCGAGTTTGAAGGCCTTGAGAGCGCGGTCACCGAACGGACACGCGCGATAGTCGTCGTGCATCCCAACAATCCGACAGGACACTTCACCAAGCCATGGGAGAAGGAACGGCTCGCGGAGCTTTGCCGCCGGTGCGGCCTGGCGCTGATTGTGGATGAGGTCTTTCTCGATTACGGATTCGGACCAGAAGAGCGGCAAGCGAGCTTTGCGGCCGGCTTGGAGGGCGTACCGGTATTTGTGGTGAGCGGGTTGAGCAAGATTGCCGGCCTTCCGCAAATGAAGGCGGCGTGGATTGTGGCGACGGGACCGGAGTTGCCGGAAGCGATGGCTCGTCTCGAGGTGATTGCCGACACCTTTCTCTCAATGAACGCGCCGGTGCAGGGGGCGCTGCCGAAGTGGATTGAAGCGAGCGGCGCAATCCAGGCCCAGATTCGCGTCCGGGTAAAAACGAACCTTGCCGCGCTGGATCGTGCGCTTGCCGCCGCCCCCGAAATGATGCGCCTGAAGGTCGAGGGCGGCTGGTACGCGGTGCTGCGGATTCCGGCGCTCGAGCCCGACGACGCCACAGTTTCAAGGCTGCTGGAACGCGGCGTCTGGGTGCATCCGGGACACTTTTTTGGTATGGGGCCGTCGGGCTGGCTGGTGGTGAGTCTGCTCGCGCCCGAAGCCGAATTCAGTTCCGGCGTAACCGCGCTGGTTAACTATTTCCGAACGCATCAAGTAAGTAATAATTCCGGCGATGGGTTTTAAGTGTCACTTGAGATTGCAGCAATAAATATCTGAAATATCGACTCTTACCTTGTTGTCTATTTTCTGGTCAGCGTACCGCGAGGAAGGGATTCGACCCGCGCTCCTCGCCGATGGTGGTTGCGGGACCGTGGCCGGCGATGACGCGGGTCTCCTCGGGAAGAACCAACAGCTTTGAGTGGATAGAGCGGAGGATCTGCGGGTAGTCGCCACCGGGGAGATCGGTGCGGCCGATGCTGCCGGCAAAGAGCGTGTCGCCGGCGAAGAGCAGATTCTGCGCCGCAAAGTGCAGGCAGATGGAGCCCTGGGTGTGGCCGGGAGTGTGGATGACCTGGGCCGGATAACGCGCCAGGCCCACGACCAGCCCGTCTTTGAGAGATTCGTCGGGCGGGGCGACCGCAGGAGTTGGGATGCCGACCCAGGCGGCCTGTTCTTCCATCATGGCCAGCAACTTGAGGTCGTTCTGGTTGAGCAGGATGGGCGCGCCGGTGAGGCGCTTGAGTTTGAGCGCACCGCCCACGTGGTCGATGTGCCCGTGGGTAATGAGGATCTGCGTGAGAGTAAGGCCGAGCTCGGTCAGCCGGCGGTGAATGCGGGTGATCTCGTCGCCGGGATCGATAACGATGGCCTCGTGGGTCTCGTCGTCGCCGAGGATGGTGCAGTTGCACTGCAGCGGACCGACGGCGAAGGTCTCGAGGATCATGGGACGATTGTAAGAGACAGGGATCAGGGATCAGGGATCAGGGATCAGGGATCAGGGAAGCAATTGGACAATGAGCGGCGGTCAGTTTGAGTGAAATCGGACGCGTTCCGGAGGATGTGCACAAAAAGTAACATGCGCCCGCCGATTCCGCTGTTGCAATTCGCTTTTTATTCGCTATAATGCGCGCATGGCAGTCACCAGAAGGCAAAAAGAGGTTCTCGATTTCCTTGAGTCGTTTGTGGCGCGCAACGGCTATTCTCCGTCGTTCGAAGAAATTGCGCGAGGCATGGGGCTGAAGAGCCTGGCCACGGTCCACAAGCACATCACCAACCTGGAAAAAAAAGGAATGCTGGACCGCGTGCACAACCGCAGCCGGTCGATTGACGTGGTGCCGCCGGGGACGCGGACGCGCTCGAGCCTCAGGCTGCCGCTCGCCGGGCGCATTGCCGCCGGGCAGCCGGTGGAGACGATGGAGTCGCAGGAGACCATCTCGCTGCACGACGTGGTGGGCAACCGCGATGTGTTTGCGCTCGAGGTGCGGGGCGACTCGATGCGCGACGAGCACATTATCGACGGCGACTACGTGCTGGTGGAGCGGACCAAGACCGCGCGGCAAGGCGAGATTGTGGTGGCGCTGGTGCACGGAGCCGAAACGACGCTGAAGCGCTTTTATCCCGAGGGCAGCGTCATCCGCCTGCAACCGTCGAATGTTGAGATGGACCCGATCTATGTGCCGGCGGCCCAGGTCGCCATCCAGGGCCGGGTGCTGGGCGTGCTGCGCAAGTACCGGTAAACCGGCATGGACCTATCCCAGGTGCAACGGTTTGCAGTCAGGGTCCGCATCAGATCAGAATTGTGATCATTCTAACGACAAGTGAGCAGATTGGTGGTTATAATTGGGAGCCATGCGCACGGTATTGACTGCCGACAACCTCTGGACCGGTTCCAGTCTGCTTCCCTACCCCATTGTTGAAATTGAAGGCGACCGGGTTGTCGCGATCACTGAAGGTTTTGGCGCCCATGTTGAAGTTCCGGGCGCGGAGTTGCACGAGTTCAAGGGCGCAATGCTGGCGCCCGCATTCTTCGACGTACACATTCACGGCGCGGCCGGCCACGATGTGATGGAGGCGACGCCGGAGGCGCTGGCCGCGATCGGCAGATTCCTGGCGACGCGCGGAACCGGGAGTTATCTCGCGACCACCGTCACCGCTCCTCTCGATATGACGCTGCGCGCGCTTGACGGCCTGGCGAAACTGATCGACCATCCTGACCGGATTGACGCCGACGGTGACGCGGCCCTGCCTATCGGGATTCACCTTGAGGGGCCGTTCTTGTCGCACGCCAAATGCGGCGTGCAGCCAAAGGAATATCTACTCGATCCCGACATGGCGACCTTTGACCGGCTGTATGAGGCGGCTGGCGGCCACGCACGATTGATGACGCTGGCTCCAGAGCTGCCGGGCGCGGTTGAGCTCGTGGCTCATGCCACGGCGAAGGGCGTGAGGGTTTCAGTGGGCCACTCGAATGCCACGGCAGCGGAGACACGCGCGGCAATTGCCGCCGGAGCGGTAAGTGCGACGCACACCTTCAGCGCCATGCGGCCGCTGGACCATCGCGAGCCGGGAATTCTGGGCATCGTGCTGGCGACCGATTCGCTGTATGCCGAGCTGATCTGCGACGGCATTCACAACGTGCCGGAGATGGCGAAGATCTGGTGGAAGACAAAGGGCCCCGAGCGCGGGATCCTGGTAACGGATGCCATGAGCGCAGCCGGAATGCCGGACGGCGAGTATCAACTGGGCAATTTTGCTGTGCAGGTAGCCAACGGCCGCGCAATGGCGCGGGGCGTGCTGGCCGGCAGCGTGCTCACGCTCGATCGGGCGCTTGAGAACTTTGTTGCGTTCACCGGCGCAACGCTCGATGAGGCGCTGCGGCTGCTCACCGTCAATCCAGCGGCGATGACCGGGTTCGGCGACGAGGTCGGAACGATTGCTGTTGGGCGCAAGGCGAATCTTGTCGCGATCGATGAAACGGGCAAGCTGGCCGCGTCGATTCACAACGGCGAGCTGGTGGGTGCGGTAGCGGCTCGCTGATTCCCGTTAGCTCATTGAGCCAGCCGTTTTGCCCGCCAGATCGCGCCTTCTAGAGAAACCACCGCACTCTCACGGATCGGCATCCCGGGCGCGGCAGTCTTGAGGCCGGCAAAGAAATCGTGACGCACAATCGGGGTCTTCTCGATCACGCTGCCGGTATATGCGACTGGCACTTCTTCCGCGAGAGCGTGCTTGCCGCGCAGCTTGGAGCGCACCAGTAGAACAAAATCGACGAGGTCGGCCGCAGCCTGCTTCAGGACGCCGATGGCAACCGCGTCACCTGCCTCGGCGAGCTCGCTGATGGCGGGCGCAAGCGCGGCAAAATCGGGGCCCGGCGTGCTGTCGCCCAGATTCACAAGCGCCTCAATCGTGGGCGTACCCCAGATTTCACTCACGCGATTCAGAATCTGCGTGGGTTCTTCGCGATCGTAGGCCTTCAGCGCGCGGCGGATTGCGTGCAGGCCGATCCAGTAGCCCGAGCCTTCGTCGCCGAGTCGCGAACTCCAGCCGCCGGCGCATTCCCGGCTGCCGTCGGGCGCGCGGCCGATGGTGTTTGAGCCGGTGCCGGCGATCTGAAGGATTCCGGGACCGCCTTCAAATGCTGCGTCGAGCGCAATCACCTCGTCGCCAACGACTTCGGATTTTTCGATGTTGAATTCGCGCAAAACAGCGGTAATCCACTCGGGAATGCCGGGCATGGTTGCGCTAGCCACGCCGACTGAGGCTGCATCGACACCGGTGACTCCGGCCTGCGCGTGGACCTCGGTAAGCAGGGCGCGGAGATTTTCTTCGGCAGCTTCGGCGCCCACGCGAAGGCGCTTGATGGAGCCGCTCTCAGCAAAGGCGAGAGCCTCATCACCCGATGAACTGTTTACGATGGAGGCGCGAGTGCGCGTGCCGCCGCCATCGATTCCAAGAACCAGACCCATTTCTACTTGCTCCTCTTACTTTCCCAGCTTTTATTTTTCCAGTTCTTATTTATCCTGCGCGGCGCCGTTGTCCCTCAGCGTGCCCGCCAGGATGTTCAGACTGCCATCGTTCGTTGCCGGCTTGAGGCCGAGCATGTGCGCGATCCAGGGGTAGAGGTTGACATTTTCGAAAGGCGCAACGGTTTTGCCGGGCAGGATGTCAGGCCCCGCGGCAAAAAAACTGGCCTTCATCTCGGGAACTTTAGCCGGATCGAAGCCATGCATTCCCACCGGCGGCGCATGGTCGATGCGGCCCTCCGGCGTACTCGCTCGGATCGCGAAAGGCCCGGTCGCCACAACAACGGGATCGCCCTCGCGCGGATTCTGGTTGTAATTCAGCTCCGGCGGCACGTCCTTCAAGCGATAGACCATGAACTCCGATGAAGCCTTCTTGAGCTGGCTGTAAACACGCACGCGGTCTTGCTCATCTGTGGTGTAGAGCAGCGAACCGGCGGTCTGAAAGCCCGCCAGGTTGGTAAAGGCATCGAGATTGATCCAACCACCCTGCGTGCGCGCCATGCCGTGGTCGCTCACCACCACCAGGTCAACCGGCAGGCCGGTTGCATCGAGTGCCACTTTCAGCTTTCCAATTTCTGCGTCCATCTTCAGCACGGCCTTGTGCGTTGCAGATGAATCGGGGCCGGATTCGTGGCCTTCGTGATCCGGCTCGGGATAGTAGATCGCGATGAAATGAGGACGGTCGGCAGGCGGCAGATGCAACAATGCGGCAACATTGTCGACGCGCGCCTTCAAAGCCGCGGGACTGTTCGCCGTGTCCGAATCCCAGCGCGCATACCAGGTGGGACGGAAGCCGGCGATCTCGGCTTCGGAACCAGGCCACAGGAGAACCGCCGCATGCATTCCCTGGCTTTCGGCAAGGCTCCAGAGCGGCGTACCCGAGTACCAGCTGCCGTCGGTTACTGCCTTCTTATCCCGCATAGCGTAAAAGGCTTTGCGCGCGGGGTCGTAAAACTCGTTGGCAATTATCCCGTGATGCTCGGGGTAGAGACCCGTAACCAGCGTGATGTGGTTCGGAAACGTAACCGACGGATAACTCGGCAACATGCCTTCGGGCGCCCACGCACCCTGCTTGCCGAGGGTGAGCAGATGTTCGGCGTGGTCGCGAGCCGCGTAATCCCAGCGGAAGCCGTCGAGCGAGACCAGTACAACGTAATGCTGCTGCTGCGCCCACGCGGAGTTGGACGCATGATCGACGCGGGTAAGCGGCAGCGCGGAATTGAAAGCCGTCTGCGCTCGCGTTGCGCAAGCAGTTGAAGTCAACGCCAGGATGGCGACGAGTGCTATGAGCAATTCGCGCCGGCCGGCGAGGAATCGAGGTGAAGCAGTCACTCGACCAGCTTATCGCACGCAACCCGCGTCGGGCTCGCCAGTACCGAAACCTTGCGGTTTCGTAATCGTTCCCACATGATCTGGGTGTCCCAGGTTTCGATTTTGAGACCTGGGAAAGCACAGATCCACGCGGTCACGGCACTACTGGCTGCACGCGCAGGCGCGGAAGCTGTCGGCGCCGAAGTTGGTGAAAGCGCAGGAGGCGATCGGCCAGAACGGCGCGACTTCGCTTGAGCCGTCGCCCACGAAGTAATTGCGGATGTAGGCTTGGCTGGCAGGCGACTTGGCGCCGGTATCGGCCCTGAATTCGCCGATAAGATTGGCGAGCGCCGCGGCCGAGAACGCAGGCTCGCTGTAGGCCTGCGCGTAGTCGTACTCTTCTGACCACGTTGTATCGACCCCGGTCTGGTTGGACGCAGCGATGACGCGGTAATCAACCAGCGTACCCGTGCGGGGATCGACCTTAGCGACGGTGATGGATGGATTGTTGCCGTCGATGGGCGAGATAGAGGGGACGAGCTTCACGGGCACCCCGCGATCGAGCTGCGGTGTGTCGATGGGGATAAGCAGGCGCATCTCGTCCATGTGGGTGTGGGCGAAAATGGCCAGCGAGATCACATCGCCGTAGGGTGCGAGCGCGTTGGGCAAATCGTCGGAGGAAAGAAACATTGCCGGGTCTTGCCCGGCGCAGATGTTATTGCCCTTGGCAGTCGTGCCGTGTACGTCAACGCCCGGCGGGATGTGGGTCATCACCCAGACCTTCTCTTTCTCCTGCCGTGCGCGATCGAGCTCGCCGCGAAGCCATGCAATCTGCCTTGTCGCTTCTGAGGAGTCGTCCTTGCCCGCGCAGGTCTGGTAGCGGCGCGCCATGAAGAGATCGTCAAGGACAATCAGGCGTGTGTTCGCAAAAGGCTTGGGAAGAGTGACGCTGAAATTGCCGCCGATTGCGAAGTCTGCACGGGCCTCAACCAAATCAATCGCAGGAACGTCTGCGGTAAAAAGTTTGTCGGTATCGAGGAGAAAGCTGCTGTTCGCGTCGAGCTGATAGTCGCCGCAATCGGAGTCGTTGTTGCCCAGCGATGCGTAAACACGAACGCCGGGGAGCGCGGTGCGAAGAGAGCCGACAACGAATTCAATGGTCTTTTCGACAAAGGCGCGGTAGTCGCCTGGCTTGGCGTTGGGAAAGGCCTTGGCGAACTTGCAGGAGAAAGAGTGGGAGATGAGATCGCCGTTCACTGTGACGAACTTCGCGCCGGCCGCGTTGGTCTTCATCGCATTCAGGCTGGATGCAAAGAGGGGATAAGAGGTGTCCTCGCCGCGTGTGTTGCAGGCCTGCTCAATGGCGTCGAATTGGGTTTCGCGACCGGGCGAAGGAGCCGAGGCAAGAATCGCCCACCAGCCGGACGCGGGCGCCGCAGCCAGTTGCGCGGCTTTCCCGGGATCCCAGAAGGGCTCGAAATGGATGTCGCTGACCATGAGAACGGGCACCACGGCCGGAGGCGCAGACTTGGAAAAAGACGGCACGGCGGCGAGCGAAAACAGCAACAGAGCGGAAACGAGACGCGAAGTTCGGATTCCTGAAACCATTGCGAAGCGCTCCTCTGGGGGAATCAAGCGTTTACAGGATAAACGAGAGACGCATGCGCTTTGATAAGGGCGGCATGAAGCGCGGGCCGCGTTCGGTGCTGACTGCGCAGCCGCAGGCCAGTGTGTTATACGTTTACCGATGATTCCTGACAAGCGTTTTTTGACTGCAATTTTGATCGCTTTTGCAGTTGGCGCAACGGCATTGCGGGCGCAGACGGTGGCCTCTACCCCGCCCATGGGCTGGAACAGCTGGGATGCCTACGGATTGACCATTGACGAGGAGCAGTTCAAAGCGAACGCCACGGTGCTGGCCGGCGTGGAGCAGTACGGATGGCAATACGCCGTGATCGACGAAGGCTGGTACATGGCCAATCCGGATGGGAAGAACCTGGCGGAGAGGAAGTATCTGCTCGACGAGAATGGCGTCCCGATCCCGGCGCCCGGCCGCTTCCCTTCCGCGGCTGGTGGAGCGGGTTTCAGGCCGCTGGCCGACTGGGTTCATCACCAGGGTCTCAAATTCGGCATCCACATTGTGCGCGGGATCCCGCGGGACGCTGTCACCCGGAATCTCCCCATTGCGGGGTCGAGTTTCAAAGCGGCGGACGCGGCCGACCTTTCCAGCCCGTGTCCCTGGGACGACGGCAACTGGGGCGTGAAGGATAACGCCGCTGGGCAGGCGTGGTACGACTCCCAGATCCGACTTTTTGCGAGCTGGGGCGTGGACTATCTGAAGGCGGACTGCATCAGCGACCACCCGTACCGGCCGACCGAGATCCGGCAGATTGCGCTGGCGATTCAAAAGGCCGGGCGACCGATGGTGCTGAGCCTTTCGCCGGGACCTACGGCATTGGAGGATGCCGCCGAAGTGCAGAAGTACGCGCAGATGTGGCGAATTGCCGACGACCACTGGGATTCGTGGACGTTCGAACACAAAGACGGCGAGGATTTCCCGTTTGGCACGCGCGACGAGTTCGACCGCATTGCCAGGTGGTACACGTACACCGGCCCGGGCAGCTGGCCCGATCCCGACATGCTTCCGTTCGGATGGCTTGGGCCGCATCCCGGATATGGCGCTGCGCGGCACTCCCGGCTGACGCCGGAGGAGGAGAAGACCGAGTTCGCGCTTTGGTCCATTACCCGCGCCCCGCTCATCCTGGGCGCTAACCTGACCCGGCTCGACGATCTGACCAAGTCGTTCCTCAGCAACCAGAACATTCTCTTCATCAATCAGAACGCGACCTACAGCCGGCCGGTGGATACGTCGACCCTGGGGCCGGGGTTTGAGAATGTGTGCGTGTGGAGGGCCAGCATCAATGATCCTGGCACGCGCGGATACAAGGAGTTCTTCGGTTTCTTCAACCTGGGCGATGCGGCCACGACCGTGAAAACGACCTGGCTCGCGCTCGGGCTGTATGGGAAAAAGCACTCGGCCACCAACGAGTGGGACGACAGCGAGAGCAAAGATGGCAAGGAAATCACAGTGACGCTGCCGGCCCACGGCAGCCAGGTCTACGAGGTTCAATAAGAGAAGGCCTCATGCTCCCGCACGTCGGCATTGTTGCGACCGCGCCAGAAATGAACCCCGACGCACACGTGGTCCATAACATGGGACGCGGCACGGAGGAGTCGGCGCCGATCGAGTTTTCACCTCACCGGGCCGTAGCGCATTACCGTTGGCCGGTACGAGGGTAGCAACCCTCCCTGCCAACGTTTCGGACCATGGGAAATCGGCCTATAACTTAGTGGTCAGCGCACTGCTCGCGGCCGGTGTCATGTGCGAAACTAAATAGTCCGCAAAGAAGCGACGTAGCAGCGCTCCGCGGCCGAGGCTTTTTAATGCCTGTACTTCGTTCCGCATTTATTGCACTTTCTCGTAATCGCACTTTGCGCCGGTTCTGCGAGCAATCCAAAATCGGCACCCGTCTCAGTTCGAGATTCGTCGCCGGCACCGAGATCTTTGACGCGCTGCGCGTGGTGGAGTCAGTCAATCGCCAGGGCATGGCGGTGACGCTGGACTCGCTGGGCGAAAGCGTGACGTCAGAGGTTGAGGCGCACCGCGCGGCCGAAACCTATCACCAGTTGCTGGACACGATTGAGGCACGCAAGCTGAATGCCAATATCAGCGTCAAGCTGACGCAGATGGGACTTGAGCTGTCGCCGAAACTGGCTGAGAAAATTGCGGCAGGCCTGGCGCAGCACGCAAAGACCACCGGGAACTTTGTCCGCATCGACATGGAAGACTCGAAGCTGACGCAGGTGACGCTGGACATCGTGCGGCGGCTGAACGCGCACCCCGAGACCAAGGGCGCGATCGGAGTCGTGATCCAGGCGTATCTTTATCGCGCGCAGGCCGACGTGGAGCAACTGCTGGCAGATGGAATCAGGATCAGGTTATGCAAGGGAGCGTATAAAGAACCACCCGAAGTGGCCTTCCCGCGCAAGAGCCACGTGGATGACAATTTTGTGCTGCTGAGCAAGCTGCTGCTCGACTCAGACGTGTATCACGGGTTGGCGACGCACGACGAGGCCATGGTTGCAGCGGCAAAGGCGTACGCCAGAGAGCATGGAATCGCGCCGGAGCGGTTCGAGTTCCAGATGCTGTACGGAGTGCGCCGCGATTTGCAGCGGGCGCTGGTGAAGGAAGGGTACAAGGTACGCGTCTACGTGCCATTCGGGCGCGAGTGGTACCCGTATTTCATGCGCAGACTGGCCGAGCGGCCTGCCAACGTACTGTTCCTGCTCAAGAATTTCTTCAGAGCTTAGAAACCGACCCGGAGAAGGCAAATGGCTGGCAGAATCTAGCTGCCTCGTTCCTCGTGTTGCTTCTCGCTGGATTTCCTGCGGTTGCGCTTGCGAAGGAGGAAATATTTGCGGCATTCGCGGCAGTGCCACGGGAAGTAGCCGAACCAGGGATAGATAAGCTTCTGCATGAGGCCCTTGCGTTCAACCCTGCGAATCCGATTGCCGCCACATTCAGGACAATAAACCCTGGCGCCCTCCTGAACCTTCTGAACGGCACCTACAGCAGTTTGCGTTTCAATTCCGTTTGACACTTGACGCTCCTGTTTAAGCTAACTGTCAATCACGGTCTAGCCTCTCAGAATCCAGAATCAGCCTCTAAGAAGCTTGCGGAAAGCAATTTACGCCATAAAGCCCTGAAGAAACCAATAGCAAATATTCTACCGGATAAGTTTCATCCTATCGAATAAGTTTCTCAAAAAGAAACAGCTTATCGCACAGAACGCGACGGTTTGGAGACACCAAAGTTTTTATTCCGAGTTACGCCAGGAGTCACCTTAAAGATCTCCGCGCGAGATCGGCGACTGCTTTGGCCAAGGTCAACGAAATATTAAGCGATTCAGGACGTTCCAGCCGTAAACCTATATTGTCGGCATAGTAACGGAAGAGATGATCCACGTCAAAAAGAATTTCAACGTGGTCGCAGAGGAAACCTATCGGCTGAAGAATCAACCACTTATTTCCTTCGGCAGCGATGGAGTCGAGAGTTTCTTCAACCGAGGGGCCGATCCATGGGCCTCCGCTCGCTCCCTGACTCTGAAAGGCGAACCACCACTTCGGGATCTCGGGAACGCGTTCAGCGACCATCTCGGCGGTGTGTCGGGCTTCTTCGGCGTAGGGATCAGCTCCCTGCCCCGGCCAGATGCGCGGTCCCGATTCAGAACCGGCAGCGGGGGGTTGGACAGTGCGAGTGGGAACGCTGTGAGCTGTGAAAAGCACCGGCACGGGCTGGCCTGCTTCATCGGCCAGCTTGCGAAGGGCAGGGCGAAGGCGCTCAGCAAAAGCATCGGCGAGCAGCGGATGGCGCGCCCAGCCATCGGTAAAGTCAATGCGAAGATCGCCTGCCTCAGCCTCGACCGCGCGCCGGTAGAGGCCTACGCTGGTGCGGGAGTTCTGCGGAGCCATGCAGATAACGGCGGCCTCTTCAATGCCGTCTTCGCGCATCTTGCGAACCACATCGGGGATATACGGGCGCCAGTTTCGCATTCCCACGTAGACCGGAACGGGAACACCTGTTGCCGCGAGTTCTTCCTCGACCAGCCTGGCCTGGGCAAAGGTGATTTCGGTGAGCGGGCTGCGGCCGATGAGAAAGTAGCGATGCTGGATCTCAGCCACCACCTCGGACGGCAGTGGCCGCCCACTCGTCACATTGCGCAGATACTCAGGAATCTGATCGATGGTCTCCGGCGTCCCGTGGGCGAGGAGCAAGACGGCCTGTTCAGGCATGAACCGCCTCCGCGTTATCGTTGAGCCGGAACTTATGAACCATCCTGACGACGGCCTGCACATTTTCAACCGGCGTGCCCGGAACGATGCCGTGACCGAGATTGAAGATGTGGCCGGGGCGGCCGTTCGCGGCGCGGAGAATCTCTTTGACCCGCTTCTCGAGAACATCGAGCGGCGCAAAGAGGGTAATGGGATCGAGATTTCCCTGCACCGCGCAGGCGTGCCCCACGGCGCGCCAGCCTTCATCGAGGGGCTGACGCCAATCGAGGCCGATCACATCGGCGCCGGTTGAGGACATGATCGGGAGCAGTCCCGTGGTTTCGACGCCGAAGTAAATGACGGGCACGCCCATGGCCTGTACTGCGCGAACAAGACGCATCGAAGCCTCGAAGGCGTAATCGCGATAGTCCGCGACCGAGAGCGAACCCACCCAGCTATCGAAGATCTGAATCACGTCGGCGCCGGCTTCGACCTGGAGCCGGCAGTACTCAGTCAGGACTACGATGATTTTGTCTAAAAGCCGGCGCCACGCAGTGGTGTCGCCGTACATGAGCTGCTTGGTGTGGATATAGTTGCGCGAGCCGCCGCCCTCAATCATGTAGCTGGCCAGTGTATACGGAGCGCCGCAGAAACCGATGATGCCGAGACGGCCGCCGAAGTGAGTGGCGACTTTCTGGATGGCGCGGGCGACGTAGTCGAGCTGATCGGCGCGATCGGTGCGCAGCGCAGCAACGTCCTGGGCCGTACGTACGGGATGATGGATCACCGGCCCTTCGCCAGCCTGGAACTCGAAGGGCAGGCCCATTGGCTCCAGCGGGAGCAGCAGGTCGGCGAAGATGATGGCGGCGTCGACGCCGAGTTTTTCAGCGGCGGTGATAGTGACCTCGGCGGCGAGCTCGGGCTGTCTGCAGATCTCAACCAGCGTGTGATGCTTGCGGACGTCGCGATACTCCTGCATATAGCGGCCGGCCTGGCGAAGAAACCACACCGGCGTGCGGTCGACCGGGCGGCGCAAACAGGCGCGAACAAAACGGTTGCCGTCAAGCAGATTGTCTGCGGGGGCTGTCTCTTTTTTGGCTGATTTCATATTGATTCAATTCTAAAGCGTGACAAGGTAAATCCGGCCCAAAAGCGCTTCCCATGCCTTATTCAGGCCGTAGCTCGCCGACAGCTCCGCGTCGGCATGCCGATGGGCAAGCCGGCCCTTCGCGAAACTCAGACAACCTAATGTGAAATCAAGAATTCCAGGCAAAAGTTCAGATGACGCCTGAATAATTACGAGGCCTTCGACCGCAGCTCCTGCTCGGCGCGGAACCAGTCATCGGCGTCCTGCCCGTGCTGATAGCCACGCTCAGCCCAGTAGCGGTGCGCGAGAGCCGCAATCTGCTCCTGAGAGGGAGGCATCACGGTCACGTTGTTCGTCCTGGCCTTGGATTTAGCCGGGGCCTTGCGGGGTTTGGAGGCGGATTCAGCCTTCGGCTTGCGGGTGGTTTTCTTGACGGTCTCAGTCATTGAGATTCCTCCTCGGGTAAGCGCGTTCATGAAGAGCCGCTTTGCTGCACGGATGCGATGGCCCAGAGCAGCCTTTTTGCTGCCTTGAGTCTCCCGGCCTGATTGAAGCTTTTCCTGAAACGCGGTAGGGGGCCGACACTTCGGCCGTCTGCCCTTATGTTAACGGACGGCGAAGGACGGCGGTACTCGAAACCCGGTGAAGGAACCTACGAGGTCAACCCGGGCTCATCTCCAGCGGAAGATGCGGAGGGAGACCGCGAAGGGTACTACAAACCATGCCAGGAGCGTCGCGACGGGGAGCATGAGATGAGTTAAATCCAGGCCCTGCAGCATATTGGCGCGCATTGCGTCGATGGCAGCAGTGAGCGGCAGCGCGCGGACAAAGGGCTGAATCACGGCCGGGAAGCGTGAGGCCGAGAAGAATATGCCGGAGAGAATCCACATAGGCAGCATCACCAGGTTCATGAGCCCGCTGACGGCTTCCATGGTGCGGGCACGCGAGGCAACCAGCAGGCCGAGGGCCGAGAAATCCATCGACGTGAGCAGGCAGACCAGCCCAAGCTGCCACAGTGGACCTCGAAACGGCACCCCGAACGCCACCTTGGTGAAGCCGAGAAAGAACGCCACTTCAATCACCAGCATGGCCAGCCGCGACAGCAGAAAGGCCGTGAGGTACTGCCACTTCGGCATGGGCGAAGCTACCATGCGTTTGAGCAGCTTCTTCTGGCGGCCCTCGACGATTGAGAAGCCGAGGCCCCACATCGCCGAGCCCATCAGATTCATGCCCAGCAGGCCGGGAACCACGAAGTCGATGTAGCGGGAGCCGGTTTCGTGGACGAGGTCGTTGGATGAGGCGACGGCATCGCGCCGACCGGCAGCGGTCTGCACCGCGCGGTCAACAAGCAGCCGTGCGGAGCGCGCGTCGGGGTTGGTGTCGTCGTAGCGGTAAACAATGCCGGACGGCTGCTGAATCGCCAGCAGAACAATCGAGCCAGTAGCCAGCTCGTGCCGCCCGGTCGCCTCATCGGTCAGCATGACCTTCAACCCCGGGTCCGCGTTCATCGCCGCCACAAGCTGTGGGGTGGTGGCGCCAACCGGCATCACGTCAGCGGGGCGATTGCGAAAGGCGATGCCGAGACCGACGGCAAGCAGAATGGGGAAGATGAAGATCCAGAAGATGGCTTCGGGCTCGCGCAAAATCAGCAGGAAGCGGACCATCGTCAACTGGAACAGGCTGCTATGCTCAAGCCTACTCATCGCGCAGATTCCTTCCTGTCAGGCGGACAAACACGTCTTCGAGGCTTGCCGAGTGAGTGCGGAAATCGTTCAGGTGCAGCCCTTGCTGCTCGAGAGAGGCAAAGATCAGCGGCACCGTCACGTGCAGCTCGTCCACCGAGAGCTGATGGACCGATGCGTCGACGCGGTGCGATTGGACGCCGGTAATCGCGGTGAGCGCCGCGGCAACGGCTTGATGCGCGGCATCTGAAGACTGGTGCGGCGCCGAGTCGACCGCGAACTCCACAATCTCTTCGCCGCCCACAGTCGCGATCAGCTCCTTGGGCGTTCCCAGCGCAATCACCTTGCCGTGGTCCATGATCGCCACACGGTCGCACAGCCGCTCGGCCTCGTCCATGTAGTGCGTCGTCAAAATAATCGTCCTGCCTGATTGCTTCAACGCGTCCACCAAATCCCACAAATGGCGGCGGGCCTGGGGATCGAGCCCGGTTGTCGGCTCGTCGAGAAACAGCATTTCAGGATCGCCGACCAGCGCCGTCGCCATCGCCAGCCGCTGCTTCTGTCCACCGCTCAATCCGCCGATCCGCGACCGCCGCTTCTCTTCAAGCTGGGCCGTCTTGATCGACTCCTCGATATCGAGGCCGCGGTGATAGAAGCTCCTGAAGAGGCGCAGCGTCTCTTCCACCGTAAGTTTATCGGGGAATTGCGTCTCCTGAAGCTGGATGCCGATCCGCTGGCGTAGCTCCCTGGCGCTGGTCTTCCAATTCAGGCCGAGCAGCTCGACCGTACCAGAGTCCGGCTCGGTGAGCCCCTCGCAGATTTCGATGGTCGTGGTCTTCCCTGCACCGTTAGGGCCTAGCAGCCCGAAACACTCTCCCGGACACACCTCGAGATCGATGCCGTCGACGGCCTGCACGTCGGCATAGGACTTCTTCAGGCCGCGAATCAGCAGCGAGGGGCGCGGCGCGGAGGAACCGGGCGTGGCTGCCGGGTTGTTCACAATTTGGTGCGGCATAAAGCGACGGGACCGGGGACCGCTCTAGAGTAACCTATTCTCGATTGCATGATCTTCAAACGGGGTCTTCTCCGGACCCGAAAATCCCGCAAAGAGAGCCCCACCAAATTGGAGGCAGCATTGCAGCGTCGCACCTTTATCAAAACTCTTCCTCTGGCGGCAGCCTCAGGCGCAGTAAACGCGCAGGGCATTGCTGCAGAGCCGGCTCAGAACGGGCAGGCGCCGGCCGGCCCCGGAGAACTGCCAACGTTTCAGCCGCCAGGCGCGGAGAAATTCATACGACCTGACGTTCATTCCGGCGACAGGCCATCGGGAGCGAGCTTTGCCACGCGGTCGCCGGCGCTGGGACTCAACGGCGCGGCGGGAACGGCGCATCCGCTGGCCACGCAGGCGGCCATTGAGATGCTGAAGCGCGGCGGATCGGCCGTGGACGCGGCGATTGCGGCCAACGCCGTGCTGGGCTTCGTCGAGCCCACCAGCTCTGGCATCGGCGGCGACTGCTTCGCCTTTGTATGGGACCCCAAAACCAACAAACTCGCCGGAATGGCAAGCTCCGGCCGCTCTCCGAAAGCCCTCACCCTCGATACCGTTCGCTCCCGCGCCGTCAACGGTCACATTCCTGCGCTCGGCGCGGTTGCTGTTTCAACTCCAGGCGCGCTCGACGGCTGGTGGACGCTGCACCAGCGCTACGGGAAGCTGAAGTGGGCCGAGCTGTTTGAGCCGGCCATCCACTACTGCGAGGCCGGCGACGCCACGCCGCAAATCATTGGCTACTACATCAAGCGCAATATGGCCGCGTTTCTTCGCCCCAACTCCGGCGTTGAAGAAACCGCCAACGCGGTGCACACTTATATGCCAAACGGCGCGGCGCCCGGCGAGTACGACGTGCGCCGCAACCCCGATCTTGCTCGCACCTACCGCATGATTGCCGAGGGCGGCCGCGACGCGTTCTACGATGGACCAATCGCCCAGACCATCGACGCCTACTTCAAACGTATAGGCGGATGGCTCTCGGCGGACGATCTGCGCGACCACCACGCCGAGTGGGTTGAGCCGCTGGTGACCGACTATCGCGGCGTGAGCGTGTATGGAATGCCCGCCAACACCCAGGGCCTCGCCACGCTGCAAATGCTCAACATCATCGAACAGTTCGATCTGCGCGGCTACGGCTTCCAGTCGGCGAATTCGGTGCAGGTGCAGGTTGAGGCCAAGAGGCTCGCCTACGAAGACCGCGCACGCTACTACACCGACCCGCACTTTTCAAAGATTCCTATCGACTGGCTCATCTCAAAGGAATACGCGAAGGAACGCGCCAGGCTCATCAAGCTCAACAGCATCATCGACCCCATTTATCCCGGCCAGGCGCCGGGCCACGGCGACACCACCTACTTTGCGACGGCCGACAAGCACGGCATGATGGTCTCCATGATCCAGTCGAATTTTCGCGGCATGGGGTCGGGATTGGTGGCCGACGGACTCGGCTTCATGCTCCAGGATCGCGGCCAGCTCTTCTCGCTCAAGGAAGGTCACCCCAACATCTACGCGCCGGGCAAGCGGCCGTTCCAGACCATCATTCCCGGATTTGCGGCGAAGGACGGCAAGCCGTGGATGGCCTTTGGCGTGATGGGCGGCGACATGCAGCCGCAGGGGCAGACGCAGATTATTGTGAATCGGGTTGACTACGGCCTCGATGTGCAGGCCGCGGCCGACAGCCCGCGCTGGTACCACGAGGGCTCGTCGCAGTCGATGGGCGAGGACGCGCCCAACCTGGGCCCGCATGGCGTACTGAACCTGGAGTCCGGCGTCCCGGTAGAGACGCGCAAGGCGCTCGAGGCCATCGGCTGGAAGATCGGCGAGGCAACCGGCGCTTACGGCTGCTACGAAGGCATCGAGCACCGCACGCAGGGCGGCGAACGCGTCTACGCCGCCGGCAGTGAAATACGCGCCGACGCCGTGGCGCTGGCGTATTAGTGTTTCGATTTCCCTGCAGGAAATGCGAGAGTTTGGAGCGCGCCAGTATATGCGAAGCTACCAGGCTGTAGGCGATCTAACCAACGCCTCCTTTATCATTTGGGGTGTATGATTGAGGACCAAAGTCAGGGTCTTTTGACGGTTTCCTGATTGAGGTTTCCAGTGCCCCAATTCAACAAGGCCGCGCTTGCGCTCGCCATCGGCTCTGCCGCTCTGTTGGTTCCGATCTGGGCCTCTGTTCAGCTTGCATGGAATGAGAGTGTCTCGACAGAGAAAGCGCTGGGCGTGAGCTACGCGCACGATGTTTTGCGGCGCTTGCAGGAAACTTCTACCCAATTCGAAACGGCAATCCGGAAGCTCAACACGGACGGTTTCGCGCCTTGCTCGCGCGGCGACGTTGAGATCATGCGCGATCTCAATCTCGGATCGAGCTACGTGCAGGCGGTGGGCCGCATTTCCGGCGACTCTCTTACCTGCACATCGCTCGACTTCGGGCGTCCCATACCCCTTGGTCCGCCTTCGCTGACCACAGACCGCGGGGCTGACGAGTGGCTGGGCTTGCAGTTGATTCCGGGCGAGACCCATCCGCTCAACGTGCTCTCTAGAGACAGCGTGGCGGTGATCATCGACCCCACCCTGGTGACGGATACGCCGACCGAAGGTCGGGACGTGGAAGTCGCCGTGTTTGTACCTTCGAGTCCACATCAAGCGTTGCTCGCATCTGTCGGCCAGCATTTTCCTCAAAAGTGGCTCCAACCGCGGCCGAAAGGAAGTGAAGAAACCTTCCTTGACAGCGGATACCTGGTGGTCGCAGCTCGATCGGCCAAACGCGACTTTGCCGTGGTCGTCGCCATCCCCGATCACTATATTTTTCATCGCGTAAGGCGCGCCGCCTTGTACTTCACCCCCATCGGCCTTCTCTGCGGAGTATTGCTGGCCTGGGCCGTGAACTATATCAGCGGTATCAGGTCCTCGTTCCCGTCGATGGTGAAGCGGGCGGCGAAGAACAAGAACTTTTTTGTGGAGTATCAGCCGATTGTGGAACTGGAGTCGCGGCGCGTAATCGGCGCCGAGGCCCTGGTACGCTGGAAGAGCAAAATTGCGATCGTGCGGCCCGACCACTTTATTCCTCTGGCCGAAGAACGCGGCCTGATCCACTTGATTACCGAGCAGGTGATCGACATTGTCACGCGGGACCTGCCACGGTTTCTCGAGCTTAATCCCGAATTCGAGGTTGCCATCAATATGTCAGCCGCAGACCTGCGCTCGGGGCACACGCACGAGTTGCTCGACCAGATGCTCGCGGCCAGCGGAGCGCGGGCGCACAACATCGAGATCGAAGCCACGGAACGCGCCTTTTTGCAGGGACCCGAAACGGCAGAGCTCATTGGAGACCTGCGCGGAAAAGGCTTCAGCGTGGCCATCGATGATTTTGGGACCGGTTACTCGAGCCTTGCCTGCCTGCAGTCGCTAAGCCTCGACACACTCAAAATCGACAAGGCCTTTGTGGACACGATCGGAACCGACGGCGCGACCAGCCAGGTGGTGCTGCACATCATCGAGATGGCCCGCTCTCTCAAGCTGCTCATGGTTGCCGAAGGCGTTGAAACTGAGGTGCAGGCAACGTTCCTTGAGAAATGCGGCGTGCAATACGCGCAGGGCTGGTTGTTTGGCAAACCCATGCCCATCAACACCTTCTGCGAGCAGCTCGAGAGCCAGCCGGCCGTGGCGCAGAAGACGCTGTTCTGAACACTCGGGCGCAACTGGGCCGCAATCCTCGGGGAAGGTAAACTAGAAGCATGGCTGAGATTCAGCGCAGAAAAACCCCGACTGTCAAGATTGGCAACGTTCGCGTTGGCTGGGAAGTCCCGGTCGTCGTTCAGTCGATGACCAACACCGACACCGCCGACATTGACGGCACCATCGAGCAGGTTGCAGCCCTCGCAATGGCCGGCTCCGAACTGGTTCGCGTCACGGTCAACAACGAAGAGGCCGCCGCCGCCGTTCCCCACATCGTTGACGGTCTCGAGAAACGCGGCATCCGCGTCCCGATCATCGGCGACTTCCACTACAACGGCCACATCCTGCTCAAAAAGTACCCGGCCACGGCGCGGGCGCTCGCCAAGTACCGCATCAATCCCGGCAACGCTTCAATAGGAAAGAAGGACAACGACAACTTCCAGGTCATGATCGAGTGCGCGGTCGAGAACCAGAAGCCCGTCCGCATCGGCGTCAACTGGGGTTCGCTCGACCAGGCTCTGCTCACCCGCATGATGGACGAGAACAGCAAAAAGTCCGAGCCGCTTCCCGCGCGCGACGTGATGATGGAAGCGATGGTCGAAAGCGCGTTGAGCTCGGCGCGCGCCGCTGAACATTTCGGCCTCGGCCACGACATGATTATTCTCTCCGCCAAGGTGAGCGGCGTGCGCGACCTCATCGACGTGTACACCACGCTGGCCTCGCGCTGCGACTATCCGCTCCACCTGGGACTGACCGAAGCCGGCATGGGCGCCAAGGGATTGATTGCGTCGACCGCCGGACTCGCTCCGCTCCTGCTCGCAGGAATCGGCGACACCATCCGCGTGAGCCTGACGCCCAAGCCCGGCGGCGACCGCACTGAAGAGGTGCAAGCCGCGCAGCAAATTCTGCAGTCGCTCTCCATCCGCAGCTTTATGCCGCAGGTTACAAGCTGCCCCGGCTGCGGCCGGACGACAAGCACGTATTTTCAGGAGCTGGCCGAGCAGATCCAAAGCTACCTGCGCACCTCAATGCCGGAGTGGCGCAAAAAGTACCCCGGCGTTGAAGAGCTCAAGCTGGCCGTCATGGGCTGCGTGGTCAACGGCCCCGGCGAATCGAAGCACGCCAACCTCGGCATCAGCCTGCCCGGCACCTTCGAAGAGCCCAAGGCGCCGGTCTACGTTGATGGCAAGCTCTTGAGAACCCTGCACGGCGACACCATCGTGGCCGAGTTCAAACAGATCCTCGACAACTACGTAGTGAGCCACTATGGCAAGAAGAGCGAGGAGTTGGTGGGAGCGCGGTAAAGACAGTTGTCAGTGGTCAGTTGTCAGTGATCAGCCGGGTGCCCGGGGCACGAACTTGAGACCCGGGAATCCTCGGACCATTCCATCGGGTTCCTCCGTTACTTCCCTTCCCGCCCATTTCGCGTTACCCTGTCTGCAATTCCCCAGGAGACTTAGTATGCGCCTGAGCCATTGCAGCCGGCTCGCGATTCTGCTCGTCTGCGCGTTTCTGGCGGCCTTCGCCGGCACGCCAAAGCCCTGCGTCACCGCCGACCAGGCCGCAACCATGGTCAACAAAGACGTCTGCGTTTCGGCCCACGTTTACGATGTTGTCGAGTTGCCTGACGGCACGCGTTTCCTCGATGTCTGCTCGCCCCAAACCACCGATGAAAAGTGCCGGTTCACAGTCGTCAGCCTGTGGGAGGACCGTGAAGACGTGGGCGAACTCAGGAAATACCGCGACATGGACGTGCAGATTCGCGGCATGGTGCAGCCCATGCACGGGCGCGCCGGTATGGTGTTGAGCCACGCGCGGCAGTTCAACGGAGGTCCGCCGAAGTTCAAGCCCAACCCGATGCTAGTGCATGGATTCAACGCTGAGCAGGACCGTCCGCCGGTCAGCGACCCCAACCTGCGCTCGCAGGGCGGGCGGCGCGCCTTCATGAATAGCCGCGACCAAGAGCCTCTGCCCGCGAAGTAGTTGACGCATCCCAAACACGCTCATTCTGGGCGCCATCTGGCTAACTTGCTAACCCGCAGGCTCGCTGACTTGCCCATCCAGCCTGGGCGCGTGCCGCGCTCCGGCAAACAGAATCACCGCCGAAATCACCAGCGAAATAAGGGTCGCGCCCAGGCCGATGCTGAGCTTTGTGCGATCGCTGATGGCGCCGATAATCTGCGGCGAAAACGTGTCGCCGAAGGCGTGAATGCAGAAGAGATTGATTGAAATGGCAGTGGCGCGCACGGCGCCGTTTACCGAGTTGCAGAGCGCCGTGTTGAGCGGGCCGGTATTCAGGAAGAGAAAGAACTCCGCGCAGAAAAGCGATGGCAGCGCCCACGAGTGCGGCCCAAAGAAAAGCAGTACGCCGAAAGGCAGCGTAAACACCAGGCTCCAGGCCGAGAGCAGGTAAAGGGCGCGGTGATTGGTGCGCAGCCAGCGCTGCGCGATTGCTCCGCCGATCAGCGTTCCGGCGATGCCGTCGAAGACGGTGATGCCGCCGACGGCCAGGCTGGAGTTGGCCATGGAGAGGCCGGCAGAGCGGCGAAGAAACTCGGGCATCCAGAACGATATGCCGCCCATGGCGAAGGTGAGCGTGGCCAGGCCGAAGGTGGCAGTGAGGAAGGCAGGGTTCCTGAGAATACCAAGAACCGTAGTCCGTTTCAGGTCGGGAGCAATGCAGTCGGTGGATCCGCGCTCGGGCTCGCGGCCCATGAGTCCGTAGAGAGCTGCGACCAGAAATCCAGGCAGCGCGCAGACGAGAAAAGGCGCGCGCCAGCCCCAGTGCGAGCCGATCTGACCGCCGGCCAGGTAACCGAGGGCCGCGCCCACGGGGATGGCGACGTAGAAGATCGAGAGGATGCGATTGCGCTCGCGCTCGGGATAGAGATCGCTGAGCACCGCCGGTCCGAAGATGCCGAAGGTAGCTTCGCCGATGCCGACCAGCGCCTGGCGGACAAAGAACGTCGGGTAGCTGTGGATCCAAAGCGCGGCCAGCGTAGCCAGGCTCCACAGCGTTGCGCCGGCGATGATCAGCGGCTTGCGGCGGAAGCGGTCGCCGAGCCAGCCTGTTGCCGGCGCAGCCAGCATGTAGACAAAGAAAAACGCGGTGCTGAGCGCGCCCATCTGCTGATCGGTGGCGTGGAACTCGTGCTGGATGGGCTGGACTTCGCCGGAGAGAATGTAGCGGTCAATATAGTTGAGCAGGTTGAGCGCGATGAGCAGCGAGACCGTGCCCAGGACGGGGCTGAAGCGGGTGCGGCTTGGCTGGATGGCGGCGGACAAGAAGATCGGCCTCGGGAATCTCAACAATTATCACAGCCCACTGTGCGCAGCCATAGTTTTAATTGGGTCAGCTACGCCGCTGGCCGCGGCCACCGCGCCTCGACCGTCGTGCCAATGCCGCCGCGCGGCCGAAACTCGCCTTTTACGACTGCCCACACCGGGTCGCAGGCCTTCACGATGTCTTCGAGCACCTGATTCACGATGTTCTCTTGAAAGATGCCGAGGTTGCGGTAGCAGAAAAGGTACTCTTTGAGCGATTTGAGCTCGAGGCAGCGTTCGCGCGGCATGTAGCGGATGGTAAGGACGCCGAAGTCGGGCAGGCCGGTTTTGGGGCAGACCGAGGTCAATTCCGGGTCGTCAATCTGGATTTCGTAGCCCGGGAACTGGTTTCGCCAGGTTTCGATGGGCGGAAAGGCGAAGTCGAGGCCTGCTTTGGCGTGCTCGTCGGTGTAGCGGGGTTCGGCGGTCATACAACTATTCTACTTTTGCAGCGCGGCAACCAGATGCGAGGAATTTTATGATTCTCAAGGCCTTGTTTTTGAGTCTTATATACTGACTCTGGTCAAAAGTAATGGCAGAAGCAAGAACGCAATCAGGCAGGCGCTGGCTCTGGATCGGTGCAATGGTGGTATTGGTGGCTGTGTTTTTCGTCGCCCGCGACCTGTTGCGCGAGAAGTTGATGGTCCAGGAGGCCCAGGCGGTTCGCGAGCCGCTGAAGAGCACCGAGAGCACCAACGGCAAGGTTGAACCCGAGAAAAACTACGACTTCTACAGCCCGCTTGCGACCACGGTGAAGGCCGTTTACGTGCAGTCGGGCGACCGGGTTGCGGCGGGCAAATTAATGATTGTGCTCGACGACGTTGAAGCCCGTGCAAGAGTGGCGGCGGCTGAGAGCGGGCTGAAGACCGCCCAGGCCGCGGAATATGCGGCAACGCACAACGGGACCCAGGCCGAGAGACAGGCATCGGATGCCGAAATCGAACAGGACAGGCTGGCTCGCGACCAGGCGCAACACGATCTGGATGCGCTGGCGAAGCTAGCGGCGAACGGGGCCGCTGCAGCCGGCGAAGTGACTGCGGCCAAGCAGCGGCTGGCCAGCGCACAGGCGAGCCTGGATGCGGCGGAGCGCAGCGCGCATGACAGGTTTTCTCCGGAGGAGATTGCCCGGGCCGAGGCAGCGGTGAGGGATGCGCAAGCCAGCCTGGATGCGGCCCGGCAAGTTGAGGCACAGACCCAAATCTACGCACCGGTGGCGGGAACGGTCTATGGCCTGGATGCCGCGCCGACTGAGTTTGCCGAGGCCGGCAAGTTGTTGCTTCAGATGGCCGACCTCACCCACGAGCGGGTGAGAGCCTACTTCGACGAGCCAGACCTGGGGCGGCTGGCGGTTGAACAACCGATCGTGATCAAGTGGGACGCCAAGCCCGGCGTCGAGTGGCATGGGCACATCGAGCGTCTGCCGGTAACCGTCGTCACCTATTTGAACCGCACGGTAGGAGAGGTGCTGGTGCAAATCGACGACTCCAGCGCCGGTCTGCTGCCCGATACCAACGTAACGGTGACGGTGACCACCTCAACCCAGCCCGACGTGTTGAGCATTCCGCGCGAGGCTTTGCACTTTGAAAACGGGAACCCCTATGTGTACAAGGTGGTCAACGGCTCGCTGCTGCGAACTCCGGTAACTACAGGAACCTTCAACGTGACCCGGCAGGCGATCCTCTCCGGCCTGAATGAAGGTGATTGGGTGGCGACCGGCACGGCCAGCGGACAACCGTTGCAAGAGGGCGTTCCGATCAAGGTTATGCGGTGATGCAATCTTTCTTGCAAAGTTTGCGGGTTGTGGCTGTATTGCTTGGCGCGGCTTGGCCGGCTGCGGCCTCCACGCAGGTTGCCCGCCAGCCCCTGGCCGAGATCAATGCCGATCTGCAGGCTGGCGAAGCCGACAAGGCACTCGAATTGATTGCATCGTTGCCGCAGGGGGGATCGAATATTGCGCAGGCCAAGTTTCTTGAGTGCCGGGTGCGGTACTCGTTGGGGCAATGGAGCGCCGCGGCCAGCGCGTGCAGGCGCGCGGTGGAGCTGGACGGGCAGAATTCGAACTACCACATGTGGTATGGCCGGGCGTTGGGCGGGCGAGCAAGCAGCGCATCGTTTCTGAGCGCGTTCAGCCTTGGCAAGCAGGTACACGAACAGTTTGAAACTGCGGTGCAGATCGATCCGCGCAATGCCGAAGCACTGTCTGACCTGGGTTCTTTCGATGTGGATGCGCCCGGCATTGTGGGCGGCGGATTGGACAAGGCCGGGGAGGTTGCAGCGCAACTGGAGATGGTGGATAAGGCGCGCGCGCACCAGTTGCGGGCCGAGATTGCATCGAACCGCAAGGATTACGCGGCGGCCGAGAAGGAATTGAAAGCAGCGGTTGCGGCCAGCGCTCACCCTGCCCTGCAGTTGACCGTGCTGGCAAACTTTTACCGGCACCGCCAGGAATGGAATCAGATGGAAGCGGCGGTTCGCAGCGCCCAGAGCGCTGCCGCCAGAGACCGCGCCGCGAGCGTTGCGCTCTACGACGGGGCGGGCGTGCTCTATGAGGCGAGACGCGATCCCGGATTGGCCGCAAAGATGTTAACGGACTATCTGGCCGGGAGCTCGAAGACCGACGAGGCCCCCGCATTTGTAGCCTTTATCCGGCTGGCAGACTTGGAACGGCAGCTCGGCAACAGCGCCGAAGCGCAGCGCGACGAAGCCGCAGCCCAGGCGCTGGCGCACGAGTACCAGACGAAGGAAGCAAAGCATTGATGAGGACGGCGCGCACCTTTGAGGCTCGAACGTCGCACGCGCGGTTGGCGCGGGGCGCAGCGCTGATTGCGCTAGCCGCCGCAGTGGCCACGGCGCAGGCTCAGGTATCGCTGCGTACGGCGGTTGAGCTGGCGCAGAGCAACAGCGCAAATGTGAAGCTGGCGCAGGCCGATCTCAAGAAAGCAGAGTCGGCCCTCTCGCAAAGCCGCGATGCCTTCGTTCCCTCACTCTCATTCGGCTCGGGACTGCCGGCATTTCCGGAGGTCGGATTCACGGGCAGCTTGCCGACGATCTGGGATGCGAATATACAGTCCATGGTCTTCAGCCTTCCGCAGATTCGCTACATCCAGGCGGCCAAGATAGGCATGAAGGCGGCCAACCTGAACCTGGCGGATGCGAAAGAGCAGGTGGCGCTGGATGCGTCGACGGCGTACATCGAGCTCGACACCATCAACCAGGAGCTTGCGGCAGCGCATGAGCAGGAGAGCGATGCCGGCCGCATGGTTGAGATTGAACAGCAGCGCGTGGATGGCGGCGTGGATCCAAAGAGTAACCTTCTGCAGGCGCAATTGGCGGCGGCAGTGGTCAAGCTGCACCGGCTGCACCTGGAAACGCGCGCGGCAACGCTCAACAAGCAGCTTTCGACGCTGACGGGTTTGCCGGTGGGGTCGATCATTCCCAGCCACGCGAGCATCCCCGAGATTCCAGCGGTAACAGCAGACGAGCCTGCGAAAAGAACGCCGGGGCTGGAATCAGCCGAGATGCTGGCGCAGTCGCGCGCAAGAGCACAAGAAGGCGATCAAGAACGGACGTGGTTGCTGCCGGAGTTTGGCTTCGGGGCGATCTACAACCGCAATACGACTCTTCTGAATGACATCAACAGTTACTACAGGCGCGACCTTCCGGCCAACAACTTCAGCACCGGCTTCTCAATTCGCGTTCCGATCTTCAACTTCGAGGATCGCGACAAGGTGAAAGAGTCGGCAGCCGAGGCGTTGCGCGCGCGGGTCGAGGTTGAACAGGCGCAGCAGCAGAACGACGTTCAGATTGCCGAGCTTTCGGGCTCGCTGCGCGAACTCGATACGCTGGCCGAGATCGCCAAACTGAAGCAGGAGATTGCCGCCGAGCAGTTGGAGAGCGTGGTGTCGCAGCTTGAGCTGGGCAATGGCACGAGCGGCGCGAACGCGCAGCCGCAGCTTAGCCCCGAAGCCGAACAGCAGGCGCGCGTGGACGAGCGCCAGAAGTTCATGGATGCCCTGGACGCGGGTTTTGACCTGAGCAAGGCCCGGCTGAACCTGATTCGCGCGCTCGGCCACATGCAGGACTGGCTTAATGAGCTGGGTACCAAGTAGTTACGACCGCGGGCACATCCTGAAAACTGGCGCAATGGTAAAATGAAAGGGATGTCTACGCCACTGAAAACCCTCTTCCTGAACCCACCGTCGTTTGAGAACTTTGACGGCGGCGCGAGCTCGCGCTGGCCGGCCACCCGCGAGATCGAGTCCTACTGGTATCCGGTGTGGCTCACCTATCCCGCCGGCTTGCTTGAGGATTCGCGCCTGCTCGACGCGCCCCCGCATCACGTCTCTGCGCAGGAGACGATTGAGATCTCGAAGAGCTACGAGCTCCTGGTGCTCTTTACCTCGACCGTGGGCTGGGAGGGCGATCAGCGCCTGGCCGAGGCCATCAAGGCCGCTAATCCGTCCATCAAGATCGCATTCGTCGGGCCGCCGGTGACAACCGATCCAGACCGCGCGCTGAATGAGTGCTCGGCGCTCGATTTCATCTGCCGCCGCGAGTTCGACTTCTCAGTGGTCGAATTTGCCAAGGGCAAGCCGCTCAACGAAATCCTCGGCATCAGCTACAAGATGGACGGAACGGTGATTCACAATCCCGATCGCCCGCAGGTTGAAGATCTGGACGCGATGCCCTGGGCGACCAAGATCTACAAGCGCGACATGGATGTGACGCGCTACAACGTGCCCTTTCTGCTGCACCCGTACATTGCTCTCTACTCAACCCGCGGCTGCCCGGCGCAGTGCACTTTCTGCCTGTGGCCGCAGACTCTGAGCGGGCACGCCTGGCGCAAACGCTCCACGGATGACGTTGCGGCAGAGCTCAAATGGGCCAAGGAAAACTTCCCCGACGTGAAGGAGTTCTTCTTCGACGACGACACCTTCAATATTCAGAAGGGCCGCACCATTGAGCTGTGCGAAAAGCTCAAACCGCTGGGCCTCACCTGGAGCTGCACTTCGCGCGTGACCACCGACTACGACACGCTGAAGGCGATGAAAGAAGCCGGATGCCGGCTGCTGATCGTTGGGTTCGAGTCCGGCGACCCGCAGATTTTGAAGAACGTGAAGAAGGGCGCAACAGTGGAGCGGGCGCGGCAGTTTGCGAAAGATTGCCACGACCTGGGGCTGACCATCCACGCCGACTTCATTCTGGGGCTGCCGGGCGAGACCAAAGAGTCGATCCGCAACACCATCAACTTTGCCAAGAGCCTGGACTGCGAGACGATCCAGGTTTCGATTGCGCACGCCTACCCGGGCACGGAGTTCTACGAGTACGCAAAAGTAAACGGCTTTATCACCAACGAGCGCATGGAAGACGGCGGCGGCCACCAGATGGCGCACATCGAGTATCCTGGCCTGCCGGTGGACTACGTGATGGAGATGGTGCACCGCTTCTACGACGAGTATTACTTCCGTCCCAAGGCGGCCTTCCGCGTGGTCTGGAAGGCGATTGTGAACCGCGACGTGCCGCGCCTTTACGTGGAAGCCAAGGCGTTCCTCAAGCTGCGCGCGCAACGCAACAGGATGGTGAAGGAAGCGCGGAGCCATCAGGCCAAGCCGCAGGCGCCGGTGGGCGCGGGCGCGTAAGCATTGCAATTCTTTGATTCCGGCGAGGGCGGCGCCAATGCGTTCGCCCTCGTTTTGTTGCATCGAAGCATCGAGAGATTCAACGCATAGGATGGCTCACCACTCGCTCACGCCGCGGCAGTACCTGATTCTGGGGTTGGTAGCGGTGTGTGCGCCGCTCGGTGACACCTGCCTTTCACGCGGGATGACACACGTGCCTGCAATCTCGCTTTCGCATCCTGGCGCGCTCATCGCGGCCGTGTTTACGCCGTGGATTGTATTTGGCATCGCATTGCTGATTGCATTCTTTGCCAGCTACCTCACCGCGCTCTCCTGGGCCGATCTCACATTTGTTCTTCCGGCAACTGCCTTCGGCAATGTAATCGTCGCGTTCCTCGCGCGCTTCTGGCTCAATGAGCCAATCTCCATCGAGCGCTGGACCGGGATTGTGCTCATCACGCTGGGGGTGGGCTTTATTGCGCAGGGGCCTTCGCTCACCGAACGGCCCGCCCCGCAACCTGAGCCAGAGAAGGTGGAGGTCCCATGACCGTTCCCTTCTCTGAAATGCATCCCGGCGTGTGGACGGCGACAGCGATGATTGCGGCAATCGTGCTCAGCTCCACCGCGGGCGAGGTGTTGACGGCCGCCGCTATGAAGTCGCTTGGCGATCTCGATGAGATTCGCGCGCACTCGGGATTGAAGGGCGCAATCCGCGCCGTGCTCACCTGCCCGTTGTTCTTTGCCGGAGTGTCCTTTCTTGCGCTTGCGTTCTTTTCGCTGCTCTTCGCGCTCAATCATCTCAACCTGAGCCTGGTTGCGCCCGCCTCGGCCTCTCTCACGTTGGTCACGAACGCGATTGCCGGAAAGATCTTCCTGAAAGAAAATGTGGACCGCAGGCGCTGGGCGGCGGCGGTGTTCGTTTGCGTTGGGGTATATCTGCTGGCCCACTGAGCGCAGCTCTCAGCTCTTGGCTATCAGCCTTCAGTTTGCTGGCTGCGGGATTGAACCGCGACTAGCTCGCCACTGATTTCCTGCGCACGGCGAAGCATGTACCCAGACCGTGATCTAATCCGCCTAATCGCCGATGATGCACAAGTTCCGGCCCCTTGCCTTGCATGCATAGAGGGACCCATCTGCGCGGTCGAAAGCCGATAGCGCCGGCTTTCCGCGTTCCATAAGCGCTCCCCCGATGGAGACTGTCGTTTCGATCCGTTCCCCGCCTGCCATAACTGCGGAAACCTCGACCAATTTGCAGCAGCGCTCTGCCAACTTCTTCAGAGTCTCCATGTCCACTCCCCGGGCGAGAACCAGAAATTCGTCGCCGCCCCAGCGGCCCAGCAGGTCCTGCGGGCGAAGCGCGTGCGCCAAGGTCTCTGCAACTGTCTTCAGTACCTCATCCCCTGCGCTGTGACCGAAGCGATCGTTCACTTCCTTGAAGTGGTCAACATCGATCACGAGTAACCCGGCCCTGATTCCGAATTCGTCTGCCTCCTGCATCACATGCGTGACCGCCATCGTGATATGCCGGCGGTTCGACAGACCCGTGAGAGGGTCCAGGTACGCCTCTGTCTCGAGATCCAGAGCCCTTCTTTCTATCGTCTTCTTTGAGGTGATATCGCTGAAGACTTCAACCGCGCCGATGATTGCGCCTTCATTGTCTCTGATTGGCGCCACGCGAACCGATACCGGAACCCGGTGGCCCGATTTGTGGCGCAGGTACACCTCGGCATCGCGCCGTTTGCCATCGTCGATGGTGGCAGCCAGCGGACAACCGCCGTGGCATAGTTCGCAGCCCGCATCGTTGACGTGCATGAGCAGGTTGTCGTCGCAGCGCGAACCAACGACCTCCTCGCTTGTATAACCCGTCAACTCCTCGGCGCCGCGATTCCAATATGCAATCTTGCGCTTTCGATCGACAAAATAAACGCCGTCGAACAGATTGTCACAGAGCTGGCTCTGGAGCGAAGAAGAGCCTTGCGGCCCCAGAGTCAATCCTGCCGGGCATTCCGGAGGAGCTCCCGAGGATTCAGAAGTGGACATAGGAACCTCCTTGAGGAAGGGAAACGTGGGGAGTTCCCCGGAGTCCTGAAACCTAGCGACCCGGACAAAATCGTGTTTTACATTAAATTGGCAATTTACTCTCGGAAGTGATTTGCATCACAGTCCATTTGGGTCAGTATGGCACGGGCGGGCTGCGGTTCCCGCTATCTGACTGAGCGCCTGGCTAAACGAACCGCATCAACCCACGGGGCTTGAGGTCGGGCGCCAGGAATTTCTGCGGAGCGTTGATCGCGGCGCACAGGGCTTCGGCGCCGAGATGGCCGCTGCGGGCCGCGCTTTCCATCGTGGAGGGCCAACCAGTCGCAGTCCAGTCGCCGGCGAGGAAGAGATTGGCCCAAGGCGACTGCGCTGCGGCGGGGCGGTATGCGTCCACACCGGGCGGAACGCCGAAGGTGGCGCGAACTTCCTTCACAAGCGCAGCTTTCTCAAGCTTCGCCGTGCGGACTTGGGGAAAGAATTCCGCCAGTTCACTGACGGCCTGAGCAATGGCTTCGTTGCGTTCGCGTGCCGCGAATTCCCGCGAGGCGCTCTGCACCAGCTCGAGGTAGCTGCCGTTCACCTTGCGCCAGGGCTGCAGGCGACCCTTGTTGTACATCCAATGGATCTCCCGGTCGAGCAGAACGGCGTGAGGCAGATCGGTGATCTCGCGATCGAACCAGAGATGCACGCTCGAGATGGGCCAGTGCTCGTGGCGGTCGATTTGCGCAGCCAGAGCATCCGCGCCTTCGGCCGGCGGCAGGTTGGGAATAAGCTTGGCCGTAGCTTCGAAGGGCAACGCGAGAATCAGGTAGTCAGTAAGAATCTCGCCCGAACGTGTCGCGATGGTCCACTCCGAGGTCTCTTCATCCCATGCAGCGGATTCAATGCTCGAATTGAGGTGAAGCTCCGCGTCTTTGCTCTTCAGAAACGCTTCAGCGCCGGCATAGAGCTGGCTCAGCGGCACAGCGCTCACGCCCATGCGGCCGGCCTGGGCCGAATTCATGAAGAGCTCGCGGATAACCTTGGCCGCGTAAGGCACGGCGATGGAGTCGAGGTCGGCGTTGAGCGCGCTCGCGATTACCAGGCGCCAGAATCGCTCGACTGCGCCGGAGGTTTGCTTGTGCCGCACCAGCCACGCGCTGAGGGACTCCGTCCCGTGGACCTTTGGATCAATTCTGAGGATGGCTGAAAAGGCGCGCGCCAGCGAGAGCTTGTCAGCGAATGTGAATGCATGCGCGGTCATCAGCTTGGGCAGGCCGTGCAGCGGCGCGGGGAGAATCGATGGGCCGAGGACCGAGCGCTTGCCGCCAGGCTCAATCATGGTCATCTCGCTGGTCCAATGAATCTCCTCGAGGACGCCGATGCGCTGATAGAAGGCGATGAGATTCGTACAGCAGCCGAAGAGCACGTGCTGGCAGTTGTCGATGACCTCATTGACGCCCGGATGAAGGTAGGAACTCGCGCGGCCGCCCAGGTAACCGCGGCGCTCGACGAGATGGACGCGCAGACCTGCTGCGGCAAGTGCGCAGGCCGCACTCATGCCTGCAACGCCGCCGCCGATGACGGTAACCGAGCGCGATTCGGATTGTGGTGCAGTCGTCAAGTGCTCTGAGTATCAGCCAAAAACCCGTGCCCATGCCATCCGTGCAAGCCCGCCGAACATAATCGCCACTTTCTGCGCGGTCGGCACGCTGGCCCGGCGCGTGAATACATCGTAATCGGCGGCAACGATGCGCTTCAGCAACTCGTGATAAATGGAGACCAGCACGCGCAGCGCGGGGCGGCTCTCAGGCGCGATCAGAGGCAGCAGCTTCTCAGCGGATTTGTAATACTCCTCGGCGCGATCGGCAATGGACCTGAGCAGGGCGCGTTCATTGGCCGTGGGCGGGGCTCCGGAAGCGCGATGGAGGAGTGAGTCGACCGAAACGCTGTGCGCGGCCAGGTCTTCCAACGGCAGATAGACGCGATTGCGCGACGCATCCTCAACCACGTCGCGCAAAATGTTGGTGAGCTGGAAGGCGATGCCGGTTTCTTCGGCAAACTTTTCGGCGCGCGGATCGGTGTATCCGAAGATGCGAATGCAGACCAGGCCAACGACAGACGCAACGAGATAGCAGTAGCGGTAGAGGTGCGCGAACGTGGCATACGTGCCGGGAGCGGTAGTCGAGACCTGGAGGTCTCCCATCCTTTCGGCAAGAGGCGCCGAAAGGATGGGGCACGGAGTCTCGGTGGCCGAGGTTTCGGTACAGTCCAGATCCATGGTGACACCGGCGACCAGCTCATCGAGAAGCGAGAGCGGAATGCTGAATCGCGCCACGGCATCGCGCACCGCAAGAAAAACGGGATCGCCGATAGGCGCACCGGCCGCGGCATCATGCCATGCTGCAAGCCAGCCATCGATATTGCGCCTGCGTTCGTCGCGAGATATCGATTCATCGTCAGCGAGGTCGTCAGCCTGGCGCATAAAAGCGTAGATGGCGCAGATGGCATTGCGGCGTGCCGAAGGCAGCGCGACAAAGGCGTAGTAGAAGTTCTTCGCTTCCCGTTTGGCGACGGCCCGGCAATGGGCGTAAGCACGGTCGAGTGTCATGTTGCTCGATGCAACGGTCAAGCTGCTTTCCCGGTGGTAGTGGCTCCGAGGCGCAGGAACGGCAGCGCTTTGCCGCCGAGTGCGCGCAGCGCGAGCGAGAGCTTGGTGCGTTTTGAGATGGCGGGCCGGGCGCTGAGCACGTCGTAATCCCGGCGCTCGATGGCGCGAAGAATCGCAAGCCCGCCGCGGCTGAAGAGATCGAGATCGACGGCCAGATCGCGGTTGACACGGCCGATAAGCGCCAGGCCCTGCTCGAAGAGCGAGCGCGCGAAGTCGACCTCGTGGCGCATCAGGTCGCGGAATTCAGGCGTGGCAGTTCCCTGCCCGATAGTTTGGTCGGTCACACCAAAGCGGCGCATGTCAGCCTGCGGCAGGTACACGCGGCCCTTGGCGAAATCGACGCATACGTCTTGCCAGAAGTTTGCCAGTTGCAGCGCGGTGCAGGTTAGGTCAGAAAGACGGAAATTCTCTTCGCGCACGGCTTCACTTATTTGGGGGCCGGCTTCGCCACAAGCATAGAGAACCAGGCGGCCGACGGGATTGGCAGAGTTGCGACAGTAGCCAAAGACTTCGTCCATGGTCTCGTAGCGGGTGACGGTCTGGTCCTGGCGGAAGGCAACGAGCAGATCGGCGAAGGGTTCCTTGGGAATGCCGCAGGCGCGGATGGTCTGGGCCAGTGCGACAAAGACAGGATGGCGTGCGCGGCCCTCGTAGCAGTCGTCAAGTTCGCGGCCCCAAAGATCGAGAAGCGCCAGGGCAGCTGATCGATCGGGAACCTCGTCGCCGAGATCGTCGGAGATGCGGCAGTAAGCGTAGATGGCGTGAAAGTGAGGGCGAAGCGCCTTGGGCAAAAACCACGTTGCTACGTGGAAGTTCTCGTAGTGGGTCTCGGCTAATCGGCGGCAATAGGCCAGGGCCTCGTTAAGCGAGGGCGCAACGTCGGGGATGCGATAAGCAGGTGGAAGCGCAGCCCAGCCGCGGGCGATGAGGTCATCGGTTTGTGCGGCGGTGGACATCAGTGGGCCTTATCGATATTTTAGCGGGATTGCAGAATGGGGTGAGCGGAGTTCCGCATTTTCCCACGCTAGGCGCAAAAGCGAGAACGCGCCGAGCGTGGGGCACCCGCACTTTTGGGTAAATAAACTGCCCCGCTACGGCACAATCGCCGTCTTGATCTCGGTGGAGCGGTTCATCAGCTTCTCGAAGACGCGGTTGAGCTCGTAGAGGTTGGCGTGGCCCGTGATAAAGGCCGATGCCTGGAAGCGTCCACCGGCGATGATCTCCAGGGCCTTGCGGCAAATAGCCGGGGTGTGGTGGAAGGTGGCGCGGAGGGTAATGTCGCTGTAGTGGATGCGGTTGGTGTCGAGGTTGACGCGGGTGTTGGCCGCGCATCCACCGAAGAAGTTCACCGTGCCACCCTTGCGCACCAGCTCAACCGCCTCCTCCCACGCTTGAGGCAAGCCCACCGCCTCAATGGCGATATCGACGCCGCGGTCTTTCGGCGTCAGGGCGCGCGTATCCTGAACCGCCTTGCGGATAGTGGCAGCCTGGACGACATGGGCCGCGCCGAGCTGCTTTGCCGCCTCAACCTGTCCGTCGTGCTTGACGAGAGCGATAACCTCGTAGCCGGCGAGCGCGGCAACGTGCAGCATCATCAGGCCCAGCGGGCCGCCGCCAATGATGGCGACAATATCGCCGGGGCGAGGATTCGAATCCTCAAAACCATGCACGGCGCAGGCCAGCGGCTCAGTCAACGCGGCATGCTCAAGCGGCACATGCTCGGGAACGGGCAGCGTGTTCTTGGCGACGATGCGCTCGGGGATGCGGATGAACTCAGCATAGGCGCCGTTGTTGAAGATCAGATCGTCGCAGAGATTCTCCTGGCCGCGCTTGCAGAAGTAACACTCGCCACACGGGGCAGAATTGAGGGCCACCACGCGATCGCCCTGACCAAATTCCGTGACTCCTTCGCCGGCTTCAACCACCGTGCCGGCGAGCTCGTGGCCGAAGAGCGCGGGAGGCACAATCATGCGGGCGTGGTAACCGCGGCGAAAGACCTTGAGGTCGGTTCCGCAGGTAAGAGCGGCGCCAACGCGCACGATGAGTTCGCCCTTGGCGGCTTTGGGAATCGGGACCTGCTCGATGCGCACATCCTCGCGGCCGTGGAGGATGGCAGCGCGCATGGTGACGCGCCCGTGGAGGAGCGTTTTCTCAACTGTCTTACGGCCCTGGTGGACGGCGGATTCGACTATCTTGCGGCCTTCGACAACGGCCGTCTCGACCGTGTTCAGGCCGGCTTCGACCACCGTTTCAACGGTATTCAGGCCTCCCTCAACGACGTCCTCGACTCTCTTTCGGCCTTCTTGGACAACGGTCTTGGCGGTCTTGCGGCCTCTCAGGATCGCGTCTTTCACCGTGCTTGCCATCGAGTCTCCCTTATCTGGCTCCATCCCCTGAGACCGGCTCAATCATGATCTTCATTGAATCCGGTTGAGGGTGGGATGCGATTTCGATGGCTTCAACTGCCTGTTCGAGCGGGAAACGGTGGGAGATAAGCTGCGTCAGGTCGAATCCGTTTCGATATCCGTCGAAGACCAGGCTGGTGACTTCGTCGAGAATCGGGAACGAGGATGAGTATGAGCCCAGCAGGGTCTTCTCGTCCACACAAACCGCGGCTGGGTCGATAGTTGCCTCGCCGTGCTGGGTCTGGGCAAAAAGCATCACTTTGCCCCCGGGGCGGGCTGCGTCCATGGCGGTGCGGATGAGCGCGTTGCCGCCGACGGCCAGGATGACAGCGTCGGCGCCGCGCGCATCGGTTTCGGCAAAGACGCGCTCCACTACGTTTTCCTGGCCGGCGTGGATGGGATTCGTGAGGCCGAAGCGCGCGGCGATAGCGTGGCGCTCGGCGAAAAGATCGGACGTGAGCACGCGTGCGCCGATGCGTTTGGCGAGCGCGGCGTGCATCAGGCCGATGGGGCCTTGGCCGATGACCAGGACCGTATCGTCAGGCTGCAGGTTGAGCAGCTTGACGCCCTTGAGCACAGTATTCAGCGGCTCGACGAATGCAGCCTGCTCGAACGGGACGCCATCGGGAATGGGGACAACGCCGCGATTCTGGACAACGAAGTCCATGACGCGGATGTACTCGGCAAAGCCGCCGCCCGAAGGCTCAAAGCCTGCGGCTGTGCCGGTCTTCTTGTAGAGCGGGCACTGCGCGGGGGTCTGCTTGCGGCAGTAGTAGCACTCGCCGCAGGGCACGTGGTGAAAGCTCATCACGCGGTCGCCGACTGCGAAGCGGGTCACGCCCTCGCCCACCGCGGCAACGGTTCCGGCCATCTCATGCCCGAAGATGCGAGGGGCCGAGTGCGACCCCATGTGTATTTTCTTGAGATCTGTCCCGCAGATGCCGCAGGTGGCGATCTTGACCAGCAGTTCGCCGGGCCCGATGCGCGGCACAGGAACGGTCTCAATGCGCATGTCGTTGATGCCGCGATAAACCACGGCGCGCATGGTTTCGGGGATGCGGGTTTCGACGAATGTTTCAGCAGCGGAGATCTGAGTGGCCATTCCGTTTCCTGATGTGAACTTAGAGCCTGCTATTGACTTTGGCGAGTGCGAAAGTTAATGTCAGGCCTCAGCGTCGAGGAGGTTCAGGACCAGCTCCGCGATGCCTTGGGAAGCCTTTCTGCTATTTTCGCCCATTTGGATGAGTGCAGGCCAGTGCCACGGACGGAACATGGCGTAGAGGACGAAGCGCGCCGTCTCCAGTTGGCCGGTGGGCGAGAGAAAACGGTTGAAATCAGGCAGCTTGGCGTCGAAGCCATCGCTCACGCCCTTGATGCAGTAGAAGGGTATCTCGCGCATCGCAGCCAGTCGCGCGACGGCTGCGGCTTCCATGTCAACGAGGGCGGCCTTATACGCAGAGGCAAGGCGGAGTTTTTCCTGGGATCCCGCGACGGCTGGGGCGGTGACGAGCCACTGGTCGCCTGATTCAGCATCGCAGCGGAAGCGCTCGCCGGTCTTGATGTCGATGACTCCTGCAACACTGTGGGCCGAACCGGGAGCGAACTGGGGCGTGAGCGCGCCGGCCCATCCAAGCGAAAAAACCAGGTCGATGGGTCCGCCGTCTTCAATCGCGGCAAAGGCGCGAGTTGCGGCAGCCTGGCCGGCCCCGGCGCAGGCTGCAATCCACTCTTCTTCCTCGTTGCGCACGGCCCAGAAGTGCACGCCGTCGCGGGTTGAGCGCGGCCAGACCCCGGAGCTGTTACCGTCCCTGACGACAGTCCTGACCAGCGGCTTGAGCTCGCCGGGAAATGCGGCAATAAACGCGGTGCGGGTCATGGGGTGGGCGCGTAGCCGTTCGCGCGGAACCAGTCGATCGCAGCCCGCATGGCGGGGTAGACGGGCGCGATGCGGAAGCCGAGCTCCTGCTGGGCGCGGGCGCTCGACGCAAACATCTTCTTGCGGCCCATGCGCACCTCTTCAAGCGTGGCGCGCGGTTCCCTGCCGCGAATACGCCCGGTAATGAGCTCTTCAAAGAACGCGTAGGTGGCGGCCACGGCAAATGGGATTTTGATCGTGGGGGACGGAATGCCCGTGATGGCCGACATCTTGTCGAGAATCTGCTTGAGGGTCAGGTTTTCACCGCCGAGGATGTAGCGGCGGCCAGGCGTGCCCTTGCTGAGCGCAAGGACGTGTGCGCGCGCGACCTCGGAGACGTCTACCAGATTCAGGCCCGTGTCCATGTAGGCGGGGAATTTGCCGTTGAGAAAATCGAGGATGATGCGGCCGGTGGGCGTAGGCTTGGCGTCGTTGGAGCCGATGGGGCTGGTGGGATTGAGGATCATGACTTGCTGGCCATTTTGCGCGGCCGAGATCGCCTCCCGCTCGGCGAGGAATTTGGATCGCTTGTAGTGGCCCACCATGTCGGCCAGCTCGACCGGCGTGTCTTCATTGATCACAATGCCGTCGGTGCGGAAGTGCATGGTGGCAACGCTCGATGTGTAGACGACGCGCTTCACGCCTGCCTCGCGTGCCATGCGCAGCAGTTCACGCGTGCCGTCCACGTTGGCCTTGTACATTGCGGCGGGATCGGGAATCCAGAGGCGGTAGTCGGCGGCGACGTGAACCACCGCGTCAACCCCGGCCAACGTGCTCTTCAAGCTCTCCGGATCGGCCAGGTCGCCGACGACTGTATCGCCGGCAATGCCTTCGAGATTCGAGAGCTTGCTGGTCTTGCGGACGAGGAGACGAAGCTCGGCGCCTTCGGCGGCGAGAGCTTTTGCAACGTGATGGCCGACAAAACCGGTGGCACCGGTAAGAAAAACTTTCATCAGGTCTTCCCAAGTTCCATACTAAACCGAGGGCTTCTGCCTGAAGTCAGGGTCTAATTCACAAAAGCCGCTCTGCCGATAGGGGGGATATGGGCAAAAGATTCATCCTCACCACAAACAAGCGCGGGCAGGTGACACTTCCGAAGGAAGTGATGGAGCATTGCGGACTTCCATCGGGAGGAAAACTCAAGCTAGAGTATCTACCTGGCGGAATTTGCAAGTTCAGCCCGATTCATCTTCGATCACGTGCGAAGACATCTCAGGATCCGCATGCGCCGTCTCGGTGAGTTTGAGGCAGGGTGCAGACCAGATTGCTGGCGTGATCGATTGATTTTCAGTTTTGGATTAGCTCGACGTCAAAGTGCATTTTGTATCGAGCAAGGCTTACGCCTGGGACGCGCGAAATCGCGAGGCAGAGTTCGTCCGTAATCTCATTTGCAACAATGAGACCTCGACACGGTCCGTTGCCCAGATGTTGGTCCACCCATCCCATGTAGTAGAGCAGCTGCCCAAGAGTCTTTTGGCGTCCTTGCGACAGCTTTAACTCAATTATGACGAACTTGCCATTCTTATCTACTCCGAGCAGATCAATCCGGCCACTGTCGATTGGGAATTCAACCCCGAGCTGATCTGAAGTCTTATAGAGTCCCAAACCCTTTTCCAATAGGCCGATGTTCTTCGCCAAGAACTCGCGAAGGTGCGCTTCAAGAGCGAACTGCAAGTTCTGAAAGCTAGGCGGTTCCTCTGGATCGGCTTCCAGGTCCTCGGGGCCGTTTCCCTCGAGAAATTTCTCGTAGTCGCCTTTAATATCTAAATATCTCTGCCTTTTTTTCGCGCCTTGCGAAGTGTTACCGAATGGCCAACATTTCTCCTTGAACTCGCCGAAAACGCCGTGCTTCTCGAAAAGGTCAATGATGCAACCACGACGTACTGACGATGTGTATGAGGAATTCCATTCAATCGCCATATCCCGGATCTTGGCGACTTCGAGTTCCAGACCCATTGCGTTTCCAAATGGGTATGCGGCCGTCAGGGAGAGAATTTTTTCGTCCATTGCGATCCCCAGGACAAATCTTGTTATTCCAGCTTGTCCGGATGCAGCGCGATGCCTTTTTCGCCGGCGGCTTTGCGCTCGTTGTAGGCCTTCACCCAGTCTTCCCAGTGCTTGCCTGCGGCGCGGTCTTTGCCGCTGAATTCAAGGCGCGCCACATCGACGTAACTCAGCTTGCGCTTGTCAGTAGCTTTGGGAGTGAAATACTGCACCCACGATTCGGCCAACGTAGCGCCGGTGTGGCGATTGAAGATGTAGGCCTCGATTATTTCGCCGGACTTCGTGGTGATGGTGACGTCGCCGCGATAGTCAAAAGCCTTCTCGAGGGCGTTGCGAATCTCGTCGCCGGTGGCCAGCTCGGGAATCCAGCCTTCAAGCTGCTGGTGCTCGGTTCCGGGTGCGAGTTCGAGGGCTTCTACCTGTTCGAGCGTGTATTTGGCTACTTCAGCGGTCATGCCCGGGTCTCCTCGAGTGCGCGGTCGGGGTGCGTAATCTGCACCAGCGACGAGGGGCCGTGCGGCATGGGCTCATTGAGCAGGTTGAGCGCATGCCGATCGGGATACTGCGAGAAGCTGCCCTTGACCATCGCCCATAAGCCCTTCAGCGAGCCGAAACCGTCGATGACGGCCGAGGGCTCGTACCCGCAGCTCACCATGCAGTTGGCGCACTTGGGATTTCCCGATGCGACGCCGTATTCTTCCCACCTGGTGGTTTCCAGCAATTCCTTGAAGCTGTCGGCGTAGCCATCCTGCAGCAGGTAGCAGGGGCGCTGCCAGCCGAAGATGTTGTACGCGGGCGAGCCCCACGGCGTGCACTCGTATTTACGGTCGCCCATCAGGAACTCGAGGAAGAGCGGCGACATGTTGAACTTCCAGCTCTTCTTGCGGTTCGACAGGATGGCGCGGAAGAGCCGGCGCACGCGGGCGCGCCCCATGAAGTGGTGCTGGTCGGGCGCCTTCTCGTAGCTGTAGCCGGGCGAGAGCACGATGCCCTCGACGCCCATGTCCATCACTTCGTCGAAAAAGGCGCGCACGCCGTTTGGATCGGCGCCATCGAAGAACGTAGCGTTAGTGGTAACGCGGAAGCCGCGCTTGACCGCCTCCTTGATGCCTTCAACGGCGATGTCGTATCCGCCCTCGCGGCACACCGAAAAATCGTGATGCTCACGCTGGCCATCTAGGTGGACCGAGAAGGTGAGGTACTTTGAGGGCGTAAACTCGGGCAGCCGGCGCTTCAATTCGAGAGCGTTGGTGCAGAGGTAGATGTACTTCCTGCGCGCCACGAGGCCGTTGACGATCTCGACGATCTGCGGATGCAGCAGCGGCTCGCCGCCGGGGATGGAGACCATGGGCGCGCCGCATTCTTCAACCGCAGCGAAGCACTCCTCGGGCGTGAGCTGTTTTTTGAGAATGTGGGGCGGGTACTGGACCTTGCCGCAGCCGGCGCAGGCCAGGTTGCAGCGGAAGAGCGGCTCAAGCATGAGCACAAGCGGGTAGCGCTTGTTGCCCTTGATGCGCTGCTTGAGGACGTAGGTTGCAACCGTCCACATTTGCGAGATGGGAACTGCCATCCTGTTTTATCCCTCAGGGGCTGAGGCCCCGATTCATCTTTGAGTGGGTATCGTTTCCCACGTCCCCAAATGCGAGGGACGTGGGGCACCCAAGTCGTGCCTTACGCGGTGCGCTCCATGGCCCGCTTGTAAGTGGTTAGCGCGAACAGCGGGAAGTAGTGCCGGTACATGGTGTACGCCAGGTAGAAGACCTTGGGGAAGCCCGTTCCTGTAATGATACTTTGGCGGGTGGGTCCTTCGCCCATCGTTTCGTCCCAGCTTCCGTCCGGTCTCTGCCGGGCTAACAGCCAGCGCACGCCCTTGGCGATGGAGTCGGAGCGATCGTCGCCGGCGGCCAGCAGCCCCAGCAGCGCCCATGCCGTTTGCGATGGCGTGCTGACGCCCATGCCGCGCGTGTCGGGCTCGTCGTAGGCGCCGCAGCTCTCGCCCCATCCACCGTCGGCGTTCTGCACCATGCGAATCCACTCGGCAGCCTGCTGAATCTGAGGCTCAAGGTGGTCGATGCCGATGGCCTCAAGGCCTCGCAGAACCAGGAACGTGCCGTACAGGTAGTTCACGCCCCACCGGCCGAACCAGCTTCCGTCGGGCTCCTGCTCAGCGAAGATGAACTTGATAGCCTTCTGCACGCGCTTGTCGTCGCGGGTGTAGCCGTAGGCCGCCAGCATCTCAAGCATGCGGCCCGTAATATCGACCGACGGGGGATCGAGCATGGCGTTGTGATCGGCGAACGGGATGTACTGGAAGATCATCTTCGTGTTGTCTTTATCGAAGCTGCCCCAGCCGCCGTTGCGGCACTGCATGGCGAACTCCCACTCGATGGCGCGCTCGGCAACCTGGAGCTGGTAACGCTCGCGAGGATTGTCGACATGCTTAAGAGCGAGCAGAACCTGCGCCGTATCATCGGTATCCGGGTAAAACTCATTGTTGAACTCGAAGTACCAGCCGCCCGGCTCGGTGTTGGGAACCTTCACGGCCCAGTCGCCCCTATGGCGTACCTCTTTGGCCAGCATCCAGTCCACTGCCTTGAGCATGCGCGGATCGTTGCGCGGCACGCCGGCCTCGCCGAGCGCGAATACGGCCTGCGCCGTATCCCACACCGGGCTCATGCAGGGCGTCATACGGAAGGTTGGCTCGGGCATCTCCTCGGTGGGTTCCTGCTCGATGCCGAGTTTCTCAAACTCGTCGCGGGCGCGAATCACCTGGGGATCGTCTTCGGAGTACCCCAGGCAGCGGAGCGCGATGATGGCGTTCAGCATGGCCGGATAGATTGCGCCGAGGCCATCGGTCATTTCAAGCCGCTCGAGCATCCATTTTTCAGCGCACTTGAGCGCGTGCTTGCGCAACGGGCGAATGTGCACGGCCTCGAACATGTGCGTCATGCGGTCGAGGATGAGGAAGAAGTTGCGCCACGAGACGATGTTCTTTCGGTCCATGCGCAGGCGCAGGATGGCATTGGCGCGGCCGCCCACGAAAAGCTCATCGATTCCCTGCTCTGCGGGAATCTTCTTAAACGGCTTCTTGGCGTAGATGATGGCCAGAGGAATGAGAATCGATCGCGACCAGGCGGAGATCTCGTAGATGTTGAAGTAGAACCACCTGGGAAAAAGGACGATCTCAGGCGGGATGGCCGGAACGGCGTCGTAGTCGTACTGGCCGAGCGCGCAGAGATACATTTTTGTGAAGGTATTGCAGGCTGTGACTCCACCGTGAGCCAGAACCCACTCGCGGCATCTGACCAGCCGCGGGTCGTCGGCCGGGATGCCCATGAGCTTGGCCGAGGAGTAGCACTTGACGGAGAGCGAGATGTTGCCCGGCCCGCCGGGATAGATGCTCCAGCTGCCGTCCTCATTCTGGTAGCGCATCATCTCAGTGCAGGCGCGCTGCAGCCGGCCGGGATCGCCGGACTCGAGCAGCGTGTGGAGGCAGATGTAGTCGGCCTCGAGCATGGAGTCGGCTTCGAGCTCGCCGTTCCAGTAGCCTTCAGGATGTTGATGAGAGAGAACGTAGTCGCGGGAGCGGAAAATTGCCGATTCGACGTCGGCCATATCCGCATCGATGCGGCCGAATCGGGGGCGACCAAGTTCGGGTGCTGCAGCTTGCGTATTCCGTTGCTTAGAACTCATGCGGTTATCGATTAACGTCCCGATTCCTCACTGGAGAACTGCCAAGAGGCGCTAACGAACTTATGTCCCTCTCTCTCCGCGGTCATTGGTTAGACGCCTCATTGCCGAATCGGCCTTTTCAGGCAACTTCAGCGAACAGGCACCGGCTGATCGCCAGCGGCGCTTCCGATGGCCTGCACAATTTCAGGAGGCAAGCCAAAGCGCACATTTTCCGGCATGACTTCAACTTCTTCGACGCTGCTAAAACCGTTTTGACACAAATAATTAACAACGTCTTCCACCAGGATCTCGGGGGCCGAAGCTCCGGCCGTAACAGCAACGTTCTGAACGCCTTCAAGCCACCTGGGATCGATGGCCTGGGAGTCGTCAATAAGGTAGCCGATAGTTCCCAGATTGCGCGAAACCTCAACCAGGCGGTTGGAGTTGGAGCTGTTGGTGGAACCGACCACCAGAACCAGGCCGGCGTTGTGGGCTACGTTGCGAACCGCAACCTGCCGATTCTCAGTAGCGTAGCAGATGTCCTGCGAGTGGGGCCCGACGATATTGGGGAATTTGATTTTGAGGGCGTGAATAATGTCGCGCGCTTCGTCGAGAGAGAGCGTGGTCTGCGTCAGATACGCTACGCGATTCGGGTCGGGAACCTTGAGCGCCTCGACTTCAGCGACATTGGAGACAACCTGGGTGACTTCAGGCGCCTCGCCCAAGGTGCCTTCAATCTCGTCGTGGTCGCGATGGCCGATGAGCACCAGCGAATAGCCCTGCTTGGCGAATTTGACGGCCTCAATGTGGACCTTGGTGACCAGCGGGCAGGTGGCGTCGATGACCTTGAGATGGCGTTGCTTGCTCATTTCGCGGACCGCAGGCGAAACCCCGTGAGCCGAATAAATGACGCGCTGGCCATCGGGGACCTCTTCGATCTCATGGACGAAGATTGCGCCCTTCTCTGCCAACTCGTTCACAACATAGCGGTTATGGACGATCTCGCGGCGCACATAAATGGGCGCGCCGAAGGTCTCAAGGGCGATTTTGACAATGTCGATGGCGCGCACCACTCCCGCGCAAAAACCACGCGGCTTGAGCAGCAAAACCCTCTTCTGGCCAGGGAAGATCCGTGAGAGGAACCGTTTGGGATGGTTTCGAGGACGGCTGTGGTCACACTTTAAGTATACCAATCGGCGAGTTTTTTGGGGCGCCCGCAATCGAGGGCAGGAGTTGAATCTGGAAGGGTACGGGCAGGCAGAGTAGTATGGACCCCGGACAAAAGCACCATGAAAAAACTTCTGCTTTCCTCCTGCCTTGCCGTCTGCTGCCTGGTTTCAGCCCCCGCCCAACAGTCTGCTCAACAACCCAAGTATCCGTTTCAGGACCCGTCGCTGCCCGTAGAGAAGCGGATCGACAACCTGCTCTCGCTGATGACGGTGGACGAGAAGATCAACGTGCTGGGCACATTTACAGCCGTGCCGCGGCTGGGCGTGCCCAATATCGGCAACACCGAGGGGATCCACGGGGTGGTGCAGCGCGAGGCGCGTTTCGGCCGCCAGCCGATCGCGACGACACAGTTTCCACAGCCGCCGGGGATGGGCGAATCGTGGGACCCGGAGATGGTGCGCCAGGCGGGCTACGTCGAGGGATACGAGGCGCGGTACATCACTGAAAATCCACAGTACGGCCGGCAACTGCTGATGGCGTGGGGACCGCAGTCGGATTTGGCGCGTGACCCGCGGTGGGGGCGCAGCGAAGAGGTCTATGGCGAGGACCCCTTCTTTAACGGAACCATGACCGTGGCGTTCAGCAAGGGCATTGAGGGCGACGATCCAAAGTACTGGCAGGCGTCGCCGCTGCTCAAACACTTCCTGGCCAACAGCAACGAGAATCATCGCGACAGCTCGTCTTCAGACTTCGACCAGCGCTTGTTCTGGGAGTACTACTCGGTACCGTTCAGGATGGCGTTTCTTGAAGGCGGCGCAAAGGCCGTGATGGCCAGCTATAACGGCTGGAACGGCACGCCGATGGCCATCATCCCGGTGATGAAGAGCATCGTGGTGGACAAGTGGGGCGTGGACGTGATCTCGAGCGATGGCGGCGCCGTCAGCCAGTTGGTCGATCCCAGGCACATCTTCCCCGACCAGAAGGCCGCGGTGGTGGCATGCCTCAAGGCCGGCGTGAACCAGTTCCTCGACGTCTATCGCGACCAGACCAAGCAGGCAGTGAAGGACGGCACGATCAGCGAGGCCGAGTTGGACGCGCTGGTGCGGCCAAAGTTCCGCATCGCCATCAAGCTGGGGCTGCTGGACCCGCCCGACATGGCGCCGTTCAGCAAGATGAAAGGCGAGCCGGAGCCGTGGAGCAGCGATACGGAACGCGCGATCTCAAAGAAGATGGCGCTTGAATCGATAGTGCTGCTCAAGAACGACAACAACCTGCTGCCGCTGGATAAGACGAAGCTCAAGTCGGTTGCGGTGATTGGTCCGCTGGCCGACTCGGTTCACTGGGACTGGTATGGAGGGACTCCGCCTTACAAGGTGACGCCACTTGCCGGCATCACGGCTGAAGTTGGGGCGAACGTGAAGATAAATTATGCCGAGAACGAGCTGGGCAACACGGCGTTGAACGCGGCCAGGCACTCTGACGTGGCCATTGTCGTCATAGGCAACGACCCCACCTGCGGACCCGACATGGCGCACGACTGGGTGAAGACCGTTGACGGCGGCGGCACCATTGCCTGCACCGTGCCCAGCGATGGCCGCGAAGGCCGCGACCGCGAGCGCATCGATCTGGCGCAGGAGCAGCTCGTCAAACAGGCGTTCGCGGTCAATCCGAAGACGATTGTGGTGTTGATTTCGAGCTTCCCGTACGCCATCAACTGGTCGCAGGAGCACGCGCCGGCGATTCTGCACATGGCGCACAGCTCGCAGGATGAAGGTACGGCGCTGGCCGAGGTGCTGTTTGGCGATTACAACCCCGGCGGGCGCACGGTAGTCACCTGGCCCAAGTCGATTGACCAGTTGCCGCCCATGATGGACTACAACATTCGCGACGGCCGCACCTACATGTACTTCAAGGGCGAACCGCTGTATCCGTTTGGATTCGGACTGAGCTATACGACCTTCAAGTATTCGAACCTGCGGACCAGCTCGCCGAAGCTGGCGAAGGATGGAACGCTGACCGTGAGCGTGGACGTAACCAACACCGGCAGCCGCGATGGCGACGCCGTGGTGCAGATGTATGTGCAGCACATGGGCGGCAAAGTTCAGCAGCCGCACGAAGCGCTAAAAGGCTTCAAGCGCGTGTCGGTCGCGGCCGGCACAACCAAAACCGTGGAGATTCCGCTGAAGGCTGAGACGCTGGCGTGGTGGGACGAAAAGCAACCCGGCTGGAAGGTTGAATCGGAGCCGGTGAAAGTAATGATCGGCGACTCATCATCCAACATGCTGCTGAATACCACCGTTCACGTTCAATAGAATTGAGCGAATGCCAAATGCGAGGGCTGCACCGGGGGCTTTCGCGCCGGCGGTGAATAAGAGTGAGTTCCCCAACTGCAAACGTCCTCGGCGAAGTAGGTCTTCCCATGACCGTTCGCGAGCTGGCCTCGAAAACTTGGGACACGATCGTGGTGGGCGCCGGACACAACGGGCTTGCCTGCGCCACGTATCTTGCGCGCGCCGGGCAACGCGTGCTGGTGCTCGAAAGCCGCAAGAGAGTCGGCGGCGCCTGCACCATCGAGGAGCCGTTTCCCGGCGTGAGAATGTCGCCGTGCGCGTATCTGGCGGGGCTGTTGCATCCGCTGGTTGTTGAGGAGCTGGAGTTGCCGCGGCGGGGATTCAAATGGACGCCGGCAGTGAACGGTCTCTTCGTTCCCTTCCTCGACGGCGAGTCGATTCAGCTTTGGGACGACGATGAACTCTGCGCCGCGGAGGTGCGGCGGCTTGCGCCGCGCGACGTGGAAGGCTGGCGCGCGATGAACGACGTGATTCGGCGGTTGCGGGACGCATTGCGTCCTTCCAGCGAGTATGATGCGCTGCGGCCTGACGGCGAGCGCGACGTGTGGATCGGCGACGCGCCCACACGCGAAGAGATTGAGGAACGGCTCGGCGCGGATGACGAGGCGCGAGCGGTGCTCTTCGACTGGTCGATGGCGGAACTGGTGGAGCGCTACCTGAGCGACGAGCGGTTGCAATGTGCGTACCTCGGCCAGGGCGTGATCGGGACAAATGCCAGTCCCTTCAACAAGGGCACCGCATCGATCCGGTTCCATCATGCGTCGGGCCGGTTCGGCGGAATGCCGGGGATGTGGGGCTACGTCGAGGGCGGCATGGGGATGGTGTCGTTCTACTTTTGCGACGCGGCGCGCGAGGCCGGCGCGGTGGTCGCCGCGGGCGTGGGCGTGGAACAAATCATTCCCGGCGAGGGCGTGGCGCTGGAGGGCGGCGAGAGGATTGCGGCGAAGAGCGTCGTATCGAATGCCGACCCGCGCCGAACGCTCAAGATGCTGGGCGAGGCCGCCGATGCGGGCTGGCGCGCGCAAATTGAGCGGGTCCCCATCGAGGGCTGCACGGTGAAGTTGAACGTGCATTTGCGCGAGCTGCCGAACTTCACGGCGCGGCCGGGAACGAATGAACCGCACCACTATGGGCAGATCAATGCGCCGCTGACGAAGGAGGAATGGAAGGCCGGATTTGCGGCGGCAAAGCGCGGAGAACTGCCGGAACGCCTTTGGTGCGAGCTCTATTTCCAAAGCGTGCACGATGCCAGCGTGGCTCTCGCGGGCACGCACACCATGAGCATCTTTGCGCAGTACGTGCCGTACAAGTTTGCGCAGGGCACATGGGACGAGCGGCGCAACGAAGTGCGTGCGCTGGCTATGAACTCCCTCGCGCGATTCTGCTCCAACATTCCCGATGCGGTAATCGACGCGCAAGTGCTGGGCCCGCCGGACATCGAGGAGAAGGTTGGCCTCACCGGCGGACACATCTTCCAGGGCGAGTGCCTGCCGCCGTACATGTGGGCGAACCGGCTCAAGGCGCGGACGCCGATGAAGGGCGTATACCTGTGCGGAGCGTGCACGCATCCCGGCGGCAGCGTGATCGGGATTAACGGAAGAAATGCGGCGATGGCGGTGGCGAAAGACAGCCAGTAGCCAGTAGCTGTCTCTTGGCGGGGTGGGGGGAGTGCTGTCCCATGTCCCAGAATCGGAACCTGGGGCACCCCTTTTCGTGCCGAGGCAGATATTTCTTCTACTTGCCGATTTGCTTCTGCTATCCTCCGCCTACATGTCTTCCCTAGCCGGACTCAAGCGAACCATCGGGTTTCGCGACATGGCCCTGTACTACGTGGTCAGCGGGCTCAGCATCCGCTGGATTGCGACTGCGGCCGCGGCCGGGCCCAGCATTCTCATCATCTGGATTGTGGCGCTGGTTTGCTTCTTCATTCCGCTGGCCGCCAGCGTGATGGAGCTTTCGTCGCGCTATCCCCAGGAGGGCGGCATCTACATCTGGGCCGAGCAGGCCTTCGGTGAGTTCGCCGGCTTCATCACCGCGTGGACCTACTGGATGTGCAACCTGCCGTTTTTTGCGGCGGTGTTGTACTTCAGCGCGGCATCGACGCTGTTCGCGTTTGGACCGCACGCGCAAGGCCTGGCAGGCAGCCCGGTTTACTTCATGATTTACGCGGTGGCGTGGCTCGCCATTATCACGTTGTTAAACATCGTGGGACTCAACGTGGGCAAGTGGCTGAACAACTTCAGTTCGTTGGGCGGCATTGTGCCGCTGGCGCTTGTGATAGCGCTGGGCGCAATCTCGTATGCGCACTTCGGATCGGCGGTTCACTTCACTGCCGCGAGCTTTGCGCCGCAGTGGTCCATCAAAAACGCAATCTTCTGGTCCACGGTGTTCTTTGCATTTACGGGGCTCGAGTCCGGTTCGGCGATGGGCGATGAGATTCGCAACCCGAGACGCACAATTCCGTGGGCTATTCTTGCCGGCGGAAGCGTGATGGCGATCGGCTACATCGCCGGAACGGCGGCAATGGTGGTCGCAGTGCCGGCGGATGCGGTGAGCGGTCCGGATGGGCTTGTCAACGGCGTGCGTGCGCTGTGCTCGCATCTTGGAATTGTGTGGCTGCTGGCGCCCATGGCGTTGCTGGTGGCCCTGAACGGGGTGGGCGGCGCGGCGGCGTTTCTTTCGTCCACATCGCGGCTGCCGTTCGTCGCCGGCATTCATAACTACCTGCCGCCGGTGTTCGGCAGAATTCATCCGCGCTTCAAAACGCCCTGGGTGGCGATCGGAGTGTACGGCCTGGCCGGAATGTTGATGGCGCTGCTGGGACAGGCGGGCACAAATGTGCGCGGCGCATACGACGCGCTGGTGGGCATGTCGGTGCTCACCACGTTTATTCCCTTTCTGTTTTTATTCGGAGCGATGATCCGCGTGCAGAACCGCGCCACCGAGGCCGGCGTGATGCGCGTGCCGGGCGGGCGACCAGCCGCAATCGCGCTCGCCATGCTGGGCTTGGCGAGTACGGTGGCGACGATTGTGCTGTCGACCATTCCGGCCGAAGACGATCCGCATCCCGCATTGGCCGTAGTGAAGATTATCGGGTCAACGATTGTGCTGCTGGGTGGCGGAGTTTTGGCGTTCGCGATCGCGCGCTATAAGCAACGGAAGCTTGGGCTGCTGCCATCGCGCGGATAATGCGCAGGCGCCGGCGACTACGAATGAATGCCGGCGAGTGGCGACAGTTCGGCCTGAGCCGGAGTTGCTTCGGCCGGAAGGACAGCCGGCGGCGCAAGCGGCAGACGCCACGAGAAGCTGGATCCGGCGCCAACGTCGCTTTCAACTTCGATCTGCGTGTGGTGATGGGCAGCGATCCAAGCGGCCAGCGACAGCCCCAGGCCTGAGCCGTTCATGTGCGCATCGCGCGCGTTGGCGGCGCGCCTGAAGCGCTCGAAGATATGCGGCCGGTCCATGAGCGGAATGCCTATGCCGGTATCGGAGACTTCAAAGCGAGCGGAGTCAAACGAGGATTCGATTGTGAGCTCGACCTTTCCGCCTGGCGGCGTGTACTTGACGGCATTCTCAAGAACGATGTTGAGCAGGCGCTGCAGGTAAGGCGCGTCGGCCATCACCATCACGCGGCCGGAGGGCAGTTTGGCAATAAAGCTGATCCGCGCCCGCTGAAAAACGGGCCGGAACTTTTCGAATGCCTGCGAACAGAGGCGGCGCGCGTCGACCGGCTCAAGCTGCACCTGTTCGGCCCCGGCATCGGCGCGGGCCAGAAAGAGCAGGCTGTCGAGGAGCGCCGACATGCGCTGGGCCTCGGATCCAATGACCTCGATGGCCTCGCGATACTCGTTGTTCGAGCGCTGCTGCTGCAGGGCGAGATCGGCCTCAGTGCGGATCATGGCCACCGGAGTGCGGAGCTCATGCGAAGCGTAGGCAGTAAAGTCGCGAACGCTGCGCACGCCCGATTCGATGCGCTCGAGCATCTCATTCAGCGTTGCCGAGAGATGGGCCAGCTCATCGCGAGTTTTCAATTGCGGCAGGCGGGCGTTTTCAAGATTGCCGTCATGGATGCGCTGGGCCTCGCGTGCAATGGCAGCCACCGGCGTGAGGGCGCTGCGGCTCATCATGTGGCCAGCGAATCCGGCCATAAGAAAAACCGCGGGCACAATCAGCAGAAGACCGTTGCGGAAGAGCAGCAGCGTCTGGTCGGTTTTGGTGAGCGTGGAGCCGGTTTCAACCACAAATGTGTGACCGTCGAGCTTGAAGGCGCGACGCAAGGCGCGTACCTTTTTGGGGCCGGCGCCAAACTCGATGAAGTTGCCTTGGGGCGGAAGGGCCGACGCAGGCGGCACATCGTGCGGCGCAATCAACATGCGGCGGGCGCGATAGATCCAACGGCCTTGCTCATCGGAGATCTGCAGCCATTTGCCATCGTCTTTCAGCCCGAACTCATCCGCCGTTTCAGCGCGGGCGCGGTCAACGTCGTTGGCCAGGCCGTGCGCGGCAAAAAAGTCGTGCACGTCGTCAACGTGCTCGTCGAGTTCGTGATCGAAGGCGATGTAGAGGCTGCGCTGGGCCAGGAAGTACGCGGCGCAACACAGTAGAACTCCAGCCACCGAGAAGATGACAAAGTAGCTGATCGAAAGCCGAATTCGAATGGGAAGCTGCATAGCTGCGCGGCGGACTGTGGCCATTGTAGGCCGCGGTTCGCGCGCCGATTGTGAATGAATTGTTACAAAGGGACGGTTATTGCAGAAGGACGTACCCGCGCCCTTTGAGCGTGTGGATAAGCGGAACGGCGCCCTCGCGATTGAGCTTGCGGCGCAGCGAAGAGATGTAGACCTCGATTACATTCGAGAATTTTTCCCAATCATGATCGTAGAGGTGCTCAAGCAACTCGCTCTTTGAGAGCACGGCGCGGGGACGGTGAGCCATGTACTCGAGCAGGCGATACTCCATGGCAGTGAGCGTAACCGGGCGGCCGGCGCGGGTGACGGTCATTTCGTCGGGATGGATGGCGAGGTCTTCAACTTCGATGACCGGGGCAGCGATCCCATGGGCGCGGCGGATGAGCGCGCGGCAGCGGGCCACCATCTCGCCCACGTCGAACGGCTTGGTGAGGTAGTCGTCGGCGCCGGCGTCGAGCAGCGCCACGGTGGTCTCTTTATCATCCCGCGAAGTGAGAATCAGTACCGGGGTCTGAATGGACTTTCTGCGCACCGAGCGAAGCACTCCCAGGCCGTCGAGTTTGGGTAGCATCAAGTCGAGCAGAATGAGGTCGTAGGGGTTGGTTTCAGCCAGAAACAGGCCCTCTTCGCCGTCGAAAGAGATATCCACGGCATAGCCGGCGGACTCGCGCAGCGCGCGCGCCACGTTACGCGCCAACCCGGCATGATCTTCTACGACAAGAACCCGCACCCGGCCCTCCGCAAACTAAAGACAGCTCGATGCTTCGGCGCCGATGAACTGACGCGCCGCGGAGCTTGATCTTCTGTTGAAAGTTTAGTTGAGCACAGTCGCGGGAGCGAGCGCCGGAGTGCGGCCGGATGCAAATTCACGCGATTGTTACAGGCCCTTCAGTTGGTTTTCAGGGTGGGGGCCGCAATCTGAAGGTGGACATTCCTGGTTTTAAAGATTCCCAACCTCAGGAGGCACGCAATGACTGCACTTCTTCGCCGACGCATCCTTTTTGTATTTCTGATCTGCCTTGCCGTGAGTGGCGCGCTCTGCGGCCAGTCGCAGAAGGGAATACTGAGCGGCCATGTAAGCGACGCCTCTCAAGCCGTGATCCAGAATGCCCGGGTGGTCGTAACTCCCGGCAACCTGACCACTACATCCGATTCTCTGGGCGACTTTGTGGTGGCCGGCCTTGCCCCCGGCAGCTATACCGTGACCGTCACCTCGGTGGGTTTCAAGACGTTGGCTCAGACCGTTACCGTCGCCGCCGGACAAACCGTGCCGCTCAATGCCGTTTTGCAGGTCGCATCGGGGGCCGAGCAGGTGGTGGTTTCAGCCAGCAGCGGGCAGAACATGTTGCAGGCGATCAATGAAGAAATCACTTCGCCGAACATCGTCAACGTGATGCCTGAGACCGAGATCCTCGCTCTTCCCAATGCCAATGTCGCCGATGCCATCGGCCGCCTGCCGGGCGTGACCGTCCAGCGCGACGAGGGCGAGGCGGTATACGTCCAGGTTCGCGGCCTAGATCCGCGCCTGACGAACACCACCATCGACGGCGTGACCATTCCGTCACCTGAGTCGAACGTGCGCCAGGTCATCCTGGCCACAATTCCCGCGGACATGGTCCAGTCGATCGAGCTGAACAAGACGCTCTCGGCCAATCAGGACGCGGACGGCGTCGGCGGATCGGTCAACATGGTTACGAAGATGGCCGGCGAGGCGCCGACCTTCGATGCCATCTCCACGCTGGGCATGTCACCC
>CAWEHF010000031.1:0-10599 GCA_963808695.1 uncultured Acidobacteriaceae bacterium
CAGGGGGCATGGGAACCCTTGACTATCACTACCCGAATCCGGGCACAGCGCAATACAGTCTGGGGATTCAGCACCAGCTTGCGCCTGCACTGGTTGCCGCGGTTCAGTACGTCGGTTCCGGAGGCTGGAACCAGGACGTCAAGCGCCAGGTCAATACGCTGCCGCTTGCCAGTACCGAGCGTCAGGCGGTCGCCACCACGGGCGCCAACGCCAACCTCTACAGAAACTTCCCAGGTTTCGCCGGCATTGACGAAGACGACAACACGACCAACTCCAACTACAACTCTCTGCAGGCGGCTCTGAGCTTGGAGAATAAGCACGGTTTCACTTTGCACCTGGGCTATACCTGGTCGCATGAAATCGATATCCAAAGCGACGATCTGCAGGGCGACTTGTCCAACCCGTACAACGTCCGGTACGACCGCGGTTCGGGAAGCTATGACCGGCGCCAAATTTTCACCGCCAACTACATCTACAATGTTCCGTTCTTCACGCACTCCGGCAGCTTGCTGCAACGCAGTTTGCTGGGAGGGTGGACCATCTCCGGCGTAACCACGTCGGAAAGCGGGCTCCCGGCGACCGTCGGCTGGGGTGGTGCGGACGAGATCGGGCTCGGCGGCGGGACAAGCAATCGGCCGACCCAGACGGGCGCCGTGTCCTACCCCCACACTGTTAAGTCGTGGTTCAGCACAAGTGCGTTCTCTGCTCCCGTGGCTCCCTGGAATGGAGGTACGGGCTGGGGCAGTTCCGGCAAGGCCCAGATTAGGGAAAGTGATTTTCAAGACACGAATCTGAGCCTGTTCAAGTCATTTGCCCTGACAAAGAGTGAAGCGACGCGGCTCGAGCTTCGCTTTGAGTCGTTCGACACCTTCAACCATCCCCTGTGGAACGGCTATGATACAGGATATTCGAGTCCCACTAGTCCCACCAGTATCACCGGTGCCGACGACCCACGTGTATTGCAGTTCGGAGGAAAGTTCCTGTTCTAGCTTCCTCTGAAGCATCCGAACGCAGCGGAGCCTCGGCTCCGCTGCGTTTTTCTTTTTTGGGGAAGAGAGTCGCGCATTCACATGAACGTCTTTCCGGATCCTCTACCTGCAGGCCGAGTGCTCCCGCCGCCCCTTTAATTTCTGCAGGGATTCTCCGCACCGGTTTGCATGCGCCTATGGGCGCGAGAGAGAATGAGGGGAAGAAAACCGTCAGCGGAAAGACTTTGTGAATGGCCGGAATGGGTTCAATTCAAAAGGGAGCGGGGCAAGAGATCGGTTTGCGGCGCTTTCTGCTGACGGCAGCGATTCTGCTGCTGAGCGCGGCGGCGTGTGGGGCGCAAAACGCGGCGGTGCAGGAGGATCAGCGGCAGACAGCGCTCGCGCTTGAGCAGCAGGGAAGAAATGCCGAGGCCGAGGCCGCATGGCGATCCTGGCTCGAGATCCATCCCACCAGTGCCATGGCGTGTGCTCACCTTGGTCTTTTGGAAGCGCGCCAGGAGCACTATGAGGAAGCCATTCCGCTTTATCGGAAGGCGCTGGCCCTTGGCTCCACGGTTCCAGGCCTGCGGCTGAATCTCGGGCTTGCATATTTCAAAACCGGCGACGTGAAAGATGCGCTTGCGGAGTTCATGACGTTGCTGAAGAGCACGCCCCAGACTTCGCCGGATCGCCAGCGGCTCGTCATCCTGGTGGGAATGTGCCATTACGGCCTGGAGCAATACGCTGAAGCGGCTCCATATCTTAAAGAGGCGGTAAGCCGCGACCCGCAAAATCTCGAGCTGCTGCTCACCCTCGCGCACAGCTATTTGTGGTCAAAGCAATACCAGAACGTTCTGGACACATATCGCTCAATTCTTCAACTGAATGCGGAGTCAGCCGAGGCCGATATGCTGGCCGGAGAAGCGCTGGACGAATTGAAGGACCCCCCGGGCGCAATCGAGCAATTCCGTGCCGCCGTTAAGGCCGATCCCAGATCGCCCGACGTTCACTTCGGCCTTGGATATCTGTTATGTAAAAAAAGAGACTATGCAGATGCCGCGCCGGAGCTGCAAGCCGAGCTCGATAACAATCCCAATCATGCGCAGGCACTCACCTATCTCGGAGACGCCAATATTCAGCTCGGCCATCCTGATATCGCGGTTCCGCTGCTTGCGAAGGCCATCCAGCTGGGCCCGAAGATTGAACTCGCGCATCTTGACCTTGGAATCATCGATGCCTCCAACGGCAAAAACGACGATGCGCTGCGCGAGATGAAGCTGGCCGAGAAGATTGCGCCCAACGATGTGAATGTTCACTGGCGGCTGGGCAGGCTTTACCGGTCCATGGGGAATCGGCAGGCGGCCGCGGCCGAACTCGAAAAGGCAAGAACGTTGACCCAGGCGGCCGACACCAAGCTGGTGGATATGATGAATCCCGGGGCGCACAAGCCGGGGACGCTCGGGGCCCAGCCCGCGGGAAAATGATGACGCCGGCTACCCACAAAAAATGAAGCTCGAAGCCAGCGGCTTCGAGCTTCAGTGTTGCAGTTTTGTTCTCAAACAAATCTTTTGATGAAAGAACTATCTCAGCCAGTACGGCTTAGAAGTTCAGCTTGAGTGCGAATTCAATTTGACGCCCGGGGTTCGATCCGTCCAGCAAACCGTAGGTGCCGACCGAGGTTCCGGACCACGGACTTGCGAAACTGGTGCCCGTAAGCCGCGTGCCATTGCAGCCGTCGCAGGAGCTGTAAGTATCAGCCCAACTGTTGGGGATGCTGAAAATGGGCGTATTGGTGAGGTTCATGAACTGTGCCATGAAGGTGATGTTCGTGCCTTCGGTGATTGGAAAGGTCTTGTTCAGGTCCAGGTCCGAGGTCTTCAGGTGGGGGCCGCGCAGCGAACCCACGCCGCAGTTGCCAAACTGGCCGTCTGCCTGGGTCGTGACATACTTCGGATTGAGGTTGACCATACCCACGCTCTGGCCGATTTGCGCAAATTGCATGGGCTGACTGGGCGACTGGCCGGCCACGCAATCGGCGCGGTCCACGTACGAGGGCGCAGTGAGGTTTGAGGCTGCCGCGGGATTGAAGGAGCCGAAGAAGTAGCCGTCATAGGGCGTAACGGCAAAGCCGGAGCGGAAGGTGGCATCTACGGCCACGTTCCAACCGCCGATCACTTCATCGACCGTCTTGGGGACGGCGTTGGCAAACTGCTTGCCCCTGCCGAAGGGCAGGTTATAGAGCGCGTATCCGTTGAAGGCAGCCGCGGCGTCGATCGAGCACTTGCCGTAGTCACCCATTGGGTTGTACTCGTTCTGGAAGAAGTTGCCGCCGCCCTCGTTTTGCTGCTCGCCAACGCCTTCCTCATCGCCATAAGCCCCGAAGTATCCCAGCGAGTTGCTCAGGCACTTTGACCATGTGAAGTTGGCCTGCATATCGAGACCGTGATAGTTCTTCTGGCTTACGGTCGCTTCCATCGCTTCATAGCGGGAGACGGCGTTGGAGCCATTGAAGCGGGCTTGAGAGACGCCCGCTGTGACCAGATTCTGCATATACGGGCCATTGGCGACAGCTGGAACCGTAACCAGCACGCCCGCTGGCCAATCTTTCACCTGCTGTGTGCCGGAGGTCAAGGCCTTCTGGTTGTACCAGAAGATGTCGGCCATGTGGTCGTCCTTGTCGCCCACGTACCCCACCGACGCCGTGAAGTTGTTCCTGAACTGGTGCTGGATGGTCAGGTTCCACTGCTGGTTCATCGCCGGACGAAAATGCGGGTCGGTGGCGTGCGTTACTTCACCAGCCAGGCACGATGCCGACAGAGCCTGCAGTTCAGCTACAGTGCAAGTGCTCTGATAGGGCGCATAGCCATCGCTGAGAGTGCCCGTCGGATAAACCGCCGGGGCCGACCCTACGTTGTTCTGGTAGACCTGGGTGGTGTTGGGCGGGTTGATGACGTTCATGTTGCCGATGCCGTTGCCCTCCATGAAGCTGGAGATGTCATAGGCGCCGCGAATGACCGTCTTGGGCGCAAAGCCGGGTTGCCAGGCAAAACCAAAACGCGGCTCGTAGTCGCCGATTCCTTTGTAAGTGCTGTAGTTGGTTCCCACTTCGGGAGCGCCGGTCACGAGATCGAAGTTGATGTTCCTGCTACTGTCCCTGTCGCCGCGCGGCGTCACGACCTCATAGCGCAGTCCCAGGTTCAGGGTCAGATTATGAGTCAGCTGATAGTTGTCCTGGACGAAAACCGCCGTCAGGCTGTTGGCCAGGTTGAAGTGAATGGGCGTGCCCACGTCAACCAGGCTGGGAAGGCCCAGCAGGAAGTCGGCGTAACCGCTTCCGCCCACGGCTCCCGTGTTGTTGGTGTATTGGCCGTTAAAAGTCCAGGCGCCGGCAGACCCGTTGTTGCCCGCGTAAATGTCGTTCATGTCGTAGTGCAGAAACTGGAACCCGGTGTGCACCGAGTGACGGGAGTGGGTCCAGGTCAGCGAATCGTCGATCTGGTAGGTGGTGTCGTGGAAGACCTCAAATCCGCCCGAGGATCCAACGGATCCGAAATCGGTGCTGATGGAGGGAAGGATGGGCACCGAAACGTCCTGTAGACCGATCTCCGTGTTGGGGTTTCCGCTGGTTGCCGACGAGTAGACTTCGTCGTTAGCAGGGAAAACCTGCACACCCAGACGGAAGTCGTTGACCAGCGCGGGAGTCAAAGTCCGCACGTAATCGCCAACGATATTCTTCAGCGGGTATTTGCGCTCCAGGTTCGGCGTCAGGACGTCGATGCCGTTGGTAGAGGTTACGTGGGTGAACATCTGGGTGTAGCGAACCATGTAGTGGTCGTTGGCCGTGGGCTGGTAGTCCAGCTTCAGGTCGCCCTGGTAATTGTGGGTGTATCCGGCGGTGGTGTAATTCACCGTGGTCATCTGGGTCTGGTAGGCGGGCAGGGCAACCAGCTTGGCGGCGACCGGGTCAACGGCGGAAACCGGAATTTGGTTGTTAAGGAACGGCTGGCGCGCGGTAGCCGCCGTGGTGGACGACGGCTGGTAAAGTTGTGTGCCGCCCCCGGCGCAGACCCCGCTTACGAATGTGCCGCCGAAACCTGTGCAGTAGTAGCCCAGGTCATAATACCCATTGGTAGCGGTGTAGAAGCTGTTTCCGCTGCCGGGATAGAAGACGGTGTTTTGGTTCCCGGTAGAGGGCTGGTCATAGATCGAATTCTCTTCGTCGAAGAAGAAGAAGAGCTTGTTTTTTATGACGGGTCCGCCGACCGTGCCGCCGAACTCATTCCAGTGCAGAGCGGGGCGCGCGATCTCGGTTGCGGGACCATAGCCCACAATGGAGGCCACCGCCTTGTCCTGCCAGGTGTTGGCCTCAAGGTCGGTGTTGCGGACATACTCGTACAAGTTGCCGTGGAATTGGTTGGTGCCGGACTTGATCGATTCGACAATCACGCCGCCGGCATAGTTGCCGTAATCGGCCGCGGCGTTGCTCACGATGATGTTGAACTCCTGCACCGCATCGGGTGCCGGCGTGTATGAAACCTCGTCGTTGTCCGGCTGGTTGACGTCCATTCCGTCCAGGATGAAGTTGTTGTCCTGCTCGCGAGCGCCGTTCACGTAGGGCCGGCCGGTGCCGAAGGTGGTCTGCGGGGACTCAAAGGCAAAGATGTTGGAGGTCAGCACGCCGGGCGCCAGCAACGTCAACTGGTTGATGTCGCGCGTGGCCAGCGGAAGGTTTGCGGCCGCATTGGAGTCAATCAGCGTGCCCAATTCGGTCGATGCAGTCTGCAGCAGCGGCGGGGCATCGGTGACCGTGACCGTCTGGCTCACATTGCCGACCTTCAAATGAAAATCGACTCGCGCCACCTGGTTCAAGACCAGAGTGAACGGCGTGCGGACCTCGGTCGCGAAGCCGGGAGCCTCAACCTTAACCTCGACTCGGCCGACCGGGATGGTCGGGAATTCGTAGAGTCCGGCATCGGTCGTTTGTGCAACCCAGGTTGTACCGCGGTCAACGTCGCGTACAGTGACCGTTGCGCGGGCGATGGCAGAACCGGAAGAGTCTGCCACTGTACCGGTGATCGAGCCAGCCGATTGCTGGGCCCGCAGGATGATTGACGTGCCACAGTTGAGAGTGAACAGACAGGCGACACCAATCGCAATCAGTAGCATCCGAATATTGAGCTTCACTGGAATCTCCTTCAGTAAAAGTTCAGGTTGAGAGTTCGGCCTGGCCAGAACGATACGAGCATGTTGAGCGGCTCAAGAGGATGCCGAAAACGAGTCAACAACCTGGGGTTCCTCGAGCAAAGTTAAGACAGTTCCAAGGCGTCGAAACTATCTTGATCGAAATGCCATCAAACGCGCAGTTTTCGATTGCGACAAATAGTACCCCATAGGATGGAGGATGGCAAGCAGAAAAATGAAATATTGTGCTTCAAATGATCAAATCATTGATTTATAACGAAGTATTGCTTTTGGGGCGGTGGAAAAGGCAATAAGGACGGCGTAAAGATCCTCATCGAGGTCCAATGGGGCTTTGTATGGTTGGCCAGTCGGAGGACTGCATGAAACCGGCGTTTCAATTCCACACCGAGGTAACAGCTTCATATCTTCCATAAACTATTGTATTCAAATATCATATGTAAAAGAAATCCGATTTCAACGCGGGAACACAAGCTCTCATGAGTCGACAAGAGAGAGGTGCTGAAGAGGCGATTCTGGCCAACCGGGTCATTCGGCGGCTATCACAGAACTCATCGATCTATCGGTGGTCTGGCTGTAATCCGAGGTCAAGCCGGCAATATCTTATATGATCAAATGAGAATAAATCGATCACACTATCGTTCCAATTTAGTCTCTCTGTGCTATCATCGTCCGAAATTGATGTCCTGTCACCCTCAAGAGTTGCAAAAGCGGTCAAACAGATTCGGGAGAGCCCATTTTCATAACCGGGTGTAGCGGCAAATTGGAGACTTTGAGCTGATCGGCGTGGAGCGTAAACGTTCCTCAATCGGACCCGCAACTAAACATCCTTCAAGGGATAGCGATCGATAATCGTTATGACGTCATTCTTCTTTGAATTATGCGCAGAGAGTGTTGAGGCAGCGTGCGCTGCCGAGTCGGGTGGGGCAGACAGGATTGAACTGTGCTCCAGGCTCTCCGAGGGAGGAACCACTCCAACGGCGGAGTTGATGACAGCCAGCGCGAGAGCGGTCTCGATTCCAATTTATGTGCTCATTCGGCCCAGGGTCGGGGATTTCGTTTTCACTTCAAAGGAGTTCGATCTGATGCACCGGCAGATCGACGAGGCAAGGGTGGCGGGGGCGAGCGGGGTTGCGTTGGGCCTGTTGCTCGCAGATGACAGAGTGGATGTAGAACGAACGCGCACTCTGGTGGAATATGCGCGTCCACTGGCAACCACTTTCCACCGAGCCTTCGACGAGACTCCCGACTTGAGCGTGGCGCTTGAGCAGGTAATAGAAACGGGCGCCGCCGGTCTTCTCACTTCAGGAGGCGCAGCCGAGGTGTTTCAAGGAGCAGATCGAGTTGGGCAACTGCAGCAGCAGGCGGACGGGCGCATCCATATTATTGCCGGCGGCGGTTTGCGTTTGGCGTCGCTGGTTGAAGTAGTGCGACGGTCGGGGGCGTTCTCGCTGCATGGATCTTTGACCAATTCCAATGAATCCGCCGGCTGTGAAGTGGATACGGCGCAGCTTGAAGCCGACATACGCGAAGCTGTCAGATTGCTTCGAAGCGAGTACGAGCAAATGGCTGAGCAGACGCAGGAGCGGTGAAGGGCGCAGCGCAGCAATATCGCTATCAGCCGCGCTGCATCTGCATGAGACGGGCTTCTTGACGAATCCGGGAAAACGGGCGGAGCTGGTCAGACCTTGATGACGCGCATTCCCTGGCGCTCAAATGGCGCAGTCGCATCGGCAGTTGCGCTGGTGTCGGTGATGAGCACGTGGATCTCGTTGATAGGACAAATGATGGCGGGGCTCACTTTACCAATCTTGCTGGAATCGGCAACCACGATCGCCTGCTTGGCATGCTTGAGCATTTTGCGATAAACGAGGGCCTCGTCAGCCTCGAGAGAGGTGGCGCCGCGTTCGGCATCGAGACCGGTCACGCTCAAAAAAACCTTATCCATATAAACGCTGTCGAGAAAGCTGAGGGCGGCATTGCCTGAAAGTGCAAACGACCACGCCCAGGGCATGGCTCCGCCGGTGAGGAATGTGCGGATGGAGGTCCGGTTGCAAAGCTCCATGCCAATATTGAGAGCGTTAGTGATGACCTGGATCTTCTCGCGGTGACGAAGGCTTCGGCCGATGTAGGTGGTGGTGGTGCCCGCGGAAAGGCCAACCGTTTCGCCTTCCTGAATCATCTCTGCGGCAGCCAAACCGATGCGGCGTTTTTCAGCGGCGTGGCGCTGCTCGCGCGCAATAAACGAGCTGTCATATCGATAAGGTTCGTAGAGCAGCGGCTCGGCGAGTTCGGCGCCGCCGTGGGTGCGGCGAATCAGCCCGCGATTCTCAAGCCGCGCAAGATCGCGCCGGATGCTGGGAGCTGATGAACCGGCGACTGCCAGGAGATCTTCAATGGTGGCAGTTCCCGACTTCAAAAGGTACTTGACGATCTCTTCGGATCGGCGATTGATCGATTCCGACATAACAGGCAATTCTACTCCGCAAATGCAGGGGGCCTAAGCAATTTATGCCAATCGCATCAAGATTTCCACTAAAATGACTCACCGAGATGATCACTTTTGCTTAATATAGCCGCCTTTGTGGCGCCATTGAGGTCATTGAAGGCATGTTTTCGCTGTTCGGCCACGCAAGGACGCTTTTGATCAAATTAGAGCAATATGAACACAGCTAGTGATTCTGCGCCAACTTGCGGAGCCGCGCGCTCACGTTCCAGAAGGCGCGTCCGTCGTGATACCCGGCTTTCCAAATGCTTCCCTTGTCCTGGGTCAGGGGCTTTCCGTCAGCGGTGGTGAGGTTAATGAGGCCGTGATAACGGGAATCGATCGTGTGGCTCTTGATGAAGGCCCACTGCTCAAGGAATCGCTGGAAGTAAATCGGGTTTTGTTTTCCGTATCGCTGGTGCATGAGCAGCAGCGCATTCAGGCCTTCGCACTCAGTCCACCACTCCTTGTTGGTATCGTCGGGCTTGCCGAAGGTGGGGCCTTCGCGGAAGAAACCGCCGTTGACAGTATCCCAGCCGTAGGCGAGAGCGTGATCCACCAGCATCTTTGCCATGCGCTCGGTTTTCTCGCTCGCCTGCTGATGCAGAAGTTCGTCAGTTTCGAGCATGAGGTAGGCCGTCTCCACGTCGTGGCCGTAGGAGTCGGGGCCCGGGATGGCGCGCCAGTCGCTGGTGAAGTAGAGATTCATCACGCCGGGCTCTACGCAGATCTTATCGCGCACCACGGAGAGAACTTCTTCGAGGCGAGCGCGAAGAGTTGGGTCGGGCCACACGCGGTAAAGCTCGGTAAGCGCCTCGAGCAAGTGGATGTGCGCGTTCATCGACTTGTAGCCGACGGGGCCAATGGGGCCTTCCTCGATTTGGCCGGGCGGCGCATGCGGCAACACAGGTTTGCCCTCGCGCGTGAGCGATTCAAAGTAGCCGCCGTTCACGCTGTCGTGGGCGTGCTGGTCGAGCCAGTAGAAGCCTTTCTTTGCCAGCTCGAGTGCGCGCGGATCGCCGGTTGCCTGGTAAGCTGCCGCGGCGCCGTAGATACAAAAGTCGATGCCGTAAAGCTGCTTGCCATCGGTGAACGCCGGCGTGATGTGGCCATCGTCGTCGAGTCCCCAGAAAAAGCCGCCGTCCTGCTTGTCCCACATCGTGTTCTCGAGGTAGTCGAGACCCTGTTGGACGTACGGCAGAAACTCAGCCTTCTTCCCGGGCTCGCGAAGAACCACCTGCGACGCAACCCAGGTCATGCGGCCCTGAAAGACCGAGAATTTGCCGTCGCTCGGCGCCCACTGCCAGTCGCGCGTGAAGTGCGCGTGGAAGCCGCCGTGATCGTGGTCGATGGAGCGAGGAAACCAGAGATCGAGCACATCGTTGTGGAGCGCGCCGTCGACTTCGGCAGCGAGTTTCAGGTAGGTTGCTGCGGTCGGGTTGGCATCGGCGTTCATTGACTGTTGGGTTGGTGTCTGTTGGGTAGATCCGAGTGCCGCGCACAAAAGCAGCGGCACGAGCGCCAGGTTTCTGCTCTTCAATGCTGCATCTCCTGTGAATCTCAGTTCGCGGAGAATGCTAACACGGTGGTGGTCCAGAACCTCCGAGGGCATTCGCGAGGAATACCCTCCCCCCTCCCCTTTTGGAGGTTAAGTGGTTTGTTTTCATCTATTTGTACCTCTAATCACTTGTCGCAGCGTGTTGAAAACAAAGGGGTTAAAACGCATGATCGTCATAACAAAGGGGTTAAGCCGCCGGATTTGCAGCAGTTCTGGTGCAGGAGGAGCTGAGGGGCTCCTGCGATGTGATTTGCCTTGAGATGATTGTGCGCCGGGAGGGGGAAATTGCCTGCAAACGCGGGGCGGAGGCTGGTGGACACAAGCCGACATATCAGAACCTATCAGTTCTCGATGAGTGGTTTGGCGATTTGGCTTAAACCGAGAGCACC
>CAWEHF010000032.1:0-15863 GCA_963808695.1 uncultured Acidobacteriaceae bacterium
CTAGACGCTCTTAAATGGTTCGGGATGCCTATTCAAGGAGTCCGGGAGGGGTTCAGATCGTAAAGTGGATCGCAGCACTAGAGCGACAACCGCGACTGAACGCCTCGAAGGGGGAATTACGCACCGCTTCTGCATTCGGGTTGCCTTTTGGCTAGTGGACTTGGAGCTGGAGACGTGGAAAAGGCTACAGAGATGCCCGTGTAGCCTACGACCTGAGGTCCGACGTGATGATGGTCGCGTTCCCAAGATGACGACCACCTTTTGATTAATGCAGGGCTCGTTCATGATCTGACCCGCGAAGCAATGATCGGAGCCCTTGCCATGCATCATTTGTTGGGTAAGGTAATAGGCGACATGAGAAATCAAAGCATCGCACGGTTCTACGATACAAGCGCGATCCGACACAAGCAATTTTTCAAACGGCTCCTGGCGGAGTTCAGAAGGAGGAGGTCACCGAAGACAGTTTCGCCGTGAGCGCGACGATTTGAATGCGCCGGTCAACCAGAGGTTCAGCTCCGTCGCAAGGAGGCTGAGGGGCTAGCGTTCTGTCTACCACGCAACTCGCTGTGTGTGGCGCGCTATCCGCTAACGGCAAAAAAGCCGACTCTGTTCCAGGTTGTGTGAATGGAGTTGTGAAGGGAGTATTTCAGGTGACTGAATGGATCGATGCCTCTCCCGGCACTCCGACCATGAAGAACTTTCCGGGGATGACAGCTGGGCACAAAAATCAAGAATGGGGATTCGTCGGTGTGGAAGCTGATGACGCCATCAAGAGCCTTTACCTAGACAAGCGAGTTCCAGACTCCCTGGAAATTGGTCAAAATGGTTTCCGATATTTTGGCTGCTAGCGCATTATCACCTGTTTTTGCCCTGGCCCTTCTTGTAAGCACTGACACCGCATTCCCTATCTCCGACGAAGAACGCCCGCCCCTGATTGCAGTAAAGGCATCGTCTGCCGTTGACCCGGCTAGGCTATCCCATCGAAATTGCCTCTGGACCGCTCCGCCCGATGCACCTAGTATGGAGAGGACCAGAACAGGCTAGGAGTTGCGGACGCCTGAGTACAGTCATATCGGCTGGGGGACGGGCCTAGAATGCCCCTGAACGAAGCAGATACCTGTAGAAAATATGTGTTGCCGAAGCTCTACGCCGCCACATGGACGGATGAGCAGATCAACGAGCAACGCACCTTCACAGATGGACGAATCGTGATCGCCGGGAAGCGTCCTTTGCGCCGCCCGCAGAAACGAGCCGACTACCTTCTTCGGTATCGCCGCGATTTCCCGATTGCCGTCTTAGAAGCTAAAGCCTCATACAAGAACCCTGGCGACGGTCTGCAACAGGCCAAAGAATACGCGCTAATCCTCGGACTGAAATTCGCCTACTCTACCAATGGACATGGCATCGTGGAGCACGATTTTCTGTCGGGCAACGAGACCGACCTCGTGCAGTTCCCCACGCCTGACGAACTTTGGGGACGCCAGCAAAAGGCTGAGGGTCTCGCTCCAGAGGTCACGGCCCGCCTGTTGGCACCCAACTACCATCTTTCAGGCCCGCCGCCGCGCTATTACCAGGAGATTGCAATCAACCGAACGGTACAAGCGATCCTCCAGAGGAAGAAGCGCGTCCTTCTGACACTTGCTACTGGCACAGGAAAAACCACTGTCGCATTTCAGATTTGCTGGAAACTCTGGAACTCACTCTGGAACAGCAAGGACAAGCATCAGCGTCCGCGAATCCTATATCTTGCAGATCGCAACGTTCTGGTTGATGTGCCCAAGGATGCGGATTTCGCTCCTTTTGGCGATGCGCGGTGCAAGATCGAAGGGGAAGCGGTCAAGAGCCGAGAGATGTACTTCGCCATCTACCAGGCAATTGCCAAAGACACAAACCGACCCGGCCTCTATCGGGAATATCCCCGCGATTTCTTTGACCTGATTATTGTGGATGAGTGCCATCGCGGAAGCGCCCGAGACGAGAGCAACTGGCGAGAGATTCTGGAATATTTTGAAGACGCCTTCCAAGTCGGAATGACCGCTACACCGCTTCGGCAGGACAACCGCGACACCTACCGCTACTTCGGCAATCCCATCTACACCTACAGCCTGCGCCAAGGCATCGATGACGGCTTTCTCGCCCCTTACCGGGTCCATCGTATCGTTTCCACTGTCGATGCGGCAGGCTGGCGTCCTACTCCGGGGGAACTCGACCGTTATGGGCGCGAGATTCCAGACGAAGTGTATGGAACGCCTGATTTTGACCGAATCATCGCACTCAAGGCCCGCACGCAGGCAATTGCCAGTAACATCACCGAGTTTATGAAGAAGACAGATCGCCTTGCCAAGACGATTGTTTTCTGCGTCGATCAGGAACATGCCGAGGAGATGCGTAAGGCACTGAGTAACTGCAACAGCGACCTCGTGCAGCAGTACCCGGACTATACGGTGCGGATCGTTTCTGACGAGGGCGACATTGGGCGGGGCTACCTGAGCCGCTTTATGGAATTGGAGACGGCAACCCCGACCGTTGTCACCACGTCACAGATGCTCACGACCGGCGTAAACGTGCAGACCTGCAAGAATGTCGTTCTCGCGCGCACTATCAATTCGATGACCGATTTTAAGCAGATCATCGGTCGAGGTACGCGCGTCCGCGATGACTACGGAAAGATGTTTTTCAACATCTTGGACTACACCGGCAGCGCAACCCGTCTCTTTGCCGACCCGGACTTTGACGGCGACCCGGCTCTCGTTACTGAGTCAGAAATGAACGAATCCGGCGAGACAATCGGTGAGCCGCAAGTGGTAGAGGAACAGGAAGCCACTCCAGAGGAGAAGGAAGAAGACGCGGTAACGACCCTCCGGCCGGACGATGAAGAGTCTGAAAAGCAGCGCCGGAAATTCTACGTGGACGGCGGAACAGTGGAGATTGCCGCGCACCTTGTGTACGATCTCGACGCCGATGGAAAGCGACTCCAGGTTAAGAAGTTCACTGAATACACCGGCGACAACGTGCGAACCATGTACCCGTCTGCGGCTGAACTTCGCGCCAAGTGGAGCAACGCAGAGGAACGGGCGGCAATCATTCAAGCCTTGAGTGAGCGTGGAATCACCTTTGAGGAACTGGCAGAGGCCGCAAAGCAGCCCGACGCCGATCCCTTTGACCTGCTCTGCCACGTCGCTTACAGTGCGCCCATTCGCACGCGCCGCGAGCGGGCTGAGGCGGTCCGCATCGATGGTCAAACCTTCCTTAATGCCTTTACCGATGGCGCGCGTCTCGTCTTGAACGAGTTGCTTGAAAAATATGTCGAATTTGGCACAGCGCAGTTTCAGATCCCCGACGTGTTGAAGGTGCCGCCGATCTCAGAGCACGGAAATGTCATTGAGATTTCCACTATGTTTGGCGGCGCAGACAAGCTCCGTGCCGCCGTGGACGAGTTGCAGCGATTGTTGTACGTCGCATAAAGGAAAACAATGCCGCGAGGAACAAAGAAAGCAAAAACTGAAGCACCTCAATCCACCGCTCAGCAGCTCGGGTCCATCGTCAAATCCTGCCGTGACATCATGCGCAAGGATAAAGGGCTCAACGGCGACATTGACCGTTTGCCGATGCTCACGTGGATCATGTTCCTTAAGTTCCTTGATGACATGGAGTCCATTCGGGAAGAAGAGTACAAACTCGCTGGCAAGCGATTCCGGCCCGGAATTGAGGCCCCCTACCGCTGGCGTGATTGGGCTGCGAAGCCGGACGGCATCACCGGCCCGGAGTTGATTGCCTTTGTCAATCAGGATGAGGCAACCCGTCCAGACGGCAAACGCGGGGCAGGGCTCTTCGCTTATCTCCGGTCGCTCCAGAGCGCCAACGGCGACCGTCGCGATGTGATTGCTCGCGTCTTCCAGGGCGTAGTCAACCGGATGGTGAACGGCTATCTGTTGCGCGATGTCATCAACAAGGTAGATAGCATCCACTTCACGTCGAAAGATGAGATTCACACCCTCGGCCATCTTTACGAATCCATGCTTCGAGAGATGCGCGATGCGGCTGGCGATTCCGGCGAGTTCTACACGCGCGCCCGGTCGTAAAGTTCATCGTTGCCGCAGTGAATCCGCGCCTGGGTGAAACTGTGCTCGATCCGGCTGCCGGTACAGGCGGCTTTTTAGTAGAGACATTCGAGCACCTTCAAAAGCAGGCGAAGCGGGCGGAAGATTACCAACTCTTGCAGAGAAACACGCTGTACGGCATCGAAGCCAAGCCGCTCCCGTATCTGCTGTGCGAGATGAATCTCCTGCTTCACGGGATGGAATATCCGCAGATTGATCCACAGAATGCGCTTCGCTTTCCCTTGCGCGAGATTGGAGACCGGGATCGGGTCGATGTCATCATGACCAATCCGCCCTTTGGCGGTGAAGAAGAACGCGGCATCTTATCGAATTTTCCTGAAGACAAGCAGACAGCGGAAACCGCGCTGCTCTTTCTGCAACTCATCATGCGCAAACTTCGCCGACCCGTGGGAGGAGCAAAGGGAGGCCGCTGCGGGATGGTCGTTCCCAATGGCGTCCTCTTCGGGGATGGCATCTGCGCGCGCATCAAAGAAGAACTCTTGAAAGAGTTTAATCTTCATACCATCGTCCGTTTGCCGAATGGCGTCTTTGCGCCGTATACCAGCATCCCAACAAATCTCCTGTTCTTTGACCGTACCGGCCCAACCAAAGAGGTCTGGTATTACGAGCAGCCGTTACCCGAGGGGCGCAAGAACTACACGAAAACTGCCCCGATTCAGTTTGAAGAGTTTGCCGATTGCCTCACGTGGTGGAAGAAACGTGAAGAGAACGACCGCGCCTGGAAGGTCTCTGCCGATGATTTGCTCGCCAGTGGATGCAATCTGGACCGCAAGAATCCCCGCGCCAAAGAAGACATCGCGCACCTGCCGCCTGATCAGCTTGCCGCCAGCATCCTGAAGAAAGAGCAGCGGATTGCGGAAATTGTGAACAACATTCAAGCCCTTCTCGGTAAGGCGCACCTATGAACTCACAATGGCCCACAGCAAAACTGGGCGACGTGCTGCGGCGGTCAGAAGAGGCTATTAAGCCAGCCGTCGAAGCTGAATACCGCGAGATAACAGTGCGCCTTTGGGGTCAGGGTGTGATTGAGCGAGGGCGTGTCACCGGAGCGTCCGTATCGGGGCGACGCTTTGTTGCTCACGCAGGGCAGTTCATCGCTTCACGGATTGACGCGCGCAATGGCGCGATGGGGATCGTGCCACCTTCCTTGGAAGGAGCGGTGGTCACAAATGACTTTCCGTTGTTCAACGTAAACACAGCGCAGTTGGAGGCGGCTTTCCTGGGCTGGCTCTGCCGCACATCTGGATTTGTGGAGTTATGTCTACGCGCAAGCGAAGGCACAACAAACAGGGTTCGCCTAAAGGAAGATCGGTTCCTCGCGCTAAATCTTCCATTGCCACGGTTGGCAGACCAGCGCCGGATAGTGGCGCGGATTGAGGAGTTGGCCGCGCGCATCCAGGAAGCGCGGAACATTCAACACAAATCCGAAATGGAGGTCGATGCGCTGATCCCAAGTGCGACCGCGTCACTACTGGACGACGCGGGCTGGCCGATCTCTCCGCTTAGTGGAATCCTGGCAGAGAAGCCACGCAATGGGCTTGGTCCGCAACGGGAAGTCGATTCGGGCGGACGTGGAATGCTTCGCATCAATGCCGTATCGAGTTCGCCAACCCGCTATGTTGATATGACCGCAGTGAAGCAGGTAGAAGTGGCAGAGGAGATCGCAACACAATTCGTAATTCGCCGTGACGATGTCTTCATTGTTCGCTATAACGGCGATATTAATCGTGTTGGGAAAGCCGCTATTTACAAAGGGGACAACGAATCACACATCGTGTATCCCGACAAATTAATTCGGCTCCGTTCCGATTCGAGCAAAATGATTCCAGATTTTCTGGTCTTTGCATTGAGTTCGAGGACAGTGCGAGCACAAATAGAATCGCTTGGGAAAACGACGGCAGGCAACATCGGGATAAGCGGCGGCGACGCTCGGTCGTTCATAATCCCCATCCCGCCTCTTCCCGAACAGCACAGAATCGTAGCGAAGTTGGACGGGTTGCGGGCCGAAGTAGATGCACTGAAGCGCCTTCAAGCCGAAACCGCCGCCGAACTGGATGCGTTTTTGCCGTCCGTGCTGTCCAAAGCCTTCGCCGGAGAACTTTAGACAAATCGTAGTTTTGAAGCTGAAGCCAGTATTTTGCGGAAAGGGAAATGAAGTGGATTCCGCGACGCGTTTGGTCAGAGTGTACTTTTCACAGGCCAATTTGCGGTGGAACGAAATCGGGCAGTCCGGCCAGTTCCGGGTACTTCTTTACCAGCACGGCGTCTACCTTGACCGTCCAGTTCTTTTTGCTCCTCTGCTCCCATCGACTCAATGCGCTTGACAGCAACTTTACCGCCTCTTCTACAGAACACTGATTGACGGTGGAGAGATGCGACAGAATCAGCCCCATGATTTCATCTTGAGGTCCAAGTCTATATGCGTTTCCAGCATGGGTGACAGCATCACAATTGGCGCAGTGAATCTCGAATCCAATAAGGGTCGCAATCGCTCTTGAGTCGTCGTATTGCCACTTGTCATGACAAATCAACCGATCACCATTTGAACCGCACAGGGAGCATCGATTATTAGCGTGCGCCAGAGCATCAGGTCGAATCTTCTTCTTCCAAATGCCGCGTGAGCCGAGCATTCGGTAGGCACTCCGGCCCCAGAGGGGAACAGGCACCAGTTCCGGCGCTAGCAGTGGCGTCTTCTTCGGTGATGCGGCAGAGACGGTGGTCCGGTTAGTTTTCCTGCTCGTCAGTCCGAGGAACTCGAAAACGCCGCGAGTAAAGAGGTAATTGCACTCACCGTCTTTGGCAGCATCGGGCATCGTTTTGCTGAATGCACTCAACGGAAAGGAACTGTGTGCCCTGAGATACAGATGGGCCGCTTTCCACTCAGATTGACGAATGCGTTTCTCGTTGGACTTCCCGCCCTTTTTGTTTCGGATCAGATAGACGAGCGCCGGTTCACCTCGAGATGTACCCGGCCCCTTCACGATGTACGATCCGATCTTCGTTCCCTTGGGGATGGCAAGAACCTTTGAGAATGTCATTCCATGATTATGCTCTCAGAGGACTGTTGACGCGGGAATAACCGCTACTCCTTCCGACTTGCTTTGCGGTCGGAAAGTCTCGGACAAGAGCCGAACCACATCGGCTAATGTCGGCTTGACCTCAATTGGAGCAGATCGATTGCGCCAATACCGCTCGACCGTTCGCTTGCTGCAATCATAATGCTGAGACGCGCGTTGCTTGGCGATTGTCATTGAATTACCGGATCGATGCAAGCGAGCGATAAAATCCAGAACTTCATTCACTTCGGAAGGGGTGAACTCTTTCGGGCGTCCGGTCCGAGGCGGCGGAAACGATGCGGCAAAGTCAGTCGTGAAGGATTCCAGCGCCATTCTGGCAATTTGAGAAAGGTTCTCAATTGCGACGAGAAATGCTCCCTCTTCAAAAGGGGTTTCGAAGGAAAAAGTGTCGAGCTTGGTCCGTAATTCCTCAAGAGTGCTCACCGACTGGAGGAGCGAACCAAAAAGGCCAGTCATCTTGATCACAACTCGGATTCCTTCCTCATAGGTCGCTGCGCCAGCGTCACGAGACGCCTTTTCAATTCCGGCAACTATCTTGTCACGAATATCTGGGTTCACTTCCCCTCCGCCAAGTCTCCGGAAACCATTTGGCACACCTGCGACAAAAGTCTCGGATTACCGTTGATTCGTTTTGTGCCAAAAGTCCTTGAGGACTTTTGGCGAAAACTGCGCCAAAACAGTGCCCCATTGTTTTGGCGGACGCATCACCGCAAACTGGCTTGGGAGTGAACCTATGAAGCGAAAACGGAATCCGGCAAGCGAAGGCTACTACTTCACCTTTCCGGCTCCTATACAGCCAAAAACAGGCTGAGGCAAAGGCCAAGAAACGCGATGGCTTCGTAATCAGCCGTGTGCCGCGTGGAATGCGGAAGCGCCGCTACATCGTGCTCACAGAAAGGGTGCCATTCTGATGCGCTTCTTCAATCACCGTCGGCATGGACACATCATTGGCTCGGTCTACTGGTGCATTTCGCGCGGCGCTATCGCGGTGCACAGCACTATCTAGGCTTTAGCACAGACATTCCCGCGAGGGTCAAGGCGCATCGAGCAGGCCGTGGCGCTCCTTTACTGGGTGCTGTAACGAAGCGTGGCATTCCCTGGCGGGTGGTTCGCACGTGGAAGCGCAAGGATGGCTATTCGAACAACATCGAAGCGAAGCTATGCCCTGAAAGACCTGTGCCCAGTTTGCAGCGGGCCGCAAGGCACAAGCGGGAGACACGACTGCATATCGAATTTGCAGGATGCGACGCACACCAGAGCGAGCAACGGTTCTTGGACAGCTCCATCCCGCGACCTATACGGCACGTTGCGCCCTGTGAAACGGCAGGCGGGGCTTCCCTTCCCTGCCTGCCGGTAAGGACGAAAAGCTGTCCCGGGAGTTTGAGGGCGGAGCCCTCTTCGGGCGCGGAGCGCCCGTGCCTCTTCACTTAACGAACTGCAATTAAACGTGCACGCCGAAAGGCCGGAGACGCTACTGCGGAGCGTATACGGCACGGGGGGTTTCGAAGACCAGAGCAGGGCAGACGCGCTTTTGCCGGGTTGGGTGCAAGTGTTGGGACTGCTCCGGCTGCGGACCGCGTAGGGCATCGACGTATCGCATTCAGATCGGTAAGGCTGCGGAACGCCACCGTTTGAATAAGCTCCTTACGCTGACGCTCGACCCCAAGAAACTGGTGGGGAGGGATTCGACAAAATACATTAACGAGGTGTTCGCAGATTTCCGTGTTTATCTGCGTCGGCTCTTAGGACATTCGCCGACATATATTCGAGTGCTGGAATACCAAGAAAACGGGACCGCTCACTTTCATATTTTGCTCAATTGCTGGCTTCCGCAAGAGTGGATAAAAGGTGCTTGGTCTGCCCTGGGCGGCGGCATAGTGGTGGATATTCGACACGTGGATGTCCACTGCATTTCTCACTATCTTTCGAAATATCTCTCAAAGCAAATGCTGATGTGCGCACCAAAGGGTGCTCGACGTGTCACCACATCCAGAGATATTCGACTTCTCGAAAAACCTCCGTCGGATTTCGAGTGGCGCATTTTGCGCATTCCAGTTCTCAGGCTGTTCGACGTACATCGCGCGCGCGTGACCCTAATCATCCCGGATGCTGATGGATATTTGATTGCGTTTGAAACATCCGAAGTGACACGAGACTCCGAAACGTGTTTTTCGCCGTGACGTTCATACATGTGCTCAGACTCCGAACCTTTTCCGGGATTGTTCCGGTGAGAAATGAGGCTGACGTTCGGACACATGCTCAGTGTCAGAACCTTTTCCGGGATTATTCCGGTGAGAAACGGGGCTGAGATTCATTCACGTGCTCAGACTCCGAACCTGTTCGGGAGGGTATTTCGGTGATAAATCCGGCTGACGGTCGGACACGTGTTCAGTGTCCGAACCTCTTCCGGGGATTGTTTCCGTGAGAAACGGGGCTGAAGTTCGGACAAGTGCTCAGAGTCCGAAGCTTTTCCGGGAATTGTTTCGGTGAGAAAAGGGGCTGACGTTCGGACACGTGCTCGGAGTCGAAACCTTTTCCGGGGATTATTTCGGTGAGAAATGAGGCTGACGTTCGGACACATGCTCGGAGTCAGGTGACGAATTTGATGAGCAATGGGAACGACGATTATCGACGTGTTCAGTGTCAGGCCCCATCGGATGACGATTTTGATGATCAACAAGGGATGACGTTCATCGACGTGCTCAGACCCAGGCCTGTCGGACGACGATTTTGATGATCAAAAGGGGATGAATGGGATGAAAACAGTTCAGCTATTGACGAGCAAGCGAGTCGCCGAGATGTTGAGCATCCCCGAGGGAACGCTTCGCTATTGGCGGAATGTCGGAATCGGACCTGTATGGCACAAGCTGGAGGGGTCCATCCGGTATGATGTGGACGACGTATCCCGATACGTCGAAAAGAACCGTCGCATTCCTTCCGTGCGGGCATTCATGGAGGAGCACGATGGCTCTCAATAAGCGAGGCGAAATCTGGCACTACGATTTCGCAATGGACGGGCGACGATTTCGCGGCTCGACCAACGAGAAAGTCCTCTCGAAGGCCCGCTTGATCGAAGCTCATTTGATGAGTGAAGCGAGACAGCGAAAGCTGAATGTTCATCGCAGGACGCTAACGCTGACGGATTTCTCGAAGCGCTTCCTGGATTGGGTCAAATCGGCACGACTGGAACCCGAATCCCGAAAGTATTACGAATCAGGTTGGAGAATGCTCTCCCAAACCCCCATCGCCGCAATGCGCATGGCGCACATCACGACCGACGAGGCCGAGGCACTCCGGTTCGAACACTCCCCCGCGAATGCGAACCGGGCGCTCAGGACCTTAAGGAGAATGATGGGCAAAGCGGAAGAATGGGGAGCGATCACGGCGGCACCCCGAATCAAGCTCATGAAAGAAGAGGGACGCTCCGCAACCATCGACAGCGAGGCGGAAGCCAAGCTCCTTGCGGTGGCCAAACAGCCACTGCGCGACGTTCTCATCATCATGCTCGACTCAGGGATGCGCCCAGGCGAAGTCTTCCGCATGTGTTGGGGGGACATTGACTGGAATCACGGAACGATTTTCATTCCGCGCGGGAAGACGCCGCGATCCCGGCGCTACATTCCGATGAGTGATCGAGTCATGGAGGCGCTTCGATTGCGGCGGAAGGATCAGGAACAAGGCTGGGTGTTCCGCTCCGATTCGAAGCCCGGCCACTTGACCACGGTCGCCACGGCTTTTGAGACGGCACGGGCGGAGGCGAAGTTATCGAGCGCAATAAAGCTCTATAGCGCCCGCCACACGTTCGCTACGAAGATCATGGGGGCAACGGGCGACCTGTCGCTGGTCATGCGCGCCTTGGGCCATACCAACGCGCAGACGGCCATGATCTACCAGCATCCGAGTCTGGAACGGGTGCGCGCCGTGGTGAACGAAAATCCATTGGCCGCACGCCAGACACCGAGGCCGTTTCTGGTACGTCACAATCACGTCACATGCACCAAAACCGGGGCATTGCCTCAACCCGCAAGTTGTTGATTCTATGGTGGGCCCGGAGGGATTTGAACCCCCAACCAAGGGATTATGAGTCCATTTTACGACACATTGCATGGTTCTGCACACTCGCGCAATAATCCGCACATCTCCTTTACTTTCAACACATAGGACATCGGCAAAGATTGCACGATGATGCACCAACCAGAACAAAATCCCGGTACGAACATGCACCAAAACATGCACCAAAACGCCCCAGTTTACTGGTCTTGATTGATCTCGAACTTCTTCCCGCATTTGGGTGCGGTGCACGCATAGGTGTGGGTGTGCTGAGAGATCGTCCCATCGGCCTTTTTCCCCTTCCATTTCATCTCACTCCTCGGAAGGTTACGCAGTTCAGCCGTACAGGCAGGGCAGAACTTTACATCAGGCTGTGGACCACTGACGTTTGCCATAGAGCGCGATTCTAGCATGCACCCAGACAGCAGACACAAGACGGCCCCGAAGAGGACATCCTCAGGGCCGCGGTCAACTGTGGGCGAGGAACCCCGCCAGGAGTTCCTACGTGGGGCCCACATTCCCGGAAGTCGACAGGGTCCACAAAGACATCGGCGTTGATCGTTACAAATCGGAGCAGCAAGACTTCCCCTGTTGCCGGAGAATTTAGATTTCGCTAAACCTTTGACGACGGGGTATGCTGAGACGCAATGCGATTCCTCCACACCTCCGATTGGCAGATAGGCGAGGCGTTCCGCTTCGTCGACGACGAGACGCTCGCAATCCTCCGTGCGGAGCGGCTTGAGGTGGTCGCACGCATCGGCCGCCTCGCTATTGATCATCAGGTGCCTATTGTTCTGGTCGCAGGCGACGTCTTCGACGGTGTCCATCCAAGCATGGAAACGCTGCTTCGTCCAATCGAACGGATGCGGCAGTTCCCACAGGTGGAGTGGCATCTGATCCCGGGCAATCACGATGCACATACGGGAAACTCACCTTGGGAGCGGCTGCTTCTCCAGTCATTGCCTGGAAACGTCGTGATCCACATCGCGCCAGAGCCTCACACAATCCTGGGCGGCGCCGCATGGATCCTCCCGGCGGTCCTAACTCACCGCCACATGAGCAGCGATCCCACTGAAGCCATGGACGCGATGATGACACCGCCTGGCGCTCTGCGTATCGGGCTCGCCCATGGATCGGTGCGCAGCTTCGGCTCCAGCGACCAGAGTACACACAATCTGCTTGCCCTCGACCGCGCGAAGAGCGCCCAGCTCGACTATCTGGCGCTTGGCGATTGGCACGGCATGCAAAAGATCGACGATCGTACCTGGTACTCCGGCACTCCAGAGCCGGACGGGTTCAACCTCGGCGGCGCAGGAGGCGGCCAGGTCCTCCTGGTCGAACTCACCGTCGGCGCGCTGCCCAATGTGACGCCCCTTGAATCTGGAAAGTTCCTCTGGCGCAGCGAACATGTCACCTTGAGTTCGGCAGAGGATATCTCAACGCTCGAGGCCCGAATTCGCACACTGCACTCCGACTTGAGCCGCGTTCTCTTGCAGCTTCGGGTGGAAGGCACCCTCGACCTTGCCGATCGCGAAATCTTTGAGCGTAGCATCCACACGGGCCTTGGCAGCGCCTTGCGCTACCTGAGGCTCGAAGCAGACCAATTGTTCGCAAAGCCCTCGATCGCGGACCTCGAAGCCATGGACCATGTGGGTTTCGTGAGGGTCACCGCCGACCGCCTCGCAGCACTCGCACAGGATAGTTTCAATCCACAGCGGGAACTGGCCGCCGAAGCACTCCAGCGGCTGTATGTTCTGCATATGCGCCAGGGAGCAGGGGCCTGATGAAGATTCGTTCTCTCCGCCTCGAGCATTTTCGCAAGTTCACCGATCGAGTCGCCCTGAGCGGATTTAGCGATGGAGTCAATGTTCTCGCGGAGTCGAATGAATTTGGGAAATCGACGCTGCTGGCCGCCATTCGTGGCGTGCTCTTCGAGCGCTATGTTTCAAGAGCCGCAAGCGTAACCCAAATGCAGCACTGGAGCAACAAGACCTCGCCCATCATCTCCCTCGAGTTCGAGCTTCCATCTGGTCTTTACAAGATCGAGAAGCGCTTTCTGCACAAGGAACCCTACGCCCACCTCACGATGCCTGACGGCGTCATTCATCACGATGAAGCGGCAGAAGAGCATCTCCAGCGCGTTCTCAACTTCACCCAGGCGGGCAAGACCGGCTCGAAACCGGAAAACGTCGGCATGTGGTCGGCACTTTGGGTGACGCAAAGAGAATCAGTGGATCAGCCCGGCCTAACCGACTCAGCGCGACAGACCATCCATGGATGTCTGGATCAGGAGGTCGGTACCCTCACAGGCGGGGCTCGGGGCAAGAAGCTACTTCTAAGCGTCCGAACCGAACTCGCGAAGATCAGAGACGGAAATAAGAAGCCGTTCGGTAGGCACAAGGACGCGGTCGCGGAACAGGTTGCGGCACAACAGGCGCTGCTACTCTTGCAAGGAAGGCAGCAAAGACTCACGCAGGATATCGTCGAGTTGCAAGGAATCAAGGGAAAATTGGCCGAAGCGAGCGCCGGTGGCGAGGAGCTTCGGACCAGCCAATTGCTCGGCGAAGCCCATAAGATGCGAGAGGCCGCGCAACGGTTCGAGGATAAAGAACGGACCGCGCTGGCCACACGGCAGCTATGGTCGGATCGTGTAACCGCTGCTCAGAGGGAGGTCGAGCTCCGAAAGGAACACGACGAGACCCTGAAAGGTGTCTCAGACCGGATAGGGAAGTATTCGGCAGACGAGGCGGCCACGAAGACCGCGCTACAAAAAGCAGAAGAATCTTTGAAGCCGGGAGCGCAACCTCCCCAACAGGCAACGACTGCTTACGATCAGGCTGGGAAAGCGCTCCGTGAGGCAAGAGCCGTCGCTGTTCATCTCGCAACCATGGAAGTGAATCTGCAGACGTTCAGGGAGATCCGCGCGACGCTTGCGGACGCTGCGCAGACGCGCGTCAGCGCACTTGCCGCGCACCCTCGCGTTGGCTCTCGTCACGGAGCATGACATGGTTCGACTTCGTGAGCCCGCTATAAGCAGCTCCGCAAGACTGAGGCCACTCTTGAGGCACAGGCGTAACATCTCACGCTGACGCTCCTCCCCGAGGCTGCTAGTCTTGTGGAGGTCCACACCACGGCAAGCCCGCCCCGACCGATCCAATCTCGCTCATCCAGGATGCGGTTATCAATATTCAAGGTGTCGGCGAAATTCTCATTCAGCCAGGAGTCGAGGACCGGCAAACCTTACCGGGCCGCCAGATCGAAAAGAGTCCCATACTTCGGCCCCGACGTGCGCACTGCGCCCGCGAGTGGGAACTGGCCGAGGACGCAGTGTGCGGGGCGGCGTCCATTGCGAAGGGCGTGAAGCTGGCCCAGGCCCGCAAGGAACTTAGTTGTCCTTACTTCAGCCTCTACCGCGTGACAAACTGTGAAAAGGCATTGAGGCTCTTCGTAATTATGTATCGGGTTATGGGCATTTGCCTTGCCGCGGACATGCTTGGGTGGTGGGGAGCATGTTCCCAATTCGCCTGCCCTACAGCATGTTGGATGCGCAGGGGTCCTTTTGCGGAAGCTGAAGGCATCGAACGTGAATCATCTTGGTGAAGCAGCTGTGGTGCTAGCGCCTCTCGTCGCTCTTGAGGCAGACCACAACCGCCTCTCGGGCCTGTCCAGTCGCAAGCCGAAAACCAGAAAACGAACGCCCTGAAAGAGGAGCAGAGGGTCATCTGCATTAAGAGGGGTATGTTTCCCACAGGAGAGTACCGAAGCTCTCAGCGGAGAGGCTTCGCACTTCTCGGGAATCGCTGCTTTCCCAACAGTCGGAGATTCTGATTATCCAACTATCACGTCTGGCTCGACACAAATCGGCGACGCCGGAAAGATCCGCTTACAGCGCCTCAACAAAGCTACGAAGGTAGATGCCGCTGGCCGTCGGGTCCATGCAACAGCGGAGGGCGGTCTTGAAGAACCAGATCGAACTGAAGAAGGCGCGCAGCATCGAAGAGCAGGTCCTGGCCCGCGACAGCACGGAGCTCCACACGGACGCACACCGAGAGGTCGTCATCAATCAGCACATCATACGAGGAGTCTCGATTTTTTGCTCGGAGTCTCTAAAAAAGGCTCGCCACAAGCTGCCAAGGAGCGCGCCACATGGCACCTATAGTAAAGCCGGTCACGCCCTACCTCCAGACACTACATTCCCGGGGGAGCTGCAATTGACTGCCATGAGGAGTTCCAGATCACAGGAATCATCCGGCATACTCCAGGAGACCTCAGACGACTTCGGGTTCGTCCTAAGGGCCACAGGACCACATCTTAGTCTTAACTCGCTGAGCCTTTGCTGACATGCCCCTCAGCAACTTCTACAGCCAGCGATGATCATTTTGGATGACGCCCTCGGCTTACTCCGACCCGGGACGAATGGAAGAAACGATCGATCTGCTTACAAAGGCTGTGAAGTGGACACAAATCCGGACTCTGATGGGCGCCGCGGAAGAAACCTTGACACGTCTCGGCGGAAATCGAGCCTCCGGCCTCTATCGAACTAGGCCTCAAAGGTCTTGCACCCACCGCCGTGATGGCCAACGAGGAAGTTAGAATCGGGCACGCTAAGTCGGCA
>CAWEHF010000033.1:0-104496 GCA_963808695.1 uncultured Acidobacteriaceae bacterium
GACCTGAGCTTGGGCCGTAAGGAAGGGGTTGGAGCCGGGCGTGCTGACCGCTACCTGGTTTTCCATCTGGTCGGCAGTTTGGAGAATTGCATCGCCGCCCTGGTCGGCGATGAGGGTTGTCTTGAGGTTCTCCTGGCCCAGAGCGTCATCGACATCCATCATCACGCGGTCTTGGGGGGAAGCGGCATTCACTTGAGGAATTGCCCCATAGTTGGCAGTGAAGCTGGTCTGCAATGCCGGAATCTGCGCTGAAAGCCGGCTATGCAGAATGGCCTCGAACTGTTGTGGGCCAGGCGTCACCGCGCTAGTGAATTGCATATTGAATATCTGGTTCATCTGGCCGCGACAGCTGTTGATCGAGTTCGCGACAAACCCGCGAGCCTGATTGAGGGCCGCGAGTGGCGCCAACGTGGTCTGATAGAGCTTCTGGGTTTGCTGCATGATCTGGTTGATTTGGCTCAAGGAACTGCCGATGTCGCTCTGAATGGAGCTGAAGATCGAGTCAAAAATGTTGAGAAATTGGCCCTGAGCCAGCTTCGGTAGAGCGAAGCATGACTCGATCAGGAGAATGCCGATGAGCATTCTCCGCTTCCACCGACCACGGGCCGCCGGTTTGGGACTGCAATTGTCGTTGGCGTCCAGAGGAACTCCGTTCAGGAGATCCTGGTTCTCGGATTGGGGTTTGTCGCTCATTGGCTCATTGCCTCCTGCATCTCGCCAGACAGTTCAACTGGCAAGGGTGCCAGTTCCGCCAGGCCGCGCGGATATTGCGCGGCAAGCTCCTCGTAGGCCTGGATCAGCGGCAGTTGCCGGTGTCCTCGCAGCCACCATTTGCGAAATGATCGCTCCCGCGCATAGGTGGTCGTGATCCAGTAGTCCACGGAGCTCGGGACGATACGAATTGCGTGCGTCGATTCCGCCTTTTCCCCAATCGCGATCAGGAACTCGGCGCTATGTCCCTTCTTCGGGTGGGCGAAGGTCTTGATCTGATTGAGCGCGGTTTCGTTCAAGTGAACGTGCTCCCGGAGCGCCGTCATATCGCCGGGCTGCTTGCCGATGATCTTCGTGGTCGCGTTTTTGACGATGCCGGCGCCATGCTCATTGGGCCGGTCAGGCGTACCCACGAAATCCTCCGGCGTCTGACTGATTCCCCAGACGCTGGCATTGCGTTTGCGCGCGGTGCGGAAGAGCTGGACAACGACACTCGCGAGAATCGGCGATTCGAGAAGAGCCCAGCACTCATCCAGCAGGACAATGCTTGGCTGACGTATTGTGGCCCGTCTCCGACAAGCCTCCAGCGACGGAGGCAAGCCAGGCTAACTTTGAGGCAGGCTGAGACTTCGTTTTCCGTAAGCAGGGATTCCATACACACCTCATTTTTGTGAGAAAGCGCCCGCATTTCCTCATCGGCTTGCGATGAGGAAATGCAGGCGCTGAACATACTGTGGTCTTGTGCCTCGGTCAAGTTCCGAGGCGCAAATTACCGCTGTTTTCCCAAGATGCCGATTACTGTTGCTCGTTTTTCGACGCAACGGTTTCCGATGCTGGCTTCACGATGCTCTCAAGGGCCTCTCTTTTTGCTTTCATCCGGACATGAAGGTAGTCCCGGAGGACTTCTTTCGAAACGTGGCCGACAATTTGGCGGATCGTCTCTTCGCCAGCTCCATCCTCCGCGAGCTGCGTGATCAGCGTATGCCGATGGTCATGCCAACGACCCGTGACGTTGGCATTCTTCCTAATGTTCTTCCAAGCGGTCTTGATTGTCGTGACATGCCGCGTAGGATCCCACGGACGCGGCCTGCCAAATGGGAAGAGATACCACTCTGTCCGGATCTCTTTGAACTTACCTTCATACCACGCCATGTGCTCGAGAATGGCTTCGTACAGCACTGAATTGATCGGGATAGTTCGACCGTCACCCGCATCCGTCTTGCTTTCGAGGATCTGGATGTATTTCTTCTCCAGATGAATCTGTTTCCACTTGAGGGACTTGATCTCGGCGTCGCGCATCCCGGCGTTGAGCGCCATCGTAAGCGCGAGATGGATATGAGGAGACCGCGAATCCCGCGACAGTTGCCGCATGTGCTGGGTTTCTTCAAGCTCATATGCTTTACCGATCTTGCGGCGACCGGGCAGCTTGAGCTTCTTTCTCTTGCGTAGCCGGACTCGGATCACGTCGCCGGACTCGCCGATGAGGGTCAGAAGAAACCGAACCTCTTCATTGATCGACTTCGGCGCAGCCGCCTCCTTCAGCCGATCTGTCTGATACTTGAGGACCGTGGATTCGTCGATGTCGACCAATAATGCGTCGCCGAGAAGCCGTACCACGTGGCCGATTGCATATTCGGCGAAAGTGACGCCTCGGAAACGCAGTCTGTAATCAGCCAGATATTCATCGGCCACATCCCGCAGTCGGCGGACGCGATTCTCCCGCCTGTTCTGAACGTTGTTGAAGCCCTGTTCGAGCTCACGTCGCCTCTGGTTCTCGGCGTTTTTGGCTACCGTCTTTGAGGTTGATTTGGACGACTCCCGAATTTGCTGTCCGGCGAAGTAGAACTTGTACCACCAGATTTTGCCGCGTGGAAAAATTGCCATCGATCACTCCTGTCTCTCGTTTGGCACTAGTGCCAATTGGCCAGTGCGAATGGAGATTGGAGCAGGAGGAGAACTCGTGCAAGTCAGCGATCAACCGAAGATCGGCAGAGGATCAAGTCGTTTCATTGAGGAGGGAAACAACTGAGCAGGATTGCTATGGACGGGGTGTCCATTTTGAAGTAGCGTGGGCACAAAAATGGGCACAATTCAGAAAATTGGCGGATTTTTGGCTGCTCTGAACTGCTCTAAATTGTTGATTTTATTGGCTCCTCAGGTAGGACTCGAACCTACAACCCTTCGGTTAACAGCCGAATGCTCTGCCATTGAGCTACTGAGGAGTGAGTGGCGTTGATTTGTCCTTTATTAAGTTAGCAGAGCGGGGGAATCGCGTCAAAATCATGGCCCTGCTTGAGATGGGCCCTCGCCGCGCCGTCCAGGCCCAAACACACGCACCCCGGCCACTCAACCTTGCCCAACCAAGGGAACCCGAACCGTCGTTTTCGCTCCATAGGGCAAATACCTTAACCTTGGAGTGATGGAGGGTCCTCGATGTCGCGCATCTCACGTCTCGACCGCAACCAGGTAAGCGCTCAAACCGCCGCTCTTTACGACAAGGCCTTTGCCCTGCGCGGCAACGTGCCCAACATGTTTCGCGTCATGGCCCACCGGCCCGAGATCTACGCCACCATGCAGGCCCACTTCGCCGCCGTCCTCAACACCGGCACCGTCTCCACCAAGCTCAAAGAGTTGATCATCGTTCGCACCAGCCAGGTGAACGTCACGCCTTACTGCCTCGCCAGCCACACCATTCTGGCCCGCAACCTGGGCTGGAGCGACGACCAGCTTGCCAATCTTGCCCAATGGCCCACGCGCACCGATTTCACTCCGGCCGAAAAAGCCGCGCTGCGCCTGGCTGAGACCGTCACACGCGATCCCCACTCCCTCACCGATGAGCAGTTTGCCGAGCTGCGCAGCTTCTATTCAGAGGGCGAGGTGGTTGAGTTGCTTTGCGCCATCGGCCTCTTCAACTACTTCAACCGCTTTAACAACGCGCTCAAGATGGAGCCGACGAAACATGGTGAAGGCGGCTGTGCCGCGCCGGAAACGGAATCGGCCGTCACTGCTCAATAAAATTCGCATCAAATCATCCCTCATAGGAATCTGATCTCGCACATGAATCTACAACTGCCCCCCGGCGACTTTCGCGCCTATCTCTTCGACTGCGATGGTACCATCGTCGATTCCATGCCTCTCCACTACATCGCCTGGAAGAAGGCTCTTGGCGAGTGGAACTGCGAGTTTGACGAAGAGCTGTTTTACGTTTGGGGAGGCAAACCACCGGTCGAGATCATTGCCGCGCTGAACCAGATGCACAGCCTCGAGATGCCTGTCGAGGCCGTCGCCGAGCGCAAAGAGAATCTCTACTTTGAGCAACTGCCCGATCTCAAACCGGTGCCTGAAGTCCTCGAAATCATTGAGGCGAAGCAGGGCCGCGTTCCGTTTGCCGTCGTCTCTGGGTCCTCGCGCGAGTCGATTATCAAGTCGCTCACCGTGGTTGGGCTGCTCCACCGATTCCCCGTCATTATCGGCTCAGAAGACTACGCGCGTTCAAAGCCCGCTCCCGATGTTTTTCTTGCCGGCGCGTCGCATCTTGGCGTGCCGCCCGAAAGATGCCTGGTGTTTGAAGATGCCCCAATCGGCATTGAGGGGGCAATTGCAGCCGGGATGGCCGCGGTGAAGGTGCCGAACCCTCTCGAGCGCCGCAAGGGAACCGAAGCGCAGATTTCTGCGTAACACTCCGCAAGCGGAGGTCTGCTTGCCACTCGCTTCCCGTTCTGACAGTTTTTCCGCCAACCCGCCGGCCACTTCAAACCGCGATTCGCGCCGCGCCGACAATGCGGCGCTCTTCGCGATTGCCGCCGCCGTCACCCTGCTTCACCTGCTCACCAACAACCGTTACGGCTTCCATCGCGACGAGCTCCAGTTTCTCAGCGATGCCCGCCACATGGACTGGGGATTTGTCGCCTATCCGCCCTTTACGGCTCTTGTCGAGCGCATCAGCATGGCGCTCTTCGGCCTTTCCATGGTGGGGCTGCGCCTCTTCTCCGTTCTCGCGCAGGCAGCGGCCATCATCGTTACCGGCTTCATGGCGCGCGATCTTGGCGGCCGGCGTCTGGCCCAGGTCACCGCGGCTCTCGCTGTCGCTCTCTCGCCACTTCCAATATTTGAAGGCACTGAGTTCCAGTACACCTCCTTCGATTACCTCTGGTGGGTGCTGATCGCATACTTCACCGTTCGCCTGCTGAAGTCTGCCAATCCACGCTGGTGGCTGGCCATCGGCGCCGCCGTGGGCCTGGGACTCGAAACCAAGTACGCCATTGTTTTTTTCATCGCCGGACTCGTGGCTGGCGTCGCCCTCACCCGCGCCCGCCGCTATCTGCTCAGTCCCTGGTTCTGGGGCGGAGTCGCCGTCGCCCTGGTCGTCTTTCTGCCCAACTTCATCTGGCTGGTGCGCCACGACTTCATCTCCTACCACTTCCTCCAGCACATTCACATGCGCGACATCGGCGAAGGCCGCGCCGAAGGATTCATCAGGGGCCAGTTCCTGGTCTGCGTCAATCTATTCGCCGTGCCCCTATGGATCGTGGGCCTTGTCGCCTTCCTGCTCCATCCCCGCTACCGCATGCTGGCCTTCATGTACCTGGTCCCCGTCGCAATCTTCTTCCTCTCCAGGGGCCGAAGCTATTACACCGCCGCTGTCTATCCCATGCTGCTGGCCATGGGCGCGGCCACCGGCGAACGCTGGCTCGCCGCCCTGCCCGGCTGGGGCCGGCGCACCATCGAATCCGTCTTCTTCGCCGGCCTCTCGGCCTACGGAGCTCTCATCATCGCCGGCTGGGTTCCGCTCGCCTCATCCGGCCCGCTGCGCACCTTCGCTCTCAACCACTCAGGCGACCTGCGCGAAGAGATTGGCTGGGATGAACTGGTGCGAACCGTCGCGCAGATTCGCGACTCGTTGCCGCCCGATCAGCAGGCGCATCTCGGCATCACCACGGGCAACTACGGCGAGTACGGGGCAATTGATATCCTGGGCCGCGCCTACGGGCTGCCTGAGCCCATCGGCACCACCAATTCAGAGTGGCTGCGCGGCTATCCTACGCAGCAAATCACCACGATCATTGCGCTTGGCATCAGGCCCGATGAGGCCGACCAGATCTTTACCAACTGCCGCATCGCCGCGCACAACGGGAACTTAGAGGGCATCCATAACGAAGAGCTCGACGACCACTCCTACATCTTCGTCTGCGGACCTCCGCGCAAACCCTGGTCCGAAGTGTGGAAAGAGCACAAGGATTTTGGCTGAGGCCTGAGGTCAGAGCATCACAACCAAACTGAGCAAATGAGTGGATTTGCGCAGTTTCTGTGTGAATCTGCACAGTTTCTGTATGGTTTCTGTGCAGCTTTGGATGGCTTAAATTGTTGATTCAATTGAAGAACATCCGCGGCCATACAGTTTCTGCGTGGATTTCGGGGGAAAAACTACGGCCGATTTCGCAAGGATTCTCAAGGGGAGGGATCGCGGGGGAAAGGTGAGAGGTCACCCGGGTCCCCAAAGGCGTGGGGCACGGAGCACCCGCGGGTTTGATGCCTTGGTATCCCATCGTTTCCATGATTCCTCGTGCCATGCTTCGATCCTTCCCTTTAACCTTCCGATTTAAATTGTGCGACGAATGGGCCAAATTACCTGCAAATGCCGAGAGACAAATTTCAGGCGTGCCACTATCCCCGGTCCCCAAGTGCGAGGGACCGGGGGCACCCGGCTGGATACTAACATCTTGGCGGGGCAAACTTCCGGTTTGATAACTCCTCGCGGGGGAACTATGTTTTAACGGGGCGACTTAGCCCCGAAGGTGCAGGCATGAAATCGGATAAGATCGTCGCGCGTGGCCACTTCTGGATAGAGGACCCCAACAATCCATTCGCAGGGGAGCTGAAATACTCTTCGGAAAAAGGGGCGACGCTGTACCTATTTGGGACATTTGAGGAAATCCCATTTTTGCGCACGGGAACCCCGACCCGCTACCCAATCATCCATGGACATACCGAAAGCCTAGGGTTTGTGTGTTTGCTCGATGTGCTTCTCGTTAGGCAACAATTTGGGACGCGCCCAACAACGAGCGAACTACACTCAAATCTTCTAATTCACGCGGACTCGGCAAATGATTTCAGCCGAGCTCCGATCCTAGCACTGACGGCGGAGATTGACTGCCTGCAAGAATGGGTTGGCGTGTCCGGTTTTTCGATCGATGCGTCTCCGGACTTCAATGAAATCCAAGTCAAGTTTCGGACACCAGACGAGATGGAGTTCGACTTGAGCGGAGAAACGATAGCATTTGGCTTTGGTAGATCCGGACCGTCGCATCGCGTAATTCAGAAGCAAGTGAAGGTCCGCCAGACGACATATGTCAGAATCAGATTCGTTACGCCAAAGACTCTCGAAGCCGCAAGGGAAGAACTCTTGGCAATCAGGGACTTGATCGCGCTCGCGGTCGGTCGATCTCTTTCCTGGAAATCGGTCAACGCAAAATTCGCCGTTCCCGTCACCGATGTGGGAAGCTCATGGGCGAGCATCCTGGACCGGCCGATTGGTAAGCCATGTCATGACACCATCCATCCGTTAGAAATGCTTCTCACATTTCCGGACGTGAAACACAGATTTGCCAGTGTACTTGACTCATGGTTCAGGGTTAGGGAGGAAGTCAAACCGCTTTATACCCTTTACACTGCAACAACTCGAGGGCAAACGCTATTTTCCGAGCATCGATTGTTCAACTTTTTCCAAGCGCTCGAGTCCTACCACCGAACTCGGTTTGAAATCGACGAACAAACCAAGGGGAGAGCGTTGACCATAAGGGAAAAAATCGCGGCCACCTGCTCGAAAGATGAACAAGATTGGGTCCGCGATAAACTCCAACATCTTGGCGAGCCAAGTGCCGCTGAAAGAATCAAATCGTTAATTGAGCGATTTAATGCCAAGTGGATCTTCGATCCAGACTGGGAGGCCGCCGTAAAACGAATAAAGGACCTCCGGAACTACTTTACCCATTATTCCAAGAAACCCCCGTCTGAAAGCCTCGATTCAGCGAGCATATACAACGACGGATCGCGGCTTCAGGTGCTTTGTGAGCAGGTTCTCCTCGTCGAGATCGGTTTTCAACCGAGCGAAGCCGCCGCGCTCTTGCAAAAGAATGGTCGCCTCCAGCGACTGACCGTTAGCTAGGAGTTGCTCTTCAATACAGCAGTACCGCAACCCGATACGCGGAGAACGAGCCCTCGCTTACTGTCGCCGGACAACTCCCAATAGCCGCGCTGCGGTAGTTTCCTGAGCTGAGGTGATCGACCAGCGTCTGCGGCAACTTGTCCAGGCCTGCACTCTGCCAACGCTCGATGAATCGCGGCTGCAAGCCGGCTGCGTTTCGCGGAAAGCCCGAGTCCTTGGCGCACGCCTCGCGCGCAAGTGTGTGGTCGATCTCAATGCCAATGCCGCTCATGCGCATCAGCTCAGCCACCCGCGCCTCAACCTGCTCATCCGTCAGCGACGGAACTTCGTTCGCATAGTCGGCGACTGAGTACAGCACCCCACGGCTGGCAATCACCGCAATGCCCACGCGGTCCACAACCGGGCTCAACAGATTGGCGCGGTGCCCGGGCGACTCCATCCACTCCTCGTGGACTCCAGCGGCCGAGGGCCCGATCGCCACATTCTCTTCAATCACGCCAAAGTGCGCGCCCGCGTTGGCCGCCCGCTGGGCCAGATCGGGCTCGCCGCCATAGCGATGCGCGATCTGGCCTGCCTGCACCATCCAGCGGCAATGGTAAAGTGCCGCTGCGGCCAGCGCCGGGTCCCAACGCAAGGGGACCGCCCCCGCAATGCGCCGTGCATGGTTGGCTAGGGCAAAGATCTGCTCGGCGTCGGCAGACAGGTTGGCAGCGGCAGCGGGCTGGCCGCCGGTCTCGTATTGCCCCTGCGCAACCAGCAGCACCGGCGCTATCAGAACCGCGCAAACCGTCCACGCCCGCCGGGCAATCCTCATCGCTGGTCTCATGGTTAGGTTAGACCCGGCCCGCGGACGCGAGTCGCTGTATTCTTGGTTTGCCGGTGCATATTCCCTCGTCCAACTATAGGGCTGTTTAGAGCTTCTAAGCCGGAGTCTGGTCTTTTGACCTGCCATCCGTAGCTTTGAGGTCTGGATTGGGTTGGTTATTGCTGAAATCGTCGCGCGGTCCGATCCAGATGAACAGAATGATGGCCAGCAATGCGACGACGCAAGTGAGCAGGAAGAACCGTACCCAGCCCATCTTCTCTGACAATACTCCTCCTGAGGATGCCACGACGGTGCGGCCAAGCGAAGCAAGCGCGGCTAGCAGCGCGTACTGAGTCGCCGTAAAAGCGGGAGAGCATAGACTCGAAAGATAGGCCACCAACGCGGTGCCGGCCATTGCACCAGTGATATTTTCGGCAGTCACACATAAAGCCAGGTAGCCGATGCGATGCCCGCCGACAGCCTGCAGAACAAAGAACAGGTTCCCGACCGACTGCAAAATGCCACAAAGAATAAGCGAGCGGCGGATTCCGAATCTGGTGGTGACTACACCGCCTAATAAAGCCCCGGTCACAATCGAGAAGAAACCGAACACTTTTGAAGCGTAGGCGATCTCAGGAAGCGAAAACCCCAGCGATATATAGAGGGGCGTTGACATGACTCCCGCCATGGCCTCGCCCAGCTTGTATCCGAAGATGCAGACAAGGATGAGTGGCCAGAGCGGCCGATGCATGAAATCGCGAAAGGGACCGATCACGGCGGTGGCAAACGCCTGGCGAATCGCATGCCATCCAGATCCAGCAGCATATGAAGTCTCCGCCGAGACCCTCGGTTCCGGACTAAATAAGAACACCAGTAGCCCTGCAACGAGCAGCGCAGCCATGGTGGCATAGGCCGCGAACCAGCCCGCGTAGGCTGCTATCAACAGACCGCCAGCGCCGGCAACCAGCATGCCGATCCGATAGCCGGACTGAATCATGGCCGCCCCGGGGGCCTGCTGATCTCTATTCAGGCTCTCCACCCGCCATGCGTCGATTACGATATCCTGGCTCGCCGATAGAAATGCGACAAGCACCGCCAGGGCGGCCATCAGCGGCAAGTTGTGCTTTGGATTGCATAATCCCAGGCAGAGAATTGCACCGATCAGAAGAATCTGGATGGTGATTCCCCAACCGCGCCGTCGCCCCAAAGGCAGTGGTGGAGGCACGCGATCCATGAGCGGCGCCCACAGAAACTTAAATGCGTAGGGCGTGCCAACCAGCGCGAAGGTGCCGATGGCCGCGCGCCGCACGCCGCCCGTCGCCAGCCACGCCGAAAGCGTTGAGTAGGTGAGTAGCAGCGGCAAGCCGCTGGCAAATCCGAGCGCAAGCACCTGCAGCACGCGCGGCTCAGTATATGCTGCCACCGCGTGCCGCCAGTTTGTTCGAGCGTGGCGTTCGTTGATTCGCGACAATTGCTTCATTTTAATATTCTCGCCGAAGCCACGCTTTCCTTTCTTGGGCTCGGGATACCAGCGCCCGCGCCAGGCTGGGGCTACAACCTCAGCTCTTACAATGTCATCCTGCACAAGCCACTAATCCGCAGCGGGCGCGGCGAAGTGGAAGGACCACATCTAGCTTGCTTTTTCCTGACTCCACTAGCTCCGCTAACTCCGCTTATCCTGAACCCATGAAGCTCGGCATCGTCAGCGACACACACGGCTTACTTAGGCCACAAGTTGTCTCGAAACTCGAGGGCGTGGAACGTATTCTTCATCTCGGCGACGTGGGAAGACCTTCGGTCCTTAGCGCTTTGGAGGAGATTGCGCCGGTGACGGCGATTCGCGGCAACGTGGACCGCGAAGGCGCATGCGGCAAGCTGCCCGACACTGATGTCATCCTCGTCGAAGGCCATTACATCTACATGCTGCACGACCTGAAGACGCTGCACCTTGATCCCGCCGCGGCAAAGTTCGCCGCCGTGCTCTACGGCCACACGCATGTGCCGAACTACCACACAAAAAAGGGCGTACTTTACTTCAATCCCGGCTCGTGCGGGCCTCGGCGGTTTGAGCTGCCAGTCACGTTCGGGCTTCTCGAGATCGATAAAAAACGCGCGTTACGCCCGGAGATCGTCACGCTGCTCTGACCAGCCACACCACGGGAATGGTGAGAACGAATCGGATGAGGGTCTGCTTCATGGAAAGACAGGGATCAGGGATCAGAGATCAGGGATCAGTGAGCCGATGATTCGATTCCGATTATAAGTGCGTTGGGCATCGCGGTTTTGCCTGCTACTGCGCGAGCACCTCAATCCCGCTTACCGTCGCGTAACCATCAACGGGGACGAAGTTCAGCAGCAGCTTGCCCTGGGCATTCGGCTCTAAACCCTCAAACCGGCGAACCACTACGTCCTTCCCATGTGTCTCTTTCTTCAGGTCGAAGTTCTCGAGCAGCACGTGTTCGTTGCAGAACACATTAAACAGCCGTGCCGCTGCCGGCTCGCCGTCTTCGGCCGGCGCTGCGGCTTGATCCGGCTGAGCGTGCCGGCCGGCAAAATACAACGTCAAAACATAACGGCCGGGCGACACCGGAATGGCATACGAAAAATTGCCCCACCTCTCGGTTGCGTACAAGTCAGGATCGTCTGTGCCACTCGCCGGAAGGCTGTACGCAGCCAGCCGTCCTCCCTCGAAATAATCGTCCGGACTCCACCAGCGGCTGTCGTTGGAGTAGTAAGGCGTTTGCCGCGGCAGCACGCGAACCGGCAACATGTGCCCGTGCGCTCCCGGCAGGATCTCGATTGCCTGCAAAATCGCCCCCGCCCCGGTATCTCCCTCGAACTCCAGATGCAGTTGCCCATCCGTGGCTGGCTCGATGCCGGGAAAAATCTTCACGTCGGCAATGCGGCTTCCACCCGCATCGGCCACCAGGTCAAACGCCGATAAGAGCACCCGTCCGTTTGCGCGCACCGTCATGATCCGGCTGCCTTCTCCGCCCGTCTCTGTCGACTCGGGATCGTATACCGTCTCGGCAAGGTGCAGGCGAAGCTCGTAGATGCCTTTCTTCAGCGGAATGTCGTAGCGAAACTTGCCCTGCCTGCTGGTGCGAAAGAACGCCTGCTCCTGCGTCCGCCAAACGTGAGCCGCGGCGCTCTTCACTGCAGTGCCGCCTGAAAAATATGCATCGCTGCTCCAAAGCTTTCCGGCGTGATCCAAGAGGCTGCGGCCGGCGCCAGCCAGGATGCGGATCTCAGGACCAACAGGCAGACCAATCTGCGAATCTTCAAAAGGCTCCGTCCTCAGGCTCGAGTCGTCTGTTCGCAGCGGCTGCCTGGATGTGTGAGACAGACGCCAACCGTAAACAAGGGCCAGCAGCGCCACAACAACCGCTATGATCCCCAGGGTCCACTTTGCGACCCTCCGAATTGAGCGAGCGTGAGGCGAAGCGGATAACGCCAACAGTCCTGCCGCCGGCTCTCCTGTTTTTCTACCGGGTTCGTTGGGCGCTGACGTGGCGCTGCGATTGAATCGAGGAACATATTGACCAACGGGGATGCTGATTTGCAGTTCGTGGCTCGCACCTTCGCCGGCGTAGTACTCGGCCAGGCGCTTGCGCAACCGGTTCGCTTCAACCCTGACGATCGAATCGGAATCCTGATCGAAGGACGCGCCACGCCCGAAGACCTCGACGCCGATTGAGTACTCCTTGATCTGACTCTCTTCTCCTGCAAACTGTTTCTCGCAGAGATAGGAGAGCAGGTGGGCGAGTCGCGGCGCGCGAACAAACTCCTTCGCGGCGAGAACGGCGCACACTTCGGCGCGTCTCTTATCCAATGCAACCCGACTTAAGCTCTCCACGGTCATCTTGCTTCACCTCGAAATGCCGTAGCAATGCCGGAGCGATTCTCATGTTAGACCCATCGCCCCATTCGCGCCGGTATTAACGGTGTAGCCAACGGCCAGGTAGCGGATGTAACGGCAGGTAACCCCGGGTTTCTTTCCCGTGATACGCAAGACCGGCTCCATTTGATCCCGGCTGAAACACCCACTCAACAACGGTCCACGCGACTCGCGGGCCAGGTAGCCCCCCGCACATCTGCCAGGTAGCAGGTATAGCGTTGTTTGCCGCCCCCGGACCGGTCTTTACTGGGTGCGAAGTCAGGAGCGGACCATACGGGACCGAACCAGCGGCAACGTCTCGGGCAGGATGCTCCATAAAGAAAGAGGTTCCCCATGACGAGATTCCCAATTTTGATGGCAATCATGAGCGTGGCCGTATGTGCCGCGCCCCTGGCCGGCGCTGAACTCCGGCCCGATCTGGGCAACACTGAAACCACGATGCAGGCAGCCAGGGCCGCAGAAGAGAAAGGCGACCTGGCGCGTTTCCGCAACGAACTGCTGATGGCGGAGGTTGACTACCAGACCGCAATCCGCCTGGACTCGCATAATTCCGGGCTTTACAACAAGCTGGGAATTGTCCAGCTCAAGCTGGACGACCACCCGGGAGCGCGCAAGAGCTTCAGCCAGGCGATCAAGCTCAATCCGCGGAACACGATCGCCCTGAACAATTTTGGCGCCCTGGCAGTGGTAGACCGGAAGTACAAGACGGCCGTCCGCTACCTGAAAGAGTCGCTCGCGCTCGACGAATTGAATCCGTCGGCGCACCTCAACATTGCAGAGGCCTGGGTTGGACTGAAGCAAATGGATCGCGCGATGACCGAGTATTTGCGCGCGCTTGAACTTGATCCCGACGTCATCAGTCCCAGCGAAAACGGAGTGATGGCGCAGGTCCGGACAGCAGAGCAGCAGGCGCGCATCGACTTCCTGATCGCCAAGGCATACGCAAAGCGCGGCAACGTCGATGGGGCGCTGGACTTCCTGCAACGGGCAAAGAGCGGACGTTACCCCAATATGGGCGACGTATATACCGACCAGGAGTTCGCGGTTCTGTGGACGGATCCGCGGCTGGCGAAGATTGTGAAACGGTAATAGGCTTCCCTTTCCCGCTTTCGAGCGCCGCGCAATTTGGAAGGCGATCAATTTGAGCGCGGCGCTCCTTTTTTGTCAGCGGCAACCGTACCTTGATTCCTTTGTTCCCTCGTTCCCCTGTTCCCTTGCTCTCTGCCCTACCGGTACACCTCGGGGATGAAGTTCTGCTCGCTCATGGGCGGCCGGACGTACTTTGACTTTTCGAGTTTGGGCAGCTTGAGCGGCTCGGCGGTCAGGTCGCGATAGGGAATGAGCGAGAGCAGGTGGCGAATCACGTTGAGCCGTGCACACTTTTTGTCTTCGGCGTTCACCACGTACCACGGAACGTGACGGGTGTCAGTCACGGCAAACATCTCGTCCTTGGCGCGCGAGTAATCGGCCCAGTGCTTGCGCGACTCAAGGTCCATCGGGCTCAGCTTCCATCGCTTGGTGGGCGCATTCATGCGGTCCTGGAATCGCCTCTCCTGCTCCTCGTCGCTCACGCTGAACCAGTACTTGATCAGGATGATCCCTGACCGCACCAGCATGCGCTCGAACTCCGGGCAGCTCTGCATAAAGTCGGCGTATTCGTGCTCCGTGCAAAAGCCCATCACCCGCTCCACGCCTGCCCGGTTGTACCAGCTCCGGTCAAACAGCACCATCTCGCCGGCGGCGGGAAGATGGGCGGCGTAGCGCTGGAAGTACCATTGTGTCTTCTCGCGCTCAGTGGGCGTGCCGAGAGCAACAACCCGGCAGACGCGGGGATTCAGCGACTCGGTGATCCGCTTGATGGCTCCGCCCTTGCCCGCCGCATCGCGGCCCTCAAACAGCACCACCACCCGCAGCCCTTCGTGTTTGATCCACTCCTGCAGCTTTACCAGCTCAATCTGCAGCCGCCGCAACTCCTTTTCGTACTGGCAATCTTTGCCCAGGTGCAGCGTCTTGGCTTCATCAGTCGCATGATTTGCGACCTCGATTCCCTGCCCTTCAACGTGCTTATCATTGTGTTTGTTCTTGCCTGCCATGCTCGATCTCCTTACAGATTCGGCTTCCGGTCCGCTATTGTCCTCTATCGGAAGCAATGGCCGGAATGTTCAGATGATTCCGGCTGTAAGTGTAGCCCTATCCGAGCGGGAGCGGCTGAGCTTTCGGTGAAGAATCGCCATCCAAGCTCAAATTCAGACCGGTTGCGCGGCAGATTGCTCGCGTGAAAGCAACACTTTGGGTGAGGCCGGGTTCTCAACCAAAGACGCAGCGCCAACTCCATGGCGCGGCAATCCTAAAACCCAAAGAAGAAGTTCAGCCATGAAAAAGCTCCTCGTCCTCGCAGCCCTGTTGCTGCCTCTGCCCTTCTTGCTGGCAGGCTGTTCGCACCACACGGTGGTTTATGTTCAGGCGCCGCCGCCTCCACCTGACTTCAGCCCCGCTGCCCAGCAGGGATACAACGACGGCGTTGCCGCGGCGCGGCGTGACATCGCTAACAATCGCCCGCCCGATATCGAGCATCATCCCCGCCTCCGCAATCCACCGGTGCCGCCGCCGGCCTTTGAAGAGTACCGCCATGGTTTCCGCGAGGGATACAACGCCGCCTTGCACAGTTCGCCTCCGCCGGGGTATTGAGCAGCCCGCACAGTGACTGGAAGCCCGTGATGAGTTGAGAGCTTTTCTTGAGAAGCCTGTCAGTTTGTCGCGCCTGCTTCCGGTGCTGCTGGCTCCACGCGAATCCTGGCGATACGGCGCGCATCCATAGCTGCCACGGTCATTCGCCGGCCATCGTAAACCACCGACTCGCCCACCTCGGGAATGTGGCCGAGTTGCACAAGCATGAAACCGGCGAGCGTCTCCACGCCGCCCTCGCGCGGCAGGTCCCAGTGCATTTGCGTCTCAAGGTCGCGCAGGTTCACGCCGCCATCCATTACAACCGCGCCGGCGGCGCTGCTCAGCAGAGGAAGGCTGGGCGCATCGAATTCGTCTTCGAACTCTCCGGTCAACTGTTCTACGGCGTCCTCGGCCGTCACCAGGCCCACAATCGAGCCGTACTCGTCCACTGCCACGGCAAGATGCCTGCGGCGCTGCTGGAACTCGCGAATCAGATCCAGTACCGACTTGGTTTCGGGAACGACAAGAATCTCGCGCATGGTCTGCGCCAGCCGCAGCTCAACCTGCGGCGTGCCTGGTTGTGCGCCGGCAGTGCGGAAGTAAAGCAGCCGCGCCAGGTCGCGCGAATAGACAACGCCCACTATGTGTTCCGGTCCGCGGGTCTCGTCGTATACGGGAATCCGCGAGTGACGGCTCTCGATCGTCTTTGCGCAGGCTTCTTCAAGAAGCATGTTGGAAGGCAGCGCGAAGATCTTCTGCCGCGGCGTCATAATCTCACGCACCGGTACGTCGTCGAGTTCGACGGCGCGATGGATCAGCGTCTCCTGAAAGGATGGAAGAAGCCCCATGCGCCGCGCAGCCGTAGCAATCAGTTTGAGTTCCTCGGCCGAATGAACCTCGGCGCGCTCGGTCATGGGGATGTCGAAGCCACGCAAAACCGCCGCCGCGGAGCCGCGAAGTAGTCGTACCGCAGGCCGCACAACGGCCATAAACACGAGCATCGGAGGAGCCACGGCCATCGCCAGGGCTTCGGCCCGGCGCAGTGCCAGCGACTTGGGCACCAGTTCGCCCACCACCACGTGGAAATAAGTGATAACTGCGAATCCCAGTGTAACTGCCAGCAAATGCCCGTAGAGCCGCGCGTGGGGCAGCGCGCCAAACCATGGCATGAACCACGAGATAGCCAGTGGCTCGCCGAGCCAGCCCAGGGCCAGTGAGCAGAGCGTGACGCCAAGCTGCACGGCGGGCAGCAAGTCGTCGAGGCCCTGCTGCAGGCGGCGGACGGCGCGCGCACCGGGAACCTGGGCTTCAAATAATTGCTCAATACGCGTCTCGCGAATTGAGACCAGCGCGAACTCAGCGGCCACAAAAAAAGCGTTGGCCAGGATGAGCATGGCCACAGCAGCCGTCTTGAGCAGCGAGAGCCCCTGCATACGGTGGAGAGAATAGCATCTCCGGAGCTGGAGAGAATGCGCAGCAGATATCATCGCGCCGTTCCCGCTACACTGGAACCATGGTTCATGTCTTCCGGCCAGTCCCGGTTGAGCAGCTCAAGCTGATCGTCTTCGACCTCGACGGCACCCTCATCGACTCAGCGCAAGACCTGTGCAACAGCGTGAATGCGGCACTGGAACAGTTTCATCTGAATCCCCTGCCCGACCCCGCAATTGCCGGCTTCGTGGGCAACGGCGCGCCCATGCTGATGCGGCGTTCGCTGGCGCTGGCTGGCAACACCACGCCCGAAGCCGTCGGCCAGGAACTCTTCGACAACAGCTACCAGTTCTTTTTGCAGTACTACCGCGAACACAAGCTCGACTTTACCTACGCGTACGAGGGTGTGCTTGAAGCGCTGAAGGCCTTGCATGAGCTGCATGATGCTCCCGGCAGCGTGACCCGGGCCATGGCTGTGCTGACCAATAAGCCGGTTCGGCCGGCGCGCGGCATCTGCGAGGGGCTTGGCCTGGCGGACTACTTCCTCCATATCTATGGCGGCGACAGCTTCCCAGTGAAGAAGCCCGACCCGATGGGGCTGCGATCGCTGATGGAAGAGGTGGGCGCACAACCTGAAGAAACCGCCATGATTGGCGACAGCAAGGTAGATGTGCAGACTGCGCGCAACGCCGGCGCTTGGGCGGTGGGCTGCGCCTTTGGATTCGGCCCCCAGAACCTGATGGAGGTTCCTCCCGACGTCCTGGTGGACCGGGCTTCAGACTGGACGGCGGCCCTGACACCTGCGAAAATCTCAATGTAGCCCCTTGAGCGTCTCCGCCGGCATTTATTTGGGCGCAAATTGATAGCGTTTTCATTCAAAGTCCGAACAAAGGACCCGAGACGGTACACCTTGAGGCTGCGCTCGAACGCGCCAAAGCGAGAAAAGAAGAGGCGCGCCATCTTACGGCCAGTGCGTGAATGAGTTCCCGGAACGTTCCATCTCCGGGGAACGGCACGGCTCCAGCGAAAGATGGGAGCCGATCAAGCGGATGCTTGACGTACTTTGTTTCAACTTCATTGCCCGAGGTTTCCGATGCGCTTTCTTTTCTCTGGCCTTGCCCTTTTCGCTTTGGCGCCAATTGTGGCGCTGGCCTGCACCACCGCAGCTCCCGCCCCTCCGAAAAGCCCGAATCTTAGCGGTGTCGTTTCCGCATCCAACGGAGCTATCATTCCCAATGCGGAAATTGACCTTGTCGACGCGACCGGAGCGACGATAGGCAAATTCCAGTCGGCAGCCGACGGCACATTTCAGGTGACCGCTCCCCACGCAGGCTCTTACACACTTGTGGTGAGCGCGAACGGCTTCAAGACTGTTCAGTCCGCAGTAAACCTCTCCGCTCCTGGCGCACCGGCCGTCGCCACCCAGGCCGCTGTCAAGCTCGCCGCACCCACACGCATCGTCATGGCGGTTGCTCCCGCGTCAACCAACATTGTGGTCAACGCCGAAACAAGCGTGGATCTGACTTCGACCGATGAGAATCGCGACTCTTCCGTGTTGACCGCGAACGACCTGAAGTCTCTGCCCATCTTCGACAACGATTTTGTGAGTGCAATGGGCGCGTTCCTCGACTCCGACGTTGCGGCCACCGGCGGCAGCGGGTTGATGGTGGATGGCGTCGAGGCCAACCGCGTGACTGTCTCCTCCTCTGCCGTGAAGGAGGTCCAGATCAACCAGGACCCATACTCTGCCCGCTATTACTATCCCGGCCGCGGCCAGATGGAGATCATCACCAAATCGGCCGCCGATGCCTATCACGGCGAGTTCAACTTCTACTTCCGCGACTCGGCAATGAATGCGCAGAACGCGCTGGCGCCGTCGAAGCCCTTCGAACAGCGCCGCATTTATGAAGGCAGCACGGCCGGCCCCATTCCCCACTCGAAGAACTCCGGATTCCTGGTCTCGTTCAATCGCGCTGAAGAAGACCTGGATTCGGTGGTCAGCGCAAGTATCGTTCCCACGGCTTCAAATCCGACCGGCGCATTCAACGCAAATGTTCCTGCGCCCACGCGCGACACCGAGTTCAGCGTGCGCGCTTCGCACCAGTTCGGCAACAACTCGGCGTACGCGCAATACAGCTATGAGGACTGGACCGGTCAGAATCAGGGCGTTGGCGGGCAGACCCTGGCCGCGGCCGGTTATAACAGCCAATACCGCGAATCCGACTTTGTGGCCCACGTTGACTCTGCGATTTCGGCCACTACTCTGAACCAGATTTCGCTGGTTGCCGAAGACGATGGCAGCCGTAACCAGAACGTTGCTGAGACTCCACGCATCAGCCTGCCCGGGTATTTCACTTCAGGCTCTGCGCAGAATGATTCGTACGGGACGGAGTACAACGCGCGGCTCTCAGACATCGTGACCTGGACCCATGGGCGCAACCTGGTGAAGTACGGCATCGGCATTCCTCACATGGGCCGCCGCGCCTTTGACGACGAGACCAACCAGCTGGGCAGCTACACCTTCGGTCCCACTGTCGCTGCCGACGGAGTGACCGTCCTCGAGAGTTCGCTTCAGAATTACACCGCAAATCTGCCTTCGGCTTACTCGCTGAACACCGGAGATACGCACTTCATCTACCATCAGCAGGAGCTGGGCGCCTTTGTTCAGGATCAGATCAAGATCAACGCCCGTCTTGCGATCAATCCCGGCGTGCGCTACGACTGGCAGAACTTTCTTGCCGCACGCCGGCTTGGATTTTCGCCGCGGCTCTCGTTCGCGTGGGTTGTCGATCCAGACTCCAAGATGATTGTGCGCGGAGGAGGCGGCATCTATTACGACCGCTTCGGCGGCGGTCCGCTGCTCGATCTCGAGCGCTACTCGAATGCGCGCCGGCGCTCCATTGTGCTCTCGTTCAATCCGGCATCGCTGCCGCAAACCGGCTGCGTACCCATCACCGATTGCATGGCCGTCACAGCTCAGCCACCCAATATCGTCGAACTGGAGTCTGGCGCCAAAATTCCCTACCAGATTCACTATGGCCTCTCCATCGAACGCCAGTTGGGCGAAAAGGCCACCGGGATCATCAGCGCCTACTCCATGCGCGGCATCGACATGTTCCGCTCGGTCGACATTAACGCGCCCACGCCCCAATCCGGCTATGCCGTTCGCCCCAACCTGGATTACGGGCGCATCCGCCAGATGCAACCTGCCGGGTTCTATGTTGGCAACGGTTTCGACATCTCGTACCGGGGCCGCTGGAACAAGTACTTTACCGGCTTCGGCCGCTACACCTGGTCGCACTATGAAGCCAATACCGGCGGATTGTGGTGGTATCCGCAGAATCAGTACGACCCGGGCAACGAGTGGTCCGATTCAAACTGGGACCGCCGCCAGCGCGCGGGCATGTACGCCATCTTCGACCAGAAGAGCCTGTTGAACCTTGCGGCCGGAATCTTTGCCAATACCGGCTCTCCCTGGACCGTTCTCACTGGAACCGACCCCTACGGCGACGGCCTGTTTAACGCCCGGCCCGAAGGTGTGGCCCGCAACACCGAGACCGGTCCCAGATACGTCGACCTGGACCTGCGCTGGGGACACGATTTCGCCATTACCGCAAACAAGGCCGACGAAGCTCCGCGTCTTGGCTTTTCGGCCAGCGCCTACAACGTCGTGAATCACGTGAACGGTTCGGGAATCGACACCGTCGAGACCTCAAGCTCTTTTGGCGAAATCACCAGCGTGGCCCCTCCGCGACGCATTCAGCTGGCCATGCGGTTCGAGTTCTAGAGCGGCGACGAGAAGGTAAGGGCCTTTCCCATGTACCCAAAAGGGAGGGACATGGGGCACCCAGTTTTAGGCAAGAATTCTCGGCTCTTCGGGAACCAATCCCATTCCAGGCGCGTATAGTGATTTCAATGCTGAGGAAACCGACCATCCTCGCCGCTCTCTTGATCGCCGCCGCGGCCATCGCGGCCGGCCCCGCGGCTGCGCGCGCCGATGACGACGCCGTTTCGTTCTTCCGCAACATTGAGGTCACGCCCGACACACCCGTCCACGACGCAGTCTGCTTCTTTTGCAGTATTCGCGTCGAAGGCAAGGTGAAGCACGACATGGTTGTCTTCTTCGGCAACATCCGTCTCAACGGCCAGGTCGGGCACGACATGGTGAGCTTTTTCAGCAGTGTCCGCGCCGCCGACAACTCCTCAGTTGGACATGACATGGTGAGTTTCTTCGCGGACATCCACCTGGGCCAGAATGTGAGCGTCGGCCACGATTTTGTCTCCATGCTCGGCGCCGTCCACGCTCCCCAATCCGTTGCCGTCGGTCACGACCGCATCCAGTTCCCCGGCTTCATTGTTTCCGTCCCATTCTTTGTCATCTTCGTCTTCGTCGTGGTCATCATCTACGAACGCCGCGCCCATCGCCGCCGGATGATGATGCAGGGCTACCCGTTCCCGCCCGGGCCATAGGCGGTTCGCGCGCTGGCGCGATACGCTCAATACGCGAGCGTTTCTACGGCAACCAAAATGCTTCGCATCGTGATTCCCGGCGGCAGCGGCCAGGTGGGCCGCATGCTGGCAGGCTATTTTCAAGAGCGCGGCCATCACGTCACCGTGCTCACGCGCGGGCCCTATACGGCAAACTGGCAAACGGTGCACTGGGACGGCGTCAATCCCGGTCCGTGGGTGGAGACGCTCGAGGGCGCGGATGTCGTAATCCATCTCTCGGGCCGCAGCGTGAACTGCCGCGCGACTGAGCGCAACAAGCGCGAGCTTTACAACTCGCGCATCGGGCCCACACGGCTGCTGGGCCGTGTGATTGCCGGAATGGCCAACCCGCCGCGGCTGTGGATGAATGCTTCGACTGCGACCATTTACCGGCACGCGCTCGACCGGCCGATGGATGAGACGACCGGCGAGATCGGTGGCGGCGAGCTGATTTCGAAGCGCAGACGCGCGCCGGAAAAATGGAACTGGACCATCGAGTTGGTGAAGGCCTGGGAGACCGCGCTCTACGAGTCGCCCACGCCAAACACTCGGCGCATCGCAATGCGGACGTCACTCGTTTTCAGCCCCGCGCCGGGGAATATCTTCGCGGTGCTATCAAACCTGGTGCGTTTCGGATTCGGTGGCACGCAAGGCAATGGGCGCCAATATGTTTCATGGATGCACGAGACGGATTACGCGCGCGCGGTTGAGTTTCTGATTGAGCACGAAGAGTTCGAGGGGCCGGTGAATCTCGCCTCGCCGAATCCGGTTCCCAACCGCGAATTCATGGCCGCGCTTCGCGATGCCTGGGATATGCCCAATGGGTTGCCTGCGCCCGCGCCGCTGATTGCGCTGGGCGCGATTTTTCTGCGCACCGAGCCGGAACTGGTGCTGAAGAGCCGGCGCGTGGTTCCGGGAAAATTGTTGGACGCGGGATTCGAGTTTGAGTTTCCCGAGTGGACGGAGGCGGCGACAGACTTGGTACGCAAGTGGCGTTCCCGCGAATAACGATGTTCCCTTCCCACCCAAGCAAAGCTTGGATGGGGCACCCGGCAAGGGAATATCAAAGTTCACTCCCCGCTCAAACAGGTCTGAATCCACCCCGGTGAACGGGGCACCCGCGCCGTTTTCTGTTCCCTGTTCCCTGATCCCTGTTCCCTGTCTTAATCACTTCGGCGTGATGTTGGTGACCGGCAGATCCCAGTGCCCGAGCAGGATCTCGAAGCGGCGCTGCTCCTCGCGCTTGTAGGTCTCCTGGTCGGGCCATAGCTGCTTGATGAATGCCTCTTCGTCGGGATTCGAAGTGGTGGCGACGGTCGAGTCTTTGTACGTTATGGTCACGCGGTAGTCCCATCGGCCGTCTTCAGTGGTGTGATATGCGGGCGACTCGATCTTGAGCGCGATAATGCGGCCAGTGGACTCGATTTTCTTGAGCAGCGGCCAGTGGTTCTTGAGGAAGAGGTCGAGGAACTCCTGCTGATGGCCCCACTGGCACTTGTAGTAGTACTCGATGGTGTAGGGCTGGCCAGCCCCACCCTGCGGCGGAGCGCCCTGCGCCAGCAATGGCAGTGAGAACCCTGCTGCGAGCGCCAAAACAACCAGAACAAAGAGAATCCTGCGCATGATGCCTCCAACATTTGAGAGTTGGAAGCATTGTAGCGTGATAGGTGGAAGATTACGCCGTGTTTATGCGGGTTTGGCAAGGGCACCGTGGTTTGGGATTGGCGAAACGCGCGATATCCAGTTTTCGCAATCGCTGCTTCTCTCCCAGCCTTTGGCCGTCTTCTTCATCACAATAGTCGCCCCGTGGCCGCAAAGCCTTCCGCAGACAAAGCTGAACGACACAATCGCGTGGGTATGGCTTTTGTCGAACCGGATCTCGCCCAACGAAAACAATCCGTGCGCAAAGCCGTTTTCGACGGCGCTGTCGACTGACCCGCCGTTGCGGATATTATTCTCGGGATCGTTCTTCTTCACTTCCTCCGAGCCGCTATCTGGATCAATGAGATGGAATCTTCCGGGCGCAATCTGCTCTGCATCTTTGGGCCGAATGTGATGAACGGTTGCCGGTACAGGCTCGAGCTCGAGACCTTTTCCGCATTCCTTATCGTCTGACGCATTCAGTCCGCCTGGAGGGTCAGTTTGGTGTGCCAGGTTCACCTGCCGTTTGTCGTTGCCCATCCATTGCGTGACGACGGCTTGGTAGACAGCCACCTGCTCTGCGGTTAGAGGCTCGGGGTTGACGGCTGGTTTGGGCTCATCTTGCGCGCGATTAATGGATGCGCAGAATGCGGTTACAGCGCAAAGTGCGAGTGAGGCATGTTTCAGGTTCATTGCTTGCTCCGGTGATGGTGAGTCTCTGCAGTATTTGACACCGGGGAAGCGAAAATCGGCCAGGAGCGTTTTCTGAAAAGTTCAGCCCTACTGGTATGGCCGGAGGTTGCTGCGCAACCAAGCGGCGAACTCGGTTTCAGGCATTGAGCCTTCGGCGACGGCGAGCATCGCCCTAACTCCATCTCGATCGCCGGCGGTCAGCTCATATCCGTTTTTGAGCAGAAAGGTTTCGGCAACCACCCACGCTGTCCTTTTGTTTCCATCCAGAAACGGGTGATTGCGAGCAATTCCTACTGCATACGAAGCAGCAAGGCCAGCTATATCAGGGTCGCCGTAGGCTGCGAGGTTTTGCGGACGAGCGAGCGCCGACAGCAGCAGAGACTCGTCCCGCAACCCCGGCATGCCTCCGTGCTCCGCTATCTGCTCGTCATGAATGGCGAGGGCCGAAACTGCCCCAATCCATCGCCGGCCGGGGGCGTTCATTTCGCGAGTTCACGGAGCAGGTCCCTGCGCTTGCGCATAACCTTGCGAGCGAGGGCCATGTCTTCCTCGAACTCCGGATCGTAGGGCGTGATGCGGAATCCCTCGGGCGACTCGGTGAGGAACAGCGAATCGCCCTTTGAGACCTTGAGGCGCGCCAGAACCTCTTTAGGCAGGACAACTCCAGCAGAGCTGCCGATGGTAGTCACTTTGAGCTTCACCATGAATCCCTCTCCGCTCTCCATTATAACAACGATTAGAATCAACCCAGGAGAATTTCCCGAGTTACCGGCCTCGCCGCTGGAACTCCCGCAGACAAAAAACGGCCCCCGTTAACACGGGGGCCAAGTTGCCTTGGTTCTCTCGCGTTGCGAGAGCTTGATTGGCGGCCTAACGGCGGGGGGACCGTCAGGGTGGGCACAGAACCTCGATGGAGGATAACCGCGAAATTACGGCTGTTCCACCTTTGCTGAGGCGCCAGCGCTTGGGGGAGTCGCCGATGCCTGGGCCGCCAAACTGTTTTCCATCAGCCGGACGTGCACGGTGCTGGTTCTCACACGCTCGGGCTTTGAGTCTTCATCGCCAGACGTGGTCGCCTGTGCGTTGCCCAATGCCACTGCGTGCAGCCGGTAGATGGGAATCTGATGTTCCTCGACGAGGTAGCGCTTGACGGCATCGTTCAGCCGTTCCGAGCTTTCGAGTCCCGCTGCGCCCGCTGCCGGGGAGTGGGCTTCCATCTCGAGGATGTAACCTTCGCGACCGGTCAACCCCGCTGAAAGTTCGTCGAGCTTCTGCTTCGACTCGCTGCTGAGCACGGCTGAACCGTTGCGGAAAGAAACTTCGAGGTCGGTGATCTGGTGATATTGATCGATGCCGTTGACCGTGGTGTTGATTTGGTCAACGTGCCCCGATGCCTGCTGAGCGGTAGTGCTCGCCGTCTGCGCCTGGGTGTTCGCTGTGGTCGCAGTCTGGTTGGCCTGGTCTGCCGAGGACTGCGCCTGGTGGATTCCGGCCTGGGCGCGCTCGTCCACATCCTTGATGGCCTGGGCGTTACGGGCATTCACTTCGTCGAGTTCGGTCAGCCGGTCATTAATCGGGTCAAGCCGCTTCTTCACCCACTTCTTGCGGGCGAAGGGATTCACACGTCCCCAGAACCCCTCCTTCGGCTCGGTTAGCGAGGGCTGAGCCTCGGGGGAGGGCTGCTGCTGTACCGCCGGGGGAGGGGTCGTCTGGGCGTTATTCCCTGTCTGCGCCTGCTGGGCAAAAACAGGGAATCCAATAGCGGAGGCCAGTAAAGCTACTGCACATTGCCGGGATATAGATACGAGGGCGCTACGACTATTCATATAAATTTGTTTCCTCTCCGAAGACGCTGCTTTCACAGGCCATCCAAAGGGTGAGCCTTATCCACTCGCCCAGTTAGTAGCAATGGCGGTGCCAAAACGAATCTCAGCGAGTTCGATAATATACACTTCAGAAACTAAACAGGTTAAGTAGGATTGATTACCTGAAACTCACAATGGAATTGAAAAACATAGCCCCGCAACTGTGTAATTTCTTCACGGTTGCGTAGTTTCTACTGTGTAAGAGGAACCCACCTGGACCCGGATAAAGGCGATGAGGGGGCCCGGTGGACAGCGTGTAGCCTATTGGGATTCGACGCGGACGATTCGGACCTCGGGGTAGGCTCCGTCCCAGTCCCGCGCGACGGTGTCGAAGATGAGCCTGAAGTCCCGCCGATCACCCGGCTTGAGAGGCGCGGCAGAGACCGGTTCCACATCAATATACGGCTGGCGCATTCTGATCAGCTTGAGCGGCTGGGTCTCGTTCTGCGCCACTTCGTGCGCCGGATCGCGAAAGAGTACCTGGACGGTCACCCCGGTGATGGTGCGGTTGCCGGTGTTCGCGATCTGGCCGTCGAGATACGTGACTTTGCCGCCGGCTAGGTTGGCTGATTCGCTCATCGCAAACTGGCTGATGGGCAGGTTGGCCGCGTAAGGGTCGAGCGGCGCAGAGATAGGGGTGACCTGCGGCCCCGTCTTCGCGTGCTCGAAGTACATTACCAGCCCGCCCACAATGGCCAGCACAACAATGGCGGCAACTGCCATGGGCACCCAGTTACGCTCCGGCGGAGCCTGGGGACGAACGAGTTGAGGACCTGCGCTCACGTGCGAAATTGTACACCGGAATGGTCCTTGCGAGTAGCGGCCGGATCATGAGAGTTGGAATGCAAACGCCGAACCTGTTGCTCCGGCAATAACGTATGAATTTTTCGGTGATTTTCTAAAACCGCGAATCGGGGGCCAGCATCGGAGCGTCTAAGAAATCAAAAGACGCAGAGCCTCAGCTGAAGACCGAGGTGGCGAACAGAATTTGCCGTGAAGCATGGAAAGCAGGCCAGGAATGCACACCTCCCCAAAGAGTGGATCTGCGACATTAACCGCGCCAGATCGCTACGAGCAGCCTGAGCAGTACTCAAAACGTATTTCAGAGTGCGTATATCAGAGCGTGACCCTCGCGGCCATGCTGCTGGTGCTCGCCAGCCTGTGGGTGTTTTAGAGACAGTGATCAGGGGTCAGTGATCGGGGGTCAGTTGGTTCCGCGGGAGAACGAGCGACGGAGGCTGGCGCAAAGAAAATCGCATTGCCAGCGACGGCTACTAGCCCGTTTTTGCCGCGCGGAATATCGCCACAATGTGCCCGATAATCGTGGCGAAGAGAACGCCCAGAAACATCAAAACCGGATATGGCTGGAAGCCGCGCTCGGGATGGCGAGCTGCCTGGACCATCACAAATTCCATCCACGCAAAGAAAACAAGAAGCTCGGCCTTGATCCAGGAGATCAGATTCAAGGCCAGTGACTCGAGTTGCGCTCGATTGAGTTCGGTGACTTTAACGGGATAGTTGAACGTTGAGGGGAAACGTGAGACGACGGTCAGGAGGAGATAAAGCCCTACACCAACGATGGGCATGAAGAGCAGCGATCGAGACGAACCCCATCCGTTGACGTGTCCGAGCAAATCAAAATGGGTCGGAATGCGCGCGGGCAGCGGATGCGGGCCGTAGAACGCGTTGATGGTGATGAAAACGAGCGCGGCCAGAGCCGCGAGGCTCAGCAGTTCTGCGGTCTTGCGCATGGCGGCATTCCTGGCAGTGATTCTAGCGCAAACCGACGAGGAGATTCGCGGCCTCCAACGCACGTGCGGCGGTTCGCTCGGAATCACCCGAAGCGGGCGCGCTTGACGGTCTGGCGGAAATCCTCGCCGGTTATCTCCACGCGAATGCACATTTCAGCCAGGCGCGACCTCATGCGGTCGCCGATGCGGTCGCCGAGGGTCTGCTCGCGGGCGGCCCGGTCTACTTCGCTCAACGCGCCTGAGGCTGCGGGCAGATCGGAATAGTTCGTGGTGATGATGGTGGTCTGGCGGTCGTTGTAGCGCGTGTTGAGGATGAGCGCGACCGTGTCCCAGACCCAGTCGTTGGGCTTTTGCGCACCCAGATCGTCGAGCACCAGAACCTCAGTGGCGAAGACCGGCTTGAGCAGTTCGAGCTCGGTGGTGTTCACCTGCGGGTTGTAGCTGTTCTGGATGTTCTTGAGCAGCTCGCGGTAGTCGCAGAAGAGGCCGCGGACGCCACGCTCTCGCACCAGCCGCTGCAGCACGCCCACCGCCAGATGCGTCTTGCCGAGACCTACTGAACCTACGAACATCAGCCCCTTGCCTGCGGTATCGACAGGATATTCGTCCACGAAACGCCGGGCGGTCATAAGAGCTGTGCGGACCGTCTCGTTCGCGCCTCGATACAAGGGCTCGAATGCGTCCAAAGTGCAGTAGCGATAGCGCTCGGGGATGCGGGCGGCGGCGAGGCGACGGGTCTCACGCTCGGCCTCCTGGCACTCGCAGGGACGCGAGACCCAGCGGCCGGCCTCGTCAACTACGCGGACCAGTCCCACGCCGTCGCAGATGGGGCAGGCAGTCATCTGTCTCAAGCGTAGCCGATGCGGCTGAGACGCGAGGCGGTGCGAAGCGGGGATGGAAATGTGGAAAAGGCAGGGAACGAGGGAACAAGGGAACGAGAAAGGCAAGGACCGGAAGCTGACGACGAAGAGAACAGCTTGCAGGTTGTGGCGATTGCGTTTCCGTTACGCGTAACTTACGCGTGAATTCATGACGAAAAGTTCATGGATTTTCGGACGAATTCGGCTGATTTCTGTTGTGCATCGTGCCATCTTTCTGCTAACATCAATGCAGATTTAATTTTTACATCGGAGGCGGCCCATGTCAGGGAAAAAGTATGTTCTAGCGTACCTGGGGATATTTTCGTCCTTATGCTGGGCCAACTCTTCGCAGACCATCACCTTCGCCGCTCTGCCGGACCAGACCTATGGCGCGGCGCCGTTTACGGTGAGCGCCACGGCCAGTTCCGGCCTGCCGGTCAGCTTTGCATCGACCACCACGTCGGTCTGCACCGTTTCGGGTTCGACCGTGACTCTTGTTAGTGCTGCGGCGAACTGCACCATCCAGGCGACGCAGGCCGGCAACAGCGACTATGCAGCAGCCCCGGCGGTCTCGCGGAGCTTCTGGGTCTATAAAGAAGCTCAAACCATCACCTTCGCTAACCCCGGAACGCAGACGGTGGGCACGCCGCTGGCGCTTTCGGCCAAGGCCAGTTCCGGCCTGGCGGTCACCTTCACCTCGACAACCACCGGCGTCTGCACGGTCTCCGGCACGACAGCCACCTTTATCGCCTCGGGCACCTGCACCATCGACGCGAACCAGGCCGGCAACAGCGACGATTATTTAGCAGCCTCGACGGTCGCGCAGAGCTTCACCGTCAAGGGCAAAGCGCAGACCATCACCTTTGCGGCCCTGCCGACCCGGACCTATGGCGCGGCGCCGTTTACAGTGAGCGCCACGGCCAGTTCCGGCCTCGCGGTCAGCTTCGCATCCACGACTACCGGGATCTGCACCGTTTCGGGTTCGACGGTGACTCTGGTTTCTGGCGCGGCGAACTGCACCATCCAGGCGACGCAGGCCGGCAACGCCGACTATGCAGCAGCCCCGGCGGTCTCGCGGAGCTTCTGGGTCTATAAAGAAGCTCAAACCATTACCTTCGCTGACCCCGGAACGCAAACCGTGGGCACGCCGCTGACGCTCTCAGCCAAGGCTAGTTCGGGCCTGGCGGTCACCTTCACCTCGACAACCACGGGCGTCTGCACGGTCTCCGGCACGACAGCCACATTTATCGCCTCGGGCACCTGCACCATCGACGCGAACCAGGCTGGCAACAGCGACGATTATTTAGCAGCCCCGACGGTCGCGCAGAGCTTCACCGTCAAGGGCAAAGCGCAGACCATCACCTTCGCGACTCTGCCGAACCAGACCTATGGCGCGGCGCCGTTTACGGTAAGCGCGACGGCCAGTTCCGGCCTGCCGGTCAGCTTTGCATCCACGACTTCCGGGGTCTGCACGGTTTCGAGCACGGTTTCGAGTTCGACGGTGACGACGGTGACTCTGGTTGCTGGCGACGGGACCTGCACCATCGAGGCGACGCAGGCCGGCAACGCCGACTATGCAGCAGCCCCGGCGGTCTCGCGGAGCTTCTGGGTCAATCGTGAAGCTCAGACCATCACCTTCGCTAACCCCGGAACGCAAACCGTGGGCACGCCGCTGGCGCTTTCGGCCAAGGCCAGTTCCGGCCTGGCGGTCACCTTCACCTCGACAACCACGGGCGTCTGCACGGTCTCCGGCACGACAGCCACCTTTATCGCCTCGGGCACCTGCACCATCGACGCGAACCAGGCCGGCAACAGCGACGATTATTTAGCAGCCCCGACGGTCGCGCAGAGCTTCACCGTCAAGGGCAAAGCGCAGACCATCACCTTTGCGGCCCTGCCGACCCGGACCTATGGCGCGGCGCCGTTTACGGTAAGCGCGACGGCCAGTTCCGGCTTGCCCGTCAGCTTTACATCGACCACCACGTCGGTCTGCACCGTTTCGGGTTCGACGGTGACTCTGGTTTCTGGCGCGGCGAACTGCACCATCGAGGCGACGCAGGCCGGCAACGCCGACTATGCAGCAGCCCCGGCGGTCTCGCAGAGCTTCTGGGTCTATAAAGAAGCTCAGACCATCACCTTCGCTAACCCCGGATCGCAGACGGTGGGCACGCCGCTGGTGCTTTCGGCCAAGGCCAGTTCCGGCCTTGCGGTCACCTTCACCTCGACAACCACCGGCATCTGCACGGTCTCCGGCACTACGGCCACATTTATCGCCTCGGGCACCTGCACCATCGACGCGAACCAGGCCGGCAACAGCGACGATTATTTAGCAGCCCCGACGGTCGCGCAGAGCTTCACCGTCAAAGGCGAAGCTCAGACCATCACCTTCGCTAACCCCGGAACGCAAACCGTAGGCACGCCGCTGACGCTCTCGGCCACGGCCAGTTCCGGCCTTGCGGTCACCTTCACCTCGACAACCACCGGCATCTGCACGGTCTCCGGCACTACGGCCACATTTATCGCCTCGGGCACCTGCACCATCGACGCGAACCAGGCCGGCAACAGCACTTACGCGGCGGCGCCGCAGGTTCAGCAGAGCTTCACCGTGAACCCGGCCGGCTCGCAGGTGAGCGGAACGGTCTTCCTGAACAATTACTGCTCGAACGGCAACTCGAACCTGCCCGTGACCTTCACGGTCGGCCTCTACAACGGGTCCACGCTGGAGCAATCCACCACCACCGCCAGCGACGGAGCCTACTCGTTCACCAGCGTTCCCAACGGAACCTACTCCATCAAGCCGTCGCTTCCGGGAGCTGCCACGTTGTTCTATCCCACCGGCTATACGGGCGTGGTATTGAACAGCGCCACCAACAGCAACGTGACGGGAGAAAACTTCAACGCCAATGTGGGCTTCACGGTCACCGGCAACGTGAGCTACAGCGGCTCGCAGACCGGGCAGACGTATATCTATCTGAACAACACCAACTGCGGCGGCGGGAGCGGCGGACCGGGCACCAGCATCACCGAGGCCACACTGAAAGCGGGAGGCGCCTTTACCGTCCGCGGCGTGCCGCCGGGCAGCTACTCGCTCGGGGCATACATGGATCCGATCGGCCAGGAGCAGCGGAACGCAATCGACCCGACCGGCAGTTCCGTGGTCTCCGTCACGGACGGGAACTCCACCGACGACGTCACCATGACCGATCCCGTGTTTGCGACGCCAAGCGAGAATCCCACGATCAGCACCATCATCCCTAACTCGCAAGGCGTGGTCATTGAGGGCAGCCAGAGCAAGAACAGCAATGGCGTGGAGGACGCGAACGAATATACGGTGCAATGGAGCACCAGCCCCACGCTTGGTGGCGGGACCGGTGGCGGACAATTTGCCACCATCGCTGGAAGCCACACGTTTACGGCGAGCGGGAAGAACGGCATCTGGATCCTCAACGATGCGGTGCTCTCCGGCTCGGGCTACAGCTTCACCAGCGGCCAAACGTACTACTTCCAGGCCCGTTCCTTCGACACGCTGGATACCTCCAATCCGCATCCGACTGGGTGGTGCAACTACACATCGAGCGGGTGCAGCGGGACGTCCGGCTTTATAGGCGTGAAGATCGGCACGCCCGCTTGCCCCCCCACCGCCCCCTGCACCGCGGTTTCGAGCTCGGTGACCATCCCGGCCGGCATCATCATTAACTCGGGCGCGCCCTTATATCTGGGCCTGGTCCAACTGACGGGCGCTGGCGGCAGCCCGACTGGAATCTACGTCACCGAGATTGCCAACCCGGTGAACGGTGTGAATGACTTTCCTGAGCCGATCACCGTTCCGAGCGGCTCAGACTATGCGGTCGTCGGGATCCTGGACCAGGACAAGACCGGCGGAATCGGCGTCGGGACGATAAACAATACCAGGAACAACCTCCCGGCGAACCTGACCATATCGGGCACTTCGCAGACGGCACCTGGCATCACGCTGTCCGCGGCGAACAGCACGGCACTCGCTACCACGCAGTGGTCATCCAACAGTTGCGATGGCTGCGGCGCGGCCACGACCAGCTACCAGCTTGATTTTGAAGTACTCGAGTCGGACAAGCTGCCGGTGGCCGTTACCATAACCTCAGGGCCGAATCTGATCAACACCAGCGGGACCGTGGCCCTGGATATGAGCGGTTGCACCGATTGCGGCAACCCCAAATTCCAGTACTCCACCACGCTTCCTGGCGGCGCGCCGAAAGTTGGAGACACGTACGACTTCACGGTCACCTACAGCGACGGAACCCAGGACACGGGCAGCACGGTCAACGGCGCCGTGACGAGTTGGAATGGTGGAAGCACGATCGTGGGAGCAAGCGATGCCCCAACCAACCTTGCGCCCAACGACAATAGCAGCACCAGCACAACGCCCACATTCACCTGGACCGATTCGTCCAGTGCCACAGGCAGCGTCTTCAACTACAGCTTCTACATGAACCAGGCGACCCCTTGCTGCTACGCCATCTGGCAGATACCGGGCCAGAACTCCAAGGCGAACGGCTTCTCCAGTTCGATCACGTCGATCACCTGGGGCATCGATCCGACCGACTCCAGCAACACGCCCTCCGTCGGCAGCCTGACCCCCGGATACGCATACCAATGGCAGATCTACGTCAATGATCTGAATGGCAACCAGGCGACGACGACGGTGTGGTACCAGCCGTAAGCGCCTTAGCGCCTGGCTTCTTCAATCCGGGGCGGCCCTCCGAAAGGCGGGCCGCCTTTTTTCCTGTTCGCTACCGCCGCGCCACATATCGGCCTGGAAAGCGGACGACGCCCCAGCGTGCCATATTCCATTCCCCCGGCAAAAAATATCCCCGCACCAGTCCCCGCTTCTCTACAATCGGAAGCGCAAAGCATCATGTGCAATCTTCGTGCGGCCAGGATTCGGCCGGCGGTGACGACCGCACACACACAAGAAGGTGAAAAGGTGAGCCAAAAAGTCTTGATTAAGCTGGGCCTGGGAATTGCCGTGGCTGCCATGCTGCCGGGAATTGTGGCTGTTACCGGCGCCAGCGCGCAGACACCGGCGACCGAAGCGCAGCCCGCAAAACCTGCTCCACATACCGGCGAATACTGGACTCAGCACGACCACCAATTGTCGGTGGACTTTGGCGATGCGGAACGCTACAAGGCCGCGGACGCAGCGCTGGCGCCGCCGGCCGCCGGCGAGAAGCGTGTCGTCTTCATGGGCAACTCCATCACCGACGGCTGGAAGATGGCCGGCCCCGACGGATCGTTCCCCGGCAAGCCTTACGTGAACCGCGGCATCAGCGGCCAGACCACGCCGCAGATGCTGGTGCGCTTTCGGCAGGATGTGATCGATCTCGAGCCGAGCGTGGTGGTGATCCTGGCGGGGACGAACGACCTGGCGGGAAACACCGGGCCCATGACGCTGGAGCAGACGGAAGAGAATCTTGCCTCAATGGCCGACTTGGCGACGGCAAACGGGATTCAGGTGGTTCTCTGCTCGATTCTTCCGGCGTTCGATTATCCATGGAGCCCGGGATTGGAGCCCGCACCCAAGATAGCAACACTCAACCTGTGGATCAGGGGTTATGCTGCTCAAAAGGGCTATATTTACGTCGATTACTACTCGGCGATGAAAGACGACCGAGGTGGCCTTCCCCCGGCCCTGAGCAAAGACGGTGTTCATCCGTTGCCGGCCGGCTACGCCGTGATGGCGCCGCTGGTTGAGGCAGGAATCGAACAGGCGCTGAAGAAGTAGCCCACAGCACTATGGGCGCCCGGGATGGGAAGAACGTTTTGGTTTTTTTCGGGGAGGAGAATCATGTCGAAGTCACCGTCGCCAACACCAACAGCATGGGGTGTGCTGGGAATCATGGCCTCGTGTTTTTTCGGAATCATGTGTTTTTATCATGTGGTGTTTTGGTTCTGGCAGGTGGCTGCGTTCCACTCTGACAAACAGCAAGCCTGGACGCACATGCTGATCTGGCTGGTTCTGGGGGCCGGCGCGGCCCTGGCGTGGTGCCGGTTGGTATGGATTTCGTATTTTCCGAAGAAGAGTAAGGACTGACGACGCCCGGCCGGGTCCATTCAGCATTGGCCGGGCGTGAGCCTGGGAAGAGCAACTTCGACCCCTAGTCCGATCCGAAGTAAAATCTGCACTTTACGGCGGGCGCCTCGAGCCGGGCCCGACCATGGACTTTCCTTGAGAATGCCCCTAAAATAGAGATATTGCAGGAAAGGTCTACGAGCTAACGAGATGCCCAAGGAAAAGATTCATCCCAATTACGCCGCGGTGCGGGTGATGTGCGCCTGCGGAAACAACTTTGAGACGCGTTCGACCCACAAGGGCGACATCCACGTGGAAATCTGCTCGGTTTGCCACCCGTTCTTTACCGGCAAGCAGAGGCTGGTTGACACGGCGGGACGCGTGGAGCGCTTCCGGCGCAAGTACGCCAAGGCCGGTGAGGCGGCAGCCAAGTAAGCGGGCTGCAGAGAGCGCGAAATCATCGGGCCTTCGCTCCGGCGGGGGCCTTTTCGTCTTACATTGTGCGAGAATGCCTTCATGGGCGCTGTGCAAGTTCAGCACTACCTAGGCCGGGCAAGGGACTTCCTTAAGGGCATGGAACTCCTAAAGGACGATCTGGCTGAATTCAAGCATTCGTCGGCACTGCTCGGCATTCACGGCGCCATCTCCTACTGCGACGCTCTACGAGTCGGCTTGGGAAGTGAAAATCTTTCGTCGGACGACCACCAGATTGCTACGCGGGAATTGAAAACGCAACTGGCGACGCGGAGATACAACGAACTGCAAAGTCTCGACAGGCTTGAGAAACTACTCGCGCAAAAGAGCACGATCGCTTATTTTCCGAAGAGGATCGCAGAAAAAGACATTGTCGAGATCGTCCAACAAGCCAGGAGATTTGCTCTCTGGGCCGAATCCACGGGCAAGCAACAGAAGATTGAGGGGTGGCAAGATGCCTGAACTTCAAACACAGCAAAACCTGGGCAGGGCGAAGAACGCCATCCAGGACTACTTGATTCGCAAGCTCCTCTACCCAAAGGTGTACCTGGATGCCGAATGGAATGGGGTGCACATCGATTTGCTTGCCATCGATCGCACCGGGGTAGGCGATGTTCATGCTGTTCGAATTGCGCCGGTCAGATTTGAAGATGGGCCGGCGAATTGGCAAGAGCACGTAACCAAGGCGGCCATAATCGTGAACGAGAATTCAGAGGAATTGCTTGCGTTACCGGGACATTTCCGATACGTAGCTCTTTTCAACGAGTCAGCGGACCTGCACAGATTCGATCCCACGGTGGCTCTTGTTCAAAAGCTGACAGCGACTGACGGCGTGGGCAGAATCGGGATTTTGGTAGTCGATTTTTCCTATGAAGAACCGGTTCTGGTAATTCTCAAGCCTGAGCGCTTCAAGTCGTCTAAGCAGATCATCGAACTTACGGACAGCTTTGTGGCCGCGAACCAGGCAAACTGGGAGCTCCGCGAATAGCGGATTGTCCGATGAAAGCAGATTCTCATGCCGCGCAAGGGATTCACGGTGAAGAAGCACTGGGACAATCCGGTGGAGCACGCGATGCCTGCCGAGGCGCGGGTTCCCGCCGAGGTGCGCATCGGCGCCGTCGCAGTGCGCCCGGCTACCGTGCTTGCCCCCATGGCGGGAGTCACCGATACCGTCTTCCGCCGCTTCATCCGCCACGCCAGCCTGTTTAGCAAAGACCAGGGATCAGGGGTCAGGGATCAGGGGTCAGAAACGAGAGATCAGAGATCAGAGATCAGAGATCGGGCCACTGAAGCAGCTGCCGTTGGGGCCGACATCACCAATGCGCAGTCGGGGTGCGGGCTCATCATGACCGAGTTCACGTCGGCCGATGGGCTGGCGCGCATGCGTGAGACCAAGCGGCGCCGCTACCTGACTTTTTATGACGACGAGCATCCCATCGGCGCGCAGCTTTTTGGGTCGAATGCCGAAACTCTGGCTGAGGCCGCGCGCATCGTTGAAGAAACCGGTTTCGACACGGTGGACCTGAATCTCGGCTGCCCGGCGAAGCGCGTGGTCGGCTGCAACGGCGGGTCGGGCCTGTTGCGCGATTTGCCCAAGATCGGCGAGATCTTCCACGCCATCCGCAAAACAGTGTCGATTCCCTTCTCCGTCAAGTTCCGGCTGGGATGGAACGACTCGCAGATTGTGTGCGTGGAACTGGCGCGAATGGCTGAGGATGAGGGATTGAACGCGGTTGCCCTGCACGCGAGAACCCGCGAACAGGGCTACGACGGCCAGGCGCGCTGGGAGTGGATTCGAGCAGTGAAGCAGGCGGTCAGGATTCCGGTGATCGGCAACGGCGACATTCGCACGCCCGAGGACGCCGCCGCGATGGTGGAGAAGACCGGTTGCGACGCAGTGATGATCGGCCGCGTCGCGCCTGCGAATCCGTGGATCTTTCGCCAGATTGCGCAGTACACGGCCACCGGCAGTTACGATGTGCCTGGAGTGCAGGATCGCTACAACATGATCCGCGCGTACTTTGAGATGCTGCTGGCTGAAGAAGCGGCCACGCGCGACCTGCCTCGCGACGCGCGCATGGGCGACCCGGTGGGCAAAATGAAGCAGTTTGCCACGTGGTTCACGCACGGAGTGCCAAGCGGCGCAAAGCTTCGCGCCGCCATCTATCACGCGCACACCGGGAACGAGGTCCTGATAGAGGTGGAGAAGTTCTTCATGGAACGGCTCAAGGCCGGGAATCACGCTGAACCTGAGTTGACCGGCAGCACTGAAAATGATCCCGCGGGTTTGGCCGACGCGCTTCTGGTTTGCGACTAGCCCACATTTCTCGTACGGCTCCCGATCAATCTTCGTCGTCGGGAGTAGGAGGTGGCGCAGCGGGCCTCTGCTGCGGCTTCACGGGAGTGTAGTTGTTCGGAGCCGGAGTCGGATTGCCGGGCTGCGCGGCTGCGTGGCCATTTTGCGGCTTGGCCGCCGTGCCGGATTGAGGCGTAAGAACAGGACCGCTCGCGGGAGCAGCAACGGCGCCACCCTGCGGTTGATTCCCTGAGCCATCATTCTGAGTGGGGGCAGGCGCGCTGTGCGCAGCAGCGGGCCCGTTCTTTGGCCCGGCAGTGGGAGCCTGTGGACTGGCCGGAACGGTCTGTGATGGAGCGGGAGTGCTCTGCGGAGTCTTGCTGGAAAGATGGAACCAGTGCTCGAGATAAGCAAAGCAGGCCAGCGCGCCGATTGCCGCAAACGCCAGCAGCGCGACGGCAAGAATCTCGATCAGTCTCAATTTGCCGAAGATGCGCGTTGACCGGAACGCACTGGCCGATGGTGACGCCGGAGTTTTGCCGGGGCCGTTGGCGACGCGCGCAATTTCAATGCCCACGTTGTCGTAGCCGCCGGCAGTAAGGGCGAGCTCGAGCAGCGCCGCGGATGCGGTCTCAACATCGAGCGCCGAATTGGCAGCGACCGCTTCGATTGCCCGCTCGTCAACGTATCCCCAGAGACCGTCGGAACAGAGAAGCAGCGAATCGCCGGGCTCCAGCTGGACCGAATCGATATCGGCATCGACCTCGGGTTCGTGGCCAAGGCTGCGCGTGAGCACTGACGCGTCGGGATGATTGAGAGCCTGCTCAGGCGTGATGAGATTGCGGTCGAGCATGGCCTGAACGGCCGAGTGGTCGCGCGTGATGCGATACAGTCGGCGATCGCGCACGTGATAGGCGCGGCTGTCGCCGACGTGGCCGATCCAGGCCTTGAGCACGGCATTGACCACGGCATTGGGCGCTGCAGGGCCGCGCTCCCGATTGCCGCCGATTGGCTGCAATAAAGCCATCACAACCGTCGAACCCATGTGAGTGTAAATCGAACCGGGAGATGAGGCCGCGTTGAGAATCTCGGCGTTGGCGCGGATGATGGATTCGCGAATCGCCATCGCCGGCAGGTAGTCGGCGGGAAGGCCGGCAAAATAAGCCGAGATGCTGTCGACGGCGATGCGCGAGGCAACCGCTCCGCCTTGATAGCCGCCCAGGCCATCGGCAACGATGAGCAGTTCGCCGAGCGGCGTGGTGGTGCGCAGCACCGAGTCCTGGTTCTCTTCGCGCACAATGCCGCGATCGCATTTTTCAGCGAAGCTGATAGCGAGTTGCTTCGGCTTGGCCAGGGCCTTCATTGCTGGACCTCGTGTCACATGACCCGATGTTGTTGCATCGAGATTTGTATTTCCGCTTCGAAGAACGCGTTACTGCGGATCGCTGTCGCGCTTGCGCAGGATGACGATGACCGAAGAGACCGAGATAAAAAGCATAGAGCCCAGCACCGCCATGGAATAGCGGAAACTGTGCCGGTTGGCGACCGCGTGCGCAGCCGGATCGAGGCGTGCAATGGTTTGCCCCGGCGCGGCGCGGCAGGCTTGCCTTGAACCGCTCTCCGTCCAGGTGATCAGGTAGTTGGGAATCGAGTTCTCTGCCGGATCGGCGCATAAATCGGAGCCGTCACCCTCAGGACATGCGGCCCCGGGCCTCAGAGTGTGCGCGGACGCTGGCGTGTTGGCCGGCGGCGCTGCAACGGGCTGCGCCGGCGTTGCGCTGGCATTATCAGGCTGGTCCGACGCGCACTTCCCATCGGGCAGAAACTTTTTCGCGCCCCACTCTTTGGCTGCGCCCTCGTGAAGCAAGTTGGCTTCATACGACCAGCGCGAGGGAATGATGGTGCTCACGATCTGCCCGGCCTTGGGCATGAGATAAATGGGCCTCATTCCGCCGCCCAGAGCGATGATGGGCAACAGCACAACCGGCAGCAGCGCGATGGCGCTCTCATTGGTGCGGGAGAGCGCGGAGATGGAGAGGCCGAGGCCGGCGCCGATCATTGAAGCAACCAGCAGGACCAGAAAATCGAGGAAGAAATTGGACTTCAGACCGCAGGAGAAGTAGACAATGGCCAGCATGGTTCCGCATTGGAAGACGCAGAGGCCGAAGAGAACCGCCAGCTTTGAAAACACGTAGGGAAAAAGCTTGAGCGTTACCATGCGCTCGCGTTTGTAGATGGTCCACTCGCCTACAATGTCGCGCGCGGCATTGTTGCAGCCGAACCAGATGGCGGCGACCACCATGAGGAAATGCACGATGGGAAGTTTTTGCGCCAGCTCTTCAAAGTGGTTGGCGCGCAAGGGATAGTTGACCAGCGCAACCAGCACGGCAAAGAGCGGCGCCTGGATGAGCAGGATTGCGGTCTGGGCGCGGTCCTGCAGCTTCACGATGATATTGCGCCGCACCAGCGCCAGCCATTGCGTGAATCCGAACTGGCGGCGAGCTTTTTCTTCGCCAGTTTTGCCTCGCGCGGCCGGCTGCCTGCCGCTGCGCTCCTTCACAAACTCCTTCTGGTAGCGCGATGCCTCAAAGCGCTTTCGCCAGGTTTGCGTGCGGCTCGACTCGGGTACAACGGCCATTCCCGAGAAAAGCATCTCCGGGTTGAGCTCCTGTACCGTCGCAGCGTTTTGCGGCTCTGGCGGCGCAACCGGCGCGGGATTGAAGAACTGTATCGAGTCGGGGAATGCGGGGCCGAAGTAGACCAGCGCTCCGGGGCTGTCGCCCTTGTCGCGCGACACCATCAGCAGATCGTCGAACTGCCGGTAGACTTTGAGGCTCGGCTGATGAATGGTGGTAACGATGGTCTTGCCTGATCGCGAGAGCTGCTTGAGGAGATCGACAACCGACTCGGCGTCATACGACGACAGGCCTGACGTGGGCTCGTCGAGGAACAGCAGGGGTGTATCGGTGATGAGCTCGAGGGCGATGTTGACGCGCTTGCGCTGACCGCCGGAGAGAGTTTTACGTTCGGGTGAGCCAATGACCGTGTCGATCTTGTCGGGTATGCCGAGATCGGCGAGAACCTTCTCAGTGCGTTCGTTGATCTCAGCATCGGAGAGATCGGTGCGCAGCCGCGCCGAAAAGTAGAGCGCCTGGCGGACCGTGAGCTGGGGATGAACGATGTCGTCCTGGGGAACGTAGCCCATCTGCTGGCGAAAGCGATCGTAGTATTCGTAGAGGCTGGCGCCGTTGAAGAGCACCTTGCCTTCAACGGGGCGCGTGTAGCCGTTGAGCGCCTTGAGCAGGGTGGTCTTCCCAGCCCCGGCCGGACCCATGAGCGCGACAAGCTCTGAAGGAAAGACGGTGAGCGAAACGGGATCGAGGAGCCGCTTGCCGCTGGGCGTGGTGACCACGATGCCGTTGGCCTCGATGGTTACGTTGCCGTGGTACTCGCGCTGCGCGAGTTGACCGCCTTCGAGCAACTGGAAGCGGAAGCTGCCGAGGCCGATCTCCTGGCCCGGCTTGACGAGCTTCCTGCCGCCAATGCGGACGCCGTCGACGTAGGTTCCGTTGCGTGAGCCGAGATCCTCAACAAAGATGCCTTCGGCGGCGCGTGTGAGCCGCGCGTGACGCCACGAGACCATGGGATAGGCGAGCGGCACATCGCAGTCCGGGTCGCGGCCGATTTCCATCGACTCGCCCCCGAAGTTCACCTTGTGATAAGCGGCGTCGCCGATCTTCTTTTCAGGCGAGAGCAGTTGCGCGGCAGAGATCTTGTACGAGCCCAGGTAAACGTCGTCGCTGGGCTTCAGAACCGTTTGCTGGACGCGATTGCCGAGGGAGCCGACGGATGTGCCGTTGGTCGACCCCACATCGCGAAGAATGTACTGGCCGCCTTCCACTGAGATGCTGGCGTGATGCCAGGAGACAGTGGGCAGGTCGATGGGCACATCCGACGCCGGATCGCGCCCGATGGTGATGACTTTGCCGCCTGACCGGCAAGGAGGTTCTGAAGGCAGGGTCGGTGCGCGGCCGGCTGCGTCCTGCTTGCGCAACGGCCAGGGCATCTCGACCCGCGCGCCCAGCGTAACGCGCTCGCCGTAAGCAATCGGCGTGGGCTTGCCGGGTGTAAGGCGCAAGTCGTTGACGAAGGTTCCGTTGGTCGAATTCAGATCTTCTATGAGGAATTGGTTGCCCTGCTGGCTCACCCGGCAATGATGGCTCGAGACCGCGGGATCCGGTACGACCACATCGCAGTCGCCGGTCCGCCCGATCAGCCATACAGCTTCAGGTTGTGACACGTCTTGCGGCATAGGCGATGGGCGGCTTCTGGGTTGGAATCACTCTAGCACGTTGGCTTTGCGAGCGATGAAGAATATGGAAGGCTGCTCAGGCAAGGGGCGAAATAACGCATTGAGGCCCCTTCCCGGCGGGCGCTAAGAATGTATGGCAGACACAAGAGCTTCCGGGCTACAATCGATGTCCAGCTTAAGAGCCCATTCAAAAGTGACTCTCCAACTTCGGAGATTGCCTCGGCCTGCCGGCCTCGGGCTTGTAAAAGGAAGAGGAACAATGAACGCATGGACGAGGCGTGAGTGGCTGTACCGCACTGGCATAGGCGCAGCCGGGCTTGCAGCAGTTCGTGTCGGGGCTCTCTCTGCACTGGCCGATGAGCCGCGCGTGACCATTTCGCCGCTCAACAAGCTCACCGACGAGGACGAGATCGCACTGGGCCGCAGGTTTGCCGCACAGGTTGAATCAGAGGTCGAGATTGTCTCCAACCCGGTCATCGAGCACTATCTGGGCAAGATGATTTCGGCTCTGGCCGCGCAAAGCCAGCGCCCGAATCTTCCCTATTCCATCAAGCTGATCAATTCGCACGAGGCGAACGCATTTTCCATCCCCGGCGGATTCCTCTACCTGAATCGCGGGCTGGTGGAGCTGATTGCCGAGGAGGACGAGTTGGCAGCCACGCTGGGGCACGAGATCGGCCACGTGGTGGCGCGGCACGTGGTGAACGAGCTTTTGATGTCGTTTGCAGCGCAGTCGGTATTGAAGCCGGTGCTCGACAATCTCGACAAGCAGAATGGCGTGGTCGACCAGATCATTCGCAAGCTGGGCGGCGCGTTCGCCATGCTGGCCATGCTGCACTTCAGCCGTGAAGATGAGGCCGAGGCCGACTTGCTCGGGTTTTATGAGATGCTGCGCGCGGGATGGGATCCGCACGGGTTCCTGGAGCTCTTTGACCAGCTCAAGCAATTGGAGAAGCAACTTGGTGGAGCACCAAACCGTTTTTTGTCGGACCATCCGCCTACTCCGCAACGCGCTGCAGCCATCGAGCACGAACTCAAGAAGGTGAAGATTCCGGCAAACGCTCGCAAAGACAGCTTGACCTTCCAGGTCTTCAAGTCAACCATGGGGCTGTTGCCCGAGCCGGCAAAAAGCCAGCCGCACAGGAGACAAGAATGAGCCTATGCAAGGTATGTGGCGCAAACAATCCCGATGAAGCGGCAGCGTGCCGTGTATGCAAGACGCCGATGGAGAAGGGCGACTCAGGCCAGGAGGTGCGGCGCCGCACGCAGGTTGAACCAATGCCTCGCACTCCAATATTTGACGAGCAAGGCGGATTCGGCGCGGGGCAGGCAGGCGGGCAGGTGCGCGGAGGCGCGGCGCAGCCCGTTCGGCGCGTTACGGTCTTCAACCCCAATCCGGGCTCGCTTGCGGGCAACCAGCCGTCGCAGCGGCCGGCGCCGGCAGCGCGCAAGATTGTCGGCGTCCTCATCACCTACTCGTGGAGCGAGCAGGGGCAGGTATTCCCGGTTTTCGAGGGACGCAACCGCATCGGCAGCGATGCCGCGCAGTGCGAGATCGCGATTCCGCAGGACGAAACGCTCTCGGCCATCAACAGCCACATCATCTTCCGCAAGAATTTTACGATTGGCGACGACGTGAGCATGGGTGGAACAGATGTGGACGGCGAGCCGGTGGAAACAGCGTTTGTGCCCCTGCGCAACTACGCGAAGATTCGCACCGGGTCGACTCAATGGACCTTCATTGCCGTCGAACCGGGAGAGACAGGGAACAAGGGAACGAAGGAACAAGGGGACGAGGGAACGAAGGATTAGGGGCAGGGGACTCAGGAATTAAAGGCCGGGGTGCGTTTGATGCTGAAGGCTGCGGTTGGGATTGTAATGGCGCTGTCGGCTGCGGCGGCGAGCGTGGCGCAATCGCCGCATTCGCTCTATGGACCGCATGGCGTGAGCCCGGTCGCTGTCAGGCAGGGCGTGCTTGGCAGTTGCTACTTCCACGCATCCATCGCTGCCCTCGCCATGGCCGCGCCCGATAAGCTGCGCGTCGCCATTCGGCAAAACTTTCCCGTCGGATACAAGGTGCACTTTGCTTCGGGCCCCGATGAGGCGGTCTACCCCGACGATATCAAGTACGGGCGGGTCCACGGCTTTGACGAGTCCGACGGCGACTGGGTGCTGGCGCTAATGCGCGCGTACGCGCAGCGCGAGGTGCGCCAGAGTCTGGTGGATTCGATCCAACGATCGACAATCATCCTGGCGTTTGCAAAACCACTTGCGCTCAAGTGGCTCAACGAGACTGACCTGATGCTCGTAGCCTATGACCGCGCCATTCGAGCGGTGGTGCGACAGAACGGCTCGATGGACAAGGAATCGCTGAAGCGGAACCTTGCCGCCGAGTTAAGCAAGATTGGGATTCCCGCCAGCGAGTCGCAGATGCTGGTGGGTTTTCTCGATGAAGAGGGATTCTTTGCCGCAATCGCCAAAACGGTGCAACAGAACGGCGAGGTCTTCGGCGCGTACAAGAGCATTGGGCAGGGCGGGATTCCGGTGCGCGTGATCGAGGCGTTCCTGGGCTCGGCCGGCGCAGCTGAGGCTGGCAATCGGCAGACTGTGTTGAAGGAACTGCGCAGCCTGCGCGAAGGCGGCGTGGCGCTGGTGGCAAGCACGCCAGGCGCGGCTCCCGACGCAAAGGTTGCGATTGCCAACTGGTGGGTGCCGAGCCATGCGTACACGGTGATGGCCTACGACGAAAGCTCCGGCATGGTCTCGCTGCGCAACCCCTGGGGCACGCGGCCCGACCCGGATGGAATCTTCTCGCTTCCCTTCGAGGTATTCGAGGAGTCGTTCGACTACGTCTCCTACTCTGAACGCTGAGCCGTGTGGGCCAGGAGACCTGAATTTCAGACCCTCAAGAGGCCAGCGTTAGGGTCGTCAACTCAGATGCGGCCGGCGGCGCGAAGGTCGCGAATCTCGTTGTCGTCGAAGACGCGCCCGCGGATGAGGAATCGCACTCCTTCGGCGTTGTCGAGCGAGAATTGCCCGCCGCGGCCGGCAACAACGTCGAGAATGAGCTGCGTATGCTTCCAGTACTCGAACTGGCTGCGGCTCATGTAGAAGGGCTCGCCGTCAACCTCGCCAAGCTGAACATCGCTGTCGCCAATCATGAACTCGCCGCGCGGGTAGCACATGGGCGAGCTGCCGTCGCAGCAGCCACCTGACTGGTGAAACATGAGCGCTCCATGCTTCTGGCGCAGCACCCTGATGAGATGGATGGCGAGATCGGTGGCGAGAACCTGTTGTGGAAGTTCCGGCATGGAGCCTCAAGAAAGCGAGTCAGCGGGTCAGCAAGTCAGCGGCCTTCGGCGATGCGCGCTGAGCGCGCGTCGCCGAACCTCAGCCGACCGGTTATCCAAGTCTCAGGAATCGGAATCCGTCTTACCGACCTATTCCCTATTCCCTTTTTCCCTTGTTCCCTCGTTCCCTGTCTTTAAAAGAAGCCCAGCTTCTTGGGGCTGTAGCTCACCAGCAGGTTCTTGGTCTGCTGATAGTGGTCGAGCATCATACTGTGGGTTTCGCGTCCAATACCCGATTGCTTGTATCCGCCGAAAGCAGCGTGCGCCGGGTAGGCGTGATAGCAGTTGACCCAGACGCGGCCGGCCTGGATGCCGCGGCCAAGGTGATAGCAGCGGTTGGCGTCGCGGCTCCAGAGTCCCGCGCCAAGGCCGTAGAGCGTGTCGTTGGCGATGGCCAGCGCATCGGCTTCGGTCTTGAAGGTGGTCACCGAAACGACCGGGCCAAAGATCTCTTCCTGGAAGATGCGCATGCGGTTGTGGCCGCGGAAGACGGTGGGCTCAACGTAGAAGCCTTCTTCAAGATCGCCGCCCAGATGCGCGCGCTTGCCGCCTGCCAGCAGCTCGGCGCCCTCCTGGTGGCCGATGTCGATGTAGCTGAGGATCTTCTCGAGCTGTTCGTTTGACACCTGCGCTCCGAGCATCGTGGAGGGATCAAGCGGGTTGGCCTGCTTGATGGCCGCCACACGCTTCAGCGCGCGCTCCATGAACTTGTCGTAGACGCTTTCCTGAATGAGCGCTCGGCTCGGGCAGGTGCACACTTCGCCCTGGTTGAGCGCGAACATCACAAAGCCCTCAATCGCCTTGTCGAAGAAGTCGTCGTCTTCGCGGCAAACGTCATCGAAGAAGATGTTGGGCGACTTGCCGCCCAGCTCGAGAGTGACGGGGATCAGGTTCTGGCTGGCGTACTGCATGATGAGCCGGCCGGTGGTGGTTTCGCCGGTGAAGGCGATTTTGGCCACGCGCGAGCTAGAGGCGAGCGGCTTGCCCGCCTCGAGGCCGAAGCCGTTCACGATGTTCAGCACTCCCGGCGGTAACAGGTCGCCGACCAATTCGGCCCAGACGAGGATGCTGGCCGGAGTCTGCTCGGCAGGTTTGAGAACCACGCAATTGCCCGCGGCCAGAGCCGGCGCAAGCTTCCAGGTGGCCATCAGGATGGGGAAGTTCCACGGGATGATTTGCCCGACCACGCCGAGGGGCTCATGGAAGTGGTAGGCCACGGTGTCGTGGTCAATTTCTGAAATTGTTCCTTCCTGGGCGCGGATGCAACCGGCAAAGTAGCGCCAGTGATCGATAGCCAGCGGCAGATCGGCGGCCGTGGTTTCGCGGATCGGTTTGCCGTTGTCCCAGGTTTCAGCCAGCGCCAGGATGTCGAGGTTCTCTTCCATGCGCTGCGCTATCTGGTTGAGGATGATTGCGCGCTGCGTGGCGCTGGTCTTGCCCCACGATTCGCGGGCCGCATGGGCCGCGTCGAGGGCGCGCTCAATGTCCTGCGCGTTGGAGCGCGGAATCTCGCAGAATGTTCTGCCGGTGATGGGCGTGATGTTCTCGAAATACTGGCCTGAAGCGGGCTCGACCCACTTGCCGCCAATATAGTTGCCGTAGCGTGACAGGAAGCTCACCCGATCGCTGAGCTTGCCGGGATGCGTTGCGGTTGAAGCCATATCAATACCTCCTCGCGGGGAATCCTGCTGCGCTCAAAAGCGCTCAGAGTGCGGGAATTGGCCGCGGGGCCCTTGGTTCGCGACGAAAATGCCCGCCTTGAGAGAGCGCGCCCTTCAACGTTAGAACCGGCTTGTTTGCCGTTATACGAATGCGAGGTTTGACCGCGAAGGGGACGCAGCGGGAAAATCATACACCCCAGGCACAACAACTGGCATCAATGGGCTTGCAAAACCGGATCGGGAAAGGATTCAGCGGGCACGCCGCAAGCCCGGACCGCGGACAAAACAGCCATCCGGAGCCGAATACCTATTTGGTTCGGCACTCGTACTAAAATGATTTACATAAGGAAGTGGAGCCACAAAATGCTTTCACGTCGTGAGTTTATTGCCAAGGGAACAGGAACAGCAGTATCGATGGCAGTCGCAGCCAGCCCAGGATTGCTGGCCGGCTGCGCCAACAGCGCCGCAAGCCATCCGCCAACGGCGAGTTCATTTCACGATCTGGCCGGGCCGCGCTCGCTGCACGCCCATGCAAGACGTCATGGGCTCATCTACGGCTCGGCCGTGGTGATTCCCGTGGTCCAAAAGAACACCGATTTCGCCTCGCTGCTCAGCGAGCAGTGCGGCATTCTGGTGCCTTCGAACGAATTGAAGTGGGTTGCGCTGCGTCCATCGCGCGACGAATTCAATTTCGGCCCTCCCGACTTTCTCTACGACTTTACCCAGCGCAACCAGATGCTGATGCGCGGCCACACGCTTTGCTGGCATGAATCGGTGCCAGCGTGGATCAGGAAGATCGACAACAAGGACGAGATCAAGCAAATCTTTGTGGATCACATCACAACGGTTTGCAAGCACTACGCCGGCAAGCTGCAATCGTGGGACGTGGTCAACGAAGCGATCGACCCCCACGACAATCTGCCAGGCGGGTTGAGGAAGTCATTCTGGTACGACAATCTTGGGCCTGATTACATCGACCTGGCCTTCCACACCGCACGCGCCGCCGACCCGAACGTGAAACTCACGTACAACGACTACGGAGTTGAGGGGGACAACGACGGCGACGCGGAGAAACGCAGGCTCATCCTGGAAATGGTGAAAGGGATGAAGAGCCGCGGCGTGCCCATCGATGCGGTCGGAATTCAAAGCCACCTGAACGCCGGCGAGAAGTACGGCCAGGGCGTTGCCGATTACATCGAATCCTTCCACCAGATGGGCCTCGAGGTCTACCTGACCGAGCTCGACGTGAACGACGACGCGACCGTCTCCAACGACATCGCCGAGCGCGACGCGATCGTTGCCAAAACCTACACCGAGTTCTTGCAGGCGGCGCTGTCCAACCCGGCGGTGAAGCTGGTGCTGACGTGGGATCTGAGCGACCGCTTCACCTGGCTCAACGGCATAGGCTCGCATCGCAGGAAGCAACCCAACCGGCAGGAGCGTCCGCTGCCCTTTGACGCGGACTTCAAGCCCACCGATTGCTTCTATGCGCTGCGCGACGCCTTCGATCATCGCAAGCGGGCATAGAGTCTGTTACTCCGGGCGCCCGGTGTAGTGCTTAGTGTGGTGAACCTCGGAGTGATCCTCGAGAGATTCAAGGTGCGTGGTCACCTCCGCCGGTTCTCCCAGATCCAGTGCGAGGCGCTCTTCCACAATCGTTGCCAGGCGATGGGCTTCGCCCAGAGCCGTCGCCTGCGGGAACAAGAGATGGACCTCGATCATCTGGCGATAACCCGTGGTGCGGAAGCGTACGCCGTGGTACTGCAGGCCGATTTCGAGGCAGATGGCATCGAGCCGTCTGCGAATTTCGTGTCCGACCTTCGGGTCTGAGTAGTCGAGCAGACCTTTCAGGGATTGCCACATCAGCCGGCCGCCTGACCAGAGGATGTTGGCCGAAACAACGAGGGCGACCAGGGGATCGAAGATCTTCCTCCCAGTCATCATCACCAGCAAAAGCCCTGCAACCACGCCGAAGCTGGTCCAGCAGTCGGTAAGGACGTGTTTGCCGTCGGCCTCGAGAATCAGCGAGTGATTGCGCTTGCCCATCCGCACCAGGTACCAGCCGAGAGCAGCGTTAAGAGCGCCGGCGGCGACAATCAGAAACACGCCGTTGCCCAGATTCTCAAGAACCAGGCCGTATCTCCACTTCTGAATGGTGGTGTAAAGAATGCTTCCCGCGGCAAGGACGATCATCGCGCCTTCAAATCCAGCGGAGAAAAAGGTCATCCGTTCGTATCCGTACTGAAACCTGGGCTCCGCCGGGCGCATGCTTAGCCAGAGGCTGAATACGGCAAACGCCACTGCGATTACGTGCACCACCGATTCCGCGGCGTCGGAAAAAATGGCGGCCGACCCGGTCAGCAGGTAGGCAGTCATTTTCCCGGCCAGCATCAACACGCCCACGATCAACGAGAGGCGCATGGCCAGGTGGGCTTCGCTGCGTTGCCGCTCGCTCGCGCCGTCCGCGGATTTTCCAGTGCCGATGCTCACGCAATCCTTCCAGAAGCAGGTTGAGATCCGACGACGGCGCTCGATAACCGCTGCGAGCGTTGGTTTGTGGACAGCATATTCCACAAATGGACGATCCCGCGTCAGCGGTTGGCAAATCGGTGATGCCGATCACCGAAATGGGCGCAATAACGACCGTCTATTGGCCTGCTGCATGGAGTGTTGTCGGCAGAAAACCGGGCTCATCAGGGAACGAGGAGGGTTGCCTTGAACATGCTGTTCAAAGACCTGCGTCATGCCTTTCGTCAGCTTCGCACCTCGCCGGGACTCCCGGTCAGGTGACCGGCGGCACGATTTTCGGCGACCCGTGAGAAATGCCGGTTAGGATGCTCCGGCCAGCGAGAAGTCGACCTTCTTGGTCAGCTTCTCGCCGTTGTACTGGAACGATACCCGCACCTCAAAGTGACGCCCCAAGCTTGGCGGCAGGCACGCTGGCAAGGACCGAAGCCGCGCCCCGCGGATCGTCGGCGTTCACCAGGCCCTGGATCCCGTCCACTCGCCGCGCCACCGTTACGTCGCTCCATCAGCTCAGCGCGATCCTCACCGCCGCGCCGTAGTCATTTGCCTGCCACGACTGCCGGGGCAGTTCGAGTTTCAGCGCATCGGTGTCCTGTGTCCACTTGATCTTTGCCTCGGTGCCGAGCACGGTCACATTCTGGATTTTGCCCGGACTGGTCTTGCTCGACAAACCGAGCGACGCGATCTGCGCATCTCCCAAAGGCCAGCCAAGAAAAATTGCATAGATCACGTTGTTGGCCTTGTTGCGCGTAAAGCGAATGTCCTTTTCGCTCAGAGCGCTGATGCTCTGGCCCTTGAACGATCCACTCTCCACCTTGTTCGGCCCTTCGCCGTACACCGTCCACGGGCGTGTCTCGTAGATAGCCTCGCCGTTGATCCTGAGCCACGCCGCGATCTCATCCACGACGGCGATTTCCTTGCTGTCGATGGAGCCATCCGGCTTGCCCGGCACGTTCAAAATAAAGGTGCCGTTCTTGCTCACCGTGTCCACCATCCAGTGAATCACGTCGCGAGGCGGCAGATAACCCCCGTATTCGCCCGGCATATCGTAGAGCGTGCGCTGATAATGCCAGTCGCCGATGCAGGTCTCTGACTGCCACGCGTAGGGCATGATGGCGCTGGTGAGTCCGCGCTCGTAATCGGCCACAACCGACTTGGCCAATTTGTCGGGCACCTCTTTCACGGTGCACACGGCTTCCATCTTGCCGCGCGTCTTCAGGTTGTGGTTGTAGAAGTACGCGCCCACATTCATGCCGCCCCAGCCCAGCGGGAAGAGCGAGTTGTCGAAGTAAAGCAGATCGGGATCGTGCTGATCGATCAGGTCGCGCGTGCGGTCGTAGAAGTGCTTCACATACGAGGCATCGGGCAGCGCGTTCTTGGGATGCTTCGCGCCGTACAGCATCTGCGGATCGAGCCCCTCCCACCACTGGTTCTTGCCATCGGCTTTTGTCATGCGGCCGTCGTAGGGCACGCCGGCCAGCGGCCCGTTCTTGTCGGCGCCGTGCGAGGTTTGGAACCACCACCAGTTGCGCGCCTGGTGCACGGTTACGCCGAAACGCAGTCCCTGGCGTCGCGCCGCGGCCGCCCACTCGCCCACCACGTCGCGATGCGGCCCGTGATTCTTTGCATTCCACGGCTGATGCTTCGAGTCCCACGCGTCGAAACCGTCGTGATGGTTAGCCAGCGCAATGAACAACCGCGCGCCCGCCTTCTTGTAGCGCTCGATCATCGCTTCCGGTTCCCAGTTAAGCAGCGTCCACTGCGCGGTCAGATCCTTGTAGCCGAACTGTGAGGGATGGCCGTAGTGGCTGTTCTGAAATTTGTAATCGGGAGAGCCCTCCTGGTACAGCGCGCGTCCATACCAGTCGCCGAACTCCGGCACGCATTGCGGGCTCCAGTGCGCCCATATGCCGAACTTGGCGTCGCGATACCACTCGGGCGCGTCGTATTGCAGCAGCGAATCCCAGTTCGCCTGGTAGGGGCCTTCGCCGCCGAGCCCGTCGACCGGCGCCTGCATCGGCACGCCGTCCCATGAGCCGACGGGCAGCGCGGGCGGATCGCCCCATTCCGTCGGCGTCCAATCGGCGTCGTTCAGTTTGATCTCGACGATCTTGCCATCCACAAGCGCATAGAAGACGCGGTCCTTCTCCGGCAGCGCGCAGAACTCTTCATAGGTTTGATGAAGCTTGTTGAAGCCGGCAGGCGCGCTCGCCGCCGACTGGCCCCGCGCCGAAATCGCTCGCGCCGCCGCAGCGGCCGCGATCAGCTTGCAGAATTCTCTTCTTTGCATTCTTCAATGCTCCTTTTTCACTTGTTGCGGGCCGGCCGCCAGCCGAGCGGCGCCGGCATCAGTGGCCTGACGCCACAGCGGTTGTATCTGCGAGGGAGTTTCTCAGCCTTTTCTCTGCATCCGGTTTCCAATAGCCGCAATCCAGTTCCAGGAAAACCGAAGTGTAGGGAAGGTCGAGTGTTGATTTGAGAATCACGATATTGAAGAGCTTGGCGCTTTCATCGAGCTTCGCGATGATCTGCTCGTGCTCCAGCACGCGCGCGTTCCGGCCAACGACGCGTTCGATCTCGTCACGAAGTTCGGTTACGCCGGGGGCATCCTCCTCCGGCACCTGCCTCAGTTCGGCGTCCATATAAACATTGGCGCTAACATGTTGGTGTGCTGCGATCGACTCCAGCACCTTGCCCAGCAGCCGCAGGTGATCCTCGCCGGTGTAGATGGTTTCGATGCCGGGGTTCGACTGTGCCGGATAGGCGGAATCCGCGACCACGATCCAGTTGCGATGGCCGAGAACGGGAACCAGATGCTTGATGCGGCGCTCCCAACGGCTGGGAAAAGGAGCGGCGTGCGCGCCCGCGAAGGCAAAGACACCAACCACGGCATAGCAGAGCAGCGGAACGATCATGCTGACTGCCATGCTCCTGGTGAACTGATAGGCAAGTCCCATCAGCGGCGTAAAAACAGCGCCGCCAATGATGGCCATCACCAGCAGCGATGCGCCTTCCTTGGTGTGCTCACCCAGATCCCTGATGCCCAGCGCGAAGATGGTGGGAAACATCAGCGACATGAAGAAGCTGGTCAGCAGCACTGCAATCAGGCCCACCCATCCCGTCCACAGAATTCCAATTAATAGCAGCAAGATGTTGGCCACTGAAAAGATGCCCAGCATCTTGTCGGGATGGAATCGTTTCATCGCCCAGCTGGAGAAGAACCGGCCGACGGCGAACGCACCGAGCGTTGTGGTGAGCAGATAGCCGGCCAGCTTCTCAGGCACGTGCGTGTAATCCTGCGCGTACTGGATGAAGTAGCTCCAGGTGCCCACCTGCGCGCCTACGTAGCAGAACTGGGCGAAGACGGCCGAAAGAAAGTGCGGATAGCGAAACAGAGTGAGATAACCGCCGGACCTGTGGCCGTTTGCGGCAGCAGTGTCTCCCTCGATGACCGGGAATTTCGCCTTGAAGATGAGCAAGGCCCAGAGCAGAACCACGACACCGAGCACCATGTAGGGCGTGAGCACGCGTAAGGTTTCGTGGTCGAGGAACGTGTCATAAACTCCCTGGCTCTTCATGTGCGCAATGTCGCCGGCGCTGGGCTCAATGCCTGAAAAGATGAACACGGTTCCGATCAGCGCTCCGGTGATGGAGCCCAGCGGATTGAAGGCCTGCGAAAAGTTCAGACGCCGCACCGCGGTCGAGGGATCGCCGAGCTGAGCGACGAGCGGGTTCGAGCCCGTTTCAAGGAATCCGAGACCGCTGGCAATGACGAAGAGAGCGAAGAGAAAGAGCGGGTAGCTGCGCGCCATCGCGGCGGGATAAAAAAGGAAGGTGCCGGTGGCGTAAAGCAGCAGGCCGGTCAAAAGCCCCCGCTTGTATCCGTAGCGGCGCATGACCAGCGCCGCGGGGATGGCGAGCAGGAAATACCCGAAGTAGAACGCCGATTGCACGAGACCAGCCTCAAGGCGGTTGATCTCGAACGACTTCATGAACTGGCGGATGAGAACGTCGTTGAGGTTGTTGGGGATGGCCCAGAGAAAGAACAACCCGGTGACAAGAAAGAAAGCAATCTTGCCGGTACGTGGCAGAAGCGGCGCCGATGACGACTGGGTCGAGAGCTTTTCAGGCGGTGCAGTGTGCATTGATTACTCCGCAGTGGGACAAACCGCGACCTTACCACAGCGACCCGAGGCCATCAAACTGTAAGCCTCGTCTGCCTGATCGAGAGAGAAGCGGTGCGTGACGATGTCTTCAGGGTGCAGATTCCAGCGAACCAGCCGTTCCACCAGTTCCTCCATGAGCCAGGTCGACGTAACCCAGGAACCGTAGATGGTCTTCTGTTCGTGAATGATGTCGGGCGATGGATTGAAGGTCACCGTGCCGCCCTCGCCCACCATCGCCATCTTTCCCCATTTGCGGGTGGCGCGAATTGCCGTCGCGCGGGCTTCGGCGTTGCCACTGCAATCAACAGCGCGCTCCACGCCGTAGCCACCGGTGAGCACGCGAACCTGGCTCACGTTGTCAGGGCCGGCGCTGAGAACCGTGTCGCAAAGACCCAGGCGCACGGCGATGTCGCGGCGTTCGGGCGAGATATCGATGCCGATGATCTTCTCAGCGCCCAGTTTGCGGCACAGCGCCCCGGCGGCAAGGCCAACCGGGCCAAGGCCGGTAATCAGCACCGCGTGGTTGCCATTGATTCCAACTTTCTCCAGGGCTTCGTACACCGTTCCAAAGCCGCACGCCACCTGCGCGCCATCCAGGTAGGTGAGAGAGTCGGGAAGAAGAATGAGGTCTTTCTCTTCGGCGAGCAGATACGGGGCCATGCCGCCGTCGCGCTGCCATCCATAGGCGCGGCGATATTCAGGGCTGGTGCACGAGATCATGTAGCCGCGCCGGCAATCGTTGCACACGCCGCAACCCGAGATGTGATACACAATCACGCGGTCGCCGGCCTCGAAACGCCGGCAGCCCGGGCCGGTTTGCACAATCAGGCCAGCTGGTTCATGGCCCGCAATCACGCCCTGATAGCCCTCGGGGCCTTTGCCCAGATGCTCGTGGTAGATGGCGCGAATGTCGGATCCGCAGATGGTGGATGCCTTGACTTCGATCAGCACCTCGCCGTGTCCCGGCTCGGGAACCGGCACTTCTTTCATCTCTACGGTGCTGTTTCCCGGAAGAAATGCCGCTTTCATGGTGTTGCGCATTTCCGCTTGCTCCTCGTTCTTTGACCGCTTCAAATTGTACCCATATCCGTGCCCCATCTCTTATGCCGGCGTAATCACTCCGTTCACATCCCACAGTTCCTCCCACGATTGGTTGTCCTTCCACAGAAAGACCTGCCCCTTGATGAGCCGGCAGTTACGATCAATTTTCCCGATGGCGCCCATGTCTTCGGCGCTGAGCGGCTCGCCAACCACCCCAAGCAGGTTGCTCAATATGTTGCGCGGATTGGCCGAGAACGGGATGGGAACCTGGCCGCGCTCGACGGCCCACTTGATGCACACCACCGCCGGGTGCACGCCAATCCGCTTCGCAATCTCCACAATCACCGGATCTTCGCTCGGCGACGTGTCTTCAGGGGTGCGGTCGCGCTCCGGCCGGCCCGGCGAACCAATGGGCGAGTAACCGACGGGCTGAATTCTCTTTTTCACCAGGTAGCGGAAGAACTCCGGCTGCTGGAAGTGCGGATGCAGCTCCATCTCATTGGCTACCGGCTTGATGCGCGCGTCGCGCAGCAGAAGTTCCATCTTGGGGATGGTCATGTTCGAGGTACCGATGTGGCGGACCAGTCCCCGATCGACCAGCTCCTCCATCTTGCGCCAGGTGCGCATGTAGTTCTCATGAATATAGGGCACGGCATGCGGGTTGCGCGCGCTCACATCGCAGCCGGGAGGATGATGGTTGGGAAACGGCCAGTGGACCAGAAAGAGATCGAGGTAACTGGCCTGCAAATCTGCCAGCGACTTCTCGCACGACCCGATCACGTCGTCCTCGCCGTGCATGTCGTTCCACAGCTTTGAGGTGATCCAAATATCTTCGCGGCGAAGGCCTTCTTCGAGCAGTTTCTTTAACGATCCGCCGATCTTGTCCTCGTTTCCGTAGACCCTGGCGCAATCGAAGTGCCGGTACCCAACGGAGGCGGCGTACAGAACTGCCTCGGCAACCGCATCGTGCGAAACGTGGTCTGAGCCAAAGGTCCCCAGGCCAATAGCGGGCATTCGCGCGCCCGAACTCAATGTCCGGAATGGAATAGTTGCAGGATCCACACCGACGGCTCGTTGGTCAGCAGCATCTGAAAGAGATTGCATGAATTTCCGGCTCCGTAATCGATAACTTAAACCATAACACCTCTCCCGGAGGCCGACAAGCCCGTGAAGCGGTGCGCCCTGAAACCGGGTGCACTTTGTGTCGAATTCGGGGTGTTCGATCGCGACAAATCCGGCTTTCATCCTTCGCCGGCGAGCGCCAGGAAGCAAAATGATGAACTAGACTGAAAGGGCAATCCAGAAGAAAACCGGGCCCTTGCTTCCGGCGCCAGCGTCAGCAATCGGGAGGTATAAACCATGGCCGTGCGAATGAAAGACATAGCAGCAGAGCTGGGTTTATCAGTCGTGACGGTCTCAAAGGTGCTGAGGAACCACCCCGATATCAGCGAGGAGACCCGAAAACGCGTTCTGAAGCGCATGAAGGAGCTGGACTACCAGCCCAACTTCGCCGCGCGATCGCTGATTACTGGGCACAGCTGGTCGATTGGTCTGGTGGTGCCGGACTTGCTGCACCCATTCTTCGCACAGATTGCCAAGGCGATTTCAGCCGAGATCCGGGCCCGCGGCTACTGCCTGCTTATTTCCTCCTCCGATGAGAATCCCCAGGTTGAGGAACAGGAGATCAGGCAACTGGTTGCCCGCCGCGTGGATGTGCTGCTGATCGCTTCGGCTCGCTCATCGCCGGCAAACTTCAAGTTTCTCGACGGTCAGGAGGTACCCTACATCCTGCTTGACCGCCATATCGATGGCCTGAAGGCGAATTTTATCGGGGTGAACGACGTTGAAGTTGGTTTGATCGCAACCCGGCACCTGATTGAGCAGGGGTGCAGGCGCATCGCGCATATTCGGGGACCAGAGGTGAGCACCGCACGGGGCCGCTTGGAGGGATATCGGCGGGCGCTCGCCGAGTTCAAAGGCGGTCCCTTGCCGGAGCAGGTGGTCTCATTAGGCAGTTCGGGCGACCACCGTGGCGAAAAAGGCGGATACACGGCCGCCATGGAACTGCTGAAGGCGAAGACTCGTCCGGACGCAATCTTCTGCTTCAACGATCCATCGGCGCTGGGCGCCATTCGAGCGATTGATGAGGCCGGCCTTCGCATTCCCGATGACATTGCGGTGGTTGGATGCGGAAATGTGCCTTACGACGACATGTTGCGGGTGCCGCTGACCTCGGTGGACCAGGGCAGCGAGGACATCGGCAAAGTCGCTGCAACGCTGGCACTCAAACTGGCCGGAAGCAAGTCGCAGCCCGCACCCAGACCGCATTTGATTACCCCTCACATCGTCGCGCGAGCATCAAGCCTGCGGAAGCGCCCTTAGAGTCTCTGGGTTGCGCCTTGCCACGTAGTCGGGCTCTCAGGCAGATTCGCCGAAGGCTTTCCGGAAGGCCGCTCGCGGCCAGGCACAACAGCGCTCGTGGCCTCAAATCGCATTTCCCATGATCGTCGTTACACTCCGTTTCCACCGCTGGATTTCAGGTTTCCAGCGACACGTGAGGCAGAGCACAGACCGGCGTCCTCGCGATGAGAAATAGTCTCCAGCGGCCCGAGGAAGGGCTTGCGCCGGCGGTACGTTTTCCGGCTCCTGTCCGGCTTCCCGGCCAATCTACCCAAGTCTTCGAATTCAGCGTAGCGAAAGGAATTTTGAATGCTACATCTTGACACAGGAAATACGGGGTTCATGTTGTTGTGCACCAGCCTGGTGATGCTGATGACCCCCGGTCTGGCTTTCTTCTATGGCGGCCTTGTCGGCCGCAAGAATGTGCTGGCCATCATGATCCAGAGCTTTGTTTCGATGGGTTGGACCACGGTGATCTGGTACGCATACGGTTACTCGCTCTGCTTCAGCGGCGACTGGCACGGCGTGATTGGCGATCTGCATTACGCGTTTCTGCGCAACATTTCGCTCAGCACCCCCTCGCCGTCGAACGACAGCATTCCGTTGTTTGTGTATGTCGCTTACCAGATGATGTTCGCCATCATCACCCCTGCGCTTATCTCAGGAGCGTTCACCAACCGGGTGACTTTCAAAGCCTACATGCTGTTCCTCACCGGATGGCTCACATTTGTCTATTTCCCGTTTGTCCATATGCTATGGGGCGGAGGCTTCCTGCAAAAGTGGGGGGTGCTGGATTTTGCCGGCGGAATCGTGGTGCACAACATCGCCGGCATGGCGGCTTTGGCCAGCGTGCTCTACGTGGGCCGGCGGCGGGTGCTGGACCGCGGACCGCACAGTGTTCCACTTGTTGCGCTGGGCACAGGGTTGCTCTGGTTTGGTTGGTACGGTTTCAACTCAGGGAGCGAGTTCCGGGTCGACGCGGTGACGGCGACGGCTTTTCTGAACACCGATGTGGCCGCTTCCTTTGCCGCTGTTACCTGGCTGATCGTCGCCTGGCTCAACGAAAAGAAGCCGACCTTCCTGGGCTTGCTGACCGGCGCGGTAGCGGGTCTGGCCACCGTTACCCCGGCGGCAGGCTATGTATCGCCTACCACTGCGGTGATCATCGGTATCGTCTCGGGAGTGGTTTGTTACTATGCGGTGGCCTTGAAGAACAAACTGCAGTGGGACGATGCGCTGGACGTTTGGGGTGTGCATGGGGTGGGCGGATTCCTGGGCATCGTCTTGCTGGGTGTCTTCGCCGACAAGGCCTTCAATCCAGCCGGGACGAATGGTCTGCTGCAGGGCAATCACGCGTTTTTCTTCAAGCAACTGGCAGCCACGGCCTTCTCGTCGGTGTGGGCGTTCGTCTTTACCTTCGGCATGTTGAAGGTTATTGACCTCTTCACGCCGGTAAAGGTGACACGGTCTGAGGAACAGTCGGGACTGGATAGCTTCGAGTTTGGCGAGCAAGCCTATGAAGATGCTCTGGCTGAAGATGTTCCCGAGCCGGTAGGCTCCGGAGTCTGAGCTGGCTGGGGGCAAGAGTCGGCAATTCCGCTGGGGCGGCGCTTGCGCTGCCCGCTCGGAATTGCCATGACACCTGTCAGGTTCTCAAAGTACTCGATCTCCAGCGTCCCCATTGATAGAAGGTGGAGCAACTCATCGGAGCCGCACGACCGAACCAGATACGGAAAGGCCTGCTGGTCAACAATGACCCGGACTTTGTGATAGAACACCAAGCACTCGGCCAGTCCAGCAACAGGCTATACTGCGGTGGAACTATGTGGAGAGTCGCGCCGAGGCTGAGGGAGAAGGCCATTGCCATGGGCAGCTGGGTTGACCGGCTTTCGCCGCGTCAGGCTCTGGCTCTGGCCTACGCCATTCTGCTGGCAATCGCTCTGGTTGATTATTCGACCGAGGTGCAGATCTCCTTCAACATCTTTTATTTAGTGCCCGTGCTGATCGTCAGTTGGCGGAACTCCACGAAGGCCGCGTGGATCATCAGCCTTCTCTCCGCCCTCACTTGGCAGACGAATTTTCTTCTCCTCGGCGAACGGGATTCCCGCCTTTGGATTTACCTGTGGAATTTCGGAACCCGCCTTCTCCTGTATCTGGTCATCTCGTTTCTCTTGCAGCGCATGCGCCGGCTCATGGCAGAACTGGCGACCCAGAGCCGCACAGACTCGTTGACGGGACTGCAGAACCGCCGCGCGTTTGTGCAGTTGCTCAGCGAGGAACTGCTGCGCCAGCAGCGCACCAACAGACCGCTCTCACTGGCCTTTGTGGATCTCGACCACTTCAAGCAGGTCAACGATACCAGGGGGCACCTGGTGGGTGACCAGGTGCTGCAGGAGGTCGCCAGCCTCCTCCGTGCCCGCCTGCGCAGCACGGACGTGATTGGCCGTATAGGAGGCGACGAGTTCGCCATCCTGATGCCGGAAACCAACGGCGAAGATGCTATGACGGCGCTCCGCGAGGTCCGCCAGAACATGCTGGACGCCATGGCCCGCCAGGGGCTCCCCATTACCTTCAGCATGGGCGTGGTCACCGGCAGCAGCGGCGCACCCCCCGACGAACTGCTGCGCCAGGCCGATGCGCTGATGTACGAGGTCAAACGCGAAGGGCGCAATGACATCCGCCGGCGCGAGTTCATGCTCTCCTGAACACGGATCCCCGTAGTTTCCCCCATAGTCGTTTGGCACCGGTTTGCGACCACTTGCGATGCAGCCTTTTAGGGAAGCGTGTAAACTATTGATTCTAAAATGGTAGGCGAGGCGGGAATCGAACCCACAACCCCCGGCTTAGAAGGCCGGTGCTCTATCCGATTGAGCTACTCGCCCGCAGTTTTCATTCTAGCTTTAAATCGCTTGCTCTGTGTGCAGCTCAACCCTCTGGTGTTCCCGATGCGGCATCGGCAATGTAACGGACCGCCGCCGCCTCGGCCCAGTGAATTTCGTCGCCGGCTCCAGAGCCCAGGAACGCGCAATGGCCACCGTGGCGCGGTTCGGCAAAAACAATGTGTGGGTTGGCGGTCAGTCGTGCGCGGGTCTCGGCGACGAGCCGGATGAACGGATCGTCCTGTGCGTAAAGGATGAGCGTTGGCGCCTGGATGCGATCGACGACGCGCGCGCTGGCGGCGCGGAAGTAGTAATCGTCGGCATTCGCAAAGCCGCAATAGCGTGCCACGATCTTGTCGTCGAACTCGCGGATCGACCGAATCGGCCCGATGCCCCGGGGCTGGTAGACGGCCGGGAACAACTGCGCCTTGCGAAAAAACCGGCGCATCAGGCCCCGTAGAAATCGCCACTCGTAGATGCGGTTGGCGGGTTCATGCAGCGCATCGGCGCCGGCCGCAAGGTCGATGGCGGGGCACACCGTGGCGACGGCGACCAGCGGCGGGCGGCTGCCCCACTCGCCGGCCAACTTGAGCACCACGTTCCCGCCCATCGAGTAGCCGATGAGAGCCACGCGTTCGAGGCCGAATCGGGCGGTGAAGTGCGCGATCACCGCGCCCACGTCGCCCGAAAGCCCGGAGTGGTAGAGCGTGGGCGTAAGCGTGTCTGACTCGCCGCAGTTGCGCATGTTCATGCGCACCACGTTCATGCCCGCGGCAAACGCGCGCGCGGCAAGGCCGCGGATGTAGCGCGAGTCAGACGAGCCCTCGAGTCCGTGGACAAGAATGACTGTAAGCCGCGAGGTGCGGACCGGCTCCGGTTGCCAGTGGCAATGGCAGAGCACGCGGCTGCCGTCGGCCGGATCGACCAGGACGGTTTCGGTTTCAGCCGCGAGAGGAAAGACCGGCCGGGGATAGAAGTTGCCGACGATGGTTTGCAGGTGGCCGCTGGAGAGCCCGCGGCGAGGCTCAAAGTTCATAAGCCATGACGGAACGCCGGAGGCGCAATTGCCGGACGTCGTTTCTGCCTGGGAATTGGGAATCACGCGGGCTCAGCGGAACGTTTGGGGAGCAGACAAAATTCGCTTTGGCGGCAACAGAAGATCGATCATCGAGACCCGCCCTGCCACCTGTAACTGACTGAAAACAGATTATCACAGGGTCAGTGCGCCGATGCGCCGTCCGGCCAGGGAGATCGCAGTCCTCGGGTTCGCGTTGCAGTATATGAACTTTTGCCCGCAACTCTGCCTCGATACGTGACCCATATCACGGCTCGCGCCTACTTCGCCCCCTAAGATTCTTTGTACTTACTTCTTCTCCGCACAAAGCAGGGGGGAGATCCTTGATTCGTTCCAGATTGCCGCTGCTGCGCAGAATCTCGCAGATCCTTTTTCTGCTGCTCTTTCTTGTGCTGCTTGTGCTTACCTCGCTGCGCTCGGCCTCTGGCGCTGCTACCGAAGCCGGGTTGCGCGCGCCCGTTCGTTTGTTCTTTTTGTTGGACCCACTGGTGGCAATTGCCAATGCGCTGGCCAGCCACGCGCTCTACCGCGGCCTGGTTTGGAGCCTGGCGATTCTGCTCCCCACCCTGTTTCTGGGCCGGTTTTTCTGCGGCTGGATTTGCCCGCTGGGAACATTGCAACAGTACATGGGCAGCATGCCTTCTGAGGCCAAGCGCGGCAAGCAGCGCATCGAGTCGAACCGCTACAAACGCTGGCAGACGGTGAAGTACGTGGTTCTTCTCACCGGGCTGGTGGCGGCCGTGTTCGGGTCAATGGCGATTGGCTGGCTCGATCCCTTCAGCTTGCTGGTTCGCTCCATTGGACTCGCGATCTTTCCCGCCCTCAATTTTGCAGCGGGCGCAGTGCTTGCGCCTCTCGAACATAGCCATGTCGCAGCGCTTCAAGCCACGGGCCAAGTCATCCACGCGATTCTGCAGGCCCTGGTACTCGACTTCCGCCAGGCGCACTTTACGCAGGGCCTGGTGCTGGGGATACTGTTCCTGCTGATTCTGGCGGCGGGACTGCGCGTAACGCGCTTCTGGTGCCGCGCGATTTGCCCGCTGGGCGCGCTGCTGGGCGCGGTCTCTCGGTGGTCCGTCCTGGGCCTGCACAAGGACGCGGAGAAATGCAATCAGTGCAACCGATGCCTGCTTCACTGCCAGGGCGGCGACGACCCTGTGGGCGGCGCGCCGTGGCGCAAGTCAGAGTGCCTGATGTGCATGAACTGCATGGACGCCTGCCCCGACCATGCGCTCTCGTTCCGGTTTTTCAGGAAAGAGAAAGAAGTTGCTTCGCCCGATCTTGGCCGGCGCCGGACGGTCACCGGGCTGGCCGCAGGCGCAGCGATGGTTCCGCTCATGCGCGTGGGCACAAACCTGGGCAAGGATCGCGACGGGCGATTGATTCGGCCGCCGGGCGCGCTCGACGAGCCCGATTTCCTGTCCCGCTGCATCCGCTGCGGCGAGTGCATGAAGGTGTGCCCCAACAACGCGCTGCAGCCAACCCTTGCGCAGGCCGGCATTGAAGGCATCTGGACTCCGGCGCTGGTTCCACGCATCGGCTATTGCGAGCCGAGCTGCGTGCTCTGCTCCACGGTATGCCCCACCGGCGCCATCTGGCAGATTACGCCAAAGGAAAAGGGATGGGTTGCCGACAGCGCCTCGCCGGCCGATGTGGCACGCAACGGAGCGGGCCAGCCCGTGCGGTTGGGCACAGCCTTTTACGACCGCGGTCACTGCCTGCCGTGGGCCATGGCCACCAATTGCATTGTTTGCGAGGAGTGGTGCCCGGTCTCGCCCAAGGCGATTTATCTCGAAGAGGTCCAGGTCACTGACTCGGGCGGCAATACGAAAGCGCTCAAGCAGCCTCACGTCGATCCCACGCGCTGTGTGGGCTGCGGCGCTTGCGAATTCGCCTGCCCGATGCAGGAGCACCCGGCGGTGTACGTCACCAGCATCGGCGAAAGCCGGTCACCAGGCAGCCAAGTGCTGCTGAGCCGAAGGTAAAAGGAGACTGAACGGAGATGTTCTCGACGAAGAGATTGGAGTCAGCATCGGCGGCGGTTGCCATCGCCGTCATCCTTGCCGGCGTGGGTTGCAAAAAGGCTCAGGTCGATCCCTTCCCTGCTTCCGGCGCCGTTGCCGGTTGGCAAAAGACGAGCGACACGCGCGTGTTTGCGGCCAAGAACCTTTGGCAATACATCGATGGCGACGCCGACCACTACATTGAGGCCGGCGTCGTCACCACTTCCACCTCCGATTACAACTACCAGAACCATGTGGAAGCGGTGGTGGACGTCTACACGATGGGCGACTCAGCGGGAGCGCACAAGATTCTTGCCGGCGATGAATCGAAAACCGGCCAAAGCGTTTCCTTGGGCGACGAAGCCGTCGCGTTTAAGCAGAGCGTGACATTTCGCAAAGGCGCGTCGCTGGTGCGCATTGTCGCCTATGATTCCGTGCCCGATACCCAGCAGGCGCTGCTGGCCCTGGCGCATGGCATAGAAGCCAAACTCTGACCGGCGCGATTACCGGCAGGCGCGAACAAATGAAGCGAGGGAAACGATGAAGGACCGCAGAGAGTTTCTGAAAGAAGTTGCAGCGGGAGCGGTTTTGATTGGCTCCGGCAGCAAGCTGGGCGTGGCAGCCATGCCCGGCGAGAATACACCGGCGGGCAAGTCCAGGGTCGTCATTGCCCGCGATCCGGAGTTGCATGGCACGGGCGCGAACACGGCCACGCAGCCTGACGAACAGCGCGTCCAAAACCTGCTCGACCGCGCAATTGCGGCTTACACCGGCCATGCCAAGCCGGTGGCCGCATGGAAGTCGCTGGTGCCGATGGATAAGGTAATCGGCCTCAAGGTGAACGGTTTGGGCAGCAAAGGGATTGCTACGCACCCCGCGCTGATTATGGCCGTGGCCGAGCGGCTTCAGCAGGCCGGCGTCAAGCCCGGCAACATCGTTGTTTGGGATCAAAATCGCCACTTTCTCGAATCGTGCGGCATGACCGTCAACACCGATCCCAGCAAAATGCGCGCCTATTCGTCTGACGTCGCCGGCTGGGAAGACGAGGAGTCCGCGTGGGGCGTGGCGCGAATCCGCATAACGAAAATCCTCACGCGCGAGTGCGGAATGGTCATCAACATGCCCATCCTCAAAGATCACGAGGGAGCGGGCGTAACCTTCGCCATGAAGAACATGTATGGAGTGGTCGACAAGCCCTTCACTTTGCACGCCAATCACTGCAATCCGGCGGTTGCCGATCTGAACTGCATTCCGGTGATTCGCGACAAGGTTCGCTTCACCATTGGCGACGCCATGTCTTCGGTCTATGACGGCGGACCCGGCTTCCATCCCGAGCGGCTCTGGTATCCCAATACGTTGCTCATCGGCGAAGACCGCGTGGCTCTCGACACCATTGCGTGGGAGATGATCGAGCACAAACGCGCCGAAGAGGGTTTGCCGACGCTCGAAGCCGCCGGACGCCCGCCGCATTACATTGCCGCTGCCGCCGATGCCGCGCGCGGCCTGGGAACGAACGATCCGAAGCGCATTCAGAGAGTGGAGATTTGAGCGGGAGATGGCGATGAGCGGAAAAACCGGCCAGACGACGAGCGCGACACCCAAGCCGAACGAAGCTCCGATGACTCGGCGCGAAGCGATGCTGCAGCTGCTTCGCGTTGGCGGCATGGCAGCGGGTGCAGCCGGCCTGGGCGTCTGGCTCAGTGAGCGCAGCACGCGGCCGGTTCCCGCTGCGGCCGAACAGGCGCGACGCGACCACCGCGTCGCCGCCAATGCGCAGTTTCCGCAGATGACCATTGTCCAGAACGGAGAACCTGCCGAGCTGGTTCGGCACGCTCTTGAAAACCTGGGCGGCATCGGCCGCTTCGTCAGCAGGCAAGACGTTGTGGTTCTGAAGCCCAATATGGCCTGGGACCGCACGCCGGAGCAGGCTGCAAATACCAATCCCGATCTGGTGGCTGAAGTGGTGAGGCAGTGCTGGCAGGCCGGCGCCAAGCGGGTGATCGTTACCGATGTGAGCTGCAACGATCCGCGCCGCTGCTTTCTGCGCTCCGGGATTCAGCAGGCCGCGCGCGCCCAGGGCGCGGAGGTGATTCTTCCCGATCCATCGCTCTTCCGCGAGGTCGATCTCGGCGGCGTGGTGTTGAAGAGCTGGCCGGTCTTTACGCCGTTTCTTGAGGCGGACAAAGTGATCAACCTGCCCATTGCCAAACAGCACAGCCTGGTGGGCGCAACGCTGGGGATGAAGAACTGGTACGGCATCCTGGGCGGAGAGCGCAACCGGCTGCACCAGCAGATCCACCAGAGCCTGACCGACCTGGCGAGCTTTATGCTGCCCACCGTCACGCTGATGGACTGCTATCGCGTACTGCTGCGCAACGGCCCCACCGGCGGCAACCTTGAAGACGTCGCCCTGAAGAAGATTATGGTGGCGGGCACCGATCCCGTGGCCATCGACGCGTATGTGGCCAAGGCCTGGTGGGACCTGGACCCCGCGCAGATGCCCTATCTGGAGATGTGTGCTGCTCGCGGCCTGGGAACCGTGGACTTCGAGAAATTACTGGTGAAAGTCAGCAAGCTGGCGTAGTTATGGCGCGTGCCATCACCCTGCTCGTGGGATTCACAGCCGGCATTGGGCAAATCGTCCTGATGCGCGAAGTGATTGTCCTGTTCAACGGCAATGAGCTTTCGCTGGGGCTGGTGCTGGGGGCGTGGCTGGCATGGACCGCGCTTGGCAGCGCCGTAACCGGATGGCTGACGCGCAAGTGCGACGACGTTTCGATCGCGGCAGGCATCGTGGAATGCCTCTGCGGGCTGAGCCTGCCGCTCACGGTGGCCGCGCTGCGCGACGCAAGATCTCTGTTTCAGTCTGTACCCGGTGAATTGTTCTCGCCGGTGCGCACGGCGCTCATCTGTCTGGCTTGCGTCAACATTTTTTGTGTGCTCTCAGGCGCGCTCTTTGCCCTTGCGGCACAAATGCTGCGCAAGAGGTACGCAGCTCTGCCGCAAATGGCAAGCAGTTCGGCTTACCTGCTTGAGACCGCGGGCTGCGCGCTGGGCGGCATCGCCACCAGCATCGCGCTGCTCGGATTCATGGGCAGCATTCAGATCACGATCCTTGTCGCCGTGCTGTGCGTGGGCGCGGGAGTGAGCCTGTTCCTGAGGACGCGCATGGGAACGGCCGTTGCAATCTCGGCGGCCGCGGCGATCGCGATTCCTTTTCTCTTGTATGTTGCGCCGCGCGTTGAGAGATTCACGCTCCAGCGTCTCTGGCCCGGATTCGATTTGATCGATTCCCGCGACTCGATTTACGGACGGCTGACCGTGATCGGCGCAAGCGGAATACGAAGCATCTACGACAACGGTTCGATTCTCGCCAGCGTGCCTGATCCCGCGGCGGCAGAAGAAAGCGTCCATTACGCGTTGCTCGAGCATCCTGCGCCGCGGAGGGTCTTGCTGATAGGCGGGGGCATGAACGGAAGCATCGCCGAAGCGCTCAAGCACCCGACTGTCGAGCGCATCGATTACATCGAACTCGATCCCGCGCTGATTGCGATGTACCGGCAGCTCTTTCCGTTGGAATCCGGGCTTGCATTTTCTGATCGCCGCGTGCGTGTCCACCTGATGGACGGCCGGCTCTATCTGCGCAACTCGCGGGACCGGTTCGACGTCGTGATTGTCAACGTTCCCGATCCGGCCAATGCGCAATTGAACCGCTTCTACACGACTGAGTTCTTCAGCATCGCGCGACAGCACCTTGCCCCCGGCGGATTGCTTGCGCTCCAGTTGCGCTCGTCAGAGGACTATGTGAGCCCCGAACTGGCGGTGTTTCTGCGCTGCGTGACGCGCTCGCTCAAAGAGGTATTTCCACGAGTGGCCGTCATTCCGGGCGAATCGCTCCACTTATTTGCGGCAGCCGAGCCCGCTGCCCTTACTGAAGACCCAGCGTTGCTCGTCTCCCGGCTGAAGAGCCGCAACCTGCAGACGCTCTACGTCCGCGAATACTTCATCCCGTTTCGGATGACGCCTGACCGTATGGACCAGATTCACGCCCTGCTCGCACCCGCAGCTGACACTCCCATTAACCGCGACTTCCATCCGGCAGCCTATTACTTCAATGGAATTCTCTGGAGCGCGCAGTTTGGCCACGGCTACGCCCGCCTGCTTGAGGACGCCGAACGCATCTCATTCTCGAAAGTGCTTGCCGCCGTGTTAGGGCTTTCGATTGCCCTGCTGCTGTTGTTTGCCTTTGCTGCGCCGCGAAGGCGCGCGCGGGCCTCCGCCGTTTGGTGCGTCGTTGCCGGCGGCTACGCGCTCATGACCTTGCAGATTCTGTTGCTGCTCTCGTTCCAGGCCATCTTCGGTTTTCTCTATCGCGAGCTGGCTTTGCTGATTGGCATGTTCATGGCAGGCGTCGCAGCGGGAAGCTGGCTGGGAATCAAGCGTCTTCACAACCAGCGCCCGAACCAGTTGCGCGCGGCTGCGATTGGCCAGCTTGTCCTCGCTTGTTCGGCGCCGCTCGTGCTCGCTCTCGTGTACTTCTGCGCGCAGAGCATACCTGCAGGCGGCGCGCTTGCGGTTGTGCGGATTGCTTTTCCCGCGCTGGCTGTGGTCTGTGCCATTCCCGGCGGTTTCCTGTTCCCGATTGCGACGGCAATTTATCTCGACGGCCGCAGTCGAGATGCAAGCCTGGCCACGCTCTACGCATTCGACCTTGCAGGAGGCTGCACGGGCGCGCTGCTGCTGGCCGGATTCTTGATCCCGGTGTTCGGGCTGTGGATGGTCGCGTGGCTCACGGCCGCGATTTGCCTGGGGCCGGCGGTAATGGCCGCAGTCGCAAGCTTCGAGCGCGCCGGCTATTTGGCCGGCTGATGTTCGTTGAACACGAACGCAGTGAAGCGGAAGATGTCGGTATCCTCATCTTTCCAGCAGTCGCGCGGCATGCCGGCCTTTACGCAGGTCTGCTCCAGAAACGTGGTGCGGTCCCAATGCTGCTCCACCGGTACCTGGGGCAAAAGGAGCCCTTCGCGGTCCTTGTTCTTCATGATCAATCCGTGCTTGCCGACGACGATCTGATTGACATCGAGAACGCGCACCAGCGGCGACAGAACCGAAATCTCATATCCAAGCTTTGGCAGCTCCTGCTCGCTGACCGGCATGAACCGGGGATCCTCGACAGCCGCCTTGGCAGCAGTGACATTCACCGCGCTGTAAAGGGGCACGACTGGCATGATGTAACCGATGCAGCCGCGCAGTTCTCCTCGAATGGTCAGGGTGACGAACGCGCCGCGTTCCTGGTCCAGAGCCATGTCTCCGGTGGCTGCGGCTTCGTTGAGCCTGCGATCGCGAACTGCGCGCTCAACCGATTTGCGCGCCAAAGCGAGCAACTGCTTCTCTTCTTGCTCGTCGAGCGTGAAGGGAGCGTCCATTGCGCTTCCGCCCTGCGCCTTCAAAAACAGGTCCGCACTGTAACCCACCACGCGCGAATGGTCGCCGGTTACATCGCCGGTATTGGCGTAATCGAGCACCTGCGCCTGGTTTGCCCCCATGCGTTCCGAAGCGATCATAGCGGCAACGATGGGCGCGCCGCCGCAGGCCTCCCATATCCGGGATTCGAAGTTGCGCGACATGCTCAGGTAGTCCCAGGCCTGAAGCGCATTCAGGGTCTTGTGATCGATTTGTTCCGCGTCGTCATAGGTGTGATAGTGCGAAAGGTCTGAACTGGCCAGGATCAGCGTCTCGCCGGCCGGCTCTTGTGGGTTTTGAGCGTGGCGCTGCTGTTCTTTCTTGATCAACTTCGACAATGCCAATCCCAGCGCGCGGCTCGACTCGTAGCTCTGATCGCCCATCACAATGGGCACCAGCGTGAAGTTGCCCAGCACGTGCTGCAGCCAGGGCAACTCGACTTCGATTGCGTGCTCCGCGCCGGCGCTCGTGGCCGTATGCCCGCGTTCCGAAAGCTGGATCGACGAGTCCATCCGCGCCAGTTCGCGCGCAAAAGTCTTATCAACTGGAACGGTGCCGAGCGGAGTGACGTAACCGTCGCCGTCGTAGACCGAACTGAAATCGAATGCCTCGTAGTGCGAAGGGGCGATGACCACCACGCGGCTGAACTTGTGCCCCTTGAGCGCAGCGTAGGTGTAGGCCGCCACCGGACCGGAGTACTGGTAGCCCGCGTGCGGCGCCACCACCGCGACGATTTGCCCGTTGATCTTGGGCAGCGATACCTGGTGCAGCATGGTGTCCATCATGGCGGTCAGTGCCGCTGGATCGGCGGGATAGAAGGCGCCCGCCACACCCGCGGGACGCAGCTTCTGATGCTGCGCACCGCTCGGCGGCTGTTGTGCCGCAAGAGTAGCTATCGCGAGGATTGAGCTTGCCATAATGCACTTCCCCGATCGTGTTATCCGGTTCATATTTGCTTCCTGTTTCTTCGCCCTCAGGCGTGCCAGATTCCGGGAATCGCGTGCGAGCAAAACGGGCACGCATTTTTCCTGATGAGCATCTGCGTAACCTCAAAGCCGGCGCGTTCCACCAGCATCCGCTGGCATTGGGGGCAGTAAGTGTTTTCCGCCGGATGCCCGGGGACGTTGCCGATGTAGACGTAGTGCAGTCCTTCGGCGTCGGCGATCGCCTTGGCGCGCTCCAGCGTCGGCACCGGCGTGATGGGCAGGTTCTTGAGCAGGTACTCAGGATGAAACTGCGTAAAGTGCAGCGGAATATCGGCTCCGAGGTTTGCTTTGACCCACTTTGCCAGGCCGCGAAATTCCTCATCGCCGTCGTTGAGCGTGGGCACCACCAGGTACACGATCTCGGTCCACTTGCCCATCTTGCGCAAGGTGACAAGAGTATCGAGAACGGGTTTGAGCTGGCCGGTGACGACTTTCTGGTAATAGCTCTCGGAGAACGATTTCAGATCGATCTTGACCGCATCCATCTTGCCGTACGCCTCGCGCAGCGATTTCTCCTGTATGTAGCCATTTGAAACCACGATGCTGCGAATGCCGGCTTCGTGCGCGGCGTCCGCGGTATCCATCAGGAATTCACTGAAGACCACCGGCTCGCTGTAGGTGCAGGCGATGGTGGGGCAGCGGTACTGCGTGGCCAGCGCGGCAATGTTGCGGGGCGGCAGGTATTGCGACGGAACCTGCTCAGGCCGGGACTGCGAGATGTCCCAGTTCTGGCAGAATTTGCAGTTGACGTTACAGCCGGCCGTGGCCAGCGAAAAAGCCAGCGTGCCGGGCAGGTAGTGGAAGAGCGGCTTCTTCTCAATGGGATCGATATGCGCCGCGCAGACGCGCGAATGCACCAGCGTGTAGTAGATTCCACCGCGATTCTCGCGCACGCCGCAGTAGCCGCGCTCCTTATCGCCAACCGTGCACTCACGCGGGCACAGTTTGCATTTCACCTTGCGGTTAGGCAGCTTTTCGTAGAATCGCGCCTCCGTTGTATAGCGCGAGTCATCGTCGCTGGCTTGAGTGTCCAAGGGCTGCGCTGCCGGGAGTGGCTGAGCGAGTCCGCTGACGGTGCCCATCATTCCCGCGGATGCGGCGCACATCAGGAATGCGCGCCGATCGATCGTTTCAGTGATGTTCATTTGCATAGCCACCCTCCATCACGCCACGCGCGTTTCCGCGAGCACGATGCGCCGCGGATCGTTTGTTCCCAGGCGATGCGTGGCATCGGCCGCCGTGGCAATGTAGCGCGGCGGACGGCCTTCGACCTCAAGCGTCTTCAATCCCTTTTCGGCCCGCTTGCGCTCGATGATTTGCCATCCCGTCTGGTCCAGCGCCACCGGATCCTCAGAGACCAGCAGCGCATTTTCAGCCCACGCGAATTGCGGTTTGAAAGCCGGTCCGCCCTCATAGCAGGCCGTTGTCGCGTCGCAGATATGAAGACGCAATTTGGAGCGGATTTCAGGCAGCATGTTCACGTCGGCGACGTAGGGATCGCAGCCGTTGGGATGGTACTTGTTGGGATTGTGAATCACCCCGTACATGTTTTTGAGCGCGATCGTAACGCCGGCGCCGTCGTGGTCCTTGAGAACCGGAATGTTGATGAGCAGATCGCACTGGCGGGTGAGAATCTTTGAAACCAGGCTGCCTGCTTCGCCGAACTCTGAGAGATCGTCTTCAAAGCCGATGCGGTCGGTGCCGAAGCACTGCACCTGGTTGCCGCCCATCCTGAGGCGGAAGCCGGCGCGTTCCAGCTCCGCCGTGTCGCGGTCGAAAATCACAATGTCCTGGGCGCGAACTCCCGCCGACTGAAGGCGCTCGCAGATAGCCTCGACAAGCTGAACATTCGTTGAGAGCCCTCGGCCGCCAAGAGTGTTTACCTTGAGCGCGACCCTTTGCCCGGGGTGGACGATCCGGGACCAGCAGCGAACCGGATCGCCGGAGCCGTAGAGCGTTTCGATGGCATGGTCGAGCAGTTTGCCGATGCGACCCGGGTCCACGGTCGCCCCGGAGCCGCGCAGAAGCGCGTCCCGGGCGTGTACGACCCGGGATTGACGGGGAATTGATTCGGGCGCCTGCGCATCTGTGGCAGGCATGGCTGCGCCGGAGGCAAAACTAACCGCCCCGGCGAGACAATTGGTCAGGAAATCGCGCCGATTCGCGATGCGCCCGTTGCGCATGATGCGGCTTCAAGGCTGGATGGAGAACACAACCTTCCTATTCTCTTTTACCCCTCCCGGCCTTCGGGCACAGTGATCTGAAACACATATTCCCGGCACCAATCCACGACCCGGCTCTCAGACGTAAGTCATTCCAGCTCACCGGGATGATCGCTTCCACGCCGAACTCGCCTGCACGACGACGCAACTACACCCTCATCAACCTCCTCTGCAGCTGTTCGAGCGTCTGGCCCTTGGTCTCCGGATATACCATCAGCACCACGATGAACTGCACCACCGTCATCGCCGCAAAAAAGATGAACGGCGAGGCTGTGCTCATCTTGTTCACAATTACGGGAAACATCTGCGCGATCAGAGCGTTCATGAACCAGTGGCTGGCGCTGCCCACGCCCTGCCCTTTTGAACGCACCGATGTGGGAAATACCTCGCCGAGATAGACCCAGATGACCGAGCCTTGCGAGACGCTGAAGAACGCAATGTAGGTCACCAGCAGCCACAAAAGCGCGCCATGATGCGAATGCGAACTGAACACCCACGCCACGCCGCCCAGGCAACTCGCGCAACCGGCTGCGCCAATCAGCAGCAACGTTTTTCGGCCGGCCTTGTCGATGAGCGACATGCCCACCATGCAAAACACAAGATTCGTTGCGCCGATCACGATGGCCTGCAGGTCGCTCGAGATCTGATTGAAGCCGGCGTAAGCAAAGATGTCGTTCAGGTAATAGAGAATCGCGTTGATGCCGGCGAGCTGATTGAATGCTCCGATCGAGATGGCGAGAAAGAGCGGGTAGCGGTACTTCCACTGAAAGACCGGCTCGTGGGCAGTGGCATGTTCCTGCGCAATCGCAGCCCGAATGTCTGCCAGCTCGGCTTTGGGATCGGGATCGCCCATCATCTTCAAAACGGCCAGCGCTTCATCGATCTCGTTGCGCGAGGCCGACCAGCGTGGGCTGCGCGGAATGCCGAAGAGAAGCGCGAAGAACGCCAGCGCGGGCAGGGTGGCAATGCCCACTTGCCAGCGCCACTCCGCGGCGCCAAGATGCATGGTGCGAATGAGGAAGTTTGAAATGTACGCCAGCATGATGCCGAAGACCACGTTGAATTGAAACGTCGCCACCAGCCGGCCGCGCCACTTGGCCGGCGCCAGCTCTGCAATGTACACCGGCCCCAGCACCGACGACGCGCCGATCCCCAGGCCGCCAATAAAGCGAAACACCAGGAACGACGGCCAGTTCCATGCCAACCCGCAGCCCAGCGCCGAAGCAATATAGAGCAGCGCCGTGATCCGCAGCGTTTCGCGGCTGCCGAGCCTTTGGCCGATGTGACCCGCGCTCAGGGCGCCAATCACCGTGCCAACCAGCCCGATGGCCACCGTGAATCCCTTGTCGTGCGGATTCAGACCGTAGAGGCGAACCAGCGCGTCGATTGCGCCGGAGATCACTACCGTGTCGAATCCAAACAGCAAGCCGCCCAGGGCGCCCGTCAGCGTAGCCCTGATCAGCTTCGAGTTAAGTTGCATTCTCTATTCCCTCAAAACAACTCAACTGGCATTCTATCTTCCCGGGTCTGCTTAATGGCGAGTCTTGCCGGCGAATCCCTTGTCTCGATCCGAGGCCGGGGGCAGTGGAGATTAACTGGCGAACGCGGCAACGCCGCACTGCGGCATTCTGCCACCGATGCAGCGCAGGTTCTTTCAAGTTCGATTGATGGGTATTGAGGCTTGCAGGAAGGGCTTGCTCGAAGTGATTAAGGCTCTATCTGGGGCGGCTAGTGGGGATCGAACCCACGACATCCTGAGCCACAGTCAGGCGTTCTGCCGCTGAACTATAGCCGCCATATTCCCTATCGATTGTACCATTGAACAGATTTGCTCGCCTTGGCCCGGCGGCAGTTCCCGCGGCGGCCAAAAGGGGGGAAACCGGGCCGGCCCCATTTCCCAGGAGCATCGCAATCAACACGCCGCTTTGCTTCTCGTACCGCGCGATCCATCCATGTGAGTCCCGGTTTGAACCTGGCTCTAGGATATCCATTTAAGAATCCGGATTGCGCCCATTGAGGCGCCCTTGCTATGCGCCGACACGTCGGTGCGCAATTCAATCTCGGACCTGTGCGCCGCGTAGTATTGGTATGCCCGCACCAGCATTTCTGAGTTCTTCAAAGAGGGACTCCAATCGAGTGTCTTCTTTATCTTTGCCGTATCGAACACGAAATCCTCGGCAATCATTTTGTAGTGATACGGCCCCAGCGGCGACAGGTGCATCTTGTTCGCAAGCTTCATGGCAAAGATAGCCGGACTCTTTGGAACCGACCGTGTTCTTGATTTTGAACCGGCTGCCTTGATGACCGCTTCAAATACCTCCCGCAGGGTTTCCACGTGATCCGAACCAACGTGAAAGACATCCGATCTTCCCAGCCGCATGGCCTTGATGCAGGCTGCGGCCAGATCGTCGGCATAGATAAACTGATACCGATTATTACCCGGGCCAACCAGCCATATCGTCTTATTGTCGTCAATGAATTCAAATAGAATCGCCAACAAACCCAGGCGCCCGCTGTCGATGATGGTTGGACAGCGAATGATGACAACATCCAGATCGTTTGTATATTTCTTGAGTACGTTCTCTGCTTCGAGTTTGGCGCAGCCATAGGGCTCAATCGGCGCCGGAGGTTCATCTTCTGCAATCGGATGACCTGGATTGCTGGCCCACAGACAATTCGTGGAAGTGAAAACCAGGCTGCGGACCGAATGCCTCTTCGAAGCCTCGGCGACATTGCGAGAGGCATCGACATTGCATTCCCAAATCTCTTTGGCGTCGATTTTGAGTCCATGCGCCAGCGCTGCCGCGCAATGCTGAACTGCCGAAAAACGATACTTGGCGAAAACTTCTTCAACAAGCTTCTGGTCGCGCAGGTCTCCGGTGATGTTCACCAGGTTCTCGTGTTGCGTCTCATCGCGAACCAGGTCGAAACTGACGCATTGATACCCGGATGCCAGCAATTTCAACTTGAGAATCCTGCCAAAAAAGCCCGCCCCGCCTGTTACGAGAATGGTTTCCACATCCCCTCCGGTCCGATCTCCTGCACTTGGGAGTACGCCCTAGTTATACCGCAATTTGCGCACGGGGCGTCCGCAACGAATCCACAGTTGCGCCCGGATTGAATTTTGGCGAGGCAGGGGTGCGAAGGATCAATTTCGTCTGTTTACGGGCACGAAGAACGCCAAGGCCTCTCCCCGAAAATACCAAGGCCTCTCCCTAGGGAGAGGCCTTGGCAGCTCCGGATTCAGAGCGGGTTGGTTATTTGGTAGTGACGGTGATGGTGGTCGTCACGGCGGTGCCGCTGGCCGGGGTGGAGGTAACCGTCAGGGTTCCGGTCTTGCTCGATGGGCCGCCGCAGCCGGTGAGCTGAGCGACGCCGATCGCGCCAACGATCAGCACCAGCGCCAACAGCAGGCCGCGCCGCTTCTTCCAGCCGAGGAAGCAGAGAGCGAGCGCAGCGAACGTTACTCCTCCAGGCAGGAACGGGTTCGAACCCTTCTGGAGAGCTGCGGTTCCGCTTCCCTCGCTGATGGTCAGCGTGGTGGTAACGGCTGCGTCGTTGCCTGTCGGCGTGATTGACGACGGGTTGAAGCTGCAGCTCACCTGGATCGTGGAGCTGGGAGTGCAGGTGAACGTGATTGCTGAGTCAAACCCATTCGCCGGCGTCAAGCTCAGCGTAACGGTAGCCGGTGTGCTGGATGTGACGGTAACCGTTGTTGTGCTCGCCGACGCAGTGAAGGCCGGCGCACCCGTGACGACCGTGTAGGTTGCGGTTGCCACTGCACTGGGCGTCCAACCCGCCTGCGTAGCAGCAGCGTTAACAGTGACGGTGCCGGCCGTCGGCAGTGTGAAGGCAGCGGTGTACAGGGTTGCGGTTGCGCTGGTCAGCGGGTTGCTGCCGTCCGTCGTGTAGTAGATGGCCGCTCCCGTTGCGGCCGCGATGCTCACGGAGTCATTCGCGTTACCGATGCTCAGCGTGTTGCCGCTCGCCGGAGTGATGGCGGGCGTGGCCACCGTGCCCAGCGAAGTAACGCTGAAGAACGCCTGGACCTGCGTTGCAGCCGCGTAATCGGCGTTGCCCGCCTGGTTGGCGTCAACCACGATCGTGCCCAGCCCCGTAGCGGTCAGAACGCCGCCGGTGATCGATCCAGCGCCTGCGGTGCTCGAACTATCCACCGTGAAGGTGACTGGAAGGCCGGAAGAGCCGCCGGTTGCCGCCAGAGTCAGCGTAGCGCCGTAGTTAATCATCGCAGGAGCGGTTGCCGACGTGCCGGCCGGCGTTGTGAAGGTGATGGTTTGCGTGGCCGGGGTGACGGCGATGGTTATGACGACCTGCGTCGCCGCCGCGTAGTCGCCATTGCTGGACGCGGCCTGGTTGGCGTCGATCACGATGCTGCCGACACCGCTAAGCGTCAGCGTGCCGTTGTTGGCGCCGCTGAGAGTACCGGGACCGGAAACGAACGTGAACATAACCGGCTGGTCCCCAACGCCGCCGGTTGTGTCCGCGCCCAGGTTGATCGTGCTGGTCGTGTATTGCACCGAGGTCGGCCCGGTGTAGTTGATCGTCTGCGTGGCCGGGTTGACCGTGATGGTTACCGTGAGCGACCCAGGAGCATAGATTGGGCTGCCGGTAGTGGTGCCAGCGACGGCGACGTCGATACCGAACGTGCCGGCGCCGTTAATGGTCAGGATGTCGCCCGTAATGCTCGCGATTGCCGGAGTGCCGATGGTGGCGTCGATCGCGAAGGTTGGTTCATTGCCCGAAGTGTTGCCCGTGACATTCAGTGTGTACGTTGCACTCGGGCTATAGGTAACGGGCGAGGTGATCCCGGTCAGGGTAAGGATCTGCGCGGTCGCAGCAAGGGCGCTGACCTGCGCCGTGTCGGATCCGCCGTTGACCGTGTCACTCACGGTCATCGTTGTGGTAACGGTGCCCGAACTGGTGGACGGGGTGAAGGTGACGGTTCCAGCGATGCCGCAGCCGCCTCCAAGAGCCATGTCGGTGGATCCGCCTTGAGTACCGGCGAATTCAGTGGCGTCGGTGAACGAGTAGTTGAGCGTCGGCGACTCGTTGCAGCCAAAGTTATCGAGCACATTGACGCTGGCCGAAGTCGGAGATTGTGCTGAGGCCTGGCCGGCTATGTTCGCACTGCCGACCGCATCGTAGCCGATCGAGTCGCCGCTGTTGTAGCCGGAGAAGAAGAAGTTGCCGGGGTTGAGAGTATCCTCAACGATCGATTTCGCCCCCGGCGCCGCAATGGCAATCGGAGGAGCATCGTAGCTTCCCGCGGGCAGCTCGAAAATGCCGGTGTACTGATCCGCGAGGAAGATATTGTTGTTCGCGTCGATAACCAGCCCGTCGAGATCGTTGTTGTACTTGCATGGGGCGGAATCGCACGCCGGCGAGATCGTTTCGAGCAGCGTCGGAGCGGCGGCATAGCCGTTCGCATTGCTACTGTCGACCGGCAGCTCCCACAGGTTCGAAGTGTGGACGTAACTCGCCCCTGAGACATCGACCAGCGCGTCGGTAAAGAACACATTCCCATTCGAATCGACGGCGATCGGGCCGGGATAGTACTGATCTCCGTTGGTGTCGAAAGGCACCTGCTCGGCGAAGAGCAGGACCGGGGCCGTGGGGCTCGAGCCGTACAGGCAACCCGGACCGCACTCGTAGATCGAGTACTGGCCATTGCCTGCTGTGCCCTCGTCGTTGGTATCAAAGAACAAATCGCCCTTCGAATCGAAGATCAGGGCAGACATACCGAGCAGGTTTGTGGTGAAGGTCGAACCGCCCAGGACGATCTGGCACATTCCCGCGCTGTCCGCGGAAGTCCCCAGGCAGGTGGAAAGTCCAGTGCTGGAGGTGAACGTGGGATAGGTTCCATCCGAGTTCATGGGCAGCTTGAGGACGGTATTGTTGTACTCGCCGGAGACATAGAGGAAGTTGTTGCTGTCGACGGCCATGCCGCCGGCGCCGGTGAAGGGGCCAACCTCGGTCACTGTGATGGTGCCATTTGAGCGGACGAACTGCTGAATTTGGCCGGTGCCATAGGAGGTACCCATGAATACCAGGCCCTTGGAGTTGATGGCCGCCGAATGGCTATCCGCGGAGTCGGCGCCGAAGACGCCGCCTGCCAGGAATTCCGGCCCCCACGCGCTCTGGTCAATCGATGAGATGATTCCGCCTTTAGCAATTGTCGTTGACGATGCGCCCGACGTGGTGTCGGTCACAGTCAGGCCAGAGGCGGGCGGCACGCCAGCGACCGGGGTCAAGGTGATGGTGTAGGGGCTAAAGGAAGCGCCAAGGCCGACCGGAATCGACGAGCTAGAGCAGCTGCTGCCTGTCGTCGGGGCGGCCGTGAATTCAGAATTCGTGAATGCGAGGGTCAAAGTTGGGGTGCAGGGTTCCGTGTTGTCCGCCACCACAATGTTTGCAGTCGTCGCCGTCCCTGGGAAGTTCGGGCCGCCGAGCCCAATATAAGCGAACGTGTCGGAGCCGGCGGAGTTGACGGCCGAGGTGTAGCCCACCATATAGAGGTTGCCGTAAGCGTCCTCTCTCACGAGCTTTGTGCCCTGGTTGCTGATCGCGTACAGGCCCGCGGTGTTGACCACTCCCTTGTTGTTGGGCATCGCGTAGATGCCGCTATCCGCGAGCCCGAAGTACACCGTGCCAGCGCCAGGATTGCCGACCCCTTTGTCTACGTAGACCGCACCAATGAGGTCGTCATATTGACCGGGAGATGCATCGGTGTAGGTGATAAGAACGGTCGGCGCCGCCACGAAGCCGGTCGTAACACCGCCAAAGCCCGTGAGCTTGGCCGTGGTTTCCTGCAATTCGTTGAGGTTGGACGAGGCGATGGTCTCGTTGCTGTCCTTGGTGACCGCGGCGTCGGTGAAATAAAGGTTGCCCTGCTGGTCGAAATCCATGCCGCCGAGATAGAGCTGGCCAACGGTGGTCGGATTGGTGGTATTCAGTGGCTCAGAGTAGACCAGGATAGGAGCCGCTGTACCAGCGACGCATGTGGTGCCGCATTTGTAAATGGAATAGGCCGGGGTCCCGTAGCCTCCGGCGCTGACTGTGCCGCTGTCGTCGGTGACGATGTACAGATTGTTGGCTTTGTCGACGGCCAGTGCACTCACGCCGAAATAGCCAATCGAGGCCGGCTCGGTGATGGCGCACATGCCCGCGACCTGGTCGGTTGTCTTCACGCCAGTGCAGGCGGGGAGGCTCGTGTACGCCGAGCCGGTCGGGTCGGTGGTCCATGAGTAGGTTCCGGTGGATCCTTCGGTGTAAGTTGTTCCGGAGACCGTGCCCGTCGGCGCAATCTTTACGAGATTTTGGTTATACTCGTCCGACACGTAAAGAAAATCGTTGCTGTCAATGGCGATGCCGCTGCCATTCGAAACGGGGCCGGCGACGCTTTCGGCATACCCGGCGCCGCTGAATTGGATCACGTTGCCGCCATAGGTTTCGGAGGCGACTATCACGCCCTTCGAATTCATGCCCCAAGTGCTGCCGGCGACATTTTCTCCCGAAAACGTTCCGCCGCCCAAGTACGCCGGGCCCCAGGTAAGCTGGCTGACGACGATTGGCTGTGCAGGCTGTGCAGTCGCGCTCGTGGCAGCCGCGAACAGGAAGATAGCCAGTATTGCGAGCAGGGCAACGCAGGTACCCCGCGACATGTATCTCTGAAGTTGGTTCGATTTCGTTCCCATCGTGAGTCCTCCGGTGAAATGTTGTTTCAAAAAGGGGACGGCTATCGCCTTCCGCACCTTCGTCCAAGTAAATTTCCACCGCCCGCCGCCGTGTCCGGTCCGGAGCGGGTTTCCCGCCTGTTCCGGTGGCTTTGGGGATGTCTTCAGTTTGGCTGAGTCCTTCTGTTGGGTACCTATGAGTGACTTCTTATGAGCCGCCCCCTTTGCGCGGCCGCATTCGGCTCCCCGGTAGCATGCAGGCAGGCTCCGAAGAGCATCGATCAACACAGCACAACTGCATCCGCCCCACTCCCGCGCTATCTTCCAGCAAGGGCCGGAAAGCAGGATACGGAGCCAGCAAAATCCCAGGCAGAACCATCAGTGTTATCGCTCCCAGGCCGAAACGAATACTTGACCCCAGAAAGCCCCCCGGATCAGCGACCCGGGAATTGCCTAACGAAATGCGGGATCATTCTCGTTCCAGGCGGTGTAGTTGTCAAGAAAATTTACGCGGCAATTTTTTGGCCGCGGGAGCAGGTCAAGCAAGAACTAAATCGATTGGCCTTCCAACACGAAAAAAGGCTGCTGGCTGCAAAGAAGGGCGACCGCGCTCCCGGAAAAGAGCTCCTCGGGCTGAAAAAGGCGCGCAGGTCAGAACACAATCCAAGCTTGGTCGCACAGCTATTGCGGGGCAGTGTCTTCCACGCACAGGGGTGTGTCCAGGAGATCATGCCAGCCATTTTTCTGCCTGCGCGACCGTGTCAGGGCCTGTTCACGCTACTGAGATGGATGGCGTTGCGGGCGAAAGTCCCGTCAGACGCGGCTGAGTCCGAAGGCTTTGGTGGCTCCAAGGTCGAGGGCGAGAACAGAGTATGACCGGATTTGCGCCGCAACCCGAAGGGACGCGGCCAGTTTTTCCGATTTCGTTGTCGTTCGTCGCTAACAGACACCCGGTATGCGTCGCTCCTCTCTCCTAGAACTCGAAAAAACTGGCTCCCGTCGCCGCCATCCAAGTAGCGTGAACAAGCCCTAGCGGCGCGGAGCAGAACCGCCCAAAGCGCGACCACGGTTCCGCCCGCAGTCCGATGACCGGGCAACAAGGGTAAATCATTTTAGTTAAGGGTGCAATGAGTTTCCCCACCATTGGCACGTAGCCCGAAGGACTTACAAAAATCGCTTGACTGTTCTCCGGTTGGGCTCAATAATTTGAGCCCGAGATTAACTCAGCGAAATTCCGGAACATTCAGTGCGCAGATCGCAAGTGGTGTTATCGATGCCATCGTACTCCGGGTTTCGCAAAAGCAGGGCAGCCAAGGGGGTTGTGACGATGAGGTTCTTTCCTGGATTCAGGCAGGCGTCCGCAGGGCTTGGGCTCTTCATCGCGGTGCTGCTGTTGTGGCCATTGCCCGCCTTGGCGCAGGAGACCACGGGCAGCGTGTCGGGCGTGGTGCAGGATACGACGGGCGCGGTGATTCCGGGCGCGGTTGTGACCGTGACCAACCTGGACAACAAGTCAGAACGCCGGACGGTGAGCAATGGCTTGGGCGAATTCGCAATCCCGGCTGTAACGGCAGGGCTGCGGTATCAGCTGCGGACGGAGATGAAGGGTTTCGCGACGTGGCAGTCGCAGCCCTTCCCGCTGCGGCCCGGCGACCGCGTGAACTTCACCGACATCAAGATGCAGGTGGCCGCGGCCTCTGAGCAGGTGACGGTGGAAGCGACTGCGAATCAGTCGCTTAAGCCTCTGGATACGCCCGAGCGCAGCGATGTGATTACCGCCCAGGATCTGGATACGCTGGCGATCGTGGGCCGCGACGCGACGGAGCTGATTGAAATGCTGCCGGGGTTCGCGATGGTGAGCCCAGGGGTCAACAATCAGGCAGCCGTAAACACCGCTGTGGTGGGTTTGAATACCGGCATCACCGGCGCCTTCTCGGCCAATGGAGCCGGCCCCACCGGACTCGCGACCGTGCTGGATGGCGTTTCAATTCAGGACATCGATACGAATGCCGGGACCGTACAGTCGGTGAACTCCGACATGATTCAGGAGATTAAGGCCACTACGTCGACCTTCAGCTCCGAGTACGCCAAAGGGCCCGCTGTGCTGAACGCGACTACTAAGGCGGGCAGCTCCGGATACCATGGCGAGGCCTACCTGTATGGCCGCGACACGGTGCTCAACGCCAACGACTGGTACAACAATTATCTTCAGCAGACGCGCCCCCCGGGCCGCTATCTCTATCCGGGCGGTCAGCTCGGCGGTCCCCTGTGGATTCCCCGAACGCGATTCGGTCCGCATAACACCAAGCTGTTCTTCTTCGCAGGTTACGAGAAGTACAACCAGAACTATTGGGGGGGGACCTTGGGCTCCTGGGTTCCCACCATGGCGGAGCGCAAGGGCGATTTCAGCGCGGCGTCACTGAATTCTGAGTTGTGCGGCGCGCGCCCGGACGGCAAAGTGAACCTGGATGCCGTTCTACCTATGTGCTACGCGAACAACTATCTGCCCACCGGAGCCCCCGTGGCCAACGGCAATGTGGCCGCCTACTCCAATTCGAGCGGCGTAGCGTTGGTGAACTGGCTGCCGCTGCCGAATGCCAATCCGTTTGTCAACGAGCAGGGTTACAACTACGTGCAGGAAGTCATTCAAAACCAGAACGGCTCTCAGTTTCACGCCCGCGTGGATTTCAACCTGAACGATTACAACAAATTCTATGCAACCTGGGGCCGTCAGGCGCAGATCACCGACGAGCCGGTCGCCTGGGGATATTTTCCCAACAATTCCATTGAGTATCCCGGGCAGATCACTTCCGGCGATATCTCGAACGTCTTCTCCTTTCATTACATCCGGACCTTCGGCAGCAGCGTGACCAACGAAGTCAGCGCTTCGATGTCCTTCATCAGCGACCCGGCCAACGAGGGCAATCCGAATGCAGTAAGTCGTTTCCATATGAACGACTACAACTGCACCAACCCGTCGGAGCGGGCGTCGGGGACCTGCAACAACCCGGCCGGCGACAATTTCGACTACCTCGGCGAATATAAAAATAACTACGACTATTCGGTGCCGGCACTCTCGGACTACAGCTCTTTGGGTTATCCCAATATGCTCATGCCGGGCGGTTTTTACAACAATCAGATCAAGATGAAGAAGGTTGTGCCGACGCTGTCGGACACCGTGGACTGGGTGAAGGGATCGCACAGTTTCGCTTTCGGCGTATACGCCGAGCGGGGCGTTCTGAACGGCGATGCAGACTACGCCGCGGCGTTCCCGCAGGGGGAGTACACATTCAATCCCGGCAGTTACCTGGAGTACAACGGCAACGTGGCGTTCGCAGCCACTGATTATGTGGCCTGCGAGAACCCTGATCCGGGCGGCACCAACCGTCTGTCGGGTGCGGCCTACTTTGGCAGCTGCTTCAATCCCGTAGCCATGATGTACCAGGGCTACGCGGATTCATTCACCCAGACCAACTTCTCGCCCATCGTCGACATGCAGTACACGTCGTTGGCCGGATACGCAAACGATTCGTGGAAGCTGCATCGAGTCACGCTGATGCTGGGCGCTCGCGTGGAGCACCTGGGTCCCTGGTTCGACCGCCATGGCAACGGCCTGGCTACCTTCTCTCCCTCGCTCTATTCCAGCGAGTGTGGGGGCACAACCCGTAACTGCAGCAGCCTGGCCATGCCCGGGATCGCATGGCACAAACAGGATACAGGCGTGGCGAACTCGGTGAATCAACCGCCGATGATCTATTTCAGCCCGCGCGTTGGCGCCGCGTGGGACATCTTCGGGACCTCCAACACGGTGCTGCGCGGCGGATGGGGCGTCTATCGCAACCAGGAGCAGTTTTCCCCATACGCTCTGGCGGCCGCCACAGCGCAGGGCTACAAGACGAGCGAATCCCTCGGAATCCTGGATTTCAACCTGGTCGACGACCAGTCGCCCATCAATCCTCCCGATATCAACGTCGCCACGCTTTCCGCTACGGACAAGGAACGGCCAGTTTATTACCAATACAATTTGACCGTCGACCAGCGGCTCATGTGGAGGCCCATAAGGAACTCGTTGCTGGAGTTTGCTTACGTGGGCAGCAAGAGCCAGAACCTGCCTACCTTTAACTCCCAGGCCAGCGGTTACAACGAGGCATCCGATTTGAACGTGCTTCCGATTGGCTCCTATTTTCAGTCCACCTTCTCCACTGCCAATTTGCCGGCTTCGATCATCGCGCCGAATACGGGAAATTTCCTGGGCAACCTGAGTACGGCAGAGGAGGACTTCTACCGGACCTATCCGTTTTACCAGCACATCTATACGCTCAAGCACGACTTTTACGCGAACTACAACAGCCTGCAGGTGAGCTGGAACAGAAACGGTAACGGCATTTTGACCTGGGGCGCGAACTATACCTTCTCGAAGGATCTGGCGACGGCCGCGTCTTACAACAACAATCTTGCCGACCCCCTGAATCTACGCAACGACTACAACCCTGCCCCGTTCGATCGCAGCCAGGTCTTCAACGTCCATTACCTCGTCAATCTCGGACGCCGCTATGGCGGCGGCAATTCCTTCTTGTCCAAAGTCGCGAACGACTGGCAGATTTCAGGCATTTCTACCGTGCAGAGCGGTCCGGACCTGCCTTCGGAACAGGGCGAAAACTTCAGTTTTGGGTATGGCAACATTCAGGTGACCCGAGTATATATGCCGCAGCAGCTCGATCTCGACTCCGGCGCCGATAAGACCTGCGCGAACACCTATAACATAGCGCCCGATAAGGCCGGACACACCTATTGCGTAACCAACTTCAGCCCGGTTGTCTGGATGGGTACGCCCGACTACCTGCTGATGCCGGCTGTGAACTGCAATCCGGCGGGCGGGAAAGCGAAGGACCAATATATGCGTGCGACCTGCTTCGGCGTGCCGCTGCCCGGCAGCGCCACGACGGGCTCCCTGGCGCTCTCCACGAATCCCACCGGGCAAGGCCAATATCGGCTCCCGTACATTCACGGTCCCGCATTCTTAAACAACAATCTGTCGGTCTACAAAGCTTTCTCCTTGAGAGAAAGCAGAACGCTGCAATTCAGCGCTTCCGCGTTCAACTTCCTCAACCACCCCTTGGTTTCATTTAACAACAACGACAGTTCGAATCTGGATCTGGGCAACCTGCTGGGCGCGGTCCCCGGTCAGAGCCTTACCCAGGCAGAGCTGGGGTACAAGAACTTCGGGATCGCAAACGTGAAGTATGGTTCGCGCCTAATGGAGCTGAGCGCGAAGTTTAAGTTCTAAGGAATCGCTCTGTTGGCGCGGCGCTCGCGCGCCGGGCCGCCCGGGAAGGACCTCCAATGACGGCAGAGAGTCTGCGGAGCGGAAAACGAATGGGTCGCCTCCCGGGAGTGACGCTCCCGAGATTAGGAGGAGGCGGTGAAGCCGTTGACAGAAATTTCGAATGAGATGGTTTGGTGGAGGGTTTTCATGGTCGTCAAGATAAGAGCGTACTTTCGCCGGTTGGTGCGCATTGGAGTCGGGTTGCTGGTAGCGGCATTTTCGTTGTGCGGAGCCGCCGCAGGGCAGGCGCCGGAGGTGACCACCGGCTCGATCATTACCATACCCTCCAACAACAACTTTGGCCAAATCTACAAGATTCTCTTTTATAAGGGGAATGTTGTGGCGTTTGACGCAGGAACCGATGCCCTGTATCAGCTATCCCCAGGTGCAACCTCATGGACCACCCTGGTTGCGCCAGGTACAACGTTGGGCAGTGCCGGCGGCTTCTCCTCTGAGGGCATGTGCATGGATGCCCAGGGCACACTTTATATTGGTATCCGCTATTCTCTCACCTCCGTCCCCAACGCCATGTTCTTCCGCGTTCCTTACGATCCCACCACGAATTCATGGGAACCTACGACGAGCGACGGCTGGGGCAGCAACATCATGGACCCCAGTACCGGCTCAGCCCTCGTGATCGAAACCGGCGTGGACGACGCGGAGTTTTTGAACAGCCCCAAAATGGATGGCAGTGGGACGCTCTATTTCACGAGCGAAGCCGTCAACAATCTCTATTCAGTTCCCGTGGATAGCCAAGGCAATTCCGACATGTCAAGCGTCAATGTGAATGCCCTTGTCACCGGCATGAAGAACGACGCCGCAACTTTCAAAGTCGATCCCAACGGCAACATCTTTTTGGTCGAGCGCCACGACGCGAAAGCCAGTGCGGAGGTCATTGGGCTCTTCTTCATCTCCGAGTCGACTTTGGCCGGGGGGATTACGGGAACGGGGGTTGGCGACGCAGAAACGCAGTTCCAGAGAATCGATTCGACTACCAATACGGTTAAATATGCCGGAGTGACCCTGGATGCCTTCGGCAATCTCTATATGGATTCCGAAAACAATGCCAGCTATGCCGAAACCATGTCGGGCATCTGGGAGATACCGAACGCGTGCGGTCCAACAGGGGTAAAACCCGACGTTTCTAACATCAGCACTTGCTACGACTTCAGCAACCTCTCCTATTTGGGGCCGATTGACGGCAACCAGCCTCTGTCCATCGATTCGCGAGGATACCTATGGATCCCCTCTTATCAGAAATACTCTCCCAGCGGGTCTGGAGAATATCCGAGTAACTATGCAATTGTGGTGTGGGCTCCCGGGTCCCTCAACCTGGGGGCCGTGCCGGTTGGGGTTGCTGGAGGGCCGCTCGGCCCGGTCTGCGCTGACGGGTCTACTCCGTCGACCACCACCGGACTCTGCGCCAACGGAGACCCCCCAGTAAGCGCGGGCCTCCTGTTTGTCAACTTCAATCAGCCCGTTAGTTCGTTAGCCATCAATTTTTCGCAGCCGGGGAACGGGACGGATTTTCAGGCCGACCTATTGACAAACCCGCTCCCCCCGGGGTCGGGAACCACCTCCGCAGTTCCCTGCACAGCGCTGCCCGTCACGACGCCGCCCACCACAACGGAGCCCGTCTATTCCGCGCTTTCGACATGTCTATATTGGGTGGAGCTGGATGCGCGCGCGCCCGGCCCCATCTCCGGCCAACTGACGATGCAGGGCATGGTCGGTAGCAGCACAACCAGCACTCCGATTCCAGGCGGTACAACTTATCTCAGCGGCACCGGAGAGGGGCCAGAGGCATCTCTGCTGTCTACTCCCGCGGAGACCGCGGTCGCCGCGGGGCTCGATACTCCCGCGCAGGTGGCTTCCGATGCGGCGGGCGACACCTATGTTGCGGATCCCGGCCGCCATAAAGTGCTGTATTTCACCGCGAATTCCTCCAACGCAAGCGGCGCCTCGGTAGGGAAAAACCTTGTGAACCCCACCGGCGTCGCAGTGGACGGATCCGGTGACGTGTACATTGCTGATTCGGGCAACGTATATGAGATTCCGTGGGTGAATGGCGCTCTCAATACTGCAGGCCAGACCACGATTGCTACAGGATTGGGCAACAGCGGCCTCAATCTGGCTGTGGACGGCGTGGGCAATGTCTACGTAGCCGATCCGGAGAATGCCCGGGTGGTGAAAATTCCCAACCCTGACGCGACGTATCTGGTGACCAGCCCCACCACGTCAACGCCATTGCCCAGTTCGCTCAGTACCACCATCACGGTCGGTTCCGGTTTCAGCAAGCCAACGGCAGTAGCGGTGGACTCCAATAGCGAAGATCTGGTGTGCTCCGGCCCCCCTCCCACTCCCCCCGCTCTCTGCACGCCGATCCCGGTTCCGGCAGGCAGCAACGATTTGTTCGTTGCAGATGGAACAAGTTTGTATGAGATCACGCCGTGGAACGTGCAGACCGAGCTCACCAGCTCTTTAGCCGGGTCGATTACCGGCCTGGCGGTGGATGCGTCGGGGTCGGTGATCGTGGCGCAGAGCGGCGGAATTTTGCGCATCCCTTCCATCGACGGTACTCTCACCGTGAACAGCGCGGGGCCGCTCGAAGACTCCGTTTTTACGCCCACCGGCACGACCTCCATTCTTGCGCCCAATAGCGTGGCCCTGGATCAACAGGGGAATCTGTATGTCACCGACATGACAGACGGTACGCCGAATCTGTTCGAATTCAACGTGAACGGATTTGTGAACTTCGGACAAGGTCTTACTCCGACTGTTCTTGCGGAAGAGGACGTCCCGGTATTCAATAACGGCAACCAACCGCTGAATGTCACCGGTGCGACATTTAGCGGCCCCGATGCCACGAACGGCGACTTTTCCCTCGTCGCCCCGAGCGGGGGAACCCCGTGCGATATCACGGGCACCACTCCCGTGACTACCGGCTCGTCCTGTACGTGGGGGGTCGGTTTTACACCACCGGCGCCGCCAGCGGGAGACATCAATCCAATCACCTACTCCGGCGACACGCTATCGGTCCAAACCAATGCGAGTAATGTAGCGAGCGGGACCGTTACCGCGGGTCTGCAGGGCACCGCCCTCGCCGGCCTTGAAGCGACTCAAACCTCCGTCACCCTGAATCCTCCCGGCTCAGTCTTTCCGGGGAGCACGACGGCGACTGTGACGATTACTCCTGAGCCAGGCAATGGCATAGATTACGTCAACAGCGTGCCGTCAGGACCGGTCACTCTCACATTGTCCCCTGCCGCTCCAGGCAGTAATCAGCAGGCAATCACGCAAACGGCGCAGGCTACCGGGAACACCACCGGCACCACGGCTACGTTTACGTTGACCAGCATTCCGGGCGGCACGTACAACGTCACAGCCGTTTATGGAGGAAATCTGGCTCAGTTGTTCCAGAAGAGTAGCAGCAGCCCGGTAACCTTCATAGTTGCCACGGCGGCTCCTGTCATCACGCTGCCCGAACCCAACGGTGTCCAGCCGAACAGCAGCAATGGCGTGTACTATGTGGGGACCAGCACCACAACCGACGTTACCGCCAATGTTTCTTCAACGCTTGGCGTCCCAACCGGTACCGTCACTTTTATGAACGGAACCGCGGCCGTGGGCACAGCAACGCTGGACGCGAACGGAAATGCGACCATCAACGCAGGTGCACTCCCGGCGGGCGTCTATAACCTCACGGCCGTTTACAGCGGAGATGAGAACTTCTCTTCACTGACCTCTGCGGCCATTTCTTTCCAGGTCATCCCCCAGAGTGTGCTGATCTCGGCCAGCCCCACATCGGTTACGACTACGGCAGGGACGCCGGTGGCGAGCACCCTCACCCTCTCATCGCTGGTCGGGTTCTCGGCTCCCAACGGGACAAACATCACATGCGTCGACAACTCCTCGATGCCGAAGGATGCCGAGTGCACTTTCAGCGTTCCCCAGCCTGATTTATGCGCTCCTACCAGCGGGTCCGGCAACACATGTCAACCCACAACGACGGTGGTTACCGTCAGCACCAATATCCCGGTGAACGTGGGGAGTCTGGAGAGGGAAAGGTCTCGCACCTCGCCCCTGGCTCTGGCCGGCCTGTTCGGACTGGGCTTGCTGGGCCTGGCCCTCCGCAGGAGGAGGCTCTTCAACCGGTATTTCCTCGGCGCCGGATGCCTTGTGCTCTTCCTTGCGGCGAGCGTCATGGACATTACCAGTTGCACCAACTCGAGCTACACCCACACGCCAGCCGTTCCAAAGTACACAACTCCGAGCGGCACCTATAACGTGAGCATTGTCGTAACCAATCCGTCGACAGGTCAGGTGGAGTCGTTGCCCTTCATTCTGAGCGTGACGATCCAATAGGCGTTTCCGGGCCAGCAGCTTGCGGGGAGCATTGGGCAGCCCTCCGCAAGCTGCAGAATGCAGGTTTTCTTATGTCGCAGTTTCACGTAACGAGCGAGATTGGTAGAAGTTTTCCAGGGAGAAATATCATGTTTAACGAGCCATTCCTTTCGCTGCGCCGGTTCTCCGAATACGCGTTGATGTTGTTGCTCGCCGGATGCCTGTGCGCGGGAGCTCATGCGCAGGCCACGCCGACGATCGTCAGTTTCGCCGCCGGGCTGAATCCTGGTTCAGGTTCGAGTGCCATCACCCCAGGCACGATCCCGAACATCGCCGTCGACACCTTTGGCGACGTGCTGGCTGTGGACGATTTGAATGGCGCGCTGTACGAGTACCCCGCCAACGGTGGAAACGCCGTCACCCTCGTTGCTAACGGTGGCCTCTTCAGCACCAAGGGCGCCTCCGTCATCACGCCCGGGATCGCTATCGATCCGCTCAACGATCTGTATATCGAGGGCGGCAGTTGCGTGCTGATGTACCCCTACGATGGCGTTAGCGGAACGTGGGACGGGTTGGCAGCGCTCACTACAAACAATACTTCCGCGAGCGTGTGCGGCACAGCCGCCCCGACCTTTATCAACCTCGGAGCAGGCGTGTTGGCCTGGGGAATTGCAATCGACTACACGAACACGAGTCTCCTGATTGGCACAAGCTCGTCGTCCGGCAATAGCATCGTCAGTATCCCTGTAAGCGGCGACTTCTTGACTGCTCCTGCGGCGGGAACTCCGGCCACCATCGTCTCGGGCATGCAGGCTCCTGCGATCTCCATTGCCTCGGATCTAGCCGGCAATATTTATTTTGTCGAGCAGGGCTCAGGCGCCCTCCCTGGCGCATACGAGATTCCTGCCGGAACAACGGGATTGACTACGGATGCGAAGCTGACGCGAATCGATCCGAATCTGCCTGCTGTGACCGGCGTGGCCACCGACGACACCAACACCAGTTCCCTCGGCAATACTTACATCAGCGACAATAAGGATGGCGTTTACCTGCTTCCCCAAGGGTTCACGTCGAGCAGTTCCGCTCTGTTGCTGACCTCAGTGCCCGCCCAGGGTGCGGTTGCGTTGTACCGCAGCGGGAATTTGTTTGTGCCGACGCAGCAATTTACCGCGGGCGTCAGTGAAGTTGCCTTCAATGCGGCTGAATTCGGTTCATTCGCGGTGGGCGCCGCTAAGCCGGATTCGGGCTCGGTGGTCTTCAGCTTTAATAATGCCAGCGGTGTAACTCCGGGCACGATCGAGGTGCTGGAGGCCGGCAAAAGCAATCCCGATTTTGCCGTCGTGAGCAGTACCGGCCCTCCGAATTGCGTAACACAAGCTCAGGCGACGTCTCTGCCGACAAACCCTCTGCCCTATGCCGCTCAAACTGGCTGCACTGTTAATTTGACCTTCTCCCCACAAACTACGGGCGCCGTCTCCGCCACCTTAACCATGCTGGACACGAGCGGCAACCTGATTGCCTCGATGCCTCTGAGTGGGATCGGAACAGGCGGAGCCGTGCAGGTTACGCCTGCAGCGCAGTCTACGATTGGCGGCGGCCTGACGTCGCCTCAGCAGATCGCCGTGGATGCAGCCGGCAATCTTTACGTGGCTGACTCCGGCCTGGGCGCGGTCGAGATGTATCCCTCCGGTTCCGGTGCGGGCGCAACAGCAACCGCCGTGGGCCAGAATTTGAAAGCGCCTACAGGAGTGGCCGTGGATGGAGCCGGCGACGTCTTCATCGCCGACAGCGGCAACGTCTACGAGGTTCCGGAAACCGCCAATGGCTTGAACTCTAAAGGCCAGGTGACGCTCAAGAGCGGTCTGGGCTCGCAGGTGGCGCTGGCCGCCGATGGCCTCGGCGATCTGTATGTGTCCGATGCGAGCAACCAGAAAGTCTACGAGCTGGAGGATCTCAGCGCAGGCTTGAATGCGGGTCTGCCTCCCATGTTCAACTCACAAGTCCTCACTCTTTCCGGTGCTGCCTTCAGTACGCCGTCCGCAATTGCTGTAGATTCCCAAAGCAATCTCTATGTGGTCAACGGTGGCGCGGTGTATGAAGTAACGCCAGCCGGAACCCAGACCCAGGTTCTCACCGGCCTGAGCGACGTCACCGGCCTGGCGATTGATCCGTCGGGCTCTGTTTATGTGTCCGCTTCAGGGGGAACGGTGCGCATTCCCGATGTAAGCGGGACACTCAACGCTACTAAAGAAACAACCGTGGCCAGCGGCGTCACCAATCCGACATCCGTGGCAATCGATTCTGAGGGTAATGTCTACCTTGCCGACGGGACAGCGCTGGACCTGAACCTGACCAGCGCCAGCGCGTCGCTCAACTTTGGAACATTGACCGCCGACCCCACCAGCGCCCCGCCGCCTTCGGGCTCGTCGTCGTCGCAAACCGTGACGCTCTTGAACTATGGCAATGTGCCGCTGCAGGTGACCGGCTACAACAGCCCGCTCAACTCCTTCGAGCCCAGCACCTCCCTGGCCGACTTTACTGAGACAGCGGATACCTGTTCCGGAAACTCGGTTCCCGTCGACTCGACCTGCACAGCAACCATTACCTTCAGTCCCGCCATCGGTGACGGGGGCACTCTGACAGGCCAGGTTCTAGTTGAGGGCAATGTGGGCAATTCACCCGTCGGAGTGAATGGCGCCGGCGTGGCCCCGACTCTGGCCGGTACAACGATCACGATGACGGCGAGCAGCACAGGCACCATTGAGGGAGTTCCAGTCACGGCGACCGTGGCGCCCAACGCGTCTGGCAGTTCGACACCCACGGGAACGGTCACCCTGACAGTGGCGTACGGCAATAACGTGCCTCTCACCAACCCGTCGCTGCCAACCAAGTATCAACTCACGGCCACACTTAACAGCAGCGGCGTAGCTACCTTCGATCCGACACAGTTGCCCATCGCGAATTACACATTCACCGCCCGGTACAACGGAGATCCGACCTATCTCTACGGAAACTCCAGCAACACAGCTGCGGTGGCTGTCGCCACACCTGTGCCGGTAACGCTCACGCAGCCTGCGGCCTCGGCATCAAGCTTGCCGCAACTCTATTCGCTCCCCTGCACCTCGGGATCGGGATCCGGCTGCACAACTTCGTATAACTACGACCAGCCCTCGGGTAACCCGCCAGGCTACCTTGTGCTGGCGGAGGGAAATGGCTCCGAGGAAGACTACAGTGGCGATTGGACAAAGTGGGATTATTCCTATCCGGTGACAATAGCGTCCGCCAGCGGCGACCCCATGATTGCCACAGCGGTCTACAGCGGCAGCGAAGAAACGGGATGGAACTACGGGGCCGTGAACTATGTGGCGGCAAGTGGGCAGTCTGTTTGCGGCGCCAACGCGGGAAGCAAATCCATTGTCAACGTGGACGATACGGGAGCAGCGCCTCTATCCGTCTCGTGTTTCACCATCGACACGAGCAATAACACAGTTCCCGATATCATGACGTATTATGCGGTGACGCCTGAGTACAGCGGAACCTATAACGACCTTCAGAGCGTCAATCCCAATTATGAGAGCGCGAAGGGCCAGAGCGTCGGTTTCTGGGCTTTGAGCCATCCCATGGTGCAAATCGGCGCCAGCCCTGCTTCCTTGACCGTGAGTGCCGGATCGTCGGTGTCGACAGCACTTACGCTCAACTCGATCCTGGGATATGGGTATGCCGGCCGCGCAAGCTCGGAAAACAACTATGCGCTTCCCCTGGCCCTGCAGTGCCAGGGCCTGCCGGCCTACGCGAGCTGCTCGTTCTCGTACCCGACGCCCAACGCCTCGGACCCGAACTTCATCACCAATCCCGCCGGACTGGAATGTGCGACAAGCACCGCGGCGAATCCTACGTACTGCGCCATCGACGTCGGCCCCAACCCCGGCGCCGTGTCTTCGCACGCGTCGAGCACAACGCCGTGCGGTGCAGTCGATGGTTGCCTTGGGCCAGGCGCGGTCACGATGACAATTACGACCAACGTATCCGTTGGGACCACCACTTCGAAGCTGGAAACGCACAAGGGAGGGATCACCTTCGCAGCCATGTTTGGCCTGGGCTTGTTTGGGCTCGTAATCCGCAGGAAAGCCGCGCGGTGGGGACAATTTTTGATGGTAATATGCGTGTTGCTCTTTGGCGGCGCCTTCGTTGGCATTACCGCGTGCAGCACAACGACCCTGGGCACGGAGTCGACCGCCGCCGTTACGCCGGCTGGGTCCTACTGGGTTACAGTGACAGCCCAGGAAACTGGGAGTATTGCAATCTCTTGTACTAGTGGAAACAACTGCGTGAACGGAATTGAATTGGTTCCCGGAAGTGGAACCCAAATGTCCCTGCCGTATACCGTGAACGTAACGATTGGTCAATAGACGAATCGCCGGAACGCCGGGCGGGAGTGAGCGGGAGCCAGGCCTCGCTCCCGCTCGGCCGTTTTGCGTCTGGGCCAGTGGAAGCCAGCAGCAAAACAGCCTCGAACTAGAAATATCCCTGGGTCTCAAGAAGGATTCAAAGCGTGAAAACTCTGGACACTACCGCTGCGGCCGGCGTGGCGGGAACTCGTAGCCGAGATCGATCTTGACTGGCTGGTGTTTCTCGATGAAAGCGGCGTAACCACGGAGATGACGCGCCGCTATGGCTGGGGACCGCGCTCGGAACGGGTCCGGGAGGCGGTGCCGGCCGGCCACTGGCGCCACCTGACGGTTCGGCCCTGACTACCCAGGGCGTCCTAGCCTGCATGAGCATTGAATCGCCCACCGACTGCGATGTCTATCTCGCCTTCGCGGAACATGTGCTCAGTCCGCAGCTCCAGCGCGGCCATATGGTCATTCTGGACAATCTCGGAGCGCATAAGGTAGACAGTGTGCGCCGGTCGATCGAGAGCCGCGGTGCAACGGTGCTCTATCTGCCGCCCTACTCCCCTGACTTCAATCCCATCGAGCAGGCCTGGTCCAAGCTCAAACAACTGCTGCGCGGAGCCAAAACCAGGCCGGTCAAGTAACTGGAACCAGCCCTGGCGCGCGCCATCGCAGCCATTACACCCCAGAACGCGCAAGCTCTCTTTCGCCACTGCCGTTATGGGTTACAGCAACTGTGAAAATGCTCTGGAGCGGCGGCGATCCGCAAAAGAAAATCGCCGCCGCTACGCGCTCTACTGTACCAGGGTGGTGATGCTCTGCGCGGGTAGCGTGTAAGTGAACTGCCCGCCCGATACGCTCACCGCGGGCTGCTGCATCAAGCCGCCGCTGCTCGTGGTTTCATAGGGCGTCAGCGTCGTGACGCCGCTGGCATTCTGGAGGGTGAACGCGAGACTTGGCGCGCTCGACCCAGCGTTGATGGCCACAATCACATAGTGCCCGTTACCCGTGTAGGCCGATACGTAGACGTTCGAGGTTGGGCTTGCCGTGGCGCTGGCGCGCACGTAGCCGGGCTGGATGAAGTCAGAAAACTGGCCGATCCCGTAGCCGAAGTTCGTCGGAGTGGGGCTGGTGGTGCTGGAGTTGATCAGTCCGTAGTTGACGCCGTCGTTGGGATCGTTCCAAATCCACCACCAGACATAGGCGTTGTACTGGCCGTTGACCAGGGAATTGTGGACCTCTTCGGCCGAGCCAAGCGCATCGGTGATGGTTCCTGTCGCGTTCTGATAGTGCTCGGTCATCCATATCGGCTTGTTATAGGTTGCAGCGTCGGGGTAAGGTCCCGGGGTGCCCACCCCCTCTCCAAATGCATACAGATGGCCGCCGATGATGCCGATATTGCCGAGTTCAGCCGAATCGGTCAGGGCGGGAGCGGTAAAAGCGGAATTGAAAACCGCGGACTCCGGCATGATGAGCGGGACAGTCAACGGGTTTGGGCCGGGTGTTGTCAGCGCGTCAATCCAGGTCTCCATTTGGTCCGGGGTCCAAACGCAGGATTCGTAAGTGACGTTTTCCTCCGGTTCGTTCTGCATGGAGATAGCGTAGAGGTTGAAGCCGGCGTTGGCGTTGAAGAAGGTGACGAAATCCTCCAGATACTGGGCGTAGGCTCCGTAGTCGGCGGTGTTGAGGGAACCTCCGCAGTAGCCCACGCCTTCGCCGCCGCAGGAGCTATACGACACGGTCGCGTCGGTCTTCATAGAGGCTGGCGGAGTCCAGGGCGTCGCGAATGCAATGGCATTCGGGTTGGCGGCGACGGCCTCTTGGGCGTTGGTTAGCTCCTGGTCCCATTCGCCGGTTTCATACGGAGACCCATAGGTGCCACCACCGCTTGGCGAACCCTCTGGGTCGATGCGCATGCGCAGGATGCTGAGGCCGAGGCCACAAGATCCTGCGTTCGAGCCCGTGCAGATTGTCGGGCTGAACAGAGCGGTGGCCTGCTGCGTGGTTAGCGGTCCCAACCACGCCGTCGACCCGCCAAAGCCGCGAATGGTCTGATAGGTCGTGCCGAAATCGACGGTCGTCGCACTCGGAGCAGTCCCGGTCGTGAAGGTCCATACGAAGTTGGCGGCCAGTTGGGCGCCCGCGGAGCTGGTCGCTCCAGTAGTGATGGTTGCGGTGTAAGAGGTGCTGTATGCCAGGGTCGTACCGGGCGTGAAAGTCGCCGTCGAAGTGCCAGCGTTATAAGCGACCGTCCCAGAAACCGCGGCGCCGCCTGTAGCCGCCAGCGTAAAGGTGGAAGCGGTGAGGGTCGACGCATTCATCGGCTGGCTGAAGGTGGCCGTTAGAGCATCGCTCGCAATCACGTTTGTGGCGCCGTTCGCCGGCACGGTTGTGGTAACGCTTGGCGCTGGGGCCGTCGTCGTGGTGAAGCTCCACGAGTAGTTTTGGGCCAACGCAATTCCCCCAGAACTTGATGCGCCGGTGGTGACCGTAGCGGTATACGCCGTGTCGTAAGTTAGGTTCTGCGATGGAGTGAAGGTGGCAACCGAGGTCGTGGAGTTGTAGCTGACCGAGCCGGTTACGGCCGCTCCGCCCTGCGCCGAGAGCGTAAAGGTCGACGCACTGATCGTCGACGAATTCATCACCTGGCTGAAGGTGGCTGTGACTGTCGCAGCGACGGCCACGCCCGTGCTTGCATTGGCGGGCGTGACCACGGTGACCGTCGGCGGTTGAGTCATCGTGGTGAAGGACCAGGTATAGTTCTGCGCCAGCGCGGTTCCATCGGAGGCCACAACGCCGGTGGTGAGAGTGGCCGTGTACTGCGTGTTGTAGTTCAGGGTTGTGGACGGCGTAAACGTCGCGGTCATGCTTGAAGAGTCATACGTCACGGTTCCCGTCACTGCGCTTCCACCTTGCGGGGTCAGCGTAAAGGTGGAGGTGGTGAGCGTAGATGCACTCAGCGCCTCGCTGAACGTGGCCGTGGCCGTGGTTGTAATGGCCACACCTGTGCTTGCATTCGCGGGTGTGACCGCCGTGACCGTCGGCGCCGGCGGCCCTGAGGTGGTGAACGACCAGCTGTTGCTTCCCGCCAGCGCGGTTCCGTCCGAAGCGACAACTCCCGTAGTCACTGTAGCCGTGTAGATCGTGTTATAGGAGAGGGCCGCGCTTGGCGTGAAGGTCGCCGTGAAGCTGGTTGAGTCGTAACCGATGGTCCCGGTCACTGCCGTCCCGCCCGGTCCTGCGAGCGTAAATGTTGATGCCGTGATGGTTGACTGGTTCATTGCCTCGCTGAAGGTGGCCGTCACGGTAGTGCTGACGGAGACGCCAATGGTGGTATTGGCTGGCGTGAATCCGGTGATTGTGGGCGCCGGGCCTGCGGCGGTGGTGAAGGACCACGTGTAATTCGAAGCCAGCGCGGTTCCATCCGATGCGGTTGCCCCAGTGGTGATCGTGGCCGCGTACTGCGTGTTGGATGCCAGGTTGGCCGAAGGCGTGAAAGTTGCCGTCGATGTCGCGGAGTTGTAGGTGACGGTTCCCGCTACCGCGCTTCCACCCTGCGGGGTCAGTGTAAAGGTGGAGGTGGCGAGGGTAGATGCAGTCATCGCCTCGCTGAAGGTCGCGGTCACAGCCGAGGTGACGGCCACGTTGGTGGCGCCGCTCGCGGGCGTCACGGAGCTGACCGTGGGTGCAGCGGGCGGCGGCGGAGTTGAGGAACCACCACCGCATCCCGAAACAACAAGCGCTGCCGCGACAACCAAACAATCGAACCCGAATCGCATTGGAACTCCTCTTTCTTTTTCATCGGGCAGCGGTAGAGGCATTTCGCGCGCAACCCGGCAATTGCGCAAATCGCGATCTCAAGGCGCATTGACCCCGCGGTCTGCAGCCAGGAGCCATTTTCGATGCAAGATCGAGCCCGATTCGGCAGTGCGCAAATGCTAAATCAATTTACTGGCGACGCGCAATGCGATTTCACGGCCAAAAAATCACGGCCGCGGCTGCTATTTTCCAAAGGAGAAGAATGGCCTCTGAATCAATGCCTTGTGGCTGCCGCGCTCTATGTCGAGGATGGCAGCGGACGATCTATTTGTTACTACCGCAGCCTTCTGCGTACCGGCGCCGCATCAACGATGCGTGGGTACATCGGTTTTGATCCGAATCCGCAGAGTGTGTCTTTTCGGACCGAATTGGAAAGGGAATCTGCGCGCAACGCCACACGGTATTCGACGCTGGAAAACATCTTGAATGCGATCAATGTGAAGCTGGTCGATTAGACCATCGGTTCACGCGGAATTCCAAAAGAATTGCCAATGGGAACGTTAGGAGACAATGCGCGAGGCAACGACCGCTACAAAATCATCGACACTCGGAAACCGGGGAAACCGGGAAACCGGGGACAGACGGGATGTTCCCCGGAAACCCGCAGGCGAAATCCCGAGCACGCCGCTGCGGGCGAGGGACCTCTTCATCAATGGTCGGGGCGGAGGGATTCGAACTCGCTTGCCCTTTTCCCAAAAGAGGTTATATATCAACAAATTGGACTGAGTCTCCGGCGGGTGGTACCTAGGGTGGTACCGCTTTGGCCAGGAGACGACCATGGAAGTGAATGTCACCAAACGAATCGTAACTCAAGTCTGGGACCGTTACTGCCCTGTTGTTGTGAACAGCAGTGGGAGGATCAAGGCTGACTGGGTCATAGTGGACGGCCATCAGGAAAAGCACCCAGGAGGCTCCTACTATCTTGAGTGGCGCGAGAATGGCCGGCGCAAGCGGCTCTCCGTCGGCAGGGACGCAACGGTTGCCTTCAACAGCCAGATTCGCAAAATCAAGGAACTTGAGGCTCGAGCCGAGGGGCTGGAAGTCCAGGTGCCCAAAGACTACCCGAACCGGTTTCAGCTTCGCTCTGCCATGGCCGATTTTCTGGAGGAGATCAAACTCTCACGGCAGGCCAAAACGTGGCAGGGCTACAAGGTGTCCTTCACCTACTTCCAGCAATCCTGCGATAAGAAGTGCGTGGACGAGATCCAGCGGATCGATCTGCTGCGTTTCTGCGCCTTCCTCCGCGACAGGAAGAAGCTCGCGCCGCGAACGGTCTTCAACAAATTCACCTGCGTGATGACGTTCCTCGAGGCGCAGGGCCTGCCCAAGCTGCTCGGAAAAAATGATCGTCCGCGATACGTGGAAACGGAAGTGGAAATTTTCGAGGACGATCAGCTGACCGACCTCTATTGCGTTTGCTCTCTGTATCATCGGATCCTGTATGACTTCCTGTTGATGACAGGATTCAGAGAGCAGGAGGCGATGTACATCACCTGGGAGAACGTTCGTTTCGGGGCGAACATCGTCGAGATGCGCTGGAAGCCTCAGTTTCACTGGTCGCCCAAGGCTTACAAGGAACGCGAGGTTCCCGTCCCCGACGAGTTGCTAGAAGCGCTCGAAATCTATCGAAAATCTCTGCCTGCCAGGCGCGCGGCGCCGGGCGCACTCGTCTTCAGCACGAGGAGCGGAAGACCCGACACGCACATGATTCGCGCACTCAAGAGAAATGCAAACAAAGCCGAATTGAACCCGGAAGATTTCTGGCTTCACAAGTTCCGTGCGACTTTCGCAACGACTCACCTTCGCGCCGGCGTCGATCTGAAAACCGTGATGGCCTGGATGGGGCAGACCACGATGGACAGCATCATCCGTTACTTGAAGCCGGCTAGGAGAGACGAAGTCATCCATAAGGTGAACTCGAGCTTCACCGGGCCGACGTTCGCCAATCGCAAAAGAGTCAACGGTCAGTCTCTGGCGGTTGGCTAGATCCAACCATTCTCCAGACGCAGGCCGCGATGCGGCCATGTCCGCTTGTCCTGACGCCGAAGAGAAATCTTCGGCGTTTTTCTCTAAATTGCAAATTTGACGCAAATCCTGTTTGGTCACATGGTCATTTGGCCGTTACTTCATGACCGGACCCGGTAAAAAGGAGGAGTTGATGCTGATCGACCAGATCCTTGAGCAGAAGAAAAGTGCACTGAGAGCAAACGACATCGCCCGCGTGCTCGACCTCTCAGAGAAACAGATCTATAAAATGGCCGCCGCCGGCGAGATCCCATCCCTGCGGATCGCGAATTCAGTTCGATTCGATCCGCACGATTTTGCGGAATGGTTGAGAACTCGATCGAGTGCCCCAGAAATTGAACCAAAGGCGAGGGTTTCGGCACCCCGGTCCCGCCCGAAACTGGATCGCAGTGCGAGGCATAACCGGGAAACTTGACCGAGAATCGAGTTCGGGAGATGCTCCTCCCTGTTCGAGGAGGAGCAGATGCCCTATCGAGCGGGACGACTCGAGATCGCGATTTTCCTCACGGTGCCCCATATGGCAGTACACCATCGATTCCGCGGGCCTGAGCCGATTCTTGGACTTGACCGAGTTTTTGATTTGACTGACGCTGTATCCGTGAGCAGAGAACTCAAGTGAACCAACGAGCCTGGCATTTACGACGGTATATGCGCAAGGTGCGCAGGGAGGAGATCTTTTCCTGATGACTCTCGATCTCGGTACAGTTCCATCGATTGCGGGTGAAAGTGCGATAAGAATCAGAGATATTCTTCGTCGGTGTCACGGAGCATTTCGCGAAGATTGGCTGTCAAGAAAGTTTCGCTATAGCGAGTGTCATGCACATGAAATTGCCAAGGCCATGGAATCGGCCGGATTTGTGCGGTGGGACAGAGAGCGAGAACGGCGAGGCAACAGCCCTTTTCCGTGGTACTCGGTCACCGATGCTGGCGATGACATCACGCGGGCTTCTGCTGCAAGGCGGATCAGGAGAAAAACTGCAACTGCTGCACTAATGGAATTCATGAAGCGCGTTCAAAGAGTCAACGCCAGTCCGGAGTACCTGTATTCTGTAAAGCGCATTGCAGTTTTCGGAAGCTTTCTAGAGCGTCGAGAGCGCATAGGAGACGTTGATGTTGCTGTTGACCTGAAGTCCCGGGTGGAATTCGACAAAAACCATAAATGGGTGGAGATCTTTCGGCAACACGCGTGGTCCTCAGGAAGAAACTTCTCTACATTCGACGAGGAAATCTTTTGGCCAAGGCGAGAGGTTCTCTTGACGCTCAAATCACGTAAGCGCAGCATCAGCATCGAGTCATGGTTTTCGTTCGTGGAAATGGAGAAACCGAAGAACTTTCGGTACAAAGTACTTTTCGGCGACGCTGATGAGGTTCGATGCGAATTGGCCCGGGCTCGACGCGAACAAAGAACGGAGTCGTCCCGAAATACTCCGACATGCGTTACCGAGGACTTTGATGGGAGTGGATCGTGTGCCCCCGTCAGCTGACTTTGGACGGGCATATCGAGGTTCGAATCTAGAGCAACATCTTACGGAGGATCGGGTCGAAAGCATTCGGCTGTTAACCGAAGGGTTGTAGGTTCGAGTCCTACCTGAGGAGCCAATCAAATCAACAACTTAGAGAAGATCAGAGCAGCCAAAAATCCGCCAATTCTTCAAATTGTGCCCATTTTTGTACCCACGCTCTTTCAAAATGGATGCCCCGTCCATAGCAATCCTGCTTAGTTGTTTTCCTCCTCAATGAAACGACTTGATCCTCTGCCGATCTTCGGTTGACCGCCGGTTTGCGCGAACTCTCCTCCTGCTCCAATCTCCATTCGCACTGGCCAATTGGTACTAGTGCCAAACGAGAGAGAGGAGTGATCGATGGCAATTTTTCCACGTGGCAAAATCTGGTGGTACAAGTTCTACTTCGCCGGACAGGAAATTCGGGAGTCGTCCAAATCGACCTCAAAGACGGTAGCCAAAAACGCCGAGAACCAGAGGCGGCGTGAACTCGAACTGGGCTTCAACAACGTTCAGAACAGACGAGAGAATCGTATCCGCCAGCTGCGGGATGTAGCCGGTGAATACCTGGCGGATTACATATTGCGTTTTCGGGGGGTCACTTTCGCCGAATATGCAATCGGCCACGTAGTGCGTCTCCTCGGCGACGCATTATTGGTTGACATCGATGAATCCACGGTCATCAAGTATCAAACCGATCGGCTGAAAGAGTCAGCCGCTCCGAAATCGATCAATGAAGAGGTCCGGTTCCTTCTGACCATGATGGGCGAGCCCGGCGACGTGCTTCGGGTCCGGCTTCGCAAGAAGAAGAAGCTGAAGCTGCCCTCCCGCCGTAAGATCGGCAAAGCGTATGAGCCCGAAGAAACCCAGCAGATGCGGCAGTTGTCGCGAAAGTCGCGTTCTCCCCACATCCACCTTGCGCTCACGATGGCGCTCAACGCCGGCATGCGCGACGCCGAGATCAAGTCGCTCACCTGGAGCCAGATTCACCTGGACAAGAACTATATCCAGGTGGGAGAGAGCAAAACAGCTGCGGGAGAGGGGCGGACGATTCCAATCAACTCCGTGCTTCAAAAGGCCATCGTCGAGCACATGGCTTGGTACCGGAAGAAGTTCAAAGAAATCCGGCCGGAATGGTACGTCTTTCCTTTCGGCAGGCCGCGGCCGTGGGATCCTACGCGACATGTTACGACCATCAAGACCGCGTGGAAGAACGTCCGCAAGAACGCGAAGGTGACGGGCAGGTGGCACGATCATCGCCATACGCTGATCACCCAACTCGCTGAGGAGGGCGCCGGCGAGGAGACGATCCGCCAGATTGTCGGTCACGTTTCCAAGGAGGTTCTCAGGGACTATCTGCATGTCCGGATGAAAGCTAAGCGGGAAGCATTGGAGGGTATCGTGAAGCCGCTGCCCAAGATGGACGCGCCCAAGGGGGATGTTGGCGAGAGTGAGCCGCGGAATTTGACCGAGGCGTAAGACCACAGTATGTTCAGCGTCTACTTGCCTCTATCGCGTGAGCGATGGGGGCAGGCAGGCGCTTTTTCCACAAATGCGAGGTGAATATGGAATCTCTTCTTACGGAAAACGAAGTTTCGGTCTGCCTCAAGGTAAGTCTGGCTTGCCTCCGCCGCTGGAGGCTGCAGGGTGAAGGGCCGCAATACGTGAAGGTCAACAACATGGTCCGATACCGTGAAGCCGACATAAAGGCATGGGTCGAGAAACTGCCCACTGCGGGAAACGGCAAGCGGCTCGGACCAAGAAGCGTGGTCCGAACCAGGCTTGCCGTCAGTGCCTGATCGAACCCACAGCCGGGCAATTTGACCGAGTTTTGGTTCCGGCCGATGCTGTTTCCGCATTCGAGGAGGCGCAGGTGACGAAACGACCCAGGTTTTTCATCATTGCCGTACTCCTGACTGTTCTCGATGTGACGGTGGTTGTCTGTTGCGGCTGGCCGGTTTGGACGGCGCGGTCGGGCGACCTTTGGAATCGCGGGCTCGTTGTTCTGCTGGCGGCGTTAGGGGCTACTTCGTTGGCAAATGTCTGGGCGCAAGTGGTTCCCGTACAAGACATTTTGGTTGGCGGCCGAAACGCCGACCGTGAGCAAATCGCGGTGCCAATTCCAATACAAGTGCAAGGACAGGCGGATGTTTGATTCAATCGAAGATCTCGCAAGCAAACTTGCAGCCACCGGCTACTTCATCGACCCGGTAATGACCCAGGTTGTCTTTCTCGCCGCCAAGCTGCAAAAACCGCTGCTGCTCGAAGGGCCGGCAGGCTCAGGCAAAACGCAACTCGCCGTGTCGGTCGCTGCGGCAGCGGGCACGCACGTGGAGCGGCTCCAGTGCTACCGCGGCGTCACCGAGGACAAGGCGATCGGCCGCTTCGACGAGGGCTTGCAGCGTCTCTACATGGAGTTCTCAAAGGGCCAGCACGAAGACTGGCAGAGCGTTCAGACGAATCTCAAGGGGCGGGACTTCTTCCGTCCCGGTCCCCTGATGCGGGCGCTCGAATGCGAGCGGCCCTGCGTGCTGCTCATTGACGAATTGGATAAAGTCGACGACGGCTTTGAAGCCCAGGCATTTAAGCGAGCGGCCAGTTGCTTCGGCCTGGGCCGTTATCTTTACAACCTGCCGGAAACCTGGGTGGATCTCGATGGGCAGGGTAGGCCGACCAGGCTTCCCGCACTTCCCAACTGGGCGCTTCCGAAGGCTAAGTCGGCGACCGGAAAGACCAACCCGGCCTGCGGTCCACGGCCTCCGGAAGTGCAACGTGGCCCCATCGACCAGAAGACCACCGCGAAGATTGAAGGGTTCCGCCGTGTCCTGGGCGACCCCATCTACGGAGAAATCCTCTGGCGCGTCGCGCGAGCACGGCAAGCGAACGCAATTCCCAATGCGCAACTCCAGGCGACTGTCGCGGAGGCGATGGAACGAGCCTCACGGGGAATCCGCAAGGCGCAGTCCCTGGCCGAGTCGATCGGTGATACGCAATTCGTCTCCGTGCTCGATCGCTTGCACATCGGGTCGATGACAACAATCAGCAATCTCGAAGCACTCAAGCATCTGGTTTCGGAGCTCGAAGGACTGGCTGGGCAACCAGCGGCCTGAACGCCGAGGAGTCGTGCAGTACCCCCGTCCTTTCGGCGCGTAGGCGTCACACGCACGGCGCAGATAATACGTCACGCTCCAGAATCTGTCTCGGCCCTATCCCGGCGGGCTGTCTGCCTCGATAACTGCAAAACGTCACACACGCTGCGAATCCTTCGATTGGCGGATGAGTCGCTGCGCCAAGGAGCTTTGAATGAGAGCCGAAGACGAGCGTCCTCAAACATTCGTTGAACGGGTCCTGGCTCTGCTTGAAGAACGCTTTCCATGGCTGGGCTCAGGACGAGATGAACCCGTCTGCGGAGCGGATACGGTCGATGAGCTCGCCGACCTGTACAAGTCGCTGATTGAGCAACGCGACAAGGCGAGTCGCGGAAACGGTGGGCAGCAAGCGTGATCGGAATTGGCCGACACCTGGAGGATCCATGTGCAATGTACGGATGATTCGAACGGAGCCCGGCCTTGTTTCGATTCCCCTGGAGAAGGCCGTCTATTGTGAGAATTGCACGATGGTCTCGTCTTCAGCCCGGCAGCGCTGCGGTCTCTGCGGGTCGGAGAGGATCGTTGGACTGGCGCCCCTCTTCTCAGGGCCTCCCGATCCAGGATCTCCGCCCGCTGCTTCTCTGGTTACCGGTCTGAGGTTTGCCGCTTAGGCTGCAAAATCTGCGGTAATCATCGCCGCGTTCACTTTGCGCAGAGCCTCAAACTCGCTTCAGAGCCCAAGAATCCAAGCTAGTGAGGTCAATCCATGAGGAACATGGCGCGCCTGAAAATGGGTTACTACCCATTACCGGAGGCCGAGGGAGTGAAACTTCGCTCCTTGCTCTCCTTTGCTGGGTCGGCTTCAGTTATTGACCCCTGCGTGGGACAAGGAACTGCCCTGCATCTGGTCACCAGCGACGCAGAGGTCCGGCGCTATGGTGTCGAGCTCGATGCCGAACGAGCGCGGATTGCCAGCACCAACGGCATCGAGACGATCCAGGGCAATGCCTTTGACGCTATTGCGCGGCCCGAATCCTTCTCGCTGCTGTATCTGAACCCGCCGTATGACTCCGAGATCGGCTCCATCGCGAATCGCAGAATGGAGGCCGTCTTCCTGGAACATACCTGCCGCTGGCTCGCAATGGAAGGCGTCCTCATCCTGGTGATCCCGTTCGAGCGCTTGCACGACTGCACCGGAATCCTGAGTTCCCACTTCGCCAGCTTGAACATCGTTCGTATGACCGACAAGGATTCGGTTCAGTACCGGCAAATTGCGGTGCTTGGCGTCCGGCGTGATGTCAGAGGAGCCGCCGTTGAGAATAATAAACGGCAACTTCAGAGCATTGGCCTCTATGGCAGTCTCCAGGCACTGCCAGAGTTGCAGCCGGGCGCCTGCCCACCCTATTCGGTTCCTCCATCCGCCGA
>CAWEHF010000034.1:0-115560 GCA_963808695.1 uncultured Acidobacteriaceae bacterium
GGGCAGGCGAGAGAGAAACTTGCATCGCTTGGGTGAAATACCATCCCCTCAGGGGCTAAAGCCCATGGGGATTTTGTTGTTTCATGCGGCACGACTGAAGTTGTGCCCTGTTACAAAGCGGAAAGGCCACTGACGTAAGGACTAGCCGATGATGACGAATACGAATCCAGAAAGCACAGAGACTAGCGGCGCCGAAGCACGCGTGATCAATAACTTTCTCCGCGACGCGATCGCCGAAGATGTGCGTACGAAAAAGTACGGCGACGCCGTGGTGCAGACGCGCTTTCCACCCGAGCCCAACGGCTATCTGCACATCGGCCATGCCAAGGCTATTTTTCTTGACTTTGGACTGGCGGATGAATTCGGGGGAAAGACCAATCTCCGCTTCGACGACACCAATCCCGAAAAGGAAGAGCAGGAGTATGTCGACTCCATCCAGGCTGACGTGCGCTGGCTGGGCTTTGACTGGGAACGGCTCTGCTACGCCAGCGACTATTTCGGCCAGCTCTACGAGTGGGCACTGAAGCTGATCAAAGAAGGCAAGGCCTATGTAGACGACCTCACGGCCGAGGAGATTCGCCAGCACCGCGGTACGCTCACCGAGCCAGGCAACGACAGCCCTTATCGCAACCGGGCGATTGAGGAAAATTTAGACCTTTTCATGCGCATGAAGAAGGGCGAGTTCGCCGATGGTACCCGCGTGCTGAGAGCCAAGATTGACATGGCTTCGCCCAACCTGAACATGCGCGACCCGGTGATGTACCGCATCCTGCACGCCACTCATCATCGCACCGGCGACGAGTGGTGTATTTATCCCATGTACGACTACGCGCACGGCCAGTCGGATTCGATCGAGAACGTTACGCACTCCATGTGCACGCTCGAGTTCGCCGACCATCAGCCGCTCTATAAGTGGTACATTGCCCAGTTGGGAATCTTTCCTTCCGAGCAAATTGAGTTCGACCGGCTCAACCTGACTTACACGATGCTCTCGAAGCGGAAGCTGCTGCAGCTTGTTCGGGAGAACCGCGTGAGCGGCTGGGACGATCCGCGCATGCCTACCATCAGCGGTATTCGCCGGCGGGGATTCACGCCCGAAGCGATTCGCGCCTTCTGCGCGCAGATCGGCGCGTCGCGGACGAATGGGACGACAGACATCGAAATGCTGGAGCACTTTCAGCGCGACGACCTGAACCGCCGCGCTCCGCGAGCCATGGCGGTGCTGCGGCCGCTCAAGGTGGTGATCGAGAACTACCCCGAGGGTAAGGAGGAGTTTGTGGATGTCGCAAACAACCCCGAAGATCCATCTGCCGGGACACGCCAGGTTCCCTTCAGCCGCGAGATTTACATCGAACAGGATGACTTCCGCGAAGTGCCTCCGCCGAAGTACTACCGCCTGTCGCCGGGCAAGGAGGTGCGTCTGCGCAACGCGTATTTTGTGACGGCGCAGAACGTGGTGAAGGATGCGGAGGGCAATGTAGTCGAGGTGCATTGCACCTACGATCCGGCCAGCCGCGGCGGCAACTCGCCCGACGGGCGCAAGGTGAAGTCGACCATGCACTGGGTCTCGGCGGCGCACGCCATCGAGGCCGAGATTCGCATTTACGACAAGCTGTTCTCGAAGCCCGATCCCTACGACCTGCCCGAGGGCGGCGATATCTTCGATAACCTGAACCCCAACTCGCTTGAGATTGTGACCGGCGCGAAGCTGGAGCCGTCGCTATCCGACGCCAGGGTCGGGGATCGCTATCAGTTTGAGCGCGTGGGCTACTTCTGCGTGGATCTGGACTCGACGCCAGAGAAGCTGGTGTTCAATCGCACGCTGCCGCTCAAAGACACCTGGGCGAAGATTGAGAAAAAAGCCGGGGCGTAGCGAGTCAGCAGGCCAGCGAGTCGGCGGCAGGTCCGCAGCTGCGCTTTTCCCGGGTCTTTAAATCGAGACTTGGGAATTCAGCACGCCCGCTACGGAATCAGATAGGCGCCCGGAATTGCCGCATCGAGCGTAGCCAGAACCGCTCCATTGGCGATTGCCAGTTGAAGCAGATGCCCGTCCGTGGTCTGCGCGGGACTTTTTACCCATTTCGGCAGTGACGAGATGTCATTCCCGTCGTTTATGAATTCGAGCGGCAACGCCTTCCACGCCTTCAGTTCCTGCAATAGAGATTTTGCGTCTGCCACGTTCATGCCGTAGGTCCGAATATTCCCAAGCACCCGGACGAATCCAAGCTCGGTAATGGAACATGTGAGGAAACGATCGCTCTTTCGGGATCGAATCCAGGCGCCAACCCGGTTATGGAAATCATGCTGCCTGAACCCGTAGGCGATGAGCGCGCTGACGTCCAGGAGGTATCTCATGGAAAGTCCGCGAGCAACTCTTTCACCATCTCATTGGTCAACACGGGCGCATCGGGACCGGCGTCAATCACTGGGAAGCCCGTGATGGGGTCTTTAATAATTCTGGCCTTGGAATGCTTCCTCTTCGGGGCGGTCAGCACAATGCGGTCCTGCTCGATGGAAATATCGAGTGGATCGCCTGCGCGCAGGCCCAGCCGGCGGCGAAGCGGTGCGGGAAGAACGATTTGGCCTTTGGTTGAGACCCGGGTCTGCATGGTAAGACAATCTTACCACGGGAATGAATTTGAGCGAACGGCTCAATTCGCCGATTGATTCTGGATGTGTTCGCCGATTAGTGCCCGAAGCGGAGCCAGCGGGCGATCGTGGTGATGATGTTCTGGAACAGATAAGGATCCATCAAGTAGATCGCGGCACCGGCGACGATAACAACAGTGACGATGATTAAGAACATCGAACCTCCGCCGCCGGCTTTGGGGTTGACGCCCATGGGTTCACCTCGCTGATCGGGGGAAAATTGAATTTGAGTGTAACAGAACTGCAATAAACGGTGCAGATGGATGTGGGTCAACGTTTACTGAGCGATTACGTCGATCTGCACGGCAATGGTTTTGGGCGGCATGCACTGGTTGCGGTCGCAGGCCTGGTAACGAAGCTTGCCCTGGGCCAGGTGATTACCGGCGGCAGAAACAATTTGCGCGTGGACAACGAACTCGCCGGTGTAGACACTGAGCCTGGTGTTGGGATCGGAAGCGAGGGTGATGGATTCACCTGCCGGATAGCTGGTCGCGGCGAGCTCGACGCCCTCGCTGCCGGCGATGGAGAAAGTGGTGGCGATCAGGAACTTGTCGCTGGGGGTGTGCGAGTTGATGTGCAGGCCGGGAGCGACGCGGAAGTGCAGATCGACGGGGCTGGGTTTGCCGGCGTGGACGGTGACTTGTTCCGGGAAGAGGTAGACGACGGCATTGGTCTTTGAGCCTGGCCGGCCCTGGTCGCCGGAGTCGACGAACTGGGCGCGGGCGAGGAGGGCCGCCGCGAAGAGGGCCGCAATCGTTGAAAGTCTCGTCCTGGTCATGCTATGCATCGATTCGTTGTCAACCTGCTGACTCGCTGACCAGCTTACTCCCCCAGCGCCTTTTTTATCTTGGCTTCCAAATCGCTCTCTGACGTAAGACCCACCTGCGCGTCAACCACGTTGCCCTTGCGGTCGATGAAGAACGAGGTGGGCAGCTCATCGAGTCCGCCGTAAGGAATGCTGATGCTGTCGCCGTCGAGCAGAATGGGATACGGAATCTTCTCCTGCGCAACAAACTTGCTTGCTGCCTCTTTGGCCTTGGCCCAGCCCACTTTGTCGTCGGGCTTCAGGTCGTCGCCCTCGGTGTCGACGCCCAACACCTCAAATCCCTGCGACGCGTACTTGTTGCGCAGCTCCACGATCCAGGGAGTCTCAATCTTGCAAGGTGCGCACCATGTGGCCCAGAAGTTGATGAGCAGCGCCTTGCCGCGGTAGCTGGAGAGCGGGACCTTCTTGCCGCTGAGGTCATTGAGCGCGAAGGCCGGAGCCATTCTGCCCTGAAGCGGCGAAACATAAACGGGGGAGCCGGTTGCGGCGTCGGCAACAAGTTCACCTTTGGCGGCGTTGGCCAGCAGGCGCGCCGCGGCCTGCTGGCGGTACTCCCAATTGGCCCAGCCCGCCCATGCGAAGACGGCGAGCAGAAAAACGACTGCGCCAAGAACAATCGTGTTGCGGCGCACGGGGAAAGTGCTCATGGGGTTATTGTACGAGGAAAGGCAGAGATCAGAGATCAGGGGTCAGAGATCAGAGCGGGGCAGCGGAGCTGGCGCGGTTAGCGGAAAAGCAAGTCGGCAGGTCAGCAAGTCAGCGAGTCGGCGTTCGCCCCCACCCTAGCCACGAAAGCAACGACGTGGCGAGGGTGGGGCACCCGGCTACTACCGGCTACTGGCTAGTGGCCCGTTAGTCCTTAGTCCCTCAGTCCCTTAGTCCCTGCTTTCGGCCCTTAACCTGTTACCATCAGAAACCGATGATTCCCAAGCACGATGACGAAGCGTTTCATCCGGCGGCGCTGGTACGCACCGAGGCTGCGGCGCTCGAAGAGCTTGCCCGGCGGCTCGACGGGCCGATGGCTGAGCCGTTTGCCCGCGCGGTTGAGCTGATTTTGCGCTGCGGCGGGCAGAACGGGCGCGTGGTGGTGACCGGAATGGGCAAGAGCGGCATCATCGCGCAGAAGATTGCCGCAACGCTCAGCTCAACCGGTTCGCCTGCCTTGTTTCTGCATCCGGCCGAAGCGGTGCATGGCGACCTGGGCGTGCTGATGGCGGGCGACGTGGTGATTGCGCTGTCGGCATCAGGAGAAACAGAAGAGATTCTGCGCCTGCTGGCCACGCTCAAGCGCAAGGGCGATGCGCTGGTGAGCTTCTGCTGCAATTTGCAGTCGACTCTGGCCACGGCGAGCGACGTGGCGCTCGACTGCAGCGTGGAGCGCGAGGCCTGCGGGCTGAACCTGGCGCCCACGGCCTCGACCACAGCGATGCTGGCGCTGGGCGATGCGCTGGCGGTTGCGGTGAGCCTGCGCAAAGGCTTTCGCGCCGAGGATTTTGCCGAACTGCATCCCGGCGGCAAGCTGGGCAAGCAGTTGGCCAGGGTGCGCGACCTGATGCACTCCGGCGAAGACGTGCCGGTGGTAGCTCCAGAGACGATGATGGCCGACGTGATCTTCGAGATGTCGTCGAAGAAGCTGGGGATCACGACGGTGCAGGAAAATGGCCGCTTGCGCGGGGTGATTTCCGACGGAGATTTGCGGAGGCTATTAGAGCGCGAGGGCGGCGCGGCGCTGGGCAGAACGGCAGGCGAGGCGATGAACCCGCATCCGCGCACCATTGCATGGAGCGAACTTGCAGCGACCGCATTGGCTGTTTTAGAGGAACGCAAAATTACGTCGCTGGTGGTGGTGGATGAAGACGGCAAAGTGCAAGGCATTGTTCACCTGCACGATCTGTGGGGCGTGGAGATGATCTGAAAGACAGGGAATAGGGAACAGGGAACAGGGAATAGAAAAACCCGCTGGTAGAGGGGCGTGCTTTCTCCGGTCTCGGAGTCGAGATCCCTCGAATACGCTCGGGAGGGGCTTGCGGCATCGGGCTCAGAATTCTAAACAGAAATCTCTACAAACCTGTACCGATCGTGTTGTACCGTATCATCCATACAGCCCGCCGGCGGCGGGTTCAATTTGCATGCGAACGGAGAAGAGAACGATGAAGATCAAGAGCTTCTACCTGGTGCTCGCCATGGCAGTTGCATTCGCGTCCGGCGCCTTTACGATGGCCCAAGTACGCGACTGGCACGATATCGACAAGGTGCACCATCACGTAATTGACGCTATGCACGAATTGGAGCACCTCCAACAAGCCAACGGCTACAATATGGGCGGTCACGCGGCCAGGGCAGATCAGTTCCTGCACCAGGCCGAGTACGAACTGAATCTGGCCGTGCAGTTCGCCCAGACGCACTGACGACAGGGAACAGGGATCAGAAAGACCCGCTGGTTGAGGGTCGTGCTTTCCCAGGTCTCAGAATCGAGATCTCTACCCCAACGAGCACAAATCACTCGTTGGGGGCCCCGGTTCTGGGGCACCCTGAAAAATCAGTTGAGCGTCGAATAGAGCAAACGAGCATTCTTCTTGTTTGCTCTGTTTGCATTTCTGTTTGCCTCCGCGCATGACGGCCGGTGAGGCGTTGATATCCAACTCGCGCGCCTGCACGGCCTCTGGGGCGTAGGGTTGATATGAGGCGGCTGCGCCGAGATCACCGATGCTGCGGGGCCAGCAGTGCAACCATCTCAAGGTTGCGATCCAGGATAACGGATTTGTCGGGGTCGGACGCGTTGTAATGGACCTGAACCCGCTTGTCCTTAATCTGGCGAACAAATTCATCGGCATCCTCTTCCCGGCGAAAGCGATGCACATGCTTGCCTGAGCGGTACTCGCCTACGTAGTAGGTGTAGGTAATCTCGACCCAGTACCGCCGCCACCCCTCCTTGTGAACCGATCCGCTCTGGATTGTGGCATCGGTTGCGGGCCACCCGGCCATCGCTTTGTTCTGACGACGCCTCTGGTAGAGCCTGCGCACGCCGTAAGCGGCCAACGCGCCCGGAATGATCCCGAAGACCTTGAGGAGCTTGACGATCCCAAGCATGATCGCTTCCCAGGGTATGTGGTGGAAATTCATGCTAGAGAGTATGCCATAGGGCGCGGAACCCCGATTCGCGCTATGATTTTATGAGGAGTTAAGCCGATGGCCACCCGAATCGTTCGCGTAGGAAACACGCTCGCGGTCGAAATTCCGGAAGAACTCGCGGCCCAAGCCAGCCTTTCCCCCGGTGACCCGGTCGAATGGGTCTCTTCCTCAACTGGCAGCATCGCACTTGTGAAATCGCAGCCACCTGCAGCGAAGAAGCCGGCGGATATGACCATTGAAGAGTTGACGGAAGGTTTGAACGAGGGGGACAGTCTCGGGGAATACGACTGGGGACCTCCGCGCGGGGTGGAAGTTTGGTAAGTTCGTACGTTCCGGACGAGGACGATCTGGTTTGGTTGGACTTCGATCCGCAAGCTGGGCGAGAACAGGCCGGATTGAGGCCCGCCGTTATTCTCTCTTCCAGGTATTTCAATCTGAGATCGTCCGTTGCCTACGCATGCCCCATCTCGATCAAGGTGAAGGGCTACCAGTTCCAGATTGTTCTGCCGCCAGGACTGCCCGTCCACGGGGCCGTCCTTTGCGAGCACATGCGAAGTCTCGATTGGCGGGTGCGCAAGGCGACATACCTGGGCCGCATGCCGGACGATGTACTGCTCCAGATACGAGGAGTGGTGCGAACCATCGCGGGGATTCCCAAGTAGCTTCGGCCGCCGGAATTTCGTCGCGAAGCCGGGGTGTGGCGCATCAGTACGGCTTGTGGGACGTGAGCTGATCTGAACGAATCTCTCACTCCTGCGAGAGCTCGGACTGAGCCTCAGCTTGAGATTCAGCCTGTAAGGCAGCCGCAACGTGGGGGTCGGGATTAGGATCGCCGAACAGCTCCCATCCTTCGCCTTCCGTCGGCCGGTCAGACCTCTGGAATTGATACCACTCTGAGCCTTTGGTGGCAGTCGAGCGATAGACCTTCTTCGCCACATAGTCACTCGGGACCACAAGATATTCCGGTTTCTCCCCTCGCGCATTGTTGACGAAAATGTACATGTGACTGTCAGATTTCATTCGTTCGGCGTGAGCGCCGACCAACCAGAAATTTGGTCGGCCGCTATTGGTCTTCACTTGCACGGACCAAGCCTTCTTACACGCCTGATCCGTCACCAAAAGGTCGGCTCCGGCCGCGCTACGTGACGTCGGTGAAACGATGAAGCCTCGCTTTGACAGCTCCGCCGCCACCAAATAGACGCCAATCATCCCTGTCATTTGCCCTTTGATTGCCATCTCAGTCCTTTCGATCAATTCAATTTCGCGCCCACACCACGGACCGGTGCCCCTCGGCCATGCCCTGTGTGCGACAGGTTGATTGTATTGCGCGACTTCATTCCTCCGAACGTTCTCAAATCTATCCTTATCCTGCTGATCGATCGCTTCCAGGAACTAGGTCGCCCCTCTCCAACTGCCCCAACGTTTAGAATGAGGTCTGCTGTCATTTGCACCACGTCCGCATCGGGCGGACGGGAAAGTTTGCGCACTCTTTTATGCATCGTTGGTCGAAACTCTTTGTTCCCACCCTGCGCGAGGCCCCGGCTGACGCCGAAGTGGCCAGCCACAAGTTTCTGCTCCGCTCCGGCTACATTCGCCAGCTCGGCGCGGGCATCTACAACTATCTCCCCCTCGGTCAGCGGTCGCTGAACAAGATCATCGCCATTGTGCGCGAAGAGATGGACAAGATTGGTCAGGAGTTTTACCTGCCGGCGCTTTTGCCTAAAGAGCTGTGGGTTGAGAGCGGCCGCTGGACGGTGATGGGCGAGAACATGTTCCGCCTGAAGGACCGCAAGGGCGCGGAACTGTGCCTGGGCATGACGCACGAAGAGATTGTGACCTCGATCGCGCGCAATGAGCTGCGCAGCTACAAGCAGTTGCCGCAGATCTGGTACCAGATTCAGACCAAGTTCCGCGACGAACCGAGGCCGAAGGGCGGCCTGCTGCGCGTGCGCCAGTTCATCATGAAGGACTCCTACTCCTTCGACATCAATATGGCCGGCCTGGACAAGAGCTTCGATCTGCACGACCGGGCATATCGCCGCATCTTTACGCGCTGCGGGTTGAAGTTTGTGGCCGTGGAGGCCGATTCGGGATCGATGGGCGGCTCGCAGTCGCAGGAGTTCATGGTGTACACCGACGCGGGCGAGGACCTGATTGCAAGCTGCCCGATTTGCGGCTATGCGGCGAATCTTGAGAAGGCAACTTCGTTACTGGAGCCGGTCGCTGAGATGGAAGCCACGGGGGATGGGATGCCCGAGCTGGTCGCGACGCCGGGCTGCGCGGCCATCGCCGACGTGGCGGCGTTCTTCAAGATTTCGCCGGCCAGCGACATCAAGTGCGTGGCGTACATGGCGCTGAAGCACGCGGCTGATTCCAAGAAGGGCGCGGTGAAAGGCACGTGGCATGGCGTGGCGGCGTTCCTGCGCGGCGATCACCAGGTGAACGAAACCAAGCTCCTGGGCGCGATCGGCGCAGCCGAACTGCGAACCATGCAGACCGATGAGCTAATGAAATACATGAATGGGCCGGCCGGTTATCTCGGCCCGGTTGGGCTCAAGCCTGAGAAGGCTCCGCTGGGCGAAGGCTTGACCGTGGTCGTCGATAAGTCACTTGAAGGCCGCAGGAACCTGGTGTGCGGCGCCAACAAGCTCGATTACCACCTGCGCAACGTAACGCCGGGACGCGACTTTGGCTGGACGCTGATGGCCGATATCCGCAGCGTGAATGAGGGCGAAGCCTGCCCGAAGGAAAACTGCGGCGGCAAGCTGGTGGTGGGCAAGGCCGTCGAAGTGGGCCACATCTTCAAGCTGGGCTACAAGTACACCGAATCGATGGGCGCAACCGTGCTCGACGAGAACGGCAAGGAAGTGAAGCCGATCATGGGCTGTTACGGAATCGGCATCGAACGCATTTTGACGGCCGCGATCGAGGGATCGAATGACGCGAACGGCTTCTGGCTGCCGGCGTCGATCGCGCCGTTCACCGTGGTGATTACGGTGACCAACATGTCCGACGCTGGGCTGCGCGAGACCGGGGAAAAGCTGGCCGAGGAACTTGCGGAAGAGGGCCTGGACGTGCTGCTTGATGACCGTGACGAGCGCGCCGGCGTCAAATTCAAAGATGCCGACCTGGTGGGCATTCCGTACCGCATCAATGTGGGCAAGAAGGCTGGCGCGGGCCAGGTTGAACTGGTGACGCGCGCAACCACCTCGAGCATGGATGTGGCGCTGAGCGAAATTGCCGCGCTGGTGAAGGAAAAGGTGCAGGAAGAACTGCTGCTGGGAGAGGCGTAGAGACAGCCAGTAGCCAATAGCCAGCAGCCAGGAGTAAGTGGCTGGCTTTTGGGTTTTGGCTTTTAGCTTTTGGCTTTTGGCTGTTAGCTCTTAGAGCATTTTCGGAAATAGTGTAGACCGGACTTTTCCTGGCGTCCCACCCTTTCCGCAGGAAAACGCGGAAAGGATGGGGCACGGAAGTCTACAGTAAAAGCAAAAATGCTTTAGCTATCAGCTCGGGCCTGCAAATCGGAACGAAATGTATTAAGGCGAAAATAACGAAACGGAACGGTCGCTCAATTTTGGGCGTACCTTTCAGCAGGATGGAGCTAGGAGCTAATAGCTAGAAGCTGCTTTACCAATGGCATTGAAGATCAGAATCGCGCGGAATACGAACGGGACCCCCTGGGCCCGCCGGCTCTTGCTGTTTGGCGGGGGGGTGGTCGCCCTGGCTTTGCTGGCGGGCTTCTGCATTTTTGAGTACACCTATTTCCAATACCGCGGCATCGTCGACGAGCGCTTTAAGCAGCCGTTGTTTGTGGATACGGCGAAGATCTATGCGGCTCCGCGCGAGGTGCGGCCGGAGCAAAAGCTGCCCATCAGCTTGATTGCCAACGAACTGCACGAGGCCGGATACACGGTTGAGGGCGCATCGCCCGAGTCCGAGCTCGGCACCTACAAGCAGACTGCGGCGTCCATCACCGTGCATCCGGGGCCGCAGTCATTTCACGCGCCCGACAGCGCAACCATTCACGTAAGCGGCGGCGTGGTGGACGCGATCACCGATAACCGGGGCGAAGAACTCTCAAGCTACGAGCTGGAGCCTTTGCTCATCACCGGACTGAGCGAGGACTCGAACCGCACCAAGCGCCGCCTGATCACCTACGACGAGATTCCGGCCAACCTGGTGAACGCGGTTGTAGCCATCGAGGACCGGCGCTTCTTTGAGCACAATGGCGTGGATTATTACCGGCTGATGGGTTCGGTGCTGAACGACCTGAGCCCGAGGCACCGTTACATGGAAGGCGGGTCAACGCTCACCATGCAGCTGGCTAAGATGTTCTTCCTCACGCCGGAGCGCACCTTCAAGCGCAAATTCCTGCAGGTGGTCATCACTTTCCAGCTCGAGAATCGCTTCACCAAGAAACAGATCTTCCAGATGTATGCCAACGAGGTGCCGCTGGGGCAGCGGGGAAGTTTCTCGATCGATGGATTTGGCGAAGCCGCGCAGGACTACTTCGGCAAGGATGTGCAGCAGTTGTCGCTTTCAGAGTGCGCGCTGCTTGCGGCAGTCATTCAGAGCCCCAGCCGGCTGAATCCCTTCCGCCACCAGGATCGCGCCTTCGATCGCCGTAACGTGGTGCTCGACTCGATGGTTGAAACGGGCGCCATCACCAAGGAACAGGCTGAAGATGCAAAGCGCGAGCCATTGCACCTTGTGCCGGGCAGCGTGGATGCCAGCGAAGCGCCCTACTTTGTCGACCTGGTTCACGACCAACTGTTGCAGAAGCTGGGCGATCGCGATTTCAACCGCGAGGGATTGAGGATCTACACCTCGCTCGATCCCGACTTGCAGCGCGTTGCCACCAGTGCCGTTGAAACAGCAATCAAAGAAGTCGACGCTCGCGTTGACAAGTTGCATGCGCGCGATCGCAAGCTGGGCAAGCAGTACGCGTATCCTCAGGTGGCGCTGGTGGCGCTCAATCCGCACACGGGGCAGGTGCTGGCGCTGGTGGGCGGGCGCAGCTACGGCGTTTCGCAGGTGAATCATGCGGTAGCAGTGCGGCCTACAGGCTCAATCTTCAAGCCGTTTGTGTACGCGACGGCTTTCCAGACGGCCGTGGAAGGCACGATGCTGCCCGGGCAAACAAAGCTTTTTTCCCCCGTAACCATACTCAACGATTCTCAGCAGACCTACGGCGAAGGAACGCCCTACGAGTACACGCCACGCAATTACGGGGGCGATTATTACGGCAATATCACGGCGCGCTTTGCGCTCATGCGGTCAGACAACAATGCCACCATCGGCCTGGCCAGCATGGTCGGCTTCGATCGCGTGGCCGCGCTGGCCCGCGATGCCGGCGTCAAGAGCGCGCAGGGAACGCCGTCGATGGCGATCGGATCGTATGGTGCAACGCCGCTGGATATGGCCGGAGCTTACACGACGTTTGCAAATGGCGGACTGCATCTGGATCCGTGGATGCTGGCCAGCGTTCGCACCCCAACCGGCGATGTGATTACCGACTACACGCCGACATCGCGCCAGGTGCTGGACCCTCGGGTCGCCTACCTGACAACGAGCATGCTGCAGGCCGTGCTGCAGGGCAAGGGCACGGGAGCGGGCGTGCGCAACATGGGATTTGTTGCTCCCGCGGCGGGCAAGACGGGCACCGACCATGATGCCTGGTTTGCCGGATACACCAGCAACCTGCTGTGCATTGTGTGGGTGGGCAACGACGACTACACCGACATCAAGCTTGAAGGCGCGCAGGCGGCAGCGCCCATTTGGGCCGAGTTCATGAAGAACGCCATCCAGTTGCCGCAGTACTCCGATACCAATGAGTTCACGCCACCCGAGGGCGTGCAGGTGGTGACGCTCGACCAAGTAACCAACCTGCTGGCCGACTCGGCCTGCCTCGACGACTACACAGCGGCGTTCCTCGACGGCACTGCGCCCACCGAAACCTGCGACCACCCCAACGATCACCGCAACATCTTCCAGAAGATATTTGGGCTGGGCAAGAGCGGGAACTAGAAACGGTTCACAAATGATCTTGCGCGGTGAAAGGCTTTCCACAGGGGCTAAAGCCCCGGCCCATCTTGGGTACCTTTTCGGCGCGACTGAAGTCGCGCCCTTTTACAAGACCATTGACGAGGCCAGTTCTAGAAGATAATCAGAGTCTTTGCGAGGGTCCGCGAATCCGCTCTACCCATCCACGTCGCTGCCGTCGGGCATGGGCTGGCAGCGAGGGCACCAAAAGGTGACGCGCGCGTCCGGTCCCTGGATGCGCCGGCGCACCATCTCATCGCAGCGGCGGCAAGGCTCGCCGGCGCGGCCGTAGACCCACAGGCTTTCGCTCGCATCGGACGAATGCGTGGTGCGGCGATGGCGGCCGCCGTAGGTGACGATGGTGTCGCCTGAATCCACAAGCACATTGGCGCGCACCAGGCGCACCGAAGCCGCGATGAGCGACTGAATCTGGTCGAGAGACAGCGCGGCCACACGGGCAAATGGGTTGGTCCCGGTAACGAAGCAGACTTCGGACTTGAAGACGTTGCCCACGCCGGCGATGACTTCCTGATGCAGGAGTACGTCGCCGATCTCCTCGTTGCGATGCGCGGCAATGCGCAGGGCTGCCTCGCCGGTATCGAACTCCGGGTTGAGCACGTCGAGGTTGCCGGCCGGGAAGCGGCGGTCGCGGGCGAGCGATTGGGCGCTGTGCATCTCGGCCACGGGCACCTTGAAACCGACGGCGATGTAGTCCTGGTTCTCGAGCAAAATGCGCATGTTGAAGCGCGGCTGCTGCCAGCGCTCGCCGTGCCGATAGATGTGCCAACTGCCGCTCATGAGCATGTGCGTGGCCAGCGTGGCTCCGCCTGAGAAGTGGATGAACAGCCACTTGCCGCGCGACTCGACGCGCTCGACGATCTGGCCGGTGAGCGGAGTGTCGTCGTGAAATCGTGTAAGCGTGGGGTACGTAGAGTAAAAGCGGGTGACCGCTTTGCCGCCGAGTGCGCGGCCGAGGGTGCGCGCGGTGCGAAAGATGGTGTCGCCTTCGGGCATAGCTACTGCACCTCGGGCCGGGCTTGCTGACCGTGCGTAAGCGACGCCGGAATGCGGCGCAGATGCATGCCGAGCGGGCCGGAGAAGAAGCCGGCGTCCATGAGGAATCGCGCCATGGGATGCGCGGCTACGGGCTGGCCGTTGATTGTGGTAATGAGCGCGCCCTGATGGCTGCCCGCGCGCAGTTGCGCCTGGCCGCGCGCGCTGAGGAAGTGGGCCAGGCCTGAAGTTGCCTGCGAGCGCTCGGGCTCTTCGCAGGGGAGAAAAACCAGGATGTGCGGATTGCCGCGGCGCATCCAGGCCACAAGCTCACCGTTACGCAGAATGACTTCAGCGTAGGCGGCGCGGGTGAGCACGCGCGGAGCAGTTTGCCACCCCGCAGACGAAGACCTGTCTGCGGGGGCCCCGGGGTTGGAATCGTCGTCCATCGCCGGCAATTCGGGCCAGCGCAGCGACGCGCCGTAGGGGTTGGCGGGATCGGCGGCGGCGAGTTGCACGAACTCGGGCTTTTCGGCCGGCGGTTCGGTGCGCAACTGGCGCAGCAGGTCGACGGCGGCGGGCAGCGCGAATTGAGTCGCGCCGAGGCCTGCGACAAAATAGCCGCGGCGAATACGGCCTGATTCTTCGAGCGCTTTAAGCACGCCGTAGACGGCACTGAATCCGCCGGGAATGTTTTCGGCCATCACCGACTCGCGCAACAGAACGCCGTAACGGCTGAGGAGCTGCAAGGCGAGGGCGTGGGAGACTTCGGTTGCGGTGGGAACAGAAACGTTTCCCTCAGGGGCTAAAGCCCCCGTCGATTGGGCTGGATTGACGTACGGGCTAAGGCCCGTACCCTTCCCGCTGGAGACTTGACGCAGCGGCAGCAATGACCAGCGGCCCTGCGCATTGGGCGGCGTAGTGCGGCGCGAGCGGAAGACGTTGCCCGTATGCAAGCGGCGCGGCGCGCGTGCGCTCTCAGGCCGCGCGATATAGGCGCGCAGCGCATGGAGCGAATCGTTAGTGACGAGGCCGCGCCACACCAGGCTCCATAGCGCATCGATTGTTTCGCCGGGATAACCTCGTCCGATTGCCTGATGCAGCGGATCAAAAAAGCTGGCGCCGGTAGAGGCCAGAACAGCAAGCAGCTTTTCTTCGCGCTCGGTGAGCGGATCGACAAGCGGGCGCGGCTGCGCGAGGAGCGGTAGCTTGTCAGCCAGGTAAAGCGCGATGCGGCCGTTGCGTTCGCCGATAGGCTCGACTCCAGCCCACGCAACTTCGCCGGCGGCAATCAGCGTGTCGAGACCATCGGGCGTGTAACCCTGTAGTCGCGCCGGCAGAATTGCGCTCTCAAGCAGCGTTGCGGGCAGCGGCGCACCCTGCAGGCTCTCGATTGCGTCGAGCAGTGCGTCGAGATTGGGACCGCGGCGCGGCGTGACGAGGCCCTGCCAGTGCGTAAGGAAGCGCGCGAGGGTGCGCTGCTCAACTGGCTCAACCTCGCGCCGCAACCGGGCCAGCGATTTGCGGCGGACGATGCGTAGAATCTCCGCGTCGCACCACTCCTGGTGGAACCCGTTGGGACGGAAGCCGCCCTCAAGCACGCGCCCCTCGGCAGCCAATTGGCGCAGAGTGTTTTCGACGGCCCGCGAGTCGAGAGCAAAACGATCGGCAGCCTCGCGCAGCGTGAACGGCCCGTGCGTGCGCGCGTAGCGGCGCACCAGCTCAAGCACCGGATGCGCGACCGGCTCAAGCAGCGCAGCGGCCAGACCTGGAGGCAGCGGAATGCCCAGCGCATCGCGGTAGCGGGCTGCGTCTTCAGCAGCAATCAAGCGCCGCTCACCGGCGATGTTGAGCTCGAGCAGGCGGCGGGCGCGAATCAGGCGGGGCAATGATTCGAGCAGGAGCGGGTCGGCGACACGGCGTTCCAAATCGGCCCTAGAAAGGTCCCCAAGCCTGAGGCATAGATCGTGAATGCCATCTGCCGTGCGGGCGCGATGCGACTCAATCAGGCACTGCGCTGTCTCCTCCACTTCCGCGATGGCATCGGCATCGAGTAGTTCGCGCAGATCGGCCTCTCCCAGAATCTCGCGCAACTGATCCTGATCGATGGTGAGCGCCTGGGCGCGACGCTCGGCCAGCGGCGCATCTCCGTCGTAGAGAAAGTTAGCAACATAGCTGAAGAGCAGCGACGAGGCAAACGGCGAAGGCTTGCGCGTCTCCACCACCTGCACCCGGAGCTTGCGCTCTTCTACTTCCTTCAATATCTCAACCAGCGCGGACATATCGAACACATCGCGCAGGCACTCGCGATAGGCCTCGAGCAACAGCGGAAATGATGGATAACGCGAGGCGACGCTGAGCAGATCGTAGGAGCGCTTGCGAAGCTGCCACAGCGGCGAGCGTTGATCGGCGCGGCGGCGCGGCAACAGCAACGCGCGGCCGGCGGCCTCGCGAAAACGGCCGGCGAACAAGGCTGTTGAGCCGAGCTGGCGCAGCACTAGCTGCATGGCCTCGGCCGATTCGACAAGAATCATGTCGGAGTCGGGCGGCTCATCGGTATCAGGGAAGCGCAGCACAAAGCCGTCGTCTCCCCAGAGGGTTTCGACCTCAGGCCCACCGGCGGCGCGAATGCGTGCGCTCACGGCCATGGCCCAGGGAATGGCTATGCGGCTGCCGAACGGCGTCAGCACGCAGACGCGCCAATCGCCAAGCTCGTCGCGGCAGCGTTCGATCACGATGGTGCGGTCATCGGGCACATGGCCTGTTGCTGCCTCCTGATCAGCGAGATACTGCATCAGGTTTTCTGCCGCGCCGGGATCGAGATCGTGCTCGGAGACGAGACGCGCGAGCGCGGCGGCCTTGGGCAACGCGCGCAGTTCGCGCACCATGGCGCCAATGCGGCGGCCGAATTCGAGCGGGCGCCCCGGGCCGTCACCTTTCCAAAAAGGCATTTTGCCGGGCTCACCGGGCGCGGGCGTCACCAGCACGCGGTCGTGCGTAATGTCGACGATGCGCCATGTTGACGCGCCAAGCACGAAGGTTTCATTGGGATGCGACTCGAAGACCATTTCTTCATCGAGCTCGCCCACGCGCACCGGCTTACCTTCGGTAAATGCGAGAAAGACACCGTAAAGGCCGCGGTCGGGGATGGTTCCGGCGTTGAGAATAGCGAGGCGCGCCGCACCTTCGCGCGCGCTGACGACGTTGCGAATACGGTCCCAGGTGAGGCGCGGGCGCAGCTCGGCAAACTCGTCGGAAGGATAGCGGCCGCTGAGCAGGTCGAGAACGCCCTCGAAGGCCGAACGCGTGAGTGAGGCGAATGGCGCCGCGCGGCGCACAAGGTTGAAGAGGAAGTCGACAGGAACTTCAGGAGCGAGGGACTGAGGGACCGAGGAACTAAGGAACTGAGGGACTAAGGGACCAGTAACCGAGGGTTCGGAACTTGAACTCTCGTCAGCGAACAAGTCCAGTTCGTCATCTTCACGACGCGGGCCGCTTTTCCTATTCCCTATTCCCTGCTCCCTATTCCCTGCTTTCTTGTTCACTCGTTCCCTTGTACCCTCGTTCCCTGTTCTCGGCGGGTGCGCCACTATCGCCACAATCTGCTGCGCGAGCACGTCGAGCGGATTGCGCGGGTAGCGCGTGGACTCGATGTGGCCGTCGTGCATGGCGCGCGTGACGGCGGCGCAGGCGACGAGGTCGGCGCGGTACTTGGGAAAGATGACGCCTTCGCTCACCGTGTCGACGCTGTGGCCGGCTCGGCCGATGCGCTGCATGCCGCTGGCGACCGAAGGCGGCGACTCGATTTGAATCACGAGATCGACTGCGCCCATGTCGATGCCGAGCTCGAGCGTTGACGTGGCGCAGAGGGCCTTGATCTGGCCGGCCTTGAGCTGCTCCTCGATGACGGAACGCTGCGCCGCGGCCAGTGAGCCGTGATGGGCTCGCGCGATGGGCTCACCGGCAAGCTCGTTGAGCGCGCCTGCCAGGCGCTCGGCGATCTGGCGGCTGTTGACGAAGAGAATGGTCGAGTTGCGCTCGCGAATAATCTCAAGCAAGCGGGGATGGATCGCATTCCAGATGGAAACCCGGCGCGGCATCTGCGACGCGGGCCCGGTGGGGATCTCTTCCATCTCGCCTAAATGCGCCATGTCTTCAACCGGAACCTCGATGCGCAGCTTGAGCTGTTTGGGCGACGCGGCGTTGACGATGGTGACGGGGCGGTAGCGTGGCTCGGCTGTCGCCGCATCAGGGAACGAGGGAACAAGGGAACGAGGGAACGAGGAGCCTTCAGGGGCTAAAGCCCCCTCATCTATTGGGCATCCTTCGGCACGCGACCCACCCACTGAGTGGGTTCCCCGGTCGTGCCCTTTCGAAGGTTCGTGCTCTCCCGCCCTTTCCGCAGAAGAAAGCGGAATGGACGGGGCACGGAGCTGATGTGCTAACTCGTCCACCGCGGCGGACTGACTTACTATCTCGCCGACTTGCTGTCTCGCTGACTCGCTCGCTATTCCCTGATCCCTATTCCCTGTTCCCTGCCTTCTAGTTCCCTCGTTCCCTTGTTCTCTGGTTCCCTGCACTTCCACTCCGCCAAGAAACCGCGCCACCTCTTCGAGCGGGCGCTGCGTTGCAGAGAGGCCGATGCGCTGGAGGGGCCGAGGGGTGAGCGCCTGCAGCCGCTCAAGCGAGAGCGCGAGGTGCGCGCCGCGCTTGGTGGGCACCAGGGCATGAATCTCGTCCACGATGACCGTTTCAACCGTGCGCAGCGCGTCGGCCGCGCGCGAGGTGAGCAGCAGATAGAGCGACTCCGGCGTGGTGATGAGGATATCGGCAGGCTGGCGCGCGAAACGTGCGCGCTCGCGCTGCGGAGTGTCGCCGGTGCGGACGCTGATTGCCGGCTCGTGAAACGCAACGCCCATGCGGCGGGCCATGTTGGCCATGCCCACCAGGGGCGAGCGCAGGTTGCGCTCAACGTCGACGGCGAGGGCCTTGAGCGGTGAAACGTAGACGATGCGGCAGCCGCGGCTCGCGCCGTTTTCTTGTTCCCAGCCGGGGTCCCCGGCGAACGATTCTTGCTCGCGGGGGTGGCTTATTCCCTTGTTCCCTTTTTCCCTGTTGTTCTGATCCCTGATCCCTGTTCCCTGTTCCCTGTTTTCAAGCATCAACCGGTCAAGGCACCACAGAAACGCGGTCAGTGTCTTGCCGGTTCCGGTTGGCGCCGTAATCAGCGAGCTCTCGCCCCGGGCAATCACCGGCCAGCCCAGCCGCTGCGGAGCGGTGGGAGCGTCAAAGACCGCACGGAACCACGCAGCCGTAACGGGATGAAAGCAGCCAAGCGGGTCAATAACCGGATCGACATCCGGAATGGGGCCGGCCGGGGTACTTTGGGCGCCGGGATGGGGTGGGTGAAGAGACACGATGCTCTTTCGAGAATAGCGCGCCGGACAGGCGAAGAGGAAGCGAAGAAACGAGGGGTTTTCCTCAGGGCCTGCCAGCCCCCTCGGGCGAAGTTTTGCGCCGCCGGTTCCCTGAGCCTACGGCATGTATTGCGCGGGCACGGGATCGGCCGGGGTCTCAGCGTGCCAGGCAATCTCAATCACGCGCCAGCGCTGGCCGTCGAAGACCGCCTGAATGCTGTTGATGCCGCGCATTTCGGCTTTTCCGTCGGGCGTGGGGCGCACTTCATAGGTGCTCCACAGGTGCGCGATGGGGCCGTAGGTTTCACTCTTCACCTTGATCTGCCGCTCGTAGAAAACTTCGCTGCCGCGTTGGCGCACCGCGTCAATGTACTCATCCAGGCTGAGGATGCGAGGCGCAATCGTGCCGTCGGGATGCTTTGAGACCGGAATCAGTCGCGCCTCGGGCAGCATGACATCGCGCAGGCAGGTGCGGTCTTTGTCGGCCGGGCCGCCGACGGCGTCGTCGATGGCCGTAATGAGTTGATCGAGATTGGCCGTGGGCGGGCAGGCCGGAGGCGGAGCAGATTGCGCCGAGAGTGCAGGCGCGATGATGGCGAGTGCCGCGAGGAGAATGCTGAAAAGGGGCTTCATGCCCCGATTTTACAGGCGCAGGACCTGCGCAGGTTTCTGGGAGTTTGCGGAAAAACTCATTGAGCAGAGTGAATTCCCGCGAGACCCTCAGGGGCTAAAGCCCCGAATTCCATTTAAGGGCTTTGTTGGCACGGCTGAAGCCGTGCCCTTTCAAAACAGTGGCGTCAATCGACTATTTCTGCCGCTACTCGTAGGCCAGCGCGTCGATGGGATCCTTGCGTGCCGCCACCCAGGCTGGATAGATGGCACCGACGAGCGCGCCGGCGAAGGCAATGAGAGCTCCGCGCAGAAGCCATCCAAGCGTGATCTCAAAGTGCTGCGTGGGGAAGAAGTGAAGCAGCGAGCTGCGCACGACGTAGGTAAGAACGATGCCGAGAATGACGCCGCCGACGGCCAGCACCGAGCACTCGCGCAGCAGCACTGCAACGATCGTCGTCTTTGAAGCCCCCATCGATTTCAGAATTCCGATCTCGCGGGTGCGCTCGAGCACGGCCGTGTACATGGTCTGAAAAATCACCAGAAAGCCGACGATGACGGCGATGCTGGTGACGACATCGAGAGCCAGGTTGAAGCCGGGAAGCTTGCTGGGCGTCATCTCATTGAGCCAACTGTCGATGGTCATGAGCGTGTTCTGCTCAAAGCCCTCGGTAGAGTGGATTTCTTTGAGGACGAGATCGGCGTTGGCGGGGTTGTCGCACTTGACGTAGATCAGCGACACCTTGTTGGGAGCGCCAATGAGCTGCTGCATGGTGTCAAGCGGGATGAGTTTGCGGCCGCCTTTGCCGGGTTCGACGATGCCGGAGATGCGGAAGGGCTGGTTCAGGATCATGAACGTGTCGCCGACATGGTACTTCCCGTTGGCAAACACGGTATCGACAATCGCGTCGTTCGGCCCCTTGAAGGGCCCTCCTTCGACAAAAGCGAACGGCTTGAGCGCGTTAAAACTCGCGTAGTCAATACCGTAGAGGACTTCGACGTTGCCGTTGGTGGAGAGATGCGAGATGGCCGGCGAAACCGCGGCGACGTGCGGCAGCGTGAGCAGGGCCTTGGCGTCGACCATGGGCAGCGAGACGGCTCCCACACCGTTGAAGATGCTGGCATTCGAGGGCCACACCATGATGTCGGCGCCGATGCCGTTGGTGCGCTGCTTCTGGTCGTTGAGCATGCCCATGAAAATGCCCACGATGGAGAGGATCATGACCACTTCAATGGCCACGGCGAGCACGCTGATGATGGAGCGGACAGGGCGATGAAGCAGGTTGGCGAATATGAGTTTGTTCATGCTTTTGCGGGCAGGTGCGCAACCGCGCCGGATCCCATTACAAGGTTAGCAGCCGGGGGCGGGCAGCGAAGTGAGGCAAATATCATTCGCGGCCACCGCCGGCTTTGACGTGAGCAGAAACCGGGGTTTATCGTGAATGGGGAAATTGCTTGCATTTCCCGCTGGTACATGGTCGCTGATGGGGAGCTTTGGCAAAGACCTGCGCATGGAGCGGTTGGCCCGCGGCATCGCGCTTGAACAAATCACGGCGATAACAAAGATCAGCCAGCGGCACCTTCTGGCGCTGGAGCAGGAGCGGTTTCGTTTGCTCCCCGGCGGAATCCTGAGCAAGGGCATCGTGCGCGGATACGCCAATGCGCTGGGCCTCGATGAACAAGACTGGACCGAGCGCTTTCTGAGGGCCTGCGACGACGCCGGCCAGGAGGTGGAAGACCAACGCGGCTGGACTGCCTTTGCCACCAACGTGGGCAAGGCCCGCATTCTGCGCCACGATGCGGTTGAGCTGCGGCTGCGCTGGGTGGGCGCTCTGATTCTGGTTTTTGTTGTTCTGGCGGCCGGCTTCCTCATGGTGCGCTTCTACGGCATGCGCGCCGGCTGGTGGACAACGCTGCTGCCCACGCACATCTTCGCTTCGGCGTACCATGCCATTCAGGCCAAGTTCGCGCATACGACGTCGCATTCCGGCCATTGATCGGATGCCGGCAACGGTCCAATGCTGCCGGACGCTTTAACGCCAATGCGCTTCACGGGAATCCAACCGGCCGTCGGCTGCGCGCCCCCCTCCCGGCTCAACGCCCTCCTGCAACCTTTGAACCCCCATTCTTCCCCGTTCGATCACTGGCTTTGCTCACCGCTGGCTGGCGCAATTACCATAGATAGAGGCACTGACCGTTCCCGCACCACGTTAAAAGCAGACCGATGTATGCGCAACCGAATGGCGGCGAAGACGGCGGCGGCCGCGGGCTGCAATCTGAAGGATTGGCAGGCAGCGCAAAGCCAGCCGATGCAGCAAATCGATCTCACACATCCCTCTTGTGGGAAGGAGTTTACTCAAGTTGAGCGACCGTTTTTTGTTTACCTCTGAATCCGTCACTGAAGGCCATCCGGACAAGATGGCCGACCAGGTATCGGACGCTATTCTCGACGCCTGCCTGGAGCAGGATCCCTACAGCCGCGTAGCGGCCGAGACGCTGACCGCGACCGGACTGGTGGTGATTGCCGGCGAGATCACGACCAAGGCGTATGTCGATTTCCAGAGCCTGGTGCGCGGAGTGGTTGCGTCGATCGGCTACGACAACGCGCTGTACGGGTTCGACTCCAACACGTGCGCGGTGATTTCGACCATCAACAAGCAGTCCGGCGACATTGCCCAGGGCGTTGACACCGGCGGGGCCGGCGACCAGGGCATGATGTTCGGCTACGCGACCAACGAGACGCCGGAACTGATGCCCGCGCCCATCTCGCTGGCGCACAAGCTCACGCGGCGGCTTACCGAAGTGCGCAAGAACGGCAAGCTGCCCTACCTGCGCCCCGACGGCAAGAGCCAGGTGACAGTGGAGTATGGCGAAGACGGCCAGCCTGCGCGCATTGACGCGGTGGTGATATCGAGCCAGCATTCCGAGAGCATCGGCAACGAAGAACTGCACGCCGACATTCTCAAGCACGTTATCCAGGCTGTGCTGCCGGCCGCGTGGCTCGACGAGCACACCAAGTACCACATCAACCCCACCGGCCGCTTCGTGATTGGCGGACCCATGGGCGACACGGGTCTCACCGGCCGCAAAATTATCGTGGATACCTACGGCGGCATGGGCCGTCACGGCGGCGGAGCCTTCTCGGGTAAGGACCCGACGAAGGTTGACCGCTCGGCGGCCTACATGGCCCGCTACATCGCCAAGAACATTGTGGCCTCGGGACTCGCGGCCAAGGCTGAGGTTCAGCTTGCCTACGCCATCGGCGTGGCCGAGCCGGTCTCAGTGCTCATCGATACCTTCGGCACCGGCAAGGTGAGCGAAGCCAAGCTGACCGCTCTGGTGCGCAAGAACTTCTCGCTCAACCCCAAGGGCATTATCGAGAGCCTGAACCTGCGCCGGCCCATCTACCAGAAGACCGCGGCTTACGGCCACTTTGGCCGCACCGAGCCCGAGTTCACCTGGGAGGCGACCGACAAGGCGACATCGCTGGCCGAGCAGGCGGGCGTGGCGGCAGCGGCGAAGTAGTCCAGAACCCATCACGAGTAGTGGTTTCGGCCCAGGCTTTCAAAGTCTGGGCCAAAGCTTTTGCGCATATTTGGCTCCCATCTACGTCCATGACATAGAATCCTTGCGGGGACGCCGCAGAGCGAAACCCTCCGGAGAAATCGATGCGCACCATCGCCGTTGCCATTCTCTTTGCATTGCTTATCCCCTTCGCCGCCGCGCAGAACGGCGCCAACTGGAACTACGCGGGCCACACCGGGCCGCTGGTCTGGAGCAAGCTCGACCCCTCCTACGCGGCCTGCGACCACGGCCACGAACAGTCGCCGGTGGACATTCGCGGCGCGCGGCTGAACAAATCGCTCCAGCCCATCCAATTCCACTACATCGCGGGACCGGTGACGATTGAGAACACCGGCCGCGGCATCGTGGTGCACGCGGACAAGGGCAGCTATGTGGTGGCCGGCGGTGTGCGCTACGAACTGGTGGATTACGAGTTCCACCACCCCGCCGAGCATCCCGTGCACGGCAGGCTGACCGATATGGAAGTGGACCTGGTGCACAGGAGCGCCGACGGCAAGATGGCGATTGTGGGCGTGCGGCTCAACCAGGACCGCGGCAACCCCAACGCCACCATGGCCACGCTGTGGCCGCATCTGCCCATGCGTCCCGGTACCAGCACCAAAGTGACCGACATGATCGACGCGGGCGGCTTTATCCCGGCCGATCCCGGCTACTGGGCCTATACCGGATCGGAGCTCACGCCGCCATGCAGCGAGGGCGTCGCTTGGTTTGTGTATGAAGAACCGATCGACGTCAGCCGCGACCAGCTGCGCCAGTTCACGGCCCTCTTCCGGATGAATACCCGGCCGGTCGAGGATTTGCACGGGCGGAAGATTGAGGCAAATGAGTAAGGCAGGGATCAGGGATCAGAAAAGCGGAACGAAACTGAGCACAACACCGCTCTCGTCGTGGGCTGCCGTCACTCCCGTCAGATCTTCAACCAGGTAGTGCGCCGCTTCGAGCGATTCCACCGGGTGCGAGAATGTGGTCGCTATCACGGTGCAGCCGGCATCGCGGCCGGCGATGGCGCCTGAAGCGGAATCCTCAAAGACCACGCACTCTTCCGGCTTGAACCCCAGCAACAACGCGCCGGCAACAAACGGCTCGGGGTGGGGCTTGCCGCGGGTCACATGGTTCGCGGTAACCAAGCGCGTGGGAACAGGAATGCCGCCGTCGGCCAGCCGCGCACGCGCCAGTTTTTCCGTAGCGCTCGTGACCACCGTCCAGCGATCCGCCGGCAGCGCTCGCAGCAGATCGCACACGCCGGGCAGCGCCCTCAGGCCTTCGTTGTCTCCGATTTCGAAATCTTCAATAATTTTCAGCTCGGCCTCGCTGTCGAGGTCGGGACGCAGCAGTGCGATGGTCTCGATGGCACGGCGTCCATGCGTGTTCTTGAGAGCCTTTTCGACGTCGATGCCGCGCATCTCGGCCCATTTGGTCCAGCTGCGCTCGACCGAGCCGAGTGACGAGATGAGAATCCCATCCATGTCGAACAAAATGCCCTGGCAGCGAACAAGAATGGGGGAAGGAGAAAGGGAAGAAGCCATGCTTCAATTTTAGTGGGCTGGCTTGTCTGCGATTTTCGCCTTCGGCGCGGCCAGCGCGACCTCTGGCGGATCGCCAAAGGTCACCGTTCCCGCAACCGAGTCTTTGTGCGAGCCGAGCAGGACCTGATTCTCGCCCAGCGTCACGGCTCCCGAAGCAATCGCCGCATCACCCGTCCAGCGATCGAAGCGCGTGAGTGAAGCAGGCAGCGCCGCGGCGCGGGACTTGCCCGCCGCAGCCTTGCCGTTGACGGCCCCGCGCGCCCATTCAAAATGCAGAGCGCCCTTGGCCGAGGTCCCAAGGTCCTTTTCGGTGTATCCCTCAAGCTCAATATTGCCGCTGGCATTAAAGGCTCCGCCCGTCCAGTGCTGCCCCAGCAACTGGCCAACCGCCGCGGCGCTCAGTTTCTCAACCTTGCCGTCAAACGAGTAGCCGGGCTTGTCCTGGTCTGACGCTGCGCGGGTGAATGAGCCCGAGGCTTCGAGCCGGCCTGAGAGCAGACTCGCGGTAATCGAGGAGATCTGGGCTCCGGCGGGCACAATGCGAATCTGGATAGAAGGCTGGTTGAGCGTAACCGGGCCGAGGACGAGCGACTCGGCCTTGACCGATCCGTCGAGTTCGGGCCACGGCGGCGCCGATGAGGGATGCAGACGGTCGATGAGCGACGAGAGCAGCGTTCCCTTCTCATGCACGCCGAGGATGGCCGTCTGCAAATCGGCTGCATCCAGTGCGCCCAGCGCCACGGCGAAGTGTGGCGGGCAGATTTCGCCGGGGGTGCAGCCGGTTTTGAGTTCAAGGGTCGCCGTGCCTTTCAGCGGACCGTAGCTGAAATCGACCGGGTCCCAGCGCATTTCGCCCCGAGAAAAATTCAGCGTCGCTTGAGCGATCTGCACATGGCTGGCAAGATAGTCGGCGCGCCAGTTGGCGCTGCGCAGCGTCACCGTGCCGGTAAGCGTGTCATCTGACGGAATCGATGCCGGCGCGGTCTCAACTTTGGCAGCAGGCGCAGCGGCCTTCGCCGACGCATTATTGGCCTTCGCCGCCGGGGCCGCGAGCTGCGCCTCAGCCGATGCCGTTCTCGCCGTCGGCGGAGTCTCTTGCTGCACCAGCCATGGCCCTGCCGCAGTGAGATCGACTTGAAGCGGGTCGCCAGCAAGACCATCGAGCGCCGGAGCCTGCGCCAGGCCCGCTGCCCGGGTCAGTTCCCTTGCCCGCTGCATCGATGCCTGGCCGCGCAACTCGGCCGTGTAGCCGGCGATGGTGAGGCTCAGGCCCACCGTCATGGGCGCAGTGCCGCCCAGGGGTACGGCTGCGGAACCGGTCAGAGACAGCCGCTGATCGGGAGACTGGGGCAAAACCGGCTCAAGGACGATTTTGGGGGCCTGAATCGGCTGCGTGAGTCCGCCGCCGCTCAGCGTCAATCCCTCCACAGTCAGGCTGCCCGTCAGCGGACCTGCCGCCACCTCAACCGGGCGCGCGCGCTTCGATCGCAGAGTCTTCGCGGCCTCGACGGGCGCCGGTACCGTTGCGTCATACGCAATCTTCCCGCTCATCGTGCCGGCCGCCTGCAGATCCGGCGCAAGGCCGCTGCGCACGGTTCGCAACAGGCCAAGGCCCGCGGCCACGGGCACATGGTCGAGTTCGGCAGTCAGTTGCGGAGCAACGTCGGCAGCCGGCCGATCGCCGGTGACGTGGATGCTCCCGTCGCCAATGGGCGAGTTGCAGGCCAGCTTCTCATAGCTGCGGCGCGTGTAGTGGTAAACAAGATTGCAGTTGGCGTCGAAGTCGAGCGGTTCGGCGGGCGCGAACTCGGCGCGGTGCACGCCCTCGGCCCGCAAGCGCGTAATCACGTGGGCAGAGTCTCCCGTCCCCTCAAGATGCAGGTTGCCGGTAAGGTCGCCGCGCCAGCCGATATCAGCGCCGAAGACGAGCCGGTAAAGCTGGCCGAGCTGGGCGTCGCGCCAGTCCAGATCGAGCCGCACCGGCATCTGGTGCAGGGCGGGCGCGTGCTGCATGCTGGCCTCGAGCCGCACAACCCCGGTGTCTTCCTGGTAGAGGCTTAGATCGGTGCGAGCGGGCTGGCCTCGCAGGCGGACGCGCCAGTCGCCGGGGCTCTCCTGCCAGAGCTCGAATTCGGCGTTGACCAGTGAAAAGGGGAGTTTTTCCGCGCCCTCTTTGAAGTTGATGCGGGACTCCGTTGCCTCGAGGTAAGGCAGCGGAACGGTGCGATGCGAACCGGGTGCGCCGGAGGTCGACCCAGCCCTGGCCACGGCCGTGCGGAAGAGCGGGTCGAGGTTCCATTTGCCGGGCCCGTTGTAGACGACATTGAGGCTGGCTTCGTCAAGGCTGATGGCGCCGATCTCAAGGCGGCCGCGCCACAGCGAAAGCAGGCGGATGGAGGCGCGCACCGTATTGGCGTGGAGCACCGGTTCAGCCCCGTAGGCGGGGTCTTCGGCAACGCTCAAGTCGGTGATCTCGAAGCCCGGCCAGGGGAAGATGCGCAGCTCGACCGAAGTAAGCCGCACTGGGCGGCCGAGCGATTCTGAGATGAGCCGGGTGATCTGGCCTTTATAACGGCTGATGCTGACCAGTGGAGGGACGATGAACAGCAGCAAAAGAAACGCGACCAGTACCAGTGCCGGCCGGAGCCCTTTGCGCCAACGTTGCCGGCCCTGCTGGTTGTCGTCCATTGGATAGATTCTAGCTGGTGGGGGCGATGGCTATCGGCTTGTAGCTTGTAGCCAGTAGCTACTGGCTGATCACTGACCACTGTTCACTGACAACTGTTTCTCAGCGAATCATGTGGGACGTCCGCGACCAGCGCGTATCGCTGATGAAATGGGTCGCCACGTGGAGCATCCATGACAGGCGATCGCCAATGCCTGTCTTCTCGTACTCGTCCTCTGAAGTGACGAACGACCAGTAGTTGAACAGCGGCCGGCCCACGATGTTGGCGCGGGGCACAAATCCCCAGTAGCGCGAGTCAAGGCTGTTGTGCCGGTTGTCGCCCATCATGAAAAACATGCCCGGGGGAACCACCAGGTCGCCGTCCTTCACATGGTTGGGAAAATCGAGTGACCACGCCTCGGTGGCGCCGGTTGAAGGGTCAGGCGGCACGGAAGGAAATTCGTCGAGGAAGGGCGTGTAGTTGTCCTGCGTGGTTGGCTGCGCGAAGGGCAGCGGCTGCGCCACGCCATTGATGCTGACAATGCCGTTATTCAGGTGGATGTGGTCGCCGGGGACGCCGATGAGGCGCTTGACCAGGAAGAAGTATTGCGGCTTGCCTTCGGTGTCGAGCTGCGGCTCGGGGGAAGGCTTGATGAAGACGACCACATCGTTGCGCCTGGGCTCGCGATAATGCATCAGCGGCATCCATGTGGTTGGCGGCGCGATGGTGATGCGGTCGACCACGAGGTGGTCGCCCACCAGCAGGGTCTTCTCCATCGAACCAGAAGGAATGACAAAGTTCTGGGCAAGAAACGTGAGAATGTAGAGTCCCACAACCAGCACGCTGCAGATGCTGGCCACCGCCTCGTAAGGCGTTTCCTCGACTTCTACTTTTTTGTCGGGAGCCGCGCCTTTTTCGACCTCAGGCGTCCTGGTCTGGGTTTCGGATGGCTCTTTGCCGGCCACGGTTTTCTTTTTCGTCATCCTGTCGCTCTTTTTAAGATTTTCAAGTTGGTACGCCGCGCATTTCGCTCAGCGTACGATGCGGAAGATGCGGTTCCAGCGGGCAAAGCCATAAAGGCGCACGGCGAGGTCCCGTTCGTGTCCGAGTCTATCATCCGACGCCTGCTGGGTAACCGATTGCACGTCGGTGGTGGAGGGCCGGGTGAGGGAGAAGTAGATGACCAGCGGGCGAGCGACGATGGCCTGGCGCGGCACAAATCCCCAATAGCGCGAGTCGAGGCTGTGGTTACGGTTGTCGCCCATCACAAAATACTCGCCGGCGGGCACCGTCAGTTCGCCATTTCGAGTGAGCGGCTGCATCTGACGCCACCAATCGGGGTCAACAGGGGGACCGGGGTAGATGCTCGCAGGGAAGTTATCGCGGTAGTTGTCGGGCAGGGCCAGCTCAAAGGTGGCGTAGGGCTCGTCGAGCAACGATCCATTCACGTAGACCTGTCCGTCTTCAATGCGCAGATGGTCGCCGGGCAGGCCAATCACGCGCTTGACCAGGAGCGGCGGTTTAGGGTGGTGGAAGACGATGATGTCGCCGCGCTGGACGGGCCGGTAAGGCAACAACCTGCCGCTCAGTTCGCCTGCCGGCGCGTAGACCTGCTTGTTGAAGAGCAGAAAATCGCCGACGAGCAGCGTGTGTTCCATGCTCTCTGACGGGATAAGGAAGGGCTGCAGCATAAAGGTGAGCGCGAAGAGCGCCACAACGATGGTGCGCAGCAGCGAGGCCGAAGCCTCAGGCAGTGTGGGCAGATGCAGGCGCAGCCGTTTGAAACGGCCCAGGCAAAGCTTGGGCAGACCCGGTTGCGCAGCGCTGGGCGCGGCGTCTGAAACCGGGACCGCATCCGGAAAATCCGGGACTGTATCCGGAACTTGACTGGCGGCTGGGCTGCTCATTGGGCGGCGGGCTCCTTATCAACCCGGTCAGGTTCTTGGCCGGGGCCGCCGGCTGCGGTCGCGTTGCCCGGCTCGGCATCCGTGGCAAGCACAAGATGTTCCAGCGCGCGGCGCGCGGCGTCCTGTTCGGCAAGTTTCTTGGTCGATCCCAGACCCCGGGCCAAAGGTTCCCCGGGAGCGTTTGCCTGAGATTTTAGACGGACCTCGACCATGAATCGTTTGCGATGGCCGGGACCGGTCTCATGCATGACGCGATAGACGGGAGTTCCGGCGCGCGCCGCCTGCAGGCGCTCCTGCAGGGCCGATTTGTAGTTGCCCAGCGCCGCGCCCGAACGCAGTTCGGCGGCCAGCCGCTCGGCGGCCTCTCCCATCACCCGGCTGTGGGCAAAAGCCCTTACCGGCTCCAGACCTCCATCCAGAAAGAGCGCTCCCATCACTGCTTCCATGGTATTCGAAAGCACGGTGCTCTTGCGGCGCAGCCCGCTGCGGTCTTCACCCTTGCTCAGCCGCAAATACCTGCCCAGCTCCAACACCGCGGCCACGCCGGCCATGTGCTGCCGGCTCACCAACTGCGCGCGCACCCGGGTCAGCTCGCCCTCGCGCCACTCCGGATGCGCATCGAACAGCGCCTCGGCCACTACCAGGTTGAGCACCGCGTCGCCCAGAAATTCAAGGCGTTCGTTATCGCCGGCCTCGATTGCCTCTGCAGTGCGGTTTTCCTGGGCAAGCTGGTTGGCCAGCGACCGGTGCGTGAGCGCCCGCAGCAGCAGCCGGGGCTTCAGAAACCTGTGCCCCAGCGCCGCTTCGAGTTGATGCAGATCTGCTTCCACGCGCGCCTCAATCAACAGCGACCAACTGTCCCCCTCGGCAAACCCCTACTGCGGCTTCTGTGTGCTCGTTGGCGGAACTCCGGGGCCGTTGGCCGTCTTGTCCTGGCCGGCAGGCGGGTTGCCCGCAGGCGGGGGATTGTCGTCGCTCTCGTCCTGGCATTGAGACGGATGCCCCGGAGCCAGGTACGCGGTCTTCACTCCGCGCTCGGCGGCAAGGCGCGTGTCCAGTCGACCGTCGCGCACCGCCAGGGCCGCGTTGTACTCGGCAACCGCTTCGTCCCGCTTGCACTCCAGATCGAGCACGCGGCCCAGATAGATGTGCGACCAGGCGAGCAATCGCTGATCCTTGCTGGTGGCCAGCGTCTTGTTGAACTGCTCAACCGCATCGTTGACCGTTCTCTCCGCCTCGTCTTCCGATTGGTTGGGATGTACCGACATCAGATCGACGCGCGCCAGGATGAAATGCGCCCGCGCGGCGTCGGCCACCGACTCCACCGCGTCGTCCTGGTGCGAGAGTACCTTTCGCGCCATTTCGCTGGCTGTATTGACATCGCCATTGGAGAGCCGGGCCTCGGCCAGATCGAGACCGGTGAGCTTATGCGGCGCGCTGTGCTGCAGCACATCCTGGTCGGCTTCCTTGTCGAAGATGGTGTTACGCGCGCGATGCACCTGCTGATCGATGTCCATGCCGTATACCATCTCGCCGATGGTATCTTTCAGGCTGGCCGGATCCTTCTCGAAGATGAGCAGTTCGTCGTAAAAGTACTGGGTGAGCACAAAACCCTGATTCATGTCGTGCTGCACCGTCGCCTTGCGCACCGCTTCAGCCTTGTCGAGCGTAACCTGGCGCTCATGCTCGTAGCGAGGCAGCGCAGAGCGATCGACGTTGGCGGGAATCTTGTAGATAGCCACTCCGGTATCCATGGTGCGCGCCTCGATGGCCTTGATCAGGCACTCGATAGTGAGCGGCACAACATCGCTCCGGTAGCGGAACTCGAGCGGAGCGTCGCGAACCTCCTTCAGAATCGGCTGCTCGCGATCGATGGCGCTGGAGCGCGCGTAGAGCAGCGGATCGATCATGTAGTGCAGATAGGTGTGGCGGACGTCGCTCATGCGGACGCTTCCCTTCACCGCCGACACAACCACAACATAATCGACGCCGTAGATGCGGGCATTCACCATACCCGGCGACAGCATGGGTTCAACGATAACGATGAAGCGGCTGCCGGTGTAGGTGGAGGCCGGCATCTTGAGGTAGAGGTTGGTGCTCACGATCATCTGCGAGAGCGCGTCGTGAATCCTGGCGGCCTCTTCGTCGTAAGTAAGGCGCACGGTAAGCCAGATGCCATGCAGATCGGTGGCCGCGGCAAAGGAGCGCAGGAGCGGCACAAACTCGGCCACCTGGGTGGCATCGGGAGGCATCTCGGTCAGATCGGCCGTGGTTTCGAGCGCGGGCGGAGGCGTGAGGTAAAGAGCCAGAGAGATGTATTGCGAGATGTCGCGCGCGGTGCCGGTCATGCGGTGCTGCGCAATGTAGAGGCACACGGCATCGCGGGCCGCGCGGGCCTGCTCGCTCCTGGCCAGCGCCTGGTCAATCTCATCGCGGACGCGCTTGCGCACATCGGGGCTGTCGGCAAGGCCTTCGTCGTAGCCGCAGGCGTTCAGCGCGGCAGCCACAGCGAACACCTGTTCCGAGCTGATGAGCGAGATGGTCGGCCCGGCCGGATCGATCAGGGTCGGCGTCCGCTCCTGTGCATAAGCGCTAGCGCCTGCACCGGACGGTGACGAGCTCGAGGAGGAGCTGGAAGAGCTGCCAGCCGGCGCCTGTGCGATGGACGGAACAGTGGACAGACCAAGAACAACGCAGAAAAACGCCGCAGAAAGGAGAGCGGACAATCGAAATGGAAAGAACTTCATTAAAGGAACCCTGCCGTAAGTCTAGTTAGACGTGCGGGAGGGGTCAAACGGGAGGGAAACAGGGAGTAGGGAGTAGGGAATAGGGCCAAAAGTTGAGGGATGAGAGACCGGATCGCTCGAAGATCGCCGGCAGCCAGTAGCCAGTAGCCGAAAACTGGGAAATGGGAGCTACAGGCTACAACTATAGGCTGCGGGCTGTTTCTCAGCCACGAACGCTTACGCCGGCAAACGACAGCACCGCCAGACCGCGGACGGGCTGGCCGAAGAAACGGGCCGGCTCAAAGCGGCTGCCCACCAGCAGGTTCTCGACTTCGGAGCGGGTCGCTTCGTCATTGGGGCCCGACACGATGCGATAGTCGTAAACCTCGCCCGCGTCATTCACATACGCCTCAACCACAACCGGTCCGGGAATGGTGTTGATGCCGTCGCTGCCGTCTCCACTGGAGAGATACAGCAGATGTGGTGCCGTAGCCATGCCCAGCGGCTCGTCCTTGGTGGCCTGCGCCATTTCAGGCTGCGTAAACATGCCCACCAGCACAATCACGGTGCCCAGCAACAGAACCGCGCTGGCAAAACCAGCCGAGGCCTGCAGCAGGAACGGGCCCACCGTGTTTCTCCAGGCCAGCGAAAGGCCTTCAAACCGGCGGCGGCGGTTGCGCGCGCGCTCCTGGCTCACGGCAACGCGAATACGCAGCAGAAGATCGGGCGGCTCGGGCATCGGGCCCAGCATCGACAGCGAAGCTTGCGTGCGGCGCAGCGACTCCCACTCGCGCCCGCAATCGGCACAGGCTTCAAGGTGCGCGGCCATCTCCTGCATCTCGCACCCATTCAGCCTTCCGTCAAGATACTCAGTGAATCCAGCCTGGATTGAACTGCACGCGTTCATTGCGCCTCCTCTGCAACGGGCACGTCGAGAACCGTCAAGGCCGCAGGATGCTGACCTGCTTTCGGCTGCAAAAGGATCGCCTTTAAACAAGCACGCCCGCGCACCAGCCGCGACTTGACCGTTCCCAGATTCACGCCCTGCATTTCGGCAACTTCCTCGTAGACAAACCCTTCAATGTCGCGCAGGATCAGCGTGGTCCGGTACGGCTCAGGCACCTGCTCCAGCGCCCGTTCCACCCGCTCCCGGGTCTCAGCCTGGGCGGCAGCATCAAACGGCGACTCGCCCGGATCGACCAGTAAATCCTTCAGCCGCACAGGAGCACCCGACTCGCTTTCTGAGATCTCCTGCTCAATCGGAATTTCGTTCTGCTTGTGCCGCGCCCACCAGCGCCGCTGGTTCGAGGCTTCACGCAGCGCGATACGATAGATCCACGTGCGCAATGAGGATTCGCCGTGGAACCCGCTCACACCCCGGAAGACTTTGACGAAAACTTCCTGCGTGAGGTCGGCTGCGTCGCCACGATCCCGCACAGTGCGGGCCAGCAACGAGTAGATCGGTTGATGGTAGCGCGCGATAAGCCACGCAAACGCTTCCTCTGAGCCGGCCCGCAATTCTTCGATGAAAGCCGTCTCTTCAGTCTGAAGCGTCAGCGCGCTGGCAATATTGCCCATGGTGAGGTCCGCCTGCGAGTCAGTTTCTCCCACCTTACCGCAAATCGGCCGGGTTTGGCTCGCCTTGAGTCTGACCCTTTTCGATTGCGCCGCCCCGGATGGCCAGGTTCGGCCATGCGGCAACTTTGCTGATCCGGAGCGCGCGGTGCTTGGATGCGCCTGTCTTCGCCGCCAGGCCGCTCGCGTGCTCTATTCTCTTAGACACCACACCCCCCCGAAAGTGTTCCCGGTCACGGAGTTAATTCGCAGATTATTACCTGGGTTTCGCGGTTTCAGACGGTGAACACGATCCGGCGGCCCTTTTCCACCCGGTTCCACGCCGCTTCAACCTCCGCCAGCGGCACCGGGTCCACGTCGATGGTCAGCTTGCCGGCCGCAGCCTGGTCAAACAGCGCCGGAATCGCCGCAAAGATCGTCTCCATCGAGGCGGAGCCAAATCCGCTGCCCTTGAGCGTCAGGTCCACGCTGCGCAGCACCTCCGCAGGCAGGTTGATGCTTCTGCCGGCCATGGAGCCAACCTGAATAAAGCGCGTCGCGTGGGTTGCGCTGGCCTTGAATCCCCTGGCCAGGGCTTCGAGAGTAAGTTCGGCGGGGCGGCCCCAGAGGTAGTCGATCACTACGTCGATGCCGTTGGCGGCCTCTTTTGCGAGAGCCCCGGCAATTGCCTCCTCGGGCTCGGCAAGGCCGATCGCTGCGTCGACATCGGCCCCGGAGATGGCTGCCACGTTCCGTCCGGCGGCGATGACGCGTTTCGCGCCCAGAATCCGGGCCGTCTGGATGGCGAGCTGGCCGGCCACGCCGGTTGCGCCCAGAATCAGCACCGTCTCGCCCGGCGCCAGGGCCGCGCGCTCCTTCATTGAAACCCAAGCCGACATGCCGGGATTGGCGATGGCCGCGGCATGAGCGTCGTCCAGCCCGTCGGGCACGGGCGTGCACCAGGCGAGAGGGACAGCAGCCAGTTCAGCCATCGTGCCCCACGGCCGGCGCACAAACCCGAAGAAGACTCGGTGGCCGTCGGCGAGGGTTCCCACGCCATCGACGCCGGGAACGGCCGGCAGCCCGCCGCCGCTGGCATAGTGCGCGCCGGCAGCAATCGACTTTACAACCTGGTGCAGGCCCGCCGCGCGCACCTTGACAAGGGCTTCGCCCTGCTCAACCACGGGATCGGGGAAAGATTGATATTTTGGCGCCTCGCCCAGAACATTCACTACCGCCGCCTGCATTCGAATGATCCTCCTGAGCCGTTCATTCAGGGAACGCTCCAGTTAGATTCTCACCTGACGGCGCGGGGTTCAGGAAGTGACAGCGGTAGGATGATTGCATGTTTACGCCGCAGCCTGTTGCAACCATTCGCAGTCCATTTAGCGAGACCTCCGCAATTCCGAAGGGCCTGGGCGCAGAGCACACGACCGAGGGCGCAATCGAGTTCGTGCGCGAGTTTGAACCGGGGCTCAAAGACATTGAGGGCTTCTCGCACCTTTATGTGCTGTGGGTCTTCCACCGCTCGACGGATTTCGACCTGGTTGCTACGCCGCCCTCCGACGAGGGCCGCCCGCACGGCGTCTTTGCCACGCGCTCGCCGCGAAGACCGAATCCGATTGGGCTGACGGTCGTCGAATTGCTGGGCCGCGATGGCTTGACTCTGCGCGTTCGCGGTGTGGACATGCTCGACGGCACACCGGTGCTCGACGTGAAGCCGTACCTATCAAGTGTTCCGCAGGAGAAGCTGAAGCGGGGGTGGCTGGCGGAAGCGGAAGAACGAAAAGCAGGGACTAAGGGATTAAGGGACTGAGGGACTAGGGGATTCCCAGCAGCTTGTGCGTCTGCAGGCTGATGCGCCAGCGCGGGTGCGCAAGGCAATATTCGAGTGCGTGCCTGGTGTTGGCCTCTCGCGCCGGACCATCCATCGGCTGTAAAAAGAAGTGGCGGAAGTTGAGGACCTCGAATCGCTCCGGTTCGGCGCCGGGCTGCGGATAGACGAGCTTCAACTCGTCGCCGGTTGTTTGCACCAGCGGCGCTCCGGCCTTGGGGCTCACGCAGATCCAATCGAGGCCCGCAAGCGCGGCGACCGTTCCGTTGGTTTCGACGGCAATCTCGAATCCACGCACGTGCAAGGCCTCGATCAGGGTCGCATCGAGTTGCAGCAACGGCTCGCCGCCGGTGCAGACGACGAAGGGTTTTCCCTGCTCCATACTGAAACGCTGGGTGCCCCAGGTCTCGCCTTTGAGACCTGGGATACCAGGAACGCCCCACTTCTCCGCGACCGCATCTGCCAACGCGTCCGCCGAAGCAAATTTGCCGCCGCCGGGGCCGTTGGTATCGGCGAAATCGGTGTCGCAGAATTTGCAGATAGCCGAGGCGCGATCAGCCTCGCGGCCCGACCAAAGATTGCAACCCGCAAAGCGGCAGAAGACAGCGGCGCGGCCGGTCTGCGCGCCTTCGCCCTGGAGAGTGTAGAAGATTTCTTTAACGGAATACATAAAGACAGTTGTCAGTGATCGGTTGTCAGTCGTCAGCTTCTCGCTGCTAGCTATTAGCTCATCGCGTTTGACCGTACAGAGTCAACCCAGCCCCGAAAAAGCTGACAGCTAAAGGCTCGCTCTTAGCGGGTCCTCGATTCCGTTCTCGCGGAAGCCCTTCTGCCGCAGCAGGCATGAGTCGCACGCGCCGCACGGTGTGCCGTTGGGGCCGGGATCGTAGCAACTGCTGGTGAGCGCGTAGTTAACGCCAAGTTCGAGGCCCCTGGCTATGATCTCGGCCTTGGTCATGGCGATGAGCGGCGTGTGAATCTTCAGATGTTGGCGGCCCTCGACGCCAGCTTTGGTGGCAAGGTTCGCCATCTTCTCGTAGGCCTCGATGAATTCGGGACGGCAGTCGGGGTAGCCGGAGTAGTCAAGCGCATTCACGCCGATGAAGACGTCGCTCGCGCCCAGCACCTCAGCCCAGGCGAGCGCGAAGGAGAGAAAGATGGTGTTGCGGGCGGGCACGTAGGTGATGGGGATGCCGTGCGACATTTCGCCCGGCGCGCGGCCCTTGGGCACATCGATGTCGGCAGTGAGGGCCGATCCGCCGAAGACACGCAAGTCGATGGCGGCGATGCGATGTTGCGCCGCGCCCAGCGATGCGGCAACCCGTTTGGCCGCCTCGAGTTCCCACACATGGCGCTGGCCGTAAGAGAACGAGAGCGCGTAGGTCTCGTATCCCTGGGCGCGCGCAATGGCAAGCACGGTGGCGGAGTCGAGACCGCCGCTGAGGAGGACGACGGCGGGTTTCATTCCGCACCGCCTTTGCCGATGTCCATCGATGGCGGGATGGGGTTGCTTTCGTCGATGTAGGCATCGACGCACTGGTCGAGCACACCCTTGGCGGCCAGGATGAACTCGATGGCGTCGCGCGCGGCGCCGCGTCCGCCGCGGCTGGGCGTGACGTAATGCACCTCGGCCTTGACGCGATCGCGGGCATCGGCAACGGCCACGGCGAATCCGCATTGGCGCATCACGGGCAGGTCGATCACGTCGTCGCCCACGTAACAGATCTCGTCGAGAGTCACTCCTTCCTTCTCAACAATCTCGCGGATGGGCTTCATCTTGAAGGCCTGGCCCTGGTAAACGAACTCGAGCTTCAGGTCGCGGGCGCGCATGGCCACCGTTTCGCTGATGCGCCTGGTGATGACGCCGCACTTGAGGCCGCCGAGCCGCGCCAGCGAAATGCCCGCGCCGTCGTGCGCGTTATAGCCTTTGGCCTCAACCATCTTTGAAACCACTCCGCCTTCGGCGGCTATCGGCACGGGAATGATCCAGATGCTGCCGTCGGTCAACACACCGTCCACGTCGAAAAGGATGATCTTGATTTTGCGGGCGCGGTCTTCAGCGGAGAGGGTCATGGATTGATTTTACCGGGCGGCGAGCGGGGTCCGGCGCGGGCGTTGACGGCGGCACCGCCGCGCGCGAGAGAATAGCCGCATGGCAGCCGATTCGCCCGCAAGCCCGCTCGGCGAGGAACCGCTCTCGCCCGAGGATTACTACATGGAGGGCGGGCTGATGGTGTTTACCGCGGCCTATCACCTGAAGCGCGGGTACTGCTGCGGGTCGCGGTGCAGGCATTGCCCGTTCGGTGAGTGGGGATCTGCGCCTCAGTTGCCTGAGCCGCCCGAGGGTTGAACCGCGGGAGGAGTCATGGCCGGCGGCACTGCGGCGGGCGCGGGTTCGCGCACCAGCACCGCGAAGCGCGGAAAGGCGAAGCTGCCTGCGGCATCGTCAATCACGTTTAACTGGCACAGGTACTGGCCGGGCTTGAGGCCGTTGAGCGGCACATCGAGCTCGAAAGCAACGGCATCGCGGCCTTCAACGTTGATTTGTTTTGCCTGCACGATCGGCGTCTCATACACCTTGGTGCTGCCCTGGATCAGTTCGAGGCTGCCGAGCAGGTTAATGGATTGTTTGGCGTCTTTCGCGCTGCCGTTTGACGCCTTCTCGCGCGCCGGATCGTAGATCTCGTAGAGCAGGTACATGTGCTGGTTCTGGCGGAAGACGTGACTGATATTGGGCACGTACTGCTGGCCGTTGCGAACGAGCGGATCGTTGTCCTTGCTGGGCTCGCGCGTTGAGGCGAGCACGATCGAACTCATCTTGAGCGGGGATTTCTTCATATCGGGCAGCGTGATGGTGGCCTCAAACGACCCCATGCGGCCGGTTTGGTTTTCGCGCACCACGAACTTGAGGTCGTATTTGCCCGGCGGCAGCGCAAAGCTGGTGGTGTACTGGATGTTCTTCTGGCGCGCGCCGAGAGACTGATCGAGGTTGAGCTTGACGGTTTGGCGCACGCGGCCGACGGGGCGCTTCACTTCGTCGATGACCTCGCCGATGACGTCGAGCGTGGCCTTGTCTTTGTCGCCGCCTTTCACAAAGGGAATCTGCGAGCCGGGAATGAGCAGCGAGACCGGAACATAGAAGCGGTTTTCGTTGAGGCGGAAATACATCGCGTCCATGTAGACGGGAATGTCAGTGGCGGGCAGGTCGCTGGCGAGCTGGTCCTGGAGTTCCTGCTCGCGGTCTTCGTGGCCGGAATGCTTGAAGTCGGCGGGCGCGTAGTAGCCGGGGCGGTACTCAAGCTTGATGCCTGGCTTGGTGATTTTGATAGTCAGCTTGCGGTATTTGCCGTCGCGCGCCTGGTTGGTGGAGTGGAAGCCGATGGCGTAGTAGGCCGAGGTGTCGTTCTGCACCTTTGCAAACGCGGGCGCAAAGTCGTTGGAGTCGAAAAAGGCCGTCCCGCCGGTGTCGGTGCTCAGGGTCGACATCACTTCCTGCGTGGCGAAGTTGGCGTTCATGTTGTTCAGGATGGCGCCGCCGTTAAAGCCGCCCTGGCCGCGCAGGCTGCCCGTTGAGGCATCGCCCACCGGCAACACCGCCTGCAGGCCGCGCGTGTCAACGCTGTAGATGGCCAGGTTGGCGCGCACCGCGGCGTTGATGGCCGCGCGCAGCGAGGCCTCGTTCTCAATGCCGTCGCGCTGGATGCCGCCCGAGAAATAAAGCAGCGATTTGCGCTCATCGATCTTGGCCAGCGACTGCGAGATGGCCTTCAGCGCGAAGAGCTCGCGGTCAGTGTTGATGTCGTTGTACTCGCTCTCGTCGGCAGTGTACGCGGTGGTGTCTTCCACCTGGTTCGTATTGGCAGTTGCGCCCAAAGCAAAGCCCTGGCCCTCGGTGCCGTTGTATGCGCCCACCTCGTTGATGAGTGCATTCTTGTCGGCGGTAAAGTCCTGATCGACAGCGAGCGTATCTCCGAGCGAAACCAACGCAACGAGGTCGGCCGGCTGCAGTTTGCTCTTCAGGAAATCGCGCGCCGCGTCGACACTGCGTTCAAGATCTTCAGGCTGCATCGAGGTGAGGTCGAAGAACATTACGATGAGCCGGTGATTGCGGAGATTCTCGGGTTTGGCCACGACGACAGCCTTGGGGCCCTTTGTGGGAATGCCCGCCGCAAGGCCGCTGACCGTGGCCTCGTTCAGCGGCACGGCCATGTCGACGCTTTCAAAGTCGAAGGTGGAGATCTGCTGTTCCTTGCCGTTCTCGTAGATCTTGAAGTCGCTCTGCTTGAGGCCCTTCACGATTTCGCCGGTCCTGGCGTCGCGCGCGACCACGTTGGTGAGTACGAGTTCGGCGTTCTCCTTGAGAACATATCCGCCCTGCGGCGTGGATGTGACCACGCTGGTGGAGTTCTGCGGAAAGGCCGGTTGCGCGGCCGGCAGCAGGAGCGCGAGGACCGCGGCCGTTGCGACGAGTTTTTGTGCCGGATGCGTCATGATGTGATTCTTTCGGTTCGCTTGCGTCCCGCAGGGGCTGAAGCCCCAAGATTTCTTTGTTGCCGTTTTACGGCACGAGTAAACTCGTGCCCTTTCAAAACCTCCGGGGCTAAAGCCCCGATTGAAAACTTGCCGGTTTCAGGGGCCTGAAGGCCCCTGCTCCCTCCGACACTGCGCCTTACCTAACTACGCTAGCGCCTCTAACCCCGCTAGCCCCGCTGTCTTTCTAGAACCTGAATCTGGCCATGAACTGGAACGATCGCATGGCGCCCACCGAGGTTACCTGGCCGAACTGCGGCGTTCCCAGGGTTGTATTCACTCCCGAATACTGCACGGTGTTGAAGACGTTGTTGATGCTGGCGCGCATTTCCATGCTGCGCGTGTCGCCAAGCTTCATGGTTTTTGAAAGCGCCATGTTGTTGCTGATGGCGCCGGGCCCCTCAATTGAATTGCGCGGCGCGCTGCCGAAGGCCGCGCAGGGGAAACTGGCGTTGACTGCCGGCGCGGCATAGGCCGCGGTATTGAACCAGTGATTGAAACCTCTGCCGCCCGCGGTGGGCGATTCTCCAGGCACAAGACTGGCGCGCTGGCCGTTGGTGGTGCCGCATTCAACGTTCTCGTTGTTCTGCGTAACAGTGGGCGTAAGCCACGCGCCTGTTGCGAAGTTAAAGCTGCCGGAGATGGAGAAGCCCTCGAGGATGTGCGAGCCGACGCCGGTCGTCACCCAGAACTTGTCGGCGCCGAAAGGCAGCTCGTAAAGGTAGGTTCCAGATACCTGGTGGCGGATGTCGAGACCCGAGTGGCCCTCCTGGCCGGCAAGATTCTGCCAGTTCTGCACAACCGCGGTGGAAGTGCCATTGACCGAACTGGCGTTGTCGATGGCGTGCGCGTACTGGTAATTCGCGCCGAGAGAGATGCCCTTCTGGAGGCGCTTGTTGATGCGCACCGTAGCTGCGTTCATCTTGTAGAAGCCGAGGGCCTGGTCATAGTCGAAGATCTGGTTGGAGGGATCGGTGCCGGGGCTGGACGGCGTAGCGCGCGGCGCGCTGGTGATATCGAGATGGTTGGCCCGGGAGCCGTTGTAGCCCACGTTGAGCACGATGGCCATCGGCAGCGTCTTTTGAATATCCAGATTCCATACCTGGAGATAGGGCAGGCCGTAGTGGGGATCGAGCGCGTAGTTGCCCACCGGGTCGGGTGCGGGGAATCCATTGGCCAGCGTGAAGCAGGAGATTGGCACCGTACGGGCGCAGGCCGATGAGGCGGCGTTGCCTATGGCCGAAGTGTTGGTCTGCTCGTTCACAATTGCATTGCCGTGCGCATCGAAGATGGGCTCGCGGGCCATCTCGTTGGCAAAGGTTGCGTACTCGCCCACGGTGTAGTTCATGCCGAAGCCGGCGCGAACCACCATCTGCTTGAGCTTGGGAACGCGCCACGCAAAGCCGGCGCGTGGAGCAAATGCCTTGCGCCATGGATAGACCAGACCATTGGGAAGGCCCTGCATTCCGGCCTGCTGTCCGGTCTCGCTGGTGAATCCTTCCGCCGGGTTCGTGGCGACGTCGGCCAGGTGATTGTATTTCTCGGTATAGGGCGCGAAGAACTCCCAGCGGACGCCGTAGTTGAGAGTGAGAGAAGGACGAACGCGCCAGTCGTCCAGGGCGTAGGCATCGAACACGTTGTCGCGAAGGTAGCTCTTGGCCAGCGTGGAGTCGATGGTTGTGGATTGCGGCAGGCCGAGCAGAAGATCGGCCAGCGCGGAGCCTGTGCCGTCGGCGGGCTCTTCCACTCCATTCACATCGGTAAAGTTCTCAGTGAAGAGACCCGTGAAAGTGAAGTTGCCGGTGGCGTTGGAGCCGGCCAGAAAGTCGCGATGCACGCGGCGATAGTCGCCGCCGAAGCGCAGGTTGTGCTTGCCGTGGATCCAGCTCAGCGTTTCAGAGAACGAGATGGTCTGCGAAATCGAGAAGTTTGGTTCCTGCTCTGACAGGCTGGTAAGGTTGCTGAGGTTGATCTGCGGCAGGCCGTAATTAAGTGGAACGTTGTTGGGGATGGTAAGGCCGGCCGCGGCCGCCGGATCGTTACCGGTGTTGGTGAAGTAGTTGGTCGAGTGGCTGTTCGCGCGGTTCCAGTTGGAGTTGAAGATGTTGGTGACGCGATGATATCCGACCGTGTATCCGGCCTGTAAGGAGTAGGAATCCGATGCATTCTTGCCACCCAGCACCGGTATCATGTTCACGTTGTCTGAGGCGGAGTCGCTCCAGTCGAGGTTGAGGTTGATGCTCTGACGCAGACCCTGGATGGCGCTTGAGTTTCCGCGCGGTGCGCCGGGGAATCCTGTGAGGGCGCCCGGCTGGCCGGCGTTGGCGCCAAGGCTGCGCATGTAACGGATGCCGGCTTGCGTGGAGTTGGATTGCGCGGTGGTGAGCAGGTGGTAGTTGTAGTTATTCACGACGCTCGTGCCGGCGAGGTTGGGCTGCGGATAGTGGGCGAGCAGCGCCTTGGCCGCATCGGTAATGCGATTGGGCGGGATCACGTTGGGCGTGCCGTTGTAAACGAACTGTTGCAGCGTGGTGGGATCGTAAATCGGCGCCAGGCCGGTAGCGGAGAAATTGCCGCCAATTTGATCGGGCGTGGGAACGGTCGCGTAGAAATCCTCGGGATTGGAACTGCGCGAACCGGAGAGCGAGAGGAAGATGTTGTCTTTTCCGCTGGGCTTGGTGAAATGCGGAATATAGGGCGCGCTCATGAACGTGATGCCGAAGCGATTGGTGCCATTGGCCGGCTCAATCTGCGGCTGGCCACGCAAGGCAAAGGGCTCGGCATTGATCGCGGAGTTGGTGCCGGTCCAGAAGATGGCGCCGTGAGGCTGAGCGGGATTGAATCCTCGGAAGTTGCCACGCCCCCCACCACCGCCCCGGCCGCCTCCAAAACCTCCGCCGCCAAAGCCGCCTCCTCCGAATCCGCCGCCACCGAATCCGCCGAAGAGTCCGCCCCTTCCCGGCATCTGGCCGCCGTTCGCGTCGCGATACTGCTGGAACTGCTCGCGCAACTGATCCATGTCGACGCCGGCCATCGGGCTCACCTGGCCGGCCTGGCCGCTGATGGCCACCGATTCGCCGCTGAAGTCGCCGTTGCTGGCCACGGAGGGCAACTCCGCGCCGCTCGCGCCCGTGGTGCCGCTGCCGGTTTCAGTGCCTGCCGAGAGCGCGCTGCTGAGGCTTAGATTTTCAGGCTCGTTGCCGGCCAACTGCCTGATGGCCAACTGCTCGGCGCTCTGCTCACCGTCCTGCCCGCTGGCGCTCGCCTCCTGCCGCTGCTGCGCGGCGGCGCGCGAGGCCAGCATCAGATCGAAGTTCACCACGCGGTCGTGTCCGGTGGCGTTGAGCAGCGCCTCCTGCGATCCCTGCGCAAAAGCGGCGAACTCAGTGCGAATCACGTAGCGGCCGTTTTGCGGAATCGTCATGGACCACGCGCCGGTGATGTCGGTAGTGGTGGAGTAACGTTTGCCGGTGAGAGTGTTTTGCGCGGTAACCGTGACGCCGGGCAGCGGGATGTTACCGCTTTTGACAACACCGTGCAGCCGGCCGCCAGTTACGGCGTCAGCGGGTGCGGAAGCCGCGGCAGGGGGTTGAGCGTACCCGGTGGCAGTAGCCTGACCGTGAGCGGAAAGGGAAAGCGAGGCGCCCACAACAACCCACACTGCAATCGATCGCTCGAGGGCCATCCGCCGTAATTCCCTTCTCGTGCATTGCATCCCTGTATTCAGACTGACGGCCCAGCCGCAGCAAAGGTTTACCGGAAACATTGCATGGCGACGGCATGGCAGGAACCCAGAATTCCCGCGCACAAACAACTGGTAGATCGCAATCGCGAGTGGTATATCTGAATGCGCCCAAGGAAATCAATCCCCGTTCATTTTGGTCCAAGTGAGGTTCCCCATGAAAGCACGCCGTTTGATTCTCTGCGCCTTCCCTTTGCTGCTGGCATCGCTCGTTCTTCCCATCCGCGCGCAACAGGCTGTCACCTTCCCCAGCGGCGACGCGACCGGCCAGGGAGTGCTCTACCTGCCCCAGGGAACGGGCCCGCATCCGGCGCTGATCGTGATCCACGAGTGGTGGGGGATGACCGACTGGATCAAGCAGGAGGCGGCTCATTACGCATCGGATGGATACGTGACCCTGGCCGTGGATCTTTATCGCGGCAAGGTGGCAACCGATGCCGAGATGGCTCATGAACTGATGCGAGGCTTGCCGCAGGACCAGGGGGTAAGGGATTTGACTTCTGCCATGACCTTTCTGAGCCATCGCAAGGACGTGGACAAGCGCCGCATCGGCGCAGTGGGATGGTGCATGGGTGGAGGGTTCGCCATTCAGCTCGCGGTTGCCGCGCCCAACCTCAAGGCTGTGGCCGTGAATTACGGCGCACTGCCGACCGAAAAAACCGCGCTGGCAGATATTCATGCGGCGGTGATTGGCAACTTCGGCGGCCAGGATCGAGGCATTACGCCCGACTCGGTTCATGCCTTTGAAACGGCGATGCAATCGCTTGGCAAACCAGTGGATGCCAAGATATATCCCGATGCAGGCCACGCCTTTGAGAATCCGACCAATGCCACCGGCTATCGGCCGGCCGACGCGGCCGACGCGCTGGGCAGAATCGACCGATTCTTTGCGCAGACGCTGCATCCGTAAGGAATTCGTAAAGATCGCATCGTTTTTCCCGATCAAACAGCTATCGGAAGATAGGTTGAAACCGTTTGGTGGGAGGGTTAACTATTATGCTAATAATTTGGTGACTGCTACCGCACGAGTAACTCCAAAACAGTCGAAAGGCTTGTACCCCCATGAAAATAGGCACGACTATTCGCACCTACCGTCTGCAAAAAGGGCTCTCCCAGGGCGATATCGAAAAGAAAACCGGTTTGCTGCGTTGTTATCTGTCGCGAGTGGAGAACGGGCACACCGTGCCTTCGCTCGACACGCTTTCGAAGATCGCATCGGCTCTCGATCTTCCCATTGCCCAATTCTTCGCCGACGATTCTCTGGGCCGGCAATTCAACACCCAGAAACTGTCGGACGATGAGCTGCGCTTCCTTACGCAGATAAGGCGCTACTCCAGCAACCTGGACGAAAGCGACCGTAAACTGCTGCTGGCAATGGTGAAAAAGTTCGCGGCAACGGCGACAAGGTAGAAGCGGGACTTGCTCTTGACGCTCCCGCGGGTCATGCGCGGCCCGGTGCGTGAGAGCGCAGATCAATTCTGCGGAATGTGGGCCACGTAGAATCCGAACAGCACCAGAATGCCTACAATCATGCCCACGGCAATCCGCAGGCGCAGGTTGAAGGACGGCCTGGGCGAGCCGAGGCGCGGAACCATGGGCCAGGCGAAGAGCAGGCCGCATGCGCAGCCGCCCATGTGGGCGTAGTTGTCGATGCTGAGGCCCGCGCCCATCACTGCCGTGCCAATGCTGATTGAAATGCCAATAAACAGGTTGATAGCAGCAAAGTAGATAACCGAGCGGCGCAGTTTTTTGAGCTCGACTGGCGGAACGGGAAGCCGGTTCGACTTGAGCAGGACTATGAGCGCACCTGCAATGCCGAAGACCGCGCCCGAGGCGCCGGCGCCGGCCGGAAAGACGTTGACGCTGCTGTACTCCAGCCAGTTCACGCAAGTGGAAAGCAGATTGCCCGCGGCACCGGTGAGAATGTAGACCGCGAGCACCCCCCAGGAGCCCATGAGCGGCTCGGCCAGAAGCCCCAGGTTCCACAAGCACCACATGTTGGTGGCCAGGTGCAGGATGCCGACATGGATGAACATGGCGGTAACAATACGCCACCACTGGCCGTGAAGGAGAACCTCTCCGGCGCCGTTAGCGCCCCAATTAACCAACTGGTCGACGGTGGGGCTGATCGGGCTGACACCCTTGGCAACCATGGCCAGAAAGACCGCGCAGTTGATGGCAACCAGAAGGTGCGTAGCCGGAGCGGCCAGCCACACGGGCTTGCGGCGGCGCGGCGCATCCGGCGGAGCGATTGCCTCGGGAGGCACGACCTCGGGCGCATCCCCCTCGCCGGAACGAGTAAAGACAGAGCTGGACCCAGTGGGTTGGTATTGGGGGGAGTTGCTGCCCATAGTCTCACTCTACTAAATTTCCGGTACTCGACGGCGGCCCTTTCAGTCACCAGATAATCGGTTACCGGGAAGAGCGGGGGTCGGCGGGTCGGCGAGTCAGCGAGTCGGCGAGTCAGCACCCGCTCCCACCCTAGCCACCAAATCAAAGACGTGGCGAGGGTAGGACGCCCAATGTAGCTTTTTACTCGTAGCTAAGGGCTACTGGCTATTGGCTATTGGCTACTGGCTCCTTGATCCCTGATCTCTGATCCCTGTTCCCTCGTTCCCTGCCTTTCTCCGTTCGCCGTCGTATCCTGAATCTGGATCAAAAAGGAGTCATACATTGCATTCTGAAGGCGGCAAGAAGCAGGTGCGGCGTGCGCTTTTGAGCGTGACCGACAAGACTGGACTGGTGGAGTTTGCCGAGGTGCTTGTCAGCTTCGGGGTTGAGCTGATTTCGACCGGCGGAACGGCCAAGGCACTGCGCGCGGCAAGGCTCACGGTCAAGGACATCAGCGATCTGACAGGCTTCCCCGAGATGCTGGACGGCCGCGTGAAGACGCTGCATCCGCGCGTGCACGGTGGGCTCTTGTATATCCGCGGGAACAAGGAGCACGAAGCTGCGGTAGCCGAGCACGGCATTGAGCCTATCGACATGGTGGTGGTTAACCTCTACGCGTTTGAAAAGACCGCGGCCACGCCGGGCGTGAGCTTCGGGCACTTGATTGAGAACATCGACATCGGCGGCCCGTCGATGGTGCGCTCAGCGGCAAAGAATTTTGAAGACGTGGCGATTGTGACCCGTGTGGCGGATTACAAGGCGCTGACCGAAGAGCTGAAGACGAACAACGGTGCGCTGACGCGCGAGACGCGCTGGAAGCTGGCCAAACAGGCTTTTGCGCTCACGGCGGCGTATGACTCCGCGATTGCGGGAACGCTGGAGCAGATTGACGGCACTCCGGCACCTGCGGAGGCAGCGGCAATTGACTCCGCGGCCTTGCCTCAAACGCTGCGCATCATCATGCCGCGCGCGCAGTCGTTGCGCTACGGAGAGAATCCGCACCAGAGAGCTGCGATTTACAAAGATGGCACAGGTTTAGGTGTAGCCGGCTCCATGCAATGGCAGGGCAAGGAACTGAGCTTCAACAATCTTGTCGATCTCGATGCCTGCTGGGAGTTGGCGCAGGAGTTTGACGAGCCGGCGGCGATCATCGTGAAGCACACCAACCCCTGTGGCACGGCCATTGGCGCGACCGTGCTCGAAGCCTACAAGAAGGCTCTGGAGTGCGATCCGGTCTCGGCGTTCGGCAGCGTCATCGGCATCAATCGAGAGGTAGATGGCGCCGCGGCCGACGAGATCGCCAAGCTGTTTGTTGAGGCTATCGCCGCTCCTGGGTTCTCAGCCGAGGCGCGGGAGCGGTTTGCGGCGAAGAAGAACCTGCGGCTGGTGGAAGTGAAGGCCGCGACGCCGAAACCGGTCGTCAAGCATGTGTCGGGAGGGCTGCTGCTGCAGGATGCCGATACGGGCCGCGTGGTGGAGGGCGAACTCGACGTAGTGACCTGGCGTCCGCCCACAGCCGAAGAACTGCGCAGCCTGCTGTTCGCGTGGCGAGTATGCAAGCACGTGAAATCGAACGCCATCGTTTACGCGCGCGACGGCCAGACCCTGGGTGTGGGCGCGGGACAAATGAGCCGGGTGGATGCGGCAAAGTTCGGCGCGCAGAAGGCGGTGCTGCCGCTGAAGGGATGCGTGGCGGCGTCGGATGCGTTCTTTCCTTTTCCCGATGGTCTTGAAGCTGTGGCCGCAGCCGGTGCGACGGCGGTGATTCAGCCGGGCGGCTCGGTGAAGGACCAGGATGTGATTGCCGCGGCCGACAAACTGGGAATGGCGATGGTGTTTACGGGGATTCGGCACTTCAGGCACTGACCGAGAATCGCGCAGCTGCGAATTACTCCGTTACCCTCACCCTCACCCTCTTCTTGCGCAGTGGGCGTTGCGGGTAGACAATGTAGCTAATTTCCTGAGGCACATGAAGTTTGGAACGGAGCCGTTATGAAGAAGGCTTTGCTCGTAGTCGTTGGGCTTGTGTTTGTCGTAATGATCATCGTGGCGATAAATTCAACCAGCTCCGGAACTGCCCCGCCGACTAGGGGCGCACCGTCGGCCGCAACCGCTCCAGCGAGCGCGCAGGCACCCGACGCGCCGCCGAAGGAGTCTTGGAGCTACGATCAGAGCACCGACCAGATGACTGGCAAGGTTACGCGCTTTGCGTGCTTGGATTCAGAGGACCAGCTCCAATTCGACCCTCCCTACGATGGGGGCACAACCGGAACGATCTGCTTCCGCAAAGGGAGGGGGCTCGATGCTTACTTCAAGATCGATAAAGGCCAGATCCTATGTGGTGTGGAGAGTTGCGAGGCACGCATAAAGGTCGATGGCGGAGAGCCGATCACGGTTAGCGCCTCGGAATCTAATGACGGAGACCCTAGGTTTATTTTCTTCGAGTCCTACCCGCATATTTTGGCCATTGCGAAGAAGGCAAAAGTAATTAAGGTCGAGATGCTTTACTACCAAGAAGGCCGGCGGGTCCTGACATTCGAGCCAAGCGAGCCGCTCGACCCGAAATGGTAGGTAGGCGATGAGCCCTCCCACCCCCCGTTTCAGCGAAATTCCAGTCCAGGGCTTCGCACGTGCGACAAATGGCGCGTAAAATCGTCTTAACAGCAGGCGGCTCAGGGATCGACGGCCGCCTGCGCAGCTTTTGGCTCTGCGGAAAACCCTGGCGCACCATCCGCAGGGCAAGAAACAGCGCGGAATCCCCTGAATGATGACACATAAACTGTATCTCCCGCCTTTCCGGCTTGCCGTTGCCGTCACCCTTGCCGCGCTGCCTGTCGCGCTTGCACACGCCCAGAACGCCCCTGCGACCCGAGCGCCGGCCAATCAGCCGCAGCAGCCAACCCAGGTTGCGATGGCCGATACCAAGCCTTCGACGCCCTCGACGCCTGCGCCTGAGCCGAACCGCGCCCAGGCCTACTATCACCTTGCATTGGCGGCCACCTACGAGGACGATGCTCTCTCAGAGGGACGGCCCGACGACATCACGCGGGCCATTGAAGAGTACAAGCTGGCGCTCAACGCCGATCCCCAGTCGCCTGAGCTGATGAACGCGCTGGCCGATCTGTATTTCCGCACGCCGGGTCACGAGCACGATGCCGAGGTTACCGAGCGCACGCTGCTGAAAACATCGCCCGACAACATTGACGCCCACAAGATGCTGGGCCGCGTCTATCTGCGCCAGCTAGGCGAGAACGAGAACGGCGTTTCTTCTTCGTCGCCTTCGGGCAACGTGCTCGACCAGGCGATTGCCGAGTTTGAGAAGATAGTTTCGCTGCAGCCGCGCAGCGTTGAAGACCGCATGGTGCTGGGCCAGCTCTACACCGTGAAGCACGACCAGCAGAAGGCTGAGGAACAGTTCAAGATAGCGCGGTCGATCGAGCCGGATTCAGAAGACGTGGTGCTGAACCTGGCGCGGCTCTATGCCGAGAGCGGCGACGTTCAGCACGCCATCACCGTGCTCGAGTCGGTCCCGGTGAACGACCGCACGCCCAAGATGGAGTTCACGCTGGGCGCGGCCTACGCGCAGTCGAAGAAACCCAAAGACGCGATTGCCGCGTATCAGCGCGCCGAGGACCTGGAACCCGGCGATCTGCGCACCATCGATGCTTTGGCCGAGGCGCTCTTCAACGACGACCAGTACGATGAGGCGCTGAAGCAGTACCGGCAGCTTGCCGCCGCCGACCCTGAAAATCCCGAGGCGCTGGTGCACATCTCTGAGATTCAACGCCACCAGGGCAAGTACGAGGATGCGCTGGCCACGATTCAGAAGGCGCTGAAGATCGACTCGACGAGTCTTGAAGCGGGCTATAACGAAGGCCTGCTGTACGACGTGCTGGGCAGATTTGGAGACGCCGAGCAGGCTTACCTGAGCATGCTCGACCAGTCATCGATCTCCCATGCCAACGGCGCTTATACCGACGAAGAGAAGAACAATCGCAGCATTTTTCTTGAGCGGCTGGCCGGAGTTTATCTGGAAGAGAACAAGACCGAACCGGCCCTGGCTACTTACCAGAAGATGATCGACCTGGGCGGCGACAGCGCGGTGCGCGGCTACCAGGGGCAGGTGGACGCATGGCGCGCAGCCCACAACGTTGACAAGGCCGTTGAAATCTCGCAAAAGGCGGTTGCCGCGAACCCGAAAAATCGGGACATGAAGCTGATGCTGGCCCAGGAAGTTGCGGACCAGGGCAAACCGGACGATGCGATCAAAATGGCCGATGAGCTGCTGAATAACACGCCGGACGACCGCACCGTGTATTTCGCCATCGGCCAGATCGAGATACGCGCGCGCCGCTGGAAGGACGCCGAAGAGGCATTGGCCAAGGCTGAGCCGCTGTGCACCAAAAAGGAGGATCGCACCTATCTCCTGTTTCTGCGCGGCGAACTGGCTGACCGTCAGAAGAAGTCGGATCAGGCCGAGGGGTTCTTCCGCCAGGCGCTGGAGCAGGATCCCAACAACGCCATGACGCTCAACTACCTGGGCTACATGCTGGCCGACAAGGGCGTGCGGCTGCCCGAGGCGCTCACATGCATCAAGAAGGCGGTCGACATTGAGCCGATCAACGGCGCATATCTCGATTCGCTGGGCTGGGTTTACTTCAAGCTGGGCGAGTATGAGCTGGCCGAGGACAATCTGCGCCAGGCGGTCGAGCGGGACCAGACCGATCCCACCGTGCACATGCACCTGGGCGACCTGTATGAGAAGACGGGACGCATCCGGCTGGCCGCGGCGCAATGGGAGCTCTCTCTGGACGGGTTTGCCAAAGCGTTGCCGGCCGATTACGAGGCAAGCGACGTAACCAGGGTGCAGAAGAAACTGGAAAGCGCGCGAGTCCGCCTGGCCAAGGAAGATCACGCGATCGAGCCGCAGGCCAAGCCGGAGTAGGCGCACGGAGTTTGCGTGTCGAATTTACGGCGGCCGATCCACTTCGGACCGGCCGCCGTTTGTGTCTGCGGCGAGGCGCCGATTCACCCCCCGGCTGCGCGGCCTTGCTACTTGGCGTGCGCAGCAGCCGCGGTCAAGAACACATCCACGTTGCTTTTATCCACCAGCGACGTCCCGGTATCGATAAACGCCGGGTAGGGCGCGAACGCGTCTGAGCTCGAATCTTTGCTGAGCTGCGCGGGCGGAGAGTGATAGATCTCGTCGAGCGCCTTGAGGCCTATGTATCCCATCGTGAAGGGCTTCTGCACGACGGTCGCGTCAATCACACCATCCTTGATTCCCTGCAGCGTATCGGGATTCACGTCCCATGCAACCACGGTGCGGCTGGTATCGTGACTGCGCTTGACTGCTTCGGCCACCAACTCGCCCGAAGCCGATTCAAGGCAGATGAATGCATCGATCTTTTTGGCCCCGGTCTGGGCGATCAACTGCTGCGTTCTGTCGAAGGCAAGGGCGGTGTCCCCCTTGATGTCGACCACTTCAACGATGTTGATTCCCGGCCGGGAGGCAAACTCATCCTTGAAGCCTTTCAGCCGCTCCTCGGTGTTGGGTTGGCCGGAGATGGTAAAGAAGACCACATTGCCCTTTCCGCCCAACTTCTCAGCCACGCGGCGGCCGCCCAGACGGCCCGCATCAAGATTGTTGGTGCCGATAAAGTAGAGTCTGTGGCTGGCGGCGGCGTCAGAATCAACGGTGATGACGGGAATGCCCGCATCCACCGCTGCGTTGATTCCCGGCGTGAGTACGGCGGCGTCGGAGACCGAGATGAGAATGCCCGCCGGCTTGGCGGCAACGGCCTTTTGCAGCTCGGCAAGCTCGGCCTGGGGGTCGTAGTTGTCCGGCCCGACGGCCCTGGCAGTCACGCCGTATTCCGCCGCCGCTTTTTTGAATCCGGCGACGGCTGTCTGCCAGTAGTTGGTCGACATATTTGATGCAACCAGGTAAAACACTTCCTTGGGCGAGTGTCTCGCTCCGCAACCCGGGATCAATACCACGGCCAGGGCTGCCATGGATAACGCCATTCCCTTCATGAGTTTCATCGTTTCCTCCCGTTCAGGCCAGAACTCTTCGCTGCGGCCTGCGCCGGCCGTTCCCCATTTGCGCCGGCCCGCCAAGAAATTCGGCTGGATGGTACTCCGCGGATCATGGCATTGTCCATCCTGCTGCGCGCTAAGGCTTTTTTAATGGTCGCGGCCTTTCGAGATCGGTGACCACCAGCACGCTGATGCCTTGATTGCGCTGTGGTGTCCCCTTTTGCGGTATAACCAGACGAGAACAGCGAACGATGCGTTCGCATGGTGAAGAAGAAACCTGATGGCGCTTGAGACCGATTCCCTTGCTTTGCTGCCGGCGGGCATTGCCGTCTGCGGCGATGAAGGCGCGGAGCTGACGCTGCGAACTTTTTTGCAGCAACCGCACGCCTATCGCTCGCCCTTCGCGCGTGACGCGGCCCGTATTCTGCACGCGCGAGCCTTTCGGCGCCTGGCTGGCAAAACGCAGGTGTTTGCGCGGCTGGCGGGCGATCCAATCAATACCCACCTGAGCGACCACTTTCGCAGCCGGCTGACGCACACGCTTGAAGTGACGCAGATTTCGCGCACAATGGCGAGAACACTGGGCCTGAATACCGAGCTGGCCGAGGCGCTTGCGCTGGTGCACGACATCGGCCATCCGCCCTATGGGCACGCCGGCGAGAAGGCGCTCGACGCGGCGCTCCAGGCGCATGGGCTCGGCTTCGACCACAACCTGCATGCACTGCGCATTGTCACCTGGTTTGAGGAACGTTACCCCGCGTTTCGCGGGCTCAATTTGACGCTGGCCGTGCGCGAGGGCATCATCAAACACTCGCGCGATTACTCGCCGGCCGAGCATCCCGAGCTGGCCGAGTATTTCCTTGACCAGTTTCCACCGCTTGAGGCGCAGCTCATCGATCTGGCCGATGAAATTGCGTATCTCACGGCCGATCTCGACGACGGGCTCGACTCGGGGATTCTCATGCTCGACCAGGTGCGCGCGGCAGCGCCGCTCTTCCGCGAGTTTCACGACGACGCGCTGGAGCGCTATCCCAACGCCGCTCCGCGTTTGGCCGTTTACGACGCGCTGCGCCGGCTGTTGAACGTGTTCGTGACCGATCTATTGGCCGAGGTGCAGGCGCGAGTGAAGCGGCTCGGCGCCACCACGCTTGCCGAGATTCGCCATGCGCCGGCGCGCCTGGCTGGCTTGAGCGCCGAGATGGAGCAGGCGCGCGCGAAGGCCAAGAGTTTTCTGTACGACAATTTCTACAACTCGCCGAGCCAGGCCGAAGCGCATGCTCACGCGGCACGCGTCGTGGCGGAATTGTTCGCCACGTTGATGGCTGAACCAGAATTGATGCCCGCCGATCACCAGGCCCAGATCGCAAGCGAGGGCCTGGCGCGCACCGTAACCGACTACATCGCTGGCATGACCGACAGCTACATTGAGCAGATGTGGGAGCGGTGCGGAGGGGGTCGAGGGTCTGAAGCCAGGTCAGACTGAGTTCCGGAGAGCCTCAAAGCTGTCGGAGGATTCAATGACTGCCGGATTTAGCCATAATGGCAGGTAAGATACTCCGTTTCCTCCCAACTTTTCACTCCTTTTCTGCGATTTCAGGGTTACAATTTGGCTGCTTCAAATAGTGGGATCCTAATCGGGCGCCGGTAGCACTGGGATGCACCTACGACGGTTCTTGTTCGCACCTTGCGTTGCCCTTCTCACCCATCTCGCGATTGGGCAGGGCTACGCGACGCCTCCCTCCAGCAACTTTTTCCACTTTCGCGATCCGGCAGACTTCAACAGAAATATCTACTACAAAAACAAGCTCGAGTTCTCACTCGAAACCGGGTGGCTTCCCAACAATATCCCTTTTCCCTTCAACTTCGTCGTCGGCGACTCTTACATCACGTGGCCGCTTCATTACACTCTCGTGCCCAATATCGCCTCTATCCGTTGGCACGTGGACAACATCGATGGTCGGGGGATTTTGCGTGGCAATTTGGACCTCACCTTCAGTGGAACCTATACTGCGATCCCGCGTGGCCCGGAATCCCGTTATTTTGCCTTCGTCTACGGAATGCGTCGCAATTTCATCCAGCGCAACTGGAGAATTGTGCCGTATTTTGAGGCCCGGGGCGGAGTCGGCAACATCAATGCCAAGGGCCCTGACGGAGTCCTCTATGCCCAGGGGCAGGACCTCAGTTTCACCTTGATGATGGGCAGCGGGGCGCGATATAACTTCAGCCCTCGATTCAGCCTCGCAGCGGGAATGGCCTACGATCACATCTCGAACTTCTACTTATCTCAATCGGCCTACAACTATGGACTCAACGTCTATGGCTCGTTCATAGGAATCAATGTCCGGATCGGCAAGGAAAAGCGCCTTGCGCATTGATGTATCCCGGTTCGGCCGGAGACTCCCTGCTGTCGGCTGAATCACTTGGTCTTTCTGTGAGGAGGCGGACGCCCCCTCTTTCTGATTCCTCACTGCACCAGCCCCTGGGGCCTCAACCGGCGCAGATCGCAAGCGATGGCCTGGCTCGCATTGTGACCGGCTACATCACCGGCATGACCGACAGCTATATTGAGCAGAGGTGGGAGCGGTGCGGCGTGTAGCTGCTGGGACGGCAGGCTACTTCGCCGGCAGGAATTCGATCTTTGCCAGGTCCTCTACCGCTTTGAATCCGTAGTCGGCGGTAACCAGCACGCGGTCGCTTGAATCCAGCGCAAGGTCCATGGCAAACCCGTCTGTGTAGGCTATATTCCGGTCGACCCTGAGAGTTGCGGCCCTAATCGCCCTTTGGCCGGTCGCCGGCACAATTTCCGCCTCACTCGGCAAGAGATTCGTCATCACCGAGGCACCGCTCGCAGGTCCGAGACGTTCCCGGAGCTTTCCGGCAACTTCACCCCATTGAATTGCTGAAATATAGATCTGAGAGCGATTGGCAGCACATAAGGCGAGAATCTCCCAAACCCGATCTGCACCCGGCTCATCATCGATATATCTCAGAATTGCTGACGAATCCAGAACGTAAGCCGCCATCGACCTGTCTTACCAGCCCTCTTCCCTGAGCTCGCGCTCACGTTCGCGCCTGCGATCTTCAATAAGAGAGTCGCACATAGACGGACCACCTGCCGTGATGCCGCGCAGCGCCCTTATCCGCTGAAGCTTGGCCTCGAGGCTCTGCGCATCCACAATCATGCGGCCGCCCTCGATACGAAACGAAAGCTCGGTTCCACGCTCGATGCCAAGCTGCTCGCGAATGGCCGCCGGAATTACGACCTGCCCCTTGCTGCTGACTTTGGCGACATTTTGCTCGAGAGTCTCCATGGCTTACATTCTAGCACAGGTAAGAAATGTGAAGTAAGAGTAAGATTACATGAATTTAGTAAGACGATAATGTGCTGAATCTTACTTTACCATCGACGTCTTACTGCACCAGCCCCTGTGGCCTCAACCGGCGCAGATCGAGGGCACAGGCCACGGCGTTTTGCGCGTTGAGGCGCAGATTGTCTGTCGCCGCCCAGAGCCACAGCCGTGAGACTGCGGTTCCGCGCGCTGGAATCTCGGGACGCAACCGCACCAGCACATCGTTCTGGCCGGTTGCGGCAAGGTTCGAGGGCGAATCGGTGTCTTCAAGCACCAGGTCGACGCGTTCGCCGCTGAGAGCCTCTTCAAGCGCGGAAACTTCGACCGGCCGCTCCAACTCAACAAAGATGGAGAAGGTGTGGCCGTGGAATACCGGGGCGTGAACCAGCTGGATGGCGAGCGATGGCCAACGGCCCTGCGACAGCGCCTGGTAATGGCGGCGGATGCGCGCCTCGGCTGCGGCCAGATTCACCTTCGCGTTCTCGCCCATGCCGCCAAGCAGGTTATAGGCAGCCTGCGCATCGTAAAGGTCGCGGGGCAACGTCTGGAAACTGAGCAGGTTGATGGTCTGCTGGTGGAGCTCGTCCATGGCGGAGCGGCCAAACTCGCTGGCCGGCTCAAGAATCGTGGCTGCGGCCGTGCGCAGCGGCACAGCCTGCTGCAGGCGCTCCATCAGGAGCCCAAGAGCAAGAGCGGCCGGGTGGGCTGGAACGACAGCCGGGGTGAACAAATCCGCCGATGACGTATCGGCGCCAAGCCACGGAGCGCGAACCAGCACGCCGGTTTCCTGGTCGAGCACGCCGGAGAGATCGAGAACCGTGGAACCGGCTCGCAGCGCCTGACGCCAATGCCGGCGAGTCAGGTCATCGGAGCCGCTGAAGAAAGTGAAGTCGGTGCGCTCGAAGGCTTCAGAGGTGAGGGCCTGAATAAAGGTGACCTCGTCGCCCATCTGGTCGATTTGTCCCTGAGCTACTTCTTCGTCGAGCAGGGCGATGTCGGCATCGGCCAATGGCGAATCATTGAGCGCGTCCTTCAGTTCGCGGCCAAGCAGCGATGAGGCTCCGGCGATGGCAATCTTGTACACGGGCGTCCTTTGGAAAACAGCAAGTCAGCAGGTTAGCGAGTCAGCAAGTCAGTGTGCCAGCAAAAGAGCGGATGGCGGATGATAACAACGAAACCCTCACATCATTCGGTAAATCTTGGTCCCAAAGGCTCCGGCTCCGGCGCGGGGTTGGGTGCGGGCGCAGCGCCGGGTCTGCGGCGGCGGCGAGACCATCCATAAACTGCGCGCGCCCATATGCCCGAGAACATGTACGCCAGCGCACCCAGGAAGAGAACCACGTTTGAAAACCGCAGCGTGATGTAGATGACCACGGCCAGCAAGAGAAGAAGCTGGAAGGGGTGACGCCGCGTGAGGTTGATCTCCTTGCCCGACCAGAACCGCCAGGTGCTGACCATGAGGAAGCCGGCGAGGCCGACCATGATGAGCCAGGGAATGGCTACCCACCACGCTTCAACCGGATAGGCATTGAAGAAATGGACGGTGGCCGCGAGCAGGCCCGCCGCGGCCGGAATGGGCATGCCGACAAAGTATTTGCGGTCAGGCCGGCCGGGGTTACGCGGCTGCGCGTCGTGGCTGATATTGAACCGCGCCAGGCGCGACGCCCCGCACAGCAGGAAAAGGAAACTGACGAAGACCCCGGCTTGCAGAAGATGATGGTGAAGGATTGGGTTCAGCGAATCGGGGAGAAAATGGAATCCCCACACAAAGGCCAGCAGGCTGGGCGCCACGCCGAAGGTGATGACGTCGGCAAGCGAATCGAGCTCCCGGCCAAAATCGGTGACGGTATTGGTCATGCGCGCGATGCGGCCGTCGAGCGAGTCGAAGGGGATGGCAAAGAGAATGGCGATGGCGGCCCAGTCCAAGTGCCACTGGGCGTTGTTATTGGTGATGGCGTCGATGGTCTGGGTGATGGAAAAGTAGCCGGCGCCGATGTTGCCGGCCGTAAACAGCGAGGGCAACAGATACATGCCGCGGCGCAACCTGGCCTTGGCTCTCTGACGCGATTCCTGCAGATCGAGGTGATTCATGCGCCCTCGCTCTCCGCCGCATCCGGATAAACGCTGGCCGAGACGGACCGGTCAGATATTCGCGCGGGTACGGCCGCAACCGCCTCGAGAATCTCGGCCAGCACGGTGGCGCCGCCCCTTACATTGTCGCCCACCTTGACCCGCAGAACGGCGTCGGCGGGGAGGATGACATCGACCCTGGAGCCGAATTTGATCAGGCCGACGCGCTGCCCACGTTCCACTCTGTCGCCCGCCTTGAAATTAAAGACGATGCGCCGCGCCAGCAGGCCGGCGATCTGCTTGAAGACCACCTCGATGCCCTCGTCCTTGCCGTGCCCCTTCACCGTGACTACGTTTTGCTCGTTACGGTCGGCCGAGTCAGGGTTCATGGCGTTCAGATACTGGCCCTTCTGGTAAGAAACCCGGCTGAGAACGCCGCTGATGGGCGCGCGATTTACATGCACATTGAAGACGCTCAAAAAAATGCTGATGCGCTGGCGCTCGCCGGCAGGGGTTTCAATCGGTACGGTTTCAGTCACTTTGCCGTCGCCGGGCGAGACAATCAGTCCGATGCCGGCGGGAATGGTGCGCTCGGGGTCGCGAAAGAATTGAATAAAGAAGAGGGCGAGAACACAGCAAGGAATGCTCCAGGCCCAGTTTCCGGTAAGCCACGCCAGAATTGCCGCGACCGCTAAAAGGCTCAATCCGTATATGTAACCATCGCGAACCATCGTCCCAACGATTATACGGTGAACCAGGAATTGACTGGAGGCGAGGCGGGAGAACAGGGATCGATTGACGGTAGGCGATTGAGGGCGGCGTCAGCAGGCACAGTAGCCGACACCCAACCTATGGGTCGCACGCGTCGCCCGTTTGCCGAGCCGGGAGGCTCGCGCAACAGAATCTATGCTACGGCCATGGACCGGCGCTCAAGCGCAAAGATCAGGTCCTTGGCATGCAGCTTGAGCTTCTTCAAACGGACTTCCTCAAGCTGTTCATCTGCACTGAGATAGGGCTTTTGAATCAATTCTTCCAACCGCTGAGCGTAGCGACTATGTTCGGCGTGCAAGCGATCAATTTCTTCGCTCAGCGTGGCGTCCTTTATCTCATCCATCAAGCACCTCCGTACCGCGGTCCCGGTTTTTGCAGCTAACCGGTGCTCCCGTTATTTGCAGAACATTCACATATAGCTCGGTTGCGTGTGGTTCCGCAAGTAGGAATCGAACAGAAAGTAATGACGGGCTGTGCAAAATCGGGAGAGGCTACGTACAAGTGTGATGGAATTCACAGGATTGTGGTCGAAACGGCCGAGTGCCGGACTCGCCTTTTGAGCTGGTAAAAACGATGCGCCGAAGGGGTCAGCGCAGCTTCAAGGTCATGAGGACTGCGTCTTCAACTGGGCTGGAATAGTAGCGGGAACGGCGGCCGGACTCGTTGAATCCAAAAGAGCTGTAGAGGTCGATTGCGGCGGAATTTGAGGCGCGGACCTCGAGGAGGAGGGTCTCAATGCCGGCGTGGCGGAGCTCTTGAACGAGCTCGGAGAGGAGCAGGCGGCCAATGCCGCGGCGCTGAACCTCTCGAGCGACGGCGATGTTCTCGAGTTCGGCCTCGGGAGGAACGAGGCTGGCGACGGCGAAGCCGAGTGCCTCACCTGAGCCGGAGTCAGTGGCAACGAGCGCGATGCGGCGCGAGAGAAACTCGCCGGAGAGCATCTCGACGAAGGTCTGGCGGGGCCAGCGCGGGGCTTCGTTTGCGCTCTCGGCGATTCTGAGAACACGCGGCAGGTCCGATTCCGCCAGCGGCCGTATGTTAATTGCGGGTTGGGATCTCATGGCTTGTGCGGCCGGGGCGGGGCCGGCACTGTCATGTTTGCTGGCCCAAAGATCTCGGCGTCGGAACGGCGCAGGTAGTGGCCGTCGAGGAGGGCCAGATCCTGTGCCACTCCGGCCACAAGCAGCGCCTCGCCAAGGCGCATTGCGTCAGAGGCGCGCGGCGCGGCGACGCGCACCTGCTGCGTCTCGGGCCAGCCGGCGGCGAGCATCGCGGCGGCGCCATTGTCGCACACGGCGATGCGTACCGGCGCGGGATGAATCGACACGAGCTCGTCGGGGCCGGCGAGCAGCTCTTCCGCTTCGCGGCCGGCTCGCCCAAGGCGCAGAAAAATCTCGCCGCGATGCGCGTCAAGCGCCGCAGAGGTCACAGCGGCCTTGCGCGAAAGCACTTTGAGCCGCGACACGGCGACTACCGGAATCCGATCGGCCTCGGCCAGACCTTTCACTGCGCTTAATCCCACGCGCACGCCGGTGAAGCTGCCCGGGCCGTTCACGGCTATGATTCCGCCAAGATTGCCAACCGATGCGCCCGCAGCCTCAAGCAAGCCGGCGACGGCGGCAACCAGCGTGGCCGAGTAGCTGCGCCCTTCAAGCTCCGTCTCGCCCAGAACTTCAAGGTCGCGGCCCGCGAGCCTGCCCAGCGCCACCGAGCCCGAGGGCCCGCAAGTGTCCACGGCCAGCAGAAGTTTGCCGTGCATGGGGGCGCTATGTGGGTCGGCGGAAGTCATCCATTCATGATGACATGGCGATCCTTAGACCGCGGCCAGGGCCTGGTCGAGGTCGGCAATCAGGTCTTCCTTGTCCTCAATGCCGATGGAGAGGCGGATGCGGCCTTCGTTGATTCCCATCCTGCGGCGCACCTCTTCACTCACCGAGCCGTGCGTGGTTGTCGCCGAGTGCGAGGCCAGCGATTCCACGCCGCCCAGCGACTCGGCATTGAGGAAGATCTTGATGGCCGCGAGGAACCGCGCCGCTTCTTCGCGCGATTTGAGCTCGAAGCTCATCATGGAGCCGAAGCCCTTTTGCTGCCTGAGGGCGAGCTCATGCTGGGGATGGGTCTTGAGCCCCGGATAGGCGAGCTTGTTGACCTTGGGGTGCGTGGAGAGGAACTCGGCAACGGCGCGGCCGTTTTCCTCGTGCTGCTGGATGCGCAGCGGCAGCGTCTTGATGCCGCGCAGCACCAGGAAGCACTCGAAGGGCGACATCACGCCGCCGGCCGCCTTCTGGATCAACAGAAACTTCTCCTTGTGCTCGGGCTTGCTGCCGATGATGGCGCCGCCCAGGCCGTCGGAATGGCCGTTGAGGTACTTGGTGGTCGAGTGCATCACAAGGTCTGCGCCGAGCGCGAGCGGGCTCTGCAGCACCGGCGACAGAAACGTGTTGTCGACGCTTACTTCGGCGCCGTGCGCGTGGGCGATCTTTGCCACGCCGGCAATATCGGTGAGCACCATGAGGGGATTCGAAGGCGTCTCGATATGCACCAGCTTCGTATTCGGCTTCATCGCCTTCTCGACGGCGCAGAGGTCGCTGGTGTCGACGTACTCGATCTCGATGCCGTAACCCGAGACGATCTGGTCAAAGAGGCGGACGGTGCCCGCATACACATCCTGCGAGCAGACGACGTGGTCGCCGGCGCGCAGCATGGCGACCAGCGCCGAGATGGCGGCCATGCCGGTGGTGAAGGCGTGGCCGCTCGTTCCGCCTTCGAGCGCTGCCAGCGCCATTTCGAGCCGGTCGCGGGTGGGGTTGCCGGCGCGCGAGTAGTCCCAGCCGCGGTCGATGCCGATGCCGGTGAGCTCAAAGGTTGAAGACAGATAAACGGGCACATTTACCGCGCCCGTCAGCGGGTCGGGATGCTGTCCTGCATGAACGGCAAGGGTCGAGTACTTGTAGTCGGCCATGTTTCCTTGTCAGCTGTTAGCTCCTGGCTTCTAGCTTATCGTGCGGGAGCGGGGAACGCCGACTCGCATGAACTCGATTGGCGCGCATCAGGACTCGCGCTAATTTTCCGTGGGCGTGGTGGCGCTGTCGACCACGATAGTCTGCACCGAGCCTTTGCCCGCCTTGAGCGTGAGCCCGAGCTCCTTCACTTCGCCAAAAATCGCCGTCGAAATGTCGGTCTCCAGGTCGTTGGTCCCTGGAATATCGAAGTCGAACACCCCCTCGATCCCGGTCCGGTCGATCACAGGACTATGCAGATATTGGCTGAGCCGATGCGCCGTGTAGGCCATGGTGGTGTTCCTCCCATACAGCGGATACTGCTCTGTCACGTCACTCCCGCCGTAGATCACCACAATCATCTTCGGAACGTTCCCTTTATCTTTGGGATCGGTGGGCTTTACGGCCTTGGTCAAGCCGCCCTTGCTCTTTTCGAGGAAATAAACCGGTCCCTCTCTGGACTCGATGTGATACTTCAATCCGAAGCGGTTGATCAGAAGCGATCGCAGCATCTGACACTGTTCGGCGTTCATGGGCATGGCGATTGACGGCGGATTCAGCTTGCGCGCCGGAGAGTCGTCGGGAGGAATGGCGGTTATGTCATAGAGGGTTTCGCTCATCCACTTTTCGGGCACCGTCACCTGATAGGACGACACATCGAATGCAAATTGAACGAGGCTTTTCAAGCTCGCAAAGCCGACCTCGACCTTGCCGCCGGGATACGTGTAAGGCCCTACCTTACCGCTATGCTTGATATCCGAGAGCTTGATGGTGGCTACTTCGAACTCCGGCAGCTTCGTCGTTACTGATTTCGAACTACCCGAGGAGGTCTCGCCCGCTTGAGCATAGACGGCTGGTGCAGCCCCTGCTATCCATGCGGCCATAAGCAAAAGAAGCCTTCCGCGGCGGATCTTGACACTTTCCCTCACCCAAAACTCTCCCTTGGATAAACGATGCCCACTGCTGCATCACGCTGGACAAGACGAGAACTGTCGCCGGCCTAATTCGCAAACTGGCCGTGGTACACCTGCTTGATGTGCCAAAGGCGGTCGTGCAGCTTGACGGCCTCTTCTTTCAAGCCCAGCTGGCTAGCCAGCCCGATCGCGTCGTAGTAGTAATCCTTGGCATCGCGATAACAGTCGTTGGCGTCGCGCTGGCTGTGTGCCTCGTACATGTCGTCGTAGGCCTTCTCAGCCATATCCACCAGCCGCTTGAGCGCGGCTAGTTTTTCTTGGCGTTCGGTCTCTTCCATCACGCCTTCGCTTACCTTGTCACTTCTGCCGTCTGCTTTTGCTTGGAGACCACCGGGAAGTAGCCGGTGCGGGTGCGGACGGTGAGCTTGCCCATGCCCTTGGTCTCGGCTGTCACCTCGATGCGGCGGAAGCCGGGAACCGAGGTTGGCTTGGTCGAGTGGTAGCCCAGCGTGTATTGGCTGCGGATATCACGCGCCACTTCGGCCGCAATCTGGTCTACTTCGTCGATTGATTTGGGGAAGAAGGCCATGCCGCCGGTCTCGCCGGAGAGCAGCTCGAGCGAGCGCCGTGCGTGGCGCACCTCGGCGTGGGTCATCTCGTCGCCAAAGAGCAGGCCGATGGTGTAGATGACCGGGCCGGAGAGCTCCTGCACGCGGTGGATGGTTTGTTCGAGGTTCAGCGTCGAAGCATTGTCGTCGCCGTCGGTGATGAGCACCAGCACCTGCTTGGGCCGCTTGCCCTGCTCCACCAGGTGGTCGGCCGAGGCCACAACCGCGTCGTAGAGAGCCGTGCCGCCGCGCGAGTCGATGTGCGAAAGGCCGTCGCGAAGCTTGTTGATGTCGCCGGTGAGGTCGCAGTCGATGAAGGCTTCGTCAGAGAAGTTCACCACAAAGGCCTCGTCGTCGTGGTTTGAGGCCTCGATCAGGTCAAGCGCGCTCTTGTTCACCGAGGGGCGCTTGCGGTACATCGAACCCGAGTTGTCGATCACCAAGCCGATAGAGACGGGCAGATCGGTGTGCTGAAAGCTGAGCAGAGTCTGCTTGACGCCGTCTTCGAAGACCTGGAAGTCGTCTCTGGTGAGGCTCTGGACGATCTGCGAGCCGTTAAGCACGGTGGCGTTGAGCACCACCTCTTCCACGTCGGTGCGGATCACGTATCCCTGGCCTTGCTTGGTTATGGAACCGGGAGCGGGCGTGGCTACGGTGCCTTCGGGCGCGGGCACGGGGTCGCGGTCTACCGCAAGCGGGGCAGTTTGAGCCGGTGCGGTCTGGGCCGTTGTTGCCGGCGCGCTCCCTGCCGGGGCGGCGGGTTGCTGCGCAGCCAGCGAGAGGGCGGTTCCGGCCAACAGAACTGTAAGAATCGCGTTATTGCAGAGGCGCATAGTAGCCGGAGCGAGCATAAACCGATAGCGGAGGCAGTCCCGGAGGCGGATTTACCCTCACCTTCACTTTACGCCATTTGCCGTCGTGGGCCAGGTCTTTGGGTTTGTAGCCAATCACGTACTGGTTGCGCAACTCATTTGAGATTTTCTCGGCAATGTCGCTCATCTCGTCGACGTCGTCGACGCGGAAGAGGCGCCCTCCGGTTGAGTCGCTCAGATCTTCAAGGAGCTGCGGCCCGGTGCGTTCCTCGGGAGTGGGCGCGTAGGCATCGAAGATGCCGATCGAGTAGATCTCCACGTCCGACTCGCGTACCTGGGAGCGGACCTCGCCCTCGGTGTAGCGGGAACGGTTGTCGCCGCCGTCAGACACCACCAGCAGAGCCTTGCGCTCGTGGTGCGCGTCTTTCATCTTCTCAACGCCGTAATAGATGGCGTCGAGAAGCGCGGTGCGATGGCCGGCGCGCACCATCGCCAGGCGGGCCTGTATGTCTTCCACCGAGCCGGTAAAGTCCTCGATCAGCTCAGGCCGGTCGTTGAAGCCGATCACAAAGAATTCGTCCTGGGGATTGGCGGTCTTGATGAACTGGAGGATGGCATCCTTGGCGCGGATGAGCTTCGAGGTCATTGAGCCGGAGAGGTCGAAGATGATGCCGATCGAAACCGGAGCGTCCTCGCAGGCAAAGCTGTCGATCTTCTGCTCGTTGCTGTTCTCGTAGACCTGAAAGTCCTCTTTTTCGAGGCCGGTAACCAGCCGGTTCATGGGGTCGGTGATGGTTACCGGAACCAGCACCATATTCACATCCATGCGGATAAACGAACCGGGGTGGATTTTGAGGGCCTTCGGGCCGGATGCAGGCGCGGCCTCAGCCCCTGCAGGCTCGGCTCCCTGCGTTGCCGTTGAACCGGGTGGCTGCACATGCACCTTGTTGAGCTGGTCGTCTTGCGCGTGCGCGCGGACCAGGAAAATCAACGCGATAAGGAGAGATAACCACGCCTGGCGGCGGAACATTTTTTGTTGACCGCCCCCATATTGCCGTTCGCGAAACTGGGGAGGGATCGTCATGCAACTGCACCCTGGGGTTGGAGGCGATAGTAGCACGATTTACACATCTCTGGCGGGTCCAAATTGGACCAATGATTCTGGTGTGACGTTGCCGGGGGAATGAGGGTAGCAGCGAACGCTGGGATACAATCGAAGCTGAGCGCCCCGGGTAACTTCAATTGGCTCGATGAGCAGATGCCCGGGCTCAGAACTCCAACGGTTTCAACGCGGAGCACGACCTTCCTCATGGCTCGCATTTATCCTTTTCGCGCCTGGCATTACAATCCTTCAGCCGTTCGCCTGGATGACGTGGTCACCCAGCCGTACGACAAGATCTCCCCTGCCATGCAGCAGGGTTACTACCAGCGCAGTCCCTACAACCTGGTCCGCATCATTCTGGGCCTGCCTGAACTGTTCGATGCCGAGCGGGGCGAGAGCGTCTACACCCGGGCGGCGCGCGAATTCAAGGCCTGGCGGGAACAGGGCATCCTGACGCAGGAAAAGGAACCCTGCGTCTTTGCCTACTCGCAGCGATTCACGGCGCCAGGTTCTGGCGAGGTGAAGGAGCGACGCGGCTTTATCGCGCTCGGCAAGCTGCACGATTACGCCGAGAGAGTGGTTTTTCGCCACGAGCAGACGCTTTCAAAGCCCAAGAGCGACCGGCTGAACCTGCTCAAGGCCACGCGCGCTCACTTTGGGCAGATCTTCATGCTCTATAGCGACCCGGGCGGCACGGTTGAGGGGATTCTGTACGACGGCAGCGGCCCGGCCGACGCCGAGATCACGGACGAATACGGGGTGCTGCACCGCGTGTGGCGGATCAGCGATCCGGCGGCCATCAACATGCTGACTACGGCCATGGCCGACAAGAAGCTGATCATCGCCGACGGCCATCACAGGTACGAAACGGCTCTGAACTATTCAAAAGAGAACGCGGGGCAGCACGCCGGCGCCGGCACGCCCAGGCCGGAGTACACAGCCAACCATCTGCCCCAGCCGGCCTACCCCGAAGCTGCGGCGATGATGACCTTTGTGAACATGGATTCGGACGGGCTGTTGATTTTGCCCACGCATCGGGTGGTGCACAGCCTGCGGAACTTCGATCCAGCTGCCTTTTGCGCCGCGGCAGGGGAGTTCTTTGAGGTCGAGGCGCTGCCGGAGGCGGATGCGTCGAGCTATATCGAAACGCTTAAGGCGCAGAGCAGCACCGCGTTTGTCGCAGTGACGCGCGGTGGAGATCTCCTGCTTTGTTCGAAGCCTGACAAAGTTGCCGCTGCGCTGGCCGGCGTGCCCGATCGTCAGCGGCAGCTCGACCTGACGCAGTTGCATTCGATCATTCTCGACCGGCTGCTGAGCCTGGACGCCGAAAAAGTGCGCGAGCAGACCAACATCCGTTACCTCCGCGATGCCGGCGAGGCCGTTGACCAGGTACGCCGCGGCGAGGCCGATATAACCTTCCTGACCAACCCTGTGACCATGGAGCAGCTGCGCGAAGTTGCCTTTGCCGGCGACGTGATGCCCCAGAAATCAACCGATTTTTATCCCAAGCTGCTCAGCGGCCTGGCGATTTATGCGCTGGAGTGAGCGGATGGCCGAGGGTGACGGACGAAGAGCCTTCGCGGTTGCATTGATCTGCCTTGCAACGGCGTCGATGGCCGCACTCGCGCAGGTCCCGCCAGCTCAGCGTTACACGGTTGTTCTTGACGCAGCTCACGGCGGTGACGACACCGGCGGCCACAGCGGAACACAAAGCGGGTCCCAGAGCGGAGCCTGGATGGAAAAGGACACGACGCTGGCTTTGAGCGTGCGCCTGCGCTCGCTGCTGGCGGCGCGCGGCATCGCGGTGGTAACCACCCGCGAGACCGATACGAATGTTGACCGCGTACGCCGCGACGAGCTGGCTAACCACGCCAATGCGCAGGCCTGCCTCAGTTTGCACGCATCTTTGAGCGGCACGGGAGTGCACCTGTTCACTTCATCTCTGGCGCCGGCTCAGCCGGAAAGGATCCAGCCCTGGTCGACCACGCAGGCGGCCTGGATTAATCGCAGCCTGAGCTTTGCCGGAGTATTGAATTCCGCGTTGCAGCACGCCGGATTGAACGTGACGCTGGGCCGCACGGCGCTGCCAGTTGTGGACAGCATGGCTTGCCCGGCCGTTGCGATTGAGATAAGCCCCGAAGGCAGCGCTTCCGGCGGATCGGGCCGCTCCGGCTCGGACCACTCTGCCATCGACAGCCTGAGCGATGCGGACTACCAGGCGCGCGTTGCCGAGGCAATTGCCGCGGCCATCGTTGAGTGGCGCTCGCCGGGATCGGGCGCGGGAGCCGGCCAGCCGTGATTCCCCGCTATCAGACCGTGCTTTTTGTTGTTCTGCTGGCGGCGTCGGTCATGATGACGGTGTTTCTGTGGCGACAGCTCGACCGCGCCCACCAGCGCATGCTTGAGGGCCAAAGCTCGGCGCCCACGCAGGCGCCGCAGGTGGCGCCGGCCGAGCCGGCAACCCTGATGGTAGCCAGCGATGGCGACGGCTCGCTTCAACCGCGCGTTTTGTCGTTGCCGCTGCCTTCGCTCGAGGCCAATCCTGGAGCAAGAGCGCGGGCCATTCTGGGCAAGCTGCTCGATCTTTACGCGGCAGCGGATTCCGCGCATCCGGTTCCCGGCGGCGCAGCATCGGTGGAGCAGGTGTTTATGCTGCCCGAGCCGGCCAGCGATTCCAGTACCGGGGCGGCGAGCGACAAAAATGCGCAGAATGGGCCCCAGCTCGCTGTGGTGAACCTGTCGGGATCGTTTGTGTCGAATCACCCTTCGGGCATCGAGACCGAGACGCTTACCGTACTCTCAATCTGCGCCACGCTGCACGCCAACCTGCCGCGGATTGCGTCGGTGCGGTTCCTGGTGGATGGGCAGCAGCGCGATACGCTCGCCGGCCACGCCGACCTGACCCGAACTTACCTGACTTCAGAAGCCATTCCTGCCCAGGGAGTAACGCCGTGAATGAATCGCAACCGACAAACGCTCCCACCATCGGCGTCTTCGACTCGGGTTTCGGCGGGCTCACCGTTTTGCGCGCGCTCATTGAAAAGCTGCCGCGGGCGCGTTTCGCCTTTGTGGGCGATACGGCGCGCCTGCCTTACGGTTCCAAGTCGCGCCGAACCGTCGCGCGCTACGCCGCGCAAAGCGCGCAGTTCCTGGTGCGCGAGCAGGGCGCGGAGTACCTGGTGATTGCCTGCAATACCGCCAGCGCGCTTGCCCTCGATGCGATTCAGGAAGCAGTTCCGGTGCCGGTGCTGGGCGTGATCGAGCCAGGCGCGACGGCTGCGCGCCATGCTTCGAAAACCAGCGACGTGCTGGTGATGGCCACCGACGCGACGGTGCAGAGCCAGGCATACACAGCCGCGTGCCGCGCGCAGGGATTGCGCGCGCTCGAGAAAGCCTGCCCGCTGCTGGTGCCGCTGGTTGAAGAAGGCTGGACCGACCATCCGGTGACGGAAGAGGTGATCGACATCTACCTGAACGAACTGCGCGCCGAGGCATGGGCGCGCGGATTGACTCCCGACACGCTGGTTCTGGGATGCACGCACTATCCATTGCTGCGGCCGCTTATCGAGCGCGCGGTGCGGCCGGGCGTGAAGGTGATCGACTCAGCCGAGGAGACGGCGGAAGTTGCCGCACAGATCTTCAATGGACGCGCCGCCGGGCCGGTCTCCGCGGGGGAGCAAACAGAAATCCGCTGCTTCGCGACGGACTCCGTGGAAAAGTTCGAACGGCTCGGCTCGCGATTTCTTGGCCGTCCCGTGGGCAAGGTTGAGTTGCTCGATCTGGGCGGCTGAGACGCGAAATTCATTCTGCTATCCTGAAAAATACGGCTCCGCGGCTCAGCCGTTTCCCCTTTTGGATGAGATTTCTGGAGGAGCTTACAAGGCATGATTGATTTGTCAGGCAAAACGGCCGTGGTCTTCGGGCTGGCCAACAAGCGTTCCATCGCATGGGGCATCGCCCAGAAGCTGCACCAGGCTGGCGCGACCTTGGCCATCTGTTACCAGAATGAGCGCATGAAGGCCGAGGCCGAAGACCTGATCAACGAGCTGCCCGGCGCCTCGGGCTTCCAGTGCGACGTCTCGAGCGACGCCGAGATCGAAGCGCTGTTTGCGGCGCTCAAGGAGAAATACGGCAAGCTCTCGATCCTTGTCCACGCCGTGGCCTATGCGCCCGCCGAAGATCTGAGGGGCGAGTTCATCAACACCAGCCGCGAAGGCTTCCGCATCGCCCACGAGGTGAGCGTCTACTCGCTCATCGCATTAAGCCGCGCCGCTGCGCCACTGATGACCGAGGGCGGCAGCATTATGACTCTCACCTATTTTGCCGCCGAAAAAGTTGTGCCCAACTACAACGTGATGGCGCTGGCCAAGGCATCGCTCGAGTCCGCGGTGCGTTACCTGGCGTGGAACCTGGGCCCCAAGAACATTCGCGTGAACGCCATCTCAGCGGGACCAATCAAGACGCTCGCAGCGCGCGGCATTGGCGCATTGGGCGACATGCTGAAGGCCGCAGCCGACCGCGCTCCGCTGAAGCGCAACGTGGATCAGCTCGAGGTGGGCGGAGTGGCGCTGTTTCTCGCCAGCGATCTCTCCAGCGCCGTGACCGGCGAAACGCTCTACGTGGATTGCGGCTACAACATCATGGGCTTCTAGTCTGCGAGTGCCGCAGATTCAAAGTCGGCGGGGTCTCTGAGGGCCGGGAGGCCCTCAGTACCGCCGGTCAGGAGACCGGCGGTACTGGTCCTCATCTTCCTTGTTCCCTCGTTCCCTTGTTCCCTGTTTCTCAGTACACCCCGTGATAGTTCGGATACTCGGGCTTCTCAGGCTGCGGTTGCGGTGGATTCTTCTTCAACTCATCCAACGCCAGCGAAACCGCCTTCTCAAGCTGCGGATCGTGGCCTTCGCTCACCAGCTTCGGGTCCTGCTCCACATCGTAGTCGGGATCGACGCCGTGATTCTCCACGTCCCATTGCCCTTTGAGCGAGAAGAAGGCGACGCTCGGCGAGGTCACCTGGCCACCATCCATCAACGTTGGAATCTGCCCGATGCCGACCAGGCCGCCCCAGGTGCGCTTGCCCACCAGCGGGCCGAGCTTGGCCTGCTTGAAGAGCCACGGCAGCGCATCGCCGCCTGAACCGGAATACTCGTTGGCCAGCATCACCTTCGGTCCGTAGATGCCGGCGTTCGGCGTGTGCTCGATGAGGCCGTAGCGCGGAGCCCAGTAGCTCTCAATCTGGCGCTTCATCACTTCAATGAAATAGTCGGCCACCTGGCCGCCGCCATTGAACCGCTCGTCGATGATTGCGCCTTTTTTGTCAGTTTGCGCAAAGTAGTAGCGGTTGAAGTTGGTGAATCCTCCGCCGCCCGTGTCGGGCAGGTAGACGTAGGCAAGCTGGCCGTTCGAAAGCTTGTCCACCTTGCGGCGATTGCCCTCGATCCAGTCCACATTACGCAGGGCGGCTTCGTTTCCCACCGGGATGACCGAAATGTCGCGCGGGCTTTTGCCGTCGGCCGAGGCAATGCGCAGGCTGATCACCTGGCCGGCCGTGCCTTCAAGCGGCTGTTGGATGTTGGTTGCCGAAGTCAGATCGGCTCCGTTGATGGCGAGAATGCAGTCACCCACCTGGACATTGAGCCCCGGCTGCGCCAGCGGCGCCTTGATCTGCGGGTTGAAGTCTTCGCCGGTGTAGATCTTGGCAAAGCAGTAGCGGTCGTTCTCGATCACGTAATCGGCGCCGAGCAATCCGCCGGACACGTGTTCGGGCTCGGGAATGCGTCCGCCGTGCCCGCGTAGATGGCCCACCGAAAACGCCCCCAGCATCTCCTGGAAGATGTAGTTGAGATCGGCGCGCGCCGCGATGGACGCGACGTAGGGCTCGTATTTCTTTTCCTGGGCCACGGTGTCAGTGCCGTTGAAGTGGGGATTGTAGAAATACGCGCGCTCGATGCGCCACACCTCGTGGTACATCTGCTCCCACTCGGCCTTGGGCTCCACGCGCACCTTGACCCCGGACAAGTTGAGGGCGCCGTCTCCCGGCTTCACGGGTTGATCTGCCGGCGCCACTACCCATGACGGCGGACCACCCTCGCCGTCGTCGCTGTGGGGCGGGGCCATGGCAAGCAACATCTTGTTGCCGTCGGCTGAGAGCTCAAAGCCGCCGACGCGGTCGGCAAGCTTCTCGGTCTTGCGCTCTTCGGGCGTCCAGCGGCTGAGTGTGCCCGCCCCGTCAAAGTCGCGCGACGGCGGAGCCCACACGTAGTACAGGCTGCCCTTTAGTCCCGTGCCCAGGGCAAGATAAATGCCTTCCGGCATGGGCATGGCCACAATGCGCGACTGAATGCCGTCAAGATCGATCTTCACTGGCTTGGGCTCGGTCGGCTTCGCAGCGCCTTCATCGCCCGTGCCCTTTGCATCGGGTTTCTTTTCCGTTGAGCCGGCGGCTGCGGTGTCTTTCTTGTCGTCCTTTTTCTCGTCTTTCTTCTCGGCCGGTTTTTCGTCGCCCAGTTCCGGCGCAAGCGGTGACGCTCCATCTGCCTGCAACACGGCCGCGTACACCTTTGAGGTCTCGATGTAGAGGTCGGCGGTCATGTCGAGCCCGTCAGAGGTGGCTCCGCCGTTGGTGCTGGCGGTGAAGTAGAGAAACTTGCCGTCGCGGTCGAAGGCAGGGTTATCGGAGTCGGCCATCTGGTCGGTAATCTGGGTCGACTTGCCGGTATCGACGGAGTAGAGATAGATGGCGTGCAGGTGGTTGGCCAGCGAGCGCTCATACGAGAGCCACTTTGAATCGGACGACCAGGCGAAATCGAAGGCCAGGTTTGAGAAGCCGCCGTAATCGTTCTGGTCACAGACCAGCGCCACCTTGCCGGTGGTTGTGTCGAGCACCCACACCTTGTTCCGGTTGTCGTTGAAGACGATGAGCTTTGAATCGGGCGACCACTTGGGGTTGAAGTAATAGGAGGGGTCGGTGGAAATGGGGAATTTCTTCACCGGCGCGGCGCCGGCGACTGCATTGCCGGTTTGCGGCGCAACGTCGAGGGTGTAAAGCCCCGACTCGTCAGAGAAGTATGCGATGGACTGGCCATCGGGCGACCAGGCAGGCGTGCGCTCCTCGATGCCCGGCGTGTTGGTGATGTCGCGCGTCGGTCCCTTCTTGGTGGCGACGGTCAGGATTTCTCCGTGCGCTTCAACCGCGACACGAACGCCCGTGGGCGAAAGGGTCACACTTTGAATCTCGTCGGCCACGCTCTGAATGCGCGGCCTCACCTCGGGCAGATCGGCATCCACATCGATCGGCACAATGCTGTCTTTGCCGGTTGCGGTGTCAAAGGTGTGGATCTCGCCGAGCTGGTCGTAAACCAGGGTGCTGCCGTCGCCGGCCAGTGTGTGGATGTCGGGACCTTTATTGTCGAAGACCTTCTTTACCGTCTTCGCGGCGGGATCGTATTCGAAGATCGTGATCGGCCCATCGCGGCCGGAGAGAAAATAGATTTTGCCATTCCCATACACCGGATCGAAGTCCGACGAATTTTCATGGGGAATCTCAACCGAGTCAAGACCGGGCAGCGTGGTGACCCAGATGGTGCTGGCGGTGCCGCCGTGATAGTTGCCCCAGGAAACGAATGAGGTGTAGTTGAAGCCGAAGGCAATCGGCGCAGGCGAGTAGGCGATCTCTTTGCCATCGGGCGAGAACTGGCCCTCGAACGCCATGGGCAGCGGCAGCACCTGGGCGATTCCGCCCTGCGCGGGAACGGTGTAGAGCTGCACGTAGCGGCTGGCGGACTCGCGGTTGGAGCGGAAGAGGATCTGCTTGCCGTCGGGGCTCCAGCCTACGGCGAAATCGGGCGCGGGGTGGTACGTGACGCGGAAAGGAATGCCGCCCGTGACGGGGATGGTGTAGACGTCGTAGTTGCCGTCGTACTGGCCGGTGAAGGCGATGGTCTTGCCATCGGGCGAAAAGACGGGCATGGTCTCAATTCCCACTCCCGTCGTCAGGCGCGTGGCTCGCCCGCCGGTGCGCGGCACCACCCACAAATCGTCGGCGTAGCCGAAGGCGATCATGTCGTTGCTGATGGCGGGCCGCTGAAAGATATGCGGGCCCGAGGATGCGTGAGCGGCGAGAGCGGCGCTTACGGCGCAAACTACAGCGATAAACGCGAAGAGATGCCTGGCAGCAATTTTCGGGATCGCGGGCATGCGAGCCTCCAATAGGAATGGGGAAATCTTAAACGATGGACGTGGGTTGTGTGCGAAAGAGAGCCGGGAGGGGCGTGGCCGGTTGAATTCGACGGGGCTGAGGCTTGAGGTTTCCCACCCATTCCCCGACTCGCCGCGGCGATCCGTGAAATGGATGGGGCACGGGGCTTTGAAACAAACTCTAGACGGGCCGGGCCAGCGTTCCATACGACTCCGCCAGGCGCTCCTTGATCCGCTCTCTGACGGGCGCTTCCACAAATGCCGCATCGAGGCCCATGAGGTTGGTGCTGAAAAAATCCTCTTCGCTCCGGCCAAACGTGCGCCGCAAACCCTCGTATTCGCCAGTCTGCGTCGTGGGCGTCAACATGCGCGTATCCGTGCTCACGCTCAGCGAAATTCCGGCGCGATAGAGCCTGTCGATGGGGTGGTCCCGCCAGCTCTCGATCGACGAAATAATCTGCACATTCGAAGACGGGCAAAGCTCGAGATGAATCCCATGTGTGCGCAGATAGTCGACCAGCTTCGCATCTTCATGGCTGCGCGTCCCGTGGCCGATGCGCTGGGGATCAAGCAACCGCAGCGTCTCCCACACGCTCTCCGGTCCGCACGCCTCGCCGGCATGGGCGGTGCGAAACAGGCCACGCTCGCGAGCGAACCGGTATGCGCCAACATGCGCGTCGAGCGGGAATCCCGCCTCGTCGCCGGCAATGTCGAGCGCGGCGACGCGGCTCCCGCGAAATTTTTCTACCAATTCGGCGGTGTGCATGCTTTCAGCGGCCGAAAAATGCCGCAATGTGCAGAGGATCGCGCGGGCATCGATACCGCTCGCGCGGCTCTGGTCTTCGATTGCCCGTTCGACAACCTCGCAAACCCGCTCGGGGCACAGGCCGTTGAGTGTGTGCAGCAGCGGCGCAAAACGAATCTCGGCATAGATGACGCCGTCTTCCGCGAGCTGCTCAAAGAGGTCTTCCGTGACCACGCGCAGCGAATCTTCGCTCTGCATCAGGCGAAAGCCCATAGGCGCGCGGGAGAGAAAATCGGCAAGGTTTGTGCATCGCGCCGGGGCAACGTAATCGCGCTTGTACTCCGAAAGAGTCACACCGGGAGCCAGGCGCGAAACGGCCTTGTAGCTCAATGAACAGTCGAGATGCAGATGGAGTTCAATCTTCGGCAGCGAGCGCAAGTCCATGGATTAAGGATATTAAACAAAGCGTGATTCGGAAATCGGCCCACAATCATTCGGCCTCATTTGTGCTACACTCGGCAGAAACTCCGGCATGTCTCATCGCGTGGTCAATCGCTGATTTGCCCCGCTCCGGTCCCTCCTTCCCCACTCAAGAGAAAGAATATGACTGAAAAACAAATAACGGCACTCGAGCCTTTGCATCGGCTGGCGGCAGCATGGTCGTTCGCGAGGCCAACTGCATTCCGGTTTTGCTTTGTGTATTTCATCCTGTTTGCGCTTTCCAACCAGATCGTCAATTCGATCTTTATCGTGCCCAGGGTCGATGTGCCCGATTGGGCAACGTTGTGGCCTTTCCGCCTGGGAAACATCTGGATCGCCCACCGGGTTTTTGGGGTCAAAGCCGAGCTTGTCTACCAGGGCAGCGGCAGCGGTGACAAGACCTTTGACTGGGTGCTCGTCTTTTGCCTTCTGGTCATTGCGCTCGTTTCCACCGCCGTCTGGTCCGTCTTCGATCGAAAGCGCACCAGCTACCCCGTCCTCTCAAAATGGTTCTTTCTTTTTTTGCGCGTGGCTCTTGCCAGCCAGATGTTCGCTTATGGTTCCGCGAAAGCCTTCCCGCTGCAAATGCCGTTTCCCTATCTCTTCCGTTTGATCGAACCGTTCAGGAACTTCTCGCCCATGGGCGTTCTCTGGACCTCAGTGGGCGCCTCGCCCGGGTACGAAGTCTTTACCGGCTGCGCCGAGCTGGCGGCAGGGTTTCTACTCATCTTTCCGCGTTCGGCGACGCTCGGCGCTCTTTTGGCCATGGCCGACATGATCCAGGTCTTCGTCCTGAACATGACCTACGATGTCCCCGTCAAGCTGCTCTCCTTCCAACTCATCGTCATGTCGCTTGTGTTGCTCGCGCCCAACATCGGGCAGCTCCTCAAGTTTTTCTTCGGGAGCAAGCCGGCGGCGCTCGCGGCTCCGGAGCCGCTTTTCCACTCAGCGCGCGCCAATCGGATTGCCAGCGTGGTTCTTGCGGCGATCTGGCTTTGGATGATCGGAAACAACATCTATAGCGACTGGGACAGCTGGCACAAGTATGGCAGCGGACGGACGAAGTCGGCGCTTTACGGCATCTGGAACGTGGAGCAGCTTGCTGTGGATGGGCAGAATCAGCCACTGGACGTGAACAACAAGGACGAGTGGCGGCGGGTGGTCTTCGATTTCCCCACCATCGCGCAGGTTCAGCTCATGGACGACGAGATCGGCCGATTTACGGCTTCGCTCGATGCCAACAAGAAAACGCTGACGCTGACGAAGCGGAACGACAAGAAATGGCAGGCCAGTTTCAGTTTCGATCGCGCGGGGGCGGACGGGTTGATCCTGGACGGCCTGGCAAACGGCCACAAACAGCACATTGAGCTCAAGCTGATGGACAGCGCGCAGTTTCCACTAACGAGCCGTGGATTTCATTGGGTCCAGGAGTACCCGTTCAATTACTGAGCTCGATTGATGAGCGGCCGGGGCCGAGGGAAGCAAAATCCTATCGGAACGAATCTGCGGACCGGCCAGCACCGCCAGCTCGGCTATTCCTTCAGCGTCACCGTAATCTTGCGCGCGTCGCCGCCTTCTGAGGCAATGGCGATTTCGCCGGTGGCGCGCTTGCGGATGCTCTTGAACTTCTCACCCCACTCCACCAGCACCAGCGCGTCGGGCGTGAGCAGTTCCTCAAGGCCGAGAGTCTCAAGCTGGCGTTCGCCCTCGAGCCGGTACACATCCAGATGGAAGAGCTTGACCGGCTTGCCCTCGCGGGTGCCGTCGTACTCGTGCACCAGCGTGAAGGTGGGGCTGGTCACCTCGTCGGGTTCAGCCGCGTCGAGCGCCTGCGCAATTCCCTTCACCAGAGTGGTTTTGCCGGTTCCCAGTTCGCCGCGCAGCAGCAGCAGTTGCGGCGGCTTGAGAATCTTCACCAGCTTGCGCCCCACCTCGACGGTGTCGGGACCGCTCTTCGTCGTAAACTCGTGAACCTTGCCTGCGGCGGCGGGTGCGGCGTTGGTCATTGCTCAGCCTCGCGCGGCGCCTCTGGTTTGCGCGCCCTGTATCCAAACATACCCGTTCGTGCCGCGTGATTGAAAGCGAAAAGCCTGTGAAAGATACTTGAGAGAATCGGTGGGCAGCAGCGTATGCTCATCCTGCTCGCTAAGGGCAAGGTTGGCGGCCAGACCGTGCAGATGTACCGCGGCCTCGACCGCCCGCGCCGCATCATTCGGGTATTGCGCCAAAAGTCCGGCAATCATCCCTGTCAGCAGGTCGCCGCTGCCGCCTTTGGCCATGGCGGGATTGCCGGTGGTATTTACGGCCACGCGCCCATCGGGATGAGCGATCAGGGTCCGCGCGCCTTTAAGCACAAGAGTTACGCCCATTTTCAAGGCAAAGCTGCGGGCCGCTTGAAGGCGATTGGCCTGGATTTCTGCAACCGTGGTTCCGGCGAGCCGCGCCATTTCTCCCGGATGCGGAGTAAGCACAAGCGTGCGCTTGCCTTTGCGCGCCAGCTTGGCCAGCAGCACGGGCTTTGCGGCCAGAATGTTGAGCGCGTCTGCGTCGAGCACGGCAGGGAGCTCTGTCGATGAGAGCAACCCGGCGATGAATTTGGCGGCGTCGGGGCTTTGGCCGAGCCCGGGACCGACGGCGAGAACAGTTTTGCCGCCGATGAGCGCAGAAAGCCGTTTGGGCTCGAGATTCTCTTCGCCGATTTGGCCGGACGCAGTTGCCTCAAGCGGCCAGGTCATCAATTCGGGAGCAATGGCGCCCACAACCTGCATCGCAGGCGCGGGAACCGCGGCCGTCACGAGTCCTGCCCCAACGCGCATGGCTGCAAGCGCCGAAATGGCGGGTGCGCCGGCTTTGCCGCCGGCCGATCCAAAAGTACCGCCCACTACAAGAACGTGGCCGAAGTTGCCCTTATTGGCAGCGGCGGCGCGTGGCGCCCGCATCAGGTCGATGGAAGAGCCGGCCCAATCGATGCCCATCTCTGAAGTCAGCAACTCATCGGGCGATCCGATGGGCGCAACGACAATCGGCTGGTCCCATGCGCGGGTCAATGCGCCAAAGACGTGCGCGGGCTTGGGAGCGGTGAATGTAATGACTGCGTCGGCGGGGAAGACCGGCGTATCGACGGTGACGCTGATTGCGTCGGCCGGCCAGCCCGACGGCAAATCGACTGCGAGAACCGGCCCGCGCCTGTTCTTGATCCACTCCAGAGCCTTGAGCGCAAGGCCCTTGATCGGTGGCTTGAATCCCGTGCCCAGCATGGCATCGATTACCAGATCGGCATCGCGAGCGAGGTCCAGTCCCGCCAAATCAGCCGCATTCTCGACAACATGAATCGAAACTCCTGGGACCGCCGCGAGCTCACGCCAGGCCTCGGCGGCGTCCCCTTTCAGACTGTCGCCAGCGCCCAGCAGAATTGTTGTTATTTCGAGCCCGGCCAGATGCAGCAGCCGCGCTGCCGCCATGCCATCGCCGCCATTGTTGCCGCGTCCGCACAGAATCGCGATCCGCCGCGCATGGGGATACTGATCGCGAGCGAAGGCCGCCACGGCCGATGCCGCGTTGCGCATGAGCTCGAACGAGGTTCTTCCGAAGCGCTCCGTGGTGGCGCGGTCGCACGCTTGCATCTCGGCTGCTGAAAGAACCCGCATCGCCTCTATTTCATCAAACGGGCCGATACCGCGGTTGAAGCTCCTGCGCGGGTGAGCGTGCAGTTGGCTTTCACATCGCAGTGGAAGTGGATGGTTGCCGGAAAGAACCCCCAGCCTTCGCCATGTGAGCTCAAGCCGCCCGGTCCCACAAAAAACTCGTGGCCGGCGCGCGTTAGAACGGTGCCGCGGGTCCGGTTGTCTCCCACAATCACGTCGTCGCCGTCGATTGGCGCTGGCAGAATTTGCTCAGCAGGAGCCGGCCGCCTTTGCCTTGAGCTCGCCTGCTTCTTGTCGCTCACCCGCTCCAGATTCTTCACCCAGTCGTCCTGATCGCCCCTCACCGGATAAGTGGTTGTAAAATCCCAGGCGGCGATGTGATCGTAAAGGTTTTCAGGACAGATCATCGGACCTTTCATTTCAATGCGAACGATCTCGCCCTGGTCTCCGTGATCGTAGCTGATCGCGTCCCCGTCCATGGTTCTCTCGGGAGGGCCTTGCGTCGGTGCTGCGCTGCCGCCTTCCGGCGCCTTGAACGGAAAGACAATCTCCTTCTCGCAGACGGTGATTCCCGAGGCGTTTTTCAAATGGATGGTGAACACGATCTGGCGCGGCGGATTGGCCGCAACCGCGGCAAAGCCCGCCAGGTCATCGGAAGAAAGCGGATTGACATAAAACAAGTAGTTGGCTTTTCCCGTCCAGCGCGCCACAAAGTCTCCGCTCAGTCCGGAGTTTGCCACGTTGCTGTTTCCCAGATCGACGTAGGGCGGGGGCGGTGGACCCTGCTGCAGGGACCAAATGGCAATTATCGCCAGAACGAGGCAACCGACCGTCGCTAATGCAATCAAGACTTTTCGATTTATCTTTTGTGCCGGCGCAGCCGGTTGAGCGACTGGAGTTCCCGTTGCATCAAGCACCAAATGCACTTTCTGCGGAGGTTGTTCGGGAGTGCTCAACGCCTCGCGGAAGGCGTAGAGCTCTTCTTCGGGCCTCACGTCGTAAGGCACCGTGTCGTAACGCAGTTTTTCTTCGCGCGGCTCTTCGGCCTCGTTGTTTTTTCCCTCTCGCTGGTCCTCTTCGCTCATCAGAGAACACCTTTGTTTCTTCGGGGCGCGCGTAGAAGCCAAGGCCAACGGGCAACCCCCGATAAGCCGGAGCTGCACCGGAATTCTGCGGTCCAAAGGCTCTGAACCGGGGTTAAGGCCCGCTTTCAGCCTGGCCGCCAGACCGCGCGCGAATTAATAGCAAGTGCTGACCAATGACATTGAAACACGATGGACTCGATGTGGCAAGGCGGCGGCAACTGGAATGACCAACGTTGTTCACACTGTTAGACGGGCTTTTCAGAACTCGATTCGCGCCTGAACGGCAATCATGCGCGGTGAGCTGTCTCCCCCCAACCCCACGCCCAGGAGCCCGGTGGGCGGCGATATTGTGCTTTCAAGAGTGCCGAACCTGGCCGGCACATTTTCGCCCGGAACGCCGGCCTCAACATTTGCGGGCAACGCAAAGTTGGGGTGATTGAAGGCGTTGAAGAGCTGCGCATCGAGACGCAACGACAGGCCTTCGCGCAATGCGAGATTCCGCGTGAGGTACATGTCGGAGTCAGTAAAGTGGGGTCCGCGCACAGTGTTGCGTCCCGCGTCGCCGAACTGGCAGTTGGCGGGCGAATCGCCCCCGGTGCAGGCGCCGGTCGTGGGATCGACGACGGATTCAAAGGCCTCGGGGTTGAGCCATTGCCGAGTGCCTGCAACCGTGACGCCGGGATAGGCCGATTTGCGATAGACCGGAACGCCGGGAACGCGGCGCGCGAACTGCGGCCCGCTGCTTTGGAAGATTCCGTTGCCGTTTGCGGTGTAGGGCTGACTCAGGACGGTGAAGGGCAGGCCGCTGTGCAGAAACGCAGTCTCAGAAAACGACCATCCGGCGAAGATCGCGCGCAGCGCGCGGTGCGAAGATGAAAAAGGAATCTGGTAGATGCCGAATGCCGATACGTTATGGCGCACATCGTAATCGCAGTTGCCGTGCTCGCGGCGCAGCTCGTCGGGCAATGGCGACAAAACACCGAGGCTCGAGAATGGCAGCAGGCCGCCGTTCGACACCTCATCCAGGCAATGGCTCAAGGTGTAATTGGCGCGGACAAGCAGCCCGCCGATCTTTTCGTTCACCTCGGTCTGTAGCCCGTTGTAATTGCTGTTGGCGCCGGTTTGGAACTCACTTACGCTGCCGAAGCGCTGATCGAGAGGCTGTGCGTAAGGATACGGCGTAAAGCATCCCGCGCAGACCGTCTGGTAGCCGTTCAGCTCTACCTGGAACGGCTCATGCATACCGGCGGTGCCCACGTAGTCCGCTTTGATTGAGCCGTGCGAACCCGTCTGCCGCTCTACGCCCACGCTGAACTGGTAGTAGTAGGGTGTTTTGAGCGTGCCGGTGGGAAAGGTGTTCAGATTCACCGCCAGCGGACAGGTTGGCGCGCCGGTTTGAATGCCCGCGCATGGCGGTGCGCCTGAGGCAAAGACCGATTGAAAGTTGTGATTGGCGTTTGCCACTGCATTCATGGCATCCGCGATTCCCACGCCGCCCACCTGGCCGCCGATGCCGCCCACAAATGTGGGCGCATAGGGCGGGTTGGTTGCCGCCAGATCTGCAATCTGCGCGGGGATGATGTCATTGAAAACCCCGAATCCGGCGTGGATCACTGTCCCCTCGGCGATCTGATCGGCCAATGAGACGCGCGGCTGCCACACCAGAACGGGCGTGGCCGGAAAGAGCGTGCGGACACCCGTTTCGATAGCCCGATCGAGCGGCTGGCTGGGGTCGTGATCGAGATTGAAGAACGATCCCGCCGGCCTTGCGAACAACCGCTGCTGGTTGACGGGATTGGTGTTCCATGTCGCACGCACGCCGGACGTGATGGTGAGCCGCTGAGACGGCTTGTGCGTGTCCATCGCGTAAAGGTCGAGATTGCCCTCGGCAACCCGCTCCTTGAGCGATGCAGGAAAGGTCTGGCTGAGCAGGTAGGCCGCGCCGTAGGTGAATTCGGCCAGGTCGTTGTAGATGGCAGACGGCACAATTCCCTCGCCAAGGTCGTAGTCGCTGGTGTCAACGCGGCGCGTGTTCACGCCGAACTTGAAGGTGTCGCGCCCGCGCGTACCCACCAGGTTGTCGTTGATCTGCCATTGCGTCACGTTGCGCCCCTGCGGGTACGTGTTGTTGTTGCCACCAACAGTGGTGAATGGAGCGCTGTTGGTACCGGCGGCGAGCACGATTGGGATTTCAGCCCGCACCGCTGAAAAGTTGTTGGGCTTAAAGATGCTGCCATACCAGCTTGCCCCGGGATTGAACTGATTCACCAGGTTCGGGCCGAACAGGTGCGTATAGCCAACCACCAGCGTGCGCTGCGGCTGCGGCGAGAATGCGTTGAAAATTGGGTTCACCGGATCGGTATAAGCCGCCTGCAGGCCGGTGTCCTGCTGGAACCGGTACCAGACGCTGTTCTTCGCATCGATCGTGTGATCGATCTTGACCACCAACAGGTTCTCGTAATCGCTGTTGGTCAGCGACTCCTGCGACTGGTTGGCGCAGCCGCTGCCGTAAGAGAGGTTTCCACTGCTATGCGCGCCCGGAATGAGCGAGCCATTCGCATCGAGCGGGCATGAGTTGATGGCCAAAGGCGTTCCTGAAGTGCTGCGATAGAGCCCGAAGATCGACTTGTAAAGCGCGATTTCCCCCGGTTCGGCAGGGAGCGCACTACCGGTAATCGGGTCGATCCCTCCCTGCGGCAGTTGGCTGAGCGCGTATTGCTGGTAGGCAGGCGATGGCGCCACAAGCTGCTCCACCAGCGGCAGATCGATGCGAACTCCTTCGTAGTGGGCCAAGAAGAACAGCTTGTTTTTCCGCACCGGCCCTCCCAGGCTCACGCCAAACTGGTTCACATTGGAGTGTGGCTTGGAGGTTATGTTTCCCGGCGTGTCGTTGGCGTGAAGAAAGAAATCCTCAGCGTTCATTTGGGAGCCGTTCCAGACCTCGTACGCGTCGCCGTGAAACTCGTTTGAGCCCGACTTGGTGAAGTAGTTCACCTGCGATGCGCCGTAGCGGCCCTGATCGACGGAATAGGAGTTGGTGTTGACCGTTGACTCAGCAAGCGCATCGAGACCGATGACCAGATTTGTCGAAAGGCCAATATTCAGGCCCAGCCAGGGATCGTTGCTGTCGTAGCCGTCGAGAATGTATCCGTTGGATGTGGCCGGCAGGCCGTTGAACTCCACGTTCCCGTATCCTCCCGGAGCTTTGGCGTCGTTCGATGAGCCGGCGGTGTTCATCAGCGCGCCGGGCGCGAACTGCGTGATGAAGGTAATGTCCTGACCCGCATTTGGCAGGTTGGCGATGGTCTTCGATTCAAGCGTAGAGGTGGTGTTGGGATTGTCGAGGCTCAACAAGGCTTGGTTGGCTGTCACTTCGACCGTCTGGGTTGCCGTCGAGATCGCAAGCTTGAAATTCAATGTCACGGTACGGCCAACTTCAACGGCAACGGGGCCTGAGGTTTGCCGCGCAAACCCGCGCGCGTCGGTCGCCACCGTGTAGTTGCCCGGATTTACTTCGGAGAAAAGAACGCGCCCATTCTCATCGGTTCGCGCCGTACGCGTTGCATGCGTGGCCGCGTCGGTCGCCGTCACATACCCATCTTTGATCGCCGCGCCAGTGGCATCCATCACCGTCACCGAGATGGCGCAGGAAGTGCCGCTTTGCGCCGGCAAATGTGATTGATTAACCACGATTAACAAGAGAAGAATGATAGACGTCCGCTCGAATCTGCCGATGCGCATTTGAGTGACCTCCGAAGGAGAAGCGGGGAAGTATCAACGGCCCAGTGCGGTTTGCAATAGCAGCCATGCATTCAGCGCGGCGATGAGAACAGCCGTAAACCAGGCCAGAATTTTCATGCCGCGGCCGTTCACAAACTGGCCCATCAAGGCGCGATTGCCGGTGAACAGAACCAGCGGAACCACAGCAAAGCTCAGTTGCAGCGAGAGAATCACCTGGCTGAGGATGAGCAGCTTTTCAGTGCCGGCCTCGCCGGTGATGGCGACCACGATGATGGTAGGGATAATAGCCAGCGAGCGGGTGATGAGCCGGCGCAGCCAGGGCGGGACGTGAAGGTTGATGAATCCCTCCATCACCACCTGGCCGGCAAGCGTTCCGGTAATAGACGAGTTCTGTCCCGAGGCAAGCAGAGCGATGGCAAACAGCGTGCTGGCGCTGGCCGCGCCCACCAGCGGGCTCAGGAGCTTGAAAGCATCCTGAATGGCCGCAACCTCAAAGTGGCCGCTGCGATTAAAGACGGCCGCGGCAACAATGAGAATGGCCGCATTCACAAACAGCGCAATGCTGAGCGCCAGCGCTGAATCCACGTTCGCCATGTGAATTGCTTCGCGCTTGCCTTCGGGCGTGCGCCTATAGTTGCGGCTCTGCACGATGGACGAGTGCAGGTAGAGGTTGTGCGGCATCACCGTTGCACCCAGAATGCCGATGGCAATGTACAGCATGTCGGGGTTGGTGACGATTGAGGTTGCGGGGATAAACAACGAGCGCAGGGCGGGCAGGTAATCGGGCCTCGAGAAGAACATTTGGACGCCGAACATGGCGATGATGGTGCCGATGAGCGCGATCACCAGCGATTCAACGTAGCGGAATCCCCAGCGCTGCAACAGCAGGATCAGCAGCACATCGAGCCCGGTAATCAGAACGCCATAGAAGAGCGGGATGTGAAAGAGCAGCTCAAGCGCGATGGCAGAACCGATGACCTCAGCCAGGTCGCATGCGGCAATCCCGACCTCGGCAAGAATCCACAGCGCAAAGCTGGTCCGTTTGCCGTACCGCTCGCGGCAAAGCTGTGCCAGGTCGCGCTCAGTGGCCACGCCCAATTTGAGCGACAGGCTCTGCAGCAGAATGGCCATCAGGTTCGAGGCCATGACAACGAAAAGCAGCGTGTAACCGAAGCGCGAACCGCCGGCAATATCGGTGGCCCAGTTGCCGGGATCCATGTAGCCGACCGAGATGAGGAAACCGGGCCCCAGAAAACCCAGAACGCGGCGCCAGTAGAAGCGCGAGCGGGAGACCTGCACGCTCGAGTGCACCTCGGGCAGCGAAGGCTGAGCGGCAACAACCTGGGAAATGGTCTCTGTGGACATTGGTGTGTTTTGGGGGAAAAGCGCGCTTTACTCCCTCAACGACAGTATGCCACAACTCGTTAACTGTAGTTAATTAAATTTCTTATATTAAATTACAACGAATTGGTGACGCCTCCGCCCGGGCGGGTGATTGGAGGAGCTGAAGGGCGCAAAGAGCGAACGTGTGCGAGGCGGACCTGCATTTTCTTGGCTTTGCGGGAGGAATTCAGGGAAGGGGAATCGGTCTACTCGCTGCCCTTCAGCCAGACCGCCTCCGCCGCGGGCCGGCCGAGAATCGAATTCCCCGACTTGAGCTCGATGGAGACGGTTTGGTCGTAGTTCTGGCTCAGCACCTTGAGCCGGACACCGGGACCGACGCCGGCGCGATGCAGGAAGACAAGCAGTTTGGTGTCGCGCTCGTGCAGGCTGGCCACCGTGTACCAGCGGCCCTCGGCAGCCTCAGACAGCGGCGTCTCGCCGCGACGCTTGCGTTCGGCGGGCTGCACGGGCAGCACGGCATTGCCATGGGGGCATGCGCCGCCCTCGCCAAGTTTCTCGCGCAGTTTGGCTTCGAAAGCCGGCGAAACTGCGTGCTCCAGCCGCTCGGCCTCCTCGTGGATCTCATGCCACTCCATGCCGAAGACCTCGCTCAGCATGCGCTCGATGAGGTGGTGACGCAGCGCCGTGTGGTAGGCCGTCTCGCGGCCGGCCTCAGTGAGCCGCACGATGCCGTCCTCGCCCGCTTCGACAAAGCCGTCGCGCTTGAGCCGCTTGAGCGCCATGGTCACGGCCGGCGGCGAGACCTCAAGCCAGTGCGCCAGCAGCGCGGGAATCACTTCGCGGCCCTCCGCCTCTGCCTCCAGAATGGCCTTGAGGTAGTTCTCCTTCGAAACGTGGATCGAGTCTTTCATGAACTTGCTCAAACCAGTCTAAATCTCGAAACTGCTCCCGTCCGCCAGCTTGCAAATCTTCTCCAATTGCGACGATTCAGCGTCTGAAAAAGCAAGGCCTCCAGCTTCCGCACCTTGCCGACAGTCGGCATTGGCAATCGGAAGCTGGAGGCTAAAAGCTGGAAGCTGTCTTTTACTTCACGCTCACCTTCGGTTCCAGCGAAAGCCCGGGGCGAAGCTCGTGCCTGGGGTCTTCGCTGGCCAGGTTGGTGAAGTCGATGCGCACGGGCACGCGCTGCACCACCTTCACGTAGTTGCCGGTTGCATTCTCAGGCGGGAAGAGCGAAAGCACCGAGCCGGTTGCTCCGCCGATCTGGGTCACTTTGCCGCTATAGTCCTTGCCGGTCGAGTCCACATGAATCTCAACCTTCTGTCCGGCTTGCATGTGCTTGAGCTGCGTCTCCTTGAAGTTCGCCGTTACCCAAAGATCCTGGAGCGAGACCAGCGTCAGCAGGTTCTGCCCCGGCGAAACGTTTTGGTTGATCTCAACGCTCTTGCGGGTGATGATTCCGTCTTCGGGCGCGACGATTCTGGTGTAGCTCAGGTTCAGTTTGGCCTGGTCGAGTTGGGCCTGCGCCTGCTCAACCTGTGCCTGCGCCTGCTTGTAGCGCGCGCTCTGCAACGCAACCTGCTGCGGGCCGGTCAGCGCGTATTTCTGCGAGGCCTGGGCCTGCTTCTCGCGCTCGGTGGCCACGCGAATGCCGTCCCGCGCTGCCTCGTCGCTGGCTTCGGCGTCGGCCAACGCCGCGGCGGCGGACTGCGCGGCAGCCAATGCGGCGTCGTACTGCAGCTTGCTGATCACGTCCTTCTGCACCAGCGGCGTGTAGCGCTTCAGGTCGGCCTGGGCCTTGGTGTTGTTGGCAATGGCCTGCGCCACGCGCGCATCGGCCGCGGCCAGTTGCTTCTGGGCCTGCTGCACTGTGGCGTGCGCGCCGCTCACATCGGCATTGGCAGAGGTCAGGTTACTTCCCGTGTTTACCTCGGTGATGGGCACGTTCACGCCGGCCGCCTGGGCAAAGGCCCGGGCGCTGTCGAGAGCCGCCTGCGCGTTCTCAACCGCTACCTGGTAGTCACTCGGGTCGAGCTCGGCGATCACGTCGCCCTTCTTCACCTGCTGGTTCTCTTCCACGTCGACCTTCACCACCTGGCCCGAGATGCGCGAGCTCACCTGGATAAGGTGGCCGTTCACCTGGGCATCGTCGGTGTCTTCTGTGTAGGTTGAGCGCCACCACAGCTCCAGGCCCAGCAGCACCAGCAGCACCACCACCGCGATGACAAAGCCCCTCTTGCGTTTTGGCGCCGGCGTGACCTCAGTCTCCTCTACCGGTTCGGCTTGCGCCGCTGCTTGATTCGTCTCCGCCACGTTACTTCCCTCCCATTGCAAATCCAGTCATCAATCGCCAAAGGGACGCGGCCCTCAAGGAAAAAGCGCGCCCGCTTGGCGCCGCGCACCTGTTACTGGGTCTGCTTCACATAATTCCTGTAGTTTTCGCCGGCCCCCAGCGCGCGCGCCAGGCTGAGCTTGGCCACGTTGTGCCGGTAAAGGCTGGCGACATACTGCGCATTCGCCTGGGCCACCGATTGCTGCGCCTGGCTCACGGCCAGGTTGTCGCTTACGCCGTTGGCGTAGCGTTCCTGCGCCTCGCGCAATGCTTCATTGGCCAGATCGACACTGGAGCGCGCCACTTCAACCTGCTTCTGCGCGGCCTCGATATCGAGCAGCGCGTCGCGCACATCGGCGTCGACCTGGGCCTTCCGGTCGCTCACCTGCGCCTGTGCCGTATCCAGCTGCGCCTGCGCCTGCTCGGCGTCGCCTCGCAGTCCAAACTCTTTGAATACCGGAAAGCTCACTGTTCCCGTCGCATCCACCGTGCCGTGCGAGTGCGCCAGCGTGGTGCCGATGTCGCCGTAATCCGCGTTGGCCTTGAGCGCGGGCAGCCGTTCGCCGGTGGCTGCCTTGCGCTGCTCGGCCGCCGCTGCCGCCTGCTCAACCAGCGCGGCCAGATCTTTGCGATTGGCCTGGGCTTGCGCGATCAGCGCATTCACATCCACCTGGTCGAATGCCGCGTACGGCGCCTTGTCAGTGAGCGTGAACTTCTGCGCAAGCGGAAGGCCGATGGTGCGCGCCAGCGCCAGCTTGTCTTTCTCGAGCGCCGTCTGCGCGGCGATCAGTTGCTGCTCCTGCTGCTGATAGTCCACGCGTGCCCGCAGTTCATCCAGCTTGGGCGCCGTGCCGGCCTCGTGGTTGGCGATGGCCTGGTTGAGTGAAACCTGAGACGTGGCTACCTGGGCCTGCACGCTCTCAACCTCGGTTTCATCGGCCAGCACCAGCAGGTAAGCGTTACCCACAGTCAAAACCACCAGGTCGCGCGCATCCTGGGCCGAAAGTTGCGCCGCTGCAAAGTTGTGCCGAGCTGCCAGGTAATTTCTCAACGAGGAGAGATCGACCAGCGACCAGCTCAGCGAGGCCCGAACATCCGTGTATCCGAACGGCCCGATGATCGTCGGGAAGTGCGGCAGCCGCAGCCCCTCGGCGGGCAGATCAACCTGGCTCACCGTCTCCTTCGCCGCAAAATCCACCGTTGGCAGCAACGACTGCAGCTGGCTCAACCGCTCGCCCCGCGCCGTCGAGGTCTGGTTCTGGCTCAGAATAATTCCCAGGTTCGCCGTCAAACCGCGCTGGATGGCGTCGTCGAGCGAGAGCCCGATGGCTTCGGCGGACGCGTTTCCCTTCACCACGCTGCCCTGGAACGAGCCTGCCGTGGGCGCGGCAGCCTGCGGCGCCGTTTGCCCCTCGGCTTCCGAGCCATCGAGAAGCGTGAGACTCAACAGGAAAACGGCCAGACAGGGACAGATTACGTTCTTTTGGATGTACTTGTGCAAATTCAACCTTGCCCGATCAGCGGCAAAAAGATTCCGCCAAAATTGCTGTTAAGTGAATGGATGCGCACACAATACGTGACGCTTCTTAAAAGTAGTGTATCGAAGTGGAAGGCCGGGTGCGCAGGCCAACCGTCACACGGATTGGGGCGGAGGGGGAAGCAGCAAGCTCTCAGCTCTCAGCTTTCAGCCGGTAGCCAGTAGCTTGTAGCCAGCGGCTCGTAACCGAAGGCTACCGGCTACAGACTCGTCCCTTGTTCCCTGTTCCCTGTTCCCTATTCCCTGTTCCCTGTTGTTTCGTGTATCAGTTGCGAAGCGAGCGAGCAGAGTCCCTGGCGGAAGACATCGCGGACTGCGCTCGAGGTCCAACCTTGCGCGCCCGATCCACCGTGCTCTGCCAGCAGGGCTGCGGTCTCGGCAGAGGTGAATCCAGCCACCGCGCGCAGCACAAAGACGGTTCGAATCGGGGTGGACAGATTTGCCAGCCATTCGCGAACCCGGTCACGATCGGGCCCGGCGATCATCTGCTCGAGCTCTTTGGCCGAGACGCCGGCCGAATCCAGATCGTCGTCTTCGATGCAGGTCGCGGGGCTGGTTGCGCCCTCGGGAGCGGCCAGGCTGCCGGGTTCGCGGCGGGAGATGGTTTCAAGCGCAGCTTTGACCAACGCCAGCCGGCTGTTGCGGCGCGCCTCAAAGTGGTCGCCGCACTTGCTAACCTCGGCGGTGGAAACGGTGTGCTCAACCAGCCGTACGCTGTCTTCGCCCTCGCCCACCAGCATTGAGGCCAGGCTGTAGAGGCCGGCAGCGATGAGGTCGAGCATCTCGTCGAGGCCGGAGAGCGCCTGCTTAACCGCAACATCGTCTTTGGCGTGGCCGTCGAGCAGGCCTTGCACACTCCGGGTAAAAGCCGCAGCCCCGGCGGGCATCAGCTTGGGAGGAATCAAGCTCGGGTGCTCGTTTCCGTGCGTCTCAGACATGGCGAAATCTCCTCAGGCGAAAAAGCCACCCACCTTCATCCTCAAACCGGTTCGGGTTGCGCGTCAACCTTGGAGCCTGCTATTGACTTTCGCGCAGGCGGGAAAGTCAATAGCAGGCTCTAGAAAAACCCGCAGCCCACCGCGTCTGCGCAGAGCAGCCTGCAAACAGATACGTTCGAGCTGCCGCTCCGGTTTCAAATCGATTCAATCCCCTTTTTGCACCGCCTTAACACCGCGCAAGCCCCTCGTGCTGTATGAGTTCAAGATGGGACGCCGGCCGATCCCTGCCCGGCGCAACGGGATGCCACATCTCACTGAAACGCGATAGACTTCCAACACGGCATCGGAAGGCAACATGGCCAGAACCTCGCAGAAACAAAAGCTCTTCAACGGACGCGACTACTCGTGGATGCAATTCAACCGCCGCGTGCTGGAAGAGGCGGAAGACCCCGCCAATCCTCTGCTTGAAAGAGTGAAGTTTCTGGCCATCACCGGCTCGAATCTGGACGAGTACGTCGAGATTCGGCAGGCCGGCCTTCTACAGCGCATTGAAGACGGCTACCGCGAGCCCGGCTACGACGGCCTGCGCCCCGATGAGTCGCTGGCCATCCTGACCGCCGATATCCACGACTTTGTGGCCGCCCAGTACCGCTGCTGGAACGACAAATTGCTGCCTGAGATGCGCAAGCACGGCATCAGGCTGCTGGAGTGGGATGAACTGGGCGACGACGCCCGCGCTTTTGCCCGCGACTACTTTCAGCGCGAAGTCGATCCGCTGCTGACGCCCATTTCGATTGACCCGGCCCACCCATTTCCGCGCGTGTTGAACAAGGCGCTGTGCCTGGCATTGTTGCTGCGTGCCAAGCGGCGCAGTTCGGGCCCGCAGGTGCTGGGAGTGGTGACGGTTCCCCGCGCCCTGCCCCGGTTTGTCCGCCTGCCCGCCGGCGATGGTGTCTACGACTACCTGCTGCTGCAGGACCTGATCGCGCAGCACCTGGCCGGCATGTACCGCGGCTACGAGGTGCTGGCTCACGCTGCGTTCCGAGTAACGCGCAACTCGAATCTCTACTTCGAGGAGGAAGAGGCGCGGTCGCTGCTTGAAACCATCCGCGTTGAGTTGCACAACCGCCGCAAGGGCGATTCGGTGCGGCTCGAAATTGAAACCGGCGCCGACCCTGAAATTGTCGAGCGCCTGCGCGTGAACTTCGAGCTCGACGAGAACCAGGTCTTTCGCAGCAACGGGCCGGTGAACCTGTCGCGCGTTATGTTCTTCTGCGACGACGTGAAGCGGCCCGATCTCAAGTTCCAGCCGTTCACGCCCAAACCGCTGCATCTGAGCCGCAAATCGACCGGCATCTTTGACGAGCTGCGCCATCACGACATCCTGCTGCATCACCCATACGACTCCTACGAGCCGGTGGTGGATTTTGTGCAGCAGGGCGCGCAGGACCCGGCCGTGGTGACGTTAAAGCAGACGCTCTACCGCACCAGTCACGACTCGCCGATGTTCCAGGCGCTGACCGAAGCCGGCGCAACCAAGGAAGCGACCGTCGTGGTGGAGCTGATGGCGCGCTTCGACGAGGCTTCGAATATCCGCTGGGCGCGTTCGATGGAGGACGCGGGTGTGCAGGTATTCCACGGAGTGGTGGGCCTGAAGACGCACTGCAAGCTGGCCCTGCTGGTGCGCCGCGACGAGGACGGCGTGACTCGCCGCTACTGCCACCTGGGCACCGGCAACTACAACCCGGTAACCGCCCGCTTCTACACCGACCTGAGCCTGCTCACCAGCGATCCGCAGATTACCGAGCGGGCGCACATGGTGTTCAACTACCTTACCGCGCATGCCGAAATCGACGACTACAGCCCTCTACTGGTGGCGCCGCTGACCATGGCCGAAAGCTTTCTGCGTTTGATCCGCCGCGAGGCCGAGCACGCGAAAGCGGGACGTCCGGCGCATATCGTGGCCAAGATGAATGCGCTGCTCGAGCCCTCGGTGATCGAGGCGCTCTACCAGGCATCGCAGGCAGGCGCACAGATCGACCTGATTGTGCGCGGGCTTTCCATCCTGCGCCCCGGCGTGAAGGGATTGAGCGATAACATCCGGGTGCGGTCAATCGTCGGCAGGTTCCTTGAGCACTCGCGGATTTTCCACTTTGCCAACGGCGGCGACGACGAGTTCTACCTGGGCTCGGCCGACTGGATGCCGCGCAACCTGTTCGAGCGCTGCGAGGTAGTCTTCCCGGTGCGCGACTCGGCCGCCGTCAACCGCATTCACAATGAGATTCTGCCGGCCTACCTTGCCGACACGGTGAAGGCGCGGCTGCAACAGCCCGACGGAACCTATGTACACGCCAGCAAACTCTTCAAGGATGCGCCCGCCTTCTCGAGCCAGGACTTCCTGATGCAGCTCGCCGAAGGCAAGACCGATCTGGACGCGATTCCGGCACCCCCCGAGGAAAAACCTGCAGCAAAGCCGCGGCTAAAGAGGGCCAACGCGGCGGATTGAATTCAGAGACTGTTAACAGGTCCTAATGCAGGAACAGTCCCACAGCCATTGCCACAATCATCAGCTTCACCAGCCAGCCGGTTGCGTAGCAGGCCACAAAAACGCGGTGCATTTTAATGAACGCTGCGTTGGTCAGAATCAACGGCAACGGACCGAGCAGCCAGAGCGCAATCGCGAATTTGGCGAGGCCGTGAAAAGTGTGGAGACCGAAGTGATTCGCAAGGGCCACGAAGACCCCGCAGGTGATAAACGGCAGCGGGCTGGTGAGCGTTATGGCCCGAGATTCGGCGCCCTTGCGCCAGATCTCGGGATAGGTGAAGCGCTTGTGAATCCAGTCGCCGGCAAAGAACCAGTCGGTGAGCGACGACAAAACGCCGGCCCCGACCACAATTAGAAAGAGCCTTGCCCAGGGCATGCGAGCCTCCTCAGGGAACCACGCGAATAGCATTCACCAGAGGTCAAGCCCTTGTCACGCACTCTTTCTCTTAGAATTGAATCAGTGCCGCTTATTCTCCCCAAAACCACGGCCGAAGATCGCACCGCACAACGCAGGCGGAGAGCAAGCCGGGCCGGGACCGCGCTCGCGTCCCTGCATCTCTGGCATTTGGCCAGCCTGGATGCGCCAACCGTTGCGCTCGCGTGGGCATTCAGTTTCGCCTGGGCCGCCGGGACGCATCTGCAGCTGCAGGCCGCAGCCGTGATCGCTCTCGGCGTCTGGACCGTTTACGTGGGCGACCGGCTGCTGGATGCACGCGCGGCTCTACGGCGGCAGTCCGAACATCGGCTGCGCGAGCGTCACTACTTTCACTGGCGGCACCGGCGGGTTCTTGCGCCGTTGGCCGCCGTGGCTGGAGCGGCCGCCGCAATCCTCGTGCTGGGTTGCATCCCTGTGGTCGCGCGCGAACGCGATTCGGTGCTGGCCGCGGTTTCGCTCGCCTACTTTGCGCGCGTGCACCAGACCCAGCTTTCAGCAGCTCGCCGCACGAGGCCGTTTTTCCCTCCCCTCGTCACCAAGGAATTGCTGGTGGGCGTGCTTTTTGCGGTAGGATGTGCGCTTCCCGCGCTGGGCGCGGCGTGGACTACGCCAGTGGACGCGCGCTGGGTGTTGTTAGGCTGCGTCGCTTTCTTTGCCGCGCTGGCCTGGCTCAACTGCCACGCAATCGAGCAGTGGGAGTCGGGGGCAGGGCGCCGCAGCGATCATGCCCTCGCGGGATTTGCGTTCGGACTCGCGTCCCTCGGTCTGTCAGGCGGATTGCTGCTCTGCCCCGGGCATCCGCGGCCGGCGCTTCTGCTGGCAGCCGCCGCACTCAGTGCCCTGCTGATAGCGCTGCTCGACCGGATTCGCCCGCAGCTTGCCCCGGTCACGCTGCGCGCCGCGGCCGATCTTGTGCTGCTTGCGCCGGCGCTGGTCATTCCCTTCGTGGGGCTCTTGCGATGACAGGCGCCCCCGTGCCTATGCTCCTCTCCAAAACGCAAGAGCGCGGAGCGCGGAAGAGCGGAGCGCCAAAGTTCGACAAGCTGGCGCGGGCCTACCGCTGGATGGAGTACCTGAGTTTCGGCCCTGCACTCAGCCGATGCCGTACCGAGTTTCTCCCCGATCTGGCTCACTGCCGCAACGCGCTGGTGATTGGCGACGGCGACGGCCGGTTTTCGGCGCGGTTGCTCGAAACGAACCGGGAGATCCGAGTCGACGCCATCGACGCCAGCCCGGCGATGCTCGCAGCGCTGGTGCGAAGGGCCGGCCGGAATGCGGTACGCGTGCGAACCGAAGTCGCCGACGCCCGCGCGTGGCAAGCTGCCAACTCCGAACCGTACGACCTCGTCGTCACTCACTTCTTTCTCGACTGCCTGACTACCGATGAGGTCAGAGCGTTGGGCGCCAAAATTGGCGCTGCGGCCACGCCGAATGCAAAGTGGTTAGTCTCAGAATTCGCTGTTCCTCGCTCATTATTCGGACGGATCGTCGCCCGCCCGCTGGTTTCTGCGCTTTACAGCGCCTTCGGGCTGCTGACCGGGCTTAGGGTCCGCGCACTGCCCGACTACGCGAGCGCGCTGGCCGAAACCGGCTTCCAACTTGCCAGCCGCCGCGCGCGGCTTTGGGGGCTGCTGGTGAGCGATTTGTGGACAAGCGGCTGATCTGGTGACGCTTACCATCCCCACGCTCCCGCGCGTGCCCAGGCTGATTCTGTCGGTCCCGGAAAAACGCAAGATGCAAATCGTCAAGCGCGCTTTCACCGAGCCCATTTCAACCCAATGTCCGGCAACGGTTCTGCGCACCCATCCTGACGCAACCGTTTATCTCGACTCCGACTCTGCGGCGGAACTAGGGCCTGTTAACACTACCAGGGGCGGTGGCGTTGCGAGCCAAAATCCGGTCAGACGAGGCCGAGCCTGAAGGCTTTGGCGGCTCCAAGGTCGAGGGCGAGAACAAAGTATGACCGCATTTTCGCCGCAACCCTTCGGGACGGGGCCACTTTTTCCGATTTCGTTGTCGTTCGTCGCTAACAGACACCCGGTATGCGTCGCTCCTCTCTCCTAGAACTCGAAAAAACTGGCTCCCGTCGCCACCGTCCGGGTACTGTTAACAGGCCCTAGACGAGACGAAGCAGGCAAGCCTCTCGAGTTTATGATGCCGGCGCACTGCGGGGTGCGCGGACCAATAGTAATAAGCACGCGGTTGCGAAGAGGGGCAGCAATCCTGCCACCATAAATGCAGGTCCGAAAGAAAAGCGATCGACCAGAAAACCTACGCAAATGGTGAAGGCCGCACCCACCAGTCCAGCCGCCAACCCGCTCAGACCGGTAACCGTGGCCACCACATCCTGGGGAAACAGGTCAGAGGGCAGCGTCAGGCCCATTGTGGACCAGCTCGCGTAACCCCATAAGGCAAAACAGATCAACGCCAAAGCGGTGTAGACACTGTGCGCGCCGGCAGCGGGAATTCCGGCAAGAATCGGCAGACAACTGAAGACGCACACCCACACGCGGGCGCGAATCACTGACATGCCTCGGCGGATGCAATAGCCGGAAATCAGGCCGCCGGTGAAATTCCCGAGATCGGCAGCGATAAATGGCATCCAGGCAAAAAGGGCGATTCGCTGCAGGCTGAATCCTCGCGCATCGCTAAGGTACTTGGGTAGCCAGGCAACGTAGAACCACCAGATCGGATCGGTGAGTGCGCGGCCAAGCACGATGCCCCAGACATTTCGATTCCCTGCAAGATTGAGCCAGCGCTCCACGCCCCGTTGCGTGGAAACAACAGGCGCCTCCTGTCCCGCGCGGATGAACGAAACCTCTTCCGGCGTAACCCTCGGATGGCTGTCAGGCAGGTGGTAGACGCGCAGCCACATCAGCAGCCAGATAAATCCAATCGCTCCCGAAAAAAAGAAGGCCGATCGCCAGCCAAAAGCCAACGCGATTAAAGGAATTGACAGCGCAGCCACGGCTCCTCCCACGCTGGAGCCGCTATCGAAGATCGCCACCGCGAGGCTGCGTTCCTGGCTGGGGAACCACTCTGCAACCGTCTTGCTGGCTCCCGGCCAGTTAAAGCCTTCTCCAATCCCCAACAGAAATCGAAAGGAGGCGAAGCCGAAGATGGAGCTGGCGAATCCGGTGAGGATGTTGACCAGCGACCAGAAAACCACGGCCAGCGCCAGCCCCAGCCGCGTACCTACTGCGTCAAGAAACATGCCGCCAAGGAGCCATGTCACCGCATAGGAGATTTGAAAAGCCGCAAATATCTTGCCCAGGTCCGCGTTCGTCAGATGATATTGCGCTGAAATCACCGGAACCAAAAGAGAGAAGGTCTGGCGGCTGATGTAATTGATTACCGTCGAAAGGAATAGCGTCCAAACGATCCACCAACGCACGCGTCCTGCGCTGCGAGGCTTGGGCAAATTCCCGGCTTGCTGCATGAGATTCACTTGATTGATCTCATTCCCATTGATCCTGGATCAGCCTCACACGCTTGGCAGGGCGCCTAACTGGCGGGGACAACCGGATGATCCACAATTTCTTCAGTCTCGGGATTCCAGTAAAGTCTCCTGCCGCTCCAGTAAGATTGCGCTGCCATGATGGTCACGATCGAGTGCGAGAATCCGTGATCCACATTCGCATTCGGTTGCGTTCGCGCCTGCATGGCTTTGAGCCAGTTCATAATATGTATCACGCTGTCGTCATCTGGACCGTTCGAGTCGGGTGGTTCGGCGCCGGGAACCCTCACCACTTCTTCCCGGTCGATCGCGGGACTCACTAAAGGCACGCTCTTCGTTTCAGTGGATCCTGACCACTCATCCCTGCCGCCTTCTTTGCTGACCGTAAAAAGCGATGCTCCTTCGCCGCCATAATTCGCAATCGTGCCATCGCGGCCTTGAATCCTCGAAAAACTTCTGAAACTGTTCCCAAACACGCTCTTATACGTATAAAGAAATCCCTTGGGGTAAGTGACCGCTGCCACGCATGTGTCAGGGTTTTCGCGTCCGTCCTTCCACGCATAAATCCCGCCGTTGGCCACCACGCTCTCGGGATAGGATTCGTCGGTCCAGAGATGAACCAGGTCGCAGCCATGGCTCATCCACTGATCGAAGATTCCCGAGGAATATTCCTTATAGAGACGGAATTCAAGATAGACATGGGGATCGAACGGCCGGTGGGGCTTGCCTGACAGCCATCGGTCCCAGTCCGTATCCTCCTCGCGAAGCTTCGATGGTCGCTCGAACAGCCACTTCTTCCATTCCATAGTCGTATCCTGTTCCATCGCCGCCGAGTTGCCGGTATCCATGCTCACAAATCGCCAGCGCTCCTCATTCACATTCCACTCCTGCTCGATGTGCACAATAGCGCCGATACGGCCCGACCGGATGATGTCGCGAACGGCTAACTGGTAGGGCTCGCTGCGATGCTGCGAACCCATCTGGACCACTTGCCTGGAGGCCTTCACCGCATCCCGAGCCTGTTTGGCTTCGGAAAGAACATTGGCGAACGGCTTTTCTACATAACAGTCCTTGCCCGCCTTCACCACGTCAGTGCACAGTTTGGCATGCTGAAAGTCGCCCGTGGCAATCATTACCCCATCGATATCCCTGGCGGCCAACATATCTTCAGAGTACTTATAGATTCCTGGGGCCAGATTGAAGGCTTCCTTTACCTGGGCCGCACGCTGTTCCCGGGCCAAACTCCAAATATCGCAAACCGCGACGGTCTCAACCGGGATGTGCCGCGAGGCCATCTGAACCATGTGCACATGACCGTGACTGCGCGCTCCGCATCCCAGTTGAGCCAGCCTGATACGATCGTTCGCGCCCATCACCCGCGCATAGGATCGAGCCTCCATTCCCGCCGCCAGCATGGCGCCCGCTGCCTGTTTCATAAAGGCTCTGCGATCGGTCCCGGAAGTCGATTCATCCGTCATCACTCACCTTTTCCCTTCTTGATTCCTGCTTCGCTTAGCTACGCTTGTCCCTGTTGCTCGAACGGCTTTGATGGCCGGCCGGCATTTCATCCCATTGATTCCCCGGCTCCAAACCCGCATCGATGCTTGCACCCGGGGGAGGGGAGCGTCAAGAAGGCGGCAGAGGCTGGCGAGCGACGCCGGCCACCCGGCTTCTTCATACTTTGCCGCCCGCCAATCGAGTTCCATTTGTGTATACTTGACGCCGCATTAGATTTCCCATCTTCCCGTGAGCAAAGGCGGAAGATTTTGGGAACGCAGACAACCGGGCAAGGACGGCTGCCTCAAGCAGGCGCATCTGCCCCAGCCTGAAACGGGCAGTACAGACTTTGTAAGTTGAATGGAGAAACACATGGTTAGTCGACGTGACTTTCTCGACACGCTTGCTATCGGCGCCACGGGCCTGGCAATTAGTTCCACAGCGAAGAGTTACAGTCAGATCCTTGGCTCCAACGATCGCCTGAATTTTGCAATTATGGGCCTGCGCTGGCGCGGCTATGCCCATCTTTCGGCGTTGATGGCCAATAAGGACACGGCCCGTATCTCGCATATCTGCGATGTGGATGACAACATTCGGGCAAAGTTTGCGGGTATTGCGGAACAGGAGTTAGGCTACGCTCCCGCCAGTGACAAGGACTTTCGCTCCGTGCTCCAGCAGAAAGACGTTGACGCCGTCACCATCGCCACTCCCGACCACTGGCACACTCCTTTAGCCATAGCCGCCCTCCAGGCTGGCAAGCACGTTTATGTTGAAAAACCATGCAGCCACAATCCTGCCGAGGGCGCGCTGCTGGTGCAGGCGCAAGAGAAATATCACAAGTTCGTGCAGCAGGGCACTCAGCAGCGTTCGTGTTTGCGCACCATCGAAGCCGTCGACAAGATACACAACGGCCTGATCGGCAGGCCCTACTTCGCCAAAGCCTGGTACAGCAACGTGAGAAAGTCGATCGGAACTGGCCAGGAAGCGCCTGTCCCTCCGCAACTCGATTGGGACCTCTGGCAGGGGCCCGCTCCTCGCAGGCCATACAAGGATAATATTCATCCTTATAACTGGCACTGGTTCAAACACTGGGGCACCGGGGAAACACTCAACAACGGCACGCATAGTGTCGATATCTGCCGCTGGGCGCTCGGTGTCGACTACCCGAACCGCGTAACTTCTTTGGGCGGAAGATACCAGTTCAAAGACGATTGGCAGTTTTACGACACCCTGGTAACCAGCTTCGATTACGGCGATAAGATGATCTCCTGGGAAGGCAAATCCTGCAACGGGATGAAGTACTACAACCACGATGCGGGCTTGATGGTATCCGGAACCGATGGGACGGTATTTATTTATGGCGACGGCGGCGCCGGATATGAAGTCTATGACCTCAAGGGAAACAAGACGGGCGAATTCAAGGACGATGCAACGTCGTTCTATGACAAATTCGATGGCGATGTCCCCACCTATGCGCATTTCGCTAACTTCATCGCGGCCATTGCCAGGGGTGAGAAACTCCACGCTCCAATCTCCCAGGGCAACATCGTTGTTACCATGCTTCACCTTTCCAACATATCCTGGGAGCTAAGCCGCGAATTGCAGCTTGACCCGCACGACGGGAAGATTCAGGGCGACCCGCAAGCGATGACAATGTGGATGCGCGAATACGAAGATGGCTGGGCGCCTCACCTTTGATCGGCAGCGTGTTTCACCGAGGATACTGACCGTGAAAAGAATGATTTCTTCATGCCTGCTTGCGCTGAGCAGCTCGATTCATGCAGGCACAGGTGACAGCAGCACGTTTAAGAGTGAATACGCGGCTCAGGACGTTGTGCTGGATACCGATACGCAGTCGGCTTTCTGGCGGGGAGCAACCTCGGTCTTCGCTGAAGCGGATAACTGGGGTCACCGTGTCCCTGGGTATCGAACCAAGGTTTACTCACGTTGGACCAGGAACAATCTCTATCTCCTGTTTGAGTGTCCCTACGAGGAGCTTTATTTGAAGCCTTCGCCGGATGCGGTGAAAGAGACCTATGGATTATGGAATTGGGATGTTGCCGAGCTGTTCATAAGTTCCGACTTTCACAATATTCGAAGATATAAGGAGTTTGAGGTGTCGCCGCAGGGGGAGTGGATCGACCTCGATGTCAATCTCGATCTCCCCGATCATACGGTGGGATGGACCTGGAACTCCGGGTTTCAGACCGCTGCACGCATCGATCCCAAAACAAAAGTATGGTATGCGGCCATGCGTATTCCCTTCGCTGCTCTCGATTCGCGGCCTCCTGTTCCCGGCAGGACCTTGCGCGCTAACTTGTTTCGCAGCCAAGGGCCGCCGGACCGGCGTAAGTCGATTGCCTGGATGGCTCCAATGAGCGAGACGTTTCATGTCCCTGAGAGATTTGGACTGCTCACCTTGGTGAAGGATAAGTAAAAGCCTGGCATGCGGGGGGTGGGCCGCAATGCAGGGGGTGCGGGTGAACGATTTGATGGGTATGCAACTGGTACGCAGCATTGTGATTGCCGTAATGTGCGCTGCGGCGGCTGCAGGACAGAACTTGCGGGCAAATGACAAACCCATTGCCTCCGGTTTGCGCCCGCCGGATGCGGAGAGTAACGACGCGCCTCCCGCTGAAGCTTTCCGCGTTTTGCCCCCGGCAGGCGCGCAGGGCCCGCGGATTACGCCCTATCTCCTCTATCAAACTGCGCTCGCATGGGACGAAGATGAGCTGCGCCTGAACCGTTGGTCCCAGGTAAATAGCCAGAACGATCTTCTGAAGTTGCGCGCGGAATTGAGAAGATCGCTTCTGGAGATGATTGGCGGCCTGCCCACCGTGAAGACAGACCTGCACGCGACCATTACCGGCACCGTTTCAGCCGCTGGTTTTCATATTGAAAAACTCGTCTATCAGAGCCTTCCCGGTTTTTATGTGACGGCTCTTGTCTACGTGCCTGAGAACGGCGACACGGTGCATCCCGCCGTCCTGGTCCCTGCGGGGCACTCGCCAAACGGGAAGAATCACTACCAGGATCTTTGCGAGAGGTTGGCGTTGCGCGGCTATCTCGTCATCAGCTGGGATCCGGTGGGGCAGGGCGAACGAAGCCAGTTCTGGGATGCAGCTGCAAAGAAAAGCCGTTACAACCTGGTTTGTGGCGAACACGCCGTCATGGGTAACCTGGCCTATCTTGCCGGAGCGAATCTGGCCCGGTGGGAAGTTTGGGATGGTATGCGTGCCGTAGATTACCTGCTCACTCGCCCAGACGTTGATGGCAAGAGGATCAGCATCACGGGAACCAGCGGCGGTGGCTTCCAGACTGCGCTGCTGGGCGCGCTGGATGAGCGCATCGAGGTTATGATTCCATCCTCCTACATCACGGCGCTTCCTATGCGCGTCGAAAACCGAATCTTTGCCGATTACGACAGCGATCCCGAACAGGATCTCTTCGGGCTTATATCGAATGGCGTAGATAATGCGGGCATGTTATTGATGATGTACCCGCGCGCGGTCATGGTGGCGACCGCCGCTCTCGATTTCTTTCCTGTCGAAGGCGCTCATAAGTCGTACTCCGAGGTTAGTGAATTCTACAAGCGTTTTGGACATGCCGACCGAATCGAATTCGTCGAAAGCTACAACCGGCATAAGTATTCTCTTGAAAATCAGGAAGCGGCGTTGAGCTTTCTCGATCGCTTTAATAACATGCCGGTACGCCACGGCCTTCCCCCAGTTACCGAATTCGACGATGCCGATCTCCAGGTGACAAGAAGCGGACAGGTATCGGTTGACTATCCGGAGGGTCAATCGCTGCTGCGCTTGATAGCCGCTTATCCCGCCGAAGCTGCGCATCGCAATGGCAAAACACTGGCCGAACTGTACCGGAGTGAACTGGATCCCGATATTGCCTCCTGGACGGTCAACCGTTATACGGGCTTTTCCTCCACCAGGGAGCTGCGATGGGAAACCGTCGGCAGCAGCACGGCCGGCGACGTCAGGATTGATCGCTACGTGCTTTATCACAGCACTTATCTTGAAATGCCTCTTCTCCATTTTCACAACGATGGCAGCCATCTAAAGGGAGCCATCCTTTGGTTCAGCCTTGATGGCAAAGTTGCGCAAAAAGACTGGCCTCGGATTTCCAGGTTAATAAATGACGGCTATGAAGTGTTCTCTTTCGACTTTCGCGGCCTAGGCGAAACCCGCATGAACTATCGCGTCGACGCCTCGGATAACTCAAATCCGGCGCGGGATAACTTCGACGATGCGTACGTCAATCCTCTGGGAAGTGTGCTGGCTGATTATGTCTATAACTCGTTGCTTACAGGGCGGCCATATTTTCTCCAGTTGCTGGACGATCTGAAGATAGCTGAACTCTTCGTCCGTAGCCGGACTCCGGGCGCAGGGCGGGAAGCTTTGACGCTCGCCGCAACCGGCGATGCATACACCGTGGCAATTCGATTCAGGGAAATCGATCCGCAGGTAAGAATACTGGCGCCCGAATCCGCGCCCATTCTGGATTGGTCCACGCTGGTGGCCCAGGGCCGTGAGCAGTGGCCTATAGCGTTTCTTTTGCCGTCTGGAGCCTCTATTCCGGCGCCATCGAAATAGACTTGTGCTCGCCGGTTCCTGCCACTAAGGTTCATCGTTGCCGGGCGGAACCGGGTGTCCTAGCTACGAACTCGTCACGAGCGATGTTACTCAGGTCCGGTATTAATGGGCGATCGGAACGGGAGTTACGCCGGCTTCAGGCGGGTACGCGGCGCCTGTTGCTGGTCCATGCCAGACTCCGCCGCCGTACGTGGTGATGTAAATCATGCCGGGGTCGTTAGGGTCAAGTATGATGCGATTGCCTTGCTTGAAATCGTAACCCCTGATGCGCGACCAATGAGCGCCACGGTCCGTGGAGCGGTAGGCGGCGGTGTCGGAGCCGCAGATATAGAGGGTGTCGGGATGGCGGGGATCGATGGTCAGGTCGTAGACGTGCTGCGATTCGGTGAAAAGCGTGCGCCACGTCTTGCCCCCATCGTCAGAGGCAAAGACGCCGCCATTCTGATCGGCGATATCGCCCATTTGTCCCCATGCCGTAAGGTAGAGGCGCTGGGGATCGCGAGGGTCGATCTCCAGGCCCGTCGGGCCTGTGACGCCTGCCGGCAGTTCGATGCGCTGCCAGTGTTCCGCCTTGTCCGCCGAGCGATACAGGGCTCCGGCGCCCGACGGAGAATGGTTGAAGCCTTCGTTGCGACGAGAGACAACCAGGTACAAAGTGCCGTCCTGCGAGGCTGTGATGCGCCAGGCGAAGGGTTCTTCGCCGGCGATTCCGGCATTTTTCTGCGTCCAGGTGCGGCCATTGTCGGTGGACTTGTAGACACCGCGCCCAAAAGCGCAGGCGTAGAGGGTGCGGCTGCCGACGGGGCTCGAGGGATCGAGGAGAATGTGAGTGATGGAGTCCACGGGAAGGCCGGAGTTGCTCGGCTGCCAGTGATTGCCGCCATCGGTTGAGACCGCAACTCCGCCTGTGAAATTCCGAAAACCGCGCCCGCGCCACATTTTAGGGTGAGGCAGATCGTGAATGCCGCTGAAGGCGCCCCATAGCAAGCCCCGTTGCGTGGGATCGAAGGCCAGCCAGTAAGTGGTGTTACGCCAGTTTTCGGGTACGCCTTCAGAGGTGCTTCGCCAGGATTGACCGCCATTGGTGCTCTGGAAAAGACCGATGTCGGTGTTATCCATATACATGTGCCGGGAATCGAAGGGATCGAACTGGACCCCGTAATTAGTGGTCACATCCAGGCCGCGGGACCGCCAGCTGCCGTCGCTCAGTTCCTTTGAGTTCATTTCCTGCCAGCTCGCGCCGCCGTCCAGGGTGCGATAGGTGCGGAAAAGGTCGGTAGCGTAAGCTACATCAGGGTTGGTGGGCGCCACGCCAAGACTGTCTGGCGCGTCGAACCAGATGTTTTCGTTGCCCTGTCCGGCGCGCTGCTCTATCCAGCTTGGGGCCAGGTTGGCGGCTGCCTGGTTCGATTCCTTGAAGACAATCCTCCAGGTCTGGCCGCCGTCCGTTGTCTTGGCGATGCCGTTGAACAGGTTCTCATTGCCCTCGCCGAGTTGAAGGCCTCTGAATCCCACATAGGCGACCTCAGGATGCAAATCGCTGGCGGCGATGGCTTCAAAACTTCCGGAACTCTGTTGGAGCTGGGGCGTGATTGGTCTCCAGTTCAGGCCCGAATCCTTTGAGAGATACACCTTGCCATCCACGCCGGTCGCGTAAATCCACACTTCGCTGCCGGAGCGGGCTGCGCTGGCCGCTCTGATGGCGGTTGCAATGCGGCCCAATTCCGTAACGCCTCCATCAGGGCCGATGCGATAAGCTGAGGCCCCGGAGACGGCGATCACGCCGCGCCCATTTGCGGTTAGAAGCAGGACCCGTTGTGGCAGCGCCGCAAGCCTGCTCCACGAGATGCCGCCATCTGCCGATGTAACAAGTATTGCTCCATCGTCTCGTCCTCCGAGCGCCGCATCGAGTCTGGAGTGCCCGCTGGGCTGAAATGAAAGATAAATATGTTCCAGGCTTCCCTGGCTATTCCTCCGGTTGCTTTCGGCGGCAATAGCCATGGCCGTGATATCTCCGCCGGGATACGCGGGATCGCTGGAGGTGAGGCTCAAGTTGGCGCGGTCGCCGATCAAATGCTCGACGGTGTCACGCGCTGGATTGGGAAAGATCATCTTCCAGCTCCGCCCCGCGTCGCCGCTCCGCCACAGCGCGGCATTCGCCGCGTAGATCACCTGCGGGTCCACTGGATCGAAGACGAATGCCGCAATCTCCTCGCGCAGATTGAACATGCGCCACGACTGGCCATTGTCGCGCGTGATGTAATCGCCGGTCATGTCGCTGTATTCAACCACCAGCCGGGAATCGTGGGGGCTGATGGTTGGAGAATACGTAGTGCCGCCGCCGCCCGGACCGATGATCTTCCAGCGCTCTGTTCGCGGTCCCTGGCCGTAGCTGGCGATGGCGATCAACGACAGCAGGATCGCCAGGCAAAAAGATGGTCCAATTTTCGCATTCGGATTCATTCGCACGGTTTTCCAATCCCTTTCTGTTCAATCGGCCTCCACGCCTCGATGGCTGCGATCTGGATTGCCGGCTCGGCCGGGAGAATGGTTCAGAAGCGCAAAGTTCCTGCCGGTGCAGCGGCCGCGCATGAAACGATCCGCCTCGATGAATGCGGTGAATGCACATAAGCGGGCCTCCGCATTCGCGATCCTTTTGGCAATTTTTGTTCGCAGACTTCTCTCTTGACGGCAGCAGGTTCGGGTGCTAGCTTGATCTGTTTGCTCAGCATAAGTCGCCATTGGCATAAGCGGCGTGTTGAAAGGCAGTTATTGGCCAGGAGATAATCATGCGCTCCATAGTAAGTCGTCGGCAATTTGTAAGAACCGTTGGCCTGGGAACTTTGGCAGCCGCAGGTGTGACAGTTACTGGGGCGCGGGCAGCCACCGAAACTCAGCCGGAAATCAAAACAGGCAAATCCAGGTTGGCAAGGCTGCTTCCTGGATGCTGCGCCTACTCCTACGATAAAGACCTCAGGCACGGCCCCATGACCATGGAAGATTTCATCCTCAAGGCGGTGGAACTGCGCCTGGTTGGCGTCGACATGACGGCCTATTACCTCAAGTCGACTGATCCGGAGTATCTGAATGGCCTTCGCCATTTGGCCTACAAGCATGCCCTGGCTTTCTCGGGAGCGGCCTGCGGCGTCAGCATGGTCCAGCCTGATGCGGCAAAGCGCGCTGACAGCCTCAGCGAGATCGAGAAATGGGTCGATGTTACCGAACAACTGGGAGCTTCTCATCTAAGAATCTTCGCCGGCAAGTTACCAGAAGGCATCGGCCTGAATGACGCCATAACCTGGGTGGTCGAAACGATGAAGGCCGCCTGCGACTATTCCGGCCGGAAAGGCATCGCGCTTGGCGTTGAAGACCACGAAGGCGTAACCCAGAACGCAAACATATGCGTTGAAATCATGCAGCGCGTGGATTCTCCTTACGCGGGCATCAACCTCGATATCACAAATTTCATTACTACTCCGGATCAGGACGCCTACACCCAGATTGCGGCATGTATCCCCTACGCCACCAATATCCACATCCGCGACCGCTTTTACGATCGCACTCCCGTGGATATGGACCGCGTCTGGCAGATCTTCGCGCAAGCTGGCCACCAGGGTTATGTATCGGCCGAATATGAATCCAGTTCCCCTGACAGCCTGCCTCCCGCTACCGGCGTGCCCAAACTGGTCGAAAAGATCCAGGCGCTCTGCAGAAAATACTCCAGTGTCTAGAACCGGCTGCATAAGTCCGGTTTTTGGAAGGGCGTGCCTTTCGACGCGCCGTGCGCTCCTTATATTGAGAGCCGAAGTTCGCGCGCGGCATTTCCGTTGTACACCTTGCGCAGAATGTCCTCTGATAGGTTGATTCCGTAGATGCGCCAACGGCCCTGCGGCGGCACTTTGGCCGGAGCATAATCGAAATACTCATCGTCCGTCTCAAGAAATCGATAATAGATTTCATAAAGCTCGTCGACGAACAGTTGCTGCGGATAATTGTCGGCATGCGGCGTGGCATCCGTCCCAAAAAGAATCCTGTCTTGATATTTCTCAAAGAAAGCGCGGGCCGTTCGCGGCTGCCGTCCCAATTCGCCGATCCGCGCCGCGGTGTCGACCTTCATGTTCGGGAAACGGTCCAGGTTCTGGGAGACATTTTCCAGATTCTCAGCAAAGTTGCCCACGTGCAGCACAATAAAGCGCGTCCCGGGATGACGGGCGATCACCCGGTTTCTGGCCTCGATCAGCTCCGCATTACTCGGAAAGTCACGGTCGTAGAAGGACCAGTCCGGATGATTGTTCAACTCTTCGAATCGCTCGTTGAACCTGTCCGTGGGCGTAAAAAACGCAATGGGGTCGGAGATATGGATTGCGACCGGCATGTCCAATTGTCCGCACGCGTCCCACATGGGATCGAATCTCGGATCGTCGATCTTCACCAGCTTTCCCGTGGTGATGTTATCCCGCAGGTAAAGGCCGAGCGACTTGAGAATCTTGAGCCCATGCGCCCCGTCGCGGCGCGCTTGCTCGATTGCTTCGGCCTGTATCCGGGGATAATCGGGCTCCAGGAGCCGCTCGTAGCATGGCTCGGTAAATGTGTAGAAACGATCGCGATAACTCCGATCGTACCTTCGAATGGTTTCAGTCAAGCCAGGCCCGTATCCTCCGGTGAGGTTCACCATGGAGCGAATGTTCTTGCGTTCCATCAACGCGATCAGCTCACCGGGTGTGGCGTGGAAATCCCGTTCCGCGCCCAGGTCAACACCGTTGATCGACTTGCTCGACTCGGTAATGTGGGTGTGGATGTCTACCACCGGGAAGCGCGCTCTTTCAACTCTTGTCACGCGCGTGTGCAACATGCTGGTGGGCTGATAGTCGGAAAGATTGAGCGTGGCGGGCTTCGGTTGCTCATCGTTGCGTGGGGAAGCCTTCACCCCCGCGCGCGCCGCAACGCCTGACGCCAGTCCCATGCCCGTTCCGTACAACAGTTGTCGGCGATTCATTCCCTGAGTCCTCCTCGTGTTCTGGCTACTTGCCAGTCGAAAGCTCGCCCAGAGCCTCCCTGGCCAGATGGTGAGACATGCGGGCATCCGGCAGGATCAACGCCTTTTTGAATGATTCCCTTGCCTGGCCGTCGCGCTGAAGCGCTGCCTGCAACAGGCCGACGTCATACCACCACAACCCTGAGTTGGCGCCGGCCTCAGAATGGTTTTGTGTCGCCGCCAGGGATGCTTCAAGCAGTTGCTCCGCCTTCTTCGCGTCGTAAGCGCCAAGAGATTTCTGCGACTCGATCGCCCAGGTCAGGCTGGTTGGATCCGCATCGGCCGCGGCCCTTTCGAACAGTTCCCTGGCCTCCTGCGCATGCCCGCAGGTTTGCGCAATTCCGCCCAGTTTCACAGCATCTCGCGCCGAATCTCCATTCAGCTTTATCTCCGCCCGCTCATCTCGGAGAAAACCTTCAGCGCCTTTGCAGTTTCCTGCCTTGGCCCACGAATTGGCCTGCATCAACTTGACCTCGAACAGCACCTGTCCAGACGTGATTCCGCCCTCTTCGCTGGGGAAAAACCGATTCTTGAAGAGCGCCAGTGCCGGCTCAAACTGCATTGCTTCAGCACGTGTCAATGCAAGTTGATATACGAGGTCAGCGGGCATCTTCGAGTCGGGTGCATCTGCGGATGGGTATTGCGACAGGGCGCTTGCGCGGTCTGCCGCCGATGCCCCCGTCAGGCTCATTGCCGCATCGAGGCCCACATACACCTCCGCGTTGTCTGGATCGGTCCGCATGCCTTGGCGATAGGCGGCCAGCGCGCGTTGCGGATCGGCTTTCAACTTCAGGAACGCGTCTCCGATATCGGCATCCACCACTTGCAGCTGCGGAGAAAGTTGCTTCGCTTGAGCCCAGTGCGCCATTCCGGCATCGATCATCCCTTTTGAAAAAAGCAGCGTACCCAGGAGGTAATGAGCCGTTGCATCCTTGTCGTTCTGAGCCAGCGCGGCCTCCAGCACCACCCTGTCGGTCTGCGATGAAGGAAAGACAAGACTCGGGGAAAGCTCTGAGCCGGCCTGCCAGTTCCCCTGGGCATCGGCGCCAAGCTTCTGTTTGCAGTACGCGGCATAATAAAGCACCAACGGATGCTTCTGCGGCAACACCGAGCCAGGCTCGCTTTCATCCGCCTTCACTTGGCGGTACGTGCGATCGAGTACATCCAAAGCCTTTTGATAAAGCCCCAGGCGCATGTACTCGGCCGCCACGCGCAGTACGCGGTAAGGATCCGCTGCCAGGTGCTCGAGGTCCGGCTTGCCTGTATCTTCCTTCAGAAAGTCGCTCATCGGGTCCGCATTAAGCCCCAGATTCGCCAACCGGTCTGACTCCTGGCCGTCGCCCGACGCGCGCAGCACTGCCTCCAACTCCTCCTGCGCTCGAAAATTGGCCGGCTCTGCGGCCATCGCATCGCTTAGAAATGAGGTTGCACCTTTCAGATCCCCTTCCCGCGCCCGCAGTTCACCGAGCCTGATCGCGGCTGCTCCACGAAGACCGGCTTGACGGTATGCGATTTCATAGGCCGTCTCTGCCTCGCGCGCGTGTCCCAGTCCTTCTTCGGCAATTCCAAGGTAATAGGCGATCGCGGAATTGGGTGTGTCGCGCTTTTGCGCCTGCTCCAGCAATCGTGCCGCATCCTCATACCGCTGGAGCGACGCTGCCAGTCTTCCCGCCGCGACCTGGAGCGACTGGCTCCGCGGAAATTTCTCCAGCGCCCTCTCGAAGGTTGCGGCTGCGAGTACAACTTCGCCGTTCAACTCCTGGTCCTGGCCCACCTGCAGCCAGTCGTCTTCCGATCGGTCTGCCGGCTCTGGAATCCGCTCCACTAGCTGGGGCCCTGTCTTGATCGTCGCCTCCGGATCCCAATCGTACTCGCCATCCGTTTGCTTCAGCAGCGAGTGTCCCGCCGCGTCTTTCAGCTCGAAGGTCACCTTTCCGGCCCCTCCCTTGGGAGTGACGGAATGCGACCACGTTTTCTCCGGCTTCAGATCGGCGGTTTCATTCCAAAGAGCAGATCCATTCTGCGAAAGCGTGATTTGCCCGCCCTCCACGAGCTCATTCAAATTCAATGCAACCGAAACTTCGGCGCCATGCGCATCGAAATGAACGACTCCAGCCTTGTTCGCACGCGAAATTCCGCCCGTCCCGCGAACCGGCATCCAGTACTCGCTGAAACGGATGGTCTGCCCGGGGTCGAGAAACGCATACGTCTCCTGGTTGCGGAACAGCCCGGCCTGCACTTCGGCGTACGCACTCTGGTTGTCTGACAGCGCCGCCCGCCAGGCCAGGCCCGCCGCATCCACGCCCCACGTCCAGATTTTCTTCGCCGGCAGCTCCCGATATTCAGCGAAATGAGCGATCCCCGTCTGCGTATGCGGGCTCCAGATGCCCATGAACGGCTCATGGCTTCCATGGACAAAATACGAAACCGGGCCATCCGATTCGTTGCTGATGATGCTCAGGTCTTTGCCTTGCGAATCGATCGGCCAGCGATACACGTCAGTGTACCCATGCGAAGCGATAAACCGCATCGGGTAGTCGATGCGCGAATCGTCCCACACCTGCACTCCCGCGTTGTTCCACCAATAGTAACGGTGCCGGACATCGCTGGGGTTATACAAGGTCACTCGCTCTTCCAGCAGCGTTGAGCCGGGTTTCAATACCAGTTCCACGCCCCACTGCATGCCGTAGGCGCGATCGATATTTCCCACCCAGACAGAGGCGCTGCCGTCCTCATGGGCCGTATACGCAAAGTCCACCGGCGACATCGAAACCCAGTTATGCGACACCGGAAAATTGAATTCCACTCCGAATGCGGCCCACGCCCCACGATATCCAATCTGCGCCTTCTTGATGGATGGGTTGGCATAGAACATCGACTGCCCGCTGATCTTGTCGATGCAGGTGTAAAGGTGCCCGCCAATATCCGGCAGCACCGTGCACTTCAGATACTCGTTCTCCAGAAAAATCGCGCGCCACGCGTGATCGGTCTTCTCGCCGGTAAGATTCGTTCTCAGCGTGTAGGGATAATTGAAGCGCGTCGTCTGGTAGGCATCGAACGGGGGGTTGGGATCCGGCTGGCCCTCTTCATAGGTTGGCAGCGTAAACGTGCCTTGCCAGACCTTGACCTGGGCTGCAACGGAACCGCAAAGCGCGGTGAGAATTACCGCCAGACCCAGCACACAAAATAAGCTTTTCTTCACCATTGTCACCCTTCCCTCGCCGCATTCGGGTTTGCCCGCAACGGTGGAACCGCGCCACAGAATTACCAGGCCTTGCCGAATAATATTCCTTTTTCTTATCATAGATGAGCTTTATGGTTCGTTTATAATTCTTTTTGACCAATTTGCAGGTCATTATGCGGCTATCGAGGCCTGCGCGCCGGTCTGAATGCCGGAAGAAGGAGAATTGTGCGGATGAAGCTGAACGCTCAAATCAAACAGGCGCCTTGCCTTGTTATCCTGCTGTTCTTCGCCACGCCGGCCTGTTTCGCTCAAGGCGCCGGCCTGGGTAGTTGGAAAGTTTTCGGCCCCGGCGGGGGCGGCACCATGATTGCCCCAACCATCAGCCCGCACGATTCCCGGCTGGTGGTCGAACACTGCGACATGACCGGCGGTTACGTCACGCACGACAATGGCCAGTCCTGGTGCATGTTCAATCTCCGCGGCGGCATCAATGTCTTCGCTTTCGATCCTGCTGCCCCCTCTGTCATCTATGCCGGGAATGCCGCCCTTTGGCGCAGCAGCGATTTCGGCCGCACTTGGAAGATGCTCTTTCCCAGTCCCGCCCGCAACACCGTCGAGCATCAACTCGGCGACCACTCTGACTATAGCCTCACCTCGGACGATCCCGCCTATCCCGGTGGCGACATCACCGCCATCGCCATCGCTGCCCAAAACAGCCGCGGAACCGGGCAGGAAAGCCACGAGCATCTTTATCTTTCCTTTGCGCAGAGAGGCCAACCCTCCGTCATCGTCTTCTCTCCCGATGGCGGCAACTCCTGGAGCCGACTCGCCACGATTCCCGGGCGAACCCTGCTGCTCACGGCGCAAAACTCCGGGCAAAACTCTGGCCTGATCGCCGTGTCCGGCTCCTCTGCCTTGCGCATCGCCCCCGATGGCGCCGTCACCCAACTAGGCGGCATTCCATCCGCCATTCGCGCAGCCAGCGCAGCCCGAACCGGCAACTCGGTCTGGATTTACGCGACCGGCGTGGACGGCAGGCTGTATCTCTCAAAAGATTCGGGCTTGAACTGGAGGGCGATCACGCCTGCGCTGCAACAGACTTCCGGCCGCTTTGAAGCCATCGCCGCCAGCGATTTGCATCCTGAGGTTGCCTATGTGGGATTTAGAGGCCTTCAACTCGGCGAAGGTAACGAGAACCTGTTCAACGGCATCGCCAAGACAATGGACGGCGGCCAGACCTGGAAGATTGTCTTTAAGGAATCGGACCAGCCTGCCACCAACCTGACCCCAAGCTGGCTCGAGAAGCGCGCCAGTCAGGGCAACGAAAACATCTGGTTCGACACGCCCTACAGCCTCGGTGTCGCGCCCACCAACCCGGATGTAGCCTACGCGACCGACCTCTTCCGTACCTATCGCACCCTGGACGGCGGAGCGACCTGGCAGGAGATGAACTCAAAGGAATTGAGTGACGGCGCCTGGACCTCTCGCGGCCTGGATGTAACAACAGACTACGGCGTGCAGTTTGACCCCTTCGACTCCCGGCACATCTTCATCGACTACACAGATATCGGCCTCGTTCAGAGCACCGACGGCGGTCGATCCTGGCGAAGCACCTCTGAAGGCGTACCCGATAGCTGGCGCAACACCACTTACTGGCTGGCTTTTGATCCCTCTCAGCGCGGTCTGATCTGGGGCGCATTCAGCGGCAAGCACGATCTGCCTCGGCCCAAGGACTGGCGAAACACCAGCCCCTCGACCTTCACAGGCGGGGTTGCCGTGTCAACCGATGGCGGCCGGCACTGGACCCCGAGCAACTCCGGCCTTCCTGTGGACTCCATCACTCACATTCTCCTCGATCCCTCGAGCCCCGTCGGCAGCCGCACCCTCTACGCCTGCGCTTTTGGGCGCGGCGTCTACAAGTCCACCGACAATGGCCGCACCTGGACGCAGAAAAACGCCGGCATCGCCGGCGAAGAACCCTTCGCCTGGCGCATCACGGCCTCGCAGGACGGCACTCTGTATCTGGTTGTCTCTCGTCGCAACGAAGGCTTCGACCATTCTCCGTCGGGCGCGGGAGCCCTTTATCGCTCGACGGACAAGGCGGAACACTGGCAGCGTATCGAACTGCCGGCAGGCGTCACAGGCCCGACGGGCCTGGAGATCGACCCTCGCGATCCCCAGCGCCTCTACCTCACCGCATGGGGTCAGGAAGGCGATATCGCCGACCAGAATGGCGGCGTCTTTGCCTCTGACGACGGCGGTAAAACATGGCAAACGTTCTTCACCGAATCGCAGCACGTCTACGACCTGACCATCGATCCCCGCCATCCCGACACCCTCTACATCTGCGGCTTTGACGCAGCCGCCTACCGCTCCACCGACCGCGGTGCCCATTGGCAACGCATCCAGGGCTACGACTTCAAGTGGGGCCATCGCGTCATCCTCGACCCCAACGACCCCGGCATGATTTACATCACTACCTACGGCGGTGGAGTCTGGCATGGACCAGCCACAGGCGCAGCGAACCCGCCCGAAGCCGACCAATCGCGCGTGCCCATCGCTGTGCCTCGTTGAACATTCCATCCCCGCTCAAAGGGGGTTTGATTGTTGAAACCTTAAGACGCGGTAGGTATCCTCCGGCACAGCCGGGGGATTTCCGTTTATGCATCAGCCAATTCAGCGGAGCGCAACCCGCAATAGTCCCCTCAGGAGTATTCCACTCTTCCTGGCCGGCGCCTGAAAGGAGCTTCTTCGATGATGGATCTGACACGCCGGGAGTTTTTGCATGCAGTGACGGGAGCCGCGGTCGGCAGCACGGTTGCCGGCCATGACTCCCTGCTTTATGGCGAACCCCTTGTGGCATTGCCCGCGGCAGCCCGCCAGAATTGCGATGATCCATACCTGCCGCTCCAGTCTCTCGTATTCCCCCAACCGCAGGAGATCTCCGCTTCTGACAGCGACTTCGTGCTTGACAACCAGGTACAGGTGCTCGTGCCCTCGAATGCATCGAATGAAGATTTGTTCCTGGCCCATTCGCTGATACACGAATTGAGTGACAGGTTTGGCCTGTATCTAAAGATCGAATCCGGAGCCGGTCTGAGCCCCGGTCGGCGCGCAATTCTGATGGGATCGATTGAGAATCCATTGGTCAGGGAGTACTGCAGTGAAATGCAGTTGACTTCGGAAATGCAAAGTCATGGCCCGGAAAGCTATCTCCTTCGCACCAGCGGCAACGTCGTACTGGTCGCCGGCAACGACGATCGCGGGGCATTTTATGGGCTGCAGTCTCTCCGCCAACTGCTTGCCAAGGAAGACGGCCAACCGCGATTTCGCGGCGTGAACATTCTCGATTGGCCCGATAAGCCGTTTCGAGGCGTCTACCTCTTTCTTCCCGGACGCGACAATATCCCGTTCTTCAAGCGCTTCGTCCGCGACTTCATGGCGCTCTACAAATACAACACCCTCATGATTGAAATGAACGCTTGCATGAGGCTCGACAGCCATCCCGAGTTGAATCATGGATGGGTGCAGTTCGCAAGAGACGTGGATTTGAGCTGCCGAAATTATCCCCGCCTGCCCTTCCACGGCATGGAACAGAACTCCTCGCATCAGGATGTCGCGGATGGTGGTTTCCTTGAAAAAGAGGAGGTAGCCGATCTGGCCCGCTGGGTCGCGAAACACCATATCGAACTGGTTCCCGTGCTCCCTTCTTTCACCCACAGTTATTATCTGTTGACCGAGCACAGAGATTTGGCCGCCGTGCCTCAGGACAAGTGGCCCGACATCTATTGCCCGGTCAATCCCAAGTCCTACGCTCTCACTTTCGAGGTCTACGACGAGTTCATTGAGGTTCTGAAGCCCCGGAGCGTCCACATCGGGCACGATGAGTTGTTTCTTCCCGTCGATGTTTCTCCGCAGTGCAGCGACAAGGATATTGGCGAGCTGTTTGGAGAGGATGTAAACAAGATCCACAACTATCTTGCATCCCGGGGCATCAGGACCCAGCTTTGGGGCGACATGCTGCTGCAGTCGGTAAGAGGCAGCGGGATGGAGAAGAAAAAAGCTCCGGATGGCTGGACCTACAACTCTCCCGGCGGCCTGACCCCGGAACAGGTTGACAGGCTGATTCCCAAAGACTGCCTCATCTTCAACTGGTTTTGGAGCGACGAGCCCGGTCAACACGGCTCTGCGGAACGCAACGAAGCGACCCTCGAGCAAATGGGCTTCCAGCAGGTTTTCGGCAACTTTCAGCCGGACATCCAGAATTACGAGACGCGCAAAAAGCGCTCCACTCTGCTGGGCGGCGCGCCGTCGGCCTGGTTCGCCACCAACGAAATCGGCTTTGGCAAGGACCTGATGGCGGCTTTCCTTGGTTGCGGCAACATACTCTGGACCGGTCATGTCCTCGAAGGCAAAGCCCTGTCGGCGCGCGTGCAATCCATGCTTCCCGGCATCCGCATCAGGCTCAGCGGAATCACTCCTCCGAGCCGGACAGAAACCTCGATTGCGCCGCTGGATATTTCGCGCAACTTCAATATGGGAGACACCTTGCCGGCGCTGGCCGTGAGCCTTCAAGGCATGGTGGCTGGAACCGTGCAGGCCGGCCGTCTCCCTTTTAATCTGCAACGCGCAAATGGAATGCGCGCGATCGCCGTCGCCACCGAAGGCAAGCAAGCTACCGGCTTGCCTGCCGCGGTTACCGGCATTCCGGTGGGAGAATCTCCCACCAGCCTGGTCTTTCTCCACGCGTCTGCCCGGCAGGCAAAGAACCGGGAGAACTATCGGTTGATCTGGGATCAGCCGGACACGGCCGACCTGCTGGGATGGTATGAAGCTATCTACGATGATGGTTTTGTCATCACCATTCCCATTCGCTACGGCGTCAATATACTCGAGTGGGACTGGGACAGGCGCGTCTCCGCAAACGATTATTGCTATGGCGCGGACGCTGTTGCGGTTTCAGGTCAGGCCGCCAATCCTATCTCATTTTTCGCATACGAGTGGATCAATCCCCGGCGAGGCAAAGTGATTCGCGAAATCCGGCTCAACGGCACCACCGGCTTCCGCGGCGGTTCCGGCGGCTTCAACAACGATTGGGGGCCGGCCATCGCCAGCAACGCGGTCATTCTGGCGGCGCTCACCGTGGTCAGGAAGCGCCCCGGCGGCTCTTGACCCAACCGTCAGCGCGCCTCGCAGCCCAGCAGCTTCAGCGCATTCTCGCGGTAGACCTTGCGCAACACATCCTCAGGCAGAAAAATTCCGTAAATATTCCAGCGTCCCTGGCGCGACGCGTGCGAAGGATACTCGAAGTACTGATCGGCGGTCTCGAGAAAGCGATAGTAGAGACGATACATATCGATATCCGGAAGCAGGTCTGTGCCAAACAGAATCCTGTCTGCATGCTTCACCATGAATTCACGCGCCGTGTAAGGCTGGCGGCCCAGCTCCGCGGTCCGCGCGCTGATATCAACATACAAGTTGGGACTGCGGTCCAGCAGCTTTGCCACATAGCCCAGGTCCTCGCTGCTCTCCGCCAGATGCGCGCAGACAAAGGTCGTCCCGGGGTGCCGCGCAATCACGTGGTTGCGCTGTTCCAGCAGCGAGGCCTTGGAGACCGGCGAACCGTAAAAGCACCAGTCCGGATGAGCCGCCAGCTCTTCATAGCGCTCGTTGAACCCGTCGATCGGGGAGAAAAACGCATCCGGATCGGCGGTGTGAAACATCACCGGAATCTTCAGCTCCGCGGCCTTGTCGAATATCGGCGCCAGTCTCTCATCGTCCACGCGCAGCAATGCGCCGCTGCCATCCCCGACTGTCAGGCCCAGGTCCTTCCAGAACTTGATTCCGCAGGCGCCGTGTTCCACCAGCCGCTCCAGCCGGTCCAGGCTCAGTTGAGTAAAGTCGCTGCGCTCCACGCCGCTCCAGTCCATCCACCCGATGGTGGCAAAGCGATCCCGGGCTGCCCC
>CAWEHF010000035.1:0-56313 GCA_963808695.1 uncultured Acidobacteriaceae bacterium
TACGAACCTAGGCGCGGCCACTGGCGAACTGCTGTTTCACGCTCTCATCAACAGTATGTGGGTGCTGAAGCAGTGCATGAATGCATGGCATGCGCAAGGCCGCAAATGGGAGATTGAAGAGCTGGTGTTGCGTGCTGCGGATTGCGATCGAGATCCGTCGGCAGTGCTCGATATGGACGCGCCCACGCTGATGCTCGACACCGGCATGCCCGGGCGCATCAACGTCGAGCTGGCGCGACTCGGATTCGAACCCATCGCCGATATGGCCGGAAATGAACCCGTGTTTGCGCGCCTGATCTTCGAGAGCCTGGCGGCACGTTACGCGTCGGCAATCGCGAATCTCGAAGAGAATCTTGGACGCAGGATCGAGCGCATAGCCATGATTGGCGGCGCCACGCGCAACAAACTGCTGATCAAGCTTACCGAGCAGCGCACCGGCTTGCCGGTTGAGATCGGCGAGTGCGAGAGCGCGACGGTGGGTAATTTTGCAATTCAGCTGGCGGCGAGCGATACCGGCGGCGCGGCAATTACGCCCGAGGCCATTCGCGAACAGGCGAAGCGGCTTTGCGGCTGCAGCTGAAGTCTTAAAAACCAAGTTTCGAGGCCTCCCAGGTCTCAAAATCCAGACCTGGGGCACCCGCGTCCAATGGTTTCCCACCCTAACGGCAAAAGGCGCCGTTAAGATGGGGCACCCCCGTTCCGCGGTTGATTTGCTAAAGCAACGCAATCATCGCTGGGCTTCCAACACCCGCGTACTTCCCCGTAAAGCTCAGTTTTCCGGTCATGCGATCGATGCGGAACGAAGTAATGCTGTCGCTGTGCTGATTGCACGCGAACAGGAAGCTCCCACTTGCATCGATTGCGAAGTTGCGTGGATAATCGCCCAGCGTCGACGCCTCGCCGATGTACGTTGGGCTGCCGTCGGCCCCGATTGCGAAGATTGAGATAGTGTCGTGCAGACGGTTCGCCGAATAAAGGAACTTTCTATCGGGCGAAACTGTAATCTCTGAACCAAAGCTGGTCCCCTCATAACCGGGAGGCAGGCCAGAAAGGACTTGCTTGATGGCCGGCGTGCCGGTTGACGGTTCATAGTTCATGAAGACGATCTGCGAACTTTCTTCGGTAATCGCGTATAACCATTTGCCGTTGGGGTGAAAGGCGAAGTGGCGCGGGCCGGCGCCTCCGAGCAGGGTCAGGAACCCGCGCGGCGCGAGCTTGCCGGTGGAAGGATCAAAGGCGTAGGAGTAAAGCCGATCCTGGCCGAGATCGGTCGCCAGCACAAACTTGTTGGCCGGGTCAGCGGCGATCATGTGCGCATGCGGAGCGTCGTGGCCGCTGACAGCAAAACTGCCCGGCGGCGCGTTGGCAGGGCGCGCCGGACCAACCATGTTAAGGTCGCGATGCACATCCACAGCTTCGCCCAGCATACCGTCAGCGTGTACAGGCAGAACCGCGATGCTGCCGCCAACGTAGTTGGCCACAAATGCGAACCGGCCGGTTGCGTCCAGGCTCATGTGCGCCGGGCCTGCGCCCCCGGAACTCACCCTATTCAGCAGCCGCAACTCGCCGCCTTGTTCGATTGCGAAGGCGCTTACCGCACCTTTGCCGCCGGCGAAATCACTGACCTCATTGATTGCGTAGAGGAACTTCTTCGAAGGGGCAATCACGATCCAAGTGGGATTGGGAGTCTTCGCCGCGAGCTTGCGATCGGTCAATTCGCCGGTCTCGAGGTTGACGCGAAACCGGTAGATTCCTTCGCCGTGGCCGTCGCCACCGGTGCTATAGGTTCCGACGTATGCCGTTGCTTCGGTCTCGCCCGCCGCAAATGCGTTCCGCGCGTTGAGCGCTCCGCTCATCACCGCAAATGCGCCGGCCGTCTTCAAAACATCTCGACGTGAATAAATATTCATATTGAAATCTCATGCGAAGTGCCAGAGAACCGAAGTGAAGAAGAGTCCGGACACCGAGATAATGGTTTCGGCAACGGACCATGTCTTCATCGTCTGGCCGACGCTCATGTTGAAGTACTCTTTGACAATCCAGAATCCGCCGTCGTTGACGTGCGAGAAGATGAGCGCGCCGGAGCCGGTTGCAATCGCGAGCAGCTCGGGATGCACTCCAACCGTGTGGGCCGCGATGGGGGCAACAATGCTGGCCGCCGTAGCCATTGAAACCGTGGACGAACCGGTAGCCAGCCTCAGCATGGCGGCGAGCCCCCACGCCATCAGCAGAATCGGGACGTGACCGCGCATTGCGATGCTGATGATTGCGTTGGAGACGCCGCTGTCCTGGAGAACACGCCCGAATCCGCCGCCCGCGCCGATCAGCAGCGTGATGGCCGCTGTGGGAGCCAGGCACTCATTGCTGAAGCGCAGAATCGTCTGCCGCGAGAAGCCACGCATCGTTCCGAGTGTAACGAAGCTGCACAATGCGCCGATCAGCAGCGCCATGTCGTCGTTACCCAGCAGCTTCAGGGTGCTATTCAGGTTGCTTCCGGCGGCTGAAAATGTGTCGGCCCAGCTGCCCACAAGCATCAGGATCACGGGCAGCAGAATGGTGAGAATGCTCAACCAGAATCCGGGCAGATTGCGGCTTTCATCGTGACCGGCAAGCTGATCGGCCATGGGGTTCTCAAGCGAGAGCTTGACGTGCGGCGCGATGAGCTTTGCGTAAAGAGGTCCGGCGATGATGGCCGTGGGGATGCCGATGAGCAGCGCATAGAAAATGGTGCAGCCCACGTCGGCGTGGTAGATGGTGACGGCCAAGGTAGCGGCAGGGTGCGGCGGCACCAGGCCATGAACCACCGAGAGCCCGGCGACCATTGGTATGCCTGCGAGCACCAGCGATGTATTGGTGCGGCGCGCGACCGTAAACAGGATGGGCACGATGAGGACGAAGGCAACTTCAAAAAACGCCGGCAAGCCAACAATCAGAGCGATGGTCATCATCGCCCAGGGAACGTTTTTTTCGCCGAAGGCGCGAATGAGCGTGTAGGCAATGCGATCGGAGGCGCCGGACTCGGCCATCATCTTGCCCAGCATGGTTCCAAGGCCGACAATCACCGCGATGTGCCCGAGCGTGCCGCCGACGCCACTTTCAAATGAGTGGATGACCGTGGTAGCCGGCATGCCCGCAACCACGGCGAGGGCAAGCGAGGTCACCAGCAGCGTGATGACCGGATTCAGCTTGACCACCGCGATCATGAAGATGAGCGCGATGACCGAAATAACCGCCGCGGAAAGCAGAAAGATGCTGTGGGTGTCGATGCCGAACATATCCGATGCGCTGATCCAGTCTATAAGAGTGAAGCGGGTTATTGGATCCAACCTGGCTTGCCGCGTGCCAGAAAACGTCCGGCGCGATTGCCGGTTGCGCCCTCGGCCGTGTACGTGAGGGTTCCATTCACCCAGACCGCCTCAATTCCCGCAGCCGGTTTGATGGGGTCGGAGTAGGTCGCCGTGTCGGCAATCGTGTTTGGGTCGAAGAGCACCATGTCGGCAGCGCAGCCTTCGCGGATGAATCCACGGCCATCGAGGCCGAATCGCCGCGCAGGCAAGCCGGTCATTTTGTAGATGGCTTCAGGGAGCGCGAACAGTGCTTCATCGCGGCAATAGCGGCCCAGCACCCGCGGGAACGCGCCCCACAGCCGCGGATGAGGGCGTGGGTCGTTAGGCAAGCCATCAGAACCGATCATGGTGGCAGGATGACGCAGAATCGTTCGCATGTCGTCTTCACTGATGCTGTGGTAGATTGCGCCGGCAGGTTGAAGGCGCCGGGCCGCTTCCGGTTGCGTTGTTTGCCATGCCGATGCAATCTCAGCCAGCGTCTTGCCGGCCATCTCGGGATGCGGCGTGCTCCAGGTGATTGCGATCTTCACACGCTCGTCCACTTGGCCAAGATCGAGAGTGCTGGAACCGGCCGCGTAGGGATAGCAATCGCAGCCTGCCTGCTGCGAGAGCCGCACGGTATCGAGCGCGGCAAGCACCTCGCGGCTGCGTCCCCAGTTGGCGATGCCTGCGCATTTCAGATGCGAAATGACAACGGGGACCTGGCTGCAGCGGCCAATCTCGAAGGCTTCGCCCATCGCATCGCGTATCCGATCCGCCTCAGTGCGCATGTGCGTTGCGTAGACCGCTCCGGCGGCAGCCAGAGGAGCAGCCAGCCCGAGCAGCTCATCTGTGCCGGCCGCGTTGGCCGAGAGATAGGCAAGGCCGGTGCTCAGGCCTAGCGCGCCCGAATCCAGCGCTTCTTCAAGCTGCTCGCGCATCGCCGCGAGTTCGCTCGATGTTGCTTCGCGGTTCAGGCGATCCATTTGGTTGTTGCGCAGCGTGGTGTGGCCAACCAGAGCGGCCACGTTGACCGCGGGCTGCGCTTCGTCAATCGCGCGGCGATAGGCGGAGAAAGTCGGATAACGAAATTCGCCGCAAGCTCCCAGCAGGTTCATGGGATCGGGAAGTTCGCCGCGCAACGTCGCTGGCGCGGCGCTGATGCCGCAGTTGCCCACAATCACGGTAGTCACGCCCTGCGAAATCTTGGGCAGCATTGCCGGCCGGGCAAGCAAGGCAAGATCGTCGTGGGTGTGAACATCGATGAATCCGGGAGCGAGGGCAAGGCCGCGCGCGTCGAAGGTTTTGCCGTCCGCACTGTCGAGCCCTGGACCGAGCGCGACAATCCGGCCATCCTCAACTGAAACATCTGCTCGAATGGCCTTGGCGCCGCTCCCGTCAAGGACCATGGCATTGCGAATAATGAGATCGGGTTTCGACATGAATTTGCCGCCAGTCTCCAGATTAAAGCTGCAGGCCTTTGCTCACGAAGTTGGGCCATCTCCGGGCCGTTAAGAGAGAATCGTTGTATGAGTCCGGAGATGAATTTGGGCCGCAGCTTTGAGCCCTCAAAATACCCTGCGATTGACCCGCTGAATAAAGGCCTCGGGGCCGTTGATCAGGCATTCGTTCCCGATCAGGCCGCCGCGCTTGGCTGGAATCTGCTCAACGAAGACCTTAGCCTGCCCGCCGCGGTGCTCTACCAGGACAAGCTTGAACACAATCTGCGCTGGATGCAGGAGTTTGTCCGGGCTTATGGCGTGAAGCTGGCCCCGCATGGCAAAACAACCATGGCGCCGCGGCTCTTTGAGATGCAGCTTGCAAGCGGCGCGTGGGGAATCACGCTGGCAACGGCTCACCAGACACTGGTTGCCCATCGCTACGGCGTGCGCCGCGTGCTCATGGCCAACCAACTCGTCGGCCGGCGCAATATGGCCATCGTCAGCGAGCTTCTTGCCGATCCCGGCTTCTCGTTCTACTGCCTTGTCGATTCCGCCGATCTGGTGAATTTGTTGAGCGCGTATTTTTGCGAACGCGGACAGCGATTAAATGTGCTGGTGGAACTGGGGGTAACGGGAGGTCGCGCCGGAGTTCGCAACGACCAGCAATTGGAAGAAGTGCTTACGGAGATTGATCGCTCGAATGGCTCAGTGGTTTTGAGCGGGGTTGAGGTTTACGAGGGAGTTCTGAATGAGGAGGCATCGGTCAGAGCGCTGCTCAGGAGAGCCGTGGAAACGACGCGGCGTTTGCTGGCCGAGCGGCGAGATACGAGTACGCCCTTTCTGCTTTCGGGCGCGGGGTCTGCGTGGTACGACGTTGTGGCCGAGGAGTTCTCGGCTGCCGGATTCGGACCCGAGGTTGAGATCGTGCTCCGCCCCGGCTGCTACCTTACGCACGACGCCGGCCACTACCGCGAAGCCCAGGCGCGGATTCTCCAGTCGAATCCCGTAGCGCGCAGAATCGGCTCCGGCCTGGAGTGTGCGCTGCACATATGGGCTTACATCCAGTCGATCCCGGAGCCTGACCGGGCGATTGTGGGCCTGGGTAGAAGGGATGCAGCCTTCGACTCCGGGCTGCCCGTCCCGGCGCTGTATTTCCGCCCGGGAAGAGATACAAAACCGGGACCGCCTCCGGCGTCCTGGAGACTCACCCGGATCATGGACCAGCACGCCTTTCTTGAGATCCGTCCCGAAGACGGGGTGCACCCCGGCGACATGGTCGGCTTCGACATATGCCATCCCTGCCTGACCTTCGACAAGTGGCGCGCCATTCCGGTTGTCGACAGCGATTACCGGGTGGTCGAGGTGGTGCAAACATTCTTCTGAAAAATTTCTCAATACTCAATAGAAGATTCTCAACGCCGGGGGAGTGAATCCCGCCAGGAAATTCGCTTTTGATAGCAAGCTGATGAAACCGCGCCCGGTGCTTCGCTTTCGGCGGTGTTATAACGCGAAATTGCTCCGATTTCGTAACTGCCTTTTCCACGGAAGTGACCTTACCGAGTGGCACAAAGCCTCATTACCATTGGGCTTTTTGCTCGTTACAGGTCGAATAAAACTCCGCAAATCAGGCGTATAGCAAAAGAAATTCAGAAGATTTCACTTGCATTCAGGAACTGCTGTTCACTACAGTCCATCTGTCTTCATCAGCAAGATTCCCCTGTTCGATTCGATACGCAGATCATTCGGTTTTATGCATATGGAAATCGTGCGCAAGGCGCTCTGAGGAATGTCATGCAGCAACGGGCCCGACGCATGGGTATGTGTGCGCGATTGAATTATCAGCAACTTAACTCGACCCCTAACTTGATCGATCTCCTCGCGGGGCGGTTCGACGCTCCGCATATAACTCGCCCCAGTCACGCGACGGAGGCGATTGCAATGTCGAAATGTGGCCGTAATCTTCTTGGAAGTCTCAAGACACTGGCCATCCTCACACTCTCAGTAGTAACCGGTTTTTCGAATTCGGTGCGGGCTGGTGCACAAACCACACAAACGCCTTCGCAATACAACTTCGGCAACGTCGCCATTCACGAGACGAGCCTGCCTGAGAAGATCACGGTCAAGAACACCGAGACGTCCTCGATCACGATCGACTTGTACGCAGTAACGGGAGGGCCGTACGCGATCTCCACCGCCAACAGCACCTGCCCGAATCCGGGCAGCCTGGGGGCCGGGGCTACTTGCACCGTCGCCGTCACGGTTGCGCCCACCGGCCTGGGCGCGGTTCCCACCGGAACGCTTCGTCTCAACACAACGGCCACCAATACCCCGCAACAAGTGATCTTCTCGGCTACGGGCGTCGAACCGGTCACCTTGTCGTCTACCGGGCTTGCCTTCGGTGCGGTGATGTTGAACACCACCAGCGGTTCGATGTCGGTTCAGCTTGCCAACAATCAGGCGATCTCGGAGACCATCAATGCGCTTTCAGTCACTCCAGGAAACGGCTTCGCCTTGGCTGGCGCCACTACCTGCTCGGTGCATGGCCAGCTTACGGCCCGCTCCTCGTGCAACATCGCGTTGACCTTCTCCCCGACAGTCCTGGGTCCGGCGCCGGCCACGACTTTAAGCGTCACCACCTCGCAGAGCGCCACGCCGATCGCCATTCCGCTCAACGGAACCGGTATCGCACCCACGGGCCTCCGTTTCCTTCCCACGAGCCTCAGTTTCGGGGGCCAGGTGGTAGGTGAAACCAGCCTGATTCAGACCTTCACCTTCAAGAACCTGCAAACTACTACTCTCACCATCAGCTCGATCATCGCCCCGGCGGGCGGTTTTGCCATCGATCCCTCGACTACCTGCGCGAACCCCGGCACTTTGGCAGCGGGCGCGACGTGCACTGTCGGCGTTACGTTTACTCCGACCGCGTTGGGCCAGGCTCCAACCGGATCGGTTGTAATCAGCACAAATGCGGGCAACAACCCGCGGAGCGTTCCAGTTGCCGGCTACGGCCTGGCACCGGCGGCCTTCTCCTCTACCGCAATTCAATTCGGCAATGTTGCGCTGAACGAGGCCAGCGCCATCCGGACGGTCACGGTTACGAACAACCAGAAGAGACAAACTCTTTCGTTCTCATCCATCGCACCCATTGGCGATACCCAGTTCGCGATCGATCCGTCGACCACCTGCTCCGCCGCTACCCCGCTGGCCGTGAGCGGTGCGCCCGGCTCTTCGTGCACGCTTGCGTTCACATTCACGCCTACCTCCGCCGGTACCCAGCCTAATGGCATGGCCGCCGTCGGCTTTAACGCCAGCAACAGCCCGCAGACCGTTACGCTCTACGGCGCTGGAGTACAGGACACGACCGTTTCGCCCGATTATCTTGCCTTTGGCGACGTTGTGGTGAACACGCTTAGCGCCACCAAAACGGTGAAGCTCTACAATCTGCAGGCCGGCACGCTCAGCATCACCCAGCTGATCTTTGGCGGTCCATTCCGGCTCGATACCAGCTCGAACACGACCTGCCCCATCTCCGGCGGTACGGTGAAAGGAAAGCTGGCCGGGAACTCAAGCTGCCTGATCGGGATCAAATTCGCGCCAACCGCAATGGGATACATCCCGAACGGCCAAGTGACGGTGATCAGCAGTTCACCCACCGGGCCCATGGCCATAGGCCTCGCGGGCACGGGTGAGACCGCGGTTGCGCTCTCCCCCGCGAGCCTCCAATTTGGCAACGCGCCGATCAACATAACGAGCGCGCCGAGTAACATCGTCGTCACCAACAATCGGTCGGTGAATCTTGACTTTGCGACGATCGCTGTTCCCGCGCCGTACGCCATATACGCGGGCAGCACCACCTGCGTTGTTGGCACGCCGGTTTTGCCGGGCAAGAGCTGCGTCGTCAGCATCACCGTTGACCCCACGGCGGTTGGATCGGTTGCCACCAAATCGCTCACTCTCGACGACGATGCGCCAGGCAGCCCGCAGCTCGCAGGCCTCTACGCCACTGCCACCCCGCAGGTTCAAATCAATCCGTCAACGATCGCGTTTGGATCGCTGGTCGTGGGCCAGAAAAACATCGGTACTGCGACGCTGACGAATTACCTCCCCAGCTCGATCGTCATCGACTCAATCGCTTCGTTCACCGCTCCCTACGTGCTCGATTCGAGGGTGACCACATGCCCGCTATCGCCTGAAGCGCTTGGCGCCCGGCTGAGTTGCAAGATCGGCATCGATGTGACTCCGGCGGCGATTGGCTCGCAGCCCGGGTCGGCCACCCTGATCTACAACGTGTCGGGCAGCTCGACGATGGTGGATCTGCCGATCGCTATGACGGGCACTGCATCTCAGCCGGTCACCATTTCTCCGTCTCCGGCATCTTTCCCGACGCAGTTCGTCGGCGCGACTTCTCCAGTCGTACCGATCGAGATCATGAACTTGCGGGATGTTCCGTTGAAGATTTCCGGAATCACATTGGGGGGCACGGATCCGACCGACTTTGCGATCGCCGGCAATCTATGCCCGGTTGCGCCGGCAACCCTTCCAGTCAACTCAAACTGCACGGTCAATCTGACCTTTACGCCCGCTGCATCGGGCGGAAGAACCGCAACATTGAGCGTGGCTGACAATGCCCTCGGCAGTCCACAGGCTATATCTCTTTCTGGCGATGGAAACGCGCCTTTGAAGGTCTCACCGCTTTCCATCACCAGCTACCAGGCGAACGTGGGCGTAATCAGCGCCTATCAGACGGTCACGATTACGAATCAGACCACGAACTCGATCACACTGAACGCCTTCCAGCTCAGCGGCGACTTTCAACAGAAGTCGTCAACCTGCGGTGCTGTGCTCCCGTACGCGCTTGCCGGCGGGGCCTCCTGCAACGTCACCATAAGTTTTGCGCCCACCATCGGCGGTACGCGAACCGGCCAGCTCCAGGTAATTGACACTGCGGCTACCAGCCCGCAGGTGGTTAATCTGCAAGGCCAGGCGAACAATCCGCTGACGCTGAGCCAGTTCGCGATGGTTTACAGCGCGCAGCTGGTCGGCTCCACCAGTCCTGCCAAGGTTTTGACGCTCATCAATCGCATGAGCGAATCCGCATCCTTCACATTGACTCCCTCCGGACCCTTCTCGGCGACCACTAATTGCACCACGGGAACGATCACTGCGAATTCCAGTTGCAACCTGTACGTCAACTACTCGCCCACCACAGCAACGCCGGCTGCTCAGGCCGGCTCCATCACTGTGAACGACTCTGCTCCGGGCGGGTCGCCGCTGGTTCTCTCGATCACCGGCACGGCCACGGCAACCAATCCGGCTCCGGCCGTTGCCGTTGTCTCGCCCGGCGCGGCCGCCGGAGGCAGCAGCCCCACGGTGGTCAATGTAACCATCACCGGCAACGGCTGGACGCATTTCAGCAGTTCCTCGGTGATTACCTTCCCGGTGACCGGCAGCGCATACGCGTCTGACATCACGGTGAATTCGTTCACGGCCGTTAGCCCGAACACCATCAATGCCTCTCTCACCATTGCCGCTTCGCCTGTCTTTGGCGCGCGCAACATCAAGGTGGTGACTCCGCTTTCAGGCGGCGGATCTGAAACCGCAACGCTGAACTCGGCATTCATTATTTCCGATCCCTCGCAGACATTTGAGATCGCGTCAATCACGCCGGGAGTAGGCACGCAGGGTCAGGGTTACCTTGGCGTCGCGCCGCTGACGGTGAACATTGTTGCGACGGGCACGAGCTTTGTGCAGGGCACCACGTACGCCAACTTCGGCGACGGCGTCTCGGTTGAATCGCTGGACATTACCAGTCCGACCACGGCCACGGCAGTTCTGGCCATCAGCAACACGACGACAGTGGGCTACCGCAGCTTGACCATGGTGACCGGCGGCCAGGTTGCCAACTCGATTCTGAATAATGGCAACCCGCTCTTCCACATCGGACCGAACTCAGCCACGCTTACAGGCGTAAACCTGGCCACCGTGAGCGGCGGGGTTGTCACATGCACAGCCACGCCGGTGTCAGTCGCGCAGAGCTTCGCCGGGCCGGTCTGCCTGACCGCGACGGGTACGCACTTCCTGCAGAATGCGACGGGAGTCACGATCACCGGAGGCGTGATTGTCGGCGACACCATAGTGACTTCGCAGACCACCGCTTACTCCAACGTGATTGTGCCGGCCAACGCTACCATCGGCGTCGACAATGTGACGGTGGCCACCGGCGGCGAGATTGCGACCCTCCCGAACTCGTTCACGGTAACCGGATCCACGCCTGCGCTTATCTCGGTGTCGCCGAATGCAGGCCAACAGGGCCAGTCACTCAACGTGACCATTACCGGCAACTCCTACACGGCTTTCAATGCCTGCCCGGGCGGAGTCCTGACAGCAGACTTCACAGGTCTGATCTCAACCGGCTCGATCGTTGTGAACAGTGCGCACAAGGTCACCGTACCGATCTCGATCAATGAGAATGCCCCTACGGGTGGAATTACGGCAAACCTGACCTGCGGCGGCGAAGGCTCGGCGACCATCTTCCCGTTCGGATTTACGATCCAGGCTTCAAGCGCGTCGATCACCAGCCTGACGCTGAGCAGCGTTCCGCAGGGCGGCCAGGTGACTCTCACGGCGACCGGTTTGAACACCAACTGGTCGCAGGCCGACACGAACGCGGCCTTCTATCCCACGCCGAACGCGACGCCGCTGGTGAACAAAGTCACGATCAACAGCGCGACGAGCGCGAAGTTGGCTATCTCTGTGCCCACCAACACGCCGCCAGGCGCCTACAGCTTCTACATGGTTGCCGGCGGGCAGGTTGTGAGCGCCTCGATCAACGTGTACGTCAATCCCCCCACGCTGACTATGAGCCCGGCCAACGGCCTTGTGCCTTCGACCGGCACCAACAGCTTCAACGTAAGCTTCACCGGCCAGTTCGCGCACTTCTCGCAGTCCGGAACGGTACCGGTCATCTCCGGCGAAGGCGTTACGCTCACCAACTTCACGGTGAACAACCTGGTTGGTGCAACCGGCACCATCAACGTTGCTGCGGGAGCGGCGACAGGTTCGCATCTCATCACCTTCACCACTGGCGGCGAGATCGTGACGACTTACTTCAATGTCACCTCGATACCGGTGAGCATTGTGAGCGTGTCGCCGGATCATGGGGCGCAGAGCACGACGATGAATGTTGAGATCGTCGGCCTGAACACGCACTTCGTGTCCGGCAGCACGAAGGTGATCTTTGGCGGCCCGCAGATCACCGTCAACACCATTGCGGTGAGCAGCCCGACCAAACTTATTGCCAACATCACGACAAGCTACACGCCTACTGGCGGATCGCTCACGCCCACGCCTCCGGGATGGAATGCGGTGTACGTGAACGATCCGACCGAGCAGTTGATCGCCGGCTTCCTGGTTGACGCGCCGGCCACGCCTTCGCTTGTGAGCGCATGCGCGACGGCCGATTTGCCGACCTGCGTTGCGAGCGCGCCGCAGGGATCGAGCGGCACCAACGTGACCATTACCGGCTCGCTGACCAGCTGGAACAGCTCGTCGGAACTGGTGATGGGCGCCGGTATCACCGTCGCGGATCTCGTGATCGTGAACCCAACCACGGCGACCGCTACCATCAGTGTGTCTCCGACGGCCCCGGTGGGCGGCAACAGCGTCATTATGATCACCCCGCTTACGGGCGGAGGATTTGAGTACGACTCCGGCGCGGGCTTCAGCGTGACGCCGAGCGCGGCCTACATCTCCGCGGTGTCTCTGCCGGCGTGCGCAACCTCGACCGATACGAACTTTATCGCGGACTTCTGCAACAACGGAACCACGGGAATTCCGCCGGTAGTGTCGCAACTGCAGACCTCGATTCTGGACGTTACCGGCGTGGGCACGCACTGGCTGCAGGGCGAGACGACGTTCAGCTTCGGGTCAGGCGTAGTGCTGGATCAGACCACGATTGTCGATCCGACGCACGCCACTGTGCAGATCACGGTACTTTCGACCGCGCCGGTCGGCTTTGCGACGGCGACTGCGTCTACCGACGGTGAGAACGCAAGCCTGCAGCAGGCGATCGACATCGAGGAAGGCTCGCCTACGTTCCTGGCCTTCTCGCCGCAGGGCGCGCAACAGGGCGCCACTCTCGAGGTAGAGGTGCTCGGACGCTTTACCAACTGGTCGGCGGCCACGCCTCCGGTTACCGAGTTCAACCAGGACATCACCGTCAATTCGCTCACCGTCGTCGACTCTGAGACGCTGACGATGAATGTCACGGTCAGCCCGTGGGCGTACGTCGACGGCAGTTCGTGCGGACACGTTCTTACCATCACCTCGGGCAGCGAACAGGTTTCGAGCTCGCAGATCAACGACAACCTCTGCGCGTCGGCAGGCGCGCAGGAGATCACCGGCGTTTCGCCGAACGCCGCCGGTCAGGATTCTTCGCTGCAGGTGACGATCACCGGCGCGCAGACCAACTTCCTCGCCGGCCAGACACAGGTGAGCTTCAACGACTCAGGCATCCAGGTGGGAGTGCCGATTGTCAACTCCCTGACATCCTTGACAGTGCCGATCGTCGTAACCGCCACCGCTACCCCCGGATTACACAACGTAACGGTGACGACGTACGGCCAGATTGCGACTCAGGCAGACGCATTTACGGCTGACCCATCCGTTGCGCAACTAACCGGGGCCATCCCCTACCAGGCCGAGCAGGGCGTGCAGGGTCTCAAGGTGCGCCTGATGGGTCAGTACACGCACTTCAGCGCAGCCAGCACCGCGACCTTCGGTCCGGGAATCACCGTAGTCGGGAGTCCGACGCGGGTGAGCGATACGGAGATCGACGCCACCATCGACATCGATCCGTTGTCGTACGTTGGCGCTCGCACAGTGACCGTGACGACGCCTGGGATTTCGTGCGCCGATCAGCCGCCCGAGGATCTGAACATCCAGGGCGTGACCTACCAGGGCTGCACACCGGGCGTTTCAACCGGTACGGGCAGCGAAATTGTCAGCGCGAGTGTCTTCACCATCGTCCAGGGGCCGGCGATTATCACGAATGTTTCGCCGAATACAGGCAATGAGGGCCAGGAGATCGTCTTCACCATCACCGGCCTGGATACGCACTGGCAGCAGAACTTTACGCAGTTCTACATTGCCGGCGGCGGCTCCGACATCACGGTCAACGACGTCATTATCAACAGCGCCACCAGCGCGAGCGTTGATATGACCATCTCGCAGACCGCCAACCCCGGTGCGCGCTCCATCTACATGGTCACCGCCGGTGAATCGCTCACCGATTCGGTCACGTTCGTCGTTACCGGAGGCGTGCCTGCAATCAGCTACCTGACTCCGAATAGCGCGCAGCCCGGCGCCGCCGCGTTGCAGGTGACGATAGTCGGCAACGCATACACGCAATGGGTGCAGGGCACCACTACGGTCAACTTCGGCCCCGGCATAACCCTTGACAGCTTCGAAGTCACCGATGCGTCGCACATTGCTGCCGATATCACCATCGGCGCCACGTGCACCAGCCCCGGCGTGCCCGCGGGCTGCGCCCAGTACGGTTACCGCACAGTCGTAGTGCAAACCGGCGCGCAGGGCCTGACCGGCAGCTTCGATGTCGTGGCTCCGCCGCCGCCGCCGACTCCTTATGTCGGGAACGAGTCGCCGACCACCGGCATCCCGGGACAAACGGTCAACGTGTACTTCTACGGCGTGAACACCGAGTGGAATCCAAGTCCGACCGGCGGCACCACGCTCACCGGCTGGGATGCGAACAACATCACGGTGAACACCTACCAGATAGTCAGCCCGACTGAGGCGATAGCCAACATCACGATCAGTCCGGACGCGCCCGCCGAGACGATGGGTCTGATCTTTACCACCAACGGCACCACCTATGACGACCACTGCACAGGCTGCGAGGTAGATGATGCTTCGTTCACAATCGTCATTGCGCAGCCGACCCTGAGCATAGTCGACCCGGGTTCGGGCCTGCAGGGCGCGCAAAACATTACGGTCAACATCCTTGGCCAGTTCACGGCATTTGACAGCACCACTACATTCAGCTTCGGAGGGCCCGGTTCCGGCATTGCGGTGACCGGCCCGCCGACGATTCTCGGTCCCGCCATTGCCACGCAGAGCATCAGCATCGGCCAGGAGACTAACACCGGCGGTTACGCCGTGGTGGCAAATACTCCCGATGCGCCCGCCAACGCGCGGGTCGTGGGCGGCGCAAGCTTCAGCGTCACGCCCAGCCTGGCCACCATCCTGAGCGTTTTGCCAAACACCTCTCCGCAAGGCACGCAGATCAGTGTGACTTTGACCGGTGAAGATACGCACTGGAGTCCTGCGTCGGTGTTCACCTTCGGCGCCGGCATTGTGGTTACCAGCGTCGACGTGACCAGCGAAACCAGCGCCAACCTCACTCTGGCGATTCCGACTTATGCGCCTGAAGGCACCACGTATGCTCAGGCCACCACCGGCGGAGAGGTGGCTACGCTGAACCAGGCCTTCGTGATCACGGCCGGTACGCCATACCTGTTATCTTCGGGTCCGGGTTCGGTCGAGCAGCAGGGCTCCGCGGTGTTCACCATCCTTGCCCAGGCCACCAACTGGTCGTCGGCCAGTCCGCCGGTGGTCAGCTACGGCGGCAACATCACCCTCGGAACGGTGCAGGTAACCAGCCCGACAACTCTCACGGTTGATGGCTCTGTTTCTCCCACAGCCTATCCGGGTTACCAGAACCTCACCGTCACCACCGGCACGCAGGTGCTCGGCCTCAGCAATGCGGTTTACATTGGCCCAGGCCCGGCGGTCATCAACAGCGTTTCGCCAAATACTGGCGGTCAGGGCGTCACTTTAGCCAACGTCCAGATCAACGGCATCAACACGCACTGGGTGCAAGGTGTTACCACGCTCACCTTCCCCGGCGTGCTGGTGAACAGCTTCACCGTCACCTCGCCCACATCCATTACCGCGAACATCACGGTCGACTTGACCACGACTCCGGGACAGGTGAACGTGACCGCGACCACCCTCGGCGAAGTTGCCACCGAGGTGAATGCGTTCACCATCACCCAGACACAGGCTGAGCTGGTCTTCATCGACCCCGCCAGCCTGTCGCAGGGCCAGACCTCGAACCTGGCCATCACCGGCATCGACACTACCTTCAGCGCGAGCAGCGTCGTCACGTCCACCTCTGCGGGAGTTACGATCAACTCGGTCACCTTCAACAGCGCAACGTCGCTCACCGCCAACGTGACGGTGTCGCCCACCATCTCGCTCGGTTACAAGAACATCACTGTTACGACCGGCGCACAGGTCGTGGCGAGCAATTCGCTCTTCCAGGTAACGACAGGTCCAGCAGCGATTTCCAGCCTCAATCCGAACGACGGAGGGGAAGGGCAAACGGTGCAGGTTGTCGTCACCGGCAGCCAGACTCACTTCGCCTCGGGAGTCACCAGCGCCTCGTTCGCCGGCGGGATCTCTGTTACCGGCATCACGGTGCAGAGCCTGACTCAGGCCACGGTTACCGTTTTCATCCCGGCGTCTGTCCCGCTCGGCAACTACAACGTGACCCTCACAACCGGCGGCGAAGTCGCGACGATTCTCAACGGGTTCACCGTCGGCAATGGCTTGCCGATCCTCACCAACGTCAATCCTCCCACCGGCACGCAGGGCATCACCACCAACGTGACGCTCACCGGCCAGTTCACCAACTTCGTGAACGGCACCAGCGTGGCCAACTTCGGATCGGACATTACCGTCAACTCGACCACCGTCAGCAGCGCCACCAGCGCGGTGGCCAATATCAACATCAGTGCGACGGCCACGCTTGGGTCGCGCAACGTCAGCGTGACCACTGGCAGCCAGGTTGCTTCCATCACCGGCGGCTTTACGGTGCTGGCCGGCGTGCCCACGCTTGTTTCGTCCTCGCCGGGCACCGGCACGGCAGGCACAACCGTGAACCTGGTCATCACCGGCGAGTTCACGAACTTCCAGCAGGCCTTCACGACAGTTTCGCTCGGCGATGGAATCACCACCAACTTCGTGACGGTTTCAAGCACCACGCAACTCACCGCCAACGTCACCATTCCGGGGGACGCGGCGACCGGCAGCACTTACGTCTCGGTCTCCACGAACGGATCCACGCTCACCTTGGATAACGCCTTCACGGTGCTGCCTGGCACGCCGGAGATCACGCAGATCAATCCGAACGTGGGCACAGAGGGCCAGACGCTCAACGTGACCATCGTAGGCCTCTACACGGACTGGATAAACGGCACCACCGTGGCCAGCTTCGGTGGATCCAGCTCGGGTATTACAGTCAACAGCACGACGGTAAACAGCACTACCAACCTCACCGCCAACATCACAATTTCCAGTACTGCTGCGCTCGGGCCGGTGAGCGTGACCACCACCACCAACTCCGAGGTGGAGAACGTGCCTGGCGGATTCACGATTGAGTCGGCAACGCCGCCGTCCCCGCAGGTGATCTCGCTCAGTCCGGGCGCAAACGCCGGCGGCATGCCGTTGAACAGCAATATTGTCGCGGTGTTCAGCGAGCCGATGCTGCGCAGCACCATTACCAGCAGCACCGTTACGCTGAGCCTCACCAGCAATCCTGGAGGCTGGGTCTCGGTGGCAGGCACGGTCACGCTCGATCCGACCGGCCGTTTCGTCACCTTCCAGCCAAGCTCTCTCCTGGCCGTTAATTCCACCTATTACTTTTCGCTCAGCAGTTCCATCCAGAGCGCGACCGGTGTCGGCTTAGGCGGATACAACGTGTACCTGTACACCACTGCAGCGACTGCAACTGCGTCGCCCACCGTAGTTGCGTTCAATCCGCCTGCATCGAGCACGGTGGGCACGAACGTGGCCATCCAAGTCGAATTCAGCGCGGATATGGATCAGAACACGCAGTCCGGCCTGACGGTTGCAACTGGCGGCAATCCAGTTGCGGGTACCTATAGCTGGAATGCTCCAGTGAACTGCTGCTGGGGTCCGGGAAATACCGTGACCTTCACGCCGACGGCTCCGCTTACAGCGGCAACCGCATACACGGTGGCCTGGAACAAAACACTCACCGATACCGCCGGCAATCCGGCTGTTCCGGGATCGTTCACCTTCACCACGGGCAGCGGGCCAGATACGGTGACCAACAATTCCGGCTCGAACTTCAACGGCCTGACCAATGTGGGCACGAACTTCGCGCCCAGCGTCACCTACTCCAAGCCGATCAACCCGGTTGACATCAACATTGGCACTTTGCTGCTCTACAACAACGACAGCGGCAAGTACATTGAAGGCACGGTCACGGTGGCTCCCAACGGACTAGGCGCGACATTCACGCCCACGGTGCCGTTGCTACCCGATACCTACTACCGCTTGTATCAGGCGGGGGGTGACTACGATGCCGACGGCAACTATCTGAACGGCAATAACTTCTACTTCACCACCGGAGCCGGCACCGATACCACCCCGCCGACGGTGACGTTCGTGTCGCCGGCCAACTCTGCAACTTCAGTGCCGCTGAACAGCCAGATCGTGGTCAAATTCAGCACGCCGCTTAACGAAAACAACATTAGCAACGTCATCACGGTCACGCCTTCGGGCGGATCGGCGATACCGGGAACGGCGTCCCTGGCCGGCGACCTGGTGACGCTGACCTTTGTGCCCACCGATCCGCTGAAGGCGGGCAAGGAGTTCACGGTAGCCGTGAGCGGCTTCACTGATGTTGCGGGCAACACCGGCACGCCGTTCACGAGTACCTTTACCACTGCCGCTTCGGCTGTCGTGCTGAATGTGTCCACCGGTCTGAACTCCAGCGGCCAGGTAATCGCCCCTGTCGCGTCTTGCGGCGGCGCCTCTCCCGAGCCGGCATGCCCAGTGGATGCTCGCTGGACAGTCGTGCCCACGGGGGCGTTGCCAACCGGTCCTACATCGGATGAGGCGGAGGGCTTGTACGTTGCCAACGCTTCGACCACGCCTGCGGCCACCGGCCCGTCGCAGCCTCTCTACGTCGTAGGTTCGGGCGATGCGGGCTGGTACGGTGGATGGCCGGCCGACGGACCGCAATCCGACTGGATCAACATCTACCCTGCAAGCACCACGGGCAATACCTTCGGTGTCTACTCAACCACCTTCACCATCCCCAGTCCGGTGCCTTCGAACCTGTGCCTGGTGGGCGGCATGATGGTGGATGACAACGGAACGCTGGGCATTGTTAATAGTGCGAGCCCCAGTGGCGTTGCCATCACCGGCAATATCAACACCAACGGAGGCTTCACCGCGTTGAGCGTGGCCATTTCGAGCTACCTGGTTGCTGGCAGCAATACGCTGGCGCTGGGATGGGGCAGCACAGACAACTCTTACGAGGCTTTCCGCCTGCAGGCGGTTATCGAGACCTGCGGCGCCAGCATCACAGGCGGCCTGTCGATCGCCAGCTCAACGCCGGCCAACAACGCGACCAATGTCGCCACCAGCACCACCATCGTGATGAACTTCAACAACCCGGTCGATCCGGCCACGGTGAATACCACCACACTGCCGGTCATGGTGGGCTGGGACAGTAACCAGGAGATCACCGGCACCTACGCGTTCAGCAACAACAACGCAACGGTGACCTTCACGCCGGCGACGCCGTTCCCGGTTAACACGCAGATCTGGGTGGGCGCCTGCGGCGGCCCGCTCGATCTGGCCGGCGACACTCTTGCCGTGAACGGCTGCTATACGCAGGAATTCAACTTCTACACCGGTCCTACGGTGACAGCGGCTGGCTCTGCATTGCAGGTAGCGGCATTCTCGCCGATGGCCAACGCGACCAATGTTGGATTGCGCGCGCCGGTGTATGCAACCTTCAACCGGTCCATCAACCTGAGCAGTATCAACAGCAGCGACTTCGGCCTGTATGACGGTGACGGCGTTTCGTCAGGAAATTCCCAGACCTCTCCGTGGTGCTACGGCGGCAGCTACGTGCACTCGCAGGACGATGCCACGATCTACTGGAACTGCTACCCGCTGCCGTCCAGTGCCGAGATGACCATGGTTCTGAACAGCGGCATCAGCGATTGGCAGGGCGACACGCTCACGCCGTTCACCAGCTCCTTCACCACGTCTCAGTACGATTCGAATACCAACGGATCGATCATTTCCGTCCGTCCCGGCAACGCAGCCACAGGTGTCAATCCGAATCTGCCGCTGATCCTCTTCTCGAACCTGCCCATCAATGCATCGACGGCAGATTCGGGAATCCAGGTGGCGCAGAACAACGTGCTCGTCCCAGGCACGGTGAATGTACTGGATGGCGGCTACACGCTGGAGTTCACTCCCAGTGTGGCGTTCACCGACGGCGCGCTCATTCAGTGGTGGACGACGGGCAGCCTGTTCGACACTACGTACAACACCCCGATCAACGGAGACTCGGGTTACTACTACACCGCCGGAACCACGACTTCGGCAACGCCCACCGTGCAGGTCGCATCGCCGCCAACCTATACCAACCCGGTGCCGACGAACGCGTTGTTCGACGTGCAGTTCAACACTCCCATCAATCCGAGCACGATCGTCGTCAGCGGCACGCCCAGCATCTATCTCTATGACGCGACTGCGGGTTCGAATATCCCGGTGACCTACAGCGAGCCGCAGCCGAACGAAGTGCTGATGACGCCCACTACGCTCCCGCTGCCCTCCAACCACTATCTCTACGTCTACGTCACCACCGCCCTGCAGAGCACCACCAGCGTGCCTGCTGCTGCCACCAGCTGGTGGGAGTACACAGGAACAACAACCGACACCACATTGCCGATGGTCACCAGCGCCGTGCCATATAACGGCGCCACCAACGTGGCCGTCAACGATACGCCCGGCGTCAACTTCAGCAAGTCGATTGACCCGATCAGCGTCACCAGCACCACCTTCCAGGTGCTGAATGGCGGCACGCCGCTGGCAGGCTCATTCTGGTTCAACTCGAACGACACGCGCGTTGAGTTTGTGCCCAACACGCCGCTGCCAACGAGCGCGCCCCTGACCATGAGCATCAACGGCATCGCCGATCGTGAAGGACACACGGTGACCTTCAGCTCCAGCTTTACCACCGGAACGACTCCGGACTTTACCGCGCCATCGGTGCTGTTCTCGAGTGTGAACGCGAACGACAGCATTCCCACCAACTCCACAATCGCCGTAACCTTCAGCGAGCCGATGGACGCCAGCACCTTCAGCGCGGGCCAGCCGGGCAGCTGCGGCAACTTCTACATCTATGACGAGCTGTCGGGCGACGGCCTCAATTGCATCGCAACAACGCTAACTTGGAATTCCAGCCAGACGATCGCTTACCTCACGCCAAATGCTCCCCTTGCGGCCGGCCGTGAGTACTTCTTCTACGTTTACGGCGGCACCGATCTTGCCGGAAACGAGATGAACGGCGACGACTTCTACTTCTACGCCGACTTCACCAGTTCCAGCACCGCTCCCACGGTAGTTGCGTTCAACCCGATCGGCGGTGGAACCGGCCTGGGGACCAACGCGATTATCGAAGCCGGGTTCAGCGCGCCGATCGATCCCAACTATCTGTCGGGCGTGACGCTGACCTACAGCGGAGGCACGGTGCCCGCCAACGTCTACACCAGCGCCGGCAATACGGTCGTCCAGATCGTGCCCACCTTGCCGCTGCTGCCCAACACCACGTACACCATGCACATTGCCAACGTGCAGGATCCGGCGGGGAACGTGGTTGCCACGGTGACCAACAGCTTCACTACCGGCGCCACCTACAACATCAACTCGCCTTCAGTGGTCGAGACCGTACCCGTCGACAACGCTACGGTCGGAACCAACGTTGCTCCGAAGTTCGTCTTCAACGAGCCGTTGAATCCGCTCACCGTCAACAACAGTTCATTCCGTATCTACCTCTATGACACCGGCCAGTTCATCCCGTCGACGGTTACGTTGTCGCCAAATGGGCTTGAAGTGACCATCACGCCGCAGATTGCTCTGCTGCCCAATACCGAGTACGAATTCTCCGGCGGATGGGGCGTCGGTCCGTACGACCAGGATGGCAACTACTATAACCTGCCGTGGTACTACTTCTGGACGACTGACGGAACGGTAACCACCGGTCCGACGGTCACCGTCAGCCCGGCCAATGGCTCTACCGGCATCCCGGTGAACACCCTGGTGCAGGTTGCGGTCAGCACGCCGGTCGATCCCACTACCATTAGCCAGAGCTCGGTCACGCTCAAGAACGGTTCGACGCCGGTGAGCGGCACGGTGACCCTGGCGAACTCGCAGTTGCTGGTCTTTACTCCGGCCACGTCGGCAACGTCGCCGGCGCAGACCTACCTGGGCTGCTACAACGACAACGAGAACGGCATCCGCGTGCTGACCGGCTACTCCTGGTCGAGCGGCAATGAGATGACCATCGAACAGTGCGTCTCCTCGTGCGGCTCGCGTGGCTACCAGTATGCGGGGGTGGAGGATGCCGATCAGTGCTACTGCGGTAATAACAACTACAGCGAGCAGGGCGCCAGCACAAGTTGCAATATGGCCTGCACCGGCAACTCGACTGAAACTTGCGGTGGCAACGGCGCCCAGGGCGTCTACACCGCGCAAGCCGAAGTGGTGCCGCAGAACCTTACGGCCGGCATTACCTACACAGTGAACGTGTCAGGATTCGCCGACGCCAACGGCAATGCCGTTACGCCTTCCAACACCACGTTCACCACCGCGTCCACGGCCAGCTCCAGCGACCTGGTGCTCACCAGCACCAACATTGGCAACGGCGCAACCGGCGTGTCGAACACGTCGCCGATCATCATGGTGTTCAGCAATCCGCTCGATCCGGCGACGGTGAACTCCAGCACGCTCAAAGTGATGTTTGGCTGGAACAGCAACGAAACCATCGCCGGAAGCTATGCGGTTAGCGGCAATACGGTTACCTTTACACCGTCCATCCCGTATCCCGTCAGCACCGCTACCCCGATCTACGTGGGCGAGTGCAACGGACCGACCGACGTGCTGGGCCAGGAGCTCTACGGTGGCACCTGCTACGGCGTACAGTTGCTGTACTTCTACGTCACGCAAACGTCGAGTCCGGCCACTACTTCGTTCTCCGTGACAGCGGTGACTCCGGCCAGCATGGCCACCAATGTAGGCCGCGATCAGTCGGTTTCTGTTACGTTCAGCAATCCTGTCCAGCAGGGCAGCGCGAACGGCTACAACTCGCAGCTGTATGCCGGCCAGGATCTGCAGGACAGCGGCAGCTACAGCCTGTCGGCCGACAACGAAACCCTCACGTTCAACGTGGGCGCGCTCTATAACAACGCCAGTTACACCATCATGTTCCCGGCTGGTGGCATCAGCGATATGTGGGGCGACACGCTGCAGCAAGACTACGTCAGCACCTTCTCCACCATGGCCGATCCCGCCACCGGCAACGGCAGCGTAATCGGCACCGCGCCCAGCACCAGCACGTCAAGCTCAGTGCCGGTAAACACACTGCTGACACTGTATCTCAATCGTCCGGTGAACACATCCACGTTGCCGGGCCAACTCACCGTAACCGTGAACGGACAGGTTTATGCGGGCACGGTACAGGCCGACGCCAGCGGCTACCAGGTGCAGTTCACTCCATCTTCGCCGTTCCCGAACGGCGCCGCTGTTCAGTGGTTCTTCTCGGGTAATGTGCAGGATACCTACGGCGATTACTTCAACAGCGACAGCGGATACTTCTACACCCTAGCCGCCGTCAACGCGGCCACCGCGCAGCCTACGGTGGTTGCGGTAAGCCCGGGCTGCTGCAACCTGCAGGATGTGGCCACCAACGCCGAGATCGACGTTCAGTACAGCCTGCCGCTGAATCCGTCCACGGTGACGACGACGAACTTCTACGAGAACACCGGCCCCGCGATCGCTTACACGGTGGCGCTGGTGCCCAACACCAACAACACGGTTGTTCGCATTCAGCCCACGTCGGACTTCACCGCTTCAACCCAATACGGCTTCTGCGTGAACGGCAGCGTACAGGGCAGCAACGGTGTGGCGGCGCAAAGCGATTGCTGGCTGACGTACTTCACAACCACCTCCGGTACCGACACGACTTCGGGCACGGTAACCATCGGACCGCCGAACGGCGCGCAGAACGTGGGCACCAACGCCTACATCCGCGTGCAGTTCTCCAAGCCGGCCGACCGCACCACGGTGAGCTCGAGCACCATCGCGATCACCACCGGCGGCAATCCGATTTCGGGTTCGTGGAGCTACAACTACAGCGGAGACGATCTGGTCGGCGCCAACTTCTATCCGCTGAACCCGTTGCCGCAGAGCAGCACCATTAAGGTTGCGGTGAGGGGGGTGCTGGATTACGCGGGCAACGAGTTCAGCGAACCCACCGTCACCTTCACCACCGCGGCGCAGCCGGATTACACCACGCCGAACGTCACGCTAGACTTCGGCAGCACCACCTACGGAATTGGGACGAACGCATCGTTCACGTGCCTCTACTCCGAGGCGATGGATCCGAGCAGCATCACGCCCGGAAACACCTACGTCTACAGCGACACCTCGAATCAGTCCGTCCCGGTCACCTACACCTTTGCCTCGGACATGATGGCGATGACCATGACGCCGAAGAGTCCGCTGCTGCAGAACTCCGAGTACTACTACCAGTGCTACAACGCGCTCGACCTCACCGGCAACGCGCAAAACGGCAGCTACTCGTACTTCTACACCGGCAACGGATCGTCAACAACCGGCCCGACGGTCGTACAAATCAACCCGCCCAACGGCCAGACCAACGTGCCCATCAATACCGGGGAAGGCCCGTGGAACGGCACCAGCCTGGATATTCTGTTCAACGAGCCGGTGAACGCCGATACCCTCGGCAACATTACGCTCACTGCGCAAACCACTCCGACCCCGACTCCGATTCCGATCGGCGTCTACGCTCAGGACGGCAACTTCATTGCGTCGGTGGCGCTGCCGTACGCCCTCTCGCCCAACACTACGTACACGTTCGACATCACCGGCGTTACCGACCTGAACGGCAATGTCATGACGGCCACCACAAGCACCTTCACCACCGGCGCCTCATTCGACTTCAACTCGCCGGGCATCAGTTCGACAGTGCCGGCAAACAGCGCGACCGGCGTCTCGGTGAACACTCCGATCTCGGTCACGTTCAGCGACCTGATGAATCCGGTATTGATTAACTCGAACGTCATCTACCTGGAGAGCGCCAACACCAGCACGGTCATACCGACCACCTTCACCATCAGCAACAACTACACGACCGTCAACCTGACGCCGACGGTTCCGCTGGCCGAGGACACGATCTACAACATCTACGTGTACGACTCGCCCTGGTGCCTGTACAACATCTCGGGCGAGTACAGTTGCTGGAACCAGACGGTTGCGCAGTTTACTACCGGCACTGCGACGGCAGTGAAAGGAGCCTGCGGCTCTGCCAACACCAAAACGTTCACCTCGGTGTCGTCGATTAATCCGGCCAACCTCTGCTCGGTTGGAACCGTTTCAGGCCAGACCAACAACGGCACCTATAGCTGGACCTGCAACGGCAATTACGGAGGCACCAACGCTTCCTGCTCGGCAACCATCACGCCGACTTCGTCGTGCGTGGCGGCGCCTTCCGGCCTGGTTTCGTGGTGGCCGGGCAACGACAACGCCACTGACATCGTCAGCGGCAATAACGGAACGCTGGAGAATGGAGCCACCTACGGACTCGGCGAAGTGGACGACGCTTTCAACCTCACTGGCAACACCACCAGCAGCAGCGACCAGTACATCCTGATCAACGGCGGCATCATGCCGACCAATCTCCAGATCCAGAGCAACATAACCCTGTCAGCCTGGATCTATCCCACCGCCTATCCGGTGAACTACGGCAGCGGCGCCATTGGCATCATAGCCGGCAGCCAGTCCGACGGGAACTACGCGGGCGCAACGCTCTACTACGACGGCCGCGTCAATCCCAACGGCAGCAACCAGAACTCACCGATCGGCCACATCGCATTCAATATCGGCAGTGGCTCCAACTGGTACGTGCAGGACACTGAAACCCAGGTGCCTTTGAACCAATGGACCCTGGTCACCGGTGTTGGCACGTCTGGACAGCCGTCGCAAATCTACTTCAACGGGGTGCTGCAGCCCTCCAACTCGGGTAGCTACCCCTCGAGCTGGACCGGCACAGCCTCGTACACCAGCGCCTGGTTCCAGATTGGACAGGAGACGAATGAGAATCGTCCCTTCACCGGCCTGATTGACGAAGTGCAGGTCTACAACACCTCACTTACTCAAACTCAGATCCAGGCCATCTACAACGCGGGCAACGCAGGCGTTTGCCCGTAGAGAAGATTGACTTTAGCCAGGAGCGGGGGCCGCACCCGGTGGTCTCCGCTCTCTTTTTTTGTCTTTATGATTATCGAAATACGGTAACGCGGTTCTGCAGACTGGGGTCGCAGACCGGCCGTCGTGTGCGCGTCCGCGCCCACCCTCGCGGTGCGTGTTTCTACGATTGAATCCCTTCACCCGGCGTGACCGGCTCGGCCTGGGGAATGATGCCGAGTTCCCGGTAGATGGGCCGCACCGCGCGGCGCAATGCCGGAAACTGCGTAATGAACCACGCCGCTCCCAGAATCACCGCCACGCCATTCACAATCACCGTCATCGGCGCGCTGATTGCGCTCGCCATCGTACCGGCCAGCAGGCTTCCGAAGGGAGCCATGCCCACAAACGCCATGGTGTAGTAACTCATCACGCGGCCGCGCTTGTCTTCGCTCACGATCGTCTGGATCACGGTGTTGCTGGCGGCCATGCCTTGCATCATGCCCATTCCGGCTACCAGCACCGCTGCCATCGAGAGCCAGAAGAACCGCGACAGTCCAAAGCCGATCAGGCCGAGGCCGAAAACAATCGCCGAGACAGGAATGATGCGGATGAGCCCGCGCACGCTTTTGCGCGCGGCCAGCGAAAGAGCCGAGATGAGCGCGCCCACGCCCATTGCGCCCATCAAAAAACCGAGCGTGTGCGGCCCGCCGCGCAGAACCTTGACAGCAAAGATCGGCATCAGCACCACGAACGGCATCCCCATCAAACTCACCACGGCAAAGAGAAAAAGAATTGTGCGGATAGGCAAAAACCTCGAGACGTACGTCCAGCCTTCTTTCAACTCGGTGAAAGTCGATGTGGTCTTTCTGCGCACCTCGGCAACGTTCAGCCGCATGGCGAGAAGGGAAGCGATGACGGCGAGGTAGCTGAGGCCATCGATGAGGAAGCACCACGACTCGCTGCTGACGGCGATGATCATGCCTGCGAGCGACGGCCCTATCAGCCGCGCCATGTTCACCATTGAGGAGTTGATGGCGATCGCGTTGCCGAGATCGGCGCGATCCTCCACCATATGCACCATGAACGATTGGCGCCCGGGCATGTCAAAGGCGTTAATGCAGCCTTGAAGGACGCTCAGTCCCAGAATCCACGCAATGTTGATGTGCCCGGAGAAGGTGAGCGCGGCGAGCAGCAGTGACTGCACCATGGCCAGAGTCTGCGTCCACACCAGAACCCTGCGGCGGTTGAGCCGGTCGATCCACACGCCGGCAAAGGGCGCCAGCAGAAACGTGGGAATCTGGCCGGCAAAGCTCACCGTGCCCAGCACCAGCGCCGAGCGTGTGAGCTTGTAAACCAGCCACGACGTGGCGATGCGCGTCATCCACGTGCCGATGAGCGAGATGGATTGGCCCGCGAAAAACAGCCTGAAGTTGCGATGCCGCAGCGCCCGCCACGCGTGCGAAGTGCCGCCCAGTAAGCCCGTCTTCCCGGGCAAAGCAGGACTGTCGATATTCTTCGTCTGGTCAGCAGGGCTCACAGGCTTGGATTCTCAAGTATCTATTATTGGATGCACGGGATGGCAATGCGCTTCATGGCGCCGATTGGGGGTGCGTTCCGCAGCGGCAGCACTGGGCGAATTATTCCGCTGCCTTTGCCGCCAGCGACTCTATCACGGCAATGTTGGCCGATTTCTCACCGCATCGCTGCGCCGCAAATCACTGCTGAAACTTGAACGACTTGTCAGGATACGGCGGATGCGGAGGCACCGGCCGCGGATCCTCCTTGATCTCCTGCTTGAGCAGATCGATGGCCGCGTCGAGTTGCGCGTCCGAGCCCTCGAACGTAGCGTGCGGCGGATCATCCACAACCTTGTCGGGATCGACGCCGTGACCTTCAATAAGCCAGATGCCATCGGGACCATAAACGCCGATCTCGGCCGCGGTCGCCACGCCTTTGTCGGCCTGCACATTACTCCCCGAGAGCCAGATCTCGCCGCCCCAGGTACGCGTGCCGATCAGCGTGCCCAGATGCAGCCGCTTGAAGCCTTCGCTGAAGGCCTCGCCGTCTGACGCTGTCTGTTCATCGCACAGAACCACAATGGGTCCGCGAAATGCGTACTGCATGTTCCATGACGGATTGCCGATGCGCGGCTGCCAGTAGAACCATGCCTTGCGCACCAACTCGCCCAGCAGCCACGAGTCGATGTTGCCGCCCTCGTTGTGACGCATATCGATGATCAGCCCCTGCCGGTCGAAGACTGGAAAGTAGTCGCGCGCCCACTGATCGATGTCGCCTGAGCCCATCGCCTGCAGATGGACGTAGCCGATCGCGTTCTTCGATGCCTCATCGACTTTCGCGCGCCGCGTGTACTCCCATTCTGCATAGCGCATGCGATCGTCGGTGTCTTCACTGATTGGCTTTACCAATACATTGCGCGTCTCGCCCTTTGCGTTCTTCACCTGCAGCATCACCTGCTGCCCAGCCTTGCCGCGCAGCAGCTCGCGCTCGTCGCTCACGCTCAACAGGCTCTGGCCGTCGATGCTCACAATCGTCTCGCCTTCCTTCACCAGCGAATCGGGCCGCGCCAGCGGAGGCGCCTGATCGGGCAAATCGGGATCGTGCTGGTAGATGTGCTCCACCACATAGCCCCCAGCCTTTTCATCGCGACGCAATACCGCGCCCAGAGTCGCCGTTTCCACCTTGTCGGCAGGTTTGCGATCGTCGCCGCCCGCCACAAATGTGTGCAGGGCCGAAAGCTCGCTCACCATCTGCGCAATCACCGCGTTCAGCTCATCGCGGGTTGCCACACGATCCACGAGCGGCAGATAGCGGTCGCGCATCGCCGCCCAGTTCACGCCCTGCATGTTGCGATCGTAGAAGTAGTCGCGCTCAAGCCGCCACGCATCCAGAAAGATCCCGTGAAACTCATCGCGGGGGTTGGTAGTAATTGTCCAGTGCGAAAGGTCAACCGTGCTCTTCGCGAGCGCCTTGGGGTCAGACAATCCCGCGCCCTTCACGTCAGAGTCGAAGACGTAGAAGTTGTCGCCCTTGTAAACCAGCATCTTCTTGCGATCGAGCGAGATATCGTATCCCTTCACATCGGAGAGCACTGTGTCCGGCTCGTCGCCTTTGTTCGCAATATCGAAACATTGCAGCGCGGCTTTGTGTTCGGGGCCGTCGCCTCCGTTCATCCAGCAGAGCCGCTTCTCGGTGGCCTGGAGCGAATCGTAGTTGCCCGGCGGCGCCGGAACTTCGTTGAGCCGCGAATCGAGGTCCGCGAATTCGATCTTCACCTCAGGCGGCTTCTTTTCCTCCTTCGTGCCGGCCTTGTCGCTCTCCTTGCTTTCGGCCTTCTTGTCGGCATCTGCTGGTTTCTTGTCTCCGGCCGCTGCGGGTGTGGCGTTGTCCTTTGGCTTTTCGGTATCGGGCTTCTCTGTGTCCTTCTTTTCCGCGGTATCGGGATGCAACTCATCGGCCGGCAGAAATGGCGACCGCAGCCCCGGTACGAGTGCGAGCTCGTAGATTTTCATCGTCCTGTCGAAGTGCGGTTGCGGCGCGCGCGGCCCCCACGGAGATTGAATCGTTGTCTTCAGATTGCGGTCCGAGAGAAAGTAAAGCCACTTTCCGTCTGTGCTCCAGGCCGGAGTCTCGCTGTTGAATCGATCCGAAGTAATCTCCTTGATCTCGCCCGACGCAACATTGAGAACCTTGATCTGATCGAACGTGTTGTCGGCGGTCTCATCGAAGGCGAGCCAGCGGCTGTCGGGCGACCAGGTGAGATGATCGAAATCGCCGTTCATCGACTGTGCGATGCGCTTGTCGGTCTTGGCCTTGATATCGTAGATCCACAACTGCTGATCCTTGTCGCGATGCGCCAGCCATAGGCCGTCGGGTGAGGGAACTCCTTCCCAGCGCAGCACCTTCGCATCGTTTGTCCACTGCTCGGGCGGGCCCTCGCCATTCGCCGCAAATTTCCAGAACTCCGTCTCGCCGGTCTTGGTTGACAGCGCCACGATGTTCTTGCCGTCGGGCAGGAACCGCGCTTCGCGGTAGCGCACATCCGATTCGCCCGCAACTTTCACAATGCGACCCGTCTTTGCCGGCATCACGTAGATTTCGCCGCGCGCGGTAAATACAACTTGCGATCCGTCGGGTGAAATGTGCGCCATGGTCAGGTACTGGAGCGGCTTCGTCACCCAGTGCTGGCGAAGCTGGTCGAAGTCAGAAACAAGCGTGACCGGGATGACCGAATCCTGGCCGGTTTTCAGATCGAGCAGCCAAAGGTCGGCGCCCGACGCGTACACAATGCGTCCATCGTCGAGCGAAGCCGACTGCACGTCGAAGAGCTTCTGGTGGCTCTCTTCCTTTACGTCCCGGCCATCCGGGGCCATCGAGTAAACATTCATTATTCCGTCGCGGTCTGAGAGGAAATAGACGCGGCCGTTCCAGAACATTGGATTCGTCGACGTGCCCGTGTAATCGCCGGTCAGCGGAATTGCCTCATTCTTGCCGTCGAAGCTCCAGATGTTCTCGGCCCAGCCGCCCTTGTAACGTTTGGTCTCGCTCCACTGCCTGTGCCAGCGCGTGAAGAAGAGCATGTGGCCGTCTGGCGAATAAGCTCCCTCTGCCGCCTGGGCCAGCGGCACGGTCTCGCGCCCGCCATGATCGTCAACCAGCACCAGCTCCATTTCAGGCAGCGTGGAGTCGCGTGCGGTTGCAATCATCAGCCGTCCATCCGGAGCCCAGCCTTCCGGCTCCGACTCTCCGTCCCAGGTACGCCTCTGCGGCAATCCGCCGTCAATCGGCATGATGTATACCTCGCGCGACCCCTCGTAATCGGCGCTGAAGGCCACCGTCTTTCCGTCAGGCGAGATATGCGCCTCGTTCTCAATACCCAGGCCGGTGGTGAGCCGCCGCGCTGCGCCGCCCTGGACGTTCACCGTCCACAGATCGCCCTCGGATGTGAAAACAATGGCGTCGCGGTGCAAAGACAGGCTGGAGTAATAACCGCGCCGGCCTTCGGGGGCCTGGCCGGAAAGCTGAAAGGCTGAAACCAGGAAGAGGAGTGTGACTGCGAAATGAATCGCAGGACGACGTAAGGCAGGGTAGGTCATGGCCGGAGCTCCAATTGTGAATTGAAAGTGGGCGAGCTACGAACAGCGGGTCCCAACGCACAAGCCCGCATTACACTGAGGAAAGCGAACGAATACTAAAGCTGATAAGGCCCGATGAGGAATGATACATCCTCTCACCGGGCCTTCTTCTTTGGGTCTTCGATCCATTGCAGCGAGCGGGATCGGCTCCGAAAGAATGCTTGATTTGCGCGGTGCGCTCTTACCCAACTCGCTCGATCGTCACCGACTCCAGCACCACAGGCTTATGCGGCTTGTCCTGCCCGTTGCGCGCTACCTTCGAGATCTTCACCACAATGTCCTGGCCCTCGGCTACTTCGCCAAAGATCGTGTGGTTGCCTGTGAGCCATGGCGTGGGCGCGACGGTGATAAAAAACTGGCTTCCGTTGGTTCCGGGGCCGGCGTTGGCCATGGCCAGTTTGCCCGGCGTGTCGAAGCGATGCGGCGAGCCCTTGGTCTCATCTTGGAATTTATATCCGGGTCCGCCCATGCCGCTGCCGGCAGGGTCGCCGCCCTGGATCATGAAGTCGGGAATCACGCGGTGAAAGACAGTGCCGTCATAAAGCTTCTTCGTCGACTTTTCGCGGGTGAGCGGGTGCGTCCACTCGCGCGCGCCTTCGGCGAGTTCGATGAAGTTCTTGACGGTGATGGGCGCGTCGGCCTCAAACAGCTTGACGGTGACTTTGCCTTCGGTGGTATTGAAGACGGCGTAGGTGCCGGGAAGAAGTGCCATGGGGTCCTCGTTTCGAAAAGCGGAGTTAGCGTAATTATCGGAGCTAGCGGTGTTAGTTCGTAAGCCGCTTATTGTTGTGGCTGAGCAGGCGGCGCAGGGGTCGGCGGAATCTTCTCGCCTTCGCGCACAATCGTCACCTTCTCAAGCGTGACCGGCGAGAGCGGCTTGTCATTCCCGTCGCGTTCCACGCGGGCAATTGTCTTTACCACTGCAACGCTCGAGTCGTCGCACTGGCCAAAGATGGTGTAGTGCTGGTCGAGCGAATCCGACGGCGCCTCGGTGACAAAAAACTGGCTCGCATTCGTGTTCGGGCCGCTGTTGGCCATCGCCAGCCGGCCGGGCACGTCAAAGTTCAGGTTCGGATCGAATTCATCGTCAAAAGAGTAGCCCGGGTTGCCCGTCCCCGTACCGGTCGGGTCGCCTCCCTGGATCATGAACTGCGGAATCACGCGGTGAAACGTGGTTCCATCGAAGTAGCGCTTGTGGTGCATCACTTTGTTGGTCGCCGGGTCGGTCCAGTCCTTGGTTCCCTCGGCCAGGCCGATAAAGTTTGCCACGGCATTGGGTGCCTGCTTTTGAAAGAACTGGCAGGTGATGCGGCCCATCGATGTATCCATTACGACAGTCGGGCCGTTGGGAAAAACGGCGGTGGCGACGGGCGCATCGGGAAGCGCCGGCGCCGGGGTTTGCGGCGCAGGCTGCGTGGACTGCGTAGCCGGTTGCGTGGCCTGCTGGGCCAGCGCGGGCGTGGCCGCGCCCGCCAGCATCATGGCAGCCAGCGTCAGGCCTAAAGTTGATTTGCCAAAGTTCAGTTTCATGCCGATTTTGAGGGTAAATCATGCCCCCTGAGGGCTGCCAGAGGTCCCCTGGGCCATGTATCGTATTTGAATGAGAATTCTCTCCGTGCATTCCCATCGTGGGCGTCTAGCGATCTTTGCCTGCGCCCTGCTCGTGTCTTCAGTTGCCGTCTCTCGCGGCGTGGCCCAGTCTGACAACCAGGCCCCCGCTGCCGAAAAGACGGCATCCTCTGACAAAGGTCCAGCCGCCAAGCCAGCTTCAGAAAAAGAAAAAGACGAGTTGCCTCCGCTGCCCCCTGAAAAGAGCGCGCAGCAATCCATGGTGCTCGACGGCAAGACGCTGCATTACACGGTTACCATCGGTGCGCTGCCGGTTCGCGACAGCGATGGCAAGGTGGCCGGCGAAGTGGTGATGACCGCATACACCATGCCCGGCGACGATCGTCCTGTAACCTTCGCTCTCAATGGCGGACCCGGCGCTGCCAGCGTCTTCCTCAATCTCGGCGCGATCGGTCCTAAGCACCTTGAGGCGGGCAACGAAGGCGACAGTCCATCGGCTGCGCCGGTTCTCACTGACAACCAGGGAACATGGCTCGACTTCACTGACCTTGTCTTCATCGATCCCATCGGTACCGGCTTCAGCCGCTCCAAAGTGCCTGAAGACCAGGCGAAGAAGCTCTTCTACTCTACCGAACCAGACATTGAGTATCTCTCTCGCGCGATCTACGACTGGCTGGTGAAAAATGACCGCCTCGCTTCGCGCAAATACCTGATCGGCGAGAGCTACGGCGGCTTCCGCGGCCCGCGCATCACCTACTACCTGCAATCCGAGATCGGGGTGGGCCTTAACGGAGTCACGCTGGTTTCGCCGTACCTGAATCCCACGATTGAGCAAAATGGCGACCTCTCGCCAATTCCCTGGATGGTGACTTTACCGTCGATTACCGCAGCCAACATGGAGCGCCAGAACAAGCTCACCCCCGAGGCCATGCAGGCGGTGATTGACTATGCCGAGGGCGAGTATGCGACCACGCTCATCCACGGCCGCTTTGACCAGGCCGCGACCGACAAAATGATTGCAAAAGTCACCGGGATGACCGGCCTCGATCCGGAGTTTGTGAAGTACTCCGGCGGGCGGCTTGAGACCGAAGCGTACCTGCGCGAAGTTCATCGCGAGCAGGGTAAGCTTGGTTCCGTCTACGATTCAAACGTTACTTCATTCGATCCTTTTCCCTATGCGCCTGAGCAGCGCGCCACCGATCCGCTTCTGGCCAGCATGATTGCGCCAGTGACAACGGCGATGGTTGACTTTGATACGCGGACGGTTGGCTGGAAGGTTGACGCGCGCTATAACGCGCTCTCGTACGAAGTGGGCCACCTCTGGAGTCGCGACGATGAAATGCGCCGCGGCTCAGTTACGCAATTGCGCCAGGCCGTTGCGGCCGATCCCAAACTGCAGGTGATGATCGTCCACGGCTGGAACGATCTTTCCTGCCCGTTCATGGGTTCCATTCTTACCGTCCAGCAGATGCCGGTGATGGGCGACCCCAACCGCGTCTCAGTGCACGAGTTCCCCGGCGGCCACATGTTCTACACCCGCGAATCAAGCCGGCTAGCGCTGCGCAAGGACGCAATCGAGATGTACAACAAGCATTAACCTCAAAACGGGGCCGTGCGCAGTTAAGGCTCGGCCCCGTCTGTCTCCCGATCAATCTGCAGACGGCGACTTCTCGGCGTGATCCACGACGAGCCGCTCGACGGTGGCTTTGCGCTCTTCGAGCTTCAGGCCCATCTGCTCCACTGAGGAGTAGACTCCCTGACCGCCCCCCTGCGGATCGGAGGCGGCGTTGGCCGGGGAGTCGGCCTGGGCTCCTGCGCCACCAGTCCCGCCAGGCAGATTCATGCCCGACGCCCTCGCCATTGCCATCAGATCGGCGAGCGAGAGATCGAGAGTGACCTGGTAGTTATCCTTCAGGCCGGTCATGTTCACCACCTGAGGGCCGCCGCTTCCGCCCATTTGCATCATGTTTGTCAGCATGTCGGCAAATCCATCCATCGTCACCATGCTCGATTCGATATGAAGCGATTGCGTTGACATATCGAGCTTCTCGGTCATTGTGCCGCGGGCGCCCATGTCTATCTTGACTGAGCCGTCGGTGTTGCGCGTGATCTTCATCGGCCCGTCTTCGGTGTCGATTTTTGTTTCACCTGGCTTGGCCGGAGCATCAGCATCGGCGGGCGGGGGCGGAGCCGGCGATTCTTTCAACTTGGGTCCGCCTTTTCCCACCACCAGAGCCAGAACTTTATGTTCCTCGTGGTCGCGATGCACGGTCAGTTTGAAGCGCTCGGCGAGCAATGCCTGCATCATTGCGGGCGCCTGGTCTTTGGGGGCGCCGTCGGGCATTTTGGCCTCAATGTCGAATCGCTGGTCAGCCAGCCACGAGGGACCGTCGACCTGGTAAGGCTTGACGATGTACGCATAGACGATGAGGTCTTTGAGCGACATGTAGGTGAACTCGGCGCGTGAGGCATCCACGTGCGGGCCGAGGCGCGGCATCTTGCCTGCCTGGATGTCGGCGGCCATGCGCTGAAGATCGAGCGGCGCTGCCGGCTTGACGGTCGCCACATCGAATTCGACATGGGATGTGGCCGGCTGGGTGGTCGCGGTTGGCGGAGTTGTTGCGGGTGTTGAGGGAGCTGGCGAGGGTGCGACCATCACAGTAGGCGCGGCAGTGGATACTGGTGGCGCTGGAGCCGTCTGGCTGTGAACCGTTGCGGCAGCGACGAATGCGAGGACTAAGAAAGAATAAGGGCAAAGCTTCATGGGAGGGTTGTGCCTCCGAAACCCGGAATGCCCTGGATTATAGCCCTCGCCGGGATTTGGTTCGGTGACCCGGCGAATCGCCGCAATCGCTCCGCGCTTTTCATCAGACCAGCCGCAGGAAGCCTGCCGGGTCAAGGCTTGCGCCCGGGAATACCTTCTCAAGATCGCGCGCGCCAATGGTATTGGTAACCACCTCGCCCAGCACCGCGCGGTAATCGGTGGTGAGAGCGAGGTCGCGGCCCTGGTTGAGCTGTTCGTTGGCGAGTCCCGGCCATTTTCCGTAGACCTTGCCGCCGTTCACGCGCCCGCCCAACACAAACATGGCGTTGGCATGCCCGTGGTCGGTGCCGCCGGTGCCGTTTTCGTGCGCCGTGCGGCCGAACTCCGACATCGTGACCAGCGTGATGTTCTCTGCCGAGTCGCCCATATCGCGCCAGAAGGCCGCGATGCTTTGCGAGAAATCAGCAAGCCGGTTGGCGAGCTGGCCGTTCACGCCGCCCTGGTTCTGATGCGTATCCCACCCGGTCACATCGGTGAATGCTGCTTCAACGCCCAGGCCGGCCTTGAGCAGTTGCGCAATCTGCTTCATGCTGTTGCCAAAGTCATTATTGGGGTAGCTGGCGCCATTGGCGGGCTGGTACTGCGCGGGGTTCGCGGCCCGAAGCATGCGGACCGCCTCAAAGGTCTCGTCTCCGGCAGCATGCAAGATCTGATCGCCTGAATCGGCGTACATCGCCTGGAACGCATTGGCGGCGGGCGAGGGATTCGGACCGCGGCCGGCTACGTTGAAGCCATTCACGTTGTTCAGCGCGATGGCCGGCACGCGCCCGGCAAGAGTCAAGGGCACATCGGTTCCAAGCGCCAGCGCGCGGAATGCGGAGTGCTCGCAGGTTCCCTCGCAACGGTGCAGCAGGTCTTCAGCTTGCAGCGCGCGGTTCAACCATCCATCGTCGGTGCCCTTCACGCCCGGCGTTCCCGATTCCATGTAGTCCTGCGCGTCAAAGTGCGAGCGCGACATGTCGGGTGAGCCGCATGCGTGGATGATGGCGAGGTGCCCCTGATCGTAGAGCGGCTTGAACGAAGCCAATGAGGGATGCAGACCGAAGAAGCCGTCGAGATCGATGACCTCTTTTTGCGGAATAGCGATGGTGGGCCGCATCGAGTAGTAATTTTTCTCGCGGTAGGGAACAACAACGTTGAGCCCGTCGGCCGCGCCGCGCTGAAAGATGACCACCAGCCGCTGGCCCGGCTCAGTTGCAGCTTCAGCCAGCACTGAACGAACCATGAAACTGGGAATTGCCGCCGTGCCTGCGACCGCCAGGGCGCCCCTGTGCAGGAAAAATCTCCGGTTCATCGGCATTGTGCTACTCCTCAAGAGCAGCTTTCAGCTCTCAGTCCCTAGTCCCTTAGTCCCTCGGCGCGTTAGCGCCGCTGAAACTCCGGCGAGCCAATCAGCAATCCCGCCAGCACTTCATCTTGCCGCTCCAGTGCGTTTGCCGGGCGGGGAGCGTTGCGCGGCCTGGCCTGGGCTGAAACTGGGTACACCGTGAACGAGTCCTGCTCCGACTGCGATTCGAATTGGGCGAGCGCCGCGGCCCGCGTCTGCGCGCCCACTCCTCCGGGCACGATCATCGGCTCCAGTCGCGTCTCTTCTTCATCGAGGGTGGGCGTGGGCGCCATCTGCACATTCGGAGCGGAGTCGCCCGTAAGCCCGACATTCGTATCCTCAGGCTGGTTGCTCCAGCTTACCCTTACTCCCGGCAGCCGGTTGGCAGCCAGGCTCAAAGCAAAATTCATGCGGTCAACCAGAGCGCCTGTCGAAACCCATTCGCTGGCCACCCATTTGTATCCCGTGGGCGGGATGCAGCCAAAGAGCTGCATGCCCATCTGCCGCAGTGCATTCTCGAGCGGCTGAAAGTTCTCAACATCGGCATTCGATGCGCGCACGGCTGAAACCACGAATTCAAGCGGCGTCTTCACTTTGGCGCGATAGTCGCTGGTGGCCCAGAATTCCGGCGAGTGGAAGAGCGTGCGCAGCATCGAGGAGATATCGCCCCCGGTCGACATGTACGTCTTCGCCATGCGGTCTACCAACGTCTGCGGGGGATCGTCGCTCACAAAGCGGACCGCCAGCTTGCGTGAGATGAACTGCGCGGTCGCCGGACGCGTAACCAGGAAGTGCAGCAGCGCTTCGCCCTCGCGCTCGCCGTCATCCTTGAACTTGGTGCCCATCACCTTCTTCGCGCCCGGTTCGTGCCGGTTCTCGTTGAACTCAAAGCTCCCGCCACGCTGCGGCTGATTCACGGTCCAGCCGGTAAGAATGCGCGCCACCTGGGTTACATCGGCCTGCGTGTAGCCCCCGTTTACTCCCAGCGTGTGCAGCTCCATCAGTTCGCGGGCGTAGTTCTCATTCAGTCCCTCGTCGGCCATCTTGTTCTTCCCGGGATTCCGCATCTGCTGCATCTTCGCGCGCTCCGCAGCCGGCGAATCCGGGCCCATGCTCTCGGAGTTGTCCAGGTAGAGCATCATCGACGGGCTGTGCGCAACCGCTTCGAGCAGATCTTCAAACTTGCCCAGCGCGTTGGGCCTGATGGTGTCGCGCGCATAGCTCGCCAGGTAATAGGGCGTCTCTTCGTTCTTGCGCAGATAAATGTTGAAGTGATTGAGCCAGAAGTCGGTCATCACCTCCTGCAACTGTGCGCTTGAGTAAATGTCGCGCGTCAGCCGCTCGGCCATCAGCTCCTCGGCCTCCATGCGCTGCGGGTTCTCAAGGTCTTCGAGAGCCTCGCGCAGATCGGGAGTCATGTCGGCGGCGAGCTGGTTGCGCTGCGGACCCTTCAATGAATGCATGAAGGCATCGAACTCAGCCGTTTGCATCTGCTGGAGTTGCGCGACGCGGTCGCGCGGCGCCAATGCGGAGATGCTGGCGAAGGGCGGAAATTCCGGTTGCGACATTGTGTCGATCACCGTGGCCATTGCCGGATTCGAAGCGGCGGACTCGGGAGCGCTCGGGTTCATTGCCGGCGCGTCTGTTGCCATTTGGTTGCCGCCGGAGCCGCCGTCTATTGCCGGCGCCTGGCTTTCCGGAGAGGCCATGGCCGGCAATTGCCCATTGGCTGCAGGCGCCTGGCCATTGGGCGTCTGACCCTGCGCATTGGACACCTGAGTGCCCATCTGTGCCTGACCAGCTTGGGCGTTCTTCTGCTGTTCCTTTTCGGCCCGCTTCTCCGCGACGCGATACATCTGGTTCTCGTAGACCGCGTGCAGCGTGCCCTTCCGCGGAATATCCACTTTGCCGGCGATCGCCTGGCGGATGATTGCGTTTGAAGGCACACGGTAGAGAAGATCGGCCACGCTCCATTGCATGGCGGGGTACAGCGCCAACCGTTCGTTGAGCGCGGTCTCATCAAGGGCCTGCGGATGCAGTTGCTGCTCAAACCATGCATCGAGGCCCATGGTGCGGACTGCGTCAAGGTCGCCTGGCCGCGGCCCGAAGGTGAGGCGGTTGAGCGCCTGCAGAATCCGATCATCGCCCTTGAGCTGTCCCGCCTGGTAATCCGGCCGGTGCTGGGATCTGTCCGGCGTTGCGCCGTTAGCCGGGCTCGGCGACTGCGCATAGCCGAAGGGAGGCGCCGCGATCATGGCGCACAAGAGTAAGGCCAAGGCGCTTTTCACTGATTCCATTCGACATACTCCAGCGTAGAGAGGCGCAAATGGGGAACGCGCAAGTGTCGATCTAACTCTCGGCTCAATCCTACTAAAGGACAAGACGCAGATTGGCGGGGAAAGTTGCGGCGGGACATCAGAGGAAGCGATGGCGGAGGCGGACGACGGCGATGCGCAAATTTCTGCGCCGGACTGCGTTTTTTGAGATGAAAGCTGACTCCTGACCACTGATCACTGACAACTGATCACTGTTTCTCAGCAGCCCCGCTTGCACCTGGCCATGATGGCCGCGTGCAGCCGCTCGCGAAGGTCGGTGGGGAGATCGTAGATTTCGTGGGAACGGTAGATCTCGATGGTTTTGCGGGTGGTATTGAGGGTTACTTCGCAGTGTTCGCAGCCCTTGAGATGAGCTTGCAGATCGGCGCGCATGGTATCGGTTACGCTGTCGTCGATCAGGTCGTCGAGAAGAGCAATAAACTCAGTGCATGTCACGTCTCAACTCCCCGTTTGCGGCGCGATTGCTGGGCCATTGCCAGCTGGCGCCGCCTTCCGCTTGAAATACCGGCTGAGCCGCTCGCGCAGCTGCAAGCGCGCGCGCAAAAGCCGCGACTTGACGGCCGGCACGCTCAAACCCAGCGTCTCCGCAGTCTCTTCGGTTGAAAGTCCTTCCACGTCCCGCAAGGCGAAGACTACGCGAAAACCCTGCGGCAAGCCCTGAATCGTCTTGCGCAGTATTTCTGCCAGCTCGCTCTGCGTGTAGTTTTGCTCCGGATCGGGCGCCCAGTCGGCCAGGTCGCGGGGGACTGATCCCTCTTCGGTCTCCAGATCCTCGTCGATCGAGACCATCCTGCCGGTGCGCCGTTTGCGCAACCGCATCAAGCTCTCGTTCACCGCGATTCGTACCAGCCATGTATAGAACTTCGAGTTTCCCTGGAACTGATCCAGCTTCTCATAGGCCTTCAAGAACGCATCCTGCACAACATCTTCGGCGTCTTCGCGGTTCTGCGTTATGTGCTGCGCAATCCTGAAGACCTGCCGCTCGTACTTGCGCACCAGCGTGTCGTAGGCCGAAACATCACCCGTGCGGACCCGTTCTACCAGGGCCACATCGGGGTGCTGCTCGTTTTCACCTGCAACTGATTGGATGGTCGACATAGCCGCTGGTCGCAAAATCGCTGCGCAAACTGGTTCAAAAGACGTTTTGGGGGACCTCGGGGGCCGAGGCTTCGAGCTTCTGGTACGGGCCGGCTGAGTAAAGTGTATCGAACCAGGGGCAAGGAATCCAACTCCGCCAGAGATGCGCGATCTGCAACCGGAGCCGTAACCCGACTGGTTCCCATTGCGGGCCGGATCGGTCAAACCCAGTGATGATGCGTCGCCGTTCGATAATAGAGTGGAACTATGTCGGGTAAAACTTCCCTAAAAAGCAGGGAGGCGGGTTTGTTTGTCTCTGCTTCGCGCGCCCCGGCGCTGCTTCTGGCCCTGCTGCTGGTGCTGGAACCCGTCGCCGCTCAAAGCGCCTCCGATACCCAGTCAAACCCCGGCTCCGGCATGGCCTCGAAGCCGCAAACATCGGCGACGAGCACCTCCACAACCCACACTTCCGCGACCCATACGTCGGGGCCGCACAAAACGGCAACTCACACTTCGTCGGCGCACACAGCGGCTGCGCGCTCGTCGACGTCGCATTCTTCGGCCGCAAGGAGGCCCGCCTCGTCACATCGCCAGCCTGTGCGTCGCGGCAGCCGCGCCGCTCGCTTGGCGCACACCGCTCGCATCCATCGGGCTTTTGTGGCCTCAACCGAACTGCGTCCCATGGCCCAGCAGCTTGCTCTGCTGCGTACGCCCGAGGCATATGAAGGCGTAGCGGCCTATGCTCACAGGCACACCGGCGAAGCCGCCGCGGCTGCGTATCTCGCACTCGGCCACGCCTACCTGCTCGACAAGCGCTATGCCGAAGCCTTGTCAAACCTGACGCTCGCGCGCAAGAGCGGCCAGGAATTGGCCGACTACGATGACTTTCTGGGCGCCGAGGCCAGCCACGCCGCGGGCGACGATACCGCCGCGGAAGCCCTGTTGAAGGGCTTTGCCGGTCGCTATCCAGATAGCATCTTTGTCGACCGCGAGCCCGAACTTGAAGCCAACGTTCTTCTCTCGCTGAACAACCCGGCCGCAGCGCGCGCGGTTCTAACGCAAGCGCAGGATACCGGCGCCGTCGATCGCCCGGCTTACCAGCTTGCCGTGGGCCAGGTTGCCTACGCGCTCAACCAGAAGGATGCTGCGATTGCCGCCTTCAAGAGAGTGCTGCTCGACCATCCACTGAGCCCCGAAGCGCAAATCGCGCGGGCGCGGCTCACCGAGGTGGGAGCCGAATCGTCGCTGACCATGGCCGACCTGCGCAGCCTGGGCGACGCTTACTACAACGCCGGGCACTATGGAGACGCGCTGGAGCAGTACCGCGTGCTGTCGCGCTCAGCCGAGCTCAGCGCCGCCGACCGCAACGGTTTTGCCGTGGCCGAGGCCGCATGTGAGCTCAAACTCAAGCGCCTGACCACCACAGAAGCCGAGGCGTTGCCCGACAGCAACGACGAAAACGGCGCGCGCCGCCTCGACCTGTTGATGGAACTGGCGCGCGACCGCGACGACGAAACCGGCCAGCAGCGCATCGTCACTGAGATGGAGACGCGCTTCCCGCGCAGCCCATGGCTCGAAGATGCGCTCTTCTCCGCAGGCAACATGTATATGCTCAAGCGCGATTATCCCCGCGCCGTTGAGTATTACAGCTACCTGGCCACGCATTTCGCGGAGAGCAAGAACGCGCCGGCGGCCCATTGGCGCGCGGGATGGCTCAGCTATCGCCAGGGTCAATTTGCCGAGGCTGCGCACGTCTTCGACGAGCAGATCAAGCTCTATCCATCGGCTCCCGAGACCGTCTCTGCGCTCTACTGGCGTGGCCGCCTCTACGAGTCAGAGGACCACGACCCCGCGCATGCCGCGGCCAACTATCGCGCCATTGTCCGCGCCTATCAGCATTATTTCTATGCACAGATGGCGCGCGATAGGCTCTCCGCTCTTGGCAAGCAGACACCGGCCACCGAGCCACAGCTCGACAAGTTCCAGCCGCTTCCCGAGCCGAAGCTCGTGGATACCTTTCCAGCCGACAGCCCGCACCTGGCCAAAGCGCGGCTGCTGGCCAATGCGGGCCTCAACGAATACATCTCCGACGAGATCAAGGCCGATCCCGATTCCTCTTCGTGGAGCGCGCTGGCCGAAGCTCAGATATATGCCAGTTATGGTGAGAACTATCGCGCCTTGCGCGCGCTCAAGAGAGCCCTGCCATTCGCCTCCACCGCGCCCATTGACTCGATCCCGCTCGTCTACTGGCACATCCTTTTTCCGGAGCCTTACTGGGACACCATCAAGGCCGAATCGGCGAAGAACAATCTTGATCCGTATCTCGTTGCCTCGCTCATTCGCCAGGAGTCGGAGTTTGATCCATCGGTAATCTCATATGCAAATGCTTACGGGCTCATGCAGTTGCTGCCTTCGGTGGGCAGGGCCATGGCGCGTGAAGAGGGCCTTACGCACTTTCAGACCTTCCAGTTGCTCGATCCCGATACCAACATCCGTCTCGGCACGCGCTACCTGCGCCAGATGCTCGACCGCTTCGGCGGCGTGGAAGAATACGCGCTCGCTGCCTACAATGCCGGTGACTATCGCGTCGCCGACTGGCAGGCCGCAGGTCCCTATCACGGCATCGATGAGTTTGTTGAGTCGATCCCGTTCACGCAGACCCGCGAATACGTCGAGGCCATTCGCCGCAACCAGGAAACCTACAAGGCCATCGACGACTTTGCGCGCACGCATGCGCGCGAGGGCATGCAGGCAGCCAAATAGCCGTTCGGGGCAATTGAGCGTCTAAGGGAAATGCGAGCGTTGAAGAGAAGGAACCCCGCTCGATAATAGTTGCTAACGATTTCGATTGACGAGCGAAGGGGCGAACGGCAAAACTCTATTTCCAACAGAGGGACCCCAACCCTCTCCATTCGTAGTTGCTGCTGTTGCAAGAAGACGACCGGCCCGACTCGATCGGTACGGTTTGGTTACATCAACCCATGCGGAGGGAAGGATGTCAGCCGACTTGCAGTTCCTTGAAGAATGGATCCCCGAGAGAATGGACCCCGGAACGGTTTTCATGCTTGAAAACCAATCCAAGCTCGGCCAGGCGCAGAATCCCTATGTGGCCGTCATGTCGTGCCCGCGTTGTGGTACCCTCGGGCTGATTACCCGCCGCCAGCTTTATTGCGGAGAGATGATGATCTGCGGCGGCGACGTCTGCTCGGCCGAATACCGGCTCGACGGCGACAGTATCTGCTACCGGCAATCGCAGTAGCGATCCGAGGAGCAAGTCAGAGGGTCAGCTTGTCGGCTTGCGGCCTTATGAGACGGGCCGCAAAGCGAAAGAAACGCGACTATACTCGCGCTTCTCTTTCACTCCTTCACTTTTTCACTCTTTCGCTGCTGTCCCGTTCAACTGCTCAACTGTTTAACTGCCTTTACTGCTGCAACTTGTAGTCGCTGTTGGGCACTTTCGCGGTCACTTGATTTGGCGTGGGCAACTGGCTGCGATCCCATCCTCCGCCCAGCGCCTGCACAAGCTGAACCGCCGACATCATCTCTTCTACCTGGAGCGTATTCAGCTCCTGCTGATCGCTGAGTACCGCGGTCTGCGCTGTTACCACATCCACGTAGGGGTCGACGCCGGAGTTGTAGCGCTCGGTTTCGAGATCGAGGAACTGCTGCGCCGATTTCAATGCATCCTGCTGGTCGAGAATCTGCTGCGAATAAACACGCGTGGCAACCAGCGAATCCTCCACCTGCTGGAATGCGGTCAGCACGGTCTGCCGGTACCCGTCCAGGTCGGCGTTGTAGGTGGCTGTGTACTGGTGCAGCGCGGCGCGGTACAGTCCGCCGTCGAATATGACCTGCGAGGCCGAGGGCCCGATGGACCAGATGCGGCTCGGCCAGTCGAAGAGGTGCTTCATCAGCGAAGATTCAAATCCGCCGCTGGCAGAAATTGTCACCTGCGGGAAGAACGCGCCGTATCCGATGCCGATCTCGGCGTTCGCCTCAGCCAGCGCGCGTTCTGAGGCGGCGATGTCGGGCCGCCGCTCCACAAGTTGCGAGGGAACGCCGGTGGGAATCGCCGGAGCGGTGTAGATCATGGGCTTGACCGGTATCGAGAAGTCGCTGGGAATCTTGCCCAGCAGCACCGCGATGGCGTGCTCATACTGCGCGCGCGAGAGGCCCACGTTGACGGCCGCGGCCCGCGCAGACGCCAGTGTACTTTTCGCTTCAACCACCGAAATGTAGTCGCCCGTTCCCGCATCGTACGCGCCCTGGTTCGCATCCAGAGCCTTCTGGTCAGCTGCCACGGTGTCGTTCAGAAGCTTCTGCAGCATGTCCTGGCCGCGAATCTCAAAGTAGTACTCGGCCAGGCTGGCCTGCTCGGTAAGTTTCTCCACTTCAAGGTCGGCCGCGCTTGCCTGGGCTGTGTACTGCGCTTCGTGCACCTGGTTCCTGATCTTGCCCCAGAAGTCGGGGGTCCAAGACACATCGAGCGGAGCATTCCACAGGGAAGTAGTATTACCCGTTGTGGCGGTCGAAGAGACGTGTTGATTGCTCGAGGTCCTCGAGCGGCTCCAGCCCGGACCGGCGGTGATCGTCGGCCAGTACTGTGCGCGCGCCTCGGCCACTTGAGCGCGAGCCGCCATCAAGCTCTGGAACGACTGCTTCAGGTTCTCATTGTTGACGTTGAGCTGCTCCTCCAGCGCATTCAGTTCGGGCTCGTTGAAGATCTCCCACCAGTTGCCGCGAATCATGGCGTCCTGCGGGCTCGCGACCTTCCATCCCTCCTGGTCCTGGAAGTTTACCGTCGACTCCTTGTAGTTGGGCGCGGTCACGGCCGGCGGCGCTGGAGGGTTATAGGGCGCGCCGACATGGCAACCCGCAACAAGCGCCAGCGTGCCTAGCGCAGCAGCTGTAAATGCAAACGGGACTCGAGTTCTCAAATCAGGCATGGTCGCCTTCCTCATCATCATTACGACGCAGCTCCTTCGGCCGGCAAGGGCATCAGGCGGGGGGTGCGGCCGAGCGCGCGTATACGCATCTTGTCCATCATCAGGTAAATGACCGGCGTGGTGTAGAGCGTGAGCAACTGGCTCAACAGCAGCCCGCCCACAATCGTGATGCCCAGCGGACGGCGCAGCTCAGAACCGGTGCCCGTTCCAAAGGCCAGCGGCAGCGCGCCCATGATGGCTGAGAAAGTGGTCATCATAATGGGCCTGAAGCGCAGCATGCACGCCTCAAAGATGGAATCGCGGGTATTCTTGCCCTGGTTGCGTTCGGCCTGCAGCGCAAAATCGATCATCATGATCGCGTTCTTCTTTACGATGCCGATGAGCAGGATGATGCCAATGATGGAGATGACATTCAGGTCCATCTTGAAGAGCATCAGCGCCAGCATTGCGCCTACGCTGGCCGATGGCAGAGTTGAAATGATAGTGATGGGGTGAACCAGGCTCTCATACAAAATGCCGAGCACGATGAACACTGCAAGCAGCGCCGTGATGACCAGGTACTTCTCTGAGGCCAGGGAATCTTGATAGGCCTGCGCCGTTCCGGCAAAGAATCCGCGCACTGAGCTGGGCATGCCCAGTCGCTGCTCCATCTCAGTGACTTCGCGCGTGGCGTCGGAGAGCGACATGCCGTTGGCCAGGTTGAACGAAACCGTCGCCGAAGGGAAGAGCCCGGTGTGGTTCACCTGCAGGGGTGTGGTGTTCGAAGAGGCTTTCATCATGGTCATCAGCGGCGAAATTCTGTCGAGGCCAGCCGTGGTTGAAGAGCCGGTCGCCGAAGACCCACCGGGCGCGATGTAAATGTTCTTCAGCCCATTGGGATCCTGCCAGTATTGCGGCGCAACTTCCATTACCACGTAGTATTGGTTCAACTGCGTGTAAATTACCGAAACTTCAGACTGGCCGAAAGCCGAGTAGAGAGCCGAATCGAGCGATTGCGAGGTTTGCCCCAACCGCGCCGCGGTGGTGCGATCGTAGTTGAGCATTTCTTCGAGGCCGCCGTTCTGCTGGTCGGTGTTCACGTCTTGAAGCCCAGGCAGCCCCTTCATCTGTTCAAGCAGAATCGGGCCCCATCGAGCCAGCAGGGGAACACTGTCGCTCTGGATGGTGTACTGATAGAGCGCCGCGCTGCCGCGGCCGCCGATGCGGAGGTCCTGACCCGGCTGCAGGAAGGCCGAGGCAATGGGCAGACTGTTCATTTTTGGCCGCAGCCGGTTGATCACGTCCATCGCGGTGGTCTGGCGCACAGGGCACGAAAGTGACTCCTTGCATTGGTTGCCGAGCGGCTTGAGCGCGATAAAGATATTACCTCCGTTGCTGCCTCCGCCGCCGAAGCCTCCTCCGCCCGTGTATCCGTTGGCATGCGCAATTGCCGGATCGGCCTTCACCACCTGCATCAGCTTCTGCACGCTGAAGTTCATCAGCGGGAACGAAGCATCCTGCGGCCCCTGGATCATGCCCATCATCATGCCGGTGTCTTGCTGCGGGAAAAATCCCTTTGGAATCCTGACGATGACCACGACGTTGAGAGCCACGGTCAGTATGAACACAATCAGCATGAGCCCCGGGTTATCCAGCACCCAGAGCAGCGATTTGCGGTACACCCACAGCAGCCCGTTGAACCCTGACTCGCTGGCGCGCGCAAAAATGTTGTGTTTTTTGCCTTCGACGCGTGTTCGCAGCAAGTGGGCGCACATGCAGGGGGTGGTGGTCAGCGAAATCACCATCGAAATCACGATGGCCGCTGAAAGCGTAATGGCGAACTCACGGAAGAGACGACCGACGATGCCTCCCATCATCAGGATGGGAATAAACACGGCAATCAGCGACATGCTGATGGAAAAGACCGTAAATCCGATCTCTTGAGCCCCCTTGAGCGCAGCGGCAAAGGGCTCTATGCCGGCCTCGAGATGGCGCGTGATGTTCTCCATCACCACGATGGCGTCGTCGACCACAAAGCCGGTAGCAATGGTGAGCGCCATCAGCGAAAGGTTGTCGAGCGAGAAACCAAGCAGGTACATCACCGCGCAGGTACCGATGAGCGACGTGGGCACGGCCACAGCGGGAATCAGCGTGGCGCGGGGGCTGCGCAGGAAGATGAAAACCACCAGCACCACCAGAACGATGGAGCCGGTGAGAGCCTTTTCCACCGTAAAGACAGATGCGCGAATCGTCGTGGTCCGATCGAGGACGATCGTCGAGGTTATTCCGGCGGGAAGAACGGCTACAAGGTACGGCAACTGCGCCTTGACGCGGTCCACGGTTTGGATGATGTTGGCGCCGGGCTGGCGGAAGATGATGATAAAGATGGCGCGATGTCCATCGAGATAGCCCGCGGTGCGCAGGTTCTGTGTGGAATCGATCACGTCGGCGACGTCTTCAAGCCGGACGGCGGCGCCGTTGTGGTAGCCGACGACCAGGGGCCTGTACTGTTCGGCCAGCGAAATCTGGTCGTTGGTGATGATGTCTTGAGTGATGCCGTTATCTGAGAGCTGGCCGCGAGGCGAATGCGAGTTCTGCAGGCTGAGGACGGATTGGATATTCCCCAGTGTGAGTCCGAAACTCTCCAGTTTTTTGGGATTGACCTCAACCCGGACCGAGGGCGCTGCGCCGCCGCCGGCAAACACCTGCCCCACTCCCTGAATCTGCGAGAGCTTCTGCACCAGGATGGTGGACGCAAGATCGTAGATTTTCGTCACGTCGTACTTGTCCGAAGTCAGGCCGAGAATCATGATCGGCGAGTCGGCCGGATTCACCTTGCGGTACGAGGGATTCGAGGGCAAATTGGTGGGCAGATAGGTACGGGCTGCATTGATGGCCGCCTGAACGTCGCGCGCTGCGCCGTCAATGTTGCGGCTAAGGTCGAACTGCAGTGTCACGCTGGTCGAGCCCAGCGAACTCGACGAGGTCATCTCGGTGATGCCGGCGATGTGGCTGAACTGCCGTTCCAGCGGCGTGGCTACCGATGCCGCCATGATCTGCGCGCTTGCGCCCGGCAGGCCGGCGCTCACGCTGATGGTAGGAAAATCCACCTGCGGCAACGGCGCCACCGGCAACACTGTGAACGCGATTGCGCCGGCCAGTCCCACGGCAATGGTCAGCAGCGTTGTGCCGACCGGTCGCCGGATGAATGGGGACGAGAGGCTCATGCTGTCTCCGTGCCCGGCCGCGGTGTCGCCTTCATGTGCCCACCGGAGGGTCTGCGCCCGGTGATACGCAGGGCCAGGCGATCGAAGAAGATGTAGATCACAGGCGTGGTGTAGAGAGTGAGAACCTGGCTCAGCAGCAGGCCGCCAACCATGGCGATGCCCAGGGGCCGGCGCAGCTCAGAACCCAGCCCGGTACCGGCTGCCAGGGGAATGCCGCCCAGCAGCGCGGCCATGGTGGTCATCATGATCGGCCTGAAACGCAGCAGGCTGGCCTCGTAGATTGCATCGGTCGAGTCCTTGCCGCGCTCCCGCTCGGCCTCCAGGGCAAAGTCCACGATCAGAATGCCGTTCTTCTTCACAATGCCGATCAGCAGGATGATGCCGATGATGGCAACCACGCTCAAATCCTGCCCGAAGAGCATGAGCGCAAGCAGCGCGCCCACGCCGGCCGAGGGCAGCGTAGAGAGAATCGTGATCGGGTGAATGAAGCTCTCATAGAGCACGCCCAGCACGATGTAAACGGTGACCAGCGCGGCCAGGATCAGCAGGGCTTCATTCGAAAGCGAATTGTGGAACGATGCCGCGGTGCCTTGAAAATCCGATTGCAGGCTGGCAGGGAAGTGAAGGCTGCTTGGCCACGTCATCGATCTTTGAGATGGCCGTGCCCAGCGACGCATTCGACGCCAGGTTGAACGAAACCGTGACCGAAGGGAACTGTCCCTGATGGTTGATTGAGAGCGCCTCAGTGGTCACCGACGCGTGGGTAAAGGCGCTCAGCGGGATTGCATTCGCTCCCACTGAAGCGACGGTTGCATTGGCGACGTTCCGGCCGTCGTCCCGGCAAGCACGGTCGACGGCGGAGTGATGACGCCCGAAGAAGGCGTGTACTTGACCGAGGTTGTAAGAGCGTTGGAGCCGGCTGCGGCCGACGCGGAAGTGGAGTAAGAGTTTACAGCGCTGGCGCCGCTGGCGCCCGCCGAAGCGCTCGACTGGATGTACAGATCGCCCAGGTTGTTGGGATTCTGCTGCCACTGCGGAGCGGTCTCGAGAATCACGTGATACTGGTTGAGCTGCGTGTAAAGCGTGTTGATCTCGCGCTGGCCGTAGGCATCGTAGAGCGTGCTGTCGATGGTGGTTGGCGCAATGCCCAGCCGCGATGCGGTCACGCGATCGATCTCAAGCTGCACGGCCTTGGCGCCGGTTTGCTGGTCGGTGGCCACGTCTTCCAGCTCGGGCATCTTCTTGAGTTCCGCCACAAATTTGTTAGTCCACTCGTTCAATTCGTCGGTGTCGGCATCTTCAAGCGTGTACTGGTACTGCGTGCGGCTCACTCGATCGTCAACCGTGATGTCCTGCACCGGCTGCATGTAGAGATGGATCCCGTGCACCTCGGCCAGGCTGGTTTGCAGCCGCCTGATCACGTCGGATGCGCTCACATGATGCCGCTCGTCGAGCGGCTTCAGATTGATCGAGATGCGGCCGCTGTTCAGTGTGGTGTTGATGCCGTCTGCTCCGATGAACGATGAGAGGCTCTCAACCGCCTGATCCTGGAGAATGATCCTGGCCAGCTCCTTCTGTTTCTCGACCATGCCCGTAAATGAGATCGACTGGCTGGCCTGCGAGATGCCCTGGATCACGCCTGTGTCCTGCACCGGGAAGAAGCCCTTGGGGATGACGACATAGAGATAAACGGTAAGAACCAGCGTGGCCGCGGCAACCAGCAGGGTAATCGTCTGGTAGCGCAGCACCACCTTCAGCGTGCGCCCGTAGAACGCGATCATGCCGTCGAACATGCGCTCGGACCAGCGGTAGAACCGGGTCTGCTTCTCTTCGGCATCGTGGCGCAGAATCCGCGAGCACATCATGGGCGTCAGCGTGAGCGAAACCACGGCCGAGATCACGATCGTCACCGCCAGCGTGACGGCAAATTCGCGGAACAGCCGTCCTACCACGTCGCCCATGAACAAGAGCGGAATCAGCACGGCGATCAGCGACACCGTCAGCGAAATGATGGTGAAGCCGATTTGCTCTGCGCCGGTCAACGCGGCCTCGATCGGCTTCATGCCCTCTTCAAGGAAGCGGCTGATGTTCTCGATCATGACAATCGCGTCGTCAACCACAAAGCCGGTTGAGATGGTGAGCGCCATCAGCGAGAGGTTATCGAGCGAATAGCCGAGCAGGTACATCACCGCGAACGTGCCGATGAGCGAGAGCGGCACGGCGACGGAAGGAATGATGGTGGCGCGCAGGCTGCGCAGGAAAAGAAAGATCACCATGACCACGAGCGCGACGGTCAGCATCAACTCAAACTCCACGTCGTTCACCGAAGAGTGAATGCTGGTTGTCATGTCGGTCAGCGGCGTCACTTTAATCGAAGCCGGCAGATTGGATTCGAGCTGCGGCAGAACCTTCTGAATGGCGTTGACGACGGTGATGGTATTCGCGCCGGGCTGACGCTGGATGTTGAGAATCACCGCCGGCGTCATGTTCATCCATGCCGCCTGTTTTGTGTTCTCAACCCCATTCACAACGTTGGCCACATCCTTGACCAGGACCGGAGCGCCGTTGGAATAAGAAATGACGACGTTCTTGTAATCGTCGGCCTCGGTGATCTGGTCGTTGGCGTCGATCTGGTAGTCCTGGCGCGGCCCGTCAAAGTTGCCCTTCGCCGAGTTCACGCTCGACTGCACCAGCGCCGAACGAACGTCCTCCATGTTCAGGCCATACGAGGAAAGCTGGACCGGGTTCACCTGGATGCGCACCGCCGGCTTCTGCCCGCCGCTGATGCTCACCAGGCCCACGCCGCTCAACTGCGAGAGCCGCGGCGCAAGACGCGTGTCTACCATGTCTTCAACCGCTGACAGCGGCATGCTGTCTGAGGTGATGGCCATGGTGAGGATCGGCGCGTCGGCCGGATTCGTCTTGTTGTAGACCGGCGGCACGGGCAGGTCGGAAGGCAGGAACGACTGGCCCGCGTTGATGGCCGACTGCACTTCCTCTTCAGCCACATCCAGGCCCAGCGACAAACTGAACTGCAACACGATGACCGACACGCCACCGGCGCTCGTCGAAGTCATCTGGCTCAGACCCTGCATCTCTCCAAACTGGCGTTCCAGCGGAGCCGTCACCGTTGTCGCCATCACGTCGGGACTGGCGCCGGGATAGAAAGTCAGCACCTGGATGGTCGGGTAGTCAACCTCTGGCAGCGCCGAGACCGGCAACTGCGTGAATGCGACGATTCCCACCAGCAGGATTGCGGCCATTAAGAGTGAAGTTGCAACCGGCCGCAAAATGAATGGGCGCGACGGACTCATGGAACATCTTCCTCGGTCGTGTCAGCAGTCGGCAGCGCCACTTTGGACTGATACACCTGCGAGCCGTCGACCAGTTTCTGGAAGCTGCTGTCGGCCACTACCGTGCCCGGCTCGATTCCCTTGTTGATGACTGTGTTCCCGTTGTCTGAAAGTCCCACCTTGACGGTCTTCATCACCGCCATGGCGCCCTTGGGCAAATTGGGATTCTGGATCACGTACACGAAATCCGTGGCGCCGTTATGCTGAACGGCCGACGAAGCTACCAGCGTCTGGTTGTCGAGTGTCTTCACCAGCAGGCGCGTATTCACAAACTGGTTGGCGAAGAGAAGCCCCTTGGAGTTGGCAAACGATGCGCGCAGCTTCACCGTTCCGGTTGTGGTGTCGATCTGGTTGTCGACCGTGAGCAGCTTGCCGGTATCGAGCAGTTTCTGCTGGGCGCGGTCAAAAGCCTGCACGGTAAGCGTCTTGCCGGCGCGCATCTGCTCCAGCACCTGCCCCAGGCTGTCTTCGGGCAAAGTAAAGATCACAGTGATCGGCGCAGTCTGCGTCACCACCACCAGCGTCGTGGTTGAGTTAGCCGTCACCAGGTTTCCCGGGTCCACGATGCGCAGGCCCACGCGGCCGTCGATCGGCGAGGTCAAATGACAGTACGCCACCTGTACTTGGTCGTACTTCGCCACGCCCTCATCGTTGCGTACCGTGCCCTGGTCCTGCGCCACCAGCTTCTCCTGGTCCTCGAGCGTCTGCCGCGGGATGGCGTTCTTCGCCCAGGCTTCCTGGTATCGCTTCAGGTCCATCTGGGCTTCGGCCAGCAAGTTCTGATCGCGCTCGAGTGCGCCCTGCGCCTCTTCAAGCTGCGCCTGGTAGGGCCGGTCATCGATGTCGATCAGCGGATCGCCCTTGTGCACGACCTGCCCCTCGGCATAGTGCACCTGGGTGATCACTCCGGTCACCTGTGCGGTGACCGAGTCAGTGTAGGTGGGCGTGACCGTCCCGATGGCGTCGAGATACACGCCAATGCTGCCCTTGGTCGCGGTGGCATAGGTCACCGGTATGGGGCCGCTCATGCCGAGTCGGCTGCCGCCGCGGCCTGCGCCCCCGGCCATGGCTTGCTGGCTTTGGTTGTGCTGCCGGATCACCCAATAGAACAGCGCGCCGAAAGCAAGCAGGACGACGACCCAAACCCACCAATGACGACGTTTTCTTGAGTGATGGAACTGGAATTCAGCTGGATTTGAAGCAGACGAAGGTTGGTCCATGTTGTTCTCTTGTGTCCAGTTGCGGACCTGTATTTGATCAGTGTCATTGTTTCACATCGAGCGGGTGCGAAAGGCGCCTCGAAACGCCTCCCAGTGGTCCAGATAACATCTTCTCTCCGGGCTGCGGAATTCCCCAACCACCCCTTTGGGGAATTCGACTGAAACAGGAAGATTCAATGGATTGCGAGCCGAACAGTCGTGGACACTCACGTAGTCAGATGGACGCTTCCGGGAGGGAAATAGTTGCATCTTCGGCGTTGCTATGCGGTACGGCAGCGCCGGTCTCCCGACCGGGGTCCTCATCAAGCCTGCCGTTGACTGGATGGGGTGGTAGACCGGGTCGCCGCAGCGACTGTGGATCTCTACGCCCGCAAATCGATTGCCAAACCGCTAACCCCTGCGTTATTGGGTTCCGCTTACATAAGCCGGGTCGATGGACCGCCGGACCGTGGCCTCGAAGCCTTCAAGGCTGCAGGCCGAGCCGGCAGTTCCGGTTCCCGCCACAGCCCCGCAGCCCGGCACAAACACCGGCACGCGCACCGGCGGGTTGGCTGCGGTCAGCGGAGTCGCCTCCCGCATCTGGCTAAGGGTCTGCGCGGTGTAGTAGACCCGCACCGAGTAACCGCCGCCGGCCGCGCGCCACAGCTCAAACAGCAGCGCTCCTCCCGGCGGAGTATCGTTGCGCCGCCCGTCGATAATCCAATCGAGCCCCAGAACCCCGGCGACGGTGGCAATGTTCGTATCGTGCCCAACCAGCAGCAGGACCTTGTCGTCCGGCTTTCCCGGCGCGCCGGCAACAGGCTTTCCCGTGGCGCTCTGATCGATTGCTCGCACAATCCGGTCCAGCAGATTTGACGCATGCATCCGCGCGATCACAGGCGTCCGGTCGGCGTAGTCTTCCTCGGCGTCATGCAGTTCCATCGCCTCGCGCAGGCTGGCCTCATCCAGGCAGCCCCAGCCCAGCTCGGTTCCGCTCATCCTCTGTGTGTACTCGAGCAGCAGGTTTTCTGAGAGCGTCGAGGCAGTCGCCAGCGGACTGCGAAACTCCACGGCGTGCTCGCCCTTGCCCGGTTGCAGCACTGCGGGAATATCGAAGAGCGACATCCTTGCCGCATTCGTTGCCGGGACTTTTCCGCACCCGGCCAGAATCTTGTCGAGCGCGGCCAATTGTGGCCGATAGGCCTGGGCCAGGTTGTTCGGGTCGCCGCCGATGCGCCCTCCGATGGCCGCAATCGCCAGCGCCGGATCGAGGTGCGCCTCCGACGCACTCATCCCGTGAAACAGGGGATCGTGCGTGCCCTCAGCCAGCGCATGAGTCTCCACGCCGCACCCCGGCATCAGCCCCTCAGCCAGCGCCTTGCCCGTCTCTCGCGTGCGCTGGTCGCTGTCGGCCAGAATCGTCACATGAGTTGCATCATCGCAACCCGCAGGCGCAAGCAGCCCGTCGTCCACGAGTTTAATGCGATCGTATGCGCCGAAAAGTTTTATCAAGTCGTAGCCGTGGGGAGTCAAGTAGCCGGGCTGCACCGGCCACTCCGGCCACGCCGAGGCTGAAAACTTCCCGTATTGCTCCGCCTTGCCCGTCGGCGACCGCACTCCATGCCGGCTCAGGTAGATCACGTACTGCAGCTTTTCGCCGCTCCCGGATGAAGTCTGTGCGAGCGCCGAAACTGCGAAAGGCCCGCATGACAGAATAACGAGCGCATAAAGAAGCAACATCCGACCGCGCATGGCACCGCTCCAAAAGAAAGGTTTTGTGGGAAAAAAGCAGGCCGGCGGTAAGAGAGGCTCAACGCCGGCCTGTCGAACTAGCTTTGCAATCAGCTTACTTTTCGCGACCCGAATTCCAAACTAGGCTGGCGCTGTAAGTCGGCTTGTAGTACTCGCGCTGCGTCATGTACTGCGGGCTGCCGTTGTAGAAGCCGAAGACTTCGTTATTCAGGTCAAGGCCTTCCACCTCAAGCCGCAGGCCCTTGTACAGCCGTGCCCCCAACTGCGCGTCCACTTGGAAATGCGGGTAGAAGTAGTTGTCGCCGCAGGGCCCGTTGACCGGCCCGTTGAGCGGTGCGTCGGGGGTTGGGTTCGGATTCGTATTACCGCACACTCCCGGCTGATTGGAGTCAGTGGAGAAGTACTGGTAAGCGTCAATGTTGGAGCTGTTATAGGACATGCCCAGGTGCGCCTCGTAACGGCTGAACTCATATCCAGGTTCTATGTTGAAGGCGTGTTTTGCCGATCCCATCAGCGAAGGCGAGTCGTCGCGATCGGGAAGGCCGTTGATGCCCGACTGGTTGTAGGAATAGTTGGCCATCAGCCCCAGGCCGCGGAAACCGCCGGGCAGATTGGTGAACCTTTGTTGCAAGCCGAACTCCAGCCCCCAAACGTTGGCGTTGGAGCCATTGATATTTTGTGTTTCCAGAGCAACATTCGTTGCGACCCCAGCGATGGAGGCAAACGCTGCGCAAGAGATGGTGCAGGGCTCGTTGGCCGCGACAATCGGATTGGTCAGTTGCTTATAGAAGAACCCGGTCTGAATCAGACCGAAGGGCTTTAACTGCTGCTCCAGCAGCAGATCGTAGTTGTTGGCGTGGGTCGGCAGCTCCTTCGGGTTGCCGATAGTGGCTACGATGTTACCCGGACCAACGGCGGAGGCGGCGTACGGCACCAGGTCGTACTGGTTGGGCCGGGAGATGCCGCGCGCGTAGACCGCACGAATCGCAGTCGCGGACGTAAATTCCCAACGGGCTTGAACGCTGGGCAGAGGATCGATGTAGTCCTGGGCATTCGTAACCGGCGTGGTCCCAATCCAGTTCCCGCTGCTATCCATCCCGTCGCCATAGGAACCGGCGGCCGGGTTCACCAAATATCCCAATCCATACTCATGCGTCGCTTCAATACGCAGTCCGGTTTGCAAACGTAAGCGGTCGAAGTTGACGGTGTTCATGATGTAGCCGGCGGAGACGCGCTCGATCAGATTGTAGTTGGCCGGGTCCGAACCTGCGCGGGTGGCGGGCACATCAAGGGGGAGGAGGCTGGGGTTGGCGGCAAGGAAGTTATCCACCTTGTAATGGTCCGTCGTTTCCCCCATGTGATAGGTGCCATCGTAGTAGTGCGGATCCAGGAATCCGCTGGCGAACATCTGTGAGCTGACAGGAGAGGGGCTGGTGTTCGCAGCGTTGCATGGGTCGCTGGTCG